>NZ_JBIVNT010000004.1:280526-818720 GCF_044753725.1 Micromonospora sp. NPDC093243 | reverse complement strand
CCAAGGCACGAAGCCAGTCAGAGCAAGAGTCACGTCCGCTGCCGCCGACCATCAGCCCATCATCTGCGGACCGACCCGGCCAGCCTCACAGTCAGGTCAGCCCAGCTGGTAGTTGACGTGCGCCGACCAACGCAGGAAGCCGAGCCGCTCGTAGAGGGCCATCGCGCCGGCGTTCGTCTCGTCGACGTAGAGCATCACCCGGTCCAGGCCGCGCCGGTCCCGCAGGTATGCCAGCCCCGCGGTGCTCAGCGCGCGGCCCAGTCCGCCGCGGTGCACCGTCGGATCCACTCCCAGCACGTAGACCTCGCCGATCCGGGCCGAGCCCGGGCGCTCGTGCACCTTGGTCCAGTGGAAGCCGAGCAGCCGCCCGGTGGAGTCCTCCGTCGCGAGCAGGAAGCCAGCCGGATCGAACCACGGCTCGGCCAGCCGTACCCGCAGGTCGTCGGCGGTCCACCGACCCTGCTCGGGGTGGTCGGCGAAGGCCCGGGCGTTGACCGCGAGCCAGGCCGCGTCGTCCGTACCCGGCTGGAACGCGCGTAGCGTCACGCCGTCGGGCAGTTGGGGCTCGCCCAGCGGGGCGGCCAGCGACCGGCGCAGCTGCCAGAGCACCCGGGCCCGGGTGAAGCCCAGGTCGACCGCGAGCGCGGCGGCCGACGGGTGGTCGCCGTGCGCCCAGGCCCGCAGCGGACCGGTGGCCGAGGCCAGCACTCCGCGGGCCAGCGCCCGGCCGGTGCCACGCCGCCGGTACGCGGGGTGCACCACCAGCTCCACGCCGATCCCGTCGGCCGGGTCGGTGGTGTCCAGGTGGGCGTACCCGGTCAGCGTCCCGTCGTCGGCCCGCGCGGTCAGGTGCACGGCCGCGGCCGCCGGGTCGCGCAGCCGGAGCAGGACGTGTTCGTCGAGCGGGTCCGCGCCGTCCGTGTCGCCCGCCGAACGGGCCAGGGCCAGCACGTCGGTGATCTCCGCGGACGCGAGTCGGTCGTTGCGGGTCACCTGGTCGATCGTGGGCTCGGCGCTGCTCATTCCGCCACCGTAGCCGGACCGCCCCGGCGTGCCGCCGGCGTCCCGGCGTCCTGGGCCGTCCGCCGGGTCACGTCGGGTCGGTCGGCAGCGCCTCCAGCTCGAACCGCGAGGTCAGGTCCGGCAGGATGCGGTACAGCGAGTCCACCGTGCCCTGCCGGTTGCCGCCGGCGTCGTGCAGCAGCACGACCGATCCCGGTTCGACCGCGGTGAGTACCGTCGCGGTGATCCGGCCCGCGCCGGGTGTGTCCCAGTCCGACGGATCGACCGTCCAGTGCACCGGCGTCATGCCCAGGGAGTGCGCCGTCGAGACCACGGGATAGGTCCACGCGCCGCCGGGCTGGCGGTACCAGACGATCGGCGCGTCGGGCACCGCCGCCCGGATCGCCTCGTTCGTCCGCAACAGGTCGGTCCGGATCGCGGCCGGCGAACGCTTGCCCAGGGTGACGTCGTGGTTCCAGGAGTGGTTGCAGAGGGTGTGCCCGTCGGCCACGATCGCCCGGATCAGGTCCGGATGGTTCTGCGCGTTCTCCCCGACCACGCAGAAGGTCGCCTTGACGCCGAACTCGCGAAGCGCCGTGAGGACCTGCGGCGTGTACTGCGGATCCGGTCCGTCGTCGAAGGTCAGCGCGACCTTCTGGTTGCCGGTGGTGGAGTGCGCGCCGAACAGGCTGTCACCCGTGGCGTCCTGGGCGGAGCCGTCCTGCCCCGCCTCGGTCGGGCCGGCGCTGCGGCCGTCCGGGTGCGGGGTCGAGGTGTCCGGTTCGGCCGGCTGGTCGGCGGAGTCCGGGTCCAGGTCGCCGGTGACCCCGGTGGCGTTGTGCTGCGGCCGGTCCGGGACCAGGCTCCGGCCCAGGGCGTACGCCGAGCCGAGCAGCACAGCCACCACCACGGCGACGGTCGCGACCGCGCGGCCGGTGGAACCCGGCCGCAGCAGCGTTCGTAGCCGGTCGGTCCACCGGCTCCCGCCGCCCCCCGTGGTCATCGCACGCACCGCCGCCCCTTCCGCTGACAACTCGGCAGTCAGAATAGGTCCGACTGTCGGCGCAAAAAGGGCATATGGGAAATAGTCCCCGAGAGGGGGAGGGTCAGACCGGCAGCGGCGCGTGCTCCGCCTCGGGCAGCGACCGCGACGGCGGCACGACGAACTTGTAGCCCACCTGCCGGACGGTGCCGATCATCGACTCGTACTCCGAGCCGAGCTTGGCCCGTAGCCGTCGGACGTGCACGTCCACCGTCCGGGTGCCGCCGAAGTAGTCGTAGCCCCAGACCTCGCGCAGGAGCTGGTCGCGGGTGAAGACCCGGCCCGGGTGCTGGGCGAGGAACTTCAGCAGCTCGAACTCCTTGTAGGTGAGATCGAGCGGCCGGCCCTTGAGCTTGGCGGCGTAGGTGTCCGGGTCGATGGTCAGCTCGCCGGCCCGGATCGAGCCGCCGGCGCCGGCGACCGCGTTGGTCAGCCGGCCAACCGCGAGTCGCAGCCGGGCCTCGACCTCGGCCGGCCCGGCTGAGGCGAGGATGACGTCGTCGACGCCCCAGTCGGCGTTCAGGGCGATCAGCCCGGCCTCGGTGACCACCGCGACCAGCGGGACGCCCAGGCCGGTGGCGTGCAGCATCCGGCAGGTCGCCCGGGCCTCGCTGAGCTCGGAGCGGGCGTCGACCATGACCGCGTCGGGACTCGGGCCGGCGACCAGCGTGCGGACGTCGCGCGGCGCGGTGCGAACCGAGTGGGGCAGCAGGTCGAGTGCCGGCAGCACTGCGGACGGTTCGCCTGCGCGTGCGCTCACCAGCAGCAGGATCTCCACGATCACCTCCGTCCCGGCGGCCTCTCGGCCGCACGCGACCAGCTGCACTCCGTGGTGGGGGTGCGCTGAAGAACTAGCGTGGGTCCCGGCGTCGCTGACGGGCGGGGTAACGGGTTGAGCGTAACCGATCGCTCCGCCAGCGCCGTGGGAGCACTTCCACTTTGTTCGCTTTGCCCTTGATCGCGGCGCACCTTTTAACGTTGTCGAAACCCGTGACCTCCGCGCCGGGGGGTCGGTCTGGCACGATCGGGGCGTGTTTCCCTCCACCTCGCCCGAGACCGGCCGGGACCAATGGTCCGACGGGCCCCGTCCGGGCCCTGGCCACGGCCAGCCGCCGGCGCCGCGCAACGGCCCGGGTCCCGACGACGATGATCGCCGGGAGCGCAGCGGACCCCGCCGAGCCCGGCGCGGTGGTGAGCCGGCCCGTCGTACGGACGACGACTCGGCGGTCGAGCCGGACGAGGAGGTCGTGCCGCCCGTCGAGGTGCGCCGGCCGCTCTCGGTGGCCACCGCCGGCTTCGCCGCCCTGCTCGGGGTCGGCCTGGTGCTCGGGGCGCAGACCTCCGGGCCGGGGCACCGGTTGCCCTTCGCGATCGTCATCTTCGGCGTCCAGCTGCTCTTCGTGCTGGCCTGGACGATGGCCATGCGCCCGCCCGCGGTGCTGCTGGTCGCACTGGTAAGCGTGGGCGCGGCCGTGGCGGCCGACACGGCGGCGGTGCAGTCGGACATCGCCGGCCTGGCGCCGCTGGGCTACGTCGCCGCCGGCGGCTTCGTCCTCGGCGTGCTCGGTCAGCTGGTCCGCCGGGTCGACCGGGTTCGGGTGACCGACTCGCTGGGCACCACGTTGCTGATCGTGGTCGGCGTTGTCGCCTTCGGCACGCTGATCGTGCTGAGCCGGATCCCGGCCGGCACCCAGGCGATCACCGTCTGCCTGACCGCCAGCGGCGTCGCGCTCACCGTGGCCCGGTTGACCGACGCGGTCGCGCCGTGGCCGCGGCTCGCCCCGCAGGTGCCCCGAGGTGCGGCCGGCGTGGTCGGCGGCGCGATGGTCGGCACCCTGGTCAGCGCCGTGCTGGGCAGCTACCTGGTCACTCCGTTCACCCCGACCCGGGCGGCCATCATCGGGCTCGTCGCGGCGGTCACCGCCGTGCTGGCCGACCTCGCCGTGGGCTACGCCGAGGCGGGCCGGCTGATGGCCGGCGAGCCGCCGACCATGTGGGTCGCCCGGCACATGCAGGGCCCACTCGGCGGGTTCGCCCTGGCCGCGCCGGCGGCGTACGCCATGTGCATGCTCTTCCTCTGAACGTACGGTTGAGCGCGACGCCGGCCGGGTACCAACGGTGCGCCGCCCGGCGGCACCGGCAGTGACCATGCGCCGCGGCGCGGCGAGCGGAGACAGGAGACGGTGTGGCGCAGGCCCAAGCGGCGTACGAGGAACGTCCACGGCGACGCGGGCGCAAGGCGCTCGTCGTGCTCGTCGTCCTGCTGCTCGTACTGGGCGGGATCCTGGTGATCGCCGACCGGGTGGCCGTCGGGGTGGCCGAGCGGGCCATCGCCGACCAGGTCCGCCAGGAGGTGGCCAAGCAGAACGCGCAGTCCGCCCCGCCGGAGGTCGAGGTGGGCGGCTTCCCGTTCCTGAACCAGGTGTTCGACGGCCGCTACGAGCGCATCTCCATTGTGCTGCGGGAGGTGCGCGGCTCGGTGCAGGGCGACGCGATCAGCCTTCCGGAGCTCGACGTGGACGCCCGCAACGTCCGGGCCTCGCTCGACACCATCCGCTCCGGCCAGGGCGACGTGGTCGCCGAGACCGTCAACGGCACCGGCACGATCAGCTACCAGAGCCTGGCGGCCCTGCTCGACCGGCCCGGCCTCACCCTCGGCGAGCAGGGCGGCAAACTCGCGGTCACCGCCCCGGTGGACATCCTCGGCGCGAAGCTGACCGTCACCGGCACGGCCGACGTGACGGTCAGCAAGCAGGGGCAGGTCGGCCTGCGCTTCAACAACCTGGACGCCGAAGGGCTGCCCAACCTGCCGCTGGCCCGCACGCTGCTGAACAACTACGCCAAGGGCATCTCGATCGACGTGCCCCTGCCCGACCTGCCCTTCCAACTCGCCGTCCGCGAGGTCCGGCCGACGCCCGAGGGGCTGACGGTCACCGCGGACGCGAAGGACGTACCCATCAACTCGGCCGGCTGAGTCGAGCGGGCCCCCCGGGCTCGCGGCGGCGTCCCGGATGCTGGTCGGGCCGGTGGCGCCGCCGGTGGTGGCTGGTAGGCTCCCTGACCATGGGGACGCTCCTCACCAAACGGCGCGCGGTCGACCTGTGCCGCGTGGCCACCTGCCTGTGTCGCCCCGTCATCTGACGGCGGGGCTGTCCCCGGTCGCCTGAGCGACCACCGGCACGCAGGGTTCGCAAACCCCAGTGCCTTCCCCCATCGCCCGGCAGCGGCGCCGTCGCACGAACCCGTGATCCGTCCTTCCCAAGGGGTCCCGCGCGTGGTGCGACACTTACACACTTCGATCTCCGCGCGCTGGCTCACCATCCATCCTGACCAGGGAGTGATCTGATGAGTCGCGACACCGCACTCGTCTCGGCCGACTGGGCCGAGAAGAACCTCGACGCCCCGGGCGTCGTCTTCGTCGAGGTCGACGAGGACACCTCGGCCTACGACACCGGCCACATCGCCGGGGCCATCAAGCTGGACTGGAAGACCGACCTGCAGGACCCGGTGCGCCGGGACTTCGTGAACAGGACCCAGTTCGAGGCGCTCCTCTCCGAGCGCGGGATCAGCAACGACGACACGGTGGTCCTGTACGGCGGCAACAACAACTGGTTCGCCGCGTACGCCTACTGGTACTTCAAGCTCTACGGCCACCGCGACGTGAAGCTGCTCGACGGCGGTCGCAAGAAGTGGGAGCTGGACGCCCGGCCGCTGGTCAAGGACGCGGTGACCCGCCCGGCGACGCAGTACGTCGCGCAGGAGCCGGACACCTCGATCCGGGCCTTCCGCGACGAGGTGGTGGCCGCGATCGGCACCAAGAACCTGGTCGACGTGCGTTCTCCCGACGAGTTCGCCGGCAGGTTGCTCGCCCCCGCGCACCTGCCCCAGGAGCAGGCGCAGCGGGCCGGGCACATCCCGACCGCGATCAGCGTGCCGTGGTCGAAGGCGGCCAACGAGGACGGCACCTTCAAGTCCGACGACGAGTTGCGCAGGATCTACGCCGACGCCGGGCTGGACGACGGCAAGGAGACCATCGCCTACTGCCGGATCGGCGAGCGCTCCTCGCACACCTGGTTCGTCCTGCAGGAGCTGCTCGGGCACCGCAGCGTGAAGAACTACGACGGTTCCTGGACCGAGTACGGCTCGCTGGTCGGCGTGCCGGTCGCGCTCGGCGACGAGCCGGGGGAGGCCTGAGCCATGACTGCTCCTGCTGCTCCCACCGCTGCGGGTTGCGCCGCTCCCGACCAGGCCGCGCCGTTGCCGGCCAGCCTGGATCTGGAGAAGGAGACCGTCATCACCGGCGTCGTCCGCTCCGCCGAGGGCGAGGCCGTGCCGGGCGCCTACGTCCGGTTGCTCGACTCGACCGGTGAGTTCACCGCCGAGGTGGTCACCTCCGCGGCCGGTCAGTTCCGGTTCTTCGCCGCGCCCGGCGCCTGGACCCTGCGGGCGCTCTCCCGGCACGGCAACGGCGACACCGCCGTGACCGCCGGCCGGGGCATCAACGAGGTGAGCGTCACCGTCGCCGCCTGACCCACCGCTCTGATCGACAGGGGCCGGTCACCCTCGCGGGTGGCCGGCCCCGGTCGTGTACGCCGACGACGCCCCGAGCCGTCGATCAGGTTCCGGGCCGTGACGAGCCCGAGACTTACCGCTAGGCTTGGCCCGAGCCCCATCGGCGATCGTCACTGCCGATGGGTGGGAGCTTCTCACGTCAGCACGGCCGCCCAGGAGGCAGCGTGTCCGGTGCAGAAGTCCCTATCGTCGTCTGCGTCAGCGCCGACGTCGCGGTCCGCCAGCGGGTGCTACGCCGCCTCGACGGGGTCGCGCCGGTGGTGAGCTGCGCCGACCTCGCCGAGTTGCGGGCGGTGCTGTTCGCGCCGACGGCGTCACCCCCACCCGCGCCGCGGCCGGTCGAGCAGGCGGAGCCCCCCGAAGCGACTGCTGGCGACGGTACGGGCGAGGCGTCGGAGCGTCCGGTCGGCTGGGGCGAGCTGCTCGTCGACCGGGCCGGGCACCTGGTGACCTGGCGCGGCGAACCGCTCTCGCTGACCCGTACCGAGCGGGAGCTGCTCGCCCGGCTGGTCACCCCACCGATCTCGGTCTGGAGCTACGAGCGGCTCTTCGGCGCCGTCTGGGGCGGTGCCTACCTGGGCGACGCGGCGATCCTGCACTCGGCCGTCAAACGGCTCCGTCGCAAGCTGCGTCCGCTGCCGGGTGGGCCCCGGGTACGTACGGTGCGGGGCGTCGGCTACCGGTTGGACGCCGCGCCCCGACCCACCAGCGGCTGACCGCGCCCGCGCCGGCCCGGCCGGCCCCGGGCCCCGAACGCGCCGCCGGCCGGGCGGCAGCCGCGTGACACGATGACCGGGTGAGCGGTGCTGTGCAGGCGGGGTATGCCCCGCCGACCGGGCCTGACGCGCCAACCCCCACCCGGCGTCGGCGCTGGCTGCTCGCCGCCACCGTCGCCTGGGCGTTGCTGCTCGGGGTGCTGGCCTGGATCTCCGTCCGCGACGACCCGCCCAGCGTGCGCGAGCAGCGCAGCCTCGGCGAGGCGGGTCCGGTGGTGGACCGGGCGATTGGTGAGCTGGCCGCGGCGGCCGGCGGAACGGTCGTGTGGGAGCTGCTCCCGGCGCGGGTCGACCGGGGCTGCCGGATCACCCCGTTCGCCGACGGGGCGACCCTGACCCGGGGTGTCGACGTGGCCGTGCCCGAGGACGGTGAGCGGGAGCTGCTCGAGCGGATCGCGGACCGGCTGCCGGCGGGCTGGCGGGCCGGCGTGCGGACGACGCCGGACGGGCTGCGGCTGCGCGCCGACGTCGGCGAGTTCGTCGCCCTGGACGGACGACCCGGCGAGGACGGGTGGGTCCGGCTCACCGTTCGCACCGGTTGCCGGCTCGTGGGTGCCGGCTACGCCCCGACGACCGGCCCGGCCGGCGCGGAGACGGTCGCCCTGGCTGACGCGCTGCGGGCCCTCGGTGAGCCGGGCCCGGCGACGCCCGAACTGGTGAGCGCGCCCTGCCCCGGCGGCGGCGCCGCCCGGACCGCCCGCGCCGCCGAGGTCGCCGCCGGCGCGACCGACCCGGCCGCCGCCCTCGCCCCGCTCGCCACCGCCGGCCCGGTTCTGGACACCCCCGACGCGTACGCCTATCGCGCCGGCCCGGTGACCGTCCTGGCCGACGCCCGAGCCGACCACCTCCGCCTGACCGCCACCCACCCCTGCCCCACCCCCTAACCCCGCCCCACCCCCTGACCCCCACCCGGTCCTCGCGCCTGACCGTCCCGGTGATCATGAAGTTATTGCCGCGACACGCCGTGGTGAGTGACAACAACTTCATGATCACCGGGCGGCTGGAGGCCAGGGGGCGGGACGGGGCGGGGTTGGGGTCAGGGTTGGGATTGGTCGGTGGGGGTGCGGCTGCGGCCCAGGGCGTCGACCTTGCCCCAGCGGCCGGGGATGTCGAGCAGCTCGATGCGGCCCATGCCCTCCGGCACGGCCGGGTCGATGATCAGGTGCTCGCCCTGCGGTTCCAGGCCGAGCATGACCCGGAGCAGCAGCAACGGTGTCCCGGTCGACCAGGCCTGCGGGCTGCACGCGGTCGGATACCGCACCGGGTAGTCGGTGAGGTTCCGCTCGTACCCGGCGAACGCCTCCGGCAGCCGCCCGTCGAAGAACCGGGACGCGGCCAGGATCGCATCGCAGATCCGGCCGGCCTCCTCCCGGTAGCCGTATCGCCAGAGCCCCCAGGCGATGATCGAGTTGTCGAACGGCCAGACCGTGCCGACGTGGTAGCCGATCGGGTTGTACCGACCCTGGTCGTCGGCGAGGGTCCGGACGCCCCAACCGGAGAAGAGCCGCGGCCCGAGTAGGTGCTCGGCGATCCGGCCGGCCCGGGACTCGTCCACGATGCCGCTCCAGAGCAGGTGGCCGATGTTCGAGGCGAGAGCGTCCACCTGCCGGCCGTCGGCGTCCAGGGCGAGCGCGTAGTACTCCCGGTCCGCGATCCAGAAGTCCCGGTTGAACCGCTGCTTCAGCTCGGCGGCCTCCCGTTCCAGCCGGTCGGCGTACGCCGGGTCGTTCCAGAACTTCCGGGCCAGCCGGGCCCCGCGGATCTTCGCGTCGTAGGCGTACCCCTGCAGTTCGCAGGTGGCCCGGGGAAAGCCGGGCAGCCGACCGTCGGCGAAGGAGATGGCGTCCCAGGAGTCCTTCCAGCACTGGTTCTGCAGCCCGGTCTCGTGGTTGCGGGTCTGGTACCAGATGTAGCCGGTGCCGAGCAGGTCGCCGTAGCCGTCGATCCAGTCCAGCGCGGCCCGGATCTGCGACTCGAGCAGGAGCACCAGCTGGCTGTCCCCGGTCCACCGCTCGTACTCGTCGAGCAGGATGACGAAGAGCGGGGTGGAGTCCGCCGAGCCGTAGTAGGGCGAGTGCGGTTGCTCCTCGAAGCCGGCCGTTTCCCCGTACCGCAGCTCGTGCAGGATCTTCCCCGGTTCCTCGTCCCGGAAGTCGTCCACCCGGTGCCCCTGGAGACCGCCGAGGATCTGGATGGTCGGTGGGATCAGCTCCGGCAGGAACGGCAGCACCTGCAGCGAGGTGAAGATGCTGTCCCGACCGAAGAGGGTCATGAACCAGGGCAGGCCGGCGGCGAGCAGCCGGACCCCGAGGGCGATCGACTCGTAGCGCAGCGCCGCGAGGTCGTTCAGGCTGCTCCGGTACGCGCCGGCCAGCGGCTGGCAGTCGCAGCCGAGTTTCGGCGCGCGTTCGATCAGCTCGGTCTGTTCGGCCTGGATGGCGGCCACGTTCCGGCTGCCGCCGTACGGCAGGGTGGCGCGGATGTCCTCGCCGCGGGCGCCGTAGACCACGGTCGCCACGTGCAGCCGCGTGGTCCACTCGCCGTGTCCGTCGATCCGGATCCGGAACGTCATGCCCGACACGTCGATCTGCCCCGGCTCGCTGGTGGTGACCACCGCCTCCCGGTGAAAGGCCTCCCGGCGGTAGGTCAGCCGCAGTTCGTTGCCGCTCACCGTGGCCGTGGTCCGGCCCTTCTTCTGGCGGGCGTGCTTGATCTCGAAGAGGTCGGCGAAGTCGGCGCCGACGTCGAGTCGCAGGGTGAACTCGACCGGATCACGCGAGTGGTTCAGCACGGTCAGCTCCTCCTCGAAGCTGCCGCCGATCGCCCGGCTGCGGATCACCGAGACCCGGGCGTCCAGGTAGTGCGTCGGCTCACCGGGCGCCAGGAAGAACCGGGTGCGGTAGGACTCCGCGTCGTCGATGGAGAGCGCGTGCAGCCGTTCCCCGTCCAGGGTCAGCAGCCAGGTGGAGAGGAAGCGGGTGTCGAAGGAGAAGAGCCCGGTGGGGAAGTCGAACGAGGGCTCGATGTCACCGCGCCGGTCGGTCACCAGGAAGGTGTTGCCGTCCAGGATGCTGACCAGGTCCTTCACGCCAGCCGTCCGGTCTGCTCCCGAGCCGCCTCGCGCGGATCACGGGTGCCCGGTGGGTCCGGGAAGAACCTCCGGAAGGCCAGGAAGAGCACCACGTTTCCGCTGAACGTGCTCTCGTTGCGCAACACCGCGGCGACTCCCTGCGCCTCGCCGCGCACCAGCCGGTCGAAGAGGTCCGCGCTGCTGTACCAGAGGGCGTCGGCCGGCCCGCGGTGACGGCTCACCTCGACCGTTCCCGGCCGCATCACGACCAGCCAGTGGTCGGTCTCGTCATCGGTGGAGAGCTCGATCTGGAGGGTTCCGCTGACCAGGCCGCGCAGGACGTCGGGGGCGCGCGCCGGCAGCGATTCGAAGAACCGCTCTGCCGTCTCGCTCACATCCGAATCGTAGGCAGCGGTCTGACATACCGGGTCAGTATCGGCAGTCCGCCCTTACCGGACATAGCAGGCCCGGGTGCGTGGACCGGTGATCAGTAGACCAGCGCCTGCGCGCCCTCGGCCATCGCCTCTTCGACGAAGACCGCGGCGCCGGCGATCCGTACGCCGGGCAGCACGTCGTCCGGGCCGATCTCCCGGCGGGCGGCGCACTGGGTGCAGGCGGTGACGGTGCCGCTGGTCAGCACCACGTGCAGCAGCTCGGCCAGCGGGGCCGAGTGCGGCAACTCGAACTCCTGGGCGCGCCCGGGCAGCGCGAACCAGGTGGACTCCCCGGTGAGCCAGAGGGAGACGTGCACGCCGGCTGCGGCGGCCGTCGCGGCCACCGTGAACGCCTGGGCGCACCGCTCCGGAGCGTCCGCGCCGGCGGTGGCCTTGACGACGAGAGTGCGGGCCATGAGGCCCAGCATAGGATGGGCGGGATGGTCACCGAGATCGGGTTCGTCAGCCTGCTGGTCGCCGGCCTGGGCGCGCTCGCCGGTGGCCTGGTCTATCTGGCTGTACGCCTGTCGAGAGGTAAATGGTGAGCGCGAGGAGTGAGCCGGGTTTGCGAGCCCCGCAGTCGCGAACGAAGGAGCAATCGTGAGCGCGAGGAGTGAGCCGGGTTTGCGAGCCCCGCAGTCGCGAACGAAGGACGTATGGTGAGCGCGAATCCCTCGGACGACAATCCCCTGCAGCCGCCGCCGTGGCTGAACGCGCCGCCGGTCGAGCCGTACCCCTACGAGGAGAGCCACGACCTGCGGGTCGGCCCGAAACTGCACCCCGCCCTGGACGGCCTGCTGCCGTACATCGGCGTGTGGCGCGGCCGTGGCCGGGGCGGGTTCCCCACGATCGAGGACTTCGACTTCGCCCAGGAGATCCGGATCAGCCACGACGGGCGGCCGTTCCTCTCCTACGAGTCGCGGGCCTGGATCCTCGACGAGCAGAGCCGCCCGGTGCGCCCGGCCGGCCGCGAGGTCGGCTGGTGGCGCCCGGTGTTCGACGGTGACCGGGCCACCAACGAGCTGGAGGCGTTGCTGACCACGCCGACCGGGGTGATGGAGCTCTACCTCGGCCGGCGTAACGGCACCCAGGTCGAGCTGGTCACCGACGCCGTGGTGCGCACGGCGACGGCCAAGGAGGTCACCGCGGGGCACCGGCTCTTCGGCATCGTCGAGGGCGCCCTGCTCTACGCCCAGGAGATGGCCGCGGTCGGCCACGACCTCAGCCCGCACCTGTCCGCCCGCCTCACCCGCGTCGCTGGCTGACCGCTCGGTCCCCACCCCCTCCCGCCTGCCAGTCACGTTGATCATGAGGTTGACGGCTCCGCCGTGCGCGGAAAGCGCCGTCAACCTCATGATCACGGCTGTTCGACGTCCGGCACGGGGAAGGCGACGAGCTTCTGCAGCGGTGGGGTGTGCGGGGAGCGGGGGAGCGGCTCGCCGTCGAGCGCGGTGACCTCGGTGAGGCCGCGTATCGACGAGCTGAACCAGACCCCGTCGGCGGCGCGCAGCTCGGTCGGCGTGACCATCCGTTCGGCCGCGTCGAAGCCCAGCTCGCCGGCGTGCCCGAGCAGCCAGGCGGCGGTGGTGCCGGGCAGGATGCCGGTGCTGGCCGCGGGCACGGTGCAGAGGGTGTCGCCGGCCAGCCAGACCAGGTTCGCGGTCGGGCCCTCCAGCGCGTACCCGTCGGAGGAGACCCAGAGCACGTCGTCGACGCCGGCCCGCTGCGCCCAGCGGCGAGCCGCGGTGCTCACCGCGTACGACGTGGACTTGATCCCGGCGGGCAGCCAGTCCAGGGCGGTCCGGGACTCGGCCGGCACGCCGAGCGGCAGGGTCGCCACGGTGATCCCGGTGGCCCGGGCGCGCCGGGACGCCGCCGGGACCTCGGCGAGGGTGGCGTAGACGGTCGGTGGCCCGCCGCCCTCCGGCCCCCGGGTGCAGACCAGCCGCAGTGCGCCCTCCACCTCGGCCGGCCATCCGGCGCGGACCGCGTCGAGCAGCCCGACCAGCACCGCCCGGGGCGGCAGGGTCAGCTCCACGGCCGCCGCGGCCCGAGCCAGCCGGCCCAGGTGGGCGTCCCGCAGCCACGGCCGCCCGTCGCGCAGGTGCATGGTCTCGAAGAGCCCGTCGCCGCGCAGCACACCCAGGTCGTCCCCGCGTAGCACCGGCTCCCCGGCGGACACGGCGCCGCGACCGAGCACGGCGATCCTCGATGTCACCATGACCGCCGAGCGTAGCGGCGGACGCGGCGGCCCGGGAGCGCCGTGGCGGCCGAACTATGATCGGACGGTGTCCGAATCCTCCCTCGCGGAAATGCTCCGCTCCCGTGGCCTGCGGCTGACGGCGCAGCGACAGCTCGTCCTCCAGGCGGTGCTGGACCTCGGTCACGCCACCCCCGAACAGGTGCACACGGCCGTCCGTGAGGTGGCCGCGGGCGTGAACATCACCACCATCTACCGGACGCTGGAGCTGCTGGAACGGCTCGGCCTGGTGACCCACACCCATCTCTCGCACGGCTCGCCGACGTACCACGCCGCCGGGGAGCACCAGCACGTCCACCTGGTCTGCCGGCAGTGCGGGGCGATCGACGAGATCGATCCCGACCTGCTCCGGCCGCTCGCCGACCAGCTGGTTGAGCAGCGGGGGTTCCGGGTCGACATCGGGCACGTGTCGCTCTTCGGCCTCTGCGGCCGCTGTGAGAACGGGGACTCGGAATGATCGACATCGCGGGCGCGGTGGCCGTCGAGAGCATCGACGAGGCCACCCGCGACCAGCCCGAGCCGGCGCACGTCGCGGCCGGGGTACGCGGGGTCGCCGCCCACTACGGCGATCCGATGCGCGAGCAGCGCGTCCTCGACACCGCGGTCGGCCTGGTCGACCGGTCCCACCGGGGTGTCGTGGCGGTGCCCGGCGAGGAGCGGGCCAGCTGGCTGCACACGCTCACCTCGCAGCACCTCGCCGACCTGACCGCCGGTGAGGGCACCGAGCTGCTGGTCCTCTCCCCGCACGGGCACGTCGAGCAGCACGCCATGGTGGCCGAGGACGGCCTCACCACCTGGCTGGACACCGAGCCGGGAGCGACCGGCGGCCTGCTGACCTACCTGGAGAAGATGCGGTTCTTCAGCAAGGTCGAGCCGCGCGACGCGACCGCCGACCACGCCCTGCTCTCGCTGGTCGGGCCGGAGGCGACCGCGGCGCTCGAGACGCTCGGGGTGACCGGGTTGGCCGCACCCGACGCGGTCGCGGTGCCGGGTCCGAAGTTCCGCCAGGGCACGGTGCCGCCCCGGCCGTCCGTGCGGTACGCGGTCAAGCCGCTGCCCGTCGGTGGCTGGGCCCGCCGGGTTCCGCTGGGCGTGGACCTGCTGGTGCCCCGGGAGTCGATGGAGCAGGTGGTCGCGGAGCTGCGCGGCGCCGGAGTGCCCGTCGCCGGGCTCTGGGCGTACGAGGCGATCCGGGTGGCCGCCCGCCGGCCCCGGGTCGGGGTGGACACCGACCACCGGACCATCCCCGCCGAGGTGGACCTGATCGAGCCGGCGGTGCACCTGGAGAAGGGCTGCTACCGGGGCCAGGAGACGGTGGCCCGGGTGCACAACATGGGCCGTCCGCCGCGCCGTCTCGTCCTGCTGCACCTGGACGGTGTGACCACCGACCAACCGCCGGTCGCCGGCACCCCGGTCACCCTCGACGGCCGGGCGGTCGGCTTCGTCGGCACCGCCGTGCACCACTACGAGCTGGGCCAGATCGCGCTGGCGGTGATCAAGCGGAACGTCCCGGAGGACGCCCGCCTCCTGATCAACGAGACCGCGGCGGCGATCGACCCGGTCTGAGCCCGGCGTCTAGGATCCCGGCATGACGACAGGGACGTTGATCACGGTTGCCCCCACCGGCGCGGAGTCGGCCAAGGCGGAGGTTCCGGCGCTGCCGGTGACCCTCGACGAGCTGCTGCTCACCGCGAAGGAGTGCGAGGCGCTGGGCGCCGCCGTGATCCACGTCCACATCCGGGACGACGAGGCGAGGCCCACCCTCGACCAGGGTCGGCTGCGCGAGACCGTGGCGGCGCTGCGGGAGAGCACCGACCTGATCGTCCAGCTCTCCTCCGGTGGCGCGGTCACCGACCCGGAGGCCGCCCGGCTCGCGGTGCTCGACGCCGGCCCGGACATGGCCTCCTGCACCATGGGCACGGTCAACTTCGGCGACGACGTCTTCCTCAACCGCTGGGAGTTCATCGTCGACCTGCACACCCGGATGCAGGAGCGGGGCGTCGTGCCCGAGTACGAGATCTTCGAACTCGGCCACCTGACCGCGTTGCAGCGGCTGCTCGGCAAGTACGGCCTGCCGCACGGCGGGCACGTGCACGTCGACTTCGTGATGGGCGTGCCGGGCGGCATGCCGGGCACCACCGAGACGCTGGTGGCGGCCCGGCAGATGCTGCGCGACCTGCCGGAGGGGACCACCTTCTCCGCCACCGGCATCGGTCGCAGCAGCATCTCGGTGTTGCTGGCGTCGCTCTCCGCCGGCGGGCACCTGCGGGTCGGCATGGAGGACACCGTGACCTACGCCAAGGGGCGGCCGGTGGAGTCCAACATGCAGCTGGTCGCCCGCGCGGTCGGTTTCGCCCAGCTCGCGCAGCGCCCGCCGCTGACCACCGCGCAGGCCCGCGAGCTGCTCGGGCTGTAAGGGCAGCCCCGTCCGGCACTCCTGTCACTGAATCCGGGAAGACCTGGTCACCCGGGCGTCGCCCGCCGCGCACCCGTCGGTACCGTCCACACCGTGGGAAAGACGTACGAGGGCGGCGCGCCGCTCGCCGAAGTGGTCCGGTCCGGGTTCGTGGAGGGGATGCACCGCGGCTCGGTGGTGGTGCTGGACGCGTCCGGGGCGACGGTGGCCGCCACCGGCGACGTGACATCCGCGATCTTCCCCCGCTCGGCGAGCAAGCCGATGCAGGCGATCGGGATGCTCCGCGCCGGCCTGTCGCTGGCCGATCCGGCCGACCTGGCGCTGGTCTCCGCCAGCCATGCCGGTGAGGAGTTCCACCTCGCCCGGGTCGGTGCGCTGCTCGCCCGCGCCGGGCTGGACGAGTCGGCGCTGCACTGTCCGCCGGACCTGCCGGTGGGCGAGGCGGCCCGCGCCGCGGTGCTGCGGGCCGGGGGCGGGCCGACCCGGACGCAGATGAACTGCTCCGGCAAGCACAGCGGCATGCTGCTCACCTGCCGGGCGGCCGGCTGGCCGCTGGACGGCTACTGGCGCCCGGAGCACCCGCTGCAACAGCGCCTGCGCGCGGCGATCGAGGAGTTCACCGGCGAGGAGGCGGCGGCCGTGGGCGTGGACGGCTGCGGCGCGCCGGTGCTCGCGGTCTCGCTGACCGGGCTGGCCGGGGCGTTCCTCCAGCTGGTCGCGGCCGAGGTCGGCTCGTTGCCCCGGACGGTGGCCGACGCGATGCGGGCGTACCCCGAGATCGTCGGCGGCACCGAGGCCGACGACACCCGCCTGATGCGCGGCATCCCGGGCCTGCTCGCCAAGGTCGGCGCGGAGGGCGTGATCGCGGTGGCGCTGCCCGGGGTGGGCGCGGTGGCCCTGAAGATCGACGACGGCGCCGCCCGGGCCCGGATGCCGGTGCTGGTCTCCGCGCTACGACGCCTCGGCGTCGAGGCCCCGGTCCTCACCGAGTACGCCGAGCTCCCCCTCCTGGGCGGCGGCGTCCCCGTAGGCGCCATCCGCCCCCTCTGGTAACCCCACCCCCGCCCGCCGGCCCCTGGGACCGGCGTTGATCAAGAGGTTCGCGTCAAGTTCGATCTCCGGACTGACGCGAACCTCTTGATCAACGGGTCGAGGGGTCGGGGGTGGGGGTGCGGGGGTTAGGGGAGGAAGGTGAGCAGGGCGGCGTTGATCGGGTGGGGCTGCTCCAGGGGCGCCAGGTGGGCGGCGTCGGGTACGTCCGGTAGGCGTACCGCCTGGGGGGCCTCGGCCGCGATGCGGTCGGCCAGGCGGCGGATGTCCCCGAGGTCGTCGGCGCCGGCCCCGACCAGTACTGGCATCCGCAGCTCGCGGAGCCGCTCGATCGCCGGCGGGTCGAGTTCGCCGACCTCGACGGCGCTGAGTGCCAACTCGGCGGCGAGCGCGCGCTGGTCCATCTCCTCGGCGAAGCGGATCAGCTCCGGGTCGACGTCCGCCGGCTGCCGGGACGGGCCCACCACCCAGAACCGCACCTCGCCGGCGGCGCTGGCCACGAAGTCCTCCGGATCGACCTCGCCGACCAGGTCGTCCCAGAGCTGCTCGGTCTCCTCGGACCACTCGTGGCCGGAGATGGCGGCGCCGATGAGGGCGAGCGCGGAGACCCGCTCCGGGTGGGCCAGCGCGGTGTCCACCGCGACCCGGCCACCGAAGGAGCAGCCGACCAGGGCGGCCCGGGGCAGGTCGAGCGCGTCCAGCAGCCCGACCACGTCGTCGTGGTGGGTGAACGGGGCCGGCGGCAGCTCCGATTCGCCGTAGCCGCGCAGGTCGGGAACGATCACGCGGTGCCGGGTGGCCAGCGCGTCGACCTGTTTCCGCCACATCCGCCGGTCCGCGATGCCGGCGTGCAGCAGCACCACCGGGCTGCCCTCGCCGACCTCGTCGTACGCCAGCACCGCGCCGTTCACCTCGATCTTGGTCATCGGAGGAAGGTACCAGCGGGCGATGTTCATGCAAGCGCTTGGATGAGACGTTGCTAACTCTGGCTAGCAAAACGCTTGCAACAGCTAGCAGGGCCGGTTACCGTCGGTCGCATGGCCACTGGTAAGGACCTTCCCGACGTCGGCGGGTTCATTCGTGATCTGCGGCGAAACGCGAAGATTTCGCTGCGCCAGCTCGCCGAGCAGGCCGGGGTCAGCAACCCGTACCTCAGCCAGATCGAGCGCGGCCTGCGCAAGCCGAGCGCCGAGGTGCTCCAGCAGCTCGCCAGCGCGCTGCGGGTCTCCACGCCGGCCATGTACCTGCGGGCCGGGCTGCTGGACGACAAGGAGGGTCAGGGGGTGCTCGCGGCGATCGCCGTGGATCCCGACCTCACCATGGCGCAGAAGCAGTCCCTGAGCCAGATCTACGAGACCTTCCGCCGGGAGAACGCCCGGCTCGACACCCCGGACGAGTCGGCGGGCCTGGTGAACCCCGCCGCCACCGGACCGACCACACCGGACGGCACGCCGACCGAGGCGGTCCTCGAATCGGTCGCCGTCACCGAGGCCGGTCCGGCGCCCGCCCCGCCGAGCACCACCACCCCCGTGAAGAAGGCCGCCGGTCCGGCGGCCCCGAAGGCCGCCGACGCGGCCGAGGAGGAGACGTCATGACCCAGCCGAAGACCAACCGCATCCCGGCCCCCCTCTACGCCGCCGCCGGCGCCGGCGAGCTGGCGTTCCAGCAGCTGCGCAAGCTGCCCACCGTGGTCAGCGACCTCGGCACCAGGGTCGTCGCCGAGCTCGGCGGCAAGGCCGTGGTCACCGGGGTCGAGCTGCGCGAGAAGGCCACCGCGACGCTGCGTACCGCCAACGAGACGGCCGACAGCCTGCGGGAGCGCGGTGTCCCGACCGACCTGACCAAGCTCCGCGAGGCGGCCGACCTGGCCAAGCTCCGCGAGGCCGCCGACCTCGACAAGCTGCGCGCCGCGGCCACCCGCAACGCCGCCGTGGTGTTCGCCGGCGCCCAGGTCGCTCAGGAGCGGGCACTGGCCGCGTACGGCGCGCTCGTCGCCCGCGGAGAGCGGGTCGTCGGCGCCGGCGTCCTGGAGGCCGCCGACACCGTGAACGCCGACATCGAGGCGACCGAGGCCGACCCGGTCGCGAAGCCGGCCACCGCCCCGGCCGCGACCGCCGAGGCCGAGGTGCCGACCCCGGCCGAGGTTGCCGAGGTCGTGCAGGCCAAGCCGGCCGCCGCGAAGAAGGCCACCCGGACCGTCAAGGCCACCAAGCCGGCCGCCACCCCGTCGGCGAAGCTGCCCCGGGCCACCAAGCGGACCCGCCCGGCCGCTGAGTAAACAGTTCCACTGGCGACCCCGGAGGCGTCCTGTCGGACGTATCCGGGGTCGCCGACATAAGCTTGCCGTCATGGCCAACGCCGCGCCGATCTTCGCCTTCGAAGTCCGCTACGTGATCGAGCTGGTTCTGCTCGTCTTCGCGCTGATCATCCAAGGCGTCGCGCTGGTGCACGCCATCACCCAGCGATCCGACGCCTTCGCCGCCATCGGCACCCTGCCCAAGGGCGGCTGGATCGCCATCCTGGCGGTCTGCCTCGTGCTGACCCTGCTCGGCTTCGGCCCGATCAGCCTCTTCGGACTGATCGGCATCGCCGCCGCTCTCATCTACCTGCTCGACGTCCGGGTCGGGCTGCGCGACCTGAGCGACGGCAAAGGCTTCTGGTGAGAGGTTTTCGCTGGCCGCCTCCGCCGGACGGCGGGCCGCGCACCTGGGGCCCCGGCCCGGGCGGGCCGCGGACCGGCCGACCGGCGCTGCCCGAACCGGAGACCGAGCTGGTCACCACGCCGCACGGGGTACGCCTGGAGCGGCTGGTCACCGGCGCCGGTGACCCGGTCACCGTCTTCGCGCACGGGCTGGGCAACGGCATCGCCACGACCCGGCCGTTCGGCAGCGGAGTGGCCGGTCGGAAGCTCTTCTTCCAGTTCCGCGGGCACGGCCGCTCCGATGCGCCACCCGGGCCGTGGAGCTACCCCGACCTGGCCCGCGACCTGCGGGCGATCGCCGACCTGGGCGGTGCCACCAGGGCGTTTGGCGCCAGCCTCGGCGCCGGCGCGCTCTGCCGGCTGCTGGTGGAGAGCCCGGACCGCTTCGAGCGGATGGTCTTCTTCCTGCCCGCGGTGCTCGACCGACCGCGCGGCGAGGTGGCCCGGCAGCGGTTGACCGCGTTGCTGGAGGCGGTGCAGAGCGGCGACGCGTCGGCGGTCGCGGAGGTGGTCTCCGTCGAGCTGCCGGCCGCCGTGCGTAACACCCCGGCCGGCTGGGCCTACCTGCGGCAGCGCCTGGACCAGTTGCTCCGCGACGGGCTCGCCCCCGGGCTAGCCGGCCTGCCGGAGCAGGTCGCGCTGCCGGACGTCGGCGCGCTGGGCGCGGTCACCGCCCCGGCGCTGGTGATCGGCTGTGCCGGCGACGACCTGCACCCGGTCGAGGTCGCCGAGCAGCTCGCCGCCGCGTTGCCGGCGGCCACCCTGCACGTGTACGACCGGCCCGGCGTGCTCTGGTCGGAGCGCGCCGATCTGCGGGCGCGGATATCCGGCTTCCTCAACGAGTAACGTGCCCTGACATGGGCGTCACACACCACGGCCGGACGCACCGGCTGGACCTCGCCGATCCGAGCCTGCGCGAGTGGGAGTGCACGGTGCTGCACGCCGACCCGGAACAGGGCATCGTGCTGGACCGCTCGGCCTTCTACCCCGGCGGCGGCGGGCAGCCACCCGACCACGGAGTGCTGCTCTGGCAGGGCGTACAGACCCGCATCGTCGGCACCCGCAAGGGCGACGACCTCTGGCTGATCCCCGCCGAGGGTGACCCGGTGCCACCGGCCGGCACCGCGGTGACCGGCGCGGTCGAGGACGAGCGGCGCACCCGGTTGATGCGTACCCACTCGGGTCTGCACGTGCTCTGCGGCGTGGTGTTCCGCGACTTCGGCGCGCTGGTCACCGGCGGCAACATGGAGCCCGGCGAAGCCCGGATGGACTTCAACCTTCCCGAGGTGCCGCCCGATTTCAAGACCCGGATCGAAGAGCTGGTCAACGTCGAGGTGGCCGCCGACCGGGCGGTCGCGGTCCGGGTGCTGCCCCGGTCGGAGGCACTGGCGCTGCCGGACATCATCCGTACCCAGTCCAATCTGATCCCGCCTGAGGAGCGGGAGGTGCGGATCGTGGACATCGTGGGGCTGGACGTGCAGGCCGACGGCGGCACCCATGTCGCCTCCACCGCCCAGATCGGCAAGGTGCAGGTGGTCAAGGTGGAGAGCAAGGGCCGCGCCAACCGCCGGGTCCGCGTCCGGCTGCTGGACTGACCCGACCCCCGCCAGTTGAGCGCGGGCTCAGCGATGCCGGGTGGGGCAGGTCAGCGGGGGCTCAGCTCCGCGGGCAGGTGAGCGGCCCGCACGTCGAGCAGCCAACGTTCCACCGTCGCCTCGTCCGGACGGTCCGGCAGCGGAGTGCGGATCCGGTCGAAGTCCTGCTCGGCCTCGGCCAGCAGCGCCCGCGCCTCGGCCAGCTCGCCGCCGGCCACCCGGTCGCCGAATCCCCGGAACCACTGCGGGTCGGCGAGCCGGATCTCCAGCACGCCGGTGGCGTAGAGCAGCCGGCCCTGGTGCACCAGCCGGGCCAGGTGTCGGGCGTGTTTCGAGGTGCGCCGTCGGGTGTCGGCGGAGAAGCTGCCGTCGGCACGCGACTCCAGCTTGCGGAACTGCTGTCCCGCGTACCCCAGGTAGGCGTCCCGGACCCGGGGCGCGCTGAGGAAGGCCGACCGGATGGCGATCAGCCGTTCGCCGAACTCGGTGCGGGTCTCGTAGCAGTCGTCGGGCAGCCAGGCCAGCTCGGTGGCGGTCGGATTGCCGCTCAGCGCCAGGCGGCACCACTTCGCGGCCTCGTGCAGCGTCACGTCCGGGTCGATGGTGACCACCGATTCGCGGGGCGGGCGCAGGCCGTGCAGCGCGACCGTCGGCACGGCGAAGACGCCGATCCGGTCGGTGTCCGAGCCCGGGCCGGCCAGACCGTACGCGACCGAGCCGACGACGCCGGAGAGCAGCAGGTGCATGCCGGCGAGCATGACGGACGACACCCGATCCGAAAACTGGACTTCGGCTGTCAGGTATCGGTGACAGCCTCGGATCCATGACGAAACCGCTGACAGGAAAGGTCGCGCTGGTCGCCGGGGCGACCCGGGGCGCGGGCCGGCAGATCGCCGTCCAGCTCGGGGCGGCCGGGGCCACCGTCTACGCCACCGGCCGCAGCAGCCGAGCCGGCCGCTCGGAGATGGACCGGCCGGAGACCATCGAGGAGACCGCCGAGCTGGTCACCGCGGCCGGCGGTACGGGCATCGCCGTCGTGGTCGACCATCTGGTCGCCGAGCAGGTCCGGGACCTGGTCGCCCGGATCGACGCCGAGCAGGGCCGCCTCGACGTGCTGGTGAACGACATCTGGGGCGGCGATCCGCTGATCACCTGGGAGAAGCCGGTCTGGGAGCAACCGTTGGAGGCCGGCTTCCGGACGCTGCGGCTGGCCATCGACACGCACATCATCACCAGCCACTTCGCGCTGCCGCTGCTGATCCGCCGGCCCGGCGGTCTGGTGGTGGAGATCGGCGACGGTACGAAGGCGTACAACGACCAGACGTACCGGCTCTCGGTCTTCTACGACCTGGCCAAGGTCTCGGTCAACCGGCTCGGGTTCATCTGGGCGCACGAGTTGGCGCCGCACGGTGGCACGTCGGTCGCGCTCACCCCGGGCTGGCTGCGATCCGAGGCGATGCTCGAGCACTTCGGGGTCACCGAGGAGAACTGGCGTGCCGGCGCGGCGAAGGAACCGCACTTCGTCATGTCCGAGACGCCGGCCTTCGTCGGTCGCGCGGTCGCGGCCCTCGCCGCCGACCCGGACCGGGCCCGCTGGCACGGCCAGTCCGTGGACAGCGGCGGGCTGTCCCGGGTGTACGGCTTCACCGACCTCGACGGGACCCGACCAGAGTGGGCGCGCTATCACGACGAGGTGGTTGCGGTCGGTAAGGCGGCGGACGACACCGGCTACCGCTGATCCGGCGGGCCGGGGTCGGCCGGGCGCGAGTCGGCGTAGAGCCGGCCCATCCGCGCGGCGGCCCCGGCCATCAGCTCCCGCAGCTCGGGCGGGTCGAGCACCTCCACCTCGGGGCCGAGCGAGAGCAGTTGGTGGTACGCCACCCGCACGGACTCGACGGGCAGGCGCAGCACCAGCCGGCCCTGCCCGTCGGGTCCCTCGGCGGCGGCCACCGCCTCCTCGTACACGAAGGGGGCGTCCACCAGGTGCCGGAGCTGGCGCAGGCCGGCGGGGCCGAGCCGGACGGTGACCTGGTCGCGCAGCATTCTGCGCAGGAACGCCCCGGCCTGCTCCCGCCAGTACCGGGCCAGGTCGAAGCCCTCGTCCCGGTCGAAGCCCTCGGTGCCCACCTCGACCCCGGTCACCCGGTCCACCCGGTAGGTGCGCGCGTCGTCGCCGACCCGGCCGACCAGATACCAGACCCCGCTCTTGAGCACGAGCCCGTACGGCCGGACCGTGCGGTCGACCTCGCGGTCGCCCCGCCGGTAGCGCAGCTCGACCACCCGGTCCCGCCAGACCGCGCCGGCCAGCTCGCTGAGCCACGGCGGCGGCCCGGCCTCCCGGAACCAGCCCGGCACGTCCAGATGGAACCGCTGACCGGCCCGGGCCGGCGCGTCCCGCAGCGCGGGCGGCAGGGCGGCCAGCACCTTCAGCTCGGCGGCGGCGAGCGCGTCGGTCAGCCCCATGTCGCCGGCCGGCCCGGGTAGCCCGGCGAGGAAGAGGGCCTCCGCCTCGTCACGGGTCAGCCCGGTCAGCCGGGTCCGGTAGCCGCCGAGCAGCCGGTAGCCGCCGGCCCGGCCCCGGTCGGCGTAGACCGGCACCCCGGCGGCGGAGAGCGCGAGCACGTCCCGGTAGACGGTCCGCTCGGAGACCTCCAGCTCCCGGGCCAGCTCGGCCGCGGTCATCGTCTCCCGAGACTGGAGGAGCAGCACCAACGAGATCAACCGGGACGCCCGCACCGGTCCATCCTGCCCCGGTCACCGCCCGCCGGGGGTGAGCAGGCCCCGGTCGTACGCGGCGGCCACCGCCGCGGCCCGGTCGTTGACCCCGAGCTTGGCGTACACGTGCAGCAGGTGCGTCTTGACGGTGGCCTCGCTGATGAAGAGCCGGGCGGCGGTCTCCCGGTTCGACGAGCCGCGGGCCACCAGGGTGAGCACCTCCAACTCGCGCTGGCTCAGCGGCTCCTCGTCGGGTGCGCGGAGCCGCCCCATGAGCCGGCCGGCCACGCTGGGGGAGAGCACGGACTCCCCCCGCGCCGCAGCCCGCACCGCCCGGACCAGGTCCTCGCGAGGCGCGTCCTTGAGCAGGTAGCCGGTGGCACCCGCCTCGATCGCCGGCAGCACGTCCGCGTCCGTGTCGTAGGTGGTCAGCACCAGCACCTTGGCGGGGCTGCCGGAGCGGGCCAACCGCCCGATCGCGGTCACCCCGTCCATCCCGGGCATCCGCAGGTCCATCAGCACGACGTCCGGGTGCAGGTGGGCGGCCAGCGCGAGCGCCTCGGCGCCGTCGCCGGCCTCGCCGACCACCTCGAAGCCCGGATCGCCGGTGAACATGCCGCGCAGCCCGTCCCGCACCACGGGGTGGTCGTCGACGATCAGCAGCCGTACGGGCGTGGTCAATCGGCACCTCCGGCGAGCGCGGGCACGGACGCCGAGACGGCGGTGCCACCGCCCGGCTCGGACTCGACAGCCAATTCGCCGCCAACGCCGGTCACCCGCTGTCGCATGGCGGTCAGTCCGTACCCGCCGTCCGGGCCCCGGGGCGCCAACCGATCGGCGAGGTCAAAGCCCACCCCGTCGTCGCGGACGTCCAGAGTGACCACGTCCGCCATGTACGAGAGGGTCAACCCGACCCTGGACGCCTTGGCGTGCCGGCCCACGTTGGCCAGCGCCTCCTGGGCGGCCCGGAGCAGCGTCACCTCGACCTCCGGATGCAGCGCGCGGGCGTCCCCGGTCACGCTTACCTCGGCCCGCACCTCGTTGATCGCCGACCAGCGTCGGGTCAGCTCGGCGAGCGCGTCGGGCAGCCGGCCGGACTCCAGCGCCTCGGGGCGGACGGCCCGCACCGAGCGGCGCGCCTCGGTGAGGCTCTCGCGGGCCAGGGCGACCGCGGTGTCCACGTGCCGCTGCCAGTCGGACCGCCGGTCCCGGGCCTGCCCGGCCGCTTCGAGCTGGGTGATGATGCCGGTGAGGCCCTGGGCCAGCGTGTCGTGGATCTCCCTGGCCATCCGCTGCCGCTCGTCGGTCACGCCGGCCTCGCGGGCCTGGGTGAGCAGTTGGGCGTGCAGCCCCTCGTTCTCCCGCATGGTCTCGGACAACCGGCGGTTCGTCTCGGCCAGCTCCGCGACCAACCGCTTGCGGTTGGCGTTCTGCCGGTCGCTGATGGTGCCGAACCAGGTCACCGCGCTGGCCACGCCCAGGTTGAACGCCACCAGCACCGACCAGAGCAGCCAGTGCGACAGGGACGACGGCAGGCCCGCGCTCTGCGCGGTGGCCGCCAGGACGGACGAGGCGGCCACCCCGGCGAACCGCCAGTTGCCGGGCAGCACGAACGCATGCAGGAAACCGGCCCAGGCGAAGAAGCCGTACCACGGACTGTCGACCACCAGCACGGCGCCGAACGCGAGCAGCCCGACGTAGTAGACGGCCATCAGCCTGCGCCGGGTCGTCCAAGCGGGGTGCAGGTTGACGAACCAGGCGACCCAGCACGCCGCCGCCGCGGCGACGAGCAGGTCAGGGGCCAGCGAGAGGCCTCCCGGTGCCGGCGCGGCCGTGGTGAGCATTGCCCCGACGGCCAGCCCGACGTACGGCACCACCCGGTGGACGCCCACTTCCCGGGCCTCCCAGGCGGCTAGTCGGTCGACCTGTTCGGCGGTGCTGGTCATCGGGCCCTCGCTCATTCCCAGCGGAACAGTTTCGCCGCGGCGGTACCGGCCAGCACGGCGATCACCGCCATTATCGCCAGGTGCA
This sequence comes from Micromonospora sp. NPDC093243, assembly GCF_044753725.1. NCBI lineage: Bacteria > Bacillati > Actinomycetota > Actinomycetes > Micromonosporales > Micromonosporaceae > Micromonospora > Micromonospora sp. NPDC093243. The sequence continues at coordinate 793,056 of NZ_JBIVNT010000004.1, read as the reverse complement.
GCGGCTGTGGTGAGGCGACCGTCCAGGCGTCGAGCAGTGCCTGCACACCGGGTGGTGTGTAGTCACCGATCCGGACCAGCAGGTCGGGCAGGATGAACCGGGGCACGTAGACCCCGCCGAAGAACATGGTGACCAGGAACAACGGCACGGCCAGCGCCTGCGCCGCCTTGGTGGTCCGGGCCACCGCCGCCACCAGCAGACCCAGCGCCAGCAGGGCCGCCGTGCCGAGGACGAAGGCCAGCGCGAAACCGAGCGGGTGCCGCGGCAGCGGCACGCCGAACGCCAGCCGGGCGACCGCGATGAGCAGCACCGCGCTGACCAGGATCGCGCCGAGCGAGATGACCAGTTGGGCGGCCAGCAGCGCGGCGGGGCTGGCCGGGGTGGTGGCTAGCCGGCGCAGTACGCCCCGTTCCCGGTAGGTAGCCAGCACCGTGGGCAGGATGTTCACCCCCGCCATGGCGAGCGTGATCACCAGCAGCGAAGGGGCGAAGTACTCGATGAAGGTCCGGTCGTCGAAGAGTGGATCCGGCTGGCGCGCTGCGGGGATGAACCCGAACACCACGAGCAGCAGGAGCGGCAACCCGATGATGGTGAACAGGGTGGAACGGTCCCGCAGGTAGAGTCTCGTCTCGATCTTGAGGATCTGCCCGAAGGCGTGCATGTCGGTTCCCCCTTAGTCGGCGGGCCGGTGCCCGGTCAGCTCGACGAAGGCGTCGTCGAGGGTGGACTGCTCCAGCCGCAGGTCGGCGGCGACGATCTGGTTGCGGGCGAGCACCGAGGTGACAGCGTGCAGCACGTCACCGGTGCCGGTTACCACCACCTGGCCGCCGGTGCGGTGCACGGAGACAACCTCGGGCAGGTCGGCGAGTAGCCGGTCGTCGACCGGGGCGGACGGCCGGAACCGGACCCGCTGCTCAGGAGCCACTGTCGACACCAGGCCGGCTGGGCTGTCCAGCGCGACGACCCGCCCCTGGTCGATCACCGCGACCCGGTCGCAGAGCCGCTCGGCCTCCTCCATGAAATGGGTGACCAGCACGATCGTCACCCCACTGTCCCGGACCTGTTCGATGAGGCCCCAGGTGTCCCGCCGGGCCTGCGGGTCCAGCCCGGTGGTCAGCTCGTCCAGGACGGCGATCTTCGGGTTGCCGACCAGCGCCAGCGCGATGGAGAGCCGTTGCTTCTGGCCGCCTGAGAGGTCTTTGTACGCGGTGTTTCGCTTGTCGCCCAGGCCCAGCTTGTCCATCAACGCGGCCGGATCGGCCGGGTCACGGTAGAAGGAGGCGTACAGCTCCAGCGCCTCGGCCACCCGGAGCCGGTCCGGCAGCTGACTCTCCTGGAGCTGCACTCCGACCAGCTGGCGGAGCCGGGCCGCGTCCCGGCGGGGGTCGAGCCCGAGGACCGACACCCCGCCCCCGTCAGGGACGCGCAGCCCGGACACGCACTCCACCGTCGTGGTCTTGCCCGCGCCGTTCGGGCCAAGGATGCCGAAGATCTCCCCGGCCTCCACCGCGAACGACACGTCGTCCACGGCCACCAGCTCGCCGTATCTCTTGTGCAGACTGGTCACCTCGATGACCGGCATCGCGCCGCCTTTCGCCGTTGTACTCGTACCTGTTCAGCGTGGCGGCGCGGGCGCGCCGGCGGATCGACCGGCCGTTGGTGATCTCCGCCGGCCGCGGTTGACCCCGGCGATCCACCGACCGGTTGATGTGCCGGCGGCAACTAGGCTCTTCGCTCGTGGACGTCAGCAGCATCGCCCGCCCGGTCACCGGGACCCTCGGCCGCTTCCTCGCCGGAGCGGGACTGCTCCTGCGCGGCCTCGGTCTCTACGTGCGCAGCCCCGGCCTGATGCTGCTCGGCGTCGTGCCGGCGCTGATCTCCGGCGCGCTCTTCCTCGGCGCGCTCGCCGCCCTGGTGTGGTTCGTGGACGACCTGGCGGCGCTGGTGACACCGTTCGCCGACGACTGGTCGACCACCGGGCGCAGCCTGGTCCGGGTGATCGCCGGGCTGGCCTTCCTGGGGCTCGGTGGGCTGCTCGGCGTGCTCACCTTCACCGCGGTCACCCTGGTGATCGGGGACCCGTTCTACGAGAAGATCTCCGAGCGGGTGGAGGAGCGGCACGGCGGCACGCCGGGCGCGGTCGACGTGCCGTTCTTCTCGTCGCTGCGCCGCAGCATGGCCGACTCGGTACGCCTGGTGGCGCTCACCGCCCTGGTCGGCATCCCGCTCTTCGTCGCCGGCTTCATCCCGGTGGTCGGCCAGACGGTGGTCCCGGTGATCGGGGCGGCGGTGGGTGGCTGGTTCCTCGCCGTCGAGCTGGTCGGCGCGCCCTTCTACCGGCGCGGGATGCGACTGCCGCAGCGCCGCGCGCTGCTGAAGGCGGACCGGCCGACCGCGCTCGGCTTCGGAGTGGCGGTCTTCCTCTGCTTCCTGATCCCGCTCGGCGCCGTACTGATCATGCCGGCCGCGGTGGCCGGCGCGACCCTGCTGGCCCGGCGGTCGCTCGGGCAGCCGATCGAGGACCGGCGGTCGCCCGGCGAGCCGGTCGAGGAGCGATGACGTGGAGATCAGCCTGGTCGAGGGGGACATCACCACCCAGCGGGTGGACGCGATCGTGAACGCCGCGAACTCCTCGCTGCTCGGCGGGGGCGGCGTGGACGGCGCGATCCACCGCAGGGGTGGGCCGGCCATCCTGGCCGAGTGCCGGGCGCTGCGCGCGTCCCGGTACGGCCGCGGCCTGCCGACCGGGCAGGCGGTGGCCACCACGGCGGGCGACCTGCCGGCCCGCTGGGTGATCCACACCGTCGGGCCGGTCTGGTCGGCCACCGAGGACCGCGCGGCGCTGCTGCGCGACTGCTACGCGAACAGCCTGCGAGTGGCCGACGAACTGGGGGCGGCGACGGTGGCCTTTCCGCTCGTCTCCGCCGGCATCTACGGCTGGCCGGTGGACGACGCCGTCCGGCAGGCGCTGACGGTGCTGCGGGCCGCCGCCCCGGCCACCGTCACGCAGGCCCGGCTGGTGCTCTTCGGCGCCGACACCCACCGGATCGCCGAGCAGGTGCTCGCCGGCTGACGGCGGCTGCGGACCGGGCCGGTCGTGGTCGTCAGGTCAGTTCGGCGAGGCAGGACCAGTGGGCGGCCACCGGCCGGTAGCCGAGCCGGGCGTTGATCGCCAGCATCGGCGCGTTCGCCTCGTCGTTCGAGGTGTACGCGATCCGCACCCCACCGGCGGCGGCCCGGTGCAGGGCCGCCTGTTTGGCCAGCCGGGCGAGGCCACGCCCGCGGTGCTCGGGCAGGGTGCCGGTGAAGTCCGACCACATCCGGTCGCCGTCCCGCTTGACCACGCTGAACGCCACCAGTTCGCCGTCCGCCTCGACGGCCGTGCTGGCCGCCTTGTCCAGGCCGAGGTTCTGCCAGACGTCGTACTGCCAGACCTCGTAACTGATCGCGTCGGAGGCCACGTCGCCCGGCTCGTCGGCGGCGGTCGCGATCTCGGCCCGGTACATCCGGTGCGGGTCCACCTCGTCCAGCGGCAGCAGCCGTACGCCCGGGGGCGCCGGCGGCATCGGCGGCGCGGGACGCAGGTCGAGCGCCGAGAAGCGCAGTTCCCGGCTGGGCGTGAAGCCGTGCCGGCGGGCGAAGGGCAGCGCCTCCGGTTGCGCCCAGGCGCGGACCCGGCGCACCCCGAGGTGGCGGAGGTGGCCCAGCGCCTCGCCCAGCAGCGCCTCGCCGACCCCCTGGCGCCGCTGCTCCGGGTCGACGTGCAGCAGCGAGACCTCGCCGAAGTCGGCCTCGGACGTCCGGATGTTGCGGTACGCCGACACCCAGCCGATCACCCGGTCGCCGACTTCGGCGACGAACGCCGTCCACTCCTCGCCGGGCGGGGGTTCGGCGATCATCAGCCGGGTCGACGCCACCCCGCGCACCAGGTACGGGTGGACCAGCGTGCGCAGCGCGACCACGCCGGGCGCGTCGTCGGGGGTGGCGGTGCGGATCCGGACGTCAGCCATTGCGCACCGCCGCGACCGCCTCGACCTCGACCAGTTGGTCGGGGTAGCCGAGCACGGCCACCCCGAGCAGGGTGCTGGGTGGTTCGTGGTCGCCGAACGCGTCCCGGACCACCTGCCAGACCGTGACCAGGTCCGCCCGCTCGGCGGAGGCCACGTAGACGGTCGTCTTGACGACGTCGGCGAGACCGGCGCCGGCGGCCGCGAGGGCCGTTTCCAGGTTGGCGAGCACCTGCCGGGCCTGCGCGGCGTGATCACCGGGCGCGACCGTCCGCCCCTCGGCGTCCAGCGGGCAGGCGCCGGCGGTGAACACCAGCCTGGTCGAGGGTTCGACGGTGGCCGCGTACGCGTACTCGACGCGGTCGGTGAGGGCGGGCACGGGGATCAGGCTCGTCACGGCGGGGACGATACGGCGCGCCGCCGCACCGATCGACCCATTAACCGGCCGGCTCGCGGCCCTCGCCGGCGGGTCGTACCCGCCGGCCGGGCCGCCGTCGCCGGGCTGGACGCGCCTCGGCAGCCGTCAGGCGGAGTCGCGAAGGATCAGCTCGGTGGGCAGCATCATGGCCGGCTCGATCGTCCCGCCGGCCGCCAGCCGGAGCAGCTGCCGGGTCATCTGCCGGCCGATCTCCTGGATCGGCTGCCGGACGGTGGTCAGCGGCGGCTCGGTGTAGGCCGCCGTCTCGATGTCGTCGAAGCCGATCACCGCGACGTCCTGGGGCACCCGCCGGCCCGCCTCGCGCAGCGTGCGCAGCGCGGCGTGCGCCATCAGGTCGGAGGCGGCGAAGACCGCGTCCAGGTCGGGGTCGGCGTCGAGCAGTTCGCGCATGGCCGCCGCCCCGGACTCCCGGGTGAAGTCGCCGGTCGCCACCCGCTCCGGCAGCCCGGCCGCCGCCATCGCCTGCCGGTAGCCGGCGAGCCGCTCGATGCCGGCCACCATGTCCTGCGGGCCGGCGATGGTGGCGATCCGCCGCCGGCCGGTGTCGATCAGGTGCCGTACCGCCGCGGTGACCCCGCCGACGTGGTCGACGTCCACGTACGGCACCGGGACGTCGCCGAGCGGGCGACCGCTGCACACCACCGGGATGCCGAGCCGGGCGAGCGTGCCGGGCAGTGGGTCGGCGCCGTGCAGCGAGGCGAAGAGCACTCCGTCGACGTGCCGCCCGGTGGTGTAGCGCTCCACCCGGGCGTGCCCGGCCGGCGAGCCGGCCAGCATCAGCACCAGCTGCTTGTCAGCCGCCTCCAGCTCCTGGCTGACCCCCCGGATGATGCCGGGGAAGACCTGGTCGTCGGAGAAGACCCGGGTGGCCGCCTCGGGCATGACCAGGGCGACCGAGTCGGTCCGCTGGGTCACCAGGCTGCGGGCGGCCAGGTTCGGCACGTAGCCCAGCTCGGCCACGGCCCGCTGGACCGCCTCCCGGATCGGTTCGGCCACCGTGGTGGAGCCGTTCACCACCCGTGAAACGGTGGCCCGGGACACCCCGGCCCGCCGGGCCACCTCTTCGAGCGTCGGCCGTTGCGCCGTCGTCATCGCCGCCAACCCCCCGTCACAGCCCGTTCCGGGAGATCACCTCCTGGTACCACCGGGCGCTGGACTTCGGTGTGCGACGCTGGCTCAGGTAGTCGACGTGCACGATCCCGAACCGTTTGCGGTAGCCCTCAGCCCACTCGAAGTTGTCCAGGAACGACCATACGAGATAACCGCGGAGATCCACGCCCCGGGAGATCGCCTCGTGCGCCGCGCGCAGGTGACCGTCGAGGTAGGCGATCCGGTCGGTGTCGGCGACCCGGCCCGGACCGTCGGTCGGGTCGGTGCCGGGCTTGTCCGGGTACGCCGCGCCGTTCTCGGTGATCAGCAGCGGCACGCCCGGGTAGTCGGTGGCGATCCGCTCCAGCAGGCGGGTCAGCCCGGCCGGCTCCACCATCCAGCCCATCTCGGTGAGCGGCCCGACCGGTGGCAGGAACTCCACCGCGCCGTCGGTGCCCGGGTAGGTGCCACCGCCGCCGGCGCCGTCCGGCCGGCCGGCGACGTAGGTCGGCTGGTAGTAGTTGATGCCGAGCAGGTCGATCGGGGCGGCGATCAGCTTCTCGTCGCCGTCCCGGATGAAGGTCGGCTCGACGATCCGGCTCAGGTGCTCCAGCACGTCCTCCGGGTAGCCACCGGCCAGCAGCGGATCCAGGAAGATCCGGTTGTGCAGCCCGTCGACCAGGCGTACTGCCGCGGCGTCGGCGGCGCTGGACTCGTCCGCGGGGCGTACGTCGGCCGGATTCAGGGTGATCCCGACGGTGCGCGCGCCGGCCGCGCGCAGCGCCCGGGCCGCCAGGCCGTGTCCGAGCAGCAGGTGGTGTACGGCCGTGAAGGCGGCAGCCGGGTGCTGCTCGCCGGGAGCGTGCACACCGCTGCCGTATCCGAGGTACGCCGAGCACCACGGCTCGTTGAGCGTGGTCCAGACGTCCACCCGGTCGCCCAGGCGCGCGTACATCGCGGTGGCGTAGGTCGCGAAGTGTTCGGCGGTCTCCCGGTTGGTCCAGCCACCCCGGTCACCCAGCGTCTGCGGCAGGTCCCAGTGGTAGAGCGTCACGATCGGGTCGATCCCCCGGTCGAGCAGGGCGTCCACCAGCCGGTCGTAGAAGTCCAGCCCGCGCGGGTTGACCGGGCCGGTGCCGTCGGGCTGGATCCGGGGCCAGGCAACCGAGAAGCGGTACGCCCGCAGCCCCAGCTCGGCCATCAGCGCCACGTCGTCGGCGTACCGGTGGTAGTGGTCGCAGGCGACGTCTCCGGTGTGCCCCTGATACACCTTTCCCGGGGTGCGGCTGAAGGTGTCCCAGATGGATGGGCCCCGACCGTCGTCGTGGGTCGCGCCCTCGATCTGGTACGCGGCGGTGGCGGCGCCCCAGAGGAAGTTCTCGGGAAATCGGAGTTCAGTCACGCCTTGACCGCACCTTCCATGATCCCGCCGATGATCTGGCGGCCGAACAGGACGAAGACCAGCAGCAGCGGCAGCGTCGCGAGGGCCGTCCCGGTGAAGACCTGCGACATGTCCTGGTAGTACCCGTCCGAGAGCGCCCGCAGGGAGAGCTGAACGGTCGGGTTCTCCGGGTCGTTCAGCACAGCGTACGGCCAGAGGAAGTCGTTCCAGGTGGTCATGAAGGTGAGCAGCCCGAGCACGGCGGCGGCCGGGCGAAGCGCGGGCACCACCACGTTCCACCAGATCCGGGCGGTGCCGCAGCCGTCCATCCGGGCCGCCTCGATCAGCTCGTCGCTGACCGCCTGGCCGGCGTACTGCCGCATCATGAACACCCCGAACCCGGTGACCAGCGCGGGCACGATCACGGCCGGCAGCCGGTCGTTCCAGTTCAGCTTGGTCATCAGCAGGTAGAGCGGAATGACGCCGAGCTGGGTCGGCACCATCATGGTCGCGATGATCACCAGCAACAGCGCGTTGCGACCGCGGAAGCGCAGCTTGGCGAAGGCGAACCCGGCCAGGCTGGAGAAGAAGACCACCGAGACGGTGACGGTGGTCGCCACGATCGTCGAGTTGATCAGGCCGGTCAGGAAGTACGCGTCGGTGTTGTCGAAGAGCCGCGCGATGTTCGCGCCCAGGTTGCCGCCGGGGGTGACCGGTGGTGGCACCTGACCCATGGCGTCGCTGGAGCGGCTGGCCACCACGAACATCCAGTAGATCGGGAAGATCGACATGACCGCGGCGAGGATCAGGGCGCCGTACGTCAGCGGGCTGGCCCGCCAGAGGCGGCTCATCGCAGGCCCCGCTTCATCGCTCGGGCGCCCGGCGTTCCGCCGAGCCGCCGGATGACCAGTACGTTGATCGCCGCGACGACGGCGATCAGAGCGAAGAGCAGCCAGGCGACCGCCGAGCCGTAGCCGAAGTTGTAGTGCGGCGCGAAGGCGTTCTCGAACATGTACATGGTCACCGTCTGTGATTCGCGCAGTGGCCCGCCCCGGATCGGGTTGGTGCCGGAGTGGAAGAGCCGGGGCTCGGTGAAGAGCTGCAACCCGCCGATGGTGGAGATGATGACGCAGAAGATGATCGTCGGCTTCAGCAGCGGCACGGTGATCGACCAGAACTGCCGCGCCCGGTTCGCCCCGTCGATCGCCGCCGACTCGTAGAGGTCGCGCGGGATCGCCTGCATCGCGGCCAGGAAGATCAGCGCGTTGTAGCCGGTCCACCGCCAGTCGACCATGGCCGAGATGGCCACCCAGGAGGCGACCCGGTTGGACTTCCAGTCCACCGCGTCCAGCCCGACCACGTCGAGCAGCCAGTTGACCATGCCGAACTCACGGCCGAAGAGCACTCCGAACACGATCGCCACCGCGGCGGTGGACGTGACGTTGGGGATCAGCACCGCCATCCGCCAGCCGGTGCGGAACCGGAGCCGCCGGTTGAGCAGGTTGGCCAACCAGAGCGCGGCGAGCAGCTGCGGAACGGTCGAGATGACGAAGATGCCCAGGGTGTTGACCACCGCGTGCCAGAAGTCGGCATCGGCCAGCAGCCGGGTGTAGTTCTCCGCCCCGACGAACGGGTGGTCGCTGCCGAGCAGGTCCCAGTCGTGCAGCGAGACCCAGAGGGTGTAGCCCAGCGGGTACACCCCGAAGATCGCGAAGAGCAGGAAGAACGGCGCGATGTAGAGGTACGGCGAGTAGCGCGTGTCGAGCCGGCTGAGCCGGCCCTCCCGCGACCGGTGCCGGGGGCCGGGCGCGGGCGCGGCCGGCGGGCGGGCGTCGAGCTGGACGGTCATGCCCGGGGACTCCTCTCCACGGCGCGGGCGGGACTCCGGTGTCCGGAGCCCGCCCGCCCGCTGGCTCGGGCTACTTGTCGGCGGCCTTCTTCGCGTTGGTCACCGCGTCGGTCCAGCCCTGTTCGGGGCTGCGCTGGCCCAGGTCGACGGTCCGCACCGCGTTCTCCACCTCGGTGCGCACGGCCTGGTTCTTGGGGCCCATGTAGACCGGCTTCAGGCTCTTCGCGCCGGCGGCGAAGATCTGCCCGACCGGCGCCCCGGACAGGTACGCGTTTGTCGCGTTCGCGATGGCCGGGTCGTCGAGTGCCTGCGGCGACGAGGGCAGCGGGCCCTTGGCCTTGAACGCGCCGATCTGACCCTTGGCGCTGGTGAGGAACTTGGCCAGCTCGATCGCCTCGGCCCGCTGCTCGCTCTGCTTGGGTACGGCGAGGAACGATCCGCCCCAGTTGCCGCCGTTGCCGGGCACCTTGGCGATGTCCCACTTGTCCTTGGCGGCCGGCCCGGAGTTGCCCTCGATGACCCCGGTCATCCAGGCGGGGCAGGCGATGGTGGCGAACTTCGACTGCTTGAACGCGGAGACCCACTCCTCCGACCAGGAGCCGTACTTGCCGGACAGGCCGGAGTCGATGATGTCCACCGTGGTGTCGTAGGCCTGCTTCACGGCCGGGTTGCTGTCGACGACCAGGTTGTTGTTGGTGTCGTAGTAGCTGTAGCCCGAGGTGTTGCCGGCGGTCTGGAGCAGGATCGTGTTGAAGGTGTTGGTGGCACCGTCCAGGAACGACGCCCCGGTGTTCGCGGCCTTGAACTTCTCGCCGGTGGCGATGTAGTCCTGCCAGGTCGGCCAGAGCTTGGACACCGCGTCACGCTCGGTCGGCAGGCCGGCCTTGGCGAAGAGGTCCTTGCGGTAGCACATCGCGATGCCGCCGACGTCGGTGCCGAGCCCGATCAGCTGCTTGCCGTCGGCGGTCATTCCCTGGTTCCACTTCCACTCCAGGAAGTTGCCCTTGAGCTCTGCCGCGCCGTGGTCGAGCAGGTTGACGAAGTTGTCCGGGTTGGCCTTGTACTCGACCAGCAGCCCCTCCTCGATGGCGACGATGTCGCCGGCGCCCTTGCCGGCGGCGAGCCACTGGGTGAGCTTCGGTGAGTACTCGTCGAGGTTGCCCCCGGTCCCCCGCTCGACGATCTTCACGTCCGGGTGGGCGGCCATGTACTCCTGGTAGAGCTGTTCGTAGCCGAACTGGCCGAACACGTCCACGGTGAGCGTGATCGGGCCGTCCTCGGCGGCGTCGCCGCCGCCGCAGCCGGCGGTGACGACCAGGGCGGTGGTGGCGGCGAGGGCCACCGCCGCGAGGCGGCGACGCGCAATGACACCCATCAGTATCGGACCCCTCTCAGGTCGGGTGGGTGGTGGTGGGTACGAATCCGAGAGAGCGCTCTCACGACAGGGTGGTGTGCGCTTCGACACATGTCAAGAGAGCGCTCTCAGCGATCCGTTCCGGAGCCCGAAGACGACAGCAGCGGCCATTCCGGTGGGAATGGCCGCTGCTGCGCGGGAAAGGCTGCCGGATCGGGCCCGGGTCAGCTGAGCCGGAGGCCGTCCAGCAGGGTGGGGTCGCCGGTGATGTCCAGGGTGTCGAAGCTGATCCGGCCCCAGAGCGCCAGCAGCAGGTCGCTGGCCGTGCCGGTGACCTGCGCCCGGGCGTGGTGGTCGTCGTGGTCGAGGATGGTGTCGGTGTCCAGCAGCGCCACCCCCTCGCCGCGCAGCCGCAGATACCAGGACTGCGCCGCGTCCACCGCGGCGAGCTGCACCACCCCGTGCCACTGCCCCTCGGCGCGCCGCCGGCCCGCCGGGAGCCAGGTGTCCAGCACCTCGCTCACCCCGTCGGCCGCGAGCTTCGCCTCGATCGGCTCACCGGCGGCGATGGCGAGCTGGGCGTCCCAGCGGTGCACCGCGGTCTCGTGCGCCATCCGGCGGGGCCAGAAGCCGGCCCGCTTCGGCTGCGGCGCCCAGTTCCACGCCGGGGCCTCCGGGTCGAGGCCCTCGAACAGGGCCATCAGCTGGTCGTATCCGCGCTGCCAGTACTCGAGCGGGGTGACGCCCGGGCCGGGATCGACCGGCTCGGGACGCTTGGCCGGGGCGGTCGTCGACCCGGAGCCGGCGAACGAGGACACCCAGTGGTAGCAGCTACCCAGGTGCAGGGTCAGGTCGGCGACGGTCCAGCCAGGGCAGGAGAGCACCGGTGTCTCGGCCGGGGCCTCGGCCACCGCCGCGGCGAACGACGGGCCCTCCGCCCGGAGAGCGCCGATCCAGAAGTCCTTCGTGCCATGCAGTCTGCTCATCGCCATCCTCCCGGGGGTGACCCGGCCACCAGTGGGTGCCGCGGCTACCCCTCAGCCTAGGGTGAAAGGTGTGTCAGACGTCTACGCCCAGCCGACAACCGGAACCGACCCGGCCGACGTGAGTCTCCTGGCCAGCTACACCACCCTGCGGACGGGCGGGCCGGCCGCCCGGATCGTGCCGGCGACCAGCGCCGACGAGATCGTACGGGCGGTCCGGGAGGCCGGCGGTCGGGACGAGCAGGTGCTGATCCTCGCCGGGGGCAGCAACGTGGTGATCGGCGACGCCGGGTTCCCCGGCACGGTGGTGCTGGTCCGCTCCCGCGGGCTGCGGGTGGTCGCCGAGGACGCCGACACGGTGACCGTACGGGTCGAGGCCGGCGAGCCGTGGGACGACCTGGTCGCCGCGACCGTGGCCAACGGCTGGTCCGGGTTGGAGTGCCTCTCCGGCATCCCGGGCTCCACCGGCGCCACCCCGATCCAGAACGTCGGCGCGTACGGCCAGGAGGTCGCCGAGACGATCACCGGCGTCGAGGTGCACGACCGGGTCGAGGGGACCACCGGCCGGATCGCCGCCGCGGACTGCGGCTTCGCCTACCGGGGAAGCATCTTCAAGTACAGCGACCGCTGGGTGGTGCTGTCGGTTGACTTCCGGCTGACCCGCTCGCCGCTCTCCGGCCCGGTGCGCTACGCCGAACTGGCCCGCGCGCTCGGCGTCGAGGTCGGCGACCGGGTGCCGCTGGCCGACGCCCGCGCGGCCGTGCTGCGACTGCGGGGCGGCAAGGGCATGGTGCTCGACCCGACCGACCCGGACACCCGCTCGGTCGGCTCGTTCTTCACCAACCCGGTGCTGGACCGCGCGGCGTACGAGCTGCTCCGTGAGCGCGCCGCCGACCTGGGCGAGCCGCCGTCCTGGCCGGGTGCCGGCGACGTGGTCAAGGTGAGCGCCGCCTGGCTGATCGACAAGGCCGGCTTCGGCAAGGGCCACCCGGGTCCCGGTGGCGTCGCCATCTCCAGCAAGCACACGCTGGCGTTGACCAACCGCAGTGGCCGGGCCAGCACCGCCGACCTGGTCGCCCTGGCCCGCGAGATCCGTGACGGCGTACACGCCCGCTTCGCCGTCACCCTCCACCCCGAACCCGTCCTCATCAACTGCACCATCTGACCCCCGAACCCTCGCGCTCGCACGAACCCTGCTGACCCGCGTCGATCATGCAGTTGTGGTGGGTGACAAAACCCCCGAAGGCCCGTAATCCAGGCACCACAAGTCCATGATCGACCGCGTCAGGGCGGGCGCGGGGGGTTAGCGGGGGGTTACGGCGGGCCAGGGGACGGTTAGTTCGCCCAGGCGCCAGCGGGCAGGGCGGTCCAGGACCGGCCAGCCGGTGTCCTTGAGGGACTGGACGGCGTGCAGCCAGCGCTGCCTCGGGCCGAAGGTCGCGTAGCCGGCCGCGGCCTGCCAGGCGTCGTCCAGGGCGCGGATCAGGTCGTGCACCGGCTCACCGGGGACGTTGCGGTGGATCAGCGCCTTCGGCAGCCGCTCGGCCAGCTCGGCCGGGCTGGTCAGGGTGGCGAGCCGCGCGGCCAGGGTCAGCGAACGCGGCCCCTCGGCGTCGATCAGCAGCCAGCCGCCCAACCGGCCCAGCTCGTCGCAGGTGCCCTCCACCAGCACACCGCCGGGGGCCAGCGCGGCCGTCATCGTCCGCCAGGCTCCGGCCACCTCGCTTTCGTCGTACTGGCGGAGAACGTTGAGCGCGCGGACCAGCACCGGGCGCAGACCGGCCAGCTCGAACCCGCCCCGGCCGAAGGTGAGCCCCGGCGGGTCGGCGGCCGGCGTCGCGGCGGCCACCCGGGCCGGATCGATCTCCAGCCCGACCAGCCGGACGTCGGCGCGGACCCCGGTGGCGAGCCGGGCGCGCAACTCCACCGCGGTGACCGGGGTCGCCCCGTAGCCGAGGTCCACCACCAGCGGGTCGGCCGCGGCGCGGAGCAGGTCGCCGCAGTTGGCCACGATCCAGTTGTCCACCCGGCGGAGCCGGTTGGGGTTGGTGGTGCCCCGGGTGACCACGCCGTACGGCCGGCGCCGCGTCGGTCCGGTCATCCGGTCTTCACTGGCCGACCCGGTGCACCTTGTGCTGAGCGGCCTGCGCGAGCGGGCGGACCACCAGCCGGTCCACGTTGACGTGGTGCGGGCGGGTGGCGCACCAGGCGATGCAGTCGGCCACGTCCTCGGCGACCAGTGGCTCGGCCACCCCGGCGTAGACCGCCGCCGCCCGTTCGGTGTCGCCGTCGAAGCGGACCAGCCCGAACTCCTCGGTCTTCACCATCCCCGGGTCGACCTCGATCACCCGGACGGGCCGCCCGTTGAGCTCCAGCCGCAGCGTCCCGGCGATCGCGGTCTGCGCGTGCTTGGCCGCGGTGTAGCCACCGCCGCCCTCGTAGACGGTGAATCCGGCGGTGGACGAGACGATCACGATGGTGCCGGCCCCGGACGCCTCCAGCGCGGGCAGCAGGGCCTGGGTGACCCGCAGCGTGCCGAGCACGTTGACGTCGTACATCCACTGCCAGTCGCCGAGCGACCCGGACTCCACCGGGTCCAGCCCTCGCGCGCCGCCGGCGTTGTTCACCAGCAGGGTGACCGGCCCTGGCGCGGCCGCAGCCGCCTCGGCCAGCGCGGCGACCGACTCGTCCGAGGTGACGTCGCAGGCCACCGCGGTGGCCTGGCCACCGGCGGCGGTGATCTCCTTGACCAGGTCGGTGAGCCGATCGGTGCGTCGGGCAGCGGCGAGCACGTGGAAACCCTCGGCGGCGAGTCGGCGAGCGGTGGCCGCGCCGATCCCGCTGGACGCTCCGGTGACGATGGCGACAGAGGTCATCCGGCCATTGTCACCCCCGCCCGTGCCGTCGATCCGGGCGGGCGGGTGGGCGTCCGCGATGAGGTCCGTCACGCCGGTCGGCCGCCGCGAGGCATTTCCGAAGCCCGATGGGGAAGATGTCAACCGGCGTAAAGGTTGACCGAAGCGCCGGTCGTGCCAGACGGCATCAACCGTGACAGAAGGAGCGGACGTGGCGGAACTGCACACCGGCGTGGGTCGTCAGCGAGGTGCCCGACCGTGGCCGCGGCCCCGACGGATCGCCACCCTGTCGGTGCACACCTCACCGCTGCACCAGCCCGGCACCGGCGACGCCGGCGGCATGAACGTCTACATCCTGGAGGTCGCCCGTCGGCTCGCCGAGGCGAACGTCGAGGTCGAGATCTTCACCCGGGCCACCTCGGGCGACCTGCCCCCGGTGGTCGAGATGGCCCCCGGCGTGCAGGTCCGGCACGTCACCTCCGGCCCGCTGGAGGGGCTGACGAAGGAGGAGCTGCCGGGCCAGCTCTGCGCCTTCACCGCCGGGGTGCTCCGCGCCGAGGCTGCCCGCCCGCCCGGCCACTACGACCTGATCCACTCGCACTACTGGCTCTCCGGCCAGGTCGGGTGGCTGGCCAAGGAGCGATGGGGGGTGCCCCTGGTGCACACCGCCCACACGCTGGCCAAGGTGAAGAACGCCCAGCTCGCCGTCGGTGACCGGCCGGAGCCGAAGGCGCGGGTGATCGGCGAGGAGCAGGTGGTCGCCGAGGCCGACCGGCTGGTGGCCAACACCCGGGTCGAGGCCCGTGACCTCATCGAGCGGTACGCGGCCGACCCGGCCCGCGTCGCGGTCGTGCAGCCCGGCGTCGACCTGGACCGGTTCCGCCCGGCCACCGGGGACCGGGCCAGCGCCACCGTCGCCGCCCGCCGCCGGCTGGGCCTGCCCACCCGGGGGTACGTGGTGGCGTTCGTCGGCCGGATCCAGCCGCTGAAGGCGCCGGACGTGCTGGTGCGGGCCGTCGCCGCGCTCCGCGAGCGCGACCCGGCGCTGGCCGAGGAGCTGACCGTGGTGATCTGCGGTGGCCCGAGCGGCAGCGGGCTGGACCGGCCCACCGCCCTGATCGAGCTGGCCGCCTCGCTCGGCGTCGCCGACCGGGTGTGCTTCCTGCCGCCGCAGACCGGCGACGACCTGCCGGCCCTCTACCGGGCCGCCGACCTGGTCGCGGTGCCGTCGCACAACGAGTCGTTCGGCCTGGTCGCGCTGGAGGCCCAGGCGTGCGGTACGCCCGTGCTGGCCGCCGCCGTGGGCGGCCTGGTCACCGCGGTCCGCGACCAGGTGAGCGGGGTGCTGATCGACGGCCACGACCCGGTCGACTGGGCCCGTACGCTCGGCCAGTTGCTGCCGGACCGGCTGCGCCGCGCCACGCTGGCCCGGGGCGCCGAACGGCACGCGCACAGCTTCTCCTGGGACCGCACGGTCACCAGGCTGCTGAGCGTGTACGGCGAGGCGATGGTCGCGCACCGGGAGCGTCTCGCCGCCGAACTCGCCGGTGACCCCGCCCTCTCCTGCTCGTGGTGACTCCGCTCTGACGGGGCCCACCCCCGCCCGGCTGCCCATCCGGTGGCCGGGCGGCTGCGACCGTAGAGTGGGTTCGGTGAGCGGGAAGAGCGATCTTGGCAGCCTGATCGAGTCGGTCTGCGACGAGCGGGAGCTGGCCTGGGAGCGGACCGGGCCGCAGTCGTACGCGGTGACCCTGCCCGGCACCCACAAGCTGAAGACCATCTGCAACCTGATCGTCGGCGAGCACGCGCTACGGGTCGAGGCGTTCGTCATGCGCCAGCCCGACGAGCGGCGCGAGGAGCTGTGGGCCTGGCTGTTGCAGCGCAACGCCCGGATGTACGCGGTGTCCTTCTCCATCGACGCGGTCGGCGACGTCTACCTGACCGGCCGGGTCAACCCGGCCGGCGTCGACGCCGAGGAGCTGGACCGCATCTTCGGCGCGGTGCTGTCGTACTCCGACGAGTCCTTCGACACCATGCTGGAGATCGGCTTCGGCAGCTCGATCCGGCGGGAGTGGGAGTGGCGGGTCAAGCGCGGTGAGTCGACCGCGAACCTTGCCGCGTTCGCCCACCTCTTCGAGCCGTCCGGAGGTTCGGAGCCGTCCTGACGGGTATGCCGCCCCGCGCGGTGCGGCAGTTTGGGGACCCGCCGCGCGCCGAGGACGGACTGTCGAGGAGCGTGCCATGGCTCAGCGGAACAGCTCAGGTCGCGGCGGGACTGCGACCAGTACCAGGCGGCAGGCGGGGAACCGGACCCCGAACACCCCGGGGATCTCGGAGACCGAGATCGGCCGGATGCGGGTGGACGACATCCGCGGGCAGCTTCGCCGGTACGGCGTATCCGGCATATCCGCGATGCGCAAGCCGGACCTGGTGAAGGAGTTGGTGCGGACGATGCGCCGCGGCGGCGCCGCCCGGACGAGCACCGGGCCGGCCGGCCGGGCGACCGGCACCAGGACGGCCGGCCGCGCCGCGGCCACGAAGAAGGCCGCCGGCGGCCGGGCGGGCAAGGCCGCGCCGAGCCGGGCCATTGCGGTCCCGGCGAACAAGACCGCGCCGGCGAAGAAGGCGGCCGTGAAGAAGGCGGCGGCGAAGTCGACCGCCCGGAAGGCGACGGCGGCCAAGAAGACCACCGCGGCCAAGAAGACGACGGCGGCGAAGAAGACGACCGCGGCCAAGAAGACGACGGCGGCGCGAAAGACGGCACCGGCGCGGAAGACGACCGCGGCGCGGAAGACGACCGCGGCCAAGAAGACGGCTGCGGCTCGGAAGACGGCGCCGGCGCGGAAGACGACGACCGCCCGGACCACGACCGCGGCCAAGCGCACGACGGCCGCCCGGAAGACGACGGCGGCGAAGCGGGCCGCCCCCGCGAAGAAGACCACGTCGGCGCGCGCGACCGCCGCGGCGAAGAAGACCGCCCCGGCGAACCGGCCGACGGCGGCGCGCGGCGGTACGGCGGCGGCCCCGGCCGGCGGCGGGTTGCGGACCGGGCGCAGCACTTCCCGGTCGGCACGGTCGTCCCAGGCGATCTCCTCGCTCGCCGACCGGCCGGAGCGGCCGGGCCGCAGCCTGGTGACCAGCAATCACGAGGTGATCCAGCGGTGGGCCCGGGAACGGGGGGCCAGGCCGGCCACGATCGCGGGCACCGAGCGGGAAGGTCGGGCCGGCGTGCTCACGTTCAACATCCCGGGCTACCGGGAGAGCAGCCGGATCCGCGAGATCACCTGGGACGACTGGTTCCACACCTTCGACCTGCGCCGACTGAACCTCATCTACCAGGAGCAGATGCGCGACGGTCGGCAGAGCAACTTCTTCCGGACCGAGTCACCCGATCGTGAGGACGGCTGACCGTTTGCGGGAATCGTCGGCGGGTAGCCGGTGTTGGGAACACCGAGGCCCGGAGTAGCGGGAGGCCGGTTTCTGTGACCGGCGAGACAGCCGATGCGGGTTGAATCCGGAATCTGGGCGAACTAACTTTATTGCACCGCACCACGCTCGGAAACGTTCGGGGGAGCGGCGGATCGATCAGATCCGCGCACCGGGCGAGGTGCGATGAGACGGGTGGACCAACCGTTGGGGGACGGTGCCCACCTGTTTGGACCGGCGGCGCGAGCGGGCGACGCTTACGGGGGTGAGTGTTGCCCGCCGCCGCCGGCCCCACAGTGCGCGAGGTGCCCACCACTGCCATTCGGGGCGTGGTGGGCACTTCGCATATCTGCGCCTTATGGCCGTTTTGTCCAAGGAATGTGGGTTGTGAGCCACCGCGCGATCAGCCGGCGGCACTCCGCTCGCCGGCGGCCGGATCCGCGGCCCGCCCTGACGCCCCTACGGTCGAGACCGCTCGGGACGCCGCGGCGGTGGCCCGGCGTAGCGCGGCCACCCGGCGCTCCCGGGGCGGACCGGCGAGCAGGTGGGCCCCCGCGGCGAGCAACCCGAGCGCACCCACGATCAGCCAGTGCCCGGCGCCCAGGTACTGCAGACTCACCCCGCCCAGCGTCGGCGCCACGAACGACGCGGCCGGGAAGGTCAGGTAGAACACCGACTGGTAGCGACCGCGCAGCGCGGGTGGCGCCAGGTCCGCGTTGATCTGGGCGTTGGGTGGGGCGGCCAGCATCGACCCGACCGTCCAGACGACCGCCGCGACCAGGTAGACCGCCAGCCCGTTGGCGAGCGCGAGCGCACCGAAGCCGAGCGCCATCAGCGCGGTGGAGGCGGCGAGCACCACGTCCTTGCGGTGGCCGTCGATCAGCCGTGGCACGAACAGTTGGCCGAGCACGATCAGCGCGCCGCCGAGCGCCACCACCAGACCGTACGACGACGGCCCGAGCCCGTCCGCGCGCATCGCCAGCGGCATGATCGTCGAAGTCTGCATGGTCAGCACGGCCAGCACGAAGGTGAGCGCGACGAAGGTCAGGAAGATCCGGTCGGTGAGTGCCGTGCGCAGCCCCGGCCGCCGCCCGCCCGCCTCGGCTCGGCCGGCCGGCGGGGTGGTTGCCCGGCCCAGCGTCTCCGGCACCTTCCACGCGATCACCAACGCGGTGGCCAGCGTGGCGGCGGCGTCGACCAGGAACAGGGCCAGGAAGCTCGCCTCGGCGAGCACCCCGGCCAGCAGCGAGGCGACCGCCATGCCCAGGTTGAAGGCCCAGAACTGGAGGTTGAAGGCGCGCGACCGGCGCTGCTCGGGCACCAGGTCGACGATCGCCGCCACGAACGCCGGGCCGGGCATCGAGTGCACCACCCCGACCAGCGCGGCGAGCGCCGCGATGAGCACCAGATGCCGGCTCAGGGCCAGCGCCACCATCAGGCCGCCGGCGATCAGATGGGCGGTGACCAGGGTGGCCCGCCGCCCCCATCGGTCGGCCAACACCCCACCGAGCAGCACACCGATCGCCCCGCCGGCGCCGTACGCCCCGACGACCGTGCCGGCGAGCGCTTCGCTGGCGCCCCGCGCATCGGTCAGGTAGAGCGACAGGAAGAGCATCGCGAAGGCGCCGGCCCGGTTGATCAGGATGCCGGCCCAGAGATACCAGAAGGTGGCGGGGAGCCCGCCCGCCGTCTCCTGCCACCAGCGCTGCAGGCCGCGCAAGCGCCCCTCCCGACAGTTCGCTTTGTTAACCGTTACCGGTCCCGACGCTATCGGACCTCGGGCGGGCGGGGAGCGCGGACCCCGCCCTCGACCGCCCCTGGTTCAGCTTGCCCGGGCCGGTTCGACGGTCCCGATCGGCTCGGTCGGCGCGGTCGCCGCCGGCTCGGCGGCCTGCGGCACCGGCGGGCGGACGTCGGTCAGCGGGACGGCCGGCTCGGCGGTCCGGCGCAGCATGGTGGCGCGGCGCTCCCGGGCCGGTCCGGAGATCAGGTGGGCCACCGCCATCAGCCCACCGATCGCGGCGCAGCCCAGCCAGAGCGCGCTGTTGCCGATGTGTTCGCGCACCAGCCCGCCGAGGATCGGCGCACTGGCCCCGGCGATCTGCCAGGAGAGCGAGAACACGCCCTGGTAGCGACCGCGCAGCGCGGCGGGGGAGAGTTCGGCGACGAGAGTGGCGTTGGAGGGCGAGTTGAGCATCTCGCCGACCGTCCAGATCAGCACGGTCAGCCCGTAGAACCAGGCGGCCTCGGCGAACGCGGTGAGCCCGAAGCCCACGCCCATCACCACGGCGGCCAGCGCGAGCACGTGTGACCGGCTCCGGCCTCGGATCAGCCGGGGGACGAAGAGTTGACCCACCACGATCAGTACGCCGTTGAGAGCGATCACCGAGCCGTACGTGGCGGGGGTCAGGCCGGAGTCGCCCATCGCGATCGGCAGCATCGAGATGTGCTGGAGGAAGACCAGCGCGCTGAAGAGATTGAGCGCGACGAAGCCGAGGTAGATCGGGTCGCTGAGGATGGTGCGCAGCGCGCCCGCCGGTGCCGGCGCGCCCTTCGCGGTGGGGCTGGCGGCCCGCCGGGTCTCACCCACCCGGATGAAGATGATCAGCGCGGTGACCAGCGTGGTGATCGCGTCGACCACGAAGAGCAGCAGGTAGCCGGCCTGGGCGGCGAAGCCGGCGAGCACGGCCGCGCAGGCGAAGCCGAGATTGATCGCCCAGTAGTTCAGCGAGAAGGCGCGCAACCGGTCCTTCTCCGGCACCACGTCGATCATCATGGCGCCGAACGCCGGCCGGGCCGCCTCGGCGAACGTGCCGAGCAGCAGCGCGCCGAGGGCGACCGCCCAGAGCGGTCGGGCCAGGCCGAGCGCCAGCATCATGGTGGCCGCGCCGAGGTGGGCGACGAGCAGGGTGGGCCGGCGTCCCCAGCGGTCGGTCAGGGTGCCGCCGACGGTGGTGCCGACGGCGCCGCCGACGCCCCAGAGCCCGATCACCAGGCCGGCCTGCGAGGCGGAGAAGCCACGTTCCTGGGTGAGGTAGATGGCCAGGAAGACCAGCACGAACGAGCCGAGTCGGTTGATCAGGGTGCCGGCCCAGAGGTACCAGAACCGCCGCGGCAGTCCACCCGCCGTGTCCTGCAACCAGCCGTGCACCGTCCGCATCCGCCGCCCCCGTTTGGTAATGACCGGTCTATCCCAAGCGCCTTACAACCTAGTCGTCGGCCGGAACGCAGGTCATCAGCTTTTCCACGTGGTGGTCGTCACGACAGGTCACCGCGTGTCCGGCCGCGCCGTACGGCAGGATGATCCGCATGACTGCTAGCGAGGGGCCCACCATCGGGACGCTGGTCCTGCTGCGGCACGGCGAGAGCGACTGGAACGCGAAGAACCTCTTCACCGGCTGGGTCGACGTCGACCTGACGACCAAGGGTGAGGAGGAGGCGCGGCGCGGCGGCGAGCTGCTCCGTGAGCACAGCCTGATGCCGGACGTGGTGCACACCAGCGTGCTGCGCCGCGCGATCCGCACCGCCGAGCTGGCGCTGAACGCCGCCGACCGGCACTGGATCGCGGTGCGCCGGTCGTGGCGGCTCAACGAGCGCCACTACGGCGCCCTGCAGGGCAAGAACAAGAAGCAGACCCTCGACGAGTACGGCGAGGAGCAGTTCATGCTCTGGCGCCGCTCGTACGACACGCCTCCGCCGCCGATCGACGACAACGACGAGTGGTCCCAGGTGGGCGACTCCCGGTACGCGCTGCTGCCGACCGAGCTGATGCCGCGCACCGAGTGCCTGAAGGACGTCGTCGAGCGGATGCTGCCGTACTGGTACGACTCGATCGTCCCGGACATCCTGGCCGGCCGTACCGTGCTGGTGGCCGCGCACGGCAACTCGCTGCGCGCGCTGGTCAAGCACCTCGACCAGATCTCCGACGAGGCGATCGCGAAGCTGAACATCCCGACCGGGATCCCGCTGCGCTACGACCTCGACCCGCAGCTGCGCCCGCTCACCCTGGGTGGCACCTACCTCGACCCGGCCGCCGCGAAGGCGGCCGCCGCCGCGGTCGCCAACCAGGGCCGCTGACCTGCGCGAAGGCCCCCGGTCCGCGGACCGGGGGCCTTCGTCGTGCGGTGCTCAGCTGGCGCTCGGCGCCTGCTCCCCGGTGATCAGGTAGACCACGTGCTCGCCGGCGTTCACCGCGTGGTCGGCGAAGCGCTCGTAGAAGCGGCCCAGCAGGGTGGCGTCGATCGCGGTCTCCACCCCGTACGGCCAGTCGTCGCCGAGCAGCACGCTGAACAGGGTCTTGTGCAGGTCGTCCATCGCGTCGTCGTCGCGGTCCAGTTCGGCGGCGAGGTCGGCGTCGGGCTTGGCCAGCACCGAGCCGATCTTCACGGCCATCCGGTCGGCGATGGCGGCCATGTCGGTGAAGATCTGACGCAGCTCGGCCGGCACCGCCGGCGAGGGGTGCCGCCGCAGCGCCGTCTTCGCCACGTGGTCGGCCAGATCGCCCATCCGCTCCAGGTCGGCGGCGACGTGCAGGGCGGTGATCATGGCACGCAGGTCGGAGGCGACCGGCGCCTGCCGGGCCAGCAGGTCGCAGACCCGCTCCTCGACGTGCCGGTAGAGGTCGTCGATCTCGGCGTCCCGCTCGATCACCGTCTCGGCGGCCTGCCGGTCGGCGGTGAGCAGGGCGCGGGTGGCCTGGCGCATGGCGGACCGGATCCCCTCGGCCATGTCCACCAGCAGCTGGCTGACGATCTGCAGGTCGGCCCGGAACTCGTCGCGCATTGTCACGTCCTGTGGTCGGATTGCCGCCGGCCGGGGCCGGCGCCGGGTGGGCGGTGCGACGACCACGGTAGGCGGGACGGACGGCCCCGACATGAACCCCGGTGAACGACGCCGGACGCACGGGTGAACTTTGCCGGAAGCGAGCCTGGTTCGTCCTGGTCTGGGCGGTAGCCAGGTTAACAATGACCCTACGATCGCCAGGTGGATTGGGCGGTGGCGGTCGTGGTGGCCGTAGCACTGGCGACCGGAGTGGTCGCCGGGTTCATGCTGCCCCGGATCGTGCCGGCGCTGCGCCGTCGCGTCGCGTCGACCGGGAGCGGCAGCTCCCTCTGGAACATGGGGAGGCCCGCGATAGCCGACGATCCGCAGGTCGGGCTCGGCCGCCGTACGATCGACTCGCTCCGGGCCGGCGTGGTGGTGCTGGATCCCGACGATGTTCCCGTACTGGTCAACCCGGCGGCCCGGGCGATGGGCCTGCTCCGCACCGGGACCAGCCCGGGCTCGATCGCCGCCCATCCTCTCATTCGTACCCTCGCCGGGCAGGTCCGACGGACCGGCATCCGGCGCGAGATCGAGCTGGACCTGCCCCGGGGTCGCGACAACGCGGGGGACAATCCGCTCGGCGTGCACCTGCGGGCGATGGGGGTCGGTGCCGGCTACATCGCCGTGGAGGCGGCTGACGTGACCGAGTCGCACCGGCTGGCCCGGGTGCGGCGGGACTTCGTGGCGAACGTCAGCCACGAGCTGAAGACCCCGATCGGCGCCCTGCAGCTGCTGGCCGAGGCGTTGCTGGACGCCACCGAGCCGGCCAGCGAGGTCGCCCCGGACCTCTCCGAGGACCTGGTCGCCGCCCGCCGCTTCGCGGAGCGGATCCAGCACGAGTCGACCCGGCTCGGCCGGTTGGTGCAGGAACTGCTCGAGCTGACCCGGTTGCAGGGCGCCGAGCCGCAGCCGGCACCGGAGCCGGTCTCGATCGACTGGGTGGTCGCCGAGGTTGTCGACCGGACCAGGACCACGGCCTCGGCCCGGGGGATCGAGGTGGTGGTGTCCGGGGAGCGCGGCCTGACCGCGTACGGCAGTGACACCCAGTTGGCGACCGCGGTGGCCAACCTGGTCGAGAACGCCATCAACTACTCGGGCGAGGACACCACGGTACGGGTCACCGCTCAGGGCGGCGAGGAGCACGTCGAGATCTCCGTCACCGACCAGGGCATCGGTATCGCCCCCAGCGACGTCGACCGGATCTTCGAGCGGTTCTACCGCGCGGACCAGGCGCGCTCGCGGGCGACCGGCGGCACCGGGCTCGGTCTGGCCATCGTGAAGCACATCGCGAGCAACCATGGCGGACGGGTCGATGTCGCGAGCACTCTTGGTGGTGGATCGACGTTCACCATCCGGCTGCCTGCCCGTCCCCCGGACGACCTCCTGGCGACACTGCCGCCGGTTGGGATCGAGCCCGGTCCGGCCGAGCTTCGGCAGGTCTGACAGCAATGGAAAGGAAATCTCCGTTGAGCCGCGTTCTGGTGGTCGAAGACGAGGAGTCGTTCTCCGACGCCCTGTCGTACATGCTCCGCAAGGAGGGCTTCGAGGTCTCGGTCGCCGCGACCGGTCCCTCCGCCCTCACCGAGTTCGACCGGACCGGCGCCGACATCGTGCTGCTCGACCTGATGCTGCCCGAAATGTCGGGGACCGAGGTGTGCCGGCAGCTCCGGCAGCGCTCGCACGTGCCGATCATCATGGTCACCGCGCGGGACAGTGAGATCGACAAGGTGGTCGGCCTGGAGATCGGCGCCGACGACTACGTGACCAAGCCGTACTCGCCGCGGGAGCTGGTGGCCCGGATCCGGGCGGTGCTGCGCCGGCAGACCCCCGAGGTGGCCGAGTCGGGTGCGCCGACGCTGGCCGCCGGCCCGGTCCGGATGGACATCGAGCGGCACGTGGTGACGGTCGACGGCGGGGCCGTGCAGTTGCCGCTGAAGGAGTTCGAGCTGCTGGAGCTCCTGCTGCGCAACGCCGGACGGGTGCTCACCCGGGGTCAGCTCATCGACCGGGTCTGGGGCGCCGACTACGTCGGCGACACCAAGACGCTGGACGTGCACGTCAAGCGGCTGCGTTCCAAGATCGAGCCGGAGCCGTCCGCGCCGCGCTACATCGTGACCGTCCGAGGCCTGGGCTACAAGTTCGAGCCGTGATCGACGGACGCGACGAGGGCCCACGGCTCTGCCGGGGCCCTCGTCGGTACGTCGGCTCCACCTGACCGCGGGCCCGCCGCGAATCGGGGTGACTGTTTCCTGTGGTGAAGCAGAGCAAAGGACGGAGCCGGACCCCCACTCGCCGGAACGGCTGTGACGGCGCGTGACCAGCTCGGCCTGATCGGCCGGTCTGGGTCAGGAGGCGTCGGCGGGGTGCGGGGCGACCAGCCCCTGGCGGACGCGGGCCGCGCAGAGTTCGGCCAGCTTCGCGTACGCGGGCGCTCCGATCAGCGCGGTCAGCTCCGGGCCGTACGAGATGTACATCGGCTCGGTGCCGACGTGCGCGTCCGTCGAGGAGGTGCACCACCAGTGCAGGTCGTGCCCGCCCGCGCCCCAGCCGCGCCGGTCGAACTCCGACAGCGTGGAGACCAGCACCTTCGTGTTGTCCGGTCGCTTGGCCCAGTCCTGATCCCGCCGGATCGGCAACTGCCAGCAGACGTCCGGCTTGTATTCCAACGGGTGCACCCCGTCGCGTAGCGCCTGGGCGTGCAGCGCGCAGCCGCCGCCACCGGGGAAGTCGGCGTCGTTCAGGAAGACACAGGGGCCGTCGGCGTCCTGGGTGGCGGTCCGCCGGGCCGGGTTCTTCCCGTCGATGGTGTCGTTCTCGGTCCAGTTCTTGAAGCCCCGGCGAAAGTGCTGCCAGGTCGACGGGGTGAGTCGCTTGGCAGCGGCGCGCACCCGCTTCTCGTCGTCGGAATCGGTGAAGAAGGCGCCGTGCGAGCAGCAACCGTCGGCGGCCCGGCCGGCGATGATGCCGTGGCAGCCCTGACCGAAGATGCAGGTCCACCGGGAGAGCAGCCAGGTCAGGTCGGCGCGGATCTGGTGGTTCTCGTCCGCCGGGTCGGCGAACTCGACCCACTCCCGAGGGAAGTCCAGCGGCACCTCACGACTGCGCGGGTCGTCGGGCTCGTCCACCAGCACGCGGAGCTCCATCGTCACCCGGACCAGCCTACGCGGGGGACACCGCGCGGGCCGGCGAGCCGCGCAAACGTGTTGCCCCTAGGGTCAGGGCATGCGACTGGGTGTCCTCGACGTCGGCTCCAACACGGTGCACCTGCTTGTGGTGGACGCCCACCACGGCGCGCACCCCTGGCCGGCGCACTCGGAGAAGGTGGTGCTGCGACTGGCCGAACAGCTCGGCCCGGACGGCGCGCTCACCGAGGCCGGTGCCGACGGGCTGGTCAAGGCGGTCAGCATGGCCAAGGCGGCGGCCGCCGGCCTGGACACCGACGACCTGATCGCGTTCGCCACCTCCGCGGTTCGGGAGGCCATCAACGCGGCCGAGGTGCTGGCCCGCGTCCGGGAGGAGACCGGCGTACGCCTCGAGGTGCTCTCCGGCGCGGACGAGGCGCGGATGACGTTCCTCGCGGTGCGACGCTGGTTCGGCTGGTCCGCCGGGCGGCTGCTGGTGCTGGACATCGGCGGCGGCTCGCTGGAGATCGCCGCCGGGATCGACGAGGACCCCAGCCTGGCCGTCTCGCTGCCCCTCGGTGCCGGCCGGTTGACCCGGGAGCGGCTGCGGGTGGCGCCCGGTCACACCGCGCCCCCCACCACCGAAGCCGTCGACGAACTGCGGGAGTACGTCGACGGGGTGCTCGACCCGGTGGTCAAGGAGATGACCGAGGTGGGCTGGGATCGGCCGGTCGCCACCTCGAAGACGTTCCGCACCCTCGCCCGGCTGGCCGGGGCGGCCCCGTCCGGCGCGGGACTCTGGGCCCGACGCCGCCTCACCCGCACCGGTCTGCGCCAGGTGATCGGCTTCATCCGGCACATCCCGCCGGGGCACCTGTCGGAGCTGGAGGGGGTCAGCATGGGCCGGGCCCACCAGCTGATGGCAGGCGCGATCGTCGCCGAGGCGGTGATGCGCCGGCTGGACGTGGACGCGCTGGACATCTGCCCCTGGGCGCTGCGGGAGGGCGTGATCCTGAGCCGACTCGACCAGCTCGGTCCCGGCTGAGCCGGCGGGGACGGTTCCGGCCGCTTTACGACTTCTCGTCACGATGCTCCGGCGCGACCGGGCTACCCTGGCTGGTGTGACTTCCCGCGTCCCGGTGCTCCTGTCCACCTCCTCGGTCTTCCCCGAGCGGACCGCGGCGGCATTCCAGCTGGCCGCGGCGCTCGGCTACGACGGCGTCGAGGTGATGGTCTGGACGGACGCGGTCAGCCAGGACGCAGGCGCGCTGCGCGGCCTCTCCCAGCACTACGGGGTGCCGGTGCTCTCCGTGCACGCGCCCTGCCTGCTGGTCACCCAGCGGGTGTGGAGCCCCGACCCGTGGGAGCGGCTGCGCCGTTCGGCCGAGCTGGCCGAGACGCTGGAGGCGCCCACGGTGGTGGTGCACCCACCGTTCACCTGGCAGCGCGACTACGCGCGGACCTTCGGTGACGGGCTGGACGCCATCGCGGGCCAGTACCCAGGGCTGCGCATCGCGGTCGAGAACATGTACCCGGTGCGGATGGCCGGCCGGCAGTTCGTCCCCTACGTCCCCGGCTGGGATCCGACCGAGACCGGCTACCCGGCCTACACGCTCGACCTCTCACACTGCGCCGCCTCGCACACCGACTCGCTGGAGATGGCCGACCGGATGGGCGACGCGCTGGCGCACGTGCACCTGGGCGACGGCACTGGTGAGGGTCGCGACGAGCACCTGGTCCCGGGCCGGGGCACCCAGCCCTGCGCCGAGCTGCTGCGATCGCTGGCCGGGCGGGGCTTCACCGGCTCGGTGGCGGTGGAGGTGTCCACCCGGGGCGCGAAGAGCCGCGCGGTGCGCGAGGCGGACCTTCGGGCCGCCCTGGACTTCGCCCGCCAGCACCTGAGCACGCCGTCCCCGGTCGACGCCTGACCGTTGCGCGGCACGACCGGAGCCGGCTGACCCGTGCCGGCCTGACCGGCCGGCCGGTCGGGTCAGCTGACCGGGGTGAGCGACTCGGTGGTCGCCGTCGGCTGGGCGGCGACGGGGACCTGCTCGCCGACCGCCGCCCGCTTGCGCGCCCGGTGGGCGGCCACGTGCGAGCGGGTGGCGCAGCGCTCCGAGCAGAACCGCCGGCAGCAGTTGGACGAGGTGTCCAGGTAGACGTTGCCGCAGCGCTCGTCGGCGCAGACACCGAACCGCGCGCTGCCGTATTCGCAGAGCCAGACCGAGAGGCCCCAGACCGCGCCGGCGAGGTATTCCGCGCTCACCGAGGCGCCCCGGCTGGTCACGTGCATGTGCCAGTCGCTGGAGTCGTGACCCGAGATGCGCGGCTGCACCGGGTAGGCCTCCAGCAGGGCGTTGAGCTCGGCGACCGCCTGGGCGTCCCGCCCGGATGTGCCGTAGTCGAAGACGTCGCGTAGGCGCTTCTGCGCCCGCCGGAAGATCGCCAGGTCCCGTTCCGCGGCCTCCTCGCGCATCCAGGCGCTGGTCTCGGGGAAGAGGGCCCGCAGGTCGTCGAGGTCGTCCAGGCGGGCGTTGACGAGGTCAACGCCGGTTCGCGCGTACGCGTCGAAGTTCACCCCACAAAGGTAGACGACTCAGGCGGGACGCGGCGCGTCGATGTAGTGCGGCAGGAACCTCGCGTAACCGTCGGTGATCAGACTGACGCTCTCCCGTACCCCGGCGCCGGCCGACTCACCGGCGACGATCCAGCTCCCCAGCACCGTCCGGTTGCCGTCGAACTCGGGTAGCGGGCGGAACTCCTGGTAACACCAGCCCTCGTCGCCGTAGATCCCGGGGTTGGTGATCTCCTCGGTGGGCGTGACGATCCGCACCGAGCCGCCCTCCCGGCCGAGCAGCGGCTTGGCCACGTACTCGGACATCCCGCGCGGCGAGTCCAGGTACGCGGGGAGCAGGTACTCGTGCCCCGGGTAGAGCTCCCAGAGCACGGCGAGCAGCGCCTTGTTGGAGAGCAGCAGCTTCCAGGCCGGTTCGATCCAGGTGGTCGGCGTGCCCGGTTCGAGCGCGAGCCGGCCGTACGGCTCGTCGAGCATCCACTCCCACGGATAGAGCTTGAAGCAGGTGGTGACCGGCTGGTCGGCCGCGTCGACGAAGCGCCGGCCGTCCCAGCCGATCTCCTGGATCGGCAGCAGCTCGACGCCCAGCCCGGCCTGGCGGGCCGTCTCGGCCAGGTAGCCGGCCGTCATGTGATCCTCGCCCGACTCCTCCTCACTCGACCAGGCCACGTGCACCCGGCGATCGTGCAGTCCGGCGCCGACCGCCGCCCACGCCCCGACCAGCCGCTCGTGCAGGCTGTTCCACTGGTCCAGCTCCGGGCGGGTCTGCTCCAGCCAGTACCACTGCACGATCGCCGCCTCCACCAGTGAGGTCGGGGTGTCGGCGTTGTACTCCAGCAGCTTCGGGGGCCAGCTGCCGTCGTAGGCGAGGTCGAAGCGGCCGTAGAGGGTCGGCGGCCCCTCGCGCAGCGACCGGGCCACCGCCTCGGCCGCCCAGGTCGGGATGCCGAACTCGGCGTACCGCCCGCGCGCCACCACGTGCTCGGCGGCGGCCACCGACATCCGGTGCAGCTCCTCGGTCGCCTCCTCCAGCCGCAGCACCTCGGCGAGGTCGAAGGCGTAGGCGGCGGTCTCGTCCCAGTACGACATGACCCCGCCGTCGGGCAACTCGGTGTCCACGTACACCAGCCCCTGGGCGCGGATGGTGGCGTCCCAGTCCGGTCGGGGGGTGACCGACTTTCGGCGCACCTCAGCCGCCGCAGGAGGCGAGGTGCGTGCCGAAGCCGCCCCGATCGGGCACGGCCGCGGCGGCCGGCTCGGGGGCGCTGCGCGCCGTGGACGGGCCGGCGACCCGCATCGCCAGCGCCACGGTGTCGCCGCCGCCCCCGGGCCCGAGCGCGCAGTCGTCGTCATCGTCGTCGTCGGAGGTCAGGTTGCAGCCGGACAGAGCGAGGGCCAGGGCGGTGAGCGCGCCGAGCTGCACGGAGGCCGACCGGAGCCGGCGGCGGGGGTGTCGTTCCACGGCATCGTTGTAGCCGATCCGTGCCACGTCCGTGTGCCCCGGGGCGGCTCCCGGGCAAGGCCGCCGCCCCTCGGCGCGGGCCCGTGCACGGGCGTTACGCTCGGCTCATGCTCCGTTCCGTCATCCTCGCCGCCTCCCGGTCATCCCAGGTCGAGCGGCTCGTCGCGACTGCCCCGTTCACCCGGGACGTCGTCCGCCGGTTCGTCGCCGGCGCCAAGACCGACGACGCGCTGCGCGCCACCCGCGCACTCGTCGACGACGGTCTCGCGGTCACCCTCGACAACCTCGGTGAGGACACCGTCACCCCCGAGCAGGCCAACGCCACCCGGGACGAGTACCTGAGGCTGCTGCGGCTGCTCGCCGGTGCGGGGCTCACTCCGGCCGCCGAGGTCAGCGTGAAGCTCTCCGCGCTCGGGCAGAAGTTCGACGAGCAGTTGGCGTACGACAACGCCCGGGCGATCTGCGCGGCGGCGGACGCGGCGGGCACCACGGTCACCCTGGACATGGAGGACCACACCACCACCGACTCGACCCTGGACGTCCTGGCCAAGCTCCGCAAGGACTTCCCGTCGACCGGGGCGGTCCTCCAGGCGTACCTGCGACGGACCGAGTCGGACTGCCGTGAGCTGGCCACTGCCGGTTCGCGGGTGCGGCTCTGCAAGGGGGCGTACAAGGAGCCGGAGTCGGTGGCCTACCAGTCCGCCCGCGAGGTGGACAAGTCCTACGTCCGCTGCATGAACGTGCTGATGTCCGGCGACGGCTACCCGATGCTGGCCACCCACGACCCGCGGTTGATCGCCATCGGCGAGGACCGGGCCCGCTGGTTCGACCGGGGGCCGGAGCGATTCGAGTTCCAGATGCTCTACGGCATCCGCCCGGAGGAGCAGGCCCGGCTGGTCGCCGAGGGTTACACCGTGCGCACCTACGTCCCGTACGGCGACGAGTGGTACGGCTACCTGATGCGCCGGCTCGCCGAGCGCCCGGCCAACCTGGTCTTCTTCGGCCGCGCCCTGATCTCCAAGAAGTAGCCGCAACCGATCGCCCGGACGGGCCGGTGGGATGTCGTCCCGCCGGCCCGTCCGTCGTTTCGGCTTGACGCCGGCGGCTAATAGGGTTAGCTTTTTGGTTATGGACATTAGCTACGTTGATCGGGTCGGCGGTCGGATCGCCTACGAGGTGCACGGTGCCGGGCCGCTGGTGGTCCTCGCCCACGGCATGGGTGAGAACCGCGGCTCCTACCGCCATCTGGTGCCGCTGCTCGTCGCGGCCGGCTACCGGGTGGCGTCGACGGACGTCCGGGGGCACGGCGCGTCCAGCGTCGGCTGGTCGACGTACGCCCCGGCGGAGGTCGGCGGCGACCTGCTGGCGGTGGTCCGCGACCTGGGCGGCGGTCCGGCCGTCCTGGTCGGCAGTTCGTCGGCCGCCGCGGCTGTGGTCTTCGCGGCGACCGAGGCGCCCGAGCTGGTCGCCGGCATCGTGCAGATCGGCGCGTTCGTGACGCAGCCCAAGCTCAACCCGGCGCTGCGGCTCGCCCTGGTGGCCGTGATGCGCAGCCCGAGACTCTTCGGGATGTTCCACCGGACCCTGTTCCCGGTCACGCGGCCGGCAGACGACGCCGCGTTCCGCCGGGCGATGGTCGCCAACCTGCGGGAGCCCGGCCGGATGGCGGCCATGCGCGGGGTCGTCGAGCCGGTCGAGCCGCACTGGACGGCCCGCGCCCGGGAGGTCCGGCAGCCGGTCCTGGTGCTGATGGGCGCGCGCGACCCGGATTTCAAGGACCCGGGCGCCGAGGCGCGCGCCGCGCGCCGGCTCTTCGCCACCGCCGAGGCCCGGATGATCGCCGACTCCGGCCACTACCCGCACGCCGACCAGCCGGCGCGCACGGCCGAGCAGCTGACCGCGTTCCTGGCGGTGACCTCCGGTGCCTAGGGTCGGTCTCAACCAGCAGACCGTGGTGCGTGAGGCCGCCCGGCTGGCCGACGAGGTCGGCTACCAGCAGCTCACCCTCGCCGCGTTGGCCGCCCGCCTCGGCGTCGCGCTGCCCAGCCTCTACAAGCACGTCCGGGGCGCCGACGCGCTCACCCAGAAGCTCTCCGCGCTGGCCACCGCCGAGCTGGCCACCGAGCTGACCGGCGCCGCCGTCGGCCGGGCCGGGGTGGACGCCCTGCGCGCCATCGCCACCGCCTACCGGGCGTATGCCCACCGGCACCCCGGCCGCTATCCCGCCGCCCAGCGGGTGCCGGACCCGGCCGACCCGGAGCACGTGGCCGCAGGGGAGCGGGCGGTCGGCGCCATCTATGCGGTGCTGCGCGGCTACGGGCTCACCGGCGACGATGCGGTCGACGCCACCCGGATGCTGCGCAGCGCGCTGCACGGGTTCGTCGCGTTGGAGGCGGCCGGTGGCTTCGGCCTGCCCCGCGACGTCGACCGCTCGTACGACGAGCTGATCGCCGCGCTGGACACCGCCTTCCAGGCATGGTCCGGGCGGCGGCGATGATGCGCGCCCTCGGGCTGCTCCTGATCTTCCTGCTGGAGCTCGCCGTGCTGGTGGTCGGCGTCCGGTGGGGTTGGGCGCTGGACGCGGCCACCCCGGTCCGGCTGCTCGCCGCCGCCGCGGCGCCATTGCTGCTCGCCGCGCTCTGGGGGGTTTTCGGCTCGCCGAAGGCCCGGGTATCGCTGTCGGCGCCGGCCAAGCACACCTTCCAGGCCGGCTGGTTCGTGCTGGGCGGCGGCCTGCTCGCCGTGCTCGGCCGGCCGCTGCTCGGGGTCGCGCTGGTCGCCGTCTGGGCCGTCACCGTCACCCTGCTCCGCCGCACCGGCCGCCCGGCGTAGGTGTCGTTCGGGCGACCCGGAGTAGCGGCCGGGCGAACCGATCGGTGGTGACCCCTCGCCCGATCGGCCGGTTGGTCGTTACCCTTCGCCCGTGACTGACGGTTTGGACGAGCCGCGTCCCCCGCGCCGACTCTGGCCGGTGTGGACGGTGCTCGGGGTGCTCGTGCTGTTGCTCACCTGCGGACTGCCGGCGGTGCTGGTGGTCGGGGTGCTCCGCGATGGGACCCACCGGGCGGTGCTGAGCCGGGCCGACCCGACGGCCGACGATCCGGCGACCCGGGCCGGGCGTCAGCTCGCCGATCGGATAGCGACCGAGTTGGACCGGCAGTCCGCGGCCCTGCTGGCCGGCGACCGGGCCGGCTTCCTCGCGGTCGCCGAGCCGGCCGCACACGCCGACCTGAAGCGCCGGTTCGCCGCCCTTCGCGCGCTCAAGGTGACCACCTGGCGGGCCGAGGTGACCGGCCTGCCCACCCCGACGCCCGACCGGGCCGGCGAGTGGCGGCTGCTGGTGCGATTCCAGTACTGCTTCGTGGTGGCCGGCTGCCGGCCCAGCCCGGTGCTGGCCGGCACCCGCTGGCGGGACGCCGGAGGAGTTCCCCGGCTGGTCGCGGTCGAGGAATCCAAGTCGGCGCAGACCGGTACCCGGCCGTGGGAGATCAGCGAACTGGCCGTCGCGACCGGACCGCGCACCATCGTCGCCACCACACCCGCGCTGCGCGGCAAGCTGCCGAACCTGCTGGCCCAGGCCGAGGCGGCGGCGAAGGTGGCCGACCGGTACGCGCCGACCGGTGCGGTCCCCGACCGCTACCGGATCTTCTACGCCGGGCGGACCGAGTGGGAGAGCTGGTACGGCGGCGGGCGGCCGAAGTGGACGGGCGGGTACGCGGTCACCGTTGGCGGTGGGCACCAGGAGGTGGTGCTCAACGCCGACGGGCTGACCCCCGCCGGCACGGACGACCTCCTCCGGCACGAGCTGACCCACGCCTCGTCCCTGCCCGAGCGGGGTTACCCGGGCGCGGACGACTGGTGGCTGGTGGAGGGGCTGGCCGAGTACGCCGGGGCGGACGGCGAGCCGGTCGGCCGGTACAGCGGGCTGACCGAGGTGCGGCAGCTGGTCCGGAGCGGCTGGAACGGGAAGCTGGACGGGATCGCGCCCGCCGACGACGCGTCCGCCGAGCGGGTCGCCAGCAGCTACGGCCTGGGCTATCTGGCCGTCCGGCACCTCGTCGACCGGTTCGGTGAGCAGCGGGTACTCGCCTTCTTCGCCGCCGTGGTGCACGAGGGCAGGCCGATAGAGCAGGCCGCCGAGCGAGCCCTCGGCGAGCCCTGGCCCGCCCTGCACGACGAGTGCGTCGCGTACATCCGGGCCCTCGTCACCTGATCCGGCGGCCTGCCGCCTCAGCTGGTGCCCGCCGAGGCGGCCACATCGGCGGGCGTCGACCTCGGCTCGTAGCATGGGCCGCGTGCGCCGCACCGATCCGCCGCGGCTGCGCGCAGCCATGCGGCCCCGCCTGCTCGTCGCCCTGCTCGCCACGGTCGTCCTCACCGGCACCACCGCCGCGTCCTGCGGCGACGATCCGCCGCCCTTCGCGCTCGCCGCGGTCGGCCGGTCCGCCGTCACCGAGGTGGTGGATGCTCCGGCGACCGTCACCGCACGGGCGGCGGCCACCCTCACCGCGCCCGCCGACGGCACGCTCACCAGCCTGCGTGTCCAGCCCGGCCAGCGGGTCCGCAAGGGTCAGGTGCTGGCCGTCATCAGCTCCCCGTCCGCTCAGGACCGGCTCCGGCAGGCCCGGGCGGCACTGACCGCCGCGAAGCGGGCCGGGCGCGGCGTCGGGGTCGGCGAGCTGGGTGGCAGCCGGCGCGGCACCGACCGGGCCGCCGCCGAGGCGTTCGACGCGGCGCGGACCGCCGCCGGAAAGGTCGGCGACCCGCGTCTGCGCGACGCGCTGCTGCGCCAGGTCGAGGCCGCCCAGCGGCAGTACGCCGCCGCCGCGCGCACCGCGGACCAGGCGGTCCGGGCGGTGCAGCAGGGCATCAGCGGGTTGAACTCCGCGGTCGGCGCGCTCTCCGCCGCGCAACGGCTGCAAGCCCAGCAGGCGTACGACCTGGCGAAGGCGACCGTCGACGCGCTCACCCTGCGCGCCCCGATCGGCGGCGTGGTGCAGCCCGGCGGGACGAGCGGTGGCGGCAGCTCGGCCGACGCGCTGGCCGGGCTGCTCGGTGCCGGTGGCGTGCCGGCCGGCCTCGCCCCCGGGGCACTCGCCCCCGCGCCGACCGGGCCGCCGCCCGGCGTGGACGGCGCGGTCCCCGTCGGCGGGCGGGTCACCGCCGGCACGCCGGTCCTGACCGTGGTGGACCTCGGCGAGCTGGGCCTGCTCGCCGAGGTGGACGAGACCGACGTGCTGCTGGTCCGGGCCGGGCTCACCGCCGAGGTCGAGTTGGACGCGGTGACCGGTGCGACGTACGACGCGACGGTGCGCTCGGTGGACGTCCTGCCGACCAACTCGGCCCGCGGCGGAGTGTCCTACCGGGTGCGGCTCACCCTCGGCGCGGGTCGGCTCGGCGAGGGTGAAGCCGCCCCGACGCCCCGCCCCGGCATGAACGCCGTGGTCCACCTGCGGGTCCGTGAGGCCACCGACGCGGTGACCGTACCCGCCTCGGCGGTCTTCTCGGTGGACGGCCGGGACGCGGTGTGGGTGGTCCGGGAGGGCCGGGCCGACCGGGCGGCGGTGACGGTGGGCGTGCAGGGGCAGGACCTCGTGCAGATCGTCAGCGGGGTGCAGGCCGGCGACCGGATCGTGGTCCGCGGCGCCGACCAGGTCCGCGAGGGCCAGGAAGTCGGATGAGCTCGACGGTGCCGGCGATCGAGGCGGTCGACGTGTCCCGGACGTACCAGCTCGACGGGGTGTCGGTGCCCGCGCTGCGCGCGGTGACGCTGACCGTCGCGTCCGGCGACTACGTGGCTCTGGTCGGGCCGTCCGGTTCCGGCAAGTCGACGCTGATGCACCTGCTCGGCGGGTTGGACCGGCCGACCGGCGGCCGGTTGGCGATCGGCGGCCGGGAGGTGGCCGGCCTCAGCGCGCCGGAGCTGGCCACCCTGCGCAACGAGACCATCGGCTTCGTCTTCCAGGCGTTCCACCTGCTGCCCCGGACGTCCGCGGTGGACAATGTCGCGCTGCCGCTGGTCTACCGGGGCGTCGGCGCCCGGCAGCGGCGGCAGCGGGCGGCGGCCATGCTGGGCCGGGTCGGGCTCGGGCACCGGCTCGACCACCGGCCCAACCAGCTCTCCGGCGGCGAGCAGCAGCGGGTCGCCATCGCCCGCGCGCTGGTCACCGACCCGGCTGTGCTGCTCGCCGACGAGCCGACCGGCAACCTGGACAGCGTGACCGGCGCGGCGGTGCTGGAGTTGCTGGAGGAGCTGAACACCGACTCCGGCGTCGCCCTGGTGATGGTGACCCACGATCAGGAGGTCGCGGCCCGGGCCCGGCGACGGATAACCCTGCGCGACGGCGTGGTGGTCGCCGACAGTGCCCGATCCGACCTTCATGATCCACCGCTGTCCGGCGGCTCCGGCGTACCTGAGACACTGGTCCCCGCTCCCAGCGCGGAGCCCCGGTCCGCGTCCGGAAGCGGCTCGGGGTGCCCGCCCGGTGGCTCCGGTGGCGCCACCGGAGCCACCGGGCGCCTTCCGCGACCGACCGCCGCCAGGGCCGACGTACCGGACGGGGACGACCGGTGAGGCTGGCCGAGGCGTGGCGGGTGGCGCTGGACGCGCTGCGCGCGAACCGGCTGCGCAGCGCGCTCACCATGCTCGGGGTGATCATCGGCGTCGCCTCGGTGGTGGTGCTGGTGGCCATCGGCACCGGCACCAAGGAGCAGGTCGAGCGGCAGGTCGAGGGGCTCGGCTCGAACCTGCTCCTGGTGGTTCCCGGCCGGCTGGATGTCGGCGCCGCCCCGGCGGTCTCCCCGCTCACCCTCGCCGACGTCGACGCGGTCACCCGGGTGGTCGGCGACCCGAACCGGGTCGCGGTCACCGTCGCCTCCGGCGCCACCGTGCGCGCCGGGAACCGCAGCGACTTCAGCACGGTGCAGGGGGTGCTGGAGACCACCCCGCAGGTCTTCACCCGGGAGCTGGCCCGGGGCCGCTACCTGAGCGGATCCGATGTGGACACCGGCCGCCGGGTGGCGGTGCTCGGGGCCGCCGTGGCCGGCGCGCTCTTTCCCGACCGGGACCCGCTGGGCCAGCAGATCGCCGTGGCCGGGGTGCGGTTCCGGGTCGTCGGCGTCTTCGCGCCGCTCGGTCAGAGCCTCGGCGTGGACCGCGACGACGAGGTGCACATCCCGGTCACCGCGGCGCAGCGGCTCTACGGCACCCAGCGGGTCGACGGGATCGCGGTGAAGGCGCCGGACCGGGAGCGGATCGACGAGCTGGGCGACCGGATCGTGGCCGAGCTGGCCCGCCGGCATCCGGGCACCGAGTTCAGCGCGGTCACCCAGGAGCAGATCCTCGGCGTGCTGGGCGACATCCTCGGTGTGCTGACCGGCGTGCTGGCCGCCATCGCGGGCATCTCGCTGCTGGTCGGCGGGGTCGGCGTCTCCAACATCATGCTGGTCGGCGTCCGGGAACGGACCCGGGAGATCGGGCTGCGCAAGGCGGTCGGCGCCCGACCACGGGACATCGGCGTGCAGTTCCTGCTGGAGGCGGTGCTGCTCACCTCGATCGGCGGGCTCACCGGCATGGCGCTCGGGGTCGGCACCGCGTTGCTGGTGGACGCAGTGTCGCCGATCCCGGCGGCGATCACCTGGTGGTCGCTGGCGCTCGCCTTCGGGGTGTCCGCGGCGGTGGGGATCATCTTCGGGGTGGTCCCGGCGCAGCGGGCTGGAAAGCTCGACCCGGTGGTCGCGCTTCGCGCCGAGTGAAGCCCCAGCCGCGTCGAGCGGGAGACGCCCGCCGGTCGCGCTCCGTGTCCCGGGCCAGCGGTTCCGGCAACGGGACGCACGACGCAGGAAGGGAGGTATCGGCAGCTCAGAACGGGTGAACCGAGGCCCGATTCATGATCAGTTGTACGAAGGGATCGCGCCGGTAACAGCGGCCCCGCTACCGTACTGGTAACACGCGCGTCGCCGGTGCGAGCGGGAGCAACCGTCGGATTGGCACGCGCCGGGCATGGGATGGGTCGGTGAGCCATGGCCGGGTCGCAGTCCGACGGTCGGCTGTCGGAGGTCAAGTTCCTGACCGTCGCCGAGGTGGCGACGGTCATGCGGGTGTCGAAGATGACGGTCTACCGCCTGGTGCACAGCGGTGAACTCACCGCGGTGCGGGTCGGCCGGTCGTTCCGGGTGCCTGAACACGCGGTGCACGAATATCTCCGGGGCGCCTTTCAGGAAACCGCCTGAGCCACCGGACAGCCCCTCGCCCCCAACCTGACGGGCCCCCGCAGTCGCGAGCCAGGCCGGCTCCCCGCGAGCGCGAGGAGTGAGCTTGCGAGCCCC
Organism: Micromonospora sp. NPDC093243; assembly: GCF_044753725.1. Lineage (NCBI taxonomy): Bacteria > Bacillati > Actinomycetota > Actinomycetes > Micromonosporales > Micromonosporaceae > Micromonospora > Micromonospora sp. NPDC093243. The sequence goes on along the minus strand of NZ_JBIVNT010000004.1, from coordinate 755,362 downwards.
GCAGTCGCGAGCCACGCAGGCTCCGATGAGCGCGAGGAGTGACCGCGCGGGCCCACGGCCCTGAATGCGGGATCGCTCCGGCGGGTGCATCGACGGGGGCGCGTTGGTCCTGATGAGGCTCTCCCGCTACCCTGGACCCCGACCGTGACCGCACCCCGTGCGCCCTGCCGCCCGACCTGGTCCGGTCCGTTGTCCGCAAGCGGTCGCCGATGCCACCCGCGTGGCGTCACCCGGTCCGCCCCGCACGTTGTATCGAAAGGCTGTCGTATGGGCTCGGTGGTCAAGAAGCGCCGCAAGCGCATGGCTAAGAAGAAGCACCGCAAGCTGCTGCGCAAGACCCGCGTCCAGCGTCGCCGTCTCGGCAAGTGACCCACGCCGGGCCCACGGCCCGGCAACGGCGTCACTTGCCAACTGTCGACCCTCGGAGGCTCAGGTGATCAGGCCGCGGATGTCCCGGCTCGATCACGCCTGCCGGGGAAGGTGCGGAGGATGACCCCCGGTGGCACCCCAGGTGCCCCGGGGGTCGTCGTCGTGACCGGGGTGGGCCGCTACCTCGGCGCGCACGTGGCCGCGCGGCTCGCCGGCGACGAGCGGATCGAGCGGGTGATCGGCATCGACCCGGCCGAGTCCGGCAACGAGTTCGCCGAGCTGCTCGACGGGGTCGAGCGGATCCGGATCGACCCCGGCTCGCTCGGCGGCCTCCTCGCCGACCTCGAGGTCGACGCGGTGGTGCACCTCGCGCTGGTCACCGCCCCCGACCAGCAGCACGGCGGCCGGTCCGCCATGAAGGACCAGAACGTCATCGGCACCATGCAGCTGCTCGCCGCCTGTCAGCGCGCGCCCCGGCTGCGCAAGCTGGTCGTCCGCTCCTCGACCGCCGCGTACGGGGCGTCCTTCCGCGACCCGGCCGTTTTCACCGAGGAGACCGAGCCGCGCGAGGTGCCGCGCGGCGGCTTCGGCCGCGACATCCTCGACATCGAGGGGTACGTCCGCGGCTTCCGCCGGCGCCGGCCCGACGTCACCGCGACGGTGCTGCGCTTCGCGCCGTTCATCGGCTCGACCGCCGACACCACGCTGACCCGCTACTTCTCCCAACCGGTGGTGCCCACCGTCTTCGGCCGTGACCCGCGGCTGCAGTTCCTGCACTTCGACGACGCGCTCGAGGTGCTGCACCGGTCGGTCGTCGAGGAGCACCCGGGCACCTACAACGTGGCCGGCCCCGGCGTACTCAACCTCACCCAGGCGATCCGGCGGGCCGGCCGGGTGACCCTGCCGGTGCTGGAGCCCGGCCTCTCCGGGGCCGCCGCGCTCGCCCGCAACCTCGGCTTCGGCCGCTACGGCCTCGACCAGGTCGACCTCTTCGTGCACGGCCGGGTGGTCGACACCAGCCGGCTGGAGCGCGAGTACGGCTTCACCCCGCGCTCCACCGCCGCCGCGTTCGACGACTTCATTCGAGCGCACCACGGCGGCGCGGTGGTGACCCGCGGTCACCTGGCCATCGCCGAGCAACTGGTGCTGGACGGCCTCCGGCAGGTGCGGGCCGCCGTACGGGAGCGGTCGTGAACGGGCCGGGGCGCGACGGCGCCGAGCTCGGCGGCCGGTTCGACGTACCGCCGAACCCGCCCGGCCCGGACGCGGAGCCGGCGCGGCGCAACGGGCACCGGCACGCCGGCCCGGCCGCCTCCGGCGCGGCGTCGCGGCCGGACGGACCGGCGGTGGCCGACCGGCCGGGGGACCCCTGGGACCGCAAGGTGGCGAGCGGCCTGGCGTTCCTGCGCCGCCGGCTCGCCGGCGACTACGAGGTCGACGAGTTCGGCTTCGACCCGGAGCTGACCGAGTCCGTCTTCCACCCCGTGCTGCGGCTGCTCTACCGGGACTGGTTCCGCACGGAGGTCACCGGCATCGAACATGTGCCCGCCGACGGCGCCGGCCTGATCGTCGGCAATCACTCGGGCACCGTGGCGCTGGACGCGCTGATCCTCTCGGCCGCCCTGCACGACCAGCACCCCGCACACCGCTTCCTCCGGCTGCTCGGCGCGGACCTGGTCTTCCGGATGCCGATCGTCTCCGAGCTGGCGCGCAAGTCGGGTGGCACGGTGGCCTGCAACCCGGACGCCGAGCGCCTGCTCGGCACCGGCGAGCTGGTCGGCGTCTTCCCCGAGGGCTTCAAGGGCATCGGCAAGCTCTACTCCGAGCGCTACAAGCTGCAACGCTTCGGCCGGGGCGGGTTCGTCTCGGCCGCGCTGCGTACCGGCACCCCGATCGTGCCGGTGGCGATCGTCGGGGGCGAGGAGATCTATCCGATGCTCGCCGACATCAAGCCCCTCGCGCGGCTGCTGAAGCTGCCCTACTTCCCGGTCACCCCGACCTTCCCCTGGCTCGGGCCGCTGGGCATGGTCCCGCTGCCGAGCAAGTGGCTGATCGAGTTCTGCCCGCCGATCCCGACGGCGCACCTGACCGACTCGGCCGACGACCCGCTGGTCGTGTTCAACCTCGCCGACCAGGTGCGGGAGACCATCCAGCAGACGCTGCACCGGCTGCTGGAGCGGCGCCCGGACCCGTTCGGCCCGTGAGCCGGCTCAGTCGGCGCGGCGACGGCGGTGCAGCGCCAGGCCGGCGCTGACCGCACCGGCCAGCAGCCCGGCCGCCGCGGTCGACGGGACGGCGACCTTGACCGCCCGCCGCCCGGTGCGGAAGTCGCGTACCTCCCAGCCGTGCTCCCGGGCCCGCCGCAGCAGCACGCCGTCGGGGTTCACCGCGACCGCCCGGCCGACGGTGGAGAGCAGCGGCAAATCGTTGGCGGAGTCGCTGTAGGCGGCGCACCGGGCAAGGTCGAGCCCTTCCACCGCGGCGAGCTGGGCCACCGCTTCGGCCTTCGCCGGCCCGTGCATGAGATCGCCGACCAGCCGGCCGGTGTAGGCGCCGTCGACGATCTCCGCGACCGTGCCGATCGCGCCGGTCAGCCCGAGCCGCGTCGCGATGACCCGGCCGATCTCCACCGGGGCGGCGCTGACCAGCCAGACCCGCTCACCGGAGTCCAGGTGGCGTTGGGCGAGCCCACGGGTGCCGGCCCAGATCCGCGGCGCCATCAACTCGTCGAAGATCTCCTCGGCGAGCCGCTCCACGTCGTCCACCCGCCAACCCTCGATGAAGGCGAGCGCGGCCTGCTTGGCCTGTGACATGTCGCCGACGTGCTCCCGCGCCAGCAGGCGGAACCGGAGCTGCTGCCAGCCGAACCGGGCCAGGTCGCCGGTGGTGAAGTAGTCGCGGGCGGCGAGCCCGCGGGCGAACCAGTAGATCGAGGCGCCCCGCATCATCGTGTTGTCCACGTCGAAGAAGGCCGCCGCGGTCGGGTCGGGCTCCGGCGGTGTCGCCGCCGGCCCGGCCTCGGCCCAGCCGGCGGTGTGACCGTGGGCGTCGGTGCTCACCGTCACCTTGCGGCTGCGGGCCACGCGACCACCCTCCCTCGACCGGCGCGACCTGCGCCTCGATCGAGGGTAGCCGGACCTCGCGGTGGGGGCGGGAAGTCCGGGCGAGCCGGCGGCTCAGCGGTCGGCGGGGCAGCTGGCCGGGGCCGGACCCAGGGTGTCGCTGGCCACCGGCGCGGGGAGGCCGCAGCCGATGGCGGCGCGCAGCGCGTCGGAGCGTTCGCGGACCGCGTCGAGCAGGGTCAGCGAACGGCGGGTGCGTTCCCGGTCGGCCCGGCCGGCGCCGTCGAGCAGATCGCTCACCGCACGCCGCTGCCCGGTGACGAAGGTGTTGACCGCGTCCAGGCCGGCCGCGTCGGAACGCTGCACGGCGGTGGTGGTCAGCAGCCGTACGCCCTGACGGGTGTCGGCGTCCATGTCGTCGAGCACGGCACTGAACCCGACCTGGTCGCCGCGCAGCTCGGCGGCCTCGCCGAGGCGGGTCCGGGCGAAGTCGAGGAAGAGCTGGCCGCGGCTGATGTCCGAGCTGGCCAGGGCGAGCTGGGCGCGTTCGGTGGAGCGCTTCATCCCGTAGAGGGCGTCACCCGGCACCGCGTTCTCGCTGGCCGCGGAGATGCCGGAGACGGCGACGGCACCGGCCGCGATGCCGACCAGGATGGCGCCCCGGGCCCGAGCCCGACGCGCGGTGACCGCGGGCACCAACGAGCCACGGGTGCTCCCCGTGGTGCGCTTGCCGTCCGGGTCGGCCGCCGTGCTGGCCGCCGGTGTGCCGAGGCCCTCGCGCTCCGCGGTGGCCAGGAGCATCGCCCGTAGGCCGGTGCGGAACTCCGGGTCCACCTCGACGCTGGGGCGCTCGGCGCTGAGCCGCTGCCCAACCGCGACGAGCGGGGCGAGCTGGTCGTCGACCCGGGACCGGACGTGATGCCGCCGGCCGCCGTTGGCCTCGTCGAGCAGCTGCGCGAAGCGCTCGGCGCGCCGGCGGGAGAAGAGGATGTTATCCACCGCGGGCACCTCCTCTCGCTGGTCACGGCCGGTCGGCCGCCGTCGTAGCCAGCGACCGGCGGCAACGTGACGCCGCGGGAGGCGAGGTCGCGGCGCGGGTGCGCCGTCGACCTCGGGAGCCCGGGGGGATGCCGGGGCAACCACCGGTCGCACCCGGAGAAACGGTCCTTGCCGGGCACGGGTTACGGGGCCGGCGGGGCGGAAATCACAGAAAGTGACCGGCGTCACCCCACGTGACAGGGCCTGACCTGCGATTTCGCAAAATCGAGCCTCGTCACCGGTCCCGGCTACGGGACTACGGCTGGAAACCGTCCGGCAGGAGCCGGGCCAGCGCCCGGACCGCCCGGTACTGCAGCGCCTTGATCGCGCCCTCGTTCTTGCCCATCGCCCGCGCCGTCTCGGCGACCGAGAAGCCCTGCAGGAACCGGAGCACGATGCACTCCTGCTGTTCCGGGTTGAGCTGCTTGACGGCGGTGAGCAGGGCGACGTTGGTGATGTGCTCGACCACCGCGGCTTCCGGGCTGCCCTCCGGACCGCGATCCTCGCGGTCGGCGTCGAGCACGTCGCCGGTGGTCACCTCCAGCCGGTACCGGCCGGACTTGAAGTGGTCGGCGACCAGGTTGCGGGCGATGGTGACCAGCCAGGCTCCCAGGTCGCGGCCCTGCCAGGTAAAGCTGCCGATCCGCTTGAGCGCCCGCAGGAAGGTGTCGGAGGTCAGGTCCTCGGCCAGTTGCCGGTTGCCGACCCGGAAGTAGACGAACCGGAAGACGGTGTCGACGTAGCGGTCGTAGATCAGGCCGAACGCCTCGGCCTCGCCGGCCTGGGCGCGCTCGACCAGCCCCCAGACCTCGGTCGCCGGGTCGGACGGGTCGGGGCGGCTCGGGTAGCCGGTGGTGCTGCCGGTCCCGGCGGGCGTGGCGGTCACCGGCGCGGCGGCGGCCGGCACCGCGGGCAGCACGGCGGTCTCGCTCGCGGACGGGTCGGTCACGGCTGGTGAGTCGCCGACCCGGCGGCTCTGGGCCGGCATGGTCGGCCGGGCCGGCACCGCCACCCGTCCGCCGGTCGGCATGGCGTTCCCGCCGGGCACCGCGGGGCGGGCCGGCGGCTCGTTGTGGTGCGGCCGGCTGCGGAGGCGCTTGCCCGCGTCGCTCCGTACGGCGGTGCCGCCCGGGTCTTCCGGCGCCGGTCGTTCGTTGACCGTGGCGCGAACCGTCGGGCCGGTCAGGCCGAGCGGTCGTTCCGCGTAGCCGAAGGTGGTCACCGCGCCGCCTCCGTCCCGCTGGTCGCCGGCCGAGCCGGTCGACACGCCGCGCGGGCGGCCCGAGCGGGTACACCGCGGTCGGGCAGGGCGGTTCCGGGGTATGCCGACGGGCGGCATTTCCCCTGGAGGTGCTGGTCCAATGCGCTCACGGGCACGGGGGCCTCCTCGGGCTGAGGGGTGTCGACTCACGGCAAAATGGGGTGAGCCGACCCGAGTGATGATAGGGCCAACGTCACCCGCGCGTGGCAAGTCCGTTACACAGGGCGGAAGTATTTCCCGCTGTGTCGCACCGATGGCGGACCGGTTGTCCGTCGCGGATGGTTGACTTTCGACGGTTCCGGTGGTCTGCAATGGAAGGCCAGGTCAGTGCCGCGATGGCGGGCGTGGCCCGGGCGGATCGGTCAGCTAGCCGACAGCACTGAAGAGGGCCGTCCCCCGGCGTGTCGCACGTCCCATCGACGAGACCTGATTGCACCACCGGCGGCACACCAATGTGTCCCGTGTACGGGACCGTCCGGCCGGACGGCGGCCGACGGTGGGGCATGGCCGTCGGCCGTCCGCTGTGCCAGACTCAGCGACCGTGCAGGACGCAGCGAGCAGCCCCGCGCCGAACCTCGCCGACCGGGTCCGCCAGGCGGCCGTCGCCCACGGCGACCGACCCGCGCTGCACTGGCGCGACCGGACGATCGACTGGTCCGAACTGGACGACCTGGTGAGCGGGGTGGCCGTTGCCCTGGCCGCCGCCACGCCGGCCACGGACGCCGCCGGCCATCCGGCCCGGGTGGCCATCGCCCTGCCCAACTCGCCCGACTTCGTGGTCAGCTACCTCGGCGCCCTGCGCGCCGGCCTGATCGCGGTGCCGGTCAATCCCGGCTTCACCACCCCCGAGCTACGGCACGTGCTCGCCGACTCGGGCGCGTCGGTGCTGATCGCCACCGACCGGGTCCGTGACCTGGTCGCCGCGGTGGCCGGAGAGCTGCCGGCGCTCACCGCCGTACACGGCAGCCCGCCGACGGTCGCGGTGCCCGACGCCGCCGGGTTGCCCGCCCGCGGGGGCGACGACCTGGCCGTACTGCTCTACACCTCGGGTACCGAGGGCCGGCCCAAGGGGGCGATGCTCTCGCACGCCGTGCTGCTGGCCAACCACGAGCAGATCGGCCGCATCGACCCGCCGGTGGTCGGTCCGTCCGACACCGTGCTGCTGGCACTACCGCTCTTTCACGCGTACGGGCTCAACTCGGGGCTCGGTGCGGTGGTCCACCATGGCGCGACCGGGGTGCTCGTGGACGACCTCGGCCCCGACGCCGGGCTCGCCGAGATCGCCCGGCACCGGGCGAGCGTGCTTGTCGGCGTACCGTCGATGGTGCTGGCCTGGTGCGCGGCGGACGGCGACGCGCTCGCCGCGGCGATGGCGTCGGTCCGGACGGTGGTCTGCGGCGCGGCGCCGCTGGAGCCCGCCGTCGCGGCCCGCTTCGCCGAGGTCGCCGGCCGGCCGGTGCACGTCGGCTACGGCCTCACCGAGACGGCGCCGGTGCTCACCTCCACCCTGGTCGGTGGGGTGCCCAAGACCGGCTCGATCGGCCGGCCGCTGCCCGGCGTGGAACTGCGCCTCGTCGGGGCGGACGGCACGGACCTGTGGCGCGACGGCGCGGTGGAGCCGGACGACGACCCGGACGAGCTGGATCTCAGCGACGTCGCGCCGGGCACCGACCCGGGGCAGATCGTGGTCCGGGGCGCGAACCTGTTCGCCGGCTACTGGCCGGACGGCCGGGGTGGCCCGGACGCCGCCGGCTGGTGGGCGACCGGCGACGTGGCCTACGCCGACGACGACGGCGATCTCTTCCTGGTCGACCGGCTCGGCGAGTTGATCCTGGTCAACGGCTTCAACGTCTATCCGCACGAGGTGGAGCTGGCGCTCGGGGCGCACCCGGGGGTGGCCGAGTCGGCGGTACTGGGTGTGCCGCACCCACGGACCGGCGAGACTGTCCGGGCGTACGTGGTGCGGACGCCCGGTGAGCCGGTGACCGCGGAGGACCTGCTCGCCCACTGCGCGCGGAACCTGGCCCGGTTCAAGTGCCCCACCGGCGTCGAGTTCGTCGACGCCCTGCCACACTCGGTGATCGGCAAGGTCCGCAAGACCCAGCTCCGCCCGGCGACCGCCCCGATCGACCCGCGCACGGAGGTACCCGATGTCCACTGACCCTCGGCTGACCCTCATCACCCGGCCCGGCTGCCACCTGTGCGACGAGGCCCGGGACGCGCTGGGGCGGGTGGTCGCGGTCACCGGCGACCAGTGGGTCGAGTGGGACGTCACCGACGACCTGGAGCTGGAGCGCGAGTACGGTGACCGGCTCCCGGTGGTGCTGCTGGACGGCAAGGAGCACGGCTACTGGCGGGTCGAGGAGGACCGGCTGCTGCGCGACCTGACCACGCCGCAGCTCTGAGCGGGGGCGATAAGGTGCGGCGATGACCCCTGTACGACCGCACCTGGTGTGGGACTGGAACGGCACGCTGCTCAACGACCTCAGCCTGGTGGTGGCCTCCACCAACGCCGTCTTCGCCACCGTCGGCGGCCCGACGGTCACCGCCGACGAGCACCGGGTGCGGTTCCGCCGGCCGGTCGCCGACTACTACGCCGAGGTGCTCGGGCAGGCCGTCGACGACGAGCAGTTCGGCAAGCTGGACCGGATCTTCCACGACGCGTACCGCAGCGGGCTGACCACCTGCGAGCTGGCCGCCGACGCCCGGGACGCGATGGCGGCGTGGCCGGGAGAGCAGTCCCTGCTCTCCATGTGGTTCCACGAGGAGCTGGTGCCGACCGTGCACACCTACGGCCTCACCGAGCACTTCGTGCGGGTGGACGGGCTGCGCGGCACGGTCGGCGGTGACCGGAAGGCGGAGTCTCTCCGGCTGCACCTCGCCGAGCTGGGCGTGGACGGCGGCTCGGTGGTGCTGATCGGCGACTCGATCGACGACGCCGACGCCGCCGCCGCGGTGGGCGGCCGGGCCGTGCTCTACACCGGCGGGTTCACCGACCCGGCCCGGCTGCGCGCCTCCGGCCACCCGGTCGCCGACACCCTCACCGAGGCCGTCACCCTCGCCCGCGCCCTCTCCTGAGCCGGGGTCAGTTGCGCAGATAGGCGAGCACGGCGAGGACCCGGCGGTGCTGCTCGGTGTCGGGCGGCAGGTTGAGCTTGGTGAAGATGTTGCGGACGTGCTTCTCCACCGCGCCGTCGCTGACCACGAGGGTGCGCGCGATGGCCGTGTTGGAGCGCCCCTCGGCCATCAGGGCGAGCACCTCCCGCTCGCGCGGGGTCAGCTCGCGCAGCGGGTCGTCCCGACGGCGTCGGGCGAAGAGCTGGCCGACCACCTCCGGGTCGAGCACGGTGCCCCCGGCGGCCACCCGGGCCAGCGCGTCGAGGAACTCGTCGATCGCCGCCACCCGGTCCTTGAGCAGGTAGCCGATCCCACCGCCGGCGCCCCCGGTGGTGGCCAACAGGTCGTCGGCGTACGAGACCTCGACGTACTGGGAGAGGACCAGGATCGGGCTGCGCGGCACGAGACGTCGCGCCTCCACCGCCGCCCGCAGCCCCTCGTCGGTGTGCGACGGCGGCATCCGCACGTCGACGATCGACACGTCCGGCCGGTGGGCCACCACCGCCTCGACCAGGGCGTCGCCGTCCCCGACCACGGCCACCACCTGGTGCCCGTGTTCGGTCAGTAGCCGGACCAGCCCCTCCCGGAGCAGGACGGCGTCGTCCGCGATGACGATCTGCATGATGGTGTTGTCTATCACGGCGGGCTCAGAGCGGGAGGTCGGCACGGATCTCGGTGGGCCCGCCGGTTGGGCTGACCACCACCAGTTCGCCGCCTGCGGCCCGGACCCGGTCGGCGATGCCCACCAGCCCGTGCCCCTTCGCCAGGTGCGCGCCGCCCTGGCCGTCGTCGCCCACGCTCACGGTCAGCCGCTGCCCCGACTGGAGCACGCTGACCTGGCACGCGGCCGCCCGGCTGTGCTTCGCCACGTTGGTCAGCGCCTCCGCGACGACGAAGTACGCCGTGTTCTCCACCGACGCGTCGAGCCGGCCGTCCGGGGTGCCCAGCTCGGGGTCGACCCGCAGCTCGATCGGGATCAGCCCGCGCCCGGCCAGCGCGGCCAGGGCGCTGGGCAGGCCCCGGTCGACCAGGATCGGCGGGGCGATACCGCGGGAGAGCGCGCGCAGCTCGGCCAGGGTGTCCCGGGTCTGGGTGACCGCCTCGTCCAGCGTCCGTCCGGCCGCCTCCGGGTCGGTGGCGAGCTGCTGACGGGCCCGGCTGAGGTCCATCGCCAGCCGGACCAGCCGCTGCTGGGGGCCGTCGTGGATGTCCCGCTCGAGCCGGCGCAGCGCGGAGGCCTCGGCGGAGACCGCGGCCCGCTTCTGCTCCTCCAGCACGGTGATCCGGTTGCGCATCTCGGCGACCCCGGTCAGCATCGCCCGGCCGAAGCTGGCCTGCAGCAGCGCGCAGCCGCGGGCCACGATCGGCAGGGTGATCAGGAAGAAGAGCCCGATCGCGGTGTTCAGGCCGACCCGGGCCAGGGCTGAGTCGCCCAGGCCGAGCAGCTGCGCCAGGTCGCTGTCGTCGCCGCCGCGCGGCAGCGCCCAGTCGTACGCCCAGTAGAGCGTGCCGGTGATCGCCCCCGCCCACCAGGACAGCGTCAGGACGAAGGTGACAACCGCCACGATCAGCTTGAGGACGCCGTGCGCCAGGTCGAGCCAGGACTGCGCGTCGCCCATCGGGATGAAGATCCGTCGCCAGGCGCTGGCCCCCGGCTCGGCCAGCCGGTAGCGCGGGCGGACCCGCGGCTGGCGCAGCACGGCCGGCAGCCGCAGCCGTTCGATGTCGGCGAAGCCCCGGGCGGCGTAGAGGGTGCCGCTGAGGATCGGCAGCCCGATCACCGTCACCACCAGGCCGACGCCGAGCGAGAGGCCGACCAGCAGGACGACGAAGCTGGTCAGCGCCAGCGGAAATCCGAGCAGCACGTAGCCGGAGTCGAGGAAGAGCTGGCGGGGGATGCTCGGCGCCAGGGTCGGCTGGTTGGCGGCGGCGGGAACGGCGGTCATGCCTCAAAGGCTAGGCAGCGGGGAACTGTCGGCCCATCCCGTCGGCCAGCCTCTCCGTCGTAGGGCTGGCCCTACCGCTGCCCGTACCCGTCTTGGCCACCGGCGCGGGATTGGTCAGAGAAGTCGGGATTGAGCAATAATTGCCGGGCGGCGCCGGCGAAGGCCGCCGGATCGATCTTGCGGAATGGAGGGCCAGGTGAAGCCGCGTCGCGAGCTGACAAGATCGCGATTTGTGCACGTCTTCACAAGCGCCTACTCTGTGATTCCGACGCGCCCTGCTAGCACAGCCGGCAATCTCGGTCGCCAGCGGGAGTCCCGAAGCGGCCGACCAGCGGAGTTGGCCGAGGATCGCACCGCACGGAGTCTCATGAGTCAGCATCGTCACCCTGGCGCGCCCGGCCGCGCCGGTGCCGTACCGGCGCTCCCGGACCTGCCCGAGGCGACCGTCGCGCGGCTCCCGGAATACCTGCGCGCGCTGCACAACGTCGCCGACAGCGGCCACGAGACGGTCTCCAGCGAGGGGCTGGCCAGCGCCGCCGGGGTCAACTCGGCCAAGCTGCGCAAGGACCTCTCCCACCTCGGCTCGTACGGCACCCGCGGGGTCGGCTACGACGTGGCGCTGCTGATCGAGCAGATCGAGTACGTGCTCGGGCTCACCCAGCGTCGGGCCGTCGCCCTGGTCGGCGTGGGTAATCTCGGTCACGCCCTGGCCGGCTACGACGGGTTCGCCAGCCGCGGATTCCGGATCGCCGCGCTCCTCGACGCTGATCCGGCCCGGGTCGGCGAGGAGATCAACGGCATGATCGTCCGACACGTCGACGAGCTGCCCCAGGTCGTCGCCGAGGAGTCCATCGCCATCGGCGTGATCGCCACCCCGGCCGGCGCCGCCCAGGGGGTGGCCGACCAACTGGTCGCGGTCGGCGTGACCAGCATTCTGAACTTCGCGCCGTGCGTACTCTCGGTTCCGGAGGGGGTCGACGTGCGCAAGGTCGACCTCGCCATCGAGCTGCAGATCCTGTCCTTCCACGAGCACCGCAAGGCGTCGCTGACCGCGCTGCCCGCCACCGGCGGGTCCGCCCTCACCGCTCTGCCCGGTGGGCTCGCGGCCACCGACACCCAGGAGGCGATCGGCACGTGAAACTGCTCGTCGTCGGCGCGTCCTACCGCACCGCCCCGGTAGCCACGCTGGAGCAGCTGGCGGTGCCCACCGCCGAGCTCACCCGGACCCTGGACCGCCTGGTCGCCCAGCCCTACGTGAGCGAGGCCGTGCTCGTCTCCACCTGCAACCGGGTGGAGGTCTACGCCGCCGTGTCCGGTTTCCACGGCGGTCTCGGCGACGTCTGCGCCGTCCTGGCCGAGCAGGCCGACTGCGCGCCGGCGGCGCTCGCCAACCACCTTTACGTGCACTACGACGCCGCGGCCGTGGACCACGTCTTCCGCGTCGCCACCGGGCTCGACTCGATGGTGGTCGGCGAGGCGCAGATCCTCGGCCAGCTCCGTGACGCGTACCACTGGGCCACCGGCGCCGACTCGGCGAGCCGGCTGCTGCACGAGCTGATGCAGCAGGCGCTGCGGGTCGGCAAGCGGGCGCACGCCGAGACCGGCATCGACCGGGCCGGCCAGAGCGTGGTCACCGCCGCGCTGGAGCTGGCCGCCGGTCACCTCGACGGCGACTTGACCGGCCGGCCCGCCCTGGTGATCGGGGCCGGCGCGATGGGCTCACTCGGAGTCGCGACGCTCTCCCGGCTCGGCGCCGGGCCGCTCACCGTGACCAACCGGGGGGCCGACCGGGCCGTCCGGCTGGCCGAGTCGTACGGGGCCAGCGCCGTCCCGATGGCCGAGCTGACCGCCGCGCTCTCCACAGTGGACATCGTAGTGGCCGCCACCGCGGCCACCGAACCGGTCCTCACCCGACCGGTGGTGGCCCGGGCGCTCGCCGAGCGGGACCCGGCCCGAGGGCCGCTGGTCCTGCTCGACCTGGCCGTTCCGCGCGACGTCGAGGCCGGCGTGGCCGAGCTGCCCGGGGTCGAGGTCATCGACATCGACCGGATGGCCGCGCTGCTCGCCGACGGCCCCGCCGCCGACGACGCCGCCGCCGTCGAGCGGATCGTCAACACCGAGGTCGAGGCCTTCCTCACCTGGCTGCGCGGCGCCGACGTGGCGCCCACCGTGGCCGCCCTGCGCGGCCGCGCCGACGACGTGGTCACCGCCGAACTGCGCCGACTGGCTCAGCGGCGGCCCGACCTGAGCGACGACCAGCGGGCCGAGGTGGCCCGGACGGTGCACCGGGTGGTGCAGCGGCTGCTGCACCAGCCGACGGTGCGGGTCCGCCAGCTCGCCGCGGAGCCCGGCGGCGACCAGTACGCCGCCCTGCTGCGCGAGCTGTTCGACCTCCAGGTGCCACAGACCTCCCCGGTCGACACCGTCCCCGAGGTCGTGGAGAGCGACCCCACCCCGTCCACCGGAGGTGAGCGATGACCGCCCCCCTGCGTCTCGGTACCCGAGGCAGCGCCCTGGCGATGGCCCAGTCCGGCCAGATCGCCGAGGCCCTCACCGCGGCCACCGGTCGCCCCGTCGAGCTGGTCGAGGTGGTCACCGCCGGCGACCGCTCCAACGCGCCGGTGCACCGGCTCGGGGTGGGTGTCTTCGTCTCCGCGCTGCGCGACGCGCTGACCGCCCGCACCATCGACCTCGCGGTCCACTCGTACAAGGACCTGCCCACGGCGACCGCCGCCGGGCTGCACATCGCGGCGGTGCCGCACCGGGAGGATCCGCGCGACGCGCTGGTCGCCCGGGACGGCCGTACCCTCGCCGAGCTGCCGCCCGGTGCGACGGTCGGCACCGGCGCGCTGCGCCGCATCGCCCAGCTGCACGCGCTCGGGCTGCAGCTGGAGGTCACCCCGATCCGCGGCAACGTCGACACCCGCCTCCGTCGGGTGCTCGGCCCGGACGCCGACCTCGACGCGGTCGTCCTGGCCCGGGCCGGGCTGGCCCGGCTCGGACGGGCCGGCGAGATCACCGAGACGCTCGACCCGATGCTGATGCTGCCCGCGCCCGCTCAGGGTGCGCTGGCGGTGGAGTGCCGGATCGACGACCCGGACCTGGTCGAGCTGCTCGCAGTGCTCGACCACGCACCGTCCCGCGCCGCGGTCACCGCGGAGCGGGCGTTGCTGGCCACCCTGGAGGCCGGGTGCAGCGCACCCGTCGCCGCCTTTGCCGAGGTCGCCGAGGGCGACGCCGGTGATGAGATCTACCTGCGCGGGGCGGTGATCAGCCCGGACGGTTCCCGAGACCTCCGGCTGTCCCGCACCGGAACGCCCGCCGACGCGGCGGAGATCGGTAAGGCACTCGCCGCCGAACTCCTCGAACTCGGCGCCGACTCGATCCTCGGCCAAGAAGGACACGCCGGCCCGGGGACCCAGCAATTTGGGAGCACAGAATGACCCGCACCCGTAAGCCCGTAGGCCGTATCGCGTTCGTCGGGGCCGGTCCCGGCGACCCGGGCCTGCTGACCCGCCGGGCGCACGACGCCCTGGTCGACGCCGACCAGGTGGTGTACGACCGGGGAGTACCCGAGTCGTTGCTCGCCGCCGTGCGTGCCGAGGCCCGCGAGGATGCCGAGTTCACCCCGGCCGAAGGTGCGCCCGGGGACGTGGCGAAGGTGCTGATCTCCGCGGCCCGCGCCGGGCAGAACGCCGTGCACCTGGTTGCCGGTGATCCGTTCGGCCACGACTCGGTGGTCAAGGAGGTGCAGGCGGTGGCCCGCACCGCCGCCCACTTCGAGGTGGTGCCGGGTGTCGGCCAGGCCGAGGGCGTGGCCACCTACGCCGGCGTGCCGCTGCCGGGCGTACGGACCGCGGCCGACGTGGAGGACGTCAGCACGCTGGACTTCGAGGCGCTGGCCGCGGCCGTCGGCCGGGGCTCGCTCGCGGTCGCGGTGGACGCCGGCGACCTCGCCGCCGTCCGGGACGGCCTGCTGGCCGCCGGCGTGGACGGCGCGACCTCGGTCGCGGTGACCGGCGACGGCACCGGCGAGACCCAGTACACCACCACCTCGACGGTGGACAGCTTCGTCGCCGCCGCGCTCGGCTTCACCGGCCGGGTGGTGCTCACCATCGGCGTCGGTGTCGGCCAGCGCGACAAGCTCAGCTGGTGGGAGAACCGGCCGCTGTACGGCTGGAAGGTGCTCGTGCCGCGGACCAAGGAGCAGGCCGGCGTGATGAGCGCCCGGCTGCGCGCGTACGGGGCCATCCCGTGCGAGGTGCCGACCATCGCGGTCGAGCCGCCGCGCACCCCGGCGCAGATGGAGCGGGCGGTCAAGGGCCTCGTCGACGGCCGGTACGCCTGGGTGATCTTCACCTCGGTGAACGCGGTCCGCGCGGTCTGGGAGAAGTTCGCCGAGCACGGCCTGGACGCCCGCCACTTCGGCGGTGTGAAGATCGCCTGCATCGGCGAGGCGACCGCCGACGCGGTCCGCGCGTTCGGCATCCAGCCGGAGTTGATCCCCGCCGGGGAGCAGTCCTCCGAGGGGCTGCTGGCCGAGTTCTCGCCGCACGACGAGATCCTCGACCCGGTGGGCCGGGTGCTGCTGCCGCGCGCCGACATCGCCACCGAGACGCTCGCCGCCGGGCTCACCGAGCGCGGCTGGGAGGTCGACGACGTGACCGCGTACCGGACCGTCCGGGCCGCGCCGCCGCCCGCCGAGATCCGCGACGCGATCAAGTCGGGCGGGTTCGACGCGGTGCTCTTCACCTCGTCCTCGACGGTCCGGAACCTGGTCGGCATCGCCGGGAAGCCGCACGCGCGTACCGTTGTAGCCGTCATCGGCCCGAAGACGGCGGAGACCGCGACGGAGTTCGGCCTGCGGGTCGACGTCCAGCCGCCGCACGCCTCGGTGCCCGACCTGGTGGAGGCGCTCGCCGCCTACGCCGTCGAGCTGCGCGAGAAGCTCGCCGCCATGCCGGCCAAGCAGCGCCGTGGCTCGAAGGTGCAGGGGCCGACCGCCCTGAGGTTCCGGTAGTCGTCAGGAGGCACTCCATGTCGTACCCCGAGATCCGGCCCCGCCGGCTGCGCCGTACCCCGGCGGTGCGGCGGCTGGTCTCCGAGACGCGCGTCGACCCGGCCGAGCTGGTCGTGCCGATGTTCGTCAAGGAGGGGCTGACCGAGCCCCGGGCGATCGCCTCGCTCCCGGGGGTGCTCCAGCACTCCCGGGACTCGCTGCGCAAGGCCGCGGTGGAGGCGGTGCAGGCCGGGGTCGGCGGGATCATGCTCTTCGGGGTGCCGTCCTCGCGGGACGCCACCGGCTCCGGCGGGATCGACCCGGACGGCATCCTCAACGTGGCCATCCGGGACGTCGTCGCCGAGGTCGGCGACGCCACCGTGGTGATGAGCGACCTCTGCCTGGACGAGTTCACCTCGCACGGGCACTGCGGCCTGCTCACCCCGAACGGCGAGGTGGACAACGACGCGACCCTCGCGGCGTACGCCGAGATGGCGGTGGCCCAGGCCGACGCCGGGGTCGGGATGGTCGGGCCGTCCGGGATGATGGACGGCCAGGTCGGGGTGGTCCGCCGGGCGCTCGACGCGGCCGGTCACCAGGACGTCGCCGTGCTGGCCTACGCGGTCAAGTACGCCTCGGCGTTCTTCGGCCCGTTCCGGGACGCGGTGGAGTCCGCGCTGGAGGGCGACCGCCGCACCTACCAGCAGGACCCGGCCAACCTGCGGGAGTCGCTCCGCGAGGTCGCGCTCGACGTCGCCGAGGGCGCCGACGTGGTGATGGTCAAGCCGGCCCTGCCGTACCTCGACGTGGTCGCCGCGGTCCGCGCCGCCGTGAACGTCCCGGTCGCCGCCTACCAGGTCTCCGGGGAGTACGCGATGGTCGAGGCGGCCGCCGCGAACGGCTGGATCGACCGGGAGCAGGTGATGCTGGAGACGCTGACCTCGATCCGGCGCGCCGGCGCCCAGATCATCCTCTCCTACTGGGCTGTCGAGGCCGCGCAGCTCCTCCGCCAGCGCTACTGACCGCCCCCGCGCCTCGGACTCCCGCACCTCGGGCTTCCGTGCCTCGGCTCCCGCGCCCCGGACTTCCGTGCCTCCGGCTCCCGTCCCGGGGACGGGCATGCTTCGCGTCCTTTGCTCTGCTTCACTCCCGGCAACACTCAGCACCATGATCTGTTGCCTCGGCTGAAGCAGAGCAAAGGACCCGCGTGGGTACCTCCCGCGCCGGCGGCCTTCATCGCTGGCGAACGCTCCCGCCGGTTCTGTCCACAGGTTTGTCCACAGGGGTTGCCCGGGTGGTCGCCGGCCCGGGAGGGTCGGGCCATGGCTTCCGCACTCGACCCTGTGCCCACCGGGCCGACCGTCGGCCCGTTCCCGATCTCCGGCCTTGTTCGCCGGGCCCGGCGGATGACCGGGCTCGGCCAGCGGCAGATGGCCCGGTTCGCCAAGGTCGCGCCGTCGACCGTGGGCAAGGTCGAGGCCGGGACGATGACGCCGAGCTACGGGCTGGCCCGCCCGCCGGAGACCTTCCACCGCTCGCAGTACGACCGCGAGGTGCGCCGCCGCCGCAGCCAGTGGGAGGTACGGGTGGGCAAGTACCGCAACGTTCCGCCGCCGCCCGATCCGCGTGGCTATGACTGACGGCCCCGCCAACCCGCGGTGGCGGGGTGACGGGGCCGTCAACGACCGGTTCGGGGTCAGTCGTCGTTGCTGATGGTGCCCACCGCGAGCGGGTCGGCCAGCCGGAGGCCGGGCACGCCGGCGACCAGCAGGGTCAGCTTCTCGTCGGCCTCACGTCGCCGGTCACCGTTGACGGTCACCGGGAACGCCACCGACGTCCGGCCGGCGGGCAGAACCTTGCAGCCCACGTACGGGTCGTAGTCCGAGCCGGCCTGCGCCGTGGTGCCGTAGGTGGCGGCGCAGAGCAGCACCGGCTGCGACAGCGGCCGCGACACGGTGGCGGTGAAGGTGAGCTGCCGGGTGCCCTTGTCGCCCTCGGCCACGGTGGCGTCGGCGACGCTCAGCGCCGCGCGGGAGCTGAACCGGGCCACCTGCGGGTCGTGGTCGCTGGACCCGCGGGAACCGTCACCGGCGTGTTCGGCGGGCCAGTCGGCGTTGATGTGCGCCGCCCGCACCTGCACCAGGTCCCGGTGCATCGCGTCGTTGACGAACAGGTGGTCCAGCGTCTGCGCCTGCCCCTCGAAGCTGTACGAGTAGGCCGACGCCGGCACCTCGGCGACCAGGTCGTCCCAGAGGTTGTGCAGCCCGGCCGCGTAGAGCGGGGCCAACTGGTCGGACGGGGTGGGCTGGGCGGCGGTGGCGATCGGGTCGTCGGGGCGGGGGAAGACGTTCAGGTCCCCGCCGTAGACCACCCGGGCGTTCGGGTCGGCGGCCTCGATCGCGGTCACGATCGCGGCCCCGTACGCGGCCTGCTCCCGGCGCTGCCCAACCCGGCTGTCCGGGCCGGACGAGTAGTGGTTGCTGACCGCCCAGAGGGTGTAGCGCTCGGCCGAGCCCGGCGCGGCGGCCACACTGAACCGGCCGACCTGCGGGGCCCGGGTGAAGACGTTGTCGCCGTCGCGCCCGGTCGACGTGTCCACGTCGGACGGGAGCAGGGCGTTGAGCGCCTTCGGGTTCTGCACGTCCGCGTTCGCCGGTAGCCCGGCCGCCCGGTACTGCACGGTCGGCGCCGAGCCGAGCACCGGATCACCGGCGGTCGCCTCGGCGAGCCGGACCCGGTCGGTGCGGTAGAGGAACGCCGCCGTGATGCCGCGGGCGTCCGCACCGGTGCGGTCGTACGCTGCGGCGTACGCCGGGCCGCCGGCCGCCGCCACGGCGAGCGCCAACTCCTGGATGGTGTCCGGCGCGCCGTCGGCGTTGTCGGTGCTGCCGCAGCTCAGGGTCGCGCCGGCGACCGTGCAGATGTCCTGGTCCTCGGCCTCCTGCACCAGGATCAGGTCCGGGGCGTGCAGGTCGGTGACGATCTGGTCGGCGAGCGAGGTGAGCTGCTCGCGGTACTCGGACTCGCTGGCCGGCACGTAGTCGAACGGCGGGCTGACCCCGGGGCAGCCGGAGTTGCCGGTGAAGTCGCAGCCGTCGAAGGGGTCGTCGCGGTAGTCGTAGAGGTTCTCCACGTTGTAGGTCGCGACGGCGACCTCTTCGGACCGGTCGGCCGGCTTCGGCGGGTTGTTCTTCGACGGGTCCGCGCCGGCCGAGAACTCGGCCCGCTCGACCTGCACCCCGTACTTCTCGAACGAGTAGTACAGCCCGCCGATGGCGTCCTGGTCGAGGGTGTCGAAGGTGTGCGCCGGCGGGAGGAGCGTGGTGCTGTCCCCGCTGGTGCCCTTCACGCCCATGCTGCCCAGCATGATCCGCTGCCCGTTGCCGTCGTCGAAGCGCCGGGTCGGGTCGTTGTCCAGCGGGTGCGAGTCCCGGAAGACCCGGCGGGCGTACGGGTCGGCACGATCCAGCAGCGGATCGTCCCGGTCCACCACCCAGATCTCCGCGTCGGCGGTGGAGGCGAAGACGTCCCGCCCGCTCACCGCGCCGCTGCCGGCCCGGACCCGCAGCCGGGCTCCCTCGTGCCGCTCCCAGAAGCGGGCGGCGTCGGCGAGCTCGGTCGGCGGCACCGCGTCGGTCACCTCGACGACGGCGTCGACATCCAGCCCCGAGTCCAGCTTGCGGACCAGCGAGGCGCCGGAGAGCTGCGTCATGGTGAAGTACTCCGACACCCGGGCCCGGAGCACCACCTCGTCGCCGACCGTCGGCACGTAGCCGCCGATCAACGAGGTGAAGGCGCCCATGAAGACGAAGATGCCGTCCGAGCTGGTCGGGTCACCGTCGGTGGCGTCCCGGCGGCTCTGCAGGAAGAAGCCGCGCTGCTCCGCCCCGGCCGAGGTACGGGCCAGGGTGAGCTGGGTGATCACGCCGCGGACGTCGTAGAGGTTGCTGCTGGTGCCGTTGCCGCTGGCGGGCGCGAGCGGCGAGCGATCGGCCGGGCCGGACTCGCCTTCGGTGGTCGGGCCCTGCACCTCGCCGACCGTCAGCTCCCGGGTCACCTGCACGGACAGGGTGCAGGTCGCGGTGCCGCCGCCGGCGTCGGTGCTGGTCAGCGTGACGGTGTACGCCCCGGCGGCCAGGTCGGCGCTGGCGCTCACCGTTGCCCGGGCGGTCCCGCCCACCCCGTCGGCCGGGGTGAGGGCGGTGCGGCTGATCGAGCCGGTGCTCGGCGTCGGGCTGACCGCGCTGACCGCCAGGTCGACGATCGTGTCGTCCGGGTCGGTCGCGGTGACCTCCCGGGTCGCCGCGGTGCCGGCCGGGGTGACCAGCGCGGCTCCGCAGGTCAGGGTGGCCGGCGCGTCGACCGGGCCGCCGCCGTCGACGGTGTGTGCGCCGAGACCGTCGAAGGTGTCGGTCGCGAAACCGGCCCACTGGCCGGCCGGGTCGAACGCGTCTGACGGGTCGGTGTCGCCGGCGGTCACCGTGCCGAGCCGGCGCAGGGTGTTGTCCGCGGTGCTGGTGACGCCGCTGCCCCACTCGGTGCCCGGGTCGACGCCGACCTGGCCGAGCGAATCCAGTACGGTTCCGCCGCGGCGCAGCACGATCGCGTCGTCGCCGTTGAAGAGGCTGGCGCCGGTGGTCTGGTCGGCCTGGGCGAGGATCGCCGGCCCCGCCGAGGTGGCGGCGAAGACGAACACGTCGCCGGCGGCCACCGTTCCGGTCAGCGCGAGGTTGGTGGCCGTGGTGGAGCCGTTGAAGTAGAGCTGGAGCTGGTAGCCGCCGGCGGCCAGGTCGACCGCGCTTCCGGTGCCGTTGAACAGCTCGATCGCCTTGTTGTTCGACGAGCCTTCGACGTACTCGGAAATGAACAAATCGGTGGGCGCGGCGCTGGCCGCGGTTGGTGCGACGCCGATGGCCGTGGTGGTGACGGCGGCGGCGGTCGCGAGCGCGGCGAGAGTGCGGCGCGGGCGCATGAAGCCTCCACGATGGGTGGACGGTGAACTAACGCACGTTAAGGGCACACAGTGGCCAGCGTCCATCCCCCGCGGGACCGTTTCGTGAACAGCTGGTCAGCGTGGCGGATCGAGGCGGTGCACCAGCTCGGCCACGTCCACGCTGTATTCGCACCAGTCGCGGTCGGGCCGGTAGCCCAGCTCGGCGTTGACCTTCAACATCGCCTCGTTGGCCTGGGCGTTCCAGGTCTGAACCTCGGCCAGCTGGGGCTCGGCCGAGCGCAGCTCCAGCAGCATCCGCGCCTTGATCGCCCGGTCGATGCCGTAGCCCCGGTGATCCTGCACGACGATCGTGTCGTACTGGTCGGCCCGGGTCGGGTGCTGCGCCGGCACCACCACCTCGGTCAGGCCGGCCACCTCACCGGACTGCTCGTGCTGGGCGAGCACGATGTAGGGCTTCATGCCCCGCCGGTGCAGGCAGTCCAGGCTGTCGCGCAGTCGCTGCGGGTCGTAGGAGCTGGGCCGCAGCTCACCGTCGTCGACGTCGCGCACCTCGGACTTGGCCCGGGCGTAGGCCTCGATCAACTCGTCCGGTGGCCCGCCCGGGTGGAACTCCACGTGGTAGCCCGCGCCGACGCCGGTGGACATCTCGGCGAGCTCGGTGAAGTCGACCGCGGCGAGGTCGAGCACGCTGCGGGTCTCGACGTATTCCCGGGTGAAGCCGAGCGACTCGTAGAACGCGACCGCCGGGGTGTCGCCGACGACCTCGACGCCGATCGAGGAGAAGCCCTCCTGGTAGACCCGGCGGGCGGCGACCCGGACCAGGTCACGCCCGAGGCCGGTGCGCCGGGCGGAGGGGTGCACCAGCACCTCCAGCACGCCGATGTCGCCGAGGAGCAGCACGTGCACCTGGCCGAGGATGGCACCCGGTGCCCCGTTGGCGGCCGGCTCCTCCTGCCCGACCCAGGAGATCCGGCGCTCGCCCGGCATCACCTCGGTGAGGTATTCCCGCAGGGAACTCTCCTGCCACGGCGGATCCTGTGGCAGATCGGCCGCGAGAACCGCGTTGAGCGTCTCCAGCAGCGACGAGATCTCGGCGGACGACGCGGTCCTGGGGTCCCACTCGCGCACCATCACCTGTCTAGCTTGCCGCTAACCGCAGCCCGGGGGAAGTGTCCAGCTCTCCAAATGTATGCGGACGATCACTTCACGTACGGCTCGTCTGTCCGTACCGGTTGGCGGTGTTGTAGACGTCCTGGGCGTAACGGCGCACATCGTTGTACGACAGGATCGCGTTCCACCAGTCGCCGGGGATGCTCAGGTTGCGGCCGTTCTTGCAGAGGTAGTTGCCCGCGGCCAGCGCCGCGTCGTCCAGGTCGTGCGGGTCCTTGCGGCCGTCGTTGTCGGCGTCCGCGCCGATCTCCTGCCAGGTGGTCGGGATGAACTGCATCGGCCCGATCGCCCGGTCGAAGGTGGTGTCGCGGTCGAGCTGCCCCCGGTCGGTGTCGACGATCCGCATCCGGCCGTCGCGCCCGTCCAGGGGGAGCCCGATGATCTCCGGCACGGCCCGCCCGTCCTGACCCAGCTGGGCGCCGTTGGCCTGGCCGTGTGAGGACTCGACGAACCCGATGGCGGCCAGCGTGGTCCAGCTCAGCGCGCAACTGCGGTTGGTCTGGGCGAGCACCAGCTCGGCGTAGCCGTACGCCTGCATGGCGACCGGCGAGATGCCGACCTTCGGGCCGACCTGCTGGGCCCAGGCGGCCAGCGCGTCGGCCGGCCGGCCACCCACCCCGATCACCGGCCCGGTGGGCGGCACCACGCCGGTGGGCAGGGGCGTCGTGGGCAGGACCCCGCCCGGCAGGCCGGACGGCACCGCGGTCGGCGCCACCCCGGCCGGCGGAACGGTCGGCGCGGTGGTGCCGTCGACCGCGACCGGGCGAGGAGCCCGGACCGCCGCGGGGACCAGCAGCGCGCCGGCCGCCGCGGTCGCCGCGACCAGTACCAGCAGGAACAGCCCGGGCAGGGTGAGCCGTCCGCTGGGCCGTCGGGACCAGGCCCGGGTCGCCCGGGCCGCGCTCACCGCCGCCCGGCGCGGGCCCAGCCGTACGGCGTGCGCGAACGGAACCCGGTGCCGGCGGGTACGCCCGGCGGGACCGTCCACGGTGGCCTTCCCGGTGGCCGGCTCCGCCGTCGCCCCGTCCGGGGCGGCCTTCGGGCTCGTGCCGGCCGGGTCGGCGTCGGCCTTCGGTGCGGCGGTCGTGCCGGCGTCGGCCTTGGCGCCGGCGCTGTCCGCGGCGGCTTCCGTCTTGGCGCCGGCGCTGCCCGCCCCGGCTTCGGTCTTCGGGTCGGTGGTCGCGGCGTCGGTCTCGGTCTTCGGACCGCCCGAGGCGTTCGTCGGGTCGCCGGTGCTCGCGCCGGCCTCGGCCTTCGGGTCGGTGGTGCCCGCGCTGGACTCGGTCTTCGCCTCACTGGTGGCCGTGCCGGCCTCGGTCGCCGTCTCGGTCGCCGGGTCCCCGGCGCCGGGCTCGGCCGAGTTGGCCGCGCTCTCCGCCGTCGGCTGGTCGGTCGCGCCGCCCGTGCCCTCGGCAGCGCCGGCTGTCGCCGAGCCGGTCGTCGCGGTACCGGCCGAAGCGTCGCTCGACGCGCTGTCCGGCTCGGTCGGGGAGTTGGCGCGCAGCCAGGGTCGGCGGGGCCGGGGCACCTGCCGCGGCCCCGGTTCCGGCGCCGCGCCGGACTCGGCGAGCGGCCCGTCGAGCGGCGCCGCCGGTCGTAGGGGCCGAAGGGTCGATCTGTCCTCGCCGTCCGCCACCCGTCGAGTATCACCCATGCCCCGCCGAACGTCAGGCCCGGACGTACCCTGATGCCATGCCCCGGTACGAGTTCCGCTGCCGCGCCTGCGGCGACACCTTCGAGGTCAACCGCCCGATGGCGCAGGCCGGTGAGCCGGCTGCCTGCCCGCAGGGCCACGGCGACACGGTCAAGCTCCTCTCCACCGTCGCGGTCACCGGCCGGGGCGGAACCGGCGCCGCCACCGGCGCGTCGGCTCCCACCGGTGGTGGCTGCTGCGGTGGCGGCTGCGGCTGCTGACCCGCCGCACCCCGGCGTCGGGTCCACCGCGGCCGGCGCCGCACCCGGTCATCCCCCCGCGGACCCACCACGCTCGACGGACAACCCGCCAGGATCGACGGACGGCCCGCGAGACCGACGGACAACCCGTCAGGTTCGTCGCGCAACCCGCCGAGCGGCGGGCCGGCCTTGCCCCAGGCGAGGCTGAGTGGCACTTTGAGTCCGAGCCTGGCCGGCCGTTCTCACGATGTGTGATCGCTCCGCTTCAGGCAGCATGAACCCGACGTCACGGGCGGAGGTTCGACGCATGGCGGCACGAATCCAGCTCCCGACCGGGTGGGTGACCTTCGTGTTCACCGACATCGAGGGCTCGACCCGGCTGGCCCAACTGCTCGGTCCGGAGTACCGCCCGGTGCTGCGCGAGCACCGCCGGCTGCTGCGCCGGACCCTGGCCGGCACGGGCGGCGCGGAGCTGCTGACCGAGGGCGACTCGTTCTTCCTGGCCTTCGCCGACGCGGCCGAGGCGCTGACCGCCTGTCTGACCGCGCAGCGGGCGCTGGCCAGCCACGACTGGCCCACCCCGGACTCCGCGCCCCGGGTGCGGATGGGCCTGCACACCGGTTACGCCGAGCCGCGCGACGGCGAGTACGCCAGCGCCGAGGTGCACCGGGCGGCCCGGATCGCCGCCGCCGCACACGGTGGGCAGGTGCTCTGTTCGGCGTCCACCGCCCGGCGGGCCGAGCCGCTCCCGGCCGGCGCCTCCCTGCTCGACCTGGGGCTTCACCGGCTGCGGGGATTCGACGACCGGGAACGTCTCTTCCAGCTGGTCGCGCCGGGTCTGGAGCGGCAGTTCCCGCGCCCGCGTACCGCCGACGCGGTGGCGCACAATCTGCCCACCCAGGTCACCTCGTTCGTCGGCAGGGAGGCCGAGCGGGCCGAGCTGAACCGGCTGGTGGCCGAGCATCGGCTGGTCACGGTGCTCGGCGCGGGTGGCGCCGGTAAGACCCGGCTCGCGGTGGAGTTGGCCTGCGGCGAGGTCGAGGCGTACCCGGACGGGGTCTGGTTCGTGGACATCGCCGCGGTGACCGACCCGGGGCTGGTGGCGTTCGAGATCGCCGCCGTGCTCGGCCTGCGCCCGGAGCCGGGCCGGCCGATGGTGGACACCCTGGTCGAGTACGCGGCGGCCCGCCGGATGCTGGTCCTGCTGGACACCTGCGACGCACAGCCGGCCGCGTCGGCCGAGGTGATCTCCCGGCTCCTCGCCGGCGGGCGCGGAGTGCGGGTGCTGGCCACCAGCCGGGAGTCCTTCGGCCTGCCCGGCGAGGTGGTGTGGCGGATCCCGCCCCTCTCGGTCGAGCCCCCGGCCGACGGGGTGGAGAGCGACGCGGTGGCGCTGCTGCTGGATCGGACGGCGGCGGCCCGTGGCGGGCGGCAGCCGGACCCGGCCGAGTCGGCCGACCTGCGCCGGGTGGTGCAGCGCCTCGACGGGTTGCCGCTCGCCATCGAGCTGGCTGCCGCCCGGCTGCGGGTGCTCTCGGTGGGTCAGCTCGCCGAGCGCCTCGACGACATGCTCGGCACCCTGGACGCCGGCCGGGAGGATCCGGAGCCGCCGCCGGTGGACCGGGGCTGGATGGGCAACCAGCAGGACACCGTGGACCTGGTGGCCGCGGCGGCGGGTGCCGCTCCGCCGACGCCGGCCAGCCGGGCCGTGCAGCGCTCCGCCACCGAGCGGCACCTCACCATGCAGGCCACCGTCACCTGGTCGTACCGGACCCTCGGGCCGCGGGCCGCCCGCCTGCTGCGCTGGCTGTCCGTCTTCGCCGGGCCGGTGGACCTGGCGACGGTCGAGTGGCTGCTCGGCGACGACCCGCTCGACCCGCTGTCGGTGCTGGTGGACAAGTCGATGGTGCTGGCCGAGCCGCACGCCGCGGGCAGCACCTACCGGATGCTCGACCCGATCCGGGCGTACGCGGCCCGTCGGCTCGCCGAGGCCGGCGAGGAGCAGACCGCCCGGAACCGGCACGTGGCCTGGTCCGCGCACGCGCTGGAGCGGGCGCACCTGGGTCCGGACGGCCGGCCGGTCACCCTCTCGCTCTACGCGCTCGACCCCCTCGCCGGTGAGCTGCGGGCCGCGCTGCGGTGGTGCGCGACCGGTGGCAGCGCCGGCGCGGGCCTGCGGCTGGCCGGTGGCCTGGACCAGTGGTGGCGGGAGCGCGGGCTGGCCCGGGAGGGGCGGCTCTGGCTGTTCCGGCTCTACGGGCGGATCGCCGAGACCGGCGAGCGGATCCCGGAGGCCGAGCTGGCGGCGGCGTACCACATGCACTCGTTGCACGCCGGCGCGGACGGTGAGTTCGCCGAGGAGCTGCGCTACTCGCAGCGGGCCGAGGCGGCGGCCCGACAGGCCGGCGACTCAGGCCTGCTGGCCCGGGTGCTGGCCGGGCGGGCCGCGCCGCTGGTCGACATGGGACAGTTCGCCGAGGCGGAACGGGTCTGCCGGGAGGTCATCGACTGGGCGCAGAGTCAGGACGTGCTCGGCGACGCGCTGCTCGCCGTGCACAGCCTCGCCGAGCTGCTCTGGCGGCGGGGCGCGCTCGACGAGGCGGCGGAGCTGCTCGGGGCGGCCCGCCCGGTCGAGGCGGCCCGCCCGGTCGAGCGGGGCCGGCGCTCGGTCGACATGCTGCTCGGCATGGTCGCCCTGGGCCGCGACGACCTGGTGGCGGCGCACGAGCACCTGCTGGTGGCGCTCCGGTCGCGGATGAGCCACGGCTTCCACGGCCGGGCCTGCGACACGTTGAACGCGATCGCGGTGCGCTGCGCGGCCGGGGGCGACCCGCTCACCGCCGCCCGGCTCTTCGGCGCCGCGCAGGAGACCCGAGCCAACCTGCGGTCCACCCCGGGCATCTACGACGGCTACTGGGCCGACCGGCAGGCCGAGCTGCGCCGGTCGCTCGGCGACGTCGCCTTCGACGACGCGTACTCCGAAGGTGTCGAGCTGGGTCTGGAGGAGGCCGCCGCGCTGGCGCTGGACGTGGAGCATCCGGACCTGGCGGCCGACTCGACACGTTTCCGCACCACGCGGGCGCGCCCGGCGCCCCGGCAGGCCGCGCCGGAGCCGGAGCGCCGCCCGGCCGGCCAGACCGAACGCGCCTGAGCCGTCGGTCGTGCCCCGTTGCTCTGCTTCACTCCCGGCAACAGGAGCGTGAGGGTGGTCGGCCCGGCGCCGGCCCGGACGGCCACGGCGGAGGGCCCGCGCCGCCGGCTCTCCAGCGACGCGGGCCCCCACCCGGGTCAGACCCGCAGGCCGGCGCGACGCTCGGCGTCGGCCTTCATCTTGGCGGCGCGCTCGATGTCGGCCGGGTCGACCGCGGCGACCGAGCCGAAGATGCTGACGGCCTGGTAGTAGGTCCAGGCCAGGCTGTAGCAGGCCGGCCGGACGATGGTGCTGTAGGTGGCGCAGACCCGCTTGAGGTCTTCGTAGAAGGCGCTGTCCAGGCGGGACTTGTTGGCCGAGAACTGGCCCATCGCCTTGTAGTTGCGGTAACCGAAGTCGTGCCGGTAGCAGGACATGTTGAAGGTGAACCCGAGCGGGTTGTCCGGGCTCGACGAGCAGTAGTCGGTCGACCAGTCGAAGGCGTACTCGGACCAGGCGGCCTTGTTGAGCCGGGCGGAGTTCCAGGAGCTGTAGCTGCTGGCGCTGGTCTGGGTGAAGCTGGAGAGGACGGAGAGCTTCTGGGCCGGGGTGACGGCGGCGGCGGGGGAGGCTAGTCCGAGGGCGACGAGCAGCGCGAGTGCGCCCGAGGCGAGGAGGGTGGCGAGGCGTCTGGGCACGTGTACCTCCGCGGGGGTGTGCGGGTGGGACGGGGGTTACCGGTGGGTATCACCGGTGCCGATCAGTCTCGATCAATAGATGGGCACGGATCTGTGGTCCGTGCCAACTATTGGTGACATGCGCCCAAACAGACGAATGCCCCCGGGGCGGCGCTTGGCCGTCGCCCCGGGGGCATCCGGTCGGTGCTCAGCCGACGAATCGCGGCGGGCTGAGCGGGCTCTCGTTGGCGAGCCGGTCGAGCGCGGTCAGCCGGTAGGTGTAGCGCTTGCCCGGCACCGCGGTGGTGTCCACCCAGGACTGCACCGCGCCGGACGTGGCCCGGACGGTGTCCACCAGGTGCGCGGCGTCCGCGGTGCCGCAGGCGCCGCCGAGCGTCGTGCCGTCGAACCGGTAGATCGCGTATCCGGTGGCGTCACCGAACGGTCCCACCCCGTCGGCGGGCTGTCGCCAGCTCAGCCGCACCCCGTCGGCCTGCCGGGTGGCCTTGGTGACCACCGGGAAGAGCAGCGGCTTCGCCGGCAGGTGCGACATGGTCGGCACCAGCGCCGGGCGGGAGTAGTGCTCGGCGGCGTAGATGTCGGTGGCGCCGAGCCGGTTGGCCCGCACCTGGACGGCCGAGAAGTGCACGTTGCCCTGGACCTCCGGGTACGACCGGTTCAGGGTGAGGTGGTCGGAGAGCTCGCGCGGGTTCATCCAGAAGCTGCCGTACGCCGGGTCGCCGCTCTTGTAGTCGGCCTGCCCGATGTAGAGCTGCACCCGGGTGCCCCGGACGGTCTCCGCCCACCACGGCACCAGCCGGGCGTAGTCGGCAGCCGGGTACTGCCCGATGTACCAGTAGAGCTGCGGGACGATGTAGTCGACCCACTCCTGCTTGACCCAGGTGCGGGTGTCGGCGGAGATGATGTCGTACGACTGGCTGCCGGTGGTGTCCGAGCCCAGCGGGTCGGCGCTGGCGTTGCGCCAGATGCCGAACGGGCTGACCCCGAACTTCACCCACGGCTTGGCCGCCTTGATCTTGGCGTTCATCTCCTGGATCAGCAGGTTGATGTTGTCCCGCCGCCAGTCGGCCTTGTTGGTGAACCCCCGGTTGTACGCCGCGAAGGTGGCGTCGTCCGGCACCTGGTGGGTGCCGCTCGGGTACGGGTAGAAGTAGTCGTCGAAGTGGACACCGTCGATGTCGTACCGGGTGACCGCGTCCATCATCGCGGTCTGCACGAACTCGCGGACCTCGGGAATGCCGGGGTTGTAGTAGAGCCGGCTGCCGGCCACTCCGGCCGGCGGGTAGGCGAAGGTCCACTCGGGGTGCTGCCGGGCGGGGTGGCCGGGGGCGAGCTGGGCGAGGTCGGCACCGGCGCCGCCGGGTGCCGGCATGGAGACCCGGTACGGGTTGAACCAGGCGTGGAACTCGAGGTTGCGCTTGTGCGACTCCTCGACCAGGAAGGCCAGCGGGTCCCAGCCCGGGTCCTTGCCCCGGACCCCGGTCAGGTACTCCGACCAGGGCTCGTGCGCCGACGGCCAGAACGCGTCGGCGGTCGGGCGGACCTGCACGACGACCGCGTTGTGGTTGAGGCGCTCGGCGAGGTCGAGCCAGCCGAGATACTCGGCCTTCTGCTGGGCGACCTGGTCGGGGGCGGCCTGCGAGGCCTTGCTGGGCCAGTCGATGTTGGTCACCGAGGCGATCCACAGCGCGCGGAACTGCCGCTTCGGGGTGGCCGGGTCGGTGGCGCAGGTGGTGGTGGCGGCCGCCGAATCGGGTGCGGCGGTGGCTGACGGGGCGGCGACGAGCGCGCCGAGCAGAGTTGCGGCCAGTCCGGCGGCCGCGAGCCGAGATGCCTTCATGCGGTGTCCCTTCGTTGGGGCTCCGGTCGGGTGGCGGCCCGCCTCGGCAAGATTCGCCGCTGCCTATCTGCCGCTAGAAGGAAATTTTCACACCGGGTGCGCTCCGCGCAAGACCCGGTGACCGGTTGGCGCAGAAACTGGCGGTTGGCGCCGAGGCGTACTGGGTAGCAACGCGGGTCACCGGCCGCCGGCGGTGGTGGTCGCACGGTGGGGAGGGGTGAGCGCGGTGTCCGTGCTGCGTACCAAGCCGATCAGGGATGTGCTCGCGCAGAGCGAGGCGGACGGCTCCGACGGCCGTCCCGGCCTGAAGAGACGGCTCGGCGCGCTCGACCTGACCGGGTTCGGCATCGGCATCGTGATCGGCACCGGGATCTTCACGCTGACCGGGATCGAGGCCCGGGACAGCGCCGGACCGGCCGTGGTGATCTCGTTCGCCATCGCCGGGGTGGTCGCCCTGCTCGCCGCGCTCTGCTACGCCGAGCTGGCCTCCAGCGTGCCGACGGCCGGCAGCGCCTACACGTACGCGTACGCGACGATGGGCGAGATCGTCGCCTGGATCATCGGCTGGGACCTGCTGCTGGAGTTCGCCCTCGGCGCGGCGGTGGTGGCCCGCGGGTGGTCCGGCTACCTGGCCGAGCTGTTCGACCTCCCCGCCAGGTGGTTCGCCGAGGACGGCAGCGTGGTCAACCTCGGGGCGGTCGCCATCGTGCTGGTCCTCGGCGTGGTCGGCATCGTCGGCATCCGGGAGTCCGCCCGGATCACCAACCTGCTGGTGCTGGTGAAGGTCGCCATCTGCGTCTTCGTGGTGGTCGCCGGGCTGTTCTTCGTCAAGGCAGCCAACCTGACCCCGTTCATTCCGCCGGCCGAGCCGGCCTCGGGCGGGGAGGACGGCATCCGGCAACCGCTCACCCAGGCCATCTTCGGCCTGGAACCCTCGGTCTTCGGATTCGTCGGGGTGCTCAGCGCGGCCGCGGTGGTCTTCTTCGCGTACACCGGCTTCGAGGCGGTGGCCAACCTCGGCGAGGAGACCAGGAAGCCGCGCCGCGATCTACCGCTGGGGCTGCTCGGGACGCTGCTCATCTCGACCGTGCTCTACATCGGCGTCTCGCTGGTGCTGGTCGGCATGGTGCGGTACACCGACATCGACCGGGCCGCCCCGATCGCGTCGGCCTTCGAGGCGGTCGGTGCCGGGTGGGCGGCGGTCCTGGTCTCGATCGCCGCGGTCGCCGGCCTGACCAGCGTCATCCTGGTCGACCTGGTGGCCATGGGGCGGATCGGCTTCGCCATCGCCCGGGACGGGCTGATCCCGCCGTCGATCGCCAAGGTGCACCCGCGCTGGGGCACCCCGTACCGGATCTCGGCGATCATGACGGTCGGGGTCGCGCTGCTCGCCGGGCTGCTGCCGCTCTCCGCGCTGGCCGACCTGGTGAGCATCGGCGCGCTCTGCGCGTTCGTGCTGGTCTCGGTGGCGGTGCCGATCCTGCGCCGGACCCGCCCCGAGCTGGACCGGCCGTTCCGGGTGCCGCTCTCGCCGGTGCTGCCGATCGTCTCCGCGCTGGCCTGCCTCTACCTGATGCTGAACCTGTCGGTGGAGACCTGGCTGCGGTTCGGCGCCTGGATGCTGCTCGGCGCGCTGATCTACTT
This sequence comes from Micromonospora sp. NPDC093243, assembly GCF_044753725.1. Taxonomy (NCBI): domain Bacteria; kingdom Bacillati; phylum Actinomycetota; class Actinomycetes; order Micromonosporales; family Micromonosporaceae; genus Micromonospora; species Micromonospora sp. NPDC093243. The sequence goes on along the minus strand of NZ_JBIVNT010000004.1, from coordinate 724,241 downwards.
CGGCTACGGCTACCGCCGCAACCGCCTCGCCACCCGCGAGGCCGTCCCGCACCCCCGCACCCCCAACTGACCCCTCCCCACCGCACCCCCGGTGATCATGAAGTCCGCGGCGCTGCCGATCTTCGGATCCGCCGCGAACCTCATGATCACCGTGTGGGTCAGGGGCGGGGTTGGGGCGTGGCGGTGGGGCCCTTGACCACGGGCTTGCCGTTCTGCCAGACGACCTCGTCGAGCCAGGTCTGCCGGCCCGGGTCGGTGCTGCCCTCCTGGCCGGGCGGCCAGGCGTGGTAGAGCAGCCAGGTCCGGCCGTCCTTGACCACCATCGAGGCGTGCCCCGGGCCGGACGCCGCCTCGTTGCCGGTCAGGATCGGGTTCTCCGCGGCCTTCACACACGGGCCGGTGGGCGACTCGCAGACCGCGTAGCCCTCGGCGTACTCGGCCTTGTCGTAGGCGTTCGCGGCGAAGAAGAGGTAGAGCGTCCCGTCCTGGCGGTGGAAGAACGGCCCCTCGATCAGGGTGCCCTCCCACGGCTCGGTCTGCTTCAGCAGCTTCGTCGGCTCACCGACCAGGCTCAGCCCGTCGTCCGAGAGGCGCTGGGAGAAGATCCAGGTGTCCACCCCGATGGCGTTGCCGTCGTTCTTCCACAGCAGCCAGAGGCTGCCGTCGGTGTCCCGGTACGGGCTGGCGTCGATCGCCCCGCCCAACTCGGCCTGGCAGATCAGCGGGCCGGCCGAGTCGTCGCGGTACGGGCCCTGCGGCGCCGTCGCGACCGCCCGCCCGACGCACTGCCGCCCGGACTCCCGACCCGCGACGGTGTAGTAGAGCACGAACTGCTCCGGCCCGAGCTGGATCGCCTCCGGGGCCCAGGTCTTCCCGGCGTCCGCCCAGTCGGGCAGCGCCGGCAGGGCGTCGCCGGCCGGCGTCCAGTCGACCAGGTCGGCCGAGGTGTGCACCGGCACGTTCCGGCCGTCGGCGTTGGTGTGGAACAGGTACCAGGTGTCACCGACCCGGATCGCCTGCGGGTCGGGGGCGTCGGTCCGGATGACCGGGTTGGTGAACATGCTCGGGTCGCTCCCCGTACTCGTGGGTGTGGGTTCGTCGCCGCTGCCGCAGCCCGCGACGAGCAGTGCGGCGGCGAGAACCGCCGCCGCACCACCTCGCCGGAGTGATCCGGCCGTCATCCCTTGAGGCCGCTGCGGGAGACGCCCTGGATGATGTGCCGTTGCGCGAGCACGAAGAGGATCAGCACCGGCACGCTGGCCAGCACCGCCCCCGCCATGATCACCGGGTAGTCGGTCACGTAGGAGCCCTGCAGCAGGCCCAGACCCGGCGGCAGGGTCAGTTTCTCCGGGCTGAACAGCACGAAGATCGGCCAGAGGAAGTCGTTCCAGTTGGTCAGGAACGAGAGCACCGCCAGGGTTGCCAGCGCGGGCTTGGAGAGCGGCAGCACCACCTTGTAGAAGATCTGCCACTGGTTCGCCCCGTCCAGCACCGCGGCCTCCTCCAGCTCCCTGGGCAAGGAGATGAAGAACTGCCGCAGGAAGAACACCCCGAACGCGCTGGCCGCGCCGGGCACCACGACCACGGCGAGGGTGTCGATCCAGTTCAGCGAGTCGACGATGAGGAAGTTCGGGATGATCAGCGAGGTCGGCGGGATGAAGAGCGTCCCGACGATCAGCGCGAAGCTCACCCCGCGACCCCGGAACCGCATCCGGGCCAGGGCGTACGCGGCCATCGACGCGGTCACCAGCACCAGCAGCGAGTGCAGCGTCGCCGCCACCATGCTGTTCAGGAACCAGCGCAGCACCGGGTTGGCGGAGTTGGTCAGGATCTGCTGGTAGCCGTACCCGGAGAGCGGGTCGGGCAGCCAGGTCGGCGGGATCTGCTGGGCCCCGTCGTAGGTCTTCAGCGAGGTGATGACCATCCACACCAGCGGCATCAGGAAGACCAGCGTGAGCGCCACCAGGATGGCGTAGAGCGCGGTCCGGCGCAGGGTGCTCGCCGCGCCGCGGGCGTTGCGCGTAGGCGTCGTCATGGCGGTCCCCTCAGTCTTCCCGGTAGCGGAAGAGGCGGAAGTTGGCGAGGCTCACCACGGCCAGCATCAGCGCGAACACGATGCTCATCGCCGCGGACCGGCCGGCGTCGTTGTCCCGCAGCCCCTCCTCGACGATGAACCAGACCACGGTGCGGGTCTCCGTGCCGGGAGCGCCCTGGGTGATCAGGAACGACTGGCCGAACACGTTCGCCGAGGCGAGCACCGTCGTGGTGATCACGAAGAGCAGGACCGGACGCAGCCCGGGGAGCGTGACGTGGCGGAACCGTTCCCAGGTGCTCGCGCCGTCGACCTTCGCCGCCTCGTAGAGCTCCGCCGGGATGTCCTGGAGACCGGCCAGGTAGATCACCGCGTTGAAGCCGGAGGTCCACCAGACGGTGACCCCGACCAGGGAGACCCAGGCCCACGGCACGTCCGTCACCCAGGGAATGTCGGCGGGCAGGCCGAGCACGCCGAGCACCCGGTTGACCAGGCCGAGGTTCGCGTCGAGCAGGAACCGCCAGAGCAGGCCGATCACCGCGACGCCGAGCACGTACGGCGCGAAGTAGACCGCCCGGAAGAAGGTCCGGCCCGGGAACGAGCGGTTCAGCAGCAGGGCCAGCCCCAGCGGGACGACCACCAGCAGCGGCACCGCGAAGACGGTGAAGATCGCCGTGGCCCGGACGCTCTGCCACCAGTCGCCGTAGACAGCCGAGTCGCTGGAGAAGAGTTCCTTGTAGTTGTCCAGCCCGACGAACGGCCGGTTGGGCAGCTGGAAGTCCCACTGGTGCACGCTGAGCCAGAGGCCGAGCAGGATCGGCAGCAGGCCGAACACCGCGAACAGCACCAGGTACGGGGTGAGGAAGAGATACGGCGTCGCCCGACCGACCCGGTTCGCCGACTTGGCGCCCCGGCGGGCAGCACTGGCCGCCGGGGGCGGCGCGTCACCGCGCGCCGCCCCGACCTCGATCACGTCCGCCACAAGGAATCAGCTCCCGTACTTCTTGCGGTTGTCCTCGAGCTGCTTGTTCGCCTTGGCCACACCGTCGTCGAGCGCCTGCTTGGGCGACTTCTTGCCCAGCACGGCCTCGTTGAACGAGTTGTAGAAGGTGGTGAGGACCTCACCCAGGCCCGGGGTCGCCGGCGGGAAGGCCGCGTACTCCAGCTCGGGGGCGAGCGCGCTGACCTCGGTCAGCGCCTTGAACTCGCCGCTGTCCCGGACGGTCTTGCGGGCCGGCACCTGGCCGCCCTTGGCCCAGTCGAGGGAGTGCTGGCTGAGCCAGTTGATGAAGACCTTCGACGCGGAGACCTTGTTGGCGTTGTTGGCCCGCTGCTTGACGATGGTGAAGTTGTGCGAGTTGGCCCAGGCCGCCGGCTTGCTGCCGATCTGCGGCAGGGGCGCCACGCCCCACTGGACGTCCGGGCTCTTCTTCAGGTCGTTGATCTGCCAGATGCCGTTGAAGGTGAAGGCGTTCTTGCCGCTCTTCAGCGCCAGGTACTCGGCGTCCTGGCCGACGTTGGACGGCGAGTGACCCTGCTTGATCATGTCGACCATCCAGGTGCACGCCTCGACCGCCGGGTCGGAGTTGAAGGTGGCCTTGGCGACCTCGGCGTCGAAGAGGCTGCCGCCGAACTGGTAGACCAGCGAGTAGAAGCTCATGCCGCCGGTGAACTGGAACGGGCTGACCCAGTAGCCCTGCACGCCCGACTTCTTCAGCTCGGTGAGCGCGGCGGTGAAGTCGTCGCGGGTGGTCGGCGGCTTGTTCGGGTCCAGCCCGGCCTTCTGCATCACCGACTTGTTGTAGTAGAAGCCCAGCGGGTGCATGTCCAGCGGAATGCCGTACCGCTTGTTGTTGTAGAGACCGCCCTGCCAGACCGTGGGCGCGAAGTCCGCCTCGGTCAGCTCGAGGGTCTTGGCCACGTCGTCCAGCTCGGTGATCACGCCACGGGCGGCGAAGGTGGCGAGCTGGTCCATGTGCATGACCGCGACGTCCGGCCCGTTGCCGCTGGAGGCCGCACCGGGGAGCTTGTTGTAGTAGTCCTCCCACTGGTAGGTGGCGACCGACACCGCGATGTTCTGGTGCTCGGTGTTGAACTGGTTCACCAGCGTCTTGAAGATCTCGCCGTCGCCGCCGGTGAAGCCGTTCCACAGCTTGAGGTCCACCTTCGGACCGGTGTAGTCCTTGCCGCCGTTGCCGGCCGCCGCCGGGCCGCCGGAGTCGTCGCCGCCGCCGCAGCCGGCCAGGGTCAGGGTCGCCGCCGCGCCGAGCCCGACGCCGAGCCCGAGCAGTCGCCGTCGGCTCATTTCGTTCTGGATCATGCCGTATCTCTCCTTGGGGGGACGGGAAAAGTTTGCCTGGTCAGGGCCGGTTTCCGAAGCGCAGCACGTTCCAGGAGACGGCCGGCAGGCGCACCGAGCACCGGCCGGCGTCGAGGGTGGGGGTGTTCAGTTCCCGAGGCGTTACCTTGTCCGGTTCGGCCTCGGTGTTGGTCGCCGACGGATCGTCCCCGGCAGCGAGGGTCAGGTGGGATTGACCAGATAGTCCCGACACGCCGCGCAGGTCGAGCTGTAGCTCCAGGTCCGTGTCGCCCCGGTTGACCGCGAACACGGTCAGCTCGCCGGTCTCCTCGTCGTGCACGGCCACGGTGTCCAGCACCGGGACGTCGCCGTACTTCTTCGTCTCGTAACGGGGCGAGACCGGCTCGGTACGCAGCACCGTGCCACGGGCGTACCGGGCGGTCAGCGCGAAGGGGTGGAAGATGCTCTGCCGCCAGGCCGGCCCGCCGTTGCGGGTCCGGATGGGGGCGATCACGTTCGCCAGCTGCGCCTGGGCGGCCACGCCGACCCGGTCGGCGTGCCGGAGCAGGGTGATCAGCAGGTCGCCGACGACCACCGCGTCGACCGCGGTGAAGTCGTCCTCGATCAGGGCCGGCGCCTCGACCCAGCCGCGCCGGTCCAGGTCCGCCTGGAGGCGAGCCTCGTACCAGACGTTCCACTCGTCGAAGGAGATCTTCAGCTTGCGGCGGTGCCGCTGCTTCGCCGCCACGTGGTCGGCGGTGGCGACCACCTCGGTGATGAAATTGTCCATGTCGACGGCGGAGGCGAGCAGGCTGGCCCGGTCGCCGTCGGAGGGGTCGTAGTAGGTGTGCGCGGAGATGTAGTCGACGTGCTCGTAGGTGTGCTCGAGCACGGTCGCCTCCCAGGAGGCGAAGGTCGGCATCCGCCGGTTGGAGCTGCCGCAGGCGACCAGGCTGATCGACGGGTCGATCATCTTCATCGCCCGGGCCGCCTCGGCGGCCAGCCGGCCGTACTCGTCGGCGGTCTTGTGCCCGACCTGCCAGGGGCCGTCCAGCTCGTTGCCGAGGCACCAGAGCCGCACCCCGAACGGATCCTCGGCGCCGTTCTTGCGGCGCTGGTCGGAGAGGTGCGTCCCGCCCGGGTGGTTGCTGTACTCCAGCAGGTCCAGCGCCTCCTGCACGCCCCGGGTGCCCAGGTTGACCGCCATCATCGGCTCGACCCCGGCCTCGTCCGCCCAGGTCATGAACTCGTGCAGGCCGAACGCGTTGGTCTCGACGGTCTTCCAGGCCAGGTCGAGCCGGCGGGGTCGGTCACCGACCGGGCCGACGCCGTCCTCCCAGCGGTAGCCGGAGACGAAGTTGCCGCCGGGGTAGCGGACGACGGAGACGCCCAGCTCCCGGGTCAGCTCCAGCACGTCACGTCGGAGCCCGAGGGCATTTGCCTCCGGGTGGCCCGGCTCGTAGATGCCCCCGTAGACGCAGCGGCCCATGTGCTCGACGAAGGAGCCGAAGAGTCGCCGGTCGGCCGGCCCGATTGCGAATGCCGGGTCGATCGTCAGCTGTGCGGTCCGCACCGGATGTCACCTTTCGTCATTTCTGGTGTCCGGTGACCACGGTCACCGCACACCCGGTTCCCTGCTTTCTACAACGTTGTAGGCAACGTTGTAAAGAGCGAGTTACGCGGTAGAGTGCCGGTGGTTACATCGGGGAGGTTGCGGAAGTGCGACACAGGCTCAAGGACGTGGCGGAGCGGGCCGGCGTGTCGGTGAAGACGGTCTCCAACGTGGTGAACGGTTACGTGCACGTCCGGCCGGACACCCGGGCCCGGGTCGAGGAGGCGATCTCCGCCCTCAACTACCGGCCGAACCTCTCCGCCCGCAACCTGCGCAAGGGCCGCACCGGGGTGATCGCCCTGGCCGTGCCGGAGCTGGACATCCCGTACTTCGCCGAGCTGGCCCGGCACGTGGTCAACGCCGCCGCCGAGCTCGGCTGGACGGTGCTGATCGACCAGACCGGCGGCGGCCGCGAGCAGGAGCGGGTGGTCGCCTCCGGCATCACCGACCACCTGATCGACGGGTTGATCTTCAGTCCGCTGGCGCTGACCGCGGAGGACCTGGCCAACCTGGACGGCACGCCGATGGTGCTGCTCGGCGAGCGGGTCGACCACGGCCCCGCCGACCACGTCGTGATCGACAACGTGGCCGCCGCCCGCGAGATCACCGAACACCTGATCGGCCTCGGCCGGCGCCGGATCGCCGCCATCGGGTCACAGCGCACCCCGGAGGGGGCCAGCGCGCGGCTCCGGCTCACCGGCTACGCGGCCGCGCTCGAGGCGGCCGGCCTCGGTTACGACGAGGCGCTGATCGCGCCCGCGCCGGCCTGGCACCGCGCGGACGGCGCGGCCGCCATGCGCCACCTGCTCACCTCGGGCGTACGCCCCGACGCGGTCTTCTGCTTCAACGACACCCTCGCGTTGGGCGCGCTGCGGGCGCTGCACGAGGCGGGCCTGCGGGTGCCCGACGACGTCGCCGTGGCCGGCTTCGACGACATCGAGGACGGCCGGTTCTCGGTGCCGACCTTGACCACCATCGCCCCGGACAAGGAGCAGATCGCCCGGCTCGCGGTCGAGCTGCTGGCCAACCGCCTCGACGGCGACCCCTCCGCCCCGGCCCGCGAACTCTCCGCCCCCTACCGGCTGACCCCGCGCGAATCCACCCACCCGCGCTGATCCCCCCTGTTGGGGGAAGCCGCGGCTCAGTCGAAGAAGCGGGCCAGGTGCGACGCGGTGGGCGGGGCGGCGTCCGGGGGGACCGGGGTGAGGTCGGCGAAGATCGAGGCGCCGTCACAGCCGGCGTGCAGCGGATACCAGCGCGGCGTGCCGGGCGGACGCTGCAGGCAGATGCCCTTGAAGGTCTGTACGTCGAGCAGCCGGACGTGGGTCGGGTCGGCCACCGCGTTCACGTGCCCCCACCAGGGGCTCATCACGTGCAGCACGCCGCCCGGGCGCAGCACCCGGTGGCACTCGTCCAGCAGGGGCAGGAAGTCGATCAGGTGCTCCAGGATGTGCACCGTGAAGAACACGTCGACCGCGTCGTCGGCCAGCGGTAGCGACCGGGAGAGGTCGGCCACCGCGTCCACCCCGGTCGCGGGGAAGATGTCCAGACCCAGGTTCCCCGGCCACTGCTTGCTCGGCCCGCAGCCGAGGTCGACCACCACCGGATCCCGCCCGGCGACCCGCACCCGGCACCAGACGCCGAGCACCCCGGCCAGCCGGCCGATCTGATCCCGGACGAGCCGCAGCTCGGCCGGGTCGGCCACCTCGCCGGTCACGTGCGCGACGCCGCGGTCGAAGCGCACCTCGACGGCGAGGCCGCGCAGCCGGTCGTCGTGGCCGGTCTGATCAGCCCACGCCTCGGCGAGGAACCCGTCCACCGCCCGCAGCCGGTCCGCCGACGGCGGGGTCTGTGCCAACGCGACCATGGGTCACCTCCCGCCGCCCGTTACCCGCATCCCCGCCGCATATGCCCTGCTCTGGAGGGACATTCGACGGCGGCGCGAGGTCGGCCGGCGCGGGGTCAGGCGGTGCGCGCGGTCGGGCCGTGCGCGGGAGTCAGGCGTGCGGTAGCCCCGGTCAGCGCGATACCTCTGCGGCATCAATATGCCTGTGAGGTATCACGGTCACCAGGACACCGCCGGCGCCGAGCCGGTGAGACACCGATGAGCGGACCGAGACGCGCCGGGGACCGGCCGGTCAGCCGGTGATGGTCCGGCGCGGCCGACCGCCGGCCCGCATCCGTTGCCGGGGCGGCGGGGCGGCCGGCTTGGGTCGCTTCAGGTGGTAGCGGTGCAGTTCGTGGTTGCCGGGCAGGGACGGGTCCTCGCTCATCGCGACCAACTCCCAGCCCTGGTCGCCGGCCCGGTTCAGGTGGGCCAGCGCGGTGTCCCCGTACGGGGTGACGTCGACCATCGAGCCGTCCGGGCCGTACCAGACGAAGACGACCTCCCAGCCGAGGTCGTTCGTCGCCGCCTGCCGCCGGCGGATCAGCAGCGCGTACTCCCACTTGAGCATGGGGTCATTCTCACCCCGTGGCGCGCCATCGGCACGGATCAGTCTTCGGCGATCCGTCCGGCGTCGACCCGCAGCCGCCGGTTGGTCGCCACCGCGTCCAGCATCCGCCGGTCGTGGGTGATCAACAGCAGCGTGCCGGGGTAGCTGGCCAGCGCCGACTCCAACTGCTCGATGGCGGGCAGATCGAGGTGGTTGGTCGGCTCGTCGAGCACCAGCAGGTTCACCCCGCGCCCTTGGAGCAGCGCCAGGGCCGCCCGGGTCCGCTCGCCGGGGGAGAGGGTCGCGGCCGGCCGCAGCACGTGCCCGGCCCGCAGGCCGAACTTGGCCAGCAGGGTCCGCGCGTCCGCCGGCGACAGCTCCGGTACGGCGACCCGGAACGCGTCGATCAGCGGCGCGTCGCCGAGGAAGAGCCCGCGGGCCTGGTCCACCTCGCCGACCACCACCCCGGGGCCGAGCGCGGCGTGCCCGGTGTCCAGCGGCAGCCGGCCGAGCAGGGCGGCCAGCAGGGTGGACTTGCCGGAGCCGTTCGCCCCGGTGACCGCCACCCGGTCCGCCCAGTCGATCTGGAGGTTCACCGGCCCGAGGGTGAACGCTCCCCGGCGTACCACCGCGTCACGCAGCGCGGCCACGACGGCGCCGGCGCGCGGCGCGGCGGCGATCTCCATCCGCAGCTCCCACTCCTTGCGCGGCTCCTCGACCACCTCGAGCCGCTCGATCAGCCGCTCGGTCTGCTTCGCCTTCGCCGCCTGCTTCTCGCTCGCCTCGGAGCGGAACTTGCGGCCGATCTTGTCGTTGTCGGTGGCCTTGCGCCGGGCGTTCTTGACGCCCTTCTCCATCCAGGAGCGCTGGGTCCGGGCCCGCGCCTCCAGCGCCGCCCGGGTGTCGGCGTACTCCTCGAAGTCGGCCCGCGCGTGCCGGCGGGCCACCTCGCGCTCCTCCAGGTAGGCCGCGTAGCCGCCGCCGTAGTGCCGGATCTGCTGCTGCGCCAGGTCGAGCTCCAGCACCCGGGTCACCGTCCGGGTGAGGAACTCCCGGTCGTGGCTGACCAGCACCGTGCCGGCGCGCAGCCCGGTCACGAACTCCTCCAACCGCTCCAGCCCGGCCAGGTCCAGGTCGTTGGTGGGCTCGTCGAGCAGGAAGACGTCGTAGCGGCTGAGCAGCAGCGAGGCCAACCCGGCCCGGGCCGCCTGGCCACCGGAGAGCCCGGTCATCTCCTGGTCCAGGTCGACGGTGAGACCCAGTTCCGCGGCGACCTGTTCGGCCCGTTCGTCCAGGTCCGCGCCGCCGAGGGCGAGCCAGCGCTCCAGCGCGTCGGCGTACCCGTCGTCGGCGCCCGCCGCGCCGGCGGTGAGCGCCTCGGTGGCGGCGTCGAGGGCGGCCTGCGCGCCGGTCACCCCGGTGCGCCGGGCCAGGAAGCCGCGTACCGTCTCGCCCGGTCGCCGCTCCGGCTCCTGCGGCAGGTGCCCGACGCTCGCCGTGGGCGGGCTCAGGGTGACGCTGCCGGCCTCGACCGGCAGCAGCCCGGCGAGGGTACGCAGCAGCGTCGACTTCCCCGCCCCGTTCGGCCCGACCAGGCCGACCACGTCCCCGGGCGCGACCACCAGGTCCAACCCGGTGAAGAGCGGGCGGTCGCCGTGCCCGGCGGCCAGGTCCTTGACGATCATCGTGGCGCTCATGAGGAGGCGAGCCTATCCGGCCCGGTGCACATCGCCGGGCGGCACGGGGCAGACTCGGCGGGGTGGTGACCACACTGGCGATCGACTGCGGCGGAGGCGGCATCAAGGCCTCCGTCCTCGACGGGGCGGGCACGATGCGGACGCGGCCGCTGCGGGTGCCCACGCCGTACCCGCTGCCGCCCGCGCTCTTCGTCAAGACCCTGCTGGACCTGGGGGCCCGGCTGCCCGCAGCGGACCGGGTGACCGTCGGGCTGCCCGGCATGCTCCGGCACGGCGTGGTGGTGGCCACGCCGCACTACGTCACCCGGGCCGGGCCGCGTACCCGGGTCGATCCCGACCTGCTGGCCGAGTGGTCCGGCTGGGACGTGCGGACCGCGCTCGCGGAGGCGTTCGGGGTGCCGGTGCTGGCGCTCAACGACGCCGAGGTGCACGGCGCCGGGGTGGTGGCGGGCACCGGGCTGGAGCTGGTGCTCACCCTCGGCACCGGGTTGGGCTGCGCGCTCTTCGACGGCGGGATCCTCGCGCCGCACCTGGAGCTCTCGCAGGCGCCGGTGCGCTGGGGGATGACCTACGACACGTACGTCGGCGAGCCGGAACGCCGCCGGCTAGGCGACGCGTTCTGGTCCAGGCGGGTACGCGGGGTGGTGGACGGGCTCCGCCCGGTGTTCCGGTGGGACCGGCTCTACATGGGTGGGGGAAATTCCCGGCTGATCCGTCCGGAACAGCTGACCCGGATGGGTGACGACGTGGTGGTGGTGCCGAACACCGCCGGGATCATCGGCGGCGTCCGGGCCTGGGATCTCTCCGCCGCCCGGCGCGCCTAGGGACCCGCACGTCCGGCGGGATCCGCCCGGGGAACAGTCGCCATCCGGGCGGTGTTGTGTCAGCGTCGGGGAAGTGACGGCGCGATACGAGGGGGTGGGTCGAATGGATCTTCTGGCCGAGTACCGGCGGGCGACCATGTTCTTCGAAACCGGAGACCCGACCGGAGCGGCCCGGCTGCTCGAGCCGATCGTCGAGGCCGAGCCGGACAACGCCGCGGTACGGCAGCTGCTGGCCCGGGCGTACTTCCTGTCCGCCCAGCTCAACCGGGCCGAGGAGCAGTTGCGCGCGCTGGTCGACCGTGACCCCAGCGACCACTACGCCCACCACGTGCTGGGCCGGACGTTGGAGCGGCTGAACCGGCACACCGACGCCCTGCGGCACCTGCGGATCGCCGCGGCGATGCACTCGGGCAACGACGACTACACGACCGCGCTGCGCCGGGTGGAGACCCGGGTGGGCGGGCGCTGAGCACCGGCCGGCCGCGGCGCGGCCGGCGGTTGGACGAGCGGACGGGGCAGCCCCACGGGGCTGCCCCGTCGCGTTCCGTCCGGGCTTACCATTGGGCCGTCATGGGAGCTGAGCTGGAGGTGGGCACGTCGTGAAGCTCAAGCTCGACCTGCACGAGATCTTCAACAAGGGGCAGGACATCGACCGCGCGCTGCGCGGGATCATGGACGAGGCGGTGGCGAAGAAGGCCACCCTCGTGGAGATCATCCCCGGTAAGGGATCCGGCCAGCTCAAGAAGCGGGTGCTGCGGTTCCTCGACCAGAAGGACGTCAAGCAGCTCTACCACCGGGTCGAGAAGGACTCCAAGAACTTCGGTCGCCTCTTCGTGCACTTCCGCTGGAAATAGCGGCGACATAGCCCCTGACCTGCGCGTCCGGTCGCTCACAGGGCCGTTGAACCATGATCATGCCGTTTCCAGGCCGTCACCGGCTTGCGGGCTGTCCTCGACGGCCTGGACGTCGCCTAGCGCCTTGTCGATGGCCCGGCGGGTTCGGTCCTCGCTAGTCGGCAACAGGTGGGTGTAGGTCCGAAGGGTGAAGCCAGGGTCGGCGTGGCCCAAGTAAGCCGAGAGGGCCTTGATGCTCTCCCCGGCGTCCAGGAGCACCGAGGCGTAGGTGTGCCGGAGCACGTGCATCCCGTTGTGCCGGTCGTCCGGGATGCCGGTAGCGCGGATCGCGGGCTTCCAGACGCCGGAGTTGAATATCGAGCGGGTCAGCGCGGTCCCAGAGGGCGTGGTTAGGTACAGCTCGACGGTTCGGGGTTCGCCGGTCAAGGTGCCCCACGGCAGCGTCACTGCGACCGGGGGGCAATCCTCGGCGTGGCGCTCCAGCCTGGTCGCTACCGAACGCGGTAGCGGGACCTCCCGCGACTTACCGCCCTTCGGCGGTGCGAAGATCAGTTGACCGCGCACCAACTTGATCTGGCGGGTAACTTGCAAGACCGGGCGGGCCGGGTCGAGATCCTCGGGACTGACGGCGAAAACCTCTCCTTGCCGCAGGCCGCAGCCCGCACCCAGGTCAACCGCTATCCGGTACCGGGGCCGCACGTTCTCTCGGAAGGCCACCAAGCGAGCAACCGGCCACGGCACCACCTTGGTTGGGGCAGGCTTTGGCCGGCGAATGCTCTTGACCGCAAACGGGTTGTTCAGGATCTTCCGATCATCAACCGCCGCGTTAAAAATCATCGACACGTCGGTGAAGAGGACCCGGCGGTAACTCACCGCCAACCCCTTCTCCTGTAGCTTCCGTGCCCACTCCCGAATTGTCGCCGGCTGAATGGACGCGATCGGCCTATCGCCGAAGGTCGGGTAGGCGTGCAGCCGGAGTTCGTATTCGATGCGGTCGCGGGTGAGGACGTCGGTGGTTGCTGCGGCGAGCCAATCGTCGGCGTACTGCTTGAAGGTGGTGCGGCCGGCGTCGGGGTCGACGTAGGTGCCCTTGAGGATGTCGGCCTGGACGTTGGCGAGGAACGCTTGTGCCTCACGCTTTTTCTTGTCGGGGAACGACTGCGATTTTTCCTTGCCGTCCGGCGCGATGTACCGGACCCGGTAGCGCATTCCCTGCCCGCATTCTGGCTTCGGTTCCTGTCGCGATTTCCCGTCGGGGCCGACGATGGTGCGATACCAGCGGTCGACGATGTGGGCCATGTCAGGCCGCCTTCGACTGGTCGGCGAACCAGGCCCGGACGGTGTCAGGGTCGTAGCGCAGGTGGCGGCCGACTCGTCCGGCGGGTGGACCGATGCGGCGCTTACGCCAGGTGTAGAGGGTCTGGACCGGGACGCCGAGGTAGGCCGAGACGTCTTCGACGGTCCAGAGCTTGAGCGGTTGGGCGGCGGTCATGTCGTCTCCCGTGGGTGGAGGGGTCAGGCTGCGGCCGGCACGGTGCCGGCCGGGGTGGTGGCGAGTTCGTGGGCGAGTTCGTGGGCGAGTTCTTCGCGGCCGGTGGTGTGCCGTTCGCGGGCGAGGGCGGCAGCGGTGTTGGCGAGCAGCGCGTCACCCGAGGTGTGCCAGCCGACTCCGGCGAAGGTGAGGGTGCCGACGATGAGGGTGGTGTCGTCGAGGTGGTCGACGGCCTTGACGGCGTGGCCGGCGCCCTGGTCGTGTTCCTCGTTGCGGCGGTAGGTGACGCGGGTGTCGCGCAGGAGTTGGAAGGTGACGGAGTAGCGGCGGGCTTTGGTGAGGAAGTGGCCGCCGAAGCCGAGCATGTGAGCCCATCGCCGGAGCCGGGCGTAGGGGTTGGCCGTGGGTCTGCTGGCCGGTTGGGCGTCAAGGCTGGCTTGACGGTCGGCGACGCAGACGGGGCAGGCGGCGTAGCGGGTGTGCGTGCCGCAGTCAGGGCACTCCCAGCGCTCGACGAAGCCGTGCGTGGCTCGGTGGTCGCGGGGCCGCTGGGACAGCGGCACGGGTGTGCCGGTGGGTCGGCCGATGCGCCAGCAGGCGTCGATGAGGCGGGCGGTGTGGTCGCCGTCGGGGTCGGCGTAGTCGCCGATGCTGTCGGCGTCGAGCCTGACGGAGCGGTGCCCGGTTACCTCGGTGCTCTTGGTGGCGTACTTGGCAAGGTAGCCGGCGACCATGCTGTCAGTGACCTCACCACGGCCGGTCAAGCTGATCGGGCGAACGTCGACCTGCTCGCCCCATGCCATCGGCCAGCCGTCCGGCCGGTCCGGGTGCCCGGGGGTGCAGAAGGCGACCTGCTCGGCGGCGGCCCGGATGGCGTCTTCCAGGTCGGCGACGGTGAACCCGGCCGGCGGCGGAACGATGGCCGTCGGGTCGGCGGGGTCGACGCCGTCGAGGCGCACCAGGGCGTGAAAGTGCACCGCCCCGCGTGCCTGGAACTCGGCCGCTTTGCCGTGGGAAAGCCGGACCGGCGGAACCTTGCGGACCTTGCCGGAGGCGGTGACCACTTCAACCGCGGGGATGCCCCGGCGGCGGGCGAGTTTCGTTAGGTAGCGTTCCGCGGCTTGCTTGGTGCGGTGCCACAACTCGCCGGAGAACAGGTTCCAGACGACCTGGTGGTCGTGGTCGTAGCAGTCCAGGCACAACGGCTGCCCGAGCACCGCGTCGTCCGGTTCGTGTCGTGCCCAGCAGACGGCGGGCCGTCCGTGCTGGCAGAGGCCGGTGTCGCGGCGGGCGTGGCAGGGCTCGGGCCGGCAGTCGCAGCGCTTGCGGTCCCGGCAGGTGTGCCGCTTGACCACCCGGACGTGGACCGGGCCGAACGAGGGTGCGGTGAAGGTGGGGAACACGGCCGGGTGGCGGGACACGGTCTCCGGGACGCCTTTGCCGCCGATGAGGCCGGCGCGGAGCAGCTGGTAGGCGTCGCGTTGGTAGGTGCGGGCGCAGGCGGGGCAGACGGTGGCCCGGCGGTTGCCACAAGCGGTGTAGATCGCGGCGTCGGGCATGTAGTCGGTGTGCCGCTGGTCCAGGACCCGGCCGGTCGATGAGTCGACGGTGAGCAGCTGGCCGGCGAGGCGGATGGGGCGGGTGCAGCCGGCGGCGGCGCGGACATGGTCGAGCCACCCGAAGTAGTCCGGCTGAGTCGCACGGATGAAGGCGGAGCCGGCGGCGGTGTAGGCGTAGACGGGGGTGGTGTCGGCGTTCGAGCCCGCACCCCGGGCCGTGGTGGTCCGGGGTGTGAGGTCCAGCGTCGACGCCATCAGGCGGCCACCTGGGGCCGGTTGGTGATGCTGTGTTGGGTGACGATGGTCCGGCAGGCGCCGCACTGGCGGTCGGCCGGTTCGTGCCGGTGGCACGGAATGGTGGTGGTCACCTGGCCGCAGCGGATGGTGACCGGGGTCCGGCATTCTCCGCCGGGGATGACGTGGATGACCGTGCGTCGGGTGTCGTAGGGGTGCGGCTCGTCGGGGAAGGCCGGGCAGGTGTGGGTGACCTGCTCGATGTCGACGACGTGGATGGTCATCGGGCACCACCGGCCACGGGGGTGCCGTTGACGGCGGGAGTGTTGCCGCCGAGGGTGCGCAGGAGTTCCCGGGCGATGTCCGGGCCGACGTCGAGCAGGCCGGCGAGCTCGTCCGGGGTGATGGGTCGGCCGGTGCTCTGCTCATGGCGGCCGATGACGAATCGGGCGGTGGGCACCAGGTGCGCCGGCACTTCCGGCCGGACGATCGGTGCCGGAATGACGGGTGCGGCGATGACAGCCGGCCGAGCCGGCGCGTTGTCGACGACCGGCGCGGTAGCCGGCGCGTGGTTGTCCGGCGTGATGGCCGGGGTGTCGGTGGCGGTCTGGTCGTTGGCGGCCAGGTCCCGGGCGGCGGCGAGCAGCGCCGCGGCTTCGGCCTGGATGGCGGTGAAGTCGGGTCGGATGCGTCCGGCGACGAGTTCGACGCCGATGACGAGGACGACGACCAGGGCGAAGACCAGGCGTAGGCCGAGGCTGCCCGGGGAGGCGAAGTTGATGGTGGCCGACAGCAGCCCGCAGGCGGCGAAGACGACCATGGCTCCGCGCTTGGCATCCTTGGCGATGCCGGAGGTGCGGACGACGGTCAGCATAGACACCATCGCGGCGTCGAAGATCAGCGGCACCAAGTAGGCGAAGTAGCCGGCGTTCTGGGTCCACAGGTAGTGGGCTTGGTGCAGGTAGCTGGTCAGCAGCGCACCGAGCAGGACGAACCGGTTGTATTTCTTGATCGAGTTGATCGCCTTGAGCATCGTGGGTACCGCGTTGCGGGCGTACTCGGCGGCGAATTCCTGGGTGAAGGTGCTCGGGTCAGTGCTCGACATGGGGAGTCACCTCCGGGCGGATGTCTGTGGGGATGAGGTCGACCACGCCGGAGCAGTGGGTGCACATGATCGGGGCCAGCCCTCGGGCGGTGAGCTTCTGGCGGAAGCAGGGCAGGCAGGTGAAGTCGGCCGGGAACAGGCCCTCGCCCTCACAGAGCAGGCAGCGGCCGAGGCAAACCGGGCAGGGCTTGTAGACGGGGCCGAGCACGTCGTGGACGCCGCCGGGGCTGCTGCCCTCGATGCACCACAGGCACGGGTCGGACAGGTGGAAGCTCACGACTGGCTCCCTTCGTGGCAGTCGAGGCATTCGCCGTAGCGGCGGGGGATGTAGTAGGGCTTCACCTCGCCGCAGACGCGGCAAGTGCGTCGGGCGCGAAGCGCCTTGGCGATGGCGGCCCGCTGAGCGGGCGTGGCCGTCCGTTTGGGCGCGGCGAGATCGAGGCGGTAGAGGTAGGCGATCCGGCGCTGCCGGCGGTGCCGCCAGAGGATCTGGGCCACGGGGTCGTGTCCGCCGGGACGAAGGCCGGCGGCACGGAGCTGCCGGCGGGTGGCAAGCCCACCAGGGGCGGAGTGGTAGGGGAAGGTGGGGAACCCGTATCGGGTGCCGGCCGGGTCGTAGAACTCGACCCGGATGCCGGTCCGGTCGGTGAGGGTGTCGAGGTCGACGCTGCGCAGGTCGGTCACGGCTTCTCACCGCCCCAGCGCTGCTGGGCGGCCTGCTTGGAGATGCCGAGTCGCTGGCCGATCTCCGACCAGGAGTAGCCGAAGGCCCGAAGGCCGATGACGGCGTCGCCGATGGCGTCGTCGATAGCCGCGGAGAGGGCGACTAGGTCGCCGAGGGCTTCCACGTCACCGGCGGCGACGCGGCGGCCGTGGGCGCGGATGATGCGGCGAGCGAACGCGGCGAACGCGTCGTTCTCGACGACATCCCGACGCCGCTGGCGAGGGGCGGAACGCGTCAAGGACGCCTTGACGGTGAACATCAGTTCTCGCCTCCCTCGGTGTGGAGGCGGTCCCACTCGTCAGCGGCTGCGTCCAGGGCGGTGATGACCTGCTCGGCGGTGCGGGCGGGGTCGTCGTTCCACGAGTAGGGGGAGGTGTTCTCGTCGATGCCGAAGCCGTCCTCGTCGACGAGGAACAGCGGGTAGTAGGCGTCGAGGTAGTCGACGAACGCGCCGAGGGTGGCGAGGTAGTCGGCCAGGGCGTCGGGGTCGAGCTGGGAGAAGTGCTCGACGCGGTGTCCGGCGCAGGCGATGCCGATGGCCCCGGCGGCGCAGGCCGGCGGGGTGGGGGTGGTGTCGGCGGTGGGTGCGTAGTAGGTGCCCTGGTGCCAGCCGTGCCGGCGTAGGTAGAGGGCGGCCATCCGGAGCAGGTCAGCGTTTGTGACCTGGACTCCGGTGGGTGGGTTTTGGGTAGCCTTCATGGCAGCCACGTCCTTTCGGGGCTGTTGGTGGAGGTCGGCAGGACCAGCGATTGCTTGCAGGCGTTGGTCTGGTCCTGTCGACCGGCTATCGGGTGCGGAGCCGCAGGTAGCGGCGGTGGCGGGTGTCGTCTCCGCCCATCGGTTGGGGTGCGGAGACGAAGACGAGCCGGTTGGTTTGGCTGGCGGCGTGGATCATCACGGCCAAGTCCTCGGGACTGCCGATGACCCACATCTCGGTGAATTGGGCGGCCCGCTGGTTGTTGGCGCGGGCGTAGGTGCGCTCTCGGGTGCTCATGCGACGGCCTCCCATTCGGTGGGGGTGCTGGCCGCCGTGGTGGTGGCGGGTCGGCGGATCCAGGCGGCGTAGTCGGCGATGCCCGAGATCTGGGTGTCGGTGAGGTAGGCGACCTTGATGCGGCGGGGGACGCCGCCTTCGGCGATGAGGTAGGCCGCGCCCTGGTTGGTGGGCGAGATGTCGGTGGCGGAGTAGCCCTGCTCTGCCCAGCCGTGACCCAGGACGATGTTCGAGCTGTTGGGTGTGGTGCAGCGGAACGCGGCCCGGTAGCCGAACAGGTCCCGCAGGCTGGTGGGGATGATGTCGAAGGACGGCCGCTGGGTGGCGGCGACGACCGGGATGCCGGCAGCGCGGCCCCGGGCGACGAGGTCGCGCAGGAGGGCGACGAACTCTTCCTGCTCCTGCTTGTTGCCGACGGTGGCGGAGTAGAAGGCGATCTCGTCGACGAGGACGGTGATGACCGTCAGGTTGTCCAGGGCGGTGAGCTTGCGGCGCCCGTGGGCGCGTAGCCAGGCGTAGCGGTTGTTCATCACGACCTGAAGCCGTCGCAGGACGGCCAGGGCGGCGGTGATGTCGGGGCCGATGAACGCGTCGGCGCAGTCTTCCCACTGGCCCAGCTCGACGAGCTTGCCGTCGAGCAGCACCAGGCGGCTGTCGACGGAGAGGGCGGCGTGGGCGGCGATGCAGTTGAGTAGGCCGGACTTGCCGCCGCCGGGCTCGCCGCCGGCGAGGAGGTTGCGGTAGGCGAGGGTGATGTAGACGGGCTGACCGAACTCGTCGATCCCGACGAAGATGGGGTCGAACATCGACAGGCCAGGACCCACCGGCACCGCGGCAGCGGGGGTGGGGACTGTGGTGGCCATGGTTGCCCTCCTTCGGGCGATGAGTGGGCGCGAGGAGCCACACGAACGAGCCCCTAGGGCTCCTCGCGCACCGGGTTGGGTAAGGGTCAGATCACGCCGTCGTTGTGCAACTCGTCGTGCCGGTCGGCATCGAGCTCGGCGTCACGGCGCTGGTCCCACGAACGGCCGTCACGGCCACAGGCGTAGCAGTGGAAGTAGAAGCCGTCGGTGACCTCGTCGTACTCGATCTGCGTCATGTCAGATCCAGTCGGAGACGTCGTCGGCATCGGCCGACGAGGAAGCCGCGGGCTTGCTGCCGTTGGCGGTGGTGGCCGGCTTCTTCGCCGGCTTGCCCTGGGCCGGGAGGGTGATCGTCGGTACGTCGACGTCCGGCAGGTCCAGGGCGGTCGGCACCGTCAGCGGTGCCTGCTCGACCGTCGGGGTGCCCGGGTCAATGACGTCGACCAGCGGCGAGCCCACGGTGGCGGTCAGCACCTCACGGCGCTTGATGTCGAAACGCAGATACGCGGCGTTGCGCTCCGACGCGCGCTCGATGAGCACGGTCGAGGCGTGACAGGTCACGGCGATCTTGTCGAGGCGGCCTTCCAGGTCCTTGACCGACAGGCCGGGGCGTAGGTACACCCAGACCCGCTCGCCGACCGGTGTGGGACGAGCCCACAGGATCAATGGCAGTGAACCGGACTGGTTGGCGATGATGAACTGCGCGAAGCACACGCGCAGCCGGTGCCTGACGATCAGGCACCACGCCCAGGCCACCAGCTGGTGGCGGATGACCGGCACGGCGGCCGGGACACCCACGACCAGGACCACGACCAGCAGCGTCACGACGGCCGGGGTGTGGTTGGCGAGCTGCACCCAGAAGGTGAGCACGCCGACGGTGAGCCCGATTTCCGGGAGCCACCACCACAGCAGCCGCAGGACCGGCCAGATGCGGACCAGCACCCACACGATCGCGCCGACCGGCACGCCGATGAGCGCGCCGACGATGAGGGCCAGGATCGGGTGCATGTAGGACGCGGCCACCACGGCGGACAGGACGCCGACGATGACCGCCGAGAGGATGAACGCCAGCCGGGCGTTGCGTGCGGAGGAGCGGTGAACCTTGGCCTCGATGACCGTCACCGTTCCGCTTGACTTTCCGCCGAACGGGCGGCGGGGGCTAGACTTGGACACGACGAGTCCTCCCAATCGCGAGTTGGGTCGGATGAGTTGGCGGCACCGGGGTCGGCAGACGTAGGAGTCAGTACCGACCCCGGGCCATTTCCTTTCGTCACCCCATGGGGGAGACCAGGCCGGGAACGTAGGAGTCAGGAACACTCCCGGACCGCATCGGAGTTGGGTCAGCGACCAGTCGGTAGGCCGCTTCGCAAGCCACGGACACCAGTGGCTCACACAGCACGACGTGCGAGAGACCTACTTCGCCGAGTTGCCAGTCTTCGGCTTCAGCGACACCGCCCGGAACGCGACGCCGTTACGCCCGTTGGTCGCCCACGGAATGGCCTCCAACTGCTCGACCTCGACGAAGTCGCCCACCTTCACGCTCGGCTTCTCACCCGCCGTGGTGATGGTGATGACCTCCCCGCCGTTCTCGTCGAGCACGAAGACCTGGGTGGACCACATGAGCCGGCCCGTGTTCTTCTCGGACTTCTGGTTGCCGTTCTGGTCGTTCTTCGGCTCCGGGTCCTTCGACGCCGTCACCTGCTTGCGCGTGGTGTCCACGTACAGCTTCACAACAGACCTCCTGTTTCTCGGGTCGGATTGAGCAGGTCCCCGGTGGACTCTTGCTCGTGACCTCTGCCAACGAGGGTTCCGCAATGGACCGGACAAGCCACCCGACGTCGTGGACAACTAGGGACGTCTTCGTTATCATGAATGCGTCCCAGTCGTCCCTTGGAGGCCTTCATGCCGAACGACCGACTGCGTGACGCCATCCTTCGCAACGGCATGACGCCAGCTGTCATCGCGGAGAAGATCGGGGTTGATCCCAAGACGGTGGAGCGGTGGATCACGCAGGACCGGACGCCCTATCCGCGCCACCGGCATGCCATTGCTGCCGTTGTTCGCGAGAGCGAGTCGTACCTCTGGCCGGACGCGGTGACTCCGGAGAAGGCCTCGCGGCTTGGTCAGAGCGAGGTCATCCAGGTCTACTCGCGTAGGTCGTCGGTGCCCTACGAGCTGTGGCGCCGTCTGGTCGACAGGGCCGAGGAGAGGATCGACCTCCTCGCGTACGCGGGGGTTTTCCTCGTCGAACAGGACCCGAGGCTGATCGACATTCTGCGACAGAAGGCACTCGACGGGGTGTCCATCAGGATCTTGCTAGGCGATCCCGACCGGCCCGCGATTGAGCGGAAGAGCGTCGAGGAGGGTGCCCCGGGTGTCATGGCCGCCAAGATTCGGCAGGTGAGGCAGTACTACGACCGCCTCGAAGGCACGCAGGGCGTCGAGGTCAGGTACCACGACACCACCCTGTACAACTCGATCTACCGCTTTGATGACGAGATGTTGGTCAACATGCATGTCCTCGGGTTTCCGGCGCCGCATGCACCCGTTATGCACCTAAGAAGGCTGTCCGGTGGCGACATGTTCAGCACCTACGCCGACAGCTTCGACCGCGTCATGATGTCCTCGTACCCACTTGGGCATGAAGAGGTGGCAACCTAGGCCACGTGGCGAGGACCGAGCACTATCACGACCCGAACGCGCCGAAGGCCAACAGCATCGTCGTGGCCGTCTCGGTGTTCGTACGGGATGCCCACGGTCGCGTGCTGTTGATTCATCGCACTGATAACGAGCTGTGGTCACTTCCGGGGGGCGGCCAGGAGATCGGGGAGACCGTTGCGGAGACAGCGGTGCGGGAGACCCGAGAAGAGACCGGTGTCGAAGTCGAGGT
This sequence comes from Micromonospora sp. NPDC093243, assembly GCF_044753725.1. Taxonomy (NCBI): domain Bacteria; kingdom Bacillati; phylum Actinomycetota; class Actinomycetes; order Micromonosporales; family Micromonosporaceae; genus Micromonospora; species Micromonospora sp. NPDC093243. Next base: position 702,627 of record NZ_JBIVNT010000004.1, on the reverse strand, counting down.
AGTCGGGCTCGTCGGCGTCTACTCAGACCCCGGCCACGTTGTCGAGTACTCCAACGGCGAGGTGCGTCAGCAGTTCTCCATCTGCTTCCGAGCGGAGCCACGCGGCGGCACGCTGACGACGAGCGACGAGTCATCCGACGTGCGATGGCTGAGCCGTGTCGAGCTGCCAAACCTTCAAATTCACCCGTCGACCCAGATGCGTATCCGGCACGGCTTCGAGGACCGCCGAGAGCCCTACATCGGCTGAGGAACCTGGGCGTGAAGGCGTGACTGAGTGCGCCGCGCAGCGGCAACCATCTCGGGTTCCGCCCGGGTGATGAAGCGCGTGACGAGGTGTTCCGGCCCGTACCGTGACCGGATCTCCGCCAACCTCTCCAAGACCTCGAAGTCCTGGCCGTCAGGTCCGGTAGTCATGTCCGAGAAGCAGAGAGCGTCAGCAACCGCCGACTCCTCGCGGGAGAACTCACCGGCTAAGACCGCGTCTAGTCCGCGCTCCTCGGCTTCGAGCCAGGCGCACGAGTGGTGTGCCACCAGGGCTGCAATTCGCTCGTCGAAGCCCTCCCGCCTCAGCCACCGGCCGCCATCGAGCGAGTGGAAGCCGGTGTCGACCAGATCGGAGCTGTAGCCGACGTCGTGGAGCCATGCCGCAGCCACTAGCACATCACGGTCATCCTCCGGAACGGCGGCGGCGACGGTCCGGGCCTTGGCGGCGACTGCCTGGACGTGACTCCACCGGCGAGGTAGTGCCGCCAGCTTGCTGCGCGCTATGTCTCGCGCGACGTCGGGAAGTGCAGACATGCGATCAGCCTACGGAGGTATCGAGCGAGCTGCACTCGCCCGTCAGGCCGGAGCGCCGTGACGCTCGCCCGGAGGTTCGGTGGTACCTGGTCGGCACGACCGGCGACTCCGAGACCGGCAAGATGCTCAGGCGGGAAGCGAGAACGATGCATGATTTCATGTCGTTATGCGACCCGTCCCTTTGGATGTACTCTCGCGGCTGCGTCTTGATGAGGCCGCGCGGCGGGAGGCCGACGCCTCGGAGCCGCTAATCCCATCGTCGCCCGGCGCCGATCGGTTGAAAGATGATGCCGCTTCCTTTGCCTCCTGGCTGAACGGCCAGCTACAAGCCGGACTGCCGACGGGCCGCGGCCTAGTAGTCGCTGCGGCTAAGCCGGTCACGGGCAGCCGGCCGGTTGCGATCTGGGGATTCGCCGAGCGGGTTAGCTACCGCGCGCTCACGGACTTGCTGATGGCCAAGGCTGGACACGAGATGGACCGCTCACCCGAGCGCTACCGAGAGTTCATCTCCGCGCCGGTAACCTACGCGGAGGAACGCGGCACGCGTCCGGACGACGACGAAGATCACTGGCCCTTCGCCAAGCCTTGGCCGGCCGAAGCGATAATTCAGTATGTCGTGAAGGCGGACCTCGCCTCGTTCTACGACTACATCGACCACGACATTCTCGCTCGCGAGCTTCTCATTCGCACGAGCGACCACGCCGCCGTCGAGTGCCTGCTGGACCTGCTCGGCGAGGTTCACGGCCGACGCTACGGGCTCCCCCAGTTGCTCGAGCCCTCGGATCATCTCTCCGACCTTTATGCGGCCCGAGTGCTGCGCGCACTGCGCCGCAAGCAGTGGGCAGCCTGGCGTTTCAACGACGATTTCCGGATCGCGGTCGAGACGTACGAGGATGCCAAGCGCGCGTTGGACGATCTGGCGACGGCGGCTCGTGACAATGGCCTTGTGCTGAACGAGTCCAAGACCCGCACGCCTTCAATCACGAACTACTGGTACGAGACCGGAATTAGTCAGGTCGACGCGCACCTACCGCGGGACGGCGTCCAGCACGAACCGGCAGACTTCGTGGCCGACTACACGGAAGGGGCCCGCGACAGCGATCCGGAGTGGGCCCTCAGTTTTCTCGGAGAGACCGTCACACCCCGCGACCTTGACGCCGGCGCCCAGGCCGAAGGACGGACGAACCTGAGAGAAGTCGACCGGATCGATATTCGCTACATCCGTCGTGCGCTGATCAGGCTGGCTGACCCCGAGGAACCACGCGCACTTTCGGTGTTGGCAAAGGCGGAGAGCATCGTCGCATTCGTGGCGTCCGCGACCCCATACGTGCTGCGTTACCTGCGCGCCATGGCAGCGCTCGACCGGCCGGCGGTGACCCGGGTCATCGAGGCCATCACCACAGACGTCAGCCTCAACGGATGGCAACGGCTCTGCCTACTTCGAGCAATTGGTGAACTGGACCTGCTCGACTCGGAACCGCTCTTCACCTGGGTTGCGGGCCACCGTGCGCAGCGTTTCGAACCCGCCGTGCGCGCCGAAGCAGCCCTGGCCCTCGCGGCCGCAAACCGAATCGAGGCGCAGGAGATCACCCGCGGCCTCGACGAGGAACCGTCGGCACTAGCCTCCTGGTACCTGGTGGCTCTGCAACGACTGCATCAAAGTGGAGCCGTCCCTGGGGACACCTACGATGCGGTCCGCGAAGAGGGCGGCCTACACGCGACAATCCTGGCCCTGCCATGAGCCTGGAATTCGTAATGCTCGACATCACCGAAGACGCCCTGGAAGAGTTAATCACGACCTACGTCAGACACGCTGCCACAACGACCAGTCGCGCGCCCGACCGATCCCTGGGCCGTTACCGCGACGGCATCGTCAGCGACACCGCCGCCGCCGACCGCGCCGCATGCTGGCTGCGACTGGTCAGTATTGTCGAAATCTACGCCGAGACCCTTCTTCGGCGTCTCTTCGGCGAACAACCTGGCCGGCCACCGGGCGGTTGGGGTGAAGTCAAGGGGTCCTTGAAACGGGACCACAGCATCGATGTCACTGCCGTAGAGGGGTGGGCGAGGTTGGACGCCTGCTTCACCGTGCGCAACGCGGTCGCCCACGGCCTGGGACGCTTCACCGCCCGCCAGATCGAGAAGGGGGAACCGCGCAAGATGCGCCTCATCGGCGTCCCCGTCCGCGACGGCAGGGTGGTGATCACTCCCGAGTCCCTCGCCAGCTGTTTTGAGACCTGCCGCGCCTTCGTCACTGCGCTGGACGCCTACCCCAGACCGTGAGCAACTAGCTAGACGGCCTTCCCGCGCCAACGGCGCGGAGGGAGTGGTGATGCAGCCACCTGGTCGGGGTTGCCTACGGGAGCACGCCAAGCCGGCTGCCGGCTGCCGGCGATCTGCTGCCGGCGATGTGGTTCAAAGTTTCTGTACGTCTTCAAGGCGGCCCGTAACGGGCCGCACGCGCCGCCGCCTGGACGCGCGCCGGCCGCTGCCGCTGTCGCTCTGCGGCCGTCGCGCCTGATGCCCGGCGGCTGGCGCGGAGAGCGGGTAGCCCGGTGGGCCGCCATAAAACGACAGACCGTTGACCGGTGAGGGCTAGGCCGGCAGCCGGCCGGGCCGCGCGGCCACGAGCCCGCGCGGCGTAGGGGAGGGCACGCCGGGCGCGTCGGCGAGCTGGCGGCGGTCGCGAGGGGTTGCGGTTAGGGCGCCTCCGGCGGGGGCGCTCCGGCTCCAGGATGGCCAGGGCCGCGTCGGCGGGTCACGGTCAGTGGGTGGTTGCGGGAAACCATCCCGTCTGCCATCGACCCGGGCAAGCCGAGCAGACCACCGCCCGACCCGCCAGCGTCCGAACCTGTGTCAAGGTCCGCTTGACGTGGCGGGCCGGGCGGCGGCCCGCTCCCCAAGGGGGCGGGTCGACGGCAGACGGGATGGATCGGGGGGCAAAGGATGGGGAACTACCAGATGCGGGGCCGCTCCTGCCTCAATCTATTGCGCTGCCTGCGCGGGAACCAAGCTAGCGGGAAGGGCCTGGTACAGCACAGCATCAAGGAGTCGAGCCCGACTCTCACGCATCGTTGTCAACTCATCGTCCAGGCTGTCGCACAACGCCATTAGCTCATCGATTCGACGGACAATCCGTTCCTGCTCCGACAACGGGGGCAGAGGAAGCAGGATGTTGGCGATTGACTCTCGATTCAACGTCGCACCCTTAACCGCGCCCTTCGTAGTGCCAAGGCGAGCGAACTGAGGGAGAACCTTGAACAGGTAGCTGTCCAACTCCGCGATATACGGGCGGATCGAAACGATGGCTTCGTTGTGGAACGCTGGAACGGTTAGCCTGGAGATCTTTCCGATTGTCAGCTTGAAGCTCATGATGATGGTTCCGGGCGAGGCAGGATCAGACCCAAACACCTCGTTCTTTGCTTTGTCACTCACCGTTTCCCTGGTGGCACTTACCTGACCGCCGTCAACCATGTCACCGATGCTTACCCAGCTATGGTCACCCGTGTTCCAGTAGCTAAGGTCGTGCCGTGCCGGAGTGCGGCCCGCCGAGAAATGGGCAATTGATCCGAACCGGACCCATTTCCAGCCTGTCGGAATTAGAAAGGGCTTGTCCCCGTCATGGATCGTGTTAGGCGCGGCGGGCTTCCTAACGATCTTTTCCCGAACGAGCCGCACCTTCTCAGCATTTACTCGGTGAAGCAGGGCGTCGACGGACTCGTCGGCAGGCAGAGAATCGACGAGTTTTCCACGGACAGCGAGGTCCAGTACTAGACGACGAATCTTCGGTAGAGCTTCGTCCGCCTCAATGACTTCGTCGAGAACAGACAGAACGTTGATGCCACTCACCGCAGCAACGCCTCCTTGAGGGCGGCCTTCAGCTGGTCCGTCAGGACCTTGACGTTTGATCGTGCCAGATCGAAGGAAGCCAAGAGATCGCTCGGGTCGCCGTGATCGGCGTCGACAGCCCGCGGATTCTTGACGTCGAGGTTGTAACCGCGAGTCCTGATGTCCTCGACGCTAACACGCCAGGCGAACTCATTCTCCAATCGCCCTTCGCGATCGGATCCGCCCCACCATTCCGCACAGGGCTGAAGGTGTTCAAGACGAATCGGCTTCGTCATTGAATAAGCCTTTTGGCCCTCTGGCACACGATGCTCGTAGTACCAAACTTCCTTTGTCGGCTCGCCCTTCTCGAAAAACAGGAGGTTTGTGCCGATCGTGGCATATGGCCGAAAGACGCTGTTGGGCAGTCTGACAATTGTATGGAGGTTGCACTCCTCCAGAAGGTGTTCCTTCAGACGCGTCTTGACCCCTTCGCCGAATAGGGAGCCGTCAGGCAACACCACCGCAGCTCGGCCGCCTGGCTTGAGAAGGCGAATAACGAGGGCGAGGAAAAGATCCGCGGTCTCTCTCGTTTGAAGGTGCTTCGGAAAGTTCGACTCGATTCCGTCCTCCTCGCGGCCACCGAAAGGCGGGTTGCTCAGGACGATATCGACACGATCCTGCGCAGTGTAACTGACATATGGTCGCGCAAGAGCATTATCATGGCGCACGAATTCCGGGTTCTCAACCTCATGCAGGAGCAGATTTGTTACACAAAGCATATGGGGAAGCTGCTTCTTTTCCACCGCGCGTAGGTTTTGCTGCATCTTCTGCTCATCCTCGACCGTTCTCACGTAACGATCGCGCATGTGCCGGATTGCACACGTCAGGAAGCCGCCTGTACCGCAGGCCGGATCGAGCAGGATTTCTCCTGGCTTGGGGTCAATCTGCTGGGCCATGAACGATGTCACTGCGCGTGGCGTATAGTACTCGCCAGAATTGCCAGCGCTCTGCAGGTCATTCAGAATCTGCTCATAGATGTCCCCGAAGTGCTGACGCTCGGCCAAGTTGTTGAAGTCCACAGCGCTGATCTTGTTAACTACCTGTCGGATCAAGAAACCCGACTTCATGTAGTTGTACGCGTCCTCGAAGACGCTTCTTACGACCAGTGCTCGATGCGCCGCTGGACCAGATGCCGGCAAGGTCTTAAGTTGCGGGAAAAGAGTATTGTTGATGAACTCGAGCAGGTCATCGCCGGTGATGCCCTCAGGATCTTCCGCCCAGTTGCGCCATTGAAGTGGCGGTGGAATCGGCGACGTATAGTCGGAGTCGAGAAGCTCTAGCTGAAGGTCCTGGTCGTCCACGATCTTCAGGAAGAACATCCAGCAAAGTTGCGAGATACGCTGCGCGTCGCCGTCGACCCCGACATCCTGTCGCATAATGTCTTGGATGGACTTGACCGTGTTTCGGACTGACATGCTACGCAACCTCCGGGTAAAGCTCTGACTGAACCCCGCGTACTGCTTGCTCGAAATCCTTACGAGTGCCGAACTCCCGAATCAACTGCATCGGGGTGCCCAAGGCGCTGAAAGGTGCTATTTGAAGAATGCGAGGGTCATCGAGATCCAATATGCCTTCATCCTCATACTTCTCCAGCAGCTTCTCGAGCACTGAGCGACAGGCGTCTCCGTGCTTCGCGAATGTGTCCGTTTGCCGGGCAATAGCGGCGCGGTCTCGGCGAGTAATGGGTGGGCACCCGAAAGCCAGTTCGCAGATCAAATCGAATGGGTCAAGATCCTTCCCCAGTTCTCGACCCACTTGCATGACCGGAACCCCTTCGTCTGCTAGTTGATCGATGAGCGCCTGCTTCCGATCTGCTGCGTGCCACCGCTGTAGAAAGTCATCCAAATTCCCGAAGTGCCTTAGCAAGGCCTTCCGGGCGAAGTCGCGCAGCGATTCCGTGACTAGTGCTCCACGAGCATCAAGGTACTCTACACGCTCCGCATGGATCTCAACCGCCACGCCCTCCACGTATAGCTTTCGAGGTTCGGCACGGCCAGGAGCAGACGCCGCCAGCTTGTTGGCTGGATCAACCAGCACCTCCTCTTCGTCGTCATTTGGCGCGCCAGATGACGTACCCGGGTCGCATTCGACATCATCCGGAGGTGCGACCGGATCCTGCGGACCAGCTGTATAGACCTGTACCGGATCGCCATCGAAGGACGGATCTGCGAAATGGCTGGTCGCTCCGCGGAAGTCCAGGATGGTGAAGTAGTATTTCTCGGAGTCCTCGTGTATACGAGTTCCACGTCCAAGTATTTGCTTGAACTCCGTGATCGACCCCACCGGCCGATCTAGCGCGATTACGCGGCAGGTCTGAACGTCGACTCCAGTAGACAAGAGCCGTGACGTTGTGACGATTACCGGGTAGCTCGCCTCGGGGTCGATGAAATTTCCAAGCTCAGCGTTGCCTTCGACATCGCCACCCGTGATACGCATGACATACCGATGGTTGACAGAACACAGGTCGCGGTTTTCGTTGATCAGTGCCTGTCGCATTCGCGCAGCATGTTCCTCATCAACGCAGAATACTATGGTCTTCTGGAATCGGTCCCCAGTTTCGCGGAGATACTCGCTAATTCGCTTAGTGACAAGCTTGGTTCTCTCGTCAATCACCAAACTCCGGTCGAAGTCATCTCTGCCGTAGGTCCGGTTTTCGATGGGCCTCAGGTGTCGGTCCAGTCGGCCGCCACCTGGCTCGTAGCCCTCAACGTCCACGTCGATGTCTACTTTCACGACCTTATAGGGCGCTAGGAAGCCGTCGCTTATGCCCTGTTTGAGGGAGTAGGAATATACGGGCTTGCCGAAGTACTCGATATTCGAGACGTATGTTGTTTCTTTGGGGGTAGCGGTAAGCCCGATCTGAGTTGCAGACGAGAAGTATTCGAGGATCTCCCGCCAAGCTGAGTCCTCCGCGGCGCTGCCTCGGTGACACTCATCGACCACAATTAGGTCAAAGAAGTTCGGTGAGAACTCACGGTATAGCTTCTGTTCCTCGCCCGGCCCCGTGATCGCCTGATACAAGCTGAGGTAGATTTCGAAGGCGGTGTCGATTCGTCGGCCACTTCGCGTCGTCTCAGCCGGGTTCTGGGACGGCTCGCGACGACCGATGGTCTTTGTGTCGGTGCTTAGCTTCGCCATCGCGGGACCGAAGGGCCGGAAATCATTTACCATCGTCTGGTCAATGAGAATGTTCCGGTCCGCCAAGAAGAGGATTCGCTTCTTCCTCCCGGACTTCCACAGGCGCCAGATGATTTGGAATGCCGTGTATGTCTTCCCAGTCCCGGTCGCCATGACAAGGAGGATTCTACTTTGGCCTGCTGCAATAGCGGCTGTTGCCGCATTGATGGCGGCCACCTGGTAGTAGCGAGGGCTCTTGGCTGTTCCGTCGTAGTAATAGTCCTGGAGCGCGAGTGCTTCGCCTTCGTCCGCGAGCTGGCGCCACGCGCGGTACTTGGCCCAGAGCTCCTCTGGGGAAGGGAACTGGTCCATAGCGAGGTTTGTCTCCAGTTCCGAACTCGTGCCGGTCCGATCATGGAAGACGAATGCATCGCCGTTGGTGGAGAAGGCGAAGGGGACGTCCAATATGCTGGCATATTCTAACGCCTGTTGGAGGCCGTCAAGCGCACTGTGCCTACTGTCCTTTGCCTCGACTACGGCAATCGGAATATTGGGGCGGTAGTAGAGGACATAGTCCGCGCGCTTGCCTTTGCCCCTTGCGACAACTTTGCCTCGTACCAGTATTCGACCCTTAGTTAGGCGCACCTCCTCGCGCAGTTGGGTCATCTCGTCCCATCCGGCGTTCCGCAAGGCGGGGGTTATGAACTTGGTGCAGATATCTCGCTCATTCATGAGGTGCTTTTGCAACTGGGCCCCCAAGGCGTATGGCAATAGCCGTCCTCGCGCAATGGGTCACCGAGCCCGGAATGAGCGGTTGCTCACGGTCTACTGGTGAAGCGTGAAGGGACGGAGCTTCGATTGTCCGTGATGTTGGCCCACTCCGGCTAGAGGGCCAGGGGCTCAATCGGCCCCGAGACGCCAGTCCGCGCGGTGCACCTCGACTACTGGCCCGTGCCCGAGCGGCCCGCGCGTTGCCCGCAGGCAGAGGCCTCACCCACGGAGTAGGCCGGCGGGAAGGCTGTCGACAGCAACGCTGACAGACAACTGCGCTGGACGGCGGCGTGCCAGTGAATACGGCGGCGGACACTTCTCCGAGGCGTCGACCGTGCTCAAGACGCGGACGGATGTGGGGCGCAGAGCTCAGACGAAACTTGTCGATCGTGAAGTCGACCGGGTGGTCGGCCAACTCGGACCGTCAGCGCATCCACGGATCATGGAGTGGAGTTCGGATCGGGTGACTAGCCAGCTGGCGACAGCAACGGCGACAGCAACCGGCCCGGACGAGGACGCCCGCCGGCAAGAGGGTGCGGACTGTTGCCCGAGGTCGCGAAGGCGGACAGACGACGCCGGACGATCCGCACAGAACTCGTAAGCGAGCGCCCGGTTCGCCAGTCCCGTGTGGCCTTGGGCCGTAGGTGCTTCAGCTGGCGGGGTTATCGATCTGCGCGGCTGAGGGTGCGGCTGATGGCCGGAACTACGGCCAGCACGAGGGCGTAGCCGAGCATCTGCAGGCCCAGAGCGATGCGTAGTTGGTGCCGGTAAAGGTGACGTCCTTGCGATGCCGAAGGGCGCGGTGGGGACGGTGGCGTCCAGGGCGAGAAGCAGTGCGTTGGCGATGGGCAAGATCAGGCCGTCTCCAGGCCGTCTGAGGTGAACCAGCGGTAACCACATATGACCATCGATGACGCGTCTCGGCCCAGGTCGCAGGACGTCTCGTCCGGTTTGATCGACTACGCCTCGGCCCACGATCAATACCGCTGGAAGTAGTCAGGCCGGGGTCTCGGCGCGGGCGAGGAACTCGGTCGTCCGGTCGATGATCAGCTCGGGGTGGTACATCGGCAGGTCGTGACCCGCGCCGGGGATGATCTCGACCCGGGCGGCGGGGACCAGGCTGCGGATCCGGGCGGCGACCAGCGCCGAGTCGTACATCTGGCTGCGCTCGCCGAGCAGGACGAGGGTCGGTGCGGCCACGGCGCGCAGCTCCTCGTCGGTCAGGGTCGGTGGGACGGGCAGCCGGCGGCGGAAGCCCGCGGTCACCAGGGCGAGACGCATGAGGTCGTCGTCGAGCAGGGTGGTGTTGTGCAGCCAGCGGGCCGCTCGTCGACGCAGCGGCCGGGGCGCGAGGCCGGCGAGACCGCCGACGATCACCCACGCGAGGAAGCGACCGGTGACCTTGCCGAACCCGGCCGGGTCGAGCAGCGTGACGCTGGCGACCTGGTCCGGCGCGTTGATGGCGTGCTGCAGGGCCGTCCAGCCGCCGTAAGAGCAGCCGACGAGATGCGCGCGGTCGACGTCCAGGCCGGCGAGGACCTCGCCGAGCCACTGCGACAGGTCGGCTCCGGCGGTGATCGGCCGGTCCTGGGTGGACCCGCCCGGCTCGCCGCAGGGGTCGACGGCCAGCACCGGGCGTTCCGCGCCGAGTCGGGCGACGTAGCGGTGCCACATGAGGGAACTGCCGCCGGCGCCGGGCAGCAGCACGACCGGTGTCCCGTCGGGTCGGCCGGTCCGGTAGACCCGTGCCGTGCCGAAGGTGGTGGGCAGGTCGAGAGCGGTGTGGTCAGCCGGCCACAGTCGGCCGAAGGTGCGGGTGTAGGCGGCGAGGAACCTGCGGCGCGCCCGGTCGCTGGTGAACTCGCTGATGCGGTCGGTCGACATGGCGGCCCCCGATCCCGGTCGGCTTTAGTGATACAAGCGTATCATCAAAACCGGACGGCGTGACAGGCCGAGTGACAGGCCGCGTACGACCGCGACCCCCGAACCGAATGGAGCGCCGTGCCCAAGCGCGTGGACCACGACGTGCGTCGCCGACAGATCGGCGAGGCGCTGCTGCGCATCGCGAACACCCGGGGCCTGCAGGCGGCGAGCATGCGCGAGGTGGCGGCTGAGGCCGGCGTGTCGCTGCGGCTCGTGCAGTACTACTTCCACAGCAAGGACGAGCTGCTGCTCGGCGCGCTCGCCTATCTCGGCGAACAGCTCACCGCTCGGGTCCGGGACCGCATCCGGGCGCTCGGCACGCCGCCGACCCCGCGCAGCGTCATCTACGGCACCCTCACCGCGATCCTGCCGACCGACGAGGAGAGCCGCCGGCTGACGAGGACCTATGCCGCGTACTACACGCTGGTGCTCGCCGAGCCGGACCTCGCGGCACGGCACGGCACCAAATATCCGGACGCGCTGGAACGCTTCCTCGCCGGTCATCTCCGCACGGCGCAGGAGGACGGACAGGTGGACCCGGGTCTCGACGCGGAAACGGTGGTCGCCGGCCTGTTGGCCCTGACCAACGGCCTCGGTTCCAGCGTGCTCGGCGGTCAGCGCGACGGCGAAGCCGCCCTGGCGATCCTGACCTATCACCTCGACCGGGTGTTCGATCGCGGCCCACGACGCTGAAGGCCGTCAGTGTGGACGGGCGGTCGCCAGGTCGCTCGGATCGGTGTTGCCGCCGCAGACGATCAGGGCCACCCGCTCGCCCGCCGCCGGCACGTACGCCCCGCCGAGCAGTGCGGCCAGCGCGGCGGCCCCGCCCAGTTCGGCGGCGACCCGTAGCTCCGACCAGAGCAGCCGGCGGGCGCGCACCAGATCCTCGTCGCGCACCAGCACGGACTGCACGCCCGTCCGCCGGGCGGTGTCGAAGGCGATCTCGCCGATCCGGCGGGCGCCGAGCGAGTCGGTGGCGATGCCGCCCACCTCGACGTCGACCGGGCGACCGGCCTTCAACGCGGTGTGCAGGGTGGGGATCTGTTCCGGTTCGACGGCCACCACCCGCACCCCGCCGTCGAACCAGGTGGCGATGCCGGAGACCAGGCCGCCACCGCCGACGGCCACCAGCACCGTGTCGATCCCGTCGACCTGCCGCTCCAGTTCGCGGCCGAGGGTGCCCTGGCCGGCGACCACCTCCGGCTGGTCGTACGCGTGCACCACGAGGGCACCGGTCTCCTCGGCCCGTCGGGTGCTCGCCGCGAGCGCCTCCGCGTAGTGCTGGCCGACCTGCTGCACCGTGGCGCCCAACCCGGCCAGTCGCTCCACCTTGACCGGGGACGCGGTCACCGGCACGAAGACCTCGGCCGGGACGCCCAGGGCGCGGGCCGCGTAGGCGACGGCGAGACCGTGGTTGCCACCCGACGCGGCCAGCACGCCCGCTGCGGGCAGCGGCCCCTGGAGCATCCGGTTGAACGCGCCGCGCGGCTTGAACGAGCCCGCGTGCTGATGCAGTTCCAGCTTGAAGCTGAGCCGCCCGGGCACACCCAGTTCGCCGCCGTCGAGGGTGAGCACGGGAGTCTGCCGTACCCGGCCGCCGATCAGCGCGGCGGCCGCCTCGACGTCCCGTCTGTCCACCATCGCCAGAACCGCCCCTCGCCAGGACCAGAGAGCCAGCCGACCATCGTCGGTGCGGCCGACGAATCAGCCTATCGAGGCCGGCTGGCCACTCCTGTCGACCCGTCGCCTTCCGTCAGACCGGGTAGGTCCGGGCGACGGCGAGCATCTCCGAGCTGTGCGACCCGACGATTCCGACGTCCGCCGGCCGGGGCTGGAAGCCGGGAAGTTCGGCCAACCCGTCGCTGGCGTCCATCGCGCGCAGCTCGACCCGCTCCGCCTTCGGCGTGACGGTGAGCGTCACCTCGATGCCCTCCGCGGGTGGGGCGTGGAAGACCACCCCGAAGCCCCACCGGCCGGCCCGCGCCTCGACCGGCACGGCCCGGCCGGCAACCTCGGCGCGCAGCACGGTCGCGGTCGCCGCGTCCACGTGCAGGGTGGCCAGGCGGACCGGGCGCTGCGGGGTGAGCCGCACCCGCAGGGTGCGCTCGGCGCCGGGGCCGCTGTCGGCGAGCACCTCCAGCTTCGGCGCCGGCAGGTTCGCCGCCGGCGCCGGCCCGGTGCGCAGGTCACCGTCGCCCAGACCGGGGAAGTCGTCGGCGACGGACTGCACCCCGTCCACGTACCGGTCGGTCCACGGCTGCGGCTCGGCCTCGTGGCTCAGCCAGCGGGCCTGGCCGGTCCCGGCGTCCAGGGCGTACATCAGGTGGGTGGGCGCGGGGTGCGCCGCGTCGAACCGGTCGACCCGCAGGCCGACGCCGGCCAGCACCAGCGCCGCGACCACGGCGGCCACCGCGGGCAGCGCGCCGAGCCGCCGGGCCCGGGCCGCGACCAGGCCACGCTGCCCGCCGGCCTGCGGGTGCAGCAGATCCACCACCGGCAGCGCGGCCAGCCCCAGCAGCACCGCGACCAGGGCCGCGACCCCGCCCATCGCCATGCCGAGCGCCGGGAAGAGCAGCACCACCGTGGGGAGGAGGATCACCACGCCGACCGCGCCGGCCACGGTCACCGCGACCACCGGCCACGGGCCGTCGACGCGGGTGCTGAGCGCGATCAGCCCGGCGAGCGCGCCGGCCAGCGCCGGCAGGGTGGTCAGGTACGCCCCGCCCGGCACCGCCACGGCCAGCAGCACCCCGAGCGCGGCCAGCCAGCCCAGCCCGCCGATGGCCAGCGCGGCCGGACCGATCCAGCGGCGGGTCAGCGCGTACCAGGTGAAGAGGACGGCGGCGGCGAGCGCCAGGACGGCGAGCCGGTACCAGATCGGCCGGTACGGGTCGAGCAGCTCGGCGTAGCCGGGCCGGATCGCGGTGACCGCCGCCCAGAGCAGCTGTGCGGCGAGCGGGGCGGCCACGATCGGCACCAGGGCCAGCCCGAAGCCGGCGGCCAACCGGCCCCCGGTGGTGCGCCCGCGGCGGCGGGCCAGCCAGCCGACGGCGACCACGGCGGCCAGCGCCAGCAGCGCCAGCGGAAGGGTCAGCCAGCCCGGATAGTGGACCAGCCCGCCGGGCACCGGGAAGTAGCTGGCGTCGCCGCCGGCACGCAGGTCGGTCAGGTCGGTGCGGCCGAACTCGCGGGCCAGGCCGAGCGCGTTGTCGCCGTGCTGCTGGAGGCTGGCCCGGTCCATCGCCGCCGGGGTGTCCAGCGGGGTGTGGTAGATCGCCCCGCCGTCGATGTACGCCGAGTTCAGGCCGACGAAGTTCTTGTCCAGGAACGCGGTGAAGTCGGTGTCGTTGGGCAGCGCCCGGTAGATCTCCACGGCGAACGAGGTGCCGACCGGGTGCGGCGCGGCCCGGGCGAAGACGTCGACCAGCTTCGCGTTGTTCCGGGACGTCTCGAACATGATCACCGGGCCGGTGGAGCCCCGCGCCTCCAGGTTCAGCACCACGCCGCCGTCGGCGGCGAGCGGGTGGCTGGCCGCGAACGCGGCCGCGCCGCAGAGGCAGGCCTCCTCGGCGTCGGTGAGCACGAAGACGATGTCGTTTCGCGGTCGCGGGCCGGTGGCCAGCGCGCGGGCCACCTCCAGGATGGTGGAGGTGCCAGCGGCGTCGTCGTTGCCGCCCGGGCCGGTCTGCACCGAGTCGTAGTGGGCGACCAGGAAGACCCGGCCGGTCGGATCGGTGCCGGGAAGCTGCGCCACCACGTTGCGGACCCGGGCCAGGGTGGCGCCGCCGGCGGCGCCGCTGAGCTGCCCGGCCTCCGGCGCCACGGTGTCCTGCACCTGCGTCTCCAGGCCCAGCCCGCGCAGCACCTGCTCGACGTGGGCGCGCACCTGGTCGTTGGCCGGGCTCCCGGCCGGGTGCGTCCGGTCCGCGATGATCTTGACGTTCTCGTACGCCCGGCCGGCGCTGAACTCGTCGGTCGGCGCACCGGTCGGCCGAGGCGCCGGAGTGCGCAGGTCGAGCAGGCTGCCCGCGCCGACGGCGACCAGCGCGACGAGCGCCGCCGCGGCGGCGGCCAGCCGCCGGCGGGGTCGGGCCATCGCCCGATCGGCGGCGGGCACGCGCGGACCCGGCCGGGCTGGCGCGCGGTCGGCGGCGGGGGTGGGGGGTGCGCCCACGGGAACTCCTCGGGGGTGGGGCGGTGGGGGCCTGGGTGGCCCCATCCTGCCCCCACCAGCCCCGCGACGGGATGCCCGGGACGCACACCCGCGCGGGGAGCCCGACGTGAGGGCCCGGTTTGCCCCATAGCGGGCAGTGATCCGCCCCATCCCCGCCGATGCCGAGCCCGTCGTGTTGTGTGCGACCGTTGTCTAATACAGGATCAGCAGGGCACTCGGAAGGAGCCCGACATCACCAGCGATCTCCCGCGTCTCGCGGCGGTGACCCGGCCGCACCGGGGGGCCGGCCTGACCGGTCCCTCAGTCGTGCCGCGGGCGCTTGTCCAGGGCGGACACCCCCAGGCGCTGCCGGGCGAGCGGCTCCGGGTGCTGCTGGTGGAGGACGACGAGGGCGACGCCTTCCTCGTCGGCGAGCTGCTGGCCGAGACCAATTCGATGATCGACCTGCTGGTGGCGACCAGTCTCAGCGAGGCCCGCCAGCGGGTGATGGGCGTCGACTGCGTGCTGCTCGACCTCGGCCTGCCCGACGCACAGGGGCTGGACGGGCTGCGCCAGGTGCTGGAGATGTCCAGCGGCGCGGCGGTCTGCGTGCTGACCGGGCGCTCCGACGAGCACCTCGGCATCGTCGCGGTGGCCGAAGGCGCCCAGGACTACCTGGTCAAGGGACAGGTGGACGGCGTCCTGCTGACTCGGGCGCTGCGCTACGCGGTGGAGCGCAAGCGCGCCGACGAGAACGCCCGCCGGCTGCGCGAGGTCGAGCTGCGCCAGGCCGAGTCGGCGCGCCTGGAGCGGGGTCTGTTGCCCCAGCCGCTGATGTCGACCGACCAGGTGGCGGTGCACACCTTCTACCGGCCGGGCCGGCACGCCGCGCTGATCGGCGGCGACTTCTACGACGTGGTGCAGACCCGGCCCGACCGGGTCGACCTGATCGTCGGCGACGTCTGCGGGCACGGGGTGGACGAGGCGGCGCTCGGCGTCGAGCTGCGGGTCGCCTGGCGGGCCCTGGTGCTCGCGGGGGTCCCCGACGACGAGGTGCTGCCCGCGCTGGAGCAGGTGCTGATGAGCGAGCGCCGGCTCCAGGAGATCTTCGCGACCGTGGCGACCGCCCGGCTCGACCTGGACGCCAACCGGGCCACCGTACGCCTTGCCGGGCACCCGCCGCCGCTGCTGCTCTCCCGCGGCGGGGTGGCGCCGGTTCCGGCGCCCGGCGGCCGGCTGCTCGGCGTCCGGCCCCGCCGGCCGGTCGCCTACGACCTGAAGTTCGACACTGAGGACTGGTCCCTGTTGATGTACACCGACGGACTGATCGAGGGGCGGGTGGGCGACAGCGACGAGCGGCTCGACGTGCCCGGCCTCAACCGTCTGCTGGAGGAGCCGGCCAGTCGGTCGGTGCCGCTGCCCGAGCTGCCGGCCTGGCTGGTCGGGCGGGCCGAGCAGATCAACGGCGGCCCGCTCGCCGACGACGTCGCCATGCTGATGGTCAGCCGAGGTGGTGGCCGGTGAAGGTCGGTACGTCCCGCTGGAGCCTGCGCCAGCGGGTGGTCACGCTGCTCGCCGTCGTCGGCGTCCTCCTCGTCGGGCTGGCCGCGGCCGAGGCCGCGGTCGCCGCGCGCAACCGCACCCACGTCGACGCGCTGCTGAACACCACCGGCCCGCTCCGGGTGCAGGCCCAGGAGCTGCTCAACGCGTTGCTGGACCAGGAGACCGCGGTCCGGGGCTTCGCGGTCAGCGGCGACCGGGCCGACCTCGGTCCGTACGACGCCGGGGTGCAGCAGGAGCAGGATCTGGTCGACTCGATGCGGCAGCTGCTGGCCGGGTACCCGGAGATCGCGGAGGAACTGGGGCGGGTCGAGCAGCAGACGGAACAGTGGCGACAGGCGGTCGCCGTCCCGGTGATCACCACGACCGAGCAGAACGGCACCACCGCCGGTCAGGCGCTCATCACCGAACAGTCCCGCCAGCAGTTCGACGGGGTGCGCGCAGCCGTCGAGGAACTCCAGGGCGACATCCTCAGCGCGCGCGAGCAGAACGCCGACAACATCCGCCGGACCGGCAACCTGCTGGTCGTCCTGCTGATCGCCGCCGGGCTGGTGGTGGTGGTCGCCGGCCTGTTGCTGGTGCTCTCGCTGGACCGGATGGTGGTACGCCCGCTGACCGGGCTCGCCGAGCAGGTCCGGGAGGTCGCCGAGGGCGACTTCCAGCACCGCATCGCCGGCGCCGGCCCACCCGAGTTCCTGCGGCTCGCCGACGACGTGGACGCGATGCGGCAGAAGATCGCCGCCGACCTGGCCGAGGTCCGGGAGGCCCGGGAGAGGATCGAGTGGGTCAACAGCCAGCTCCAGAAGCAGGCTGAGGAGCTGACCCGTTCCAACCGTGACCTGGAGCAGTTCGCGTACGTGGCCTCGCACGACCTGCAGGAGCCGCTGCGCAAGGTGGCCAGCTTCTGCCAGCTGCTCCAGCGCCGCTACGCCGGGCAGCTGGACGAGCGGGCCGACCAGTACATCGCGTTCGCGGTGGACGGCGCCCAGCGGATGCAGCGCCTGATCAACGACCTGCTGGCGTTCTCCCGGATCGGTCGGCTCACCGCCGGCTTCACCGAGGTCGACCTGAACAAGGTGATGGGCGACGTGGCCGGCCAGACCGAGGCGGCGCGGCAGTACGCGGACGCCGAGCTGACCTGGTCGGAGCTGCCGGTCATCCGGGGTGAGGAGCCGCTGCTCACCAACCTGCTGGCCAACCTGGTCAGCAACTCGATCAAGTTCCGCCGGCCGGACGTGCCAGCGCGGGTGCACGTCTCGGCCCGGCTGGTCGGCGACGAGTGGGAGATCAGCTGCGAGGACAACGGCATCGGCATCGAGCCGGAGTTCGCCGACAAGATCTTCGTCATCTTCCAGCGGCTGCACTCCAAGGACGCGTACCCGGGCACCGGGATCGGGCTGGCCATCGCGAAGAAGATCGTCGAGTACCACGGTGGCCGCGTCTGGGTGGACACCGACGTCCCGGAGGGGACGGCGATCCGGTTCACCCTCCCCGCGCTGCCCGCGGAGATCGAGGCGTCCGCCGGCGAGCCGGGCACGGCCGAGGGCTCGACGGGGGATGGCGCGACGGCGTCGCCGAACGGGCCGGACGCCGATCAGCCGTCCGACGCCGCGGCGCCGGCCGGCGGCACGCGGCAGGAGGAACCGGAGCGGGCAGACCGGCCAGACCGCACGGACGCGGCGCCGGAAGGCGGTAGAACGGGTGGCATGAGGGAGACAGTGGGATGACAGCGCCGGCAGACGGCAAGAGCCCGATCGAGGTCCTGCTGGTCGAGGACGATCCGGGCGACGTGTTGATGACCCAGGAGGCGTTCGAGGAGCACAAGCTGCGCAACCGGCTGACCGTCGTCACCGACGGCGCCGAGGCGCTGGCCTACCTGCGCCGCGAGGGCCAGTACACGGAAGCGGTGACCCCGGACCTGATCCTGCTGGATCTCAACCTGCCCCGTCGGGACGGCCGCGAGGTGCTGGAGGAGATCAAGAACGACGAGGACCTGCGCCGGATCCCGGTCGTGGTGCTCACCACCTCCCAGGCGGACGAGGACATCCTGCGCAGCTACCAGCTGCACGCCAACGCCTACGTGACCAAGCCGGTGGACTTCGAGCGGTTCATCTCGGTGGTCCGGCAGATCGACGAGTTCTTCGTCAGCGTGGTCAAGTTGCCGCCGCGTGGCTGACACCCTCCTCGACGACGTCGGCACGCTGCTGCGGGAGACCGCCGACCAGGTCGTCGTCCCGCTGTTCCGCAAGCTCGACGCCGCCGACGTCGCCGAGAAGGCGCCCGGTGAGATCGTCACCGTCGCGGACCGGCGGGCCGAAGAGCTGATCTCGGCCGGCCTGCGCCGGCTCCGGCCCGGTTCGGTGGTGGTCGGCGAGGAGGCGGTCGCCGAGGATCAGGGGCTGCTCCGGCACCTGCGTGGCGGCGGGGAGGTCTGGCTGGTCGACCCGGTCGACGGGACGTCCAACTTCGCCGCGGGCCGCCGGCCCTTCGCCCTGATGATCGCGCTCCTGACCGAGGGCGAGACGGTCGCCGCCTGGGTGCTCGACCCGCTGGCCGACACGCTCGCGACCGCCCGGCTCGGCCTCGGGACGTACCTCGACGGGCGGCTGGTGCAGAACAGCGGAACGGATTCCACGCCGAGCGCGCTGCGGGGGATGGCGGTGACCCGGTTCCTGCCGCCGGCCGCCCGCGACCGGGTGCGCGCCGGTGGCTCGCGCATCGGCGAGCTGCTCCCCGGTCAGCACTGCGCCGGCCGCGAGTACCTCGACATCCTCACCGGAGAGCAGCAGTTCGCGCTCTTCTGGCGCACCCTGCCCTGGGACCACGCGCCGGGCGCGCTGCTGGTCCGCGCCGCGGGCGGGGTCGCCCGGCGGTTCGACGGCACCGAGTACCACCCCGCCGACGACGGCCGTGGCCTGCTGGTCGCGGCGAACGAGCGGGTGTGGGACGAGGCGCGCGAGGCCCTGCTGGTCGACTGACCGACGCGTTCGGCGAGCGGCCCGACACGGTGTGTCGAGGATCCGCGCCACCGGCGTTCGGGGGGCGGATCAGCGGCGGCCGGTCCGGTATCGTGACCGGCGGTCACCGCCAGCAGGCCGCCGATCGGCGCCGGCGGGACCGCCGCCGCGCAGGATCAACCGGGGGGCCGGCGGTCGACGGAAGGACGCAGTCGTGCCCACGACCATGCCCAGCCGGCGTCGCGCCCGCGGCCCGCTGATCGCCCTGCTCGCCGCCGTCGCGCTGCTGCTCGGCAGCGGCGCGGTGCCCGCTTACGCGGAGCCGAACGAGGGCGGCACCAAGAAGCTGCAGGACGCCCTGGAGGCCACCGCCAAGGCGCACATCGAGGCCAAGGCGAAGCTGGACAACTCCAAGCGCCGGCAGAAGCAGCTGGTCACCGAGATGGGCACTCTCGAGGCGCGGGTGACCGAGCTGACCGCGCAGGTCGGCGAGGTGGCCGCCCAGTCCTACCGGGTGGGGCGGCTCACCCCGACGTCGATGCTGCTCAACAGCGCCTCCCCGGAGGCCTTCCTGGAGCGGGCGGCCAACCTCGACCTGATGGCGCAGCGCGACAGCAGGCGGCTGCGCTCGTTCGCCGAGGCGCGCGAGCAGGCGCAGCAGGCCAAGCTCGCCATCGACGCCGAGGTGCGTGAGCAGCAGAAGCAGCTCGCCGTGATGGCGAAGAAGAAGAAGGAGGCCGAAGCGGCGCTGGCCGAGGTCAGCTCGGGCGTCAGCGGCGGGTTCAGCGGCGGCAGCTCCACCTCGGCGAAGCCGGCACCGCGCAACTCCGACGGATCCTGGCCGTCGGAGTCCTGCTCGGTGAACGACCCGACCACCTCCGGCTGCATCACCCCGCGCACCCTCAACGCCCTGCAGCAGACCAAGGCGGCCGGTTACAAGCGGTACGTCTCCTGCCACCGCAGCGGCGGCGGCGGCGAGCATCCCAAGGGGCGGGCCTGCGACTTCGCCGCCGCCACCAACGGCTTCGAGGACCGCAACGCGACCGGCGGCGACAAGGAGTACGGCGACAGCCTCGCCGCCTGGCACGTGCGTAACGCGAACCGGCTGGGCGTGCTCTACGTGATCTGGTACCGGCAGATCTGGCATCCCGGCACCGGCTGGCGCGCCTACAGCGGCAGTGGCAGCCCGGCGGCGAGCCACACGAACCATGTTCATCTCTCGATGTACTGACGCGCGAAGCCAGGTCGGCTGCGTACCATCGCGACGATGAGCTCCCCACCGTCCGAGGTTGCGGCCCCGACCGCGCCCCCCGTACCGGGCGATCCCGTCCGGGCCCTGCCAGGAGGCCTCGCCGCGTTCCTGGTCTTCTTCGCCAGCGGCGCCGTCCTGGTGCTGGAGACGGCCGCCCTGCGCCTGGTCGGCCCGTACGTCGGAGTCACCCTCCAGGTCACCAGTTCGGTGATCGGCATCGCGCTGGCCGCGATCGCCTACGGCGCCTGGTCCGGTGGCTGGCTGGCCGACCGGCGTGACCCCCGTCCGCTGCTGGCCCCCGCGCTGGTGCTGGCCGGCATCGCCACCGCGATCACCCTGCCGGTGGTCCGGTACGCCGGCGAGGTGCTGCGGGGCGGTGCGGCGAGCGCCATCCTGCTGCTCGTCGCGCTGGCCGTCTTCGTCCCGGCGGTGCTGCTCGCCGCGGTGACCCCGCTGGTGGTGAAGCTCCAGCTCGCCGACCTGCGCCGCACCGGCCAGGTGGTCGGCCGGCTCTCCGGCATCGGCACCCTCGGCGGCATCACCGCCACCCTGCTCACCGGCTTCGTGCTGGTCGCCGCGCTGCCCAGCACGGTGATCCTGCTGGCGCTGGCGGTGGCGCTCGGGGTCACCGGCCTCGGCGTCGGCTGGTACCTGCGCCGGCAGTCGCGCACCGAGCTGCCCGGTCCGGCCCGGGCCAAGGCCGCGCTCGCGGTGCTCGGTCTGGTCGGCGCCGGGCTGACCACGGTCGCGCCGAACCCGTGTGACATCGAGACCGCATACCACTGCGCGAAGGTGGAGGCCGATCCCGACCGGGCGAGCGGGCGGACGCTGCTGCTCAACTCGGCGCAGCACTCCTACGTGGACCTCGACGACCCGCGCCACCTGGAGTACGCGTACACCAAGTGGTTCGGCGCGGTGGCCGACGTGGTCGCGCCGGCCGGGCAGCGGCTGGACGCGCTGCACCTGGGCGGTGGCGGGTTCACCGTGCCGCGTTACCTGACCGCCACCCGGCCGGGCACCGACAACCTGGTCTTCGAGATCGACGGCGGGCTCATCGAGTTGGGCGAGCGCGACCTCGGCGTACGCCAGGGGCCGGACCTGCGGGCGGTGACCGGCGACGCCCGGATGCTCGTCGCCGGGCAGCCGGCGGACAGCCGCGACCTGGTGGTCGGCGACGCGTTCGGGCACCTGGTGGTCCCCTGGCACCTGGCCACCCGGGAGATGGCGGCCGACATCCGTCGGGTCGCCCGCCCGGGCGGTGTCTACGTGCAGAACGTCATCGACTATCCGCCGCTGCGCTTCATCCGCAGCGAGCTGGCCACGGTCGCCACCGAGTTCCGGCACGTGGCGCTGATCGCGCCGCCGGAGGCGTTGGCCGGGGAGCAGGGCTCCAACTTCGTGATCGTCGCCTCGGACGCGCCGCTGCCGCTGGAGGCGGTCCGCGCCCGGTTGGTCGAGGTGGACGTGCGGGCCAGCCTGATCTCCGGCGCGGAGCTGACCGACTTCGTGGGCGAGGCGCTGGTGCTGACCGACGACTACGCGCCGGTGGACCAGCTGCTGGCGACCGCCTGAACGGGTGACATCGCGAACCGAATTCGGCCTGCCAGGTGTAGGCGGGTCGCTACCGGGCAACAACTCCGACCATGGGCGGTGGGGACCGGAACGGCGCGCAACTGCTCGGTGAGCGGTACCGGCTGATCGAGCAGCTCGGCGCGGGCGGCATGTCCGTGGTGTGGCGGGGCTACGACGAGGTGCTCGGCCGCCAGGTCGCGGTCAAGGTGCTCGCGTCGCGGCTGGCCGCCGACCGGGCCTTCCGGCACCGGATCCGGATCGAGGCGCAGGCCGCCGCCCGGCTCTGCCACCCCAACATCACCAACGTGTACGACTACGGCGAGTCCCAGCAGGTCGGGCTGACCGTGCCGTACGTGGTGATGGAGCTGGTCGACGGCGCCCCGCTGACCAGCCGGTTGGGCCGGGAGGCGCAGCTGCCCTGGCGGGAGGCGGTGACCATCGGCGCGGAGGTCGCCTCCGCGCTGGCCACCGCGCACGCCCGTGGCGTGGTGCACCGGGACGTCACCCCGGGCAACGTGATGCTGACGCCGACCGGGGTCAAGGTCGTCGACTTCGGCATCTCGGCTCTGGTGGGGGAGAGCGAGAAGGGCGCGGACGGCACGCTGCTCGGCACCCCCGCCTACCTCGCGCCGGAGCGGCTGGACAACGGCCAGGTCTCGCCGGCCACCGACGTGTACGCCGTGGGCCTGCTGCTTTACCGGATGCTCACCGGGCGGCTGCCCTGGCAGGCCAGCACCACCACCGAGATGCTGCGGGCGCACATGTACACCGACCCGGGGCCGATGCCGGCGGTGCCCGGGCTCCCCGACGACGTGGCCGACCTGGTGCGGCGCTGCCTGGCGAAGCGCCCCGAGGACCGGCCGGGCACCGCCGAGCTGGCCGGCACCCTGGCCGAGGCGGCCGGGCTGCTCGCCGCAGTGCCGGTCTCGCCGGCCGGCGGGCCGGTGGGCCCGGTGACGCTGGCGAACGCCGGCACCACGATCCTGCCCTGGTCGGCGGCGACCGACGCGCTGCCGTTCTCGCGTACGCGCAACCGGCGGTCGGTGGCCCGACGCCGGCGGGTGGAGGCCGGGGTGGCCGCGGCCGGCCTGATCGCGGTCACCGCCGCACTGTGGGGGGTGACCGGGCGCAGCCCGGCCAGCGGCGGGACGGAGCAGCCGACCGAGGCGCGGATGGGGGCGGAGAAGCCGGTGCCCTGCCAGGTCGCGTACGCGCTGCGCGCCGACTCCGGCAAGGACTTCGCCGCCGAGCTGACCCTCACCAACACCGGCGACCAGGAGCTGCGCGACTGGGCGATGAGCTTCACCTTCCCCGGAAAGCAGACGGTGACCCGGGCGACTCCCGCCACGGCGAGCCAGCAGGGCCGCACGGTCGTCGTCCGGCCGCCGGCCGAGCGGATCGCGCTGGCGCCCGGCGCCGCCGAGAAGCTCACCCTGACCGGCCGCTACACCGGCGGGAACCCGTTGCCGGTGCAGTTCAGCCTGGGTGACCGGAGCTGCGGGGTGCAGGTCTCCGGGGTGGCCGGGACGGCACCGAAACCGGCCACCAAGGCCGTGCCGACCAAGGCGCCGGCGAAGGCGGCCACCTCGACCCGGGGTGCTGCCGGTGGCACCAAGGCGAAGCCCGAGAAGCCCGAGAAGCCCGGCAAGGGCAAGGGGCCCGGCGGTGGGCCGGGCAAGGGCGGTAAGTAGGTCGGCCCGCTCGCTCCTTCGGCCGACTTCAGCTCAGCTGGGCGAAGCGCTGCACCTGTTCGATGCTCCCCTCCACCACGAGCGCGCTGCCGCCCTGCAGCACCGTGGTGTCCGAGGCGTACTGGAACTGCTGGCCCGGCAGCTTGGCGCCGAGCACCCGAACCCCGTAGCGCTCGATCGGCCGGATCTCCGACAGCGGGCGGCCGGCCAGCACCTCCGGTACGCGAACCTTGGCGATGGCGAAGTCGTCGCCGAACTCGATGAAGTCCAGCATCCGGGTGACGATCAGGTGAGCCACCCGCTCGCCGGTCTCCGCCTCGGGGAAGATCACGTGGCGGGCGCCGACCGACGACAGGATCTTGGCGTGCTTCGTCGAGGTGGCCCGGGCCCAGATCTGCTCGATCCCGAGTTCGGCCAGCGCCAGGACGCTGAGCACGCTCGCCTCCACCGACGCGCCGATGGCGACCACGGCACGCCCGAAGGAGGCGACCCCGAGCTGGCGTAGCGCGTCCTCCTCGGTCGAGTCGGCCTGCACCACCCGCTCGAGCTGCGCCGACCAGCGCTGCACCTGCTCGGGATTCCGGTCGATCGCCAACACCTCGTGACCCAGCCGGGTCAGTGAGCCGGCCAGGTGGCAGCCGAACCGGCCCAGCCCGATCACCACGACACCGCCGTCGTCCGCGTGCCTAGCCGACAATGGGTTGCTCCTCCGGGTATCGGTACAGCCGGCGCCGGGTGTTCAGGGCGATCGCCGAGCCGAGGGTTAGCGGGCCGACCCGGCCGATGAACATCAGGACGGTCAGCAGGACCTGCCCGCTCTCCGGCATCCGCTGGGCCAGCCCGACGCTGAGGCCGGTGGTGCTGAACGCCGACGTGACCTCGAAGAGCGCCTGGTAGAAAAGGGTTCCCTGGGTCAACAGGATCACCGCCAGCGTGCCGAGGGCGACCAGCGCGACGCTCAGCAGCGCCACGGTCAGCGCCTGCCGTTGGCTGGCGTTGGCCACCCGGCGGTCCCCGACCGAGACGTCCGGTTCGCCGCGCAGCTCGGCCCAGATGACGAAGGCGAGCAGGAAGAAGGTGGACACCTTGATCCCGCCGGCGGTGCTGGCGCTGCCACCGCCGATGAACATCAACGCCACCAGCAGCGGGTAGCTCTCCTCCCGCAGCGCGGTGATGTCGAGGACCTCGAACCCGCCGGTGCGGCTGAGCGCGATCTGGGTGAACGACGCGAGCACCTTGCCCGGCATGTCGTACTGGCCGATGGTCCGCGGGTTGGTCCACTCGGCCACGAGCAGCCAGAGGAAGCCGAACCCCACCAGGACCACGCTGCCCCAGATCGTCAGCTTGGTGGCCACCGCCCAGCGGATCGGCGTCCGCCACTCGCGTACCGCCTCGAAGAGGGCCGGGAAGCCCAACCCGCCGATGATCGCGCCGAACGCCAGCGGCAGCGCCACCCAGGGATCCTGGGAGAAGGCCAGCAGGCCGTCGGTGTAGAGGGCGAAGCCACCGTTGTTGAACGCCTGCACGGCGTGGAAGGTGCCGGACCAGAGGGCGCGGCCGAGGGTGTAGTCGTAGCTGATCCAGAGCCGCCCGGCGACCAGCGCGGCCATCGCCGCCTCGCAGGCGAAGACGGTCACGGCGATCCGGCGCAGAAGCCGAGCCACGTCGCCGACGCCGAACTCCTGGGTCTCGGCCTGCACCAGCAGCCGGTTGCGGAGCCCGAGCTGCCGGCTGACCAGCAGGATGACGAGCGCGGCGACGGTGAGGATGCCGAGGCCGCCGAGCTGGGTCAGCAGGGTGATGAGGACCAGCCCCCAGACCGACCAGTAGTTCGGCGTGTCGTTGATCGCCATCCCGGTGACCGAGATCGCCGAGGTCGACGTGAAGAGCGCGGTGACAAAGGGCGCGGGTTGGTAGTCGACGGTGGCCGCGCGCATCGACAGCAGCCCGGTGCCGATCAGGATCGGCACCAGGAAGGCGAACGGCACCAGCCGTACGGGGTGTCGAAAGAACCGGCGCACCAGACAATCTTCCTTTTCCGCCGGTATCGGGGTGAGTGAATCCGCGATCCGGAACTTCACCTGCCGGCCGGGCATCGACCAACTTCCGGTCAACCCGGGGCGGTCTGCTGTGGCGGTTCCACCGACGACGACAGGAGACCGCGTTGCGACGTACCCTTTCCGCCCTCGGCCTGGCCGCCGGGCTGCTGGCCGCCGCCGTGGCCGTGCCGACGATGGCCGCGTCGGCCGAGCCGTCCGCCGACCGGGGGCAGTCCCGGGCGAGCGACCGGCCGCTCGTGATCGGCCACCGCGGTGCGAGCGGCTACCGCCCGGAGCACACCCTCGAGGCGTACCGCCTGGCGATCCGGATGGGCGCCGACTTCGTCGAGCCCGACCTGGTCTCGACCCGCGACGGCGTGCTCGTCGCCCGGCACGAGAACGAGATCTCCGGCACCACCGACGTGGCCGCGCACCCGGAGTTCGCCGCGCGTAAGGCGACCAAGACGATCGACGGGGTGTCGGTGACCGGCTGGTTCACCGAGGACTTCACCCTGGCCGAGCTGAAGACGCTGCGCGCCAAGGAGCGGCTGCCGCAGGTCCGGGTCGCGAACACCGCGTTCGACGGCCAGTTCCAGGTGCCCACCCTCCAGGAGGTCATCGACCTGGCCCGGACCGAGGGACGGGCGCGCAACCGCACCATCGGCATCTACCCGGAGACCAAGCACCCGAGCTACTTCGCCGCGATCGGTCGGCCGCTGGAGGAGCCGCTGCTGAAGGTGCTCCGGGCCAACAAGCTGACCCGGAAGAACTCGCCGGTCATCATCCAGTCCTTCGAGACGGCGAACCTGCGCAAGCTCTCCCGGATGACCGACGTCCGGCTGGCCCAGCTGCTCGACGCCACCGGCCGCCCCTACGACTTCACCGTCGCCGGTGACGCCCGTACCTACCAGGACCTGGCCACCGCGGCCGGGCTGAAGTGGATCGCCGGTTACGCCGACGGGATCGGCGCGCACAAGAACCTGATCGTGCCGCGGGACGCCGGGGGCAAGCTGCTCGCCCCGACCAACGTGGTGCGGGACGCGCACCGCGAGGGTCTGGTCGTGCACGCCTGGACCTTCCGGGTGGAGAACCAGTTCCTGCCGACGGACTTCCGGATCGGCAACGACCCGAACGCCCGGGGCGACATCACCAGCGAGTACGAGCTGTTCTTCCGCCTCGGCCTGGACGGCGTCTTCACCGACCAGCCGGACACCGCCGTCGCCGCCCGCGCCGGCCTCGCCTGACCCACCCCGAAACCGCTGGCCCGTCACCCGTCCCGGGTGCCGGGCCAGCGCCGTGCGGGCCGGTATCGCGGTCGATGGCCGGGGTCGACACATGAGGCGCGGGGAAGACGGAGGCCGCGCCCATCGCCGTGCGGCGTCGGGGCGGGTATGGGCAGCTCGCTGTAGCGGCCGGCCATCCCACCCCGGTTACTTGTGTGTTTCGGCCACATGGCCCGTGGGTGACGTCACTTCTAGCGTGAGCCGACAATGAGTTTCCCTCCCTCCGAGTCCTCACGTGGAGTCGCAATGACGGTCCGGACGACGCGGCGGGTGTTCCTCTCCGCCGCCACGATGATGGCCGCGGCGCTGGCCGCCACGGCCTGTGGCAGCCCGCAGGACACCGCCTCCGGCGGCGGCGACAGCGCCGCCCCGGTCAAGGTTGGCCTGGTGTACTCCCAGTCGGGTGCGCTGGCCAGCTATGGAAAGCAGTACATCGAGGGGTTCAAGGCCGGCCTCGACTACGCCACCAAGGGCACCAACAAGGTCGGCGACCGGACGATCGAACTCACCGAGGTCGACGACGCCGGTGACCCGGCGAAGGCGGTCTCCGCGGCCAAGGACCTCATCGGCAAGGGCAGCAAGATCATTGCTGGCTCCACCGCCTCCGGCGTGGCGCTCCAGGTCGCCCCGATCGCGGCGCAGAACAAGGTCCTCTTCATCTCCGGGCCGGCCGCGACGGACGCGGTCACCGCCGCGAACAAGTACACCTTCCGCTCGGGCCGCCAGTCCTACCAGGACGTGGTGACCGCGAAGTCGTTCATCGGCGACCCGACCGGCAAGAAGGTCGTGGTCTTCGCCCAGGACGGCGCCTTCGGTGACGCGAACGAGGCCGCCGTGAAGGCCGTCATCGGCGGCGCCGGTGCGACCGTCAGCAGCGTGCGCGCCCCGGCCAGCGCCACCGAGTTCACCCCGTTCGCCAGCCAGATCAAGGCCGCCAAGCCGGACCTGCTCTTCGTCGCCTGGGCCGGCACCACCGCACCGGCGATGTGGCAGACCCTCGACCAGCAGGGCGTGCTCTCCTCCACCACGGTCGTCACCGGCCTGGACATCCGCGCCTCCTGGCCGACCTTCGGCGCGGCCGGCAGCAAGATCTCCTTCCTGTCGCACTACTTCGACGGAGCCAGCGACACCGAGGCCAGCAAGGCGCTCAAGGCCAAGGTCGGCACCGTCGACCTCTTCCACCCGGACGGCTTCGCCGCCGCCCAGATGGTGGTCCGCGCGGCGCAGGAGGGTGGCGACGACGTCGACAAGATGGTCGCCGCGCTGGAGGGCTGGAGCTTCGACGGGGTCAAGGGCAAGATGACCATCCGCGCCGAGGACCACGCCCTGCTCCAGCCGATGTACCAGGCCAAGCTGACCGGCAGCGGCACCGCGTTCACCGCCACCGCCCAGAAGAGCCTCACCGGTGACGAGACCGCGCCGCCGGTCGTGGCGATGAAGGGCTGACCTGATGCTCGCCACCCGCGGTCTGACCTGGCGGATCGGTGAGGTCCCCATCGTCGACACCGTCTACCTCGACCTGGCACCCGGGGAGTTCCTGGGCGTGATCGGGCCCAACGGCGCCGGCAAGACCTCACTGTTCAACCTGATCACCGGCCTGCGCCGGGCCACGGAAGGCCGGATAACCCTGGACGGGCAGGACATCACCACCCTGCCGCCGCACCGGCGGGCCCGGCTCGGGCTCGGCCGTACCTTCCAGGCGTCCTCGGTCTTCGGTTCGCTCACCGTGCGGGAGAACGTGCGGCTCGCCGTGCAGGCGCACCGCGGGGGCTCGATGAAGCTGTGGCGGCGGGCGGCGGCCGACCGGGAGGTGGCCGCCGCCGCCGACGCGGCGCTCGACCGGGTCGGCCTGGCCCACCGGGGTACGGCGCTCGCCGGCACCCTCGCCCATGGCGAGAAGCGCAAGCTGGAGATCGCCCTGCTGCTCGCCGGCGAGCCGCGGGTGATGCTGCTGGACGAGCCGATGGCCGGGGTCAGCGCCGAGGACGTGCCCGAACTGGTCGCGGTGATCCGGTCGCTCACCGGGGACAGCGGCCGGTCGGTGCTCATGGTGGAGCACCACATGGACGTGATCCTCGAGCTGGCCGACCGGATCGCCGTGATGCATCACGGTGCGCTGCTCGCCTGCGACACCCCGGAGACGGTGATGGCCAACCCCACCGTGCAAGAGGCCTACCTGGGGGAGTCGCTCTGATGGAACCCATTCTCAGCGTGGAGAACCTGTCGGTCCGCATCGCCGGGCTGCACATCCTCCAGGGAGTGTCCTTCACGGTCGCCCCGACCGGCGTGACTGTCCTGCTCGGCCGCAACGGCGTCGGCAAGACGACCACGCTGCGCGCGGTCGTCGGGCTCACCCCCCGCAGCGGTGAGGTACGCGGGACGATCCGGATGGGCGCGCAGAGCCTGCTCACCCGCCCCACCTACCGGCTGGTCCGCGGTGGGCTCGGCTACGTGCCGGAGGACCGGTGCGTCTTCGCCGGCCTCACCGTGGCGGAGAACCTGCGGCTCGCCGAACGGCGGGGCACCACCCCGGCGTACGACAAGGTCTTCGCGCTCTTTCCCGAGCTGGACCGGCGCGGACGGCAACGGGCCGGCTCGCTCTCCGGCGGGCAGCAGCAGATGCTCGCGATCGGTCGGGTGCTGCTCAACGACAACCGGCTGCTGCTGATCGACGAGCCGACCAAGGGGTTGGCGCCGAAGGTGGTGACCGAGGTGACCGAGGTGCTGGAACGGGTCGCGGAGTCCGTGCCGGTGCTGCTGGTCGAGCAGAACCTCGCGGTGGTCCGGCGGCTCGCCAAGGACGCGGTGGTGCTCGCCGCCGGCCAGGTGGCCTGGACCGGCGACGCCCAGGAACTGCTGCTGGAGACGGCACTGACCAAGTCCCTGCTGGGCGTGGGCAGCGGCGAGGGACACCACCCGGCCGGGTCGGACCGGGCCGCGGCGGCCGGGAAGGACGCGCACTGATGGGCACCGTGATCCTGCTGGCGTTGACCGGCCTCGGGCTGGCGGCGCTCTACTTCCTGGTGGCCTCCGGGCTCTCGCTGGTCTTCGGCCTCGCCGACGTGCTCAACTTCGCGCACGGGCTCTTCCTCGGCGTCGGCGCGTACGCGACCTGGTGGGCGGCGGGCAACCTGCCCGGTGCCGGGTCGGACGGGTTCGGCTTCGTGCTCGCGGTCGCCTTCGGGGTGGCCGCCGGCACGCTCGTCGCGGTCCTGGTCGAGCTGGTGCTGATCCGGCCGCTCTACTCGCGCACCATCGAGCAGGTGCTGGTCACCGTCGGCCTCTCGCTGGCCGGGGTGGCGCTGCTCCAGGCCACCTGGGGCGCCGACGCCCGGCCGTTCCCGCGGCCGGACTGGACCCGCGAGGTGACCGGGATCCTCGGCGCACAGGTGCCCAACGGCGGCCTGCTGCTGATCATCGCCGCGGTGCTCGTGCTCGGCGCGCTGCTCGCCTTCCTCCGCTGGACCCGCTACGGCCTGGTGATCCGGGCCGGCGTGGAGAACCGGGAGATGGTGACGGCGCTCGGCATCGACGTCCGCAAGGCGTTCACCCTGGTCTTCGCGATCGGCGGGGCCGCCGCGGCGCTGGCCGGGGCACTCGGCGGGGTCTACTTCGGCACCGTCTCGCCCGGGCAGGGCAGCTCGCTGCTGATCTTCGCGTTCATCGTGGTGGTGATCGGCGGGATGGGCTCGGTGGTCGGCTCCGCGTACGCGGCGGCCGCGGTCGGCCTGCTGCAACAGTTCGTCAACTACTACGGCCCCTCCGGCCTCGGCGACGTCTGCGTGGTCGGGCTGCTGGCCGTGGTGCTGCTGCTGCGTCCCCAGGGCATCGCCGGAAAGGTGGCAACGGCATGACCGAGGTCAAGAGTGCTGAGGTTCCCGCCCCGCCGGCGGCGGTGCCCGCCGAGCTGACGCCCGGGCGTGGGGGCTGGCATCGGGTACGCCCGTTCCTGCCGCTTGTCGCGCTGCTGGTCGCGGCGATCGTGCCGTACTCGACGCTGCCCCTGCCGGGGATCTTCGAGGGGCCGCTGAACTCACCCGGCACCCTGCAACTGCTCGCCGTCTGCCTGGTCTTCGGTGGCCTCGCCGCCGGGTACGACCTGCTCTTCGGCCGGACCGGGATGCTCTCCTTCGGGCACGCGCTCTACTTCGCCGCCGGCGTGTACGGCACCGACATCCTCGTCACCAAGGCCGGGCTGCCGCTCTGGCAGGCGGCGCTGCTGACCGTCACCGGCGGGACGATCCTGGCCGCGCTGCTCGGCGCGGTGGCGCTGCGTACGGTCGGCATCGCGTTCGCCATGGTGACGCTGGCCTTCGCCCAGGTCGGGGCGATCCTGGTGGCCCGGGACTTCGGTGGCTTCACCGGTGGCGAGGAGGGGCTGCCTCTGGACGTCTCCGGGCTGCCCGCGGGGCTGGTCGGGGTGACCAACACGGTCAACCTGTACTGGCTGGCGCTGGCCTACCTCGCCGTGGTGGTCTTCGTGGTGCACCGGGTCTCCGGCTCGCCGACCGGGCGGGTGCTCGCCGGCCTGCGTGACGACGAGCGGCGGATCGGGGTGCTCGGGCTCGACCCCTACCGCTACAAGTTGGTGGCGTTCACCCTGGCCGGCGGGCTCGCCTCGGCCGGGGGAGTGGTCTACTGCCTGATCGTCGGCGGTGCCTCGCCACACATCACCTCGTCCGAGCTGACCCTGTCGCTGCTGGTCATGGTGGTGCTCGGTGGGCCGGGCACCCGGTGGGGTCCGGTGCTCGGCGGGGTGCTCTACATGTACCTGGACCACCGGCTCACCGCGTTCGGCACCTCCGACGCGGTGGACGCGCTGCCCGCGGTGCTCAGCCGGCCGCTCTCCCAGCCGCTCTTCGTGCTCGGCACCATCTTCATCCTGGCCGTCTACTTCTTCCCCGGCGGCCTGGCCAGCCTCACCCCCCGCCTCACCCTCCTACGCAAATCCCTACGCCCCACCCCCCGCCCCTAACCCCCTGACCCGTCCCGGACCACCCCGTCGATCATGAAGTTATTGTCGCGACACGCCGTGTAGGCGGGCGATAACTTCATGATCGACGGGGTGTCTGGGTAGGGGAGGCGGCATGGGGATGGGCGAGCGGGTTGCGGTGGTCAGCGGGGGTGGGACCGGGATCGGGGCGGCGGTCGCGCGGACGCTGGCCGGTGACGGCTACGACGTGCTCATCGTGGGGCGGCGGGCAGACGTGCTGTCGGCCACCGCCGAGCGGATCGGTGCGGAGTGCGGGCGGCCGGCGGCGGTCAGCGCCGTCACCGCCGACCTGACCGATCCGGAACAGCTCGACCGGGTGGTCGCCGCGCTCGGCGGTCGGACGGTCGACGTGGTGGTCAACAACGCCGGCGGATACCTCGCCCGGGACACGGACACGCTGGCCGGCGCCGCCGCGTACTGGCGGGCCAACCTGGACGCCAACGTGCTCACCGCCGTGCTGCTCACCGAGGCGCTGCTGCCAGCCCTGCGCCGCCCGGGCGGGCGGGTGATCCTGGTCAGCTCGATCGCCGCCCAGCGCGGCGGCGCCGGACCGTACTCGGCGGCGAAGGCGGCGCTGCACGGCTGGGCGTACGACCTCGCGGCGCAGCTCGGCCCGGAGCAGATCACGGTCAACGTGGTCAGCCCCGGCTACGTCGCGGAGACCGAGTTCTTCGGCGACCGGATGACCCCGGAGGGGCACACCCGGCGGGTCGCGGCCACCCTGGTCGGGCGGGCCGGCGAGCCCGCCGACATCGCCGAGGCGGTCCGCTACCTGGCCAGCCCGACGGCCGGCTACGTCACCGGCCAGGTGCTGGGAGTCAACGGCGGGTCCGTACTCGGCCGCTGACCCGACGAGGAGCGGGAGGCGGCCCCCCGTGTGGCCGCCTCCCGCTCGCTGTCAGTTCGGTGATCAGCCGTTCAGCAGCTCGTACGCCACCGCCGGCGCGTCCTGGGCGGCCTTGCCGGTCGGGGCGGTGACCTTCGGCGCGGTGCCGTAGTCGCGGTACCGCACCAGGTACTCGTACGCCTTCTGCTTGCCCGCCGCCGGCACCTGGAGGGTGAGCGAGGCGAGGTTGCCGTCCGCGCCGACCTCCGCGGTGAACGGGATGGCCTTGGCCTTGTCGCCGAGCGCCGCCATCGCCTCGGCCTCGAGCGCCTTGGCCGCCTCGCCGGAGGTGAGGTCGATCGTGCCGGCGTACCGGCCGGTGCCCCGCTCCTCGACGGCCGTCGCCGCCTCGACGAGCGGGCCGGCGTTGCCCACGTCGACGCCGTCGTAGACCGGCGCGCTCTCGCCGTCGGTGAGCCGGCTCCGGTCCAGCCGCAGCCACCGGTCCGGCAGCTTGGGCAGGCCGGTGAGGCCCTTGGTGCCGGTGAACTTCACCTTCATCCAGGTCTGGTCGGCGACCAGCCGGAAGGACATGGTGGTGGTGAAGCCCAGGTCGGGGTCCTTGATCGAGGTGGTGAACTCCGCGCCCTTGGCCGTCGGGTCGACCAGCCCGGAGACCGTGCTGGACGAGTCCTTGCCGCTGAACCGGAACGTGCCCTCCGTACCGTCCGGGACGGCGGCGAGCAGCGCCGCCTTCGGCGTGGGCGCGGCGCTCGACGACCCCGGCTCGGCCGTCCGCTCGGCACCGTCATCCGGCGTGCAGGCGGCGAGCAGCGCGGTGGCGGCCAGGGCGGCGATGGTGGTGGAGACGACCCGACGGAGGAGGCCGGCGGTACGGGTGCGCTGTGTCATCGCGGTTCTCTTTCTCGCATGTCCGGCGGTTGCCGTTGACGATGCTGCGGGCCGGCACTGCCGAATCACTGCCGCTATGCTGCGATCCGACTGCCGATGCTGCGGTCCGACCGCCGTGCGGCTGCCGCCGGCGTCAACGGGGGGTGTCAGGAGCGAAAGATCGCATGTCAGGAACGGTGCGCTTCGAGATCCTCGGTCCCCAGCGAGCCTGGTACGACGACCAGGAACTCGACACCGGCCCGGGCAAGCAGCGCGCGGTGCTGGCCGTACTCCTGCTCGCCGCGGGCCGTCCGGTGCCCACCGGGCAGATCGTCGAGGCGGTCTGGCCGGATGACCCGCCGGCCAACGGGCCGAACGTCGTGCAGAAGTACGTCGCCGGGCTGCGCCGGGTGCTGGAGCCGGAGCGCTCCCCGCGTACGCCCGGTCAGGTGCTCACCCTGAGCGAGGCGGGCTACCTGTTGCGGGTGACGCCGGAGTCGGTCGACGCGGTGGCGTTCGAGCGGGCGGTGCGCCGAGCGCAGCGGCTGCGCTCCGAGGGCCGCGTTGCCGAGGCGGTCACCGCGCTGCGGTCGGCGCTGGAGCTGTGGCGCGGCGAGCCGCTCGCCGGCCTGCCCGGCCCGTTCTTCGAGTCGGCCCGGCACCGGCTGGTGGAGCTGCGGGCCGCCGCCCTGGAGACGCGCGCCGAGCTGGAGCTGGAGCTGGGCCGGCACCGGGAGCTGGTCGGTGAGCTGGTGGAGCTGGTCGTCGAGTTCCCGTTGCGGGAGCGGCTGCGGCACCAGCTGATGCTGGCGCTGCACCGCAGCGGCCGGCAGGCCGAGGCGCTCGCCGGCTACCGGGAGTATGGCGACCTGCTCCGCGAGGAGTTCGGCATCGAGCCGGGCGACGCGCTCCAGGACCTGCACCGGCGCATCCTCCGGTCCGATCCGACGCTCATGCCGACCGCCGCCGTACCCCTGCCGCCGGCCGGCCGGGCCACCGATCCGGCGACGCCGCACGTCGAGCCGAGGGCGCCCGTCGAGCCGAATACGCCTGCCGAGCTGACCACCTTCGTCGAACCGACCGCGTCCGCCGCGCCGAACGCGCCCGGCGAGCCGACCGCGTCCACCGAACCGCCAGCCTCGGCCGCCTCCGCCCCGCCGGCGCGGTTGTCGGCCGCCCCGACGCCCCCGACGCCGGTCGTCCCGCCGGCCGTGCCGCCGCCCGCGGCACCGCCGCCGGTCAGTGCGGCGCCCTTCCCGGCGTACCTGCCACCGTCGGTCGGGCCCTCGTCGTTCGCCGGTCCGCCGCCCGCAGCCGATGGGCGGTGGCCGAAAGCCCCGATGCCTCGCTGGGCGAGCGCGACCGCCACGGTGATCGGTACCGTCCTCGTCCTGCTCTCCCTCGGCTGCCTCACCTGGCTGGTGATCCTGCTGTACGCCGCGTGGCGGCGCAGCTGGCGACTCGCCCTCGCCGGGATCGGCTACCTGGCCGTGCTGGTCCTCGAGGTGTCGCTGCTCGACATCGAACACCCCGAGGCCGAGCCTTCCGCGGCCACGTCGGTGGTCTTTCTCGGTCTGGTGGTGTTCACCTGGTTGATCGGGGCGGTGCACGTGGTCCTGCTGAGCCGTGGCGTCTGGGCGACGCTCACCGGCGGGCCGGGCAGCGCCAAGGACCGCGCCGAGGAGGAGCGGCGCATCCGCCGGGAGCACTCCCGCTACCTGCTCTACCACTACCCGGCGGCCCGCGGGGAACTGCGGATCGGTCGACCGGATCTGCCCCGCAGCTTCGACGACGGTGGCCTGATCGACGTCAACGCCGTCCCGGAGCAGGTGCTCGCCGGTCTGCCCGGCCTGACGGCCGAGCAGTGCCGGCAGATGGTGGTGGACCGCTGGTTGCGCGGCCCGTACTCCTCCCTGGAGGAGCTCGCCGGGCGCTGCCTGCTGCCGCCGAACGTCACCGAGCCCTTCCGCGACCTGCTCTTCTTCCTGCCCCCGACGACGGCTCCCACCCCGGACCGGACGGTCCCGCCACCTGGCTCGTGACCAGGACCTCCGGCGGCGGACGGTGGCGGCGTCGCCCGTCGCTGGTAGAAATGCCGGATGAGCCAGGATCGGGCGGCGGTACGGGAGCGAGCCGAGGCGGTGCTGCGGCGGCTGGCCGGCGAGCACGCCCGGCTGCGCGAGGACCAGTGGCGGGCCATCGAGGCGCTGGTGGTCGACCGGCGCCGGGTGCTCTGCGTGCAGCGCACCGGCTGGGGCAAGTCGGCGGTCTACTTCGTGGCCACCGCTCTGCTCCGGGAGCGTGACCGGGCCGCCGACGCCGGCTCGGCCGTCGAAGCCGATGCCTACCGGGCCGCCGCCGGCGCGGTCGGTCCCACGGTGATCGTCTCGCCGCTGCTGGCGTTGATGCGCAACCAGGTGGAGTCGGCCGCGCGGGCCGGCATCCGGGCCCGCACCATCAACTCCGCCAACCTCGACGAGTGGGACGAGGTCACCGCCGAGATCCACGCCGGCGCGGTGGACGTGCTGCTGATCAGCCCGGAACGGCTCAACAATCCGGATTTCCGCGACGGGGTGCTGCCGAAGCTGGCCGGCACCACCGGCCTGCTGGTGGTCGACGAGGCGCACTGCGTCTCGGACTGGGGGCACGACTTCCGCCCGGACTACCGGCGACTGCGCACCTTCCTCGGCAACCTGCCGACGGGTACGCCGGTGCTGGCCACCACGGCCACCGCCAACACCCGGGTCACCACGGACGTCGCCGAGCAGCTCAGCACGGGTGACGGCAGCGACACGCTGGTGCTGCGGGGCACGCTGGACCGGGAGTCGTTGCGCCTGGGTGTCCTCGACCTGCCCAGCCCGGCGCACCGGCTGGCCTGGCTCGCCGACCACCTCGACCGGCTGCCCGGCTCGGGCATCGTCTACACGCTGACCGTGGCGGCGGCGGGGGAGACCACGGAGTTCCTCCGCTCGCGCGGCTACCCGGTCGCCGCCTACACCGGGCAGGCCGACGACGCCGACCGGCGGGCCGCCGAGCAGGACCTGCTGGACAACAAGATCAAGGCGCTGGTCGCCACGAGCGCGCTGGGCATGGGCTTCGACAAGCCCGATCTCGGGTTCGTGGTGCACCTCGGCGCACCGCCCTCACCCATCGCCTACTACCAGCAGGTCGGCCGGGCCGGCCGGGCTGTCGAGCACGCCGAGGTGCTGCTCCTGCCCGGCGCCGAGGACGCGGCGATCTGGCGCTACTTCGCCTCGCTCGCCTTCCCGCCGGAAGAGCAGGTCCGCGCCGTGCTCGCCGCGCTGCACCCGGAGCGGCCGATCTCCACCCAGGCCCTGGAGCCCCTGGTCGACCTGCGCCGGGCCCGGCTGGAGCTGATGCTCAAGGTGCTCGACGTGGACGGCGCGGTCCGTCGGGTGCGCGGCGGTTGGCTCGCCACCGGCGAGCCCTGGGTCTACGACGAGGCCCGGTTGCGCCGGGTCGCCGCCGCGCGCACCGCCGAGCAGCAGGCCATGCGGGAGTACGCGACCACGCCCGGCTGCCGGATGCGATACCTGCGCGAATGCCTGGACGACGTCGAGGCGGCCGACTGCGGCCGGTGCGACCGGTGCGCCGGGCCGCTCTTCGCCAGCGAGGTGTCCACGACCGCTGAGAGCGCCGCGCAGACCTTCCTCGGCCGGCCGGGGGTGGAGATCCCGCCGAAGAAGCTCTGGCCCACCGGGCTGGACGCGGTCGGCGTACCGCTCAAGGGGCGGATCGCCCCGGCGGAGCAGGCGCTGCCCGGCCGGGCGGTGGGGCGCCTCTCCGACCTGGGCTGGGGTGGCCGGCTGCGCGATCTGGTCGGCCCGGAGTCGGCCGACGTCCCGGTCCCCGACGATGTTTCCGCCGCGGTGGTCGAGGTGCTCAAGGCGTGGGCGCACGGCGACTCGCCGTGGCCGCGCCGCCCGGTGGCCGTGGTGGCGGCCGGGTCGCGCCGTCGGGCCCGCCTGGTCGGCTCGCTCGCCGAGCAGATCGCCACGGTCGGTCGGCTGCCGCTGCTCGGGCAACTGCCGCCGGCTGCCCCGTCCGCCCACGGAGCCCGGGGCAACAGCGCCCAGCGGGTACGCGCGCTGCACGACGCCTTCACCGTGCCGGCGGACCTCGCCGACGCGCTCGCCGGGCTGGACGGGCCGGTGCTGCTCGTCGACGACCTGGTCGACTCGGGCTGGACGATGACGCTCCTCACCCGGGCGCTGCGTCGGGCCGGTGCCCCGGACGTCCTGCCCCTCGCCCTGGCGATCGCCGGCTGAGCCCCGCCGCCGCAAGCCGGGCGGGAAAGTTCCCGACCCGGGCCGATTGCGACCGTCGCCACGCCGCCGGCACACCGACCAGGGCGCGGCGGCTCCGGCGGTACCGTGGGCGCCATGGATGAGCAGGCCGGTCACGGGTCGGGCAGCGGTGCCTGAGGAAGTTTCCGCCGCGCCCGACCGCGGCACGCTCCGACTGGCGCTGGTGGTCGGCGGCCTGGTGCTCGCCGTGCTGCTCGGTTTCGGCCTCGGCCGGCTCAACGGCGGGGGTGCGACCGCGGCGGGTCTGGCGACCAGCACCGACCACACGCACGCGCCGGGCACCGCGCCGCACGACCACAGCGGCGGCACCGACCAGGCCCCGAGCACCGACGCGGGCGGCCTCGCGATCGGTGCGGCCGGCTACACCCTGGCCCCGGTGAGCACGGAGTTCACCCCGGGTCGCGCGGCGTCGCTGCGGTTCCAGATCCGCGACGCCCAGCGCCGGCCGGTCACCCGGTTCGCCATCGTGCACGACAAGCCGATGCACCTCATCGTGGTGCGCCGGGACCTGACCGGCTACCAGCACCTGCACCCGACGATGGCGCCGGACGGCACCTGGTCGGTGCCGCTGAGCCTGCCGCAGCCCGGTGCCTGGCGGGCGTACGCCGACTTCACCGCGCTCGCCGCCGACGGCACGCAGACCGCGCTCACCCTCGGCGTCGACCTGGCCGCGCCGGGCCGCTACGACCCGCGCCCGCTGCCGGCGGCGACCACCGCGACGACCGTCGACGGTTTCACCGTCGACTACCAGGGCACGCCGCAGGCCGGGGCGAACGTCGCACTGAATTTCCGGATCACCGCCGACGGCACCGCCCCGACCCTGGAGCGCTACCTCGGGGCGTACGGGCACCTGGTGGCGCTGCGCGAGGGGGATCTCGGCTATCTGCACGTGCACCCCGAACCGGCGCTGGTCGACGGGGCGGTGCGGTTCTGGCTGACCACGCCGGGGCCGGGCCGGTACCGGCTCTACCTCGACTTCCAGGTGGCGGGCGTGGTCCGTACCGCCGAATTCACCGTCACCGTGCCCTGACGACGGCCCGCGGCGGGCGTCAGCCGGCCCGGCGGATCGGGCGGCGGGCGAGGTAGCGGAGCAGGTCGCGGATGTGGTGCTTCTCCTCGGCCGGCACGGTCGGATCGGCGAGGCGGTCCAGGATCACCCGGACGTCGGCCTCGACCGGCCCGTCGTCGCTGCGCCGGCGCGGGGCCGGACCGGCGTCGGGCAGGCCGAGCGCCCGGAACGCCGCGGCCACCGGCAGGTCCAGCGCGGCACAGAAGCCACGGACCTTGGCCAGCTCGGGGTAGTCCTGCCAGTCACCGGCGAGCCACCGGAAGACGGTAGAGCGGCCGACGCCGGTGTGTGCGGCCAGGTCGGTGACGGTCCAGCCCCGTTCCTCGCGGGCGTCGTCGATGGCCCGGCGCACGAACCGCGCGAACGCCATCTGCGGCGAAACCTCTGCAGAACTCATCCCTGCGGGCTTCCCTCCCGACCACTGCACCGGGGACGATGACGCATCCGAGCGTAGTACCCGACGGCGTGGAAACAATTGACTGACCGCACAAACTGTCCCATGGACGGGACTTTTTTCGGCGGAGGATGAGTAGGCGCTGGAAGCGTGTCCAGCGATGATTGTCGTCCGTCAACTAAGCTCGGTGCCCGTCCCGGCACCGTCGCCCAGCACCGCAGCATCGCCGAGGAGCGCCATGGTCGAGCCGAGCCGCCCGTTGCCGTACCAGCCCGGTGCGGTCAGCCTCTTTTTCGTCGCCAAGGCCGGCGTGTTCGCCGCCGGCTTCTGGATCTGGCTGCTGGTGCTCGCGCTGCGCGGTGGGGCCGCCAGCGGTGTGCACGTGCTGGCCGCCACCGGTGCCACGACCACCACCCTGGTCGGCGTCGTGCTCGGGGTGCGGATGGCGTTGCAGCACAGCGCCGCGGTCCGGCACGCGGAGTTCAAGCGCCTGCTGGTGGACATCTCCTGGAACGCCTTCACCGCCGCCGGCAACGCCGAGAGTCCCGGCAAGGTGGTGCCGTTCCCGACCGCCTCACCCGAGGGCGAGCGCGGACCGTACCGGGGCGAGCGACCGTCCCCACTGGACCGTGCGATGTCCGCTGAACGTCCACTGGGCCGCGAGCGGGGCGCCGACCGGCGGCGCTAGCCCGTGACGACCGGGGCGTCCGTGGTGAGCAGGGTCTCCAGACGCGGGCTGACCTGCCACTGGTCGACCAGCTCCCGGTAGTCCCGGCGCTGTTCGGCCGTCGCCGCCGTGCCGGTCTGCCGGGCCCGGATCAGCAGGTTGCGCGGGGTGTGTCGGGAGTCGACGAACTCCACCACCTCGGCCCGGTAGCCGTGCAGCCGGAGCAGCCCGGCCCGCAGCGCGTCGGTGAGCACGTCGGCGAACCGCTCCCGCAGGATCCCCTGCCGGGTCAGCAGCTCGTACGGCGCCGGCGCGGGACGAGCCCGCAGCTGAGCGGCCACGTCGTGGTGACAGCACGGCGCGGCGAGCACCCAGCGGGCATTCCACCGCACCGCCCGGGCCAGCGCCTCGTCCGTTGCCGTGTCGCAGGCGTGCAGAGCAAGCACCAGGTCCGGTGCCGGCTCGACCACCGCGTCGGCGATCGTGCCGGCCACGAAGCGCACCCGATCGGCCCAGCCCAGCCGCTCGGCCAGCTCGGTGTTGCGCTGCCGCTGGTCCTCCCGGACGTCCACCCCGACCAGCTCGACGTCGAGCCCGCGCCCGGTCAGATAGCGGTAGGCGGCGAAGGTCAGGTAGGCGTTGCCGCAGCCCAGGTCCACCACCCGCAGCGTGCCGGTCAGCTCGTCGGGCAGGGTCGCGGCCAGCGCCCGGAGGAACGCGTCGACCTGGCGGCGCTTCGCCGCCGAGCCGCCGATCTCCGCGAAGATCGGGTCGCCCGGGTCCAGCAGGTATTCCTTCTCCCGGTCGTGCCCGCCGGGCGTCGCGGCCGACCGGGTCGCCGTGGCCCGGTGTACCTGGGCCTCGCCGGACTTGGTGACCCGCAGTTGGAGCGTCGCGTCGGCGGTCTCCACGTGCCAGTTGCCGAACGGCTCGGCCAGCAGCGCGTCCACCGCGGCAGCCGCGTCCGACCCGGGGGCGACATTCCGGGTGTACGGGCGGGCGCCGTCGGAGGTGGAGATCTGTAGCCGGGGCCCGGCCTTGAGGGTCACCGGCCGCAACTCGGCCCGGATCACCGAGGGGCGCTGCCCGCGCCGGCGTCCGGCGGCCACCGCCCGGGTCAGGGCGGGGTCGAGCAGCAACGCCCGGACCTCGGTCAGGGCGGCGTCCAGCGGTTCAGCCATTGCTCCATCATCCTGGTCGGTCGGTCCCGCCCAGCGGGTGCGGGCGGTGCGGCGCGGGCGCTGCCGTAGGGGCCGGAGACGGACATCCCCCGCACCGGGGCCGGTGCGGGGGATGCCGTACGTCGTGCGGGTGTCAGTCGGCGGTCGCCTCGGCCGGCGTACCGGCGCCGGAGCCACCACCGCGACGGCGCCGGCGGCGGCGCGGCTTCGCCGACGCCTCGCCCTCACCGGTCGCGGCCTGCTCGGTGGCCCCGCCCTCGGCGGTGATCACCGCGGTCGCCTCGCCCGCGACCACCTCGCCGGCCCGGCGGCGACGCCGGCGGCGCGGGGTGCGGGTGCCCTCCTCCTCGCTGGCGGCCTCGGCGGGTGCGGCGGCGTCCGACTCGGGTGCCGCCTCGCCGCGACCCCGGCGGCGTTCGCCCCGGCCCCGGCCCTCGCCTCGACCCTCGCCCCGGCTCTCGCCGCGACGGGAGCCTGAACCCCGGCCCTCACCGCGCCGGGACCGGCCACCGCCGAGGTCCTCCTCGACCTCGGCCGAGAGCCCGGCCCGGGTCCGCTCGGCGGTGGGCAGGGTGCCCGTCACGTCGCGGGAGATGTCCAGGTCGGTGTAGAGGTGCGCGGAGGTGTGGTAGGTCTCCGCCGGCTCCGGCATGTCCAGGCCGAGCGTCTTGTCGATGATCCGCCAGCGCGGCATGTCGTCCCAGTCGACGAAGGTCACCGCGACGCCGCTCGCCCCGGCCCGGCCGGTACGGCCGATCCGGTGGGTGTAGGTGTCCTGGTCTTCCGGGCAGTCGTAGTTGATGACGTGCGTGACGCCGCTGACGTCGATGCCCCGGGCCGCCACGTCGGTGGCGACCAGCGTGTCGATCTTGCCGGCCCGGAACGCCCGCAGCGCCCGCTCACGCGCGCCCTGTCCGAGGTCGCCGTGCACGGCCGCCACCGCGAAACCACGGAAGTCGAGGTCCTCGGCGACCCGGTCGGCGGCCCGCTTGGTGCGGGTGAAGATGATGGTCAGGCCGCGTCCCTCCGCCTGGAGGATGCGCGCCACGATCTCGACCTTGTTCATCGAGTGGGTGCGGTAGGCCAGCTGCTCGGTCTGCGGCGACGGACCCGTCTCGGCGGTGTGCCCGGCGTGGATCGTCACCGGCCGGCGCAGGAAGCGCCGGGAGAGAGTGACGATCGGGTCCGGCATGGTCGCCGAGAAGAGCATGGTCTGCCGGTCCTCGGGAAGCATCGCCAGGATCTTCTCGACGTCGTCGAGGAAGCCCAGGTCGAGCATCCGGTCGGCCTCGTCGAGCACCAGCGCGCGCACCCGGTCGAGCC
This sequence comes from Micromonospora sp. NPDC093243, assembly GCF_044753725.1. Taxonomy (NCBI): domain Bacteria; kingdom Bacillati; phylum Actinomycetota; class Actinomycetes; order Micromonosporales; family Micromonosporaceae; genus Micromonospora; species Micromonospora sp. NPDC093243. The sequence goes on along the minus strand of NZ_JBIVNT010000004.1, from coordinate 659,951 downwards.
GAAGGTGCTTCTGCTTCTGCAGGTCCATCAGCCGGCCCGGGGTGCCGACCAGGATCTCGACGCCCTTGCGCAGCGCCTCGATCTGCGGCTCGTAGGCCACCCCGCCGTAGATCGGCAGCACCCGGACGCCCCGGGTGCGGCCCGCGGCGGCCAGGTCCTTGGCGACCTGGAGGCCCAGCTCACGGGTGGGGACGACGACCAGCGCCTGGGGCACGCCGTCGCTGCCCTCGCTGGGCGCGAAGACCCGCTCGAGCAGCGGTACGCCGAAGCCGAGCGTCTTGCCGGTGCCGGTCGGTGCCTGGCCGATCAGATCGACGCCGCGCATCGCGATCGGCAGCGCGTACTCCTGAATGGCGAACGCGCGGGTGATGCCGGCCGCGGCCAGCGCGTCGACGGTCTCCTGACGCGCGCCCAGCTCGGCGAAGGTCGGTGCCTCCGGTCGTACCGGAGCGGTGGGGGCCAGCTCCTGGCCGCCCGGAATGCCTTGCGTCAACTCGCTCATGTGGATGTGGGGGTGCCCTCTCGTGGTGCGCCCCATCGTGTCCGCAGGGCGCGTTCGGTTTGGCGCGGGCCACACGGTCGGGGGGCGGATCGCCGAGCCGGACCGGGCCGCACGCGCGCCGCGGGCTTCACTTCGATGAGATCGGCGCCCACGGCAACTGCTCCATACTACCTGAACCGGCCGGACGCCGTCCTGATTCCAGGTCCGGGCCGAACGGCCGGGGCGATGATATGTGTCCCGGGTCACAGGGACAATCGGAGCGGCCGGGAAGGTTCCCGGCGGAAGGGACGAGCCGCCGTCGCGGGCCCCGCGGAAGGGCGCGGAACGGTAACCTGCGCTCGTGTCCGCGCCGACCACCCCCGGCACCGCCGTCACCGACCTGCTCGGCCTGGTCGCCCTCGGCGAGCTGCTCGCCTTCGAACGGATGGCCGCCGACGCGCGGCTCGCCCCCGACCTGCGCCGCCGCGCCGCCCTCGGCGAGATGGCCGCCGCCGAGATCGGCAACTACCGGCGGCTCGCCGACCGGCTGATCGCGCTCGGAATGTCACCCGAGGCGGCGATGGCGCCGTACGTGGAGCCGTTGCAGGGCTACCACGACTCGACGGAGCCGCGCGACTGGGCGGAAGCGGTCACCAAGGCGTACGTCGGCGATGCGATCACCGACGACTTCCTTCGGGAGATTGCCGGCGCGCTGGACGAACCGGACCGACAGTTGGTGCTCGACGTGCTGCACGAGTCCCGGTACGCCGAGTTCGCCGCCGGTGAGATCCGGCAGGCGATCGAGGCCGACCCGCGGACGGCGGACCGGCTCTCGATGTGGGCCCGGCGGCTGGTCGGCGAGGCGCTCTCGCAGGCCGACCGGGTCGCCGCCGCGGACCGGGGCGCGCTCACCGGGCTGATCGCGCAGGCGGAGCGGGTGGACGCGCCGGCCCTGTTCCGGCAGCTGACCGCCGCGCACACCGCGCGGATGGCCGCCGCCGGGCTGAACAACTGACCCCGGCCGTGGCCCGCCACCCGGGCCGCACCCGAGCCCGCCGGCCCGGCCACGCCACCGGCCCCGCGACGGGCGGGCTCGACCTCACCCGTCGCGGACGCCGGGAACGCTCAGCGGACGGTGAACCCGACCGCCCGGGGAGACGCCTCGGCGATCTCGACGTAGGCGACCTTGTCGACCGGCACGATGACCCGCCGGCCCTTCTCGTCGGTCAGGGACAGCGTGCCGCTGTTGTTGGCGAAGGCGTCGGTCACGATCTGCTCGATCTCGGCCGGCGACTGCGCGCTCTCCAGAACCAGCTCGCGCGGCGCGTACTGCACGCCGATCTTGACCTCCACTGTGCCTCCTCAACTGGGGCGAAATAGCCGCCGTGGGAAGGCTATCCGATCACGGCGGCGACGGTCAGGCTGACTCACCTTGCAGCGGGAAGCTGGCGATGCCACGCCAGGAGAGCGCCGCCACCAGCGCCTCGGCCTCGGCCTTCGGCACCTGACGGCCACGGGCGAGCCAGAACTGCGCGGCGGTCTCGGCGGCGCCGACCAGACCGGAGGCGAGCAGCTCGGCGTGGGCCCGGCTCACCCCGGTGTCGGAGATGATGGTGTCGGTGATCGCCGCGATGCAGCCCTGCTCGACCCGCTCCACGCGCTGTCGCACGGCCGGGTCGTTACGCAGGTCGGATTCGAAGACCAGCCGGAACGCCTCGCTCTCGTGGTCGACGAAGTCGAAGTAGGCGCGCACCGACGCGCTGACCCGCTCCTTGTTGTCGCTGGTGCCCTTCATGGCGTCCTGGACCTTGGCCACGATCGCGTCGCAGTGCGTGTCCAGCAGCGCCAGGTAGAGCTCCATCTTGCCGGGAAAGTGCTGGTAAAGCACGGGCTTGGAGACCCCGGCCCGCTCGGCGATGTCGTCCATCGCCGCCGCGTGATAGCCCTGCGCGACGAACACCTCCTGCGCCGCAGCGAGCAGCTGCTTGCGGCGCGCGGAGCGGGGCAGGCGGGTGGGCCGGCCGGCGGTCTGTGCACCGTTCCCCACAGCGGACATGGGAACCTCCGAGTTTCTCCGTACGAGCCGGCACTTATACCCCGAACCGGTCGGGCTCGATGACCCGTCGCGGAATTGGCCCGCCGCTGTAACTTATCGCCACTGTCACCACACGGTAGCCTCAGCGGGGGCAACCAAGGAGCGCGCGGTGAGTGAAGCAGGGCAACCCGGTGCCGCCACCCCCGGCGAGCACGGCGACGGGACGGGTCAGCAGGACGATCCGAACCGTTCCGGCGGCGGATGGGCGCCCCAGGCGGCTGGTTGGTCCGGCTCCGGCGAGGGTGTGTCCTCCCGGGAGGCCGCGCCGCGCTGGCAGCCCGACCCGGCCTTCGGCTGGGCGGCCTCCTCGCCCCGCCACGGCGATCTGCCCGCGCCGCTGCCCGGCGACACCGAGCCCCCGGCCCGCGTCAACGGGCACCGCACCAACGGGGTGGGACACGTCGCCGAGCACCCGACCGGCCGGCCGACGCCGGTGAGCGCCCCGCCCGGGCTGCCCGGCGACGACCGCCGCGAGCCGGGCGCCGATCGGCTGGTGGTCCCCGCCCAGCGTCCCGCACCGGCGGTCGAGCAGCCGCCCCGGCTCAGCGATCCGGAGACCGGCCCCGCCCGGCACTCCTCCGACGAGCAGCAGTTGCCCCGGCCGCCGCGCTGGGCCGAGACCGGGCGGCCGACCTCGGCGCCGCCCGCCGTCCAGGTTCCGCCGGTCGGCACGTCCGCCTCCGGTTTCGAGGTGCCACCGGGCTTCCACGCGCCCACCGCCGAGCGCTCCGCCGGTGACGAGGCGGCGGAGCCGCGCGGCTGGGGCGACGCCTATCCGCCCGGTGGGGAGCGCCGCCCGGCGCAGCCACGGGCCGCCGCCGAGCCGCCCGCTGCCACCGAGCCACCAGCCGGCGAACCGGACTGGTCCGGGCCGAGCTGGAACCGGCCGAGCTGGGGGGCCGGCTGGGCTCCGCCGTGGTCGCGCCAGGGCGACGAGCCGACCCGGCGTCCGGGCCACGAGGGCGAGGAGCCGGCCGCGCGCCGGGTCCACGAGCACGACGAGCCGGCCGGGCGTCGGGCCCGGGAGGGCGAGGAACCGACGGGCCGCCGGGCCCGCGAGGAGGGCGCGCCCGCCTGGGCCGCCGAGCCGCAGCAGCCGTACGAGCCGGTGCGGGCCGAGCCCGGCCAGCCGTACGAGCCGGTGCGCGCCGAGACCGCCCGGCCCTACGAGGTCACCCGTCCCGAGCCGGAGCCCGGCTACGCCGCCGAGGCCGACCGGCGCACGCCGGGGGAGCGGCCGGCCTGGGCCGGTGGGCGTCCGGCGGCCGCGCCGAGCAGCGCCCCGCCGGAGCCGGCGAGCGCGCCGCCCGCCGCCGTGGAACGGCCGTCCTGGGCCACTGAGCGCCCGACCGTGCGGCCGCCGTCCGAACCCCTGCCTGAGCGACCGTCCTGGGCCTCCGCCCCGCCGAGCGGTACGACGCCGAGCAGCGCCCCGCCCGCCCCGCCGTCCAGCGCCCCGCCCGCCCCGAGCAGCGCCCCACCGGCGCCGTCCAGCGCACCGCCGGCGGCCGTGCAGCGGCCGTCCTGGGCGGGTGGCCCGGGTGGCGTGTGGTCCGCGCCGCCCGACCGGCCGTCCTGGGCGGCTGGTGCGGGACCGACGAGCACTCCGCCGGCCGCCGTCGACGTGCCCGCCGACGACGCCCCGGACGTCGCGGAACTCCGCGCCGCCCGACCGTTCCGCCTCCGGCCGGAGGGCGGCGACCCGGCCGAGCCGTCGGTCCCACCGAACGCCACCCCGCCGGCCGCGCCCCGCGATCCGGGGGCCGGCCCCCGCACACCGAGCCTGCCCGGCGAACCGCCGGCACCGACCGGCCCCGCCCGGGCCGCCGCCACGAGCGCAGCCGGGCGCAACCGTCCTTCGTACGCGCCCGCCCCGACGAGCGCACCGCCCTATGCGGCCCGCCGATCCGCCCCCGAACCGGTAGCCGCGGCCGAGCCGGCCGACGAGCGCCGGCCGGACCCGACGGCGGCGGTGCTGCCGCAGCGCGTCCCCGCCGAGCCGGACGTGCCCGTCGTGCCGGAGCCGCCAGCCGTGGAGCCACCCGCCGAGACCCCGGAACTCGCCCGCATCGCTACCCACCTGCGTCGCGACGACGAGCCCGCCCCACCTCAGGAGCGGCCCGAAGGCTTCGACGTCAACGCGATCCTCGGCGCCGTACGCGAGGTGGCCGGCGTCCGTGACGCCTCGCTGCGACGCACCCCGGCGGGCGCCCACAGCCTTCGTCTCGACCTGTCCGACGGCGCCGATCCGGCCGAGGTGAGCCGGCAGGTCGCCCGCCTGCTCCAGGAGCGGATGGGGCTCGCCGCCGCCCCGCAGGACGTGCCCGGAGTTCCGCCGCAGCCACCGCCGCCGGTCCGCCGACGCGGTGCCGAGCCGCCCGTTCCGCCGCAGACGAATGAGCGGCGCGGCGAAGGCCGGGCGGCCGAACGCCGCGTCGAGGGCCGCGCGGCAGCGGGCGGCCCGGCCGGTCGCCGGACCGCTGAGGGAGTCGAGGGCCGCGCGGTGGCGGGCGGCCCGACCGGTCGTCGGACCGCTGAGGGACAGACCGTCGAGGCCACGCCGTCGGCCGGGGAGGCTCCCGCCGCGGTGGAGGCCGGCCGGCCACCGCGCGCCGAGCCGGAGACGCCGCGCCGCCGCCGGCAGCCCGGGTCGCCGCGAGGTCGGGCCACGGTGGAGGAGACGCCCGGCGCCGCCGCGCAGGTCGGCATGGCCACCGGCAGCCCGGCGACCATCGGGGCGTCGTACTCCGGGGGGCAGCTGACCAGCACGGAGAGCGCGCCGTCCCGACCGCTGGACACCGGCGGGGTGCCCGGTCCCCGGGTCGTGATCGACCACGTCCAGGTCAGCACCTTCGGGCTGGACGCCACCGTCGAGGTACGCCTCAACGCCGCCGACGAGAGCGCCGCCGGTTACGCCACCGGGCCGGCCGTCGACGGGTACGTCCTGCGGCTCTGCGCGGTGGCCGCCGCGGCGGCGGTGGACGAGTTGCTGCGCGGGCCGGGCAACGCCGAAGGCGGGCGCTGTTTCGTGGAGCACGCCGCGGTGGTGCCGTTCGGCAACTGCGAGGTGGCCACGGTGGTCGTGCTGCTGGTCTGCGACGGGTGGGTCGAGCAGCTCGCCGGTTCGGCGCTGGTGGCGGGCGATCCGCGCCAGGCGGTCGTCCGGGCCACCCTGGCGGCGGTCAACCGTCGACTGGAGGCCCTGCTGGCTTGAGCATTCCGGGGGAGACTGAAGCGATGAAGCGCGCCAGCCTCTGCCCGGAGTCCCGCCTTCCCGATCACCAGGTTCCGCCGCCGTGGCCGGGGCGGCCGGTCCGCCTCGACGGGGTGGTCACCTACGTCCGAGACACCCCGGCCACCGGCCCCGACGCGGAGCCGGCCCTCTACGTGCACGGCCTGGGCGGTTCGTCGCAGAACTGGACCGACCTGGCCGGGCTGCTCGCCGATCGGCTGGACGGCCAGGCCATCGACCTGCCCGGCTTCGGTCGCAGCGAGCCTGGTCGGCGCTACACCATCCCCGCCTTCGCCGAGCGGGTGGTCCGGTGGATCGAGCACTCCGACCGTGGCCCGGTGCACCTGTTCGGCAACTCGCTCGGCGGGGCGATCTGCGTGCAGGTGGCGGGCCTCCGCCCCGATCTGGTGCGGACGCTGACCCTGATCTCCCCGGCACTGCCCTTCCTCGACTTCCGACGCTCGTTGCAGGGGCGGATGCTGCCGCTGCTCGCCCTGCCCGGGGCGGAGCGCCTCGCCGCCCGGCACCTGACCCAGCTCGCCCCCGAGGTGATGGCCCAGCAGGTGCTGGAGGCCTGTGTGTCCGACGTCAGCCGGATCTGCGAACAGCGCCGGCAGGAGGCGGTGGCGGAGATCCTGGTCCGCTACCAGGCCGAGCACTACGCGGCCGCGTACGTCCGGACGTTCCGTGGGCTGGTCTCCAGCTTCCTGCGGTCGTACCTGCCCGGACCGGGGTCGCTGTGGCGGCTGGCTCGGGCGGTGCGGGCGCCGACGCTGGTCGTCGGGGGCCGGCAGGACCGGTTGGTCGACGTCCGGGTCGCGCCGCAGACCGCCCGGGTGATCCCGGACAGTCGGCTGCTCATGCTCGATGGTGTCGGCCACGTGGCGCAGCTCGAGGTGCCCCGGCTGGTGGCCCGCGCGGTGCTGGCTCTGCTCGCCGAAACGGAGGAGTCCGCGCGCCGGTCTGATCTGGCAGGCTGAGCCGGATGCCCAGCTCACCGCCGCCCCGCGCGGCCGATCCGGTCCCGCCGGCCGCCCGTCGCCCGGTCGGTCACGGGCCACCGGCCCGCCCCGCCGGCCCGGGCGGATCGCGCTCCGGTGCCCGGCCACCGCGCCGCCGGGGCGGGCTGCTCCAGTCGCTTGCGCTGCTCGCCTCGGCGTTGCTGGCCGTCGGGGCGGCGGTCACGGTGGTCGCCGAGCATCCGGAGGTCGAACCGGCCCGGGAGGTTCGCGAGGAGGCGTTGCCGCTGGTGGCCGCGCCACTGGCACCGGTCCCTCCGCCGTCGCCCACCCCGTCGCCGTCGACCGCGCCACGGCCGGTGTTCCAGCTGTCCGGGTCGTTCCCGTCGGCTGGCCCCGGGCGGTTCGGCTACGACGAGCGCACCGGGCCGGTGCTGGGTGAGGCCGGGCAGGTGCAGCGCTACCGCGTCGCGATCGAGTCGGGCAGCGGCGAGGACGCCGCCGAGTTCGGGCAGGCGGTGCAGGTCGCGCTGACCGGGCCGGGCAGCTGGGTGGACAGCCGCCGGCTGCGGTTGCGTCAGGTGCCGGGTGACGCCGACGCGCACTTCACGGTCTACCTGGCGACGGCTCGCACGGCGGGGCAGATGTGCGCCAGGGGTGGCGTCGACATCCGGATCAACGGTCGTCCGTACACCTCCTGCCGGGCACCGGGCAAGGTGATCATCAACCTGGACCGTTGGCGGCTCTCCGTCCCGCACTTCGTCCGGGCGCGGATCCCGTTGTCGGTGTACCGGACGTACGTGGTCAACCACGAGGTCGGGCACCAGTTGGGGCACCGTCACGAGCGCTGTCCCGGCAGCGGCCGGCCGGCGCCGGTGATGATGCAGCAGACCCTTTTCCTGAACGGTTGTGTGGCCAACCCGTGGCCATACCGGAACGGCCGCCGCTACGCCGGCCCGTCGTTGTGATCTGATCCCTTGCCCTCTTTGTCGTTTATTTGGCGATTCATGCCCGTTATGGCGAAGAGGATGCTTCGCAATTGCGGCGGCATTGGCGTTAAAAGCGAGGAAATGCCCGTTTAATCTGGCACGCTGGGATTCATGACGTCGTCGTCCCCTTACGGCCCGCCTGGCCGTACCGGCCGCCCGTCCAGTCCGCACCGGCGTGCCGCGCTGGTCCGGATGTACCGGCGTCGCCGTCGCGCCGTGCTGCTCACCCTGGTGCTGCTCCTGGCGGCCGCCGTCGGGGTCGCCGTCGCCCGGACCGGTGCCCCGCCGCCGGCCCCCGCCGGCCAGGTCCAGCTCCCCCAGGGGGCTGGGGCGCACGCCGCGCCGCACGTCGTCCCCTCGGCAGGCGCGGGCCGGTTCAGCGTCGCCGAGGGCCGCACCGAGGTGCGGGGCGAGGACGGCCCGCTGCGCCGCTACCGGGTCGTCGTCGAGCAGGGCACCGGTCAGGACGCCGACGCGTTCGCGGCCACCGTGGACGAGACGCTGGGCGACCCGCGCAGCTGGATCGCCTCGGGGGAGCTGCGGGTGCAGCGGGTCGCCGAGGTGGCCGCCGCCGACTTCACCGTCTACCTGGCCACCCCGGTGACCTCTGAGCGGATGTGCGCCGAGGGTGGGCTGAGCACCGAGGGCTACACCTCCTGCCGGCTGCCCGGCCAGGTGATCATCAATCTGGCTCGCTGGATGGAGGCCGTGCCCGACTACGGCGCCCCCCTCTCGGTCTACCGGACGTACGTGATCAACCACGAGGTCGGGCACGAGTTCGACGAGGGGCACGAGGCCTGCCCGGGACCGGGCCGGCCGGCGCCGGTCATGCAGCAGCAGACGTACGGCCTGGACGGCTGCCTCGCCAACGCCTGGCCCTACCTCGACGGCCGCCGGTACGCGGGCGAGATCGTGCCCTGACCCGCCGGTCCACGCCGCGCTGGACCCAGGCATCGGTGGTTGGCTTTATTCCCGGTCCCGGATGCCGGGCTAGGTGTCCTCCCTCATGGCCGACCGGGCCCCGCCCGAGCGACAATGGCGCGGTTCAGACCGCCGATCCCGGGGAGTCCACCGTGTCGTTGCCCCCGCTCGTCGAGCCCGCCGCCGAGCTGACCGTAGACGAGATCCGCCGCTACTCACGCCACCTGATCATTCCGGACGTCGGGGTCGAGGGGCAGAAGCGGCTGAAGAACGCCCGGGTGCTCTGTGTCGGCGCCGGCGGCCTGGGCTCGCCGGCCCTGATGTACCTCGCCGCGGCCGGGGTCGGCACCCTCGGCATCATCGACTTCGACACCGTCGACGAGTCCAACCTCCAGCGCCAGATCATCCACGGTGTCTCCGACATCGGGCGCTCGAAGGCCGAGTCGGCCGCCGCGAGCATCCGCGAGATCAACCCGCTGGTCAACGTGGAGATCCACAATACCGCGCTGGACCGGGAGAACGTCCGGGAGATCTTCGCGCAGTACGACCTGATCGTCGACGGCACCGACAACTTCGCCACCCGTTACATGGTGAACGACGCGGCGGTGCTGCTCGGCAAGCCGTACGTCTGGGGCTCGATCTACCGGTTCGACGGCCAGGCGTCGGTCTTCTGGGCCGAGCACGGCCCCTGCTACCGCTGCCTCTACCCGGAGCCCCCGCCGCCCGGCATGGTCCCCTCCTGCGCCGAGGGCGGCGTGCTCGGTGTGCTCTGCGCCTCGATCGGCGCGATCCAGGTCACCGAGGCGATCAAGCTGCTCACCGGGATCGGTGAGCCGCTGGTCGGCGGGCTGATGGTCTACGACGCCCTGGAGATGTCGTACCGCAAGATCAAGGTTCGGAAGGACCCGAGCTGCGCGCTCTGCGGCGAGAACCCCACCGTCACCGACCTGCTCGAGGACTACGAGGACTTCTGCGGGGCGGTCTCGGTCGAGGCGCAGGAGGCGACGGTCGACGCGACCATCACCGCCCTGGAGCTCAAGGAGTGGCAGGACGCCGGCAAGGACATCTTCCTGGTCGACGTGCGGGAGCCGGCCGAGTACGACATCGTCCGGATCCCCGGCTCCACGCTGATCCCGAAGGGCGACATCCTCTCCGGCGATGCGCTCGCCCGGCTGCCGCAGGACCGGCAGATCGTGCTGCACTGCAAGTCCGGCGTGCGCTCCGCGGAGGCGCTGGCCGCGCTCAAGGCGGCCGGGTTCCGGGACGCGGTGCACGTCCAGGGCGGCGTGCTCTCCTGGATCAAGCAGGTCGACCCGGCGCTGCCCGCGTACTGACTGTCACGTCGAAGGGGTCCTTCCGGCACCGGAAGGGCCCCTTCGCGTACCCGGGGTGGGCGGTGTGACCTCGGCCGAGCTACCGAGGCGAAATCGCGTTTGCGCCGGTAGCGTGTCCGCCGTGGTCGACTTGGACGCCGCGATCGGCTTCGTCGTGGCTCACGGAGATGCGGTGGAGCGTGCCCGCCTCTCCCGGCTCCGTACCGGCGCGCCGACGCCGCCGGAGCTGCTCGACATGGCCGAGGCCGGGCAGTCGCCCGACGGCGGGTGGCCGGCGACCCTGGACGGCGACATCGCCTCGGTGGACGCCACCTGCTTCCGGCTGGCCGAGCTCGACGACCTCGGCGCGCTCGGCCGGCCCGCCGCCCGCAAGGCGCTGGACTGGCTGGCCGCCCGGCAGCTCGCCGACGGCGGATGGGAGGAGGACGAGTCGCTGGCCGGCGTGGCCCCGTCCTGGGCCCGGCCCGGCGACCCGGAGGCCCGCTTCTTCCTGACCGCGAACGCCGGCTACTGGCTCGCCGTCGCCGGCCGGGACGCCCGAGCCGGCGGCCCGCTCGACAGCCGGGTGGGTGGGGCGTACGCCGGAGTGGTGCACGGCGCGGCGGAAGCGCTCGCCGGGCAGCTGGGCCCGGACGGCAGTTGGCCGTCGTACCTGCCGGCGGGGTGGCTGAGCGCGGCCGTCTTCCACGGGCAGCATCGCTACGACGAGTCGGCTCGGATCCTGGTGGCGCTCGCCAGCCGGCTGCCCGGGATGTCCGCGGCGGACGCCGCCTGGCTGGCCGCGACGCTGCGCCGGGTGGACCTCGACGGCACCCACCCGACGATGCTGGCGGCCCACCGCCGGCTGGCCGAGACACAGCGCAGCGACGGTGGGTGGGAGAGCGACGACGGGCACCAGTTCGACGTGCACACCACCCTGGCCGCCATCCGCGGCTGCCGCTGAGCCTCGGGCGTCCGTCCGGCGTGGGCTAGCGCAGGTGGCCGTCGCCGGTCACCACGTACTTGGTGCTGGTCAGCTCGGGCAGCCCCATCGGGCCGCGGGCGTGCAGCTTCTGGGTGGAGATGCCGATCTCGGCGCCGAAGCCGAACTCGCCGCCGTCGGTGAATCGGGTGGAGGCGTTGACCATCACGGCCGCCGCGTCCACCCGGGCCACGAACTCCCGGGCCGCGGTGGTCGAGTCGGTGACGATCGCTTCGGTGTGGCCGGTGCCGTAGCGCCGGATGTGCGCGACCGCCGCGTCGAGCGAGTCGACCACGGCGACCGAGATGTCGGCGGAGAGGTACTCGGTGGCGAAGTCCTCGTCGGTGGCCGGTACGACCGCCGCGGAGTGCGCGGCGACCCGCTCGTCGCCGTGCACGCTCACCCCCGCCTCGGCGAAGGCGGCAAGCATCGGGGGCAGGAAGGCGTCGGCGACCCCCGCGTGCACCAGCAGCGACTCGGCGGTGTTGCAGGTGGAGAGGCGCTGCGTCTTGGCGTTCAGCGTGATCGCGACGGCCTTGGCCAGGTCGGCGGCGGTGTCCACGTAGACGTGGCAGTTGCCGACGCCGGTCTCGATCACCGGCACGGTGGACTCCTCGACCACGGTGCGGATCAGCGACGCGCCGCCGCGCGGGATCAGCACGTCGACCAGGCCGCGGGCGCGCATCAGCTCCTTGACCGACTCCCGAGAGGTGGCGTCGAGCAGCTGCACCGCGTCGGCCGGCAGCCCGGCGCCGGCGATCGCGTCGCGCAGCACCGCGACGAGCGCGGCGTTGGAGTGCGCGGCGGAGGACGAACCGCGCAGCAGTGCCGCGTTGCCCGACTTCAGGCAGATCCCGGCGGCGTCGACGGTCACGTTGGGGCGGGCCTCGTAGATGATGCCGACCACGCCGAACGGCACCCGGATCTGGCGCAGCTCCAGCCCGTTGGGCAGGGTCGAGCCGCGGACCACCTCACCCACCGGGTCGGGCAGCGCCGCCATCTGTCGCAGCGCGTCGGCGATGCCGGCCACCCGGCCCTCGTCGAGGGCGAGCCGGTCCAGCACGGCCGCGGTCAGCCCGGCCTCCCGGCCGGCCGCCAGGTCCGCCGCGTTCGCGGCCAGGATCTCCGGGGTACGCGCCACCAACGCGTCGGCCATCGCGGCCAGGGCGGCGTCCTTTGTCGTACGGGTCGCCACGGCCAGCGCGTTCGCCGCCTCGCGGGCCCGTCGCGCCTGTTCGCTCACGCTCACGCCGGCACTCCTCCAGTGTTGGGCGGGGCACCCGCGGCCCCGATCACAGCAGCACCAGGTCGTCGCGGTGGACGACCTCCCGTTCGTACGCCGGGCCGAGCGCCGCGGCGAGTTCCGACGTGGAGCGACCGAGCAGCCCGGGCAGCTCCCCCGCGTCGTAGTTGACCAGCCCCCGGGCCACCGGCGCGCCTTCGGCGTCGACCAGGTCCACCGGGTCGCCGGCGGTGAACGCCCCGTCGACCGCGGTGATGCCGGCCGGCAGCAGCGACTTGCGCCGCCCGACCACCGCGGCGACCGCGCCCGGGTCGAGGTGCAGCCGGCCCCGGGGCGCGGTGGCGTGCGCGAGCCAGAACAGCCGCGCGGCGGGGCGTTGCCGCTGCGGGTGGAAGAGCGTGCCGACCGGCTCGCCGGCCAGCGCCGGGCCGGCCAGCGGGGCCGCGGTGAGCACCACCGGGATGCCGAAGCCGGTCGCGATCCGGGCCGCCTCGACCTTGGTGACCATGCCGCCGGTGCCGACCCCGGAGCGGCCGGCCCCGCCGATGGTGACGCCGGCGAGATCCTGCTCGTCGCGGACCTCGGTGATCCGGGTGGAGCCCGGCCGGGCCGGGTCGCCGGTCCAGAGCGCGTCCACGTCGGAGAGGAGCACCAGCAGGTCGGCGTGGACGAGCGCGGCGACCAGCGCGGCCAGCCGGTCGTTGTCGCCGAACCGGATCTCCTCGGTGGCCACCGTGTCGTTCTCGTTGACGATCGGCACCGCCCGCAGGTCGAGCAGCTTGCGCAGGGTGCGGTAGGCGTTGCGGTAGTGCGCGCGCCGGGTCACGTCGTCGACGGTCAGCAGCACCTGCCCGACGGTCAGTCCGTGCCGGGCGAAGCTGGCCGCGTACCGGCCGATCAGCTTGCCCTGGCCGACGCTGGCGGCGGCCTGCTGGGTGGCCAGGTCGCGCGGGCGCCGGGGCAGACCCAGCGGGGCCAGGCCGGCCGCGATGGCGCCGGAGGAGACCAGCACCACCTCCCGGCCGTCGGCAGCGAGCCCGCCGAGGGTGTCGACCAGCGCGTCGACCCGCTCGTCGGCCAGCCCGCCGGTCGCGGTGGTCAACGAGGAGGATCCGATCTTGACGACGACCCGCCGGGCCGCCGTGACAGCGTCGCGCACCCGCCCATTCTGCGTGGTCAGGGCGGCAGCGCCCGGCGGCGTTCCCATATGGTGGCCGATTGTGACACCTGACGAGTACGTCGAGGCGGTGCTCGACCTGGTCGACCGGATCCCGCCGGGACGGGTGATGTCCTACGGCGCGGTCGCCGACGCGTTGGCCGAGCGTTCGGGTCGCGCCTCGGCGCGGTTGGTCGGCAACATCATGGCTCGGCACGGCGGCTCGGTCCCCTGGCACCGGGTGGTCACCTCCGCCGGCCGGCTGCCGCCGGGGCACGAGCGGGAGGCCCGGGCCCGGCTGCGCGCCGAGGGGACGCCGCTGCGCGGTGAGGGGGTGGACATCGGGGCGGCCGGCTGGTCGCCGGAAGAGGGGATGTGACCGCCGCCATAACGTGAGTAACATTCGGCGCCATGGACGCGCCGCCGGCTGGGCCGGCTCCCGTCCCGGGCGGTCTGCCGCGTCGGGTGCACGGCGGTTACGCGCTCGGTTCGCTGGCCACCGGCGCCTTCGGCACCGTGCCCGGGCTGCTGTTGCTGCCCTATCTGACCGACACGCTGGGCGTGGCCGCCGGTCTGGCCGCCCTGCTGGTGCTCCTGCCGAAGGCGTGGGACGTGCTGGTCAACCCGGTGGCCGGCCGGATCTCCGACCGCACCCGCTCCCGCTGGGGGGCCCGCCGCCCGTACCTGCTCTTCGCCGGGCTCGCGCTCGCCCTGCTCTTCGCCGCCATCTTCGCCGCGCCGTTCGGTGCCGGCGGAGCCGGCGCCGCGTACGCGGCGGTCGCCTTCCTCGCCACCGCCACCGCGTTCGCCTTCTTCCAGGTGCCGTACGTGGCGATGCCAGCCGAGCTGACCGACGACTACGCCGAGCGCACCCGGCTGATGACGTGGCGGATCGCGGTGCTGGCGCTGGCCATCCTGATCTCCGGCGCGGTGGCGCCGGTGGTGGTGACCGCGGGTGGCGAGGGGCTGGCCGGGCACCGTTGGATGGGACTCTTCGTCGCGGTGCTGATCGCCCTGGGCGCGGTCGGCGCGTTCCTCGGCACCCGGGCCGCCCCGACGGGCGCGGTGCGGGACAGCGAGCCGAGTCTGCGCGCGCAGCTCGCGGTGGCCGGCCGCAACCGGCCGTTCCGGGCGCTGCTGATCTGCTTCGTGGTGCAGTCCGCCGGGGTGGCCACCGTCCTCGCCGGGGTCAACTACTTCGCCGATCAGATCCTGCGCGATCCGCAGACCGGCGCGACCCTGCTCTTCGCCTCCTTCGTCGGGCCTGCGCTGCTGGTGATGCCGCTCTGGACCCGGGTGGGCGCGCGGGTGGGCAAGCTCGCCGCGCTGGTCGCCGCCTCGCTGCTCTTCGCCCTGGGCGCGCTGGCGCTGATCGCCGCCCCGGTGCTGCCGGCGGCGGCGGTCTACCTCGTGGTCGCGTTGATCGGCGTCGGGTACGCCGGTCAGCAGGTCTTCGCGCTCGCGATGCTGCCGGACTGCATCGCCTGGGACGAGGCGCGCACCGGCCGGCGGCAGGCCGGGGTCTTCACCGGGATCTGGACCGCCGGGGAGACATTGGGGCTGGCGCTCGGCCCGGGCATCTACGGCCTGGTGCTCCAGTTGACCGGCTACGTCTCGTCCGACACCGGCACCGCCGCCGCCCAGTCCGACACCGCCCGCCTCGGCATCCTGCTCGGCTTCACCGTCCTGCCAGCCCTCCTGGTCGCCGCGGCCCTGCTCCTGCTTCGTCCCTACAACCTGACCCCCGCCCGCCTAGCCGCCGCCACCCAGCCCGACGCTCGCGTCGATCAAGCAGTTGTGGTGGGGGACGAAAGCCGCTGAACCGTACCGAAAGGGCACCATAACTCCATGATCGACGAAGCGAACGGTGGGAGCGCCTTGCCGGAGCGGGGAGTGCCCGCCGAGCAGGTGCTGCGCGAGATCGACACGCTCAGAGCGGGGGACCGGCCGACGCACGGGGGGCGGCTCTTCGCGTACGTCTACGACCCGGCGGTGCCCGGTCTGGACGAGCTGGCCGCCGCCGCGCACGCGATGAGCGCACACGTCAACGGGCTCGACCCGACCGCCTTTCCGTCCCTGCTCGCCATGGAGAACGCCCTGGTCGGCGCGGCCGGCCGGCTGCTCGGCGGCGGCCCGGGCAGCACCGCCCCCGATGTCGTCGGCAGCGTCACCAGCGGTGGCACCGAGTCGCTGATCCTGGCGGTCAAGGCCGCCCGCGACGCCCACCCCGAGATCGCCGCGCCCCGCGTCGTGGTCCCGTCCAGCGGGCATGCCGCCTTCGCCAAGGCCGCGCACTATCTGCGGGTGACGCTCGACGTGGTGCCGGTCTCCGCCGAGACGCTGCGCCCCGACCCGGCCGAGATGGCCGCCGCGATCGGGCCGGAGACCGTCCTGGTGGCCTGCTCCGCCCCGTCGTACGCGCACGGTGTCCTCGACCCGGTCGGTGAGATCGCCGCGGCCGCCGCGGCGGCCGGCGTGCGCTGTCACGTGGACGCCTGCTTCGGCGGCTGGACCCTGCCCTACCTGCGCCGGCTCGGCACGCCGGTCCCGGCGTTCGACTTCGCCGTCCCCGGGGTCACCTCGATCTCGGTCGACCTGCACAAGTACGCCTACGCCCCGAAGGGCGTCTCGGTGCTGCTGCACCGCAACCCGGCGCTGCGCGCGCCCCAGTACTTCGCCTACGCCGACTGGCCCGGGTACACGATGGTCAACCCGACCATCGCCTCGACCCGCTCCGGCGGACCGATCGCCGCCGCGTACGCCACCCTGCGCCACCTCGGCGACGACGGCTACCTGCGGCTGGCGTCGCTGACCCGGGACGCGGTCGCCGGGCTGGCCACCGCGGTACGCGCCGTCGACGGGCTTCGACTGATGGCCGAGCCGGAGTCCACGGTCGTCTGCTTCACCAGCACCGATCCCGACCTGGACCTGTTCGTGCTGGTCGACGAGCTGGCCGGGCGAGGCTGGCACACCCAGCCGCAGCTGTCGTACGCCGACCTGCCGGCCAGCGTGCACCTCACCGTCACCGCCTCGGTGGCCCCCCGGGTGGCCGAGTTCGGCCCGGACCTGGCCGCCGCGGTGACCGCGGCCCGGGCGTCCGGTCCGGTCGAGCTGCCTCCGGAGCTGATCGCCCTCGCGGGCACCCTGACCCCGGACACGCTCACCCCGGACCTGGTCGCCGGCCTCGCTGGGGGGCTGGGCCTCGGCGCGGGAGTGCCGGGCCGGATGGCTCCGGTGAACGCGCTGCTCGACGCCGCACCACAGGCGCTGCGGGAGCGGCTGCTTGTCGAATTCGTCGGGCTGCTCCAGCGACCGGCCTGGAACGGTTCCAGTGTGGCGTCCGCAGCCGCCACACCGGAGCCTGGTCAGCGGTAGTCGATCGTCACCTGGTTGTCGCTGCTGTCCGTCTCCAACATGTTGTGTCCGCCCGGTCCCTCCGGCCAGACCCTCAGCGGGGCCTGACCGGGGGTCAGGCTGACGCCGGCGGCCACCTTCACGTCCAGGGTGAGCCGCACCTCGCGGCGTGACTCGACGTCGGTCAGGTGGCAGAACACGAGCAGGATGGCGTCCCGGTTCAGATCACAGCCCGCCCAGCCGTCGCCGGTCAGTTCCAGCGCTGTCGGCAGTTCCAGTTGCAACACCGCGTCCCGTACCGTCCGATCGCCGTCGTTACGGACCCGGACGGTGAACGAACCCGACCGGGATCCGTCCGTTGCGGTGGTCAGGACCAGGTCGCCGGCGACGAGGCCGAGGTCCGCGGAGTTCGGGTTCGGACCGAACCCGGTCGGGCCGGACACCTGATCGAACCCGTCGCCGGTCCAGCGGTAGCCGCGCCACTGGCGCTGGGAGTACTCCTCCGGCCAGCCGCCGCCGGGTGCGATGTCGAGCAGCTCGACCCGGACCTCGCCGTCGGCGCGTACGTCCAGGGCGGTCAGCCATCCGGGGGCCGGCCGACCGGTGCTGATCACCCGACCGAGGGTCACGACCTCACCGGCCGCGTCCCGGTCGAACGCGATCACCTGGGCCGGCCCGCGGGTGCCGAACACGCAACGGACCAGGGCGACGGTTTCCGTCGCGCCGTCGCCGTCCAGGTCGCCGTGATCGATCGCGATGAGCGCGTTGGTGTCGTCCTTGACCGGTTCGGCGGCCATCCGCACATCCTTGGTCGGGCACCCCGCCGGTGAACTCCAGGCCGGCAGTGACACCGGCGTGGCGAGCAGTTGCGCCCGACTGATCCGACCGTTCGGCGCCGCCCCGGTCGGGCTGGCGCTGCTGGCCGCCGGCGACGCCGACGGGCTGACGGTCGCGCTCGCCGACAGGCTGGGCGTCGGGCTGGCGGTGGGGTCGACCGGTCCGGGCCGGGGCGTCGGACCGTCCAGGGCCGCGTACCCGAGTATCGGACCGGCCGTGAGCGCCAGAGCCGCCGCGACGGCGGAGCCGAAGGTCCGGCGCCGGCGCAGGCGTACGGTGCGGCGGACCGCCGCCGGTCCGGGCGGCTCGATCTCGGCCAGCACCTCGGTGCGGTACCGGGCGAAGCGCTCGGCGAGCGCGATGGACTCGTGCTCAGACATCCTGAGCCTCCTCGGTCGTCTCCCGCAGGGACGCGGCGAGCGAGGCCCGGCCCCGGTGCAGCCACGACTTGACGGTTCCCTCGGCCACCCGTTCCTGGGCGGCGATCTCGGCGATCGGCATGTCCGCCAGGTAGTGCAGGATCACCGCGCGGCGCTGCTTCGCGGGCAGTGCCGCCAGGGCGACCTCCAGCGCCACCCGGTCGGGGTTCGGCCCGGCCACGTGAATCTCCCGCTGCCGCACCAGCCACGATCGGGCGGTACGCAGCCGTCGCCAGCGGTTGTGGGCGAGGTTCCAGGCCACCCGCCGGGTCCAGGCCAACGGATCGTCGTACCTGGACACCTGGTCCCATCGGGCGAAGGCCCGGCAGAACGCTTCCTGTACGAGGTCCTGCGCCTGACCGACGTCACCCGTGTAGGCCCGTAGCTGCACGACGAGGCCCCGGAAGTGGGCGTGGTAGAAGTCGTCGAAGGTCAGCTCCGGCCCGTCGGACGTCCTGCCCGGGTGGGGGTCCGGTGGGGCGCCACCGGCCCGTACGTCTCTCGTCACACTCACTCGTCCTCCCCGTGGCGATCGCGGACCCCCTGGCCGCGACGCGGCTTCCCGGCAAGCCGTCTCCCGCCAAGGTCGTCAGCGGCCCCCCGGGTTGCGCCCGGCGACTGTGATTGACTGTCGGTTGGGTGACAGGAGGGAGGCGGTCGTGCAGCTGCCGGGAGTGCTCGGCGAGCCGATCCGGTTCGTGCTGAACTGGGGCCGTCGCTACTCGCTCTGGGTGTTCAACTTCGGTCTGGCCTGCTGCGCGATCGAGTTCATCGCCACCAGCATGGGCCGGCACGACTTCATCCGGCTCGGCGTGATCCCGTTCGCCCACGGTCCCCGGCAGGCTGACCTGATGGTCGTCTCTGGAACGGTCACCGACAAGATGGCGCCGGCGATCAAGCGGCTCTACGACCAGATGCCCGAGCCGAAGTACGTCATCTCGTTCGGCGCCTGCTCCAACTGCGGCGGACCCTACTGGGACTCGTACTCGGTCACCAAGGGCGTCGACCAGCTCATCCCGGTCGACGTCTACGTGCCTGGCTGCCCACCCCGGCCGGAGGCGCTGCTGCACGGCATCCTGCGGCTGCAGGAGAAGATCGCCGCCGAGCAGGCCGGCATCGGCGGCGTGGCCCGGCCCGATGCGCTCGCCGCGCCGGTGGACGCCGCACCCCGCGACGGCGCGGCCCCGCGCTCGGTCGAGTCGCTCACCGCCCCACCGGTCCGTCCGCCGGGGTCCTGAGCCGGACCGACCGACCGTCGGCGGCTTGCGAGCCGACTGGATGTCTTCGATGTCGGCGACTGTCGCTAGGTTGCTGGCATGAGAACCATGCGGGCAACGGGGGCCGCCCTCCTGGCGGCGCTCGCCATAGTCACTCTCTCCGCTGCTCCGGCAGCCGCCGACACCTTCGGCTACACCGGCGTGGTCCGCGATTCCGACGGAAACCCTGTCGCGAACGCCTGCCTCGCCCTGCACACCTCCGCCACCGAGGTCGCCGCCGAGCACTGCTCCGACGCGTCGGGCCGCTACACCATCCCGGGCGCGTGGGAGGCGCCCGACTACAAGATCCGCGTGCACGCCGAGGGGTTCCGCACCGAGTGGTGGTACGGCGCCCCCGACTATCTGAACGCCGACCCGGTCAGCATCCCGGCGGGCAGCGTCGTGGAGCGCGACGTCACGATGGGTCGCGGCGCCGGCAGCATCAGCGGCCGGATCACCGACCAGTACGGCACCCCGGTCCAGGCCACCGTCACCGTGCACGGCGAGGGCGACGCCTACGAGGCCATCGCCTACACCTCGGTCACCGGGACCTACGAGCTGAGCAATCTGCCCCCCGGCGGCTACCGGATCTCCGTCTACGACAACCAGCGCGGCGCGCAGTGGGTGCCGCGCAAGGAGACCCGGGAGGAGGCCACCGTCTTCACGGTCGCCGACGGCGACACCCTCACCGTGAACGAGTGGCTGCTGCCGTTGGGAACCGTCAAGGTCGTGGTGACCGACGCGGTGACCGCCCTGCCCGTGCCCCGGCCGTGCGTCTACGTCCACGGCGGCCGGGACGAGTCGGTTTGCGGCGTCAACGGCATCGTGGACGTGCTCGATGTACGGCCGGGCACGTGGGAGCTGGACGTCTCGGGCGGGGCTTCGTACTTCCCGGCGGATCCGAAACCGACCGTCGACGTGGTTCGCGGTCAGGTGACCAGGGTCAGCTACCAGCTCCGGCCCGGTGCGGCGGTCGCCACCACCGTGCTGGACGCGGCGAGCGGGCAGCCGGTCGGTGGCATCTGCGCGCACCTGGTCCAGCCGAGGTGGGGCGGGCAGTCCGCCCACATGCGGCAGTACTGCTCGGCCGACGACGGCCACCTGGAGGCCGGCCCGTTCGAGGCCGACGAGTTGGGCACCTGGCAGCTCTACGCCTTCCAGCCGATCGGCCCGTACGACCCGCCCGCCACCCGCTACGGCGCCCAGTGGGTCACCGCGAACGGCGGCAGTGGCGACCAGCGGGAGGCGCTGCCCGTCACGCTGCGGGCGAAGGAGACGGTCACCATCCCGCCGATCCGGGTCGACCCGCCGGGCAGGATCACCGGCACGATCCGCAACGCCTCCGGCGCGGCGGTCGCCGGTGTCTGCGCCTACCCGTTCGCCTTCCACCCCGGGCAGGGGGCGAGCTTCGGCGCGAACTGCTCCAACGCCCAGGGCCAGTACACCCTCGGCGACCTGGGCCCGTACCGCTGGCCGGTGGAGTTCGCGCCGAACAGCGCCAGCGGGTACGCCTGGCAGTGGTCCGGCGACGTCGCCGACCGGTTCGCCGCCACCCTCAGCAAGGTCAACCCTGGCGCGACGGCCACGGTCGACGCCCGCCTGGCCACCGGGGGCGCGCTCGCCGGCAAGGTCACCGACGGCGCGAGCCCGGTCGACGCCGGTTACGTCTGGACGTACAACGCCCGCACCGGCGACATCGCCAGCGCCTCCTACGCCAACATCGCCCGGGACGGGACGTTCACCCTGCGCGGACACCGCACCCAGGAGGTGTACGTCGAGTACTGGAGCCTGACGAAGGGTTGCTGGTACGCCCCCGGCGGTCGCTACGGCACCAAGGTGGCCGTGACGGCGGGCGCCACCACCACGATCGCGGCGAACATGAGCCGGACCTGCGGGCTGCGGCCGTACACCGCCGCCCAGTCCGGAATCGGGACCGCGAGCGGCCCGCCGCTGGCGCCCATCATGGCGGCGCCGACCCGGGTCGGTCGCTGACCCTCGACCGTACGTCAGGTCGGCGCGGTCGGTCCGGTGGGTCACACCCGCCGGACCGACCGGCCGCCCGGCTCGGTCGGCCGAGCGCTCCGCTGGCCGGTGGGGGTTAGCCTGCGCAGCATGAGCACCTCCGCGGACGAGCGTTCCGCCTACATCATCGACGTGCTGACCGGCGAGTTCGGGGCGTCGATGTCACTCGACCCGGCCGCGTTCCGCCGCAAGTTCCGCAAGATGGCCGCGTCGCCGTTCGCCTTCTACCGGGGCAGCGCCTCGCTCTTCTACGCGGACCAGCGCGGCGACTTCGCCGACGAGCGCTATCTCGACGAGCGGACCAGCCGGGTCTGGATCCACGGTGACCTGCACGCGGAGAACTTCGGCACCTACATGAACGCCTCCGGCCAGCTGGTGTTCAACGTCAACGACTTCGACGAGGCGTACGTCGGGCCGTTCACCTGGGACCTGCGGCGGTTGGCGGCGAGCGTGGCACTGCTCGGCTACGCCAAGGCGCTCTCCGACCGGGTGATCAGCGAGCTGGTCAGCGGCTTCGCCCGCTCCTACCTGACCGAGCTGCGCGCGATCGCCGCCGGCGGCGACGACGCGATCGGCTCGATCACGTTGGACAACGCCGACGGCGTGCTGCGCCGGGTGCTCCAGCAGGCCCGGCTCAACACCCGGGTGGATCTGCTCGCCGCGCAGACCACGATCGACAACTACGAGCGGCGGTTCTCCGTCGGCGACGGGGTCTTCGAGATCGACGGGGCCACCCGGGAGAAGGTCCTCGCCGCCTTCCAGGGCTACCTGGGCACGCTGCCCGCGTCCTCGGCGCGGCTGCGTCCGGTGGAGGCGCGGATCAAGGACGTGGTGCTGCGCAAGGGCGTGGGCATCGGGTCGGCCGGGCTGCCGTCCTACAACCTGCTGCTGGAGGGGCACACCCAGGCGTTGGAGAACGACGTCGTCATCTACATGAAGCAGGCCCAGGTGCCGGCCGTAGCCCGGCACATCCCGGACCAGTCGGTCCGCGGCTACTTCCAGCACCAGGGGCACCGGACGGCCGAGTCGCAGCGGGCGCTCCAGGCGCACGCCGACCCGTGGCTGGGCTTCACCCAGCTGGACGGGGTCGGGCAGCTGGTCGCCGAGGTCTCCCCGTACGCCGCCGACCTGGACTGGGCGGACGTCAACGAGCCCGAGGAACTGGCCGGGGTGCTCGCCGACCTCGGTCGGGCGGTGGCCCGGATGCACTCCGTGGCCGACGACGAGTCCAGCCACGACCTGGTCGACTACTCCACCGAGGAGGCGATCGTGGCGGTGGTCGACCAGGACGAGCCGGGCTTCGTCACCCACCTGGTGGAGTTCGCCCACGCGTACGGCGTCCGCGCCCGGCAGGACCACCAGCTCTTCGTGGACCTGTTCCGCAACGGCCGGCTGCCCGGCATCTGACCCACCACCCACCCGCTGGGCGGCTGGCGGGTCAGGCGGCGAAGTCCAGCACCACCTTGATGTCGTCGGGCGCGGGGCTGTACGCGTCGCGGAACCGCGAAGCCGGCACCCGGCGGCTGATCAGTGAGCTGAGCCAGTACTGGTCGGCCCGGGCCAGCGCCTCGGCGGCCAGGTCCCAGTGCCGCCGGTTGGCGTTGACCGAGCCGAAGACCACGTTGTTCTCCAGCACCAGCGTCCGGTTGAGCGCGCCCGCGTCGAAGTCGATGGACCGGCCGCCGCTGGAGACGCCGGTGAGGCAGACGATGCCGGTCGGCGCGGCCTTGCACATCACGTCGAGCACCACCTTCGGCGCCCCGGTGCACTCGAGCACCACGTCCGGCTCGAAGTCGAGGTCGTTGACCGGCACCGAGTGGTAGGTCGCACCCAGCGCGTGCACCAGCTCCGGCTTGGGTCCGCTGGTGGCCAGGTCCAGCACGTGCACGGACAGCCCGCGCTGACTGGCGAGCAGCGCGGCGAGCAGGCCGATCGGCCCCGCGCCGGTCACCAGCACGCTGCGCGGCTGCCACTCGGCGCGGTGCCCGATCCGTTCGATGTGGTCCCACGCCTTCGCCACCACGCTGGTCGGTTCGAGCAGCATCCCGACCTGCGCGAGGGCCGGGTCCAGCCGTACCGCGAAGCGGGGCGGCACCCGCCAGCGGTCCCGGGCGAAGCCGTCCAGCGCCTTGATGCCGTGCTCGGTGTACTGACCGTTGCGGCACATGTCCCACTCGCCGACCGCACAGTTCGGGCAGGGCACCGGGTCGGGGTAGCGCACGATGCCGGCCACCAGGTCGCCCGGTTGCAGGCTGCCGGTCGGGTCCTCCATCACCCGGCCCAGCGACTCGTGCCCGATCACCAGGCGCGACCTGCCGGGCGGCGCCTCGCCGTACTCGCCCGCCACGATCTCGTGGTCGGTCCCGCAGACCCCGACGGCCAGGGCCTGGACCAGGACCCCGCCCTCCTCGGCCGCCGGCTCCGGATGGTCGTCGGCCAGTTCCAGGGAGTCGGCGACCCCGGGGGTCACAGTCACGGCGCGCACGTGTCTCATCTTGGCCTGCCGGCCCGGCTTCCGCCGGCAAAGCGGCAGATGGCCCACGGGCGGGCCGACACAGCCGGGCGTCGTCCGGGCCTCGTCTCGGCTCGACGGGATCCGGGAGACACGCCCTAGGATCAGCGGCATGACTCCGGAAGAGGTCGGCCGCCGGATGGCGACGCTGCTCGCGCCGGCCGAGGCCACCCCGTCGGTCTCCGGCGGCCAACGGCATGCCCGGGCCACCGTCGACGTGCCGGCGGCGAGTTGGCGGGAGGCGCTGCGGACCGCCCGCGACGACGCGGAGCTGGCCTGCGACTACTTCGACTGGCTCTCCGCGGTCGACGAGCTGGCCGACGGGTTCGACGTGGTGGCGCATCTCTGGTCGACCCGGCACCGGCACGGCGTCCTGCTGCGGGCCCGGGTGGCGCGGGAGGCGCCCGCCGTGGCCTCGGTGGTCGACGTCTACCCGGGCGCCGCCTGGCACGAGCGGGAGACACACGAGATGTTCGGCATCGACTTCGCCGGCCACGACGGGCTGCTCCCGCTGCTGCTGCCGCCGGAGTTCGAGGGCCACCCGTTGCGCAAGGAGTTCGTACTCGCCTCCCGGGTGGCCAAGCCCTGGCCGGGCGCCAAGGAACCGGGCGAGTCGGAGGCCGGCGGCGGCCGGCGGCCGATCCGCCCGCCGGGCGTGCCCGCGCCGGGCGATTGGGGCACGACAGCCACCCCGGCGGGTGCCGGCAACGTGGGGGAGGGACCGCGCGGCGGTACCCCGGCCCGCCCGGCGCGGGAGCGGCCGGCCCGGCCGGCCCCGGGCGCCCGTCCGGCGCGCCCCGGCCAGCCGGCGGCGGGCGACGTCGAGCGGCCCGCCGACGAGGGAGGTACGGCCTGATGCCGCTCTGGCTGGAGCTGGTGATCCGGGTGGGCGGCGTGCTGGTCGCCTTCCTCACCCTGCCGCTGCTGGTCGGGCAGGCCGAGCACAAGGTGATGGCGCACATGCAGGGCCGGCTCGGCCCGATGTACGCGGGCGGTTTCCACGGCTGGGCGCAGCTGATCGCCGACGGGGTCAAGTTCGTGCAGAAGGAGGACGTGACCCCGCGCGAGGCGGATCGGGCGGTCTTCCGGCTGGCCCCGGCGATCGCCCTGCTGCCGTACCTGCTCGTGCTGCTGGTCATTCCGCTCGGCCCGGACGACCTGGTCGGCCAGCCGCTCGACATCGGGCTCTTCTTCGTGCTCGCGGTGGTCGGCGTCGGGGTGCTGGCCGTGCTGATGTCGGCCTGGGCCTCGGCCAACAAGTACAGCCTGCTCGGCGGGCTCCGCGGCGCCGCCCAGCTGCTCGGCTACGAGCTGCCGCTGGTGCTGGCCGCCGCCTCGGTGGCCATGGCCGCGGGCACGCTCAGCCTCTCCGGCATCGTCGAGGCGTGGCGGCCCTGGTGGCTGCTCTGGCAGGCGCCAGCCATGATCGTCTTCTTCGTCGCCGGGCTGGCCGAGATCCGCCGACCACCGTTCGACATGCCGGTGGCCGACTCCGAGCTGGTCTTCGGCTACATGACCGAGTACACCGGACTGCGCTTCGCGTTCTTCCTGCTCGCCGAGTACGTCGGCATCGTGGTCATCGCCGCGCTCACCACCGTGCTCTTCCTCGGTGGCTGGCAGGGCCCGTTCGCCGACGCCCAGCTCGGCTGGCTCTGGACCCTGCTCAAGGTCTTCGCCGTCGCATTCCTGATCATCTGGCTCCGGGTGTCGTACCCGCGACTGCGCGAGGACCAGCTTCAGCGCCTCTGCTGGCTGGTCCTGGTCCCCGCCTCGCTGGCCCAGCTGGTCCTGACCACCGCCGTCCGCCTGGCCCTCTGACCCACCCGCCCGGCGCGGCCTGCGCCCGGATCAGCGCAGGGGCGTGTGGGCTGGGTCCACCCGCTCGGAGGTGGGTGGCGGCGGAGGCGGGGTGCCGTCGCCGAAGGGGCGGCCGCCGAGCGACTCCCGGCCGTGCGCGGTGAGCCAGTTCGACAGGTCCGGCCCGAGCGGGACGACGCCCGTCGGGTTGATGTCCCGGTGCACCTCGTAGTAGTGCCGCTTGATGTGGTCGAAGTCGATGGTGTCCCCGAAGCCGGGCGTCTGGAACAGGTCCCGGGCGTACGCCCAGAGCACCGGCATCTCGGTGAGCTTGCTGCGGTTGCACTTGAAGTGCCCGTGGTAGACGGGGTCGAAGCGGACCAGCGTGGTGAAGAGCCGCACGTCGGCCTCGGTGATGCTGTCGCCGAGCAGATACCGCTGGCCCTGCAGCCGCTCGGTCAACCAGTCCAGCCGCTCGAAGAGCCGACGGTACGCCGACTCGTACGCCTCCTGGCTGCCGGCGAACCCGCACCGGTAGACGCCGTTGTTGACGTCCCGGAACACCACCGCGTTGACCTCGTCGACCTCGTCGCGCAGCCGCTCCGGGTAGAGCTCCGGCGCGCCGTCGCGGTGGTAGGCGGTCCACTCGGTGCTGAGGTCCAGGCTCATCTGCGCGTAGTCGTTGGTCACCACCTGCCCGGTCGGCACGTCCACGATCGCCGGCACGGTGATGCCCCGGTCGTAGCCGGGGAACCGGGCGAAGTAGGCCTCGGCCAGCCGCTCGATGTCGAGCACCGGATCCCGGCCGCCCGGGTCGAGGTCGAACGTCCAGCTCCGGGCGTCGTGGGTGGGGCCGGCGACCGCCATGGAGAGCGCGTCCTCCAGGCCGAGCAACCGGCGCACGATGATCAACCGGTTCGCCCACGGGCAGGCGCGGCTGACCGCCAACCGGTATCTGCCCGGCGTCACCGGAAACCCGTCCCGCCCGTCGGCGGTGATCCGGGTCGCGATGTAGCGCTGGTCCCGGGTGAACTCCCCGCCCGGCTCGACGTACTTCCCGCCCGTCTCGTCGCCCACGTCGTCTCCTCGCTCGTCCGCCTCTGCGTCCCATCATGGCGGATCTCCGGCCGTCCGGCCGGGCCGCCGGTGACTACGCTGCCCGGATGACCGATGTGGAAGCGACAGCCCGACGCTTCATCGCCGACGTGTGGAACGCCGGCCGGGAGGAGACCGCGTACGAGCTGGTCGGCCCGGGCTGCCCGGGGCTCGGCGGGACCGGACCGGAGGCGACCCTGGCCTGGCACCGGGAGCGTCGGGCGGCTTTCCCGGATCTGCGCTACAAGATCGTGGACGTGGTCACCGGCGGCGGTCGGGTGGCCGTGCACTGGCGGGCCGCCGGCACCCAGACCGGGCAGTTCGGGCCGGTACCGCCGACCGGGCAGGTGGTCAGCTACTCCGGGGCGACCTTCCTGCGGTTCGACGACGCCGGCCTGATCGTCGACGTGTGGAGCTGCAACGAGCTGTTCCAGCTCCTGCAACAGCTGGGGGTCGAGATGCTCCCGCCAGCAGGGGGCGTCACCGGGCCCGGGGCGTGATCCGACTGATCGGCAGGTTGATCGGGAACGGCTCGCCGGTGTCGACGAACTTCGTCCACCGCCCGGTCTCGGTGTAGACCTCGTTCACCGCGTCGATCCGGTACGTGACGACCTCCAGCGCGCCATCCTCCGGCTCGATCCGCCAGTAGAACGGGATGCCGGCCTGGGCGTAGAGCGCCGGCTTCAACACCCGGTCGATCGAGCGGGTGCTCGGAGAGACGATCTCGACGGCGAGGACCACCTCGTGCGGCTCGTACCTCGACGGTTCGCGCGCCGCCGCGGCGGAAGTGGTCACCAGCACGTCGGGAATGAAGGAGCGGGTGCGGTTGATCCGTACCTCGACCCCCTGGGTGACGTCGTACGCGTCGGGACACTCCGCTTCGAGCGCGACACCAAGACGCATCGCGATGGTCTGGTGCGTGCGGGTGGGGGAGGGGGACATCAGCAGCACTCCGTCGAGCAGTTCCCGGCGACGGCCGTCCTCCGGCAGCGCATCCAGATCGTCTGTCGTCCACCCGCCCTCGGGCGGGTAGTCGCTCTGCAGCGCGGCGGTCATGGGCGGGTCCTTCCAGGTGCGTCGTTCTCCCCAGGCCCACGGTACCGCCGTTGACCGACGGGTGGTGGTCGCGCGCGCCGGGGGTACAGGGCAGGATGGTCGACATGAGCGACCCCAGCGAACACAGCGCACCGGACGACGGCGCCGCTGACCGCGGCCTGCCCGGCGCGGGGCTGGTCAAGGGGCTGGCGGTCACGCTGAAGACGATGACCCGGCGCTCCACCACCCAGCAGTACCCGGACGTCGCCCCCGAGCTGCCGCCCCGCTCCCGTGGGGTGATCGCGTTGCTCGAGGAGAACTGCACGGTGTGCATGCTCTGCGCCCGCGAGTGTCCGGACTGGTGCATCTACATCGACTCGCACAAGGAGGAGGTGGCGGTGCCCGGCGCCGCCCGTCCTCGTCAGCGCAACGTGCTCGACAAGTTCGACATCGACTTCTCGCTCTGCATGTACTGCGGCATCTGCATCGAGGTCTGCCCGTTCGACGCGCTCTATTGGTCACCCGAGTTCGAGTACGCCGAGTACGACATCAAGGACCTGCTGCACGACAAGGACCACCTGGGGCAGTGGATGGCCACCGTGCCGCCGCCGCAGGCGCACGACCCGAACGGTGAGCCAGCCAAGGAGGAGACCAGCGCCGCGCGTAAGGCCGCCGTCCCCGCCGCCCGGCCCGCCGCGCCGACGGTACGCCCCGAGCCCGGCGCGTCCGGCGAGGCGACTCCATGACCGGTGCGGACGTGCTGCTGCTCGCCCTCGGCGCGGTGGCGGTCGGCTCGGGTGTGCTGGTGGTGACCACGAAACACCTGGTCCGGGCCGGCCTCTACCTGGTCGTCTGCCTCGGTGCGCTGGCCGGCGACTATCTGGTCCTCACCGCCGAGCTGGTGGCCTGGGTGCAGGTGCTGATCTACGTCGGCGCGGTGGTGGTGCTGCTGCTCTTCGCGGTGATGCTCACCCGGGCGCCGATCGGTGCGTCCGACGATCTGGACCGGCCCGGCTGGCCGGCCGCGCTGACCGGCGGCGGCACCGGGCTGGGCCTGGCCGCGCTGCTGGTCGACGCCTACCGCTGGACGGCGGTGGACCTGCCCGAGGCGGGCACCGCCGAGCGGCTCGGCGGCCAACTCTTCCGCACCTGGGTGCTGCCCTTCGAGGTGCTCTCCGTGTTGCTGCTCGCCGCACTGGTCGGCGCGGTGGTGCTCTCCCGGCCGGACATCGGGCGGTCGCGGTGAGGCCGGTCATCCCGTACGTCACCGCGGCGCTCCTCTTCGGCCTCGGCGTCTACGGCGTGCTGCGCCGCCGCAACGCGGTGCTGGTGCTGATCGCCGTCGAGCTGATGCTCAACGCGGTCAACCTGATCCTGGTCACCGCCGACGCCACGGTACGGGCGGCGCTGCCGCACAGCGGGCAGGTCTTCGCGCTCTTCGTGATCGTGCTGGCCGCCGCCGAGGTCGGCGTGGGCCTGGCCATCGTGCTCCAGCTCTACCGGCTCCGGGCCACCGTCGCCGTCGACGAGATCCCGCTCGCCGAGGGGCCGACCCCGGCCGAGGAGCCGACTCCGGTCCGCACCGCCGTCGGCGCGCCGCCGCCGGCCGGGGGCGCGGGCACCGGGGCGGCCGAGGCAGGGGAGGAACGGTGAGCACGACCACCCTGCTCGGTGCGCTGCTGCCGGCCGTACCGCTGGTGGCGGGGTTGCTCGGTCTGCTGCTGCCGCCGTCGCCGCGCGGCCTGGCGGCTCACGGCGGTGGCGACCCGGCGCGGGGTGAGCAGCGAGCCCGGCGGGCGGCGATCACCCTCGGGGTGGCCGGCGCGGCCGGCGCGCTGGCTCTGGCGGTCGCGCTGCTGGCCACCCTGGACGGGCCCGTCGAGGCGGCCACCGGTTGGGTCGACCTCGGCGGGTTGACGGTGACCCTCGGGGTGCGGTTGGACGGTGCCGCGGCGCTCGTCGCGGTGGCGGTCGCCGCGGTCGCGCTCGCCGTGCAGGTCTACTCGATCGGCTACCTCAAGCGCGGCCCGCACGACGACGTGGACGTCGACCACCGCTACCCGCCCTACGCCGCCCAGATCAGCCTCTTCACCGGCGCGATGCTGCTGGTGGTGGTCGCCGGCGACCTGATCATGCTGCTGGTCGGGTGGGAGGTGATGGGCCTCTGTTCCTACCTGCTCATCGCGCACGACCGGAGGCTGCCGGAGGCGCCCGCCGCCGCGATGAAGGCGTTCCTGGTGACCCGGGTCGGTGACGTCGGCTTCCTGCTCGGCATCGCGCTGCTCGGCGTCTCCGCCGGCAGCTTCCGGATCGCCGACGTGCTGGCCCACGACTACTCCCCGGGCGCCCTCACCGCCGCCTGTCTGCTGCTGCTCGCCGGGGTGGCCGGCAAGAGCGCCCAGTTCCCGCTGCACACCTGGCTGCCCGACGCGATGGCCGGCCCGACGCCGATCAGCGCCCTCATCCATGCCGCCACCATGGTCGCGGCCGGGGTGTACGCCGTCGCCCGCCTCTACCCGCTCTTCGTGGCGGCCCCCGTCGCGCTGACCGTGCTCGGCGTACTCGGCTCGATCACCCTGCTGCTCGGCGCGTTCGCGGCCACCGCGCAGGACGACATCAAACGGGTGCTCGCCTGGTCGACGGTCTCCCAGATCGGCTACATGACCGGCGCGCTCGCCGTCGGCTCCCCGGCGGCCGCGCTGTTCCACCTGCTCACCCACGCCGCGTTCAAGGCGCTGCTCTTCCTCGCCGCCGGCGCGGTGATCCACGCGGTCGGCACCACGCTGATGTCCCAGATGGGCGGGCTGCGCCGCAGCATGCCGCTGACCTTCTGGTGCACGGTGGTCGGCCTCGGCGCGCTGGCCGGGCTGCCACCGCTCGCCGGTTTCTGGAGCAAGGACGGCGTGGTCGCGGTGGCGCAGGCCGCCGCGCTGCACGGCGAGGGCCCCACCCCGTCCTGGCTCGGTTGGCTGGTCTGGCTCGCCGGGCTGGTCGGCGTCGCGGTCACCGCCTGGTACGCCACCCGACTGCTGCTGCGCGCCTTCCTCGGCGAGACCCGGGAGCCGTTGGTCCACCCGCACGACCCGCCGGGCACGCTGCGCTGGCCGCTGCTGCTGCTCGCGGTGCCGGCCGCGCTGCTCGGCCTGGCCGGTTTCGCCGGCCCGTTCGCCGACCGGCTGCAACCGGCCGAGGTGGCGACCCCCGGGCGCCCGTCGGATCTCCTCCCGGCGGAGGGTCTGGTCCATCTCACTCCTGCCGTGCTGCTGCCACTGGCGCTGCTGGTGCTCGGCGCCGGGCTGGCCTGGGCCCGCTGGCGGCGCGACCGGGCCGCCGACCCGGCGGCCGCGCTGGGTCCGCTGCGGCCGGTCTTCGCGGCCGCGTTCCGGCTCGACGACCTCCAGCACGCCCTGGTGGTACGCCCCGCCCGGGCGTTCGCCGGCTGGGTGCGCGCCGGCGACGAGGTGGTGGTGGACGGCGCGGTCGAGGGGAGCGGACGGGCCGCCTCCGGGCTCGGCGCCGGGCTGGCCGCGCTGCACCGCGCGGCGCTGCCCCGGGCCGCCGCCGCCGTGCTGGCCGGCGCGCTGCTGATCGGCCTGGCCGCCGCCCTGATCGGAGGCGTGTCATGAGTTTCGGAGAGTTCCTGCTGGTCGCGGTCCTGGCGGTGCCGGCGCTCGGCGCGGTCGCGGTGGCCGCGACGCCCGCCGACCGGGCCGCTCGGCTGGTCGGCACGGTGGCTGCCGGCCTCACCCTGCTCGCGGCGGCCCCGCTGGCCGTCGGCGACCGGGGCTGGTTCGCCTGGTCCGCGACCGCCCCGGCGGTACGCCCGTGGCACCAGTTGGACCTCCCCTGGGTGCCCGGCCTGGACCTGCGCTTCCACCTCGGGGTGGACGGCATCTCCTATCCGCTGGTGGTGCTGACCGCCCTGCTCACCCTGCTCTGCTGCGGCTACAGCCTCTGGCGGGTGCCGGGCGGCGGCAGCGGCCGGGCGCTGGTGGCGCTGCTGCTGGTGGTCGAGGTCGGCATCCTGGGCACCTTCCTCGCCCTGGATCTGGTGCTCTTCTTCCTCTTCTTCGAGGTCGTCCTGCTGCCGATGTACGCGGTGATCGCCGGTTGGGGCGGCGAGGACCGGCGGCGGGCCGCCCGCAAGTTCGCGCTCTACACCCTCTTCGGCTCGGTGCTGCTGCTGGTCGGCGTCTACGTGGTGGTCGCCGCCGCCGGCACCGCCGACATCGTGGCGCTGACCGGCGGCACCGAGCTGTCCCGAGGCACCCAGCTCGCCGCGTTCACCCTCTTCGCGTTGGCCTTCGCGGTGAAGAGTCCGCTCTGGCCCTTGCACTCGTGGCTGCCGGACGCGCACACCCAGGCGCCCACGGTGGGCAGCGTGGTGCTCGCCGGGGTGCTGCTCAAGATGGGCACGTACGGGCTGATCCGGGTGGCGGTCGGGGTGGCCCCGGAGGGCGCCCGCTGGGCCGCGCCGGTGCTCGGCGTGCTCGCCGTGGCGGCGATCCTGATCGGTTCGCTGGTCTGCCTGGCCCAGGACGAGTTGAAGCGGCTGATCGCGTACTCCAGCGTGGGGCACATGGGCTTCGTGCTGCTCGGCGTCGCCACCCTCACCACCACCGGCATCCAGGCGGCGCTGATCGGCAACGTGGCGCACGGGGTGATCACCGGTCTGCTCTTCTTCCTGGCCGGGGCGGTGAAGGACCGTACCCATTCCGGCGCGCTCGCCGACCTCTCCGGGCTGCGGGAGACCGCCCCCCGGCTCGCCGGGTTGCTCGGGTTCGCCGCGATCGCCTCGCTGGGCCTGCCCGGCCTGGCCGGTTTCTGGGGCGAGGCGTTCGCGGTGATCGCCGCGATCGAGGTGGGCGGCGCGCTCTGGACCACCCTCGGCGTCCTGGCCGCGGTGGGCGGAGCGCTCACCGCCGCGTACTTCCTGCGCCTGCTGCGCCAGGTCACCCACGGCCGGCCGAGCCCGGCGGTCGGCCGGCTCACCCCCGGCCTGGCCGGTGCGGAGCTGACCGCCTGGGTACCGCTGGTGCTGCTCGCGCTGGCCATCGGCCTGGCCCCGGCCCTGGTGCTCGGGGTCGCCGAGGCCCCGGTCGACGCCCTGGTGAAGGTGGTGCTTCCGTGAGCCAGAGCGTGGTGCAGAGCGTGGACAACGTGGCGCTGCTGCCGGCCTACCTGGCCGCCGGCACCGCCGTGCTGGTGCTCGTCACCGACCTCATGCTGGCCCGGCCGCGGGCCACGCTGGCGGTGGCCGCCGCGGGCGCGCTCGCCACCGCGCTCGGCGCGGCGCTGGTCGGCGCCGGAGGGGAGCGGCGGACGTTCTGCGTCGGCGGTGACTGCTCCTTCGTCTTCGGTGGCCGGGCGGCCCTGGTCGGCGCGGTCTTCGCGCTGCTCACCCTGGGGGTGCTCGGGCTCTCCGCCGGGCACCTGCGGGCCGGCCGGGCGCCGGTGGGGGAGTACGCCTTCCTGCTCGCCTGCTCGATGACCGGCGGCGTGGTGCTCGGCGCGGCCGGTGACCTGATCACCCTGATCGTGGCGTTGGAGACGTTGACCCTGCCGCTCTACGTGCTGGTCGGGCTGCGCCGGGGCAGTGTGGCCAGCGCCGAGGCGGCGGTCACCTTCTTCGTCGTCAGCGTGGTGGCCACCGCGCTGAGTCTGCTCGGCGCGGCGCTGCTCTACGCGGTCACCGGCGGGCTGCACCTGGGCCGGCTCGGCGCGGCGCTGGATGAGCGGCCGGACCTGCTCGACCTGCCGCTGACCACGGCGGCGGTGGCGCTGCTGGTGCTGGGGTTGGCGTTCAAGGTCGCCGCCGTGCCGTTCCACGCCTGGGCGCCGGCCACCTACGACGGCGCGCCGCTGCCGGTGGCCGCGTACCTGTCGACGGCGTCGAAGCTGGGCGGCGTGGTGGCGCTGCTCGCGGTGGTCGGGACGGCACTGCCGGCCGACCGGACCGGCCCGGTGCTCGCCCTGCTCGCGGTGCTCACGATGACGGTCGGCAACCTGGTGGCGCTGCGCCAGCGGCGCACGGTCCGGCTGCTCGCCTGGTCCTCGGTGGCCCAGGCCGGCTACATCCTGGCCCCGCTGGGCGCGCTGGCGCTGGCCGCAGGTCGCACCGACGAGGCGCGGGCCGGCGCGTACGCGGCCGCGGTCGCGTACGCCGTCTTCTTCGTGTTGCTGGAGCTCGCCGCGTTCGCCGGGGTGACCGCTCTGCGCCCGGCGGACGCCGACGGCGGCACCCTCGACGACCTGCGTGGCGCGGCCCGCCGCCACCCGTGGCTCGGCGCCGGCCTGGCGCTGGCGCTGATCGGGCTGGCCGGGTTGCCGCCCGGCCTGGCCGGCCTCTTCGCCAAGGTGACGGTGGTGCGCTCGCTGCTGGACGGCGGGGCCGGCTGGCTCGCGCTGGTGGTGGCGGTGAACGCGGTCGTCGGCCTCGCCTACTACCTGCGGCTGGCCGCCCGCCTCTACGCGCCCCCGGCGTCGGCGGGTGTGACCTCCGTCGCGGCGTCGCCCGCCCGGGTGGTGGCCGCCGTGCTGGCCGTGGCGACTGTGGCCGCAGTGGTGGTCGGGTTCGCTCCGCAGCTCGTATTGGATCTCGCCGCCCGCTGAGCGGCCAATCGGGCACGCTCCCAGCGATCTCTCAGCCATACGACGGATGGTTGGCGGGTACCGGTGTGTTGTACCGGTCGACGGGTCCCGGCGATCCGTGCACCGAAGGAGTGATCGTGCACCACAACCGTCTCAAGACCACCGCGCTGCTCGGCCTGCTCACCGCGCTGATCCTGGCGGTGGGCTACTGGTTCGGCGGCAGTGGCGGACTGGTCATCGCAGTTGTCATCTCCCTGCTGATGAACGGATTCAGCTACTTCTTCTCCGACAAGCTCGCCCTGCGGTCGATGCGGGCGCAACCGGTCACCGAGGCGCAATTCCCCGAGCTGTACCGGATGGTGCGTGAGTTGGCGACGGAGGCCCGGCAGCCGATGCCGCGGCTCTACGTCAGCCCGACCGCACAGCCCAACGCGTTCGCCACGGGCCGCAACCCGCAGCACGCGGCGGTCTGCGTCACCCAGGGCATCACCGAGATCCTCGACTACCGCGAGCTGCGCGGGGTGATCGGGCACGAGCTGTCCCACGTCTACAACCGGGACATCCTCATCTCCAGCGTGGCGGCCGGCCTGGCCGGCATCATCACCATGCTGGCCAACCTCGCCTTCTTCATCCCGCTCGGCGGCGGGGACGACGAGGACGCGCCGAACCCGGCCGTGCTGCTGCTGACCATCATCCTGGGCCCGATCGCGGCCACGGTGATCCAGCTGGCGATCAGCCGGAGCCGCGAGTTCCAGGCGGACGCCTCCGGCGCCCAGCTGACCCGCGACCCGCTCGCGCTGGCCAGCGCGCTGCGCAAGATCGACGCGGTGGCCCGCCGCCGGCCCCTGCCGGCCCAGGGTCAGCTCACCAGCACCGCGCACCTGATGATCGCCAACCCGTTCCGGGGCGGCGGCGTGGCGGCGCTCTTCTCCACCCACCCGAAGATGGAGGACCGGGTCGCTCGGCTGGAGCAGATGGCCGGCTCCGTCAGCCCGGTGCAGTACCAGCGCTGACCCGACAGAACCCACCCACTCCGCCCGCATCCGGTCCGCCGGGTGCGGGCGGAGCACTGTGTCGGGGCCGATAACCGCTTCATCCGTACGACCCACGGCGTTAGGGTCGAAACGTCTTACGCTCATTACAGCCGGGAGGTTCGGGTGGCCGCGCTGCGCCAATATCTGGGTGTCTGGCGAATTCCCGGCGCGCCGATGCTGCTGATCACCGGCATCATCGGGCGGCTCGGGATCGGTATGACCCCGCTGGCGCTGCTGCTGGTGGTCGAGCAGGTGACAGGGCGATACTCGCTGGCCGCCGTGGCCGGCGGGATCTACGCCATCGCCGGCGCCGCCCTGAGCCCGGTCGCCGGCCGGATCGCCGACCGGGTCGGCCCCAGCCCGGTGTTGCTCGCCACCGCCGTCGCCCACCCGTTGGCCCTGGTCGGGCTTTTGTTGGCGAGCCGCGCCGGCGCCGACGGACTGGCCGGGATCTACCTCGCCGCCGGCGTCGCCGGTGCGACGTACCCGCCGCTGACCGCCGCGATCCGGGGCGCCTGGAACGAGCTGACCGCCCCCACCTCCGGCCGGTACCACCTGCGCAACACCGCGCTGGCGGCGGAGACCTCGCTCTTCGAGATCGTCTTCGTGCTCGGCCCGCTCCTGGTGGCCGGCTTCGTGCTGGTCGCCGACGCCGCCGCCGCGCTGGTGGGCGCGGCCGTGTTCACCCTCGTCGGCACCATCGCGGTGGCCCTCGGCCGGGTGATGCGCGGATGGCAGCCGCACGCCCGCGAGCACCACGCCCGAGGGCTCGGACCGCTGCGGGTCGCCGGCTTCCCGGCCCTGCTGGTCTGCGTCGCCAGCCTGGGCATCGCGTTCGGCGCGGCCGGGGTGACCGTGCCGGCCTTCGCCGGCAACTACGCCGCCGACGACCCGGAGAGCCTCGCCGGTCTGCTGCTGGCCGTCTGGGGCGTCGGCAGCGCGGCCGGCGGGTTCTGGTTCGGGGTACGCAAGCCGGCGGCGCGGATGACCCGGCAGTTCGCCTGGCTGCTCGCCGCGGTGGCCGGCAGCTTCGCCGTCTTCGCGTTGATGCCCACCCCGTTGGCCCTGGGCATCGCGCTGATCGTCGGGGGTGCCACCATCGCGCCCGCGCTCACCCTGGAGAACACGCTGGTCGGCCGGATCGCGCCCGCCGGCATGCTGAACGAGGCGTACACCTGGGTGGTCACCATGTCGGTCGCGGCGAGCGCGGCCGGCGGCGCGGTGGCCGGGCTGATCGTCGACCACTCCGGCGGCGTGCCGTGGGCGTTCCTCTTCGCCGGGGTGGCGGTCGCCGTCGGGGCCGCGGTCGCCGCGCTGCCCGCCGGGCCGATCGCCCGGGCGGAGGCGACAGCGGTACGCCTGGAGGAGCCCGTTCCCGCCTGACCGTTCGCGCTGCCCGAACGCCACGGCGAGCCGGCTCAGCTCACCCTTCGGTCGTGATCGCCGCGATGGCAGCGTGCGGTCGATGAGGGCCCTCGCTGGGCCGCTGCAGGCGCTCGACTTCCGCGAAGCCAGCTCGCGCCAGTCGCTCCGAGAACTCGTCGACGGGCCAGCGATAGGCGGTCACGACCTTGTGGTCGAAGGCCGCGACCTCGTCACCGACGAAGATGGCAACCACCAACCTCCCGGCCGGGGCCATCACCCGCCGGAGCTCGGCGAGCACGCCGTCGAGACCCTCCGGCGGTAGATGAATCAACGAGCCCCAGGCCAGGATGCCGGCGACGGAGTGGTCGGCAACGGCGAGCTCTTCGAACGACCCGAGTTGGTAGCTGCCGCCCGGGTGGGCTGCCCGCGCGTGGGCGATGAACTCGGGGACCAGGTCGATGCCCGTCGCGTCGGCGCCCAGCGATCGAAGGTGATCGGTGAGGTGGCCAGGCCCGCAGCCCAGATCGAGCACCGTGCCCGGCCGGCCCGTCAGGTGTCGCCCGATGAAGGCGAGGTCGTCCGCGTGCACCTGCTGGCTCGTACCGAACAGCCCGATGTAGAGCTCTGCGACGGACGCGTAGGCCTGCCGGACCTGTTCCATGGTCACTGCCCGACTATATGAGCTCTCGGGCGGGGCAGAGTAGGCCCGGTACCAGCGCGGGAAGCACGTCGTTCCTGCGGTGGCTGGTCGTGCGTTGACGCAGCGCCGAGCCCGCCACGAGGATCAACCGCCGCGCCCAACGCTGGACGTCCCTGGCCAAGCCGTCACCGGGCCGTCGGAGGCCGATCGGGGCGACCAACGACGACCACTGGTGACGGCCTCTACCCAGGTGACAGGGCGTGGCCGACCCGATGGCCAGGCCAGCCGGGCCTCGTTACCGGTAGT
Source organism: Micromonospora sp. NPDC093243 (assembly GCF_044753725.1). Classification (NCBI taxonomy): domain Bacteria; kingdom Bacillati; phylum Actinomycetota; class Actinomycetes; order Micromonosporales; family Micromonosporaceae; genus Micromonospora; species Micromonospora sp. NPDC093243. The sequence goes on along the minus strand of NZ_JBIVNT010000004.1, from coordinate 622,317 downwards.
TGGTGAACTGGAGGGCGACGCCGAAGTCCTCGCCCTTGAGCAGCGCGATGACGGCCTGGAGGTCGTCCCGCTTCTTGCCGGTGACCCGCAGCTGGTCGCCCTGGATCTGTGCCTGGACGCCCTTCGGGCCCTCGTCGCGGATCTTCTTGCCGATCGCCTTGGCCTTATCGGAGTCGATGCCCTGGATCACCTTGCAGTCGATCTTGAAAATCTTGCCCGACGACCGCGGGTCGCCCGCGTCGAGGGACTTCAGCGAGATGTTCCGCTTGACCAACTTCTCCTTGAAGACGTCCAGTGCGGCCCGCACCCGCTCCTCAGTCTCGGCCTGGAGGCTGATCGCCTCATCGCCCGACCAGGAGATCTCGGCGCCGGTGCCCCGGAAGTCGAACCGCGTCGCGAGCTCCTTCTCAGCCTGGCGGAGGGCGTTGTCGACCTCCTGGTGCTCGACCTTGCTGACGATGTCGAACGACGGGTTAGCTGCCATGCTCATGCTCCTGCTGTCCGGTCGGTCTCTGGGCTGCCGTCGCCCGCTGACCAGCGGCACGACCCTCTGACGGTACCCGGTTGCGCCATCGCCGGGTGGAGCCGCTATCCTTGCTTCCGCCGCCGCGTTCCGACGCGGTGGGGTGCCCTGGCGGGTTGCCCGAGCGGCCAATGGGAGCGGACTGTAAATCCGTCGCGAAAGCTACAGAGGTTCGAATCCTCTACCCGCCACCAGGTGCAGAAAGAGGCCCCTGACCAGCGCTAACGCCGGTCAGGGGCCTCTCTTGTGAAGCTCACTCAATCCCGCTCTGGCGCCGCTCGATCTCGCTGGCTGTGTCGCATACGTGTCGCCGAGAACAACTCGATTCGGCCTCGCCGGCGGTGCGTGTCCGCTGCGGCGGAGGCCATGATCCGCGGCATGGTCCACGGCGCCGGGTCGTCACCGCGGCCGACCGCGACCGGTTGCCGCCCGGAACCGGCCCCGTCAGCGCGGGTGGTAGACGACCGCGCGGCTGACACCCGAGACCGGGCGGATCGACGCGGCGATGCGGCCGCGGTCATCGAGGTCGACGACCTCGCCGTCCGTGCTGACCCCGGCGAGGCTGAGGTCGTGCAGCACGCCGCGCCGCCACAGCGCTGGGCGGGCCCTTCCGTCGGCGGCCTGAGAGCTGGCCAGGATCTCGCCACGGTTGTTGATCGCCCGCAGCTGGGTGAAGCTGCCGCCGAGGGTCCCGACGTCCAGGGCGCGGCCGTGCCGCCAGAGGATGCCGCGCTCGAACTGCTCGGCCGAGAACTGCCAGCCGATCACCCAGCCGCGGTCGTTGAGGGCGTACGTGTTGCTGCGATTGAAGGGGCCGGCGCCGAGGTCGGTGACCCGGCCGCTGTGCCACAGGGCGGCGTGGATGCCGCCTGGCACGTACACCCCGCCGGAGACCTGGCCGCGCTCGTTGACGTCGGACACCTCGCCGAGGGGCAAGGGCCGGGCGCGGCCGTTCGTCCACAGGACGGGGCCTGCGTCGGTGCGGGCGACGACCTGGCCGCGATCGTTGATCGCCACGGGCAGGGCGGACGGATCGCCCAGCGGCCGCAGGACACCGCGGTGCCAGACGTACCCGCCGGAGCTGGCGTCGTGGATGCCGACGACCTGGCCGCGGTCGTTGACGTCGATCGGGTTGAAGGCGCCGAGATCGATCATCCGGCCGTGGCGCCAGAGGAACCCGCGGTAGGTGCCGTCGGCAGCCTGGGCGCGGCCGACCACGTCGCCGCGGTCGTTCATGGCGCTGGCGTAGCTGCTGTCGCCGCCGAGGGTGCCGAGGTCCACCATGCGATAGCCGGGCGCGGCGGACGCGGTGGCGGTGGGTGCGGCCGTCAAGGCGGCCGCGAGGAGAGCGGTGGCGAGGATGGATGGCATGGGACGGCTCCCTCCGGAGCGTCGCCGGGCGGAACGTGCGCTCAGCGTAGGCGCGTCCCGCCGCTCCGCCAGGGCGCCGTCACATGGCCGACAGCCTCGCCGTTCGCTACGCGTCACGCGCAGGGTGGCTATGCCGGCTGGTGCTCACGGGTTAGCGCCGATCGTCCGGGTAGGAATCGTCCTGGGGTCTGTCGTTGCGCTGGCGGCGTGTGGAGCCGAGGGTGACCCTGCCGACGCGAAGCAGCCCGGTCCACCCACCTGTCTTGCCACATTCGTCAAGCAGACGCCCGACAAGGCCAGCCGCGACGGTGATCTCGTCCCCGGGGGAGCCGCCACGGTGCCTGCGACAACCCGCTGACCCACCTTCCGCACATCTGGGGTCCGGGACCTCTCCCTCGCCGTAGCGGAGGTGGGCCGACGACGGCAACGGTCGAGTCAGCTAGAGGGCCGGGCGCGCCATCCAACACCGTGGGGCCACGTGGCAGTACGGCGTCGGACTGATCCGGCCATCCACCGAAGAGTGTGGATGATCCAAATTATCCCGTACTTAGCTACTAGCGAACTCGCACAGAACAGGTATGGTGGTCAATGTCTGGCTCGTGGGGCATGACGGAGCCAGTGGCGCGCGTGACTGAGAGTGATTGAGCTGGCCGGGCGCGATGGTCGGCCGAGCCGCTGAGACGAAATGTGCTGAAGGTCGTATCAGGCGCTGAGTGAAGCGCCGTGCCTCGCCATTAGGCCCGCCATCTGGCCCGCCTCGGTGGGGGCGGCGGTCTGAACGGTGGAACCTCGTCACCGGCGTGGACCAGCCGCGTCCTCACCGCTTTTCTGGTTACTCGCCGTGTGGCACGATCGTGGAACCTCCACCATCCCTGTGACACTTCCCCGACAGGAGCAAACATGTCTGGTCGAAAGCGGGGCCGACTGCTTGGCTCGTTCCTGGTGCTCGCTGTGCTGGCTGCCGGCGTCTTCGTCGGCGACTTCTGGGGTAGCGGGAACGCGCACACCATGGACGTCATCTGGAACATGGACGTCATCTGGAACACTCCCGTAAACCCGTGACCTGAGTACCATCTGCACGATGTGAAGTACCGGGGCCGGTGAGGGGGCACGGCATGGCGGATCGAGGCCGCACCGGCTCCCGGTCCACAGAGCGCGCCTGGCTGATCACTGGGCCGATGGCGTTGTTGGCCGTCGTCTGTTCGACGGTTGTCGGTCTTGTCGCCGTGCGGCCTTTCGGGGAATGGCCACTGGCGGCGGCGCTGCTGGTGGCCATGGTCGCCGCCGGTCTGCCGGTACTGAACTTCACCGTCCGGCGCCAGTCCATCGGCGTGACGCTCACCGAGATCCCGCTGGTTCTCGCCTTCTACCTGGTGCGTCCGCTCACCGTCGTCGCGATCTACACGGCCGCGGCCGTCATCACGCACCTCCGACACCGCCTGGGTGCCACCAAGTTCTGGTTCAACGTCGCGCGGGCCGCTGCGGGTTCGTCCCTCGCGGTCCTGGTGCTGCAGGCGCTACCGCCGGTGCGCGGTGTCGGTCCGGCCACCTGGCTGATCCTGTTCGTCGCGGCCAGCATGGTCAACCTGGTGAGCATCACCTCGGTGGCGGGCGTGCACACCCTCCTGCAGGGCGGCCAGGCCGGCCGGGAAGCGATCCGGAAATATCCGCCCGCGCTGCTGGCCGCGGCCATCAACATCGCGAGTGGGATTGTCGTTCTGATCCTCATCGCCGCGACCTGGTGGTCGCTCGTGCTGCTGGCCGCACTGATCGCCGCCTTGGCGCTGGTCTACCGGGCGTACGCCCAGTTCTTTCGCCAGCACCGCACCCTGGCCGACATGTACGAGCTGAGTCGCGCGGTGGCCGAGAGCGGGCAGAACGGCACTCTGCCCGACGCGTTGCTGGGCCGGGTGCGAGCGCTGATGCAGGCGGAGTACGCCACTCTCTGGCTGCCGGCCCAGGGGCGGCATCCCGAGGTGTTGTTGACCGCCCGCAACGCTGACCCGGGGTTGCTCGACTTCGCCAAGACACCCGCCTCGCTTCGAGCGCGCGCGCAGGCCGAGGGCCGTACGGTCGCCGTCGGCCGCGGTATGACCACCGACCCTGACCTGCGTGCAGATCTGTCAGCGCAACGGGTCAAGGACGTGATCGTGCTGCCTCTGCGGTCCGGCCAAGCGATCATCGGCACACTCGAGATCGCGAACCGGCTCGGCGACAGCAACTACTTCGTCCGTAACGACGTTCCTCTCTTCGAGACGGTGGCCGCGCACGCCGCGGTCGCCCTGGAGAACTCCCGGCTGGTCGACCGGCTGCGGCACGACGCCTACCACGACGGCCTCACCAAGCTGCCCAACCGGCGGCGGATCACCGGCGCGCTCGACGAGTCGGTCAAGATCCGGGCGCCCGGCGAGGTGGTGGCGCTGCTCCTCTTCGACGTCGACGGGCTGCGGCAGGTCAACGAGTCGCTGGGTCACGCCGCCGGCGACAAGGTCCTGGCGGAGGTGGCCAACCGGCTGCGCGCCTCGGCGCCGTCGTCGGCCCTGGTCGGCCGGGCCGGGGGCGACGAGTTCCTGGTGACCATGCGGCTGGAGAGCGCCGAGGCGGCGCTGGAACTGGCCGCCCAGCTGCGCGAGCAGATCCGCGACGAGATGGTCTTCGACGCGCTCACCCTGGACGTGGACACCGCGGTCGGGGTCGCCGTACACCCGGATCACGGCAGTGACGCGGCGACCCTGCTGCAACGGGTCGACCTGGCCGCGACCGCGGCGAAGTCGGTCCCGGGCAGCGTGCAGCTGTTCAACCCGGCCCTGGAGTCCCGGTCGCTGCGGCGCCTCGGCCTCGCCGGCGACCTGCGCCGGGCGCTGGACGACGGCGAGCTGGAGGTCTACTTCCAGCCCAAGGTCACCCTGCGGGACCGCCGGCTGGTCGGGGTGGAGTGCCTGGCCCGGTGGGAGCACCCGACCCACGGGACGGTGGCCCCGGAGGACTTCGTCGCGGTGGCCGAGCACACCGGGCAGCTCGACCGGCTCACCGAGGTGGTGCTCCGGGAGGGGCTGCGGCGCAGCCGGGACTGGGCCCAGGCCGACCAGCCGCTCTCGGTCGCGGTGAACCTCTCGCCACGGACGCTCACCGACCAGCACTTCCCGGACCGGGTCCAGGAGCTGCTCACCGAGTACGGGGTGCCCCCGCAACGGCTGACCCTGGAGATCACCGAGGCCGGCGTGCTCGACGGCACGGACCGCCCGATCCCCACCCTGCGCCGGTTGCGCGACCTGGGCGTACGCCTCTCGGTGGACGACTTCGGCACCGGCGACTCGTCCCTGGCCCACCTACGGCGGCTGCCGGTGCACGAGGTGAAGGTCGACCGCTCCTTCGTCGAGGGCATGGCGACCGACCCGGGCGATCTGGCGATCGTCAACGCGGTGGTCACCCTCTCCCAGCAGTTCGGGTTGGCCGTGGTCGCCGAGGGCGTGGAGAGCGAGCTGACCCTGGAGTTGCTCCAGGACATCGGGTGCGAGATCGGGCAGGGCTTCCTGTTCAGCCGGCCGCTGCCGTACGAGCGCCTGGAGGCGTGGTTCGGCGCTCAGATCGACCCGGAAACGATCTCCGGCGCGGAGCTGCCGCGCCTGCGTGTCGTGCCCTGACCTGCGCATATTCCCCGGCGGGGGATCCGATTTCACCTGCCGGCCCGGGCCGTGTAGTCTTACCTCTGCGCGCCCCACGGGGAGATCGCGCAGGCCCCCTTAGCTCAGTCGGCAGAGCGTCTCCATGGTAAGGAGAAGGTCTACGGTTCGATTCCGTAAGGGGGCTCGAGGGTCAGCTTGGACCCACCGCGGCGGTGTAGCTCAGATGGCAGAGCAAGCGGCTCATAATCGCTGTGTCGCCGGTTCAAGTCCGGCCACCGCTACTCTCGTCCTCCGGGCGTTTCCGGTTGGTCGGTGGGAATGGGCGCCGTAGGCGCCCACTTTGCATGTCCGCGTCATCAGCGCGTAGGCTGATGCGCCGTAGTTGTAACCCGTAGCGAGGAAGGCACTCCGCCGTGGCGAAGGCGACCGATGTCCGGCCGAAGATCACTTTGGCGTGTGTGGAGTGCAAGGAGCGCAACTACATCACGCGCAAGAACCGTCGTAACGACCCGGACCGCATCGAGCTGAAGAAGTTCTGCCCCCGGGACGGTCGGCACACGGTCCACCGCGAGACCCGCTGACCTACGGCCGGCACCGCCGGCCACCCCTGAAGCTCCTCCGATCGCCGATCTGACCGACCGGTGCGGCACCAGCCGCCACCGGGCGCGCAGATCGGCGATCGTGTTTCCGTGTAGGTTCGCGGCATGTCCCTGGACCCGTCCTACGTCGGCCGGAGCTATCCGCCGACCGCCCCCTACCAGGTGGGCCGAGAGAAGATCCGCGAGTTCGCGACCGCCATCGGCGCCACGGACCCGGCCCACCACGATCCGGAAGCCGCCCGCGCGCTCGGGCACCCCGACGTGGTGGCCCCGCCGACCTTCCCCTTCGTGATCACCATGGCCGCCAACCGGCAGATCATCGAGGATCCGGCGCTCGGCGTCGACTACAGCCGGGTGGTGCACGGCGACCAGCGGTTCGCGTACACCCGGCCGGTGGTCGCCGGCGACGAGCTGGTCTGCGTCAACACCATCGAGGACATCACCACGCGGGGTGGGCACGGCTTCCTGACCACCCGCACCGACGTCACCACCGCCGCCGGCGAGCCGGTGGTCGCCGTCTGGTCCAAGCTCGTCGTACGCGGGGAGGCCTGAGATGGAGCTGCCACCCAGGACGTTCCGGGTGACCCGCGCGGACCTGGTCCGCTACGCGGGCGCGTCCGGCGACTTCAACCCGATCCACTGGAGTGACCGGTTCGCCACCAAGGTGGGGCTGCCCGGGGTGATCGCCCACGGCATGTTCACCATGGCCCTGGTCGGCCGCGCGGTGACGGAGTGGGCCGGCGCCCCGGACGCGGTGGTCGAGTACGGCGTCCGGTTCACCCGCCCGGTCGTGGTGCCCGACGACGACCACGGCACCGAGATCGAGGTGACCGCGGTCGTACGTGAGGTCACCGAGGACGGCCTCACCCGGCTCGACGTGACCGCCACCTGCCTGGGGGAGAAGGTGCTCTCGCAGGCTCGGGCCACCATCCGGACGGCCCGCTGACCGACCGCTCGGCCCGGGCGCTCGCCGCCCGGCCGGCCGGCCGAATGCTCGTCGGGCGACGTCGGAACCGTCCCGGCGGGCAGCGGCCGGCCGGCTCGCCGACGCGCGAGGGGTGGACCGGTTGGGAAAGTCGAGCGCCTACCCGTACACTGGTCCGCCGTGGGGCAAGTGACCCCTGCTCGGCCGTCTGTGTCGGGTGGGGCGAGCGTTGCCGCACAGGGGTGTAGCTCAATTGGCAGAGCAGCGGTCTCCAAAACCGCAGGCTGCAGGTTCAAGTCCTGTCACCCCTGCGCCTCAGGCCTGACCGTTCCCGTGGGTCGCGCCGCCGAGACGGCGGCGTCCGGCCCGTGGTGGTGGCTTCGACGGGGTGGTTCCGAGGCATCGGGCCCACCGGTCGATCCGCCGGCCGCGGCCCGTCGCGGGACGGTTTGGTCCGGCTGGCGTGACCAGCGCCGCGCACGCCACCCGGCGTGCGGAACCAAGACCCCGCGACGGAGGGCGAAGTGGCCGAGAACAAGCGGCGCGGCGAGGACGCCGGCGACGACCGCCTGAACGACGATGTCGTCGACGACGTGGCCGACGACGACGCCACCGACGGGGACGAGCCGGTTTCCCGGGGTGGCACCGCGACCCGGTCGCGCGCCCGGGCCGAGTCCGCCGACAGCCGGCCGAAGACCCGGGCGGAGACCGACCGGGTGGGCCTGTTCGGCCGCATCGCCCGGTTCTTCCGCGAGGTCGTGGCCGAACTGCGTAAGGTCATCTGGCCGACCCGCAAGGAGTTGCTGACCTACACGGCGGTGGTGGTCGTCTTCGTCGCGGTGATGCTGACGATCGTGGGTGTCCTGGACTTCGGCTTCGCCAAGGGCGTGCTGTGGGTCTTCGGCAACCCCAGCTGACCGGCTGCCGCAAGCCGATAGTGACGGAAGTGAGCGAGCGTGCCTGAGTACGACGAGACCGCCGGACCCGCGGACGAGCAGTCCACGGTGGCGACGGCGGCGAACGACGAGTCGGTCGAGGCCGCCAGCGAGCCGGAATTCCCGACCACCGAGCCCGCGCCGGACGAGGACTACGACCCGGTCGCCGAGCTGCGCCAGAAGCTGCGCTACGCGCCGGGCGACTGGTACGTGGTGCACTCCTACGCCGGCTACGAGAACAAGGTCAAGACCAACCTCGAGACCCGGATCACCAGCCTCGACATGGAGGACTACATCTACCAGGTCGAGGTGCCGACCCGGGAAGAAGTCGAGGTCAAGAACGGCAAGCGGTCGCAGGTCCAGGCGAAGGTCTTCCCGGGCTACATCCTGGTCCGGATGGAGTTGACCGCCGAGTCCTACTCCTGCGTACGCAATACGCCGGGGGTCACCGGCTTCGTCGGCGCGACCGACCGGGCCGACCGGCCGGCGCCGCTCTCGCTGGACGAGGTCCTCAAGTGGCTGGCCCCGGCGGTGGAGACCGAGCAGAAGAAGGCGAAGCCCGAGATCAAGGTCCTCGACTTCGAGGTCGGCGACTCGGTCACCGTCACCGACGGCGCCTTCGCGTCGCTGCCGGCGACGATCAGCGAGATCAACGCCGACCAGCAGAAGCTCAAGGTGCTGGTGTCGATCTTCGGCCGCGAGACGCCGGTCGAGCTGAACTTCAACCAGGTCGCCAAGATCTGACCGGCCGCCGGCGGTGGGCTCAGCCCGCCGCCGGCGTCGCCGTACGTCCGCCCGCCGCACCTCGGCGAACGAGCGGGTTCCGGCCTGCGCTACTCTTGAACGTCGCCGCTGTCGCACCGCGCTGACCGTGCGCGCCCCGAGAGCGGTGTCAGCCGCATTTTCCCAAGCTCCAAGCCCCAGGAAGAGACATGCCTCCGAAGAAGAAGCTCGTCAAGACGTTCACGCTTCAGCTGCCGGCGGGCCAGGCCACGCCGGCGCCGCCGGTCGGCCCCGCGCTCGGCCAGCACGGCGTGAACATCATGGAGTTCTGCAAGTCCTACAACGCGCAGACCGAGTCCCAGCGGGGCGACATCGTCCCCGCCGAGATCAGCGTCTACGAGGACCGGACCTTCACCTTCGTCCTGAAGACCCCGCCCGCCGCCCGGCTGCTGATCAAGGCCGCCGGTGTGCAGAAGGGTTCGGGCGTCCCGCAGGCCGAGAAGGTCGGCTCGGTCAGCCGGGCCCAGCTGCGTGAGATCGCCGAGAAGAAGATGGCCGACCTCAACGCCAACGACCTCGACCAGGCCGAGAAGATCATCGCCGGCACCGCCCGCTCGATGGGCATCACCGTCAGCGACTGACCTCGCTTCAGCACCGACCCGTACGGATCGTGGGAGGGCGCGCGGACGCCGCGGCCCGCCAGAGACCACAGGAGTAAGCAGACATGCAGCGCAGCAAGAGCTACCGCAAGGCCGCCGACGTCATCGACCGGTCGAAGCTCTACACCCCCGCCGAGGCCGTGAAGCTGGCCAAGGAGACCACCAACGTCAAGTTCGACGCCACGGTCGAGGTCGCCATGCGCCTCGGCGTCGACCCCCGCAAGGCGGACCAGATGGTCCGCGGCGTGGTCAACCTGCCGCACGGCACCGGTAAGACCGCCCGCGTGATCGTCTTCGCCGCCGGCGCGAAGGCCGAAGAGGCCGCCGCGGCGGGTGCGGACGAGGTGGGCACCGACGAGCTGGTCGCCCGCATCCAGGGTGGTTGGCTCGACTTCGACGCGGCGATCGCCACGCCGGACCAGATGGCCAAGATCGGCCGGATCGCGCGGATCCTGGGCCCGCGCGGTCTCATGCCGAACCCGAAGACCGGCACGGTGACCATGGACGTCACCAAGGCGGTGCAGGACATCAAGGGTGGCAAGATCACCTTCCGGGTGGACAAGCACTCCAACCTGCACCTGATCATCGGCAAGGCCTCCTTCTCGGAGAGCCAGCTGGTGGACAACTACGCCGCGGTGCTCGACGAGGTGCTGCGGGCCAAGCCGTCCGCGGCGAAGGGCAAGTACCTCAAGAAGGTCGTCCTCACCACCACCATGGGCCCGGGCGTCCCGGTCGACCCGAACGTGGTGAAGAACCTGCAGGAGGGCTCGGCCGAGGCCTGAGCCGACACTCCGCTCCACCGGGGCGGCGCCCCCCCGCGGGGGGGGGCCCCCCCCGCCCGGGTTTGGGTGGGGAGTGCCCACCGGGGGGGGGGAAGGGAGGGTGTGGGTGCAACCCGCGGGGCGGGGGGGCCCGGGCGGCCCCCCCCCCCCCCCGGGGTGTCACCCCGGGGGGGGGGGGCGGCCCCCGGGCCCGCCCCCCCCCCCCCCCCCCCGGGGGCCCCCCCCCGGGGGGGGGGGCCGCCCCGGCGCGTCTGAGGTGTGGCAGGCTCGACCGCATGCGGCTGGAGAACGTCTGGTTGCGGTACCACCGGCGCGGGCCGTGGGTGCTGCGGGACGTGCGGGTGCGGATCGGTCCGGGTGAGGTGGCGGTCGTGCTGGGCCGCAACGGGGTGGGCAAGTCGACGCTGCTCCAGGTGGCCGCCGGGGTGCTCCGGCCGGGCCGGGGCCGGGTCACCGAGCGCCCCGCCCGGGTGGGTTGGGTGCCGGAGCGCTTCCCGGCCGACCAGCCCTTCACCGTGGACCGCTACCTGAGCGGAATGGCCCGGGTGGCCGGGCTGGGCCGCGCGGCGGCCGACGAGGCGGTGGCGGCCTGGACCGACCGGCTCGGGCTGGCCCCGTTCCGCGCGGTCCGGCTGCCGGAGCTGTCCAAGGGCACCGCCCAGAAGGTCGGCCTGGCCCAGGCGATGCTGCGCCCACCCGGCCTGCTGGTGCTCGACGAGCCGTGGGAGGGCCTGGACGCCGCCACCCGTGAGCTGGTGCCCGAGCTTGTCGACGAGGTGCTGACCGCCGGCGGTTCGGTCCTGGTCAGCGACCACCGGGGCGAGACGGTCCGGCTGCCGGGCGCGCACCGGTGGATGGTCGCCGACGGCACGGTGACCGAGGAGACGCCACCGGCGGACGAGGCGCTCGCCGTGGTCGAGGTCGCGGTGCCCGCCGCGCGGGTCGCCGGCACCGTCGCCCGGTTGCGCGCCGAGGGCCACCAGGTGCTGCGGGTACGCCCCGACGCCCGGCCCGGCATCCCGCCGGAGCCGGCGGCGACCGGGGACGCCGCCGATGTGGTGGTCGAGCGAGCCGCCGGGGAGGCGCGATGATCGCCCTGGTGCGGCTGCGGTTGGCCGGTTTCCTGCGCACCGGCCGGGCGCTCGCGCCGCTGCTCGCCGGCCTGGTCGCGCTCGGCACCCTCTACGGCGGCGGCCGGGCCCAGCCGGCCGAGGCGTACGGCGTCTCGGCGGTGGTGCTCTTTCCCGTACTGGCCTGGCAGACCAAGATCCTGCTGGACGTCGAGCCGGACGTGCAGCGCCGGATGGCCCAGGTCGCGGTCGGTGTCGCCCGGGAACGGCTGGCCGGGCTGCTCGCCGCCACCCTGGCGGCGCTGGCCGCGGTGGCCGTCGCGCTGGTCTTCCCATGGCTCGTCGGCGGGATCACCGGTCCGGTCGAGCCGGGGGACCGGTCGGTGCCGGTCGGCGTCGCCCTGGGGTTGTGGGCGCACCTGCTGGCCGTACCCGCCGCGGTGGCCCTCGGTGCGCTGGCCAGCCGGGCGTCGGTCGGCAGTGCCGGGTACGGCGTCGCGGTGCTCGCCCTCGGCGGCGTCGGCGCGGTGGTGCTCGGCCTCAGCGGCTCGGTGGCGCCCTGGCTGGCGCCGCCGATCATGGCCACCGCCCGGACCACCGCCGGCGACGCCGCCGCGCTCACCCTGCTCGGGCTGACCGCCTGGGCGCTGGCATGGAGCAGCGCCGCGGCCGGCGGCTACCTGTGGCGGCGCCGGGCCCGGGGCTGACCGGATCGGGGGATCCGGGCGCCGGGCCGGGTGTGGCCGGGAGCACAGGGGGCGATTTGGCGCTGGTGGCGAGGTCGCGTACTGTTCAACCGTCATCCGTGTTGTCATGGATGAGGAACCACCCAGAGACCGCTGGTCACCGTGCTTCGGCACGGTCGAAGGTCCCGCGACGACGGGCGACCCGCGTAGGGCGGCAAGCGTAACTCGGCAGGAAACATGGTCCGCCGACCGTGTCCACCCGCCGGCCCTCGCCCCGTGCGCCCTGCGCCGGGGCTTTTTCGTTGTCGCGTTTCCTGAGCTGCCGTCGAGAGCGACCGCTTCCGACGGCGACCAGCCTCGAGCAACGAGAGAGGAGGGACATGGCGGACAAGCCGATCCGGGCCGACAAGGCCACGGCCGTCGCTGAGCTGACCGAGAGCTTCCGCAGCGCGGGTGCCACCGTGCTGACCGAGTACCGCGGTCTGACGGTTTCCCAGCTCACCCAGCTCCGGCGCTCGCTCGGCAAGGAGACCACCTACACGGTCGCGAAGAACACGCTGGCCAAGCGTGCCGCGACGGACGCGGGTATCTCCGGCCTCGACGAGCTGTTCTCCGGTCCTACCGCGCTGACTTTCGTTTCGGGCGACGTCGTCGAGGCGGCGAAGGGGCTTCGCGACTTCGCGAAGGCCAACCCGAAGCTCGTCATCAAGGGCGGCGTCTTCGAGGGCAAGGCCATTTCCGCGGCCGAGGTCACGAAGCTCGCCGACCTGGAGTCCCGTGAGGTGCTGCTGGCCAAGCTGGCCGGCGCGATGAAGGGCAACCTGAGCAAGGCCGCGGCCCTGTTCCAGGCCCCGCTGTCGAAGACCGCCCGCCTGGCGGCGGCACTGCAGGACAAGCGCGAGAAGGAGGGCGCCGAGGCGGCCTGAGGCCTCCCGGCGTACCCAGTTCAGTCTTAGTAACTTACGTTGAAAGGACGCCAGACATGGCGAAGCTCAGCACCGACGAGCTGCTCGACGCGTTCAAGGAGATGACGCTGATCGAGCTCTCCGAGTTCGTGAAGCAGTTCGAGACCACCTTCGAGGTCACCGCGGCCGCCCCGGTCGCCGTGGCCGCCGCCGGTGGCGCCCCGGCCGCCGCCGAGGCGGAGCCGGAGAAGGACGAGTTCGACGTCATCCTCGACGCCGACGGTGGCAAGAAGATCCAGGTCATCAAGGTCGTGCGCGAGCTGACCGGCCTGGGCCTCAAGGAGGCCAAGGACCTGGTCGAGGCCGCTCCGAAGGCCGTCCTGGAGAAGGCCAACAAGGAGACCGCCGAGAAGGCCAAGGCCAAGCTCGAGGGCGAGGGCGCCAAGGTCACCCTCAAGTGACCTGAGCTCCACCTGCGCGTGTCCGGCTCAGTGAGCCGGAGCACACACCGCGTCGCGGCGGGCGGCGATCCGACACCGGATCGCCGCCCGCTGTGTTGGTGACCCCGGCGACACCGCGCGTGAGCAGGGCGTCCGGGACCTGGGGCCGGTACGGCGGCGGCGGGCCGCGGTGGTGGACCGGCGGGAAAGACGTCGCGACCCGGTGGCCGGCCCTTGACGCGGCCCCGGGCTGCCAGGCACGCTGACACCAGCAAGACCTTCCGCGCTTGCGACGGCCACCACGTGGGTAATGCGGCACTGGCACCATCGGCCGCAGCACCCAGGCGGCCCGGCAGGGCGTTGCGTTCCGAGCGGCCCGGTTGACCCGGTTTTCCGGCGTCCCGAGGCACGTTCCGCAATGACCTGCGGGGTGGGCTGGACAGCGGTTAGCCTCTCGGCTACACTGCTAGTTTGCGCTGCCTTCCGTCTTGACCCCTGCGCGGAAATGTCCGTTTGCGGATATTTCTGGTGGGGTCATTGGAGTGCACGCGTACCAGCCGTTCTGCAGCACCGGTCCTCGGAAGGACGCATCTTGGCAGCTTCCCGCCCTGCGAAGACCAGTCGTACGTCGAGCGCTTTCGCTCCCCGCCGAGTTTCATTCGGCAGGATCACCGAACACCTCGAGGTCCCCAACCTCCTTGCCATCCAGAACGAGTCCTTCGACTGGCTCGTCGGCAACGAGGCTTGGCAGGGCCGGTCGGCGGACGACCCGCACGCACGCTCGGGTCTCGCGGAGATCCTCGACGAGATCAGTCCCATTGAGGACTTCTCCGGCACCATGTCGCTTTCCTTCTCGGCTCCGCGCTTCGACGAGGTCAAGGCCTCGATCGAGGAGTGCAAGGAGAAGGACCTGACCTACTGTGCCCCGCTGTTCGTGACCGCGGAGTTCACCAACAACACCACCGGCGAGATCAAGAGCCAGACGGTGTTCATGGGTGACTTCCCGATGATGACGCCCAAGGGCACCTTCATCATCAACGGCACCGAGCGCGTGGTGGTCAGCCAGCTCGTCCGGTCCCCGGGCGTCTACTTCGACAAGCAGCCGGACAAGACCTCCGACCGCGACCTCTCCAGCGTCAAGGTCATCCCGAGCCGGGGTGCCTGGCTGGAGTTCGACATCGACAAGCGCGACACGGTCGGCGTCCGCATCGACCGCAAGCGTCGGCAGGCCGTCACGGTCCTGCTCAAGGCCATCGGATGGTCGGCCGAGCGCATCCGCGAGCGGTTCGGCTGGTCCGAGCTGATGATGACCACGCTCGAGAAGGACCACATCGCCGGCGCCGATGAGGCGCTGCTAGACATCTACCGCAAGCTGCGCCCTGGCGAGCCGCCGACGCGCGAGAACGCCCAGACCCTGCTCGACAACCTCTTCTTCAACCCGAAGCGGTACGACGTCGCCAAGGTCGGTCGTTACAAGTTCAACAAGAAGCTCGAGCTGGAAGTGCCGATCACCACCGGCACGCTGACCGAGGACGACATCGTCGCCACCGTGGAGTACCTCTGCCGGCTGCACGCCGGTGAGGAGGGCTACGAGGCCGACGACATCGACCACTTCGGCAACCGGCGCCTGCGTACCGTGGGCGAGCTGATCCAGAACCAGGTCCGGGTCGGCCTGTCCCGGATGGAGCGGGTCGTCCGCGAGCGGATGACCACGCAGGACGTCGAGGCGATCACGCCGCAGACCCTGATCAACATCCGCCCGGTGGTGGCGGCGATCAAGGAGTTCTTCGGTACGTCGCAGCTGTCCCAGTTCATGGACCAGACCAACCCGCTGGCGGGTCTGACCCACCGGCGCCGGCTGAGCGCGCTCGGCCCGGGTGGTCTGTCCCGGGAGCGGGCCGGCTTCGAGGTCCGCGACGTGCACCCGTCCCACTACGGCCGGATGTGCCCGATCGAGACGCCGGAAGGCCCGAACATCGGCCTGATCGGCGCGCTCTCCACCTTCGCCCGGGTCAACCCGTTCGGCTTCATCGAGACGCCGTACCGGAAGGTCGTCGAGGGTCGGGTCACCGACCAGATCGACTACCTGACCGCGGACGAGGAGGACCGGTTCGTCAAGGCCCAGGCCAACGCGCCGTTGAAGGCCGACGGCACGTTCGCCGAGGATCGCGTCCTGGTCCGCCGTAAGGGCGGCGAGACCGAGGACGTCGCGCCGGGCGCCGTGGACTACATGGACGTGTCGCCGCGGCAGATGACCTCGGTCGCCACCGCGATGATCCCGTTCCTCGAGCACGACGACGCCAACCGGGCGCTGATGGGCGCGAACATGCAGCGCCAGGCGGTGCCGCTGGTCAAGGCCGAGTCGCCGCTGGTCGGCACCGGCATGGAGTACCGGGCCGCCGTCGACGCCGGTGACGTGGTCGTCGCCGAGGTCGGCGGGGTCATCGAGGACCTCTGCGCCGACTACATCACCGTGCACCAGGACGACGGCCACCGCCGGACCTACCTGCTGCACAAGTTCCGCCGCTCCAACGCCGGCTCCTGCGTCAACCAGAAGCCGGTGGTCTTCGAGGGCGACCGCGTCGAGGCCGGTCAGGTCATCGCCGACGGTCCGTGCACCGACGAGGGCGAGATGGCACTCGGGCGCAACCTGCTCGTGGCCTTCATGACCTGGGAGGGGCACAACTACGAGGACGCGATCATCCTGTCGCAGCGCCTCGTGCAGCAGGACGTGCTCACCTCGATCCACATCGAGGAGCACGAGGTCGACGCCCGGGACACCAAGCTCGGTCCGGAGGAGATCACCCGCGACATCCCGAACGTCAGCGAGGAAATGCTCGCCGACCTCGACGAGCGCGGCATCATCCGGATCGGCGCCGAGGTCGTCCCCGGCGACATCCTGGTCGGCAAGGTCACGCCCAAGGGTGAGACCGAGCTGACCCCGGAGGAGCGGCTGCTCCGCGCGATCTTCGGCGAGAAGGCGCGCGAGGTCCGGGACACCTCGCTGAAGGTGCCGCACGGTGAGACCGGCACGGTCATCGGCGTGCGTACCTTCTCCCGCGAGGACGGCGACGAGCTGCCGCCGGGTGTCAACGAGCTGGTACGGGTCTACGTCGCCCAGAAGCGGAAGATCCAGGACGGCGACAAGCTCGCCGGCCGGCACGGCAACAAGGGCGTCATCTCCAAGATCCTTCCGATCGAGGACATGCCGTTCCTTGAGGACGGCACCCCGGTCGACATCGTGCTCAACCCGCTCGGCGTGCCGAGCCGGATGAACATCGGTCAGGTCCTGGAGACCCACCTCGGGTGGGTGGCCAAGACCGGCTGGAAGGTCGACGGCGAGGACACCGACTGGAAGCGTCAGCTCCACTCGATCGGCGCCAACGAGTCCGAGCCGGACACCAACGTGGCCACTCCGGTCTTCGACGGTGCCCGCGAGGCGGAGATCTCCGGTCTGCTCGCGTCGACCCTGCCCAACCGGGACGGCAACCAGCTGATCGGCTCCAGCGGCAAGGCGCAGCTGTTCGACGGTCGCTCCGGCGAGCCGCTGCCGGACCCGATCGCGGTCGGCTACATCTACATCCTGAAGCTCAACCACCTGGTCGACGACAAGATCCACGCTCGGTCGACCGGTCCGTACTCGATGATCACGCAGCAGCCGCTGGGTGGTAAGGCGCAGTTCGGTGGCCAGCGCTTCGGTGAGATGGAGTGCTGGGCGATGCAGGCGTACGGCGCCGCGTACGCCCTGCAGGAGCTGCTGACGATCAAGTCCGACGACGTTCTCGGCCGGGTGAAGGTCTACGAGGCCATCGTCAAGGGCGAGAACATCCCGGAGCCGGGCATCCCGGAGTCGTTCAAGGTGCTCCTCAAGGAGCTGCAGTCGCTGTGCCTCAATGTCGAGGTGCTCTCCAGCGACGGCGTGGCCCTGGAGATGCGCGAGACCGACGACGAGGTGTTCCGGGCCGCCGAGGAGCTGGGCATCGACCTGTCCCGGCGCGAGCCGAGCTCGGTCGAGGAAGTGTGACGTCGAGGTTCCGGGGGCGGGTCACCGCCCCCGGAACCCCGACCCCGATGAGCTGCTGGCGCACAAGCGACGTGTGAGGGATATATAACGTGCTCGACGTCAACTTTTTCGACGAGTTGCGAATTGGGCTGGCGACCGCCGACGACATCCGTCAGTGGTCGCACGGCGAGGTCAAGAAGCCGGAGACCATCAACTACCGCACCCTGAAGCCGGAGAAGGACGGGCTCTTCTGCGAGAAGATCTTCGGTCCGCAGCGGGACTGGGAGTGCTACTGCGGTAAGTACAAGCGGGTCCGGTTCAAGGGCATCATCTGCGAGCGCTGCGGCGTCGAGGTGACCCGGTCCAAGGTCCGCCGCGAGCGGATGGGTCACATCGAGCTGGCCGCTCCGGTCACCCACATCTGGTACTTCAAGGGCGTGCCGAGCCGGCTGGGCTACCTGCTGGACCTCGCCCCCAAGGACCTCGAGAAGATCATCTACTTCGCCTCGTACGTCGTGACGAGCGTGGACGCCGAGTCGCGTCACCGTGACCTCTCGACGATCGAGAACGAGATCCTGGCCGAGAAGCGGCAGGCCGAGAACAGCCGCGACTCGGAGATCGAGAAGCGGGCCGCCAAGCTCGAGGCCGACCTGGCCGAGCTTGAGGCCGAGGGTGCCAAGGCGGACGTCCGGCGCAAGGTCAAGGAGGGCGGAGAGCGCGAGATGCGCCAGATCCGCGACCGGGCCCAGCGCGAGATCGACCGCCTGGACGAGGTGCTGGACACCTTCCGCAAGCTTGAGCCGAAGCAGCTGGTCACCGACGAGCTGCTCTACCGCGAGCTGCGGGACCGGTTCGGCGAGTACTTCACCGGCAGCATGGGCGCCGAGGCGATCAAGGCGCTGGTCCAGAACATGGACCTCGACGCCGAGGCGGAGAGCCTTCGCGAGACCATCCGCTCCGGCAAGGGGCAGCGGAAGATCCGGGCGCTCAAGCGGCTCAAGGTCGTGGCGGCGTTCCTGAACACCCGCAACTCGCCGCTCGGCATGGTGCTCGACTGCGTGCCGGTCATCCCGCCGGACCTGCGTCCGATGGTGCAGCTGGACGGTGGCCGCTTCGCGACCTCCGACCTGAACGACCTGTACCGCCGGGTGATCAACCGGAACAACCGCCTCAAGCGCCTGATCGACCTCGGCGCGCCCGAGATCATCGTCAACAACGAGAAGCGGATGCTCCAGGAGGCCGTCGACGCGCTGTTCGACAACGGCCGCCGCGGCCGGCCGGTCACCGGTCCGGGTAACCGTCCGCTGAAGTCGCTCTCCGACATGCTCAAGGGCAAGCAGGGCCGGTTCCGGCAGAACCTGCTGGGCAAGCGCGTCGACTACTCCGGCCGTTCGGTCATCGTGGTCGGCCCGAAGCTCAAGCTGCACCAGTGCGGCCTGCCCAAGCAGATGGCGCTGGAGCTGTTCAAGCCGTTCGTGATGAAGCGGCTGGTCGACCTCAACCACGCGCAGAACATCAAGTCCGCCAAGCGGATGGTCGAGCGGCAGCGCCCGGTCGTCTGGGACGTGCTGGAGGAGGTCATCGGCGAGCACCCGGTGCTGCTCAACCGGGCGCCGACCCTGCACCGCCTGGGCATCCAGGCCTTCGAGCCGCAGCTGGTCGAGGGCAAGGCGATCCAGATCCACCCGCTGGTCTGCACCGCGTTCAACGCCGACTTCGACGGTGACCAGATGGCGGTGCACGTGCCGCTCTCCGCCGAGGCGCAGGCCGAGGCGCGGATCCTGATGCTGTCGTCGAACAACATCCTCAAGCCGGCCGACGGCAAGCCGGTCACCATGCCCACCCAGGACATGGTCATCGGTCTCTACCACCTCACCCACCTCACCCCTGGTGGGAAGGGCGAGGGCCGGGCGTTCAGCTCGGACGCCGAGGCGCGGATGGCGTACGACAACGGCGAGCTGCACCTGCAGACCCCGGTGAAGATCCGGCTGCGGGACGTCGTCGGCGTCGACAACGGTGCCGGCGCCGAGCCGTGGACCGCGCCGGAGGGCTGGACCGAGGGCGACACGCTGACCGTGGAGACCACGCTCGGCCGGGTCCTGTTCAACGAGACGCTGCCCCCGGGCTACCGCTTCGTGAACTACGAGATCCGCAAGGGTCAGCTCTCCGCGATCGTCAACGACCTCGCCGAGCGCTTCCCGAAGGTGGCGCTGGCCGCCACCCTCGACGGGCTCAAGGAGGCCGGTTTCCACTGGGCCACCTGGTCCGGCGTGACGATCGGCATGGAGGACGTCATCGCGCCGCCGCGCAAGGCGGAGATCCTGGCTCGGTACGAGAAGGAAGCCGACCAGATCGACAAGCAGTACCAGCGTGGTCTGATGACCCCGGAGGAGCGTCGCGGCGAGCTCATCCAGATCTGGACCCGGGCGACCAACGAGGTCGCCAAGGAGATGGACACCGCGCTGCCGCAGGAGAACCCGCTGTGGAAGATGATCAACTCGGGTGCTCGCGGTAACCTGCTCCAGCTCCGGCAGATCGCGGCGATCCGTGGTCTGGTGGCCAACCCGAAGGGTGAGATCATCCCGCGGCCGATCAAGGCCAGCTACCGGGAGGGTCTCTCCGTGCTGGAGTACTTCATCTCCACGCACGGTGCCCGTAAGGGTCTCGCCGACACCGCGCTGCGTACCGCCGACTCGGGTTACCTGACCCGTCGTCTGGTGGACGTGTCGCAGGACGTCATCATCCGCGAGGAAGACTGCGGCACCGACCGGGCGATCCCGATGCAGATCGGCGAGCGGGTGGACGGCAAGCTGGTCGTGCACGAGCACGCCGAGACCAGCGTGCACGCCCGTACCCTGGCCGACGACATCAAGGGGCCGGACGGCACCGTCGTCGCCGAGCGGGGTCAGGACATCAACTCCATCGGGGTCGACAAGATCGTCGCCGCCGGGGTGGAGACGGTCCGGGTGCGCAGCGTGCTCACCTGCGAGTCGAAGCTGGGCGTCTGCGGTGCGTGCTACGGCCGCTCGCTGCCGACCGGCAAGACCGTGGACGTCGGCGAGGCGGTCGGCATCATCGCCGCCCAGTCGATCGGTGAGCCGGGTACCCAGCTGACGATGCGTACCTTCCACACCGGTGGTGTCGCGGGTGAGGACATCACCCAGGGTCTGCCGCGTGTCCAGGAAATCTTCGAGGCCCGGGTCCCGAAGGGTAAGGCGCCCATCGCCGACACCCCCGGCCGGATCCGGATCGAGGACGGCGAGCGCTCGCGGAAGATCATCGTGGTGCCGGACGACGGCAGCGACGAGATCGTCTACGACAAGATCTCCAAGCGGGTCCGGCTGCGGACCCACGACGGCGGTCACGTCGAGGTCGGCGAGAAGCTCACCGAGGGCACCATCGACCCGCACGAGCTGCTGCGCATCCTCGGTCCGCGCGCGGTCCAGGTCCACCTGACCCAGGAGGTCCAGGAGGTCTACCGCTCGCAGGGCGTGCTCATCCACGACAAGCACATCGAGATCATCATTCGCCAGATGCTCAAGCGGGTGACGGTCATCGACTCCGGCGCGACCGAGTTCCTGCCGGGTGTGCTGGTCGACCGGGCGCTGTTCGAGTCGGAGAACCGCCGACTCGTCTCGGAGGGCGGCGAGCCCGCCGCCGGTCGTCCGGTGCTGATGGGTATCACCAAGGCCTCGCTGGCCACCGACTCCTGGCTCTCGGCGGCCTCCTTCCAGGAGACCACCCGGGTGCTGACCGACGCTGCGATCAACTCGCGCAGCGACTCGCTGGTCGGCCTCAAGGAGAACGTGATCATCGGTAAGCTCATCCCGGCCGGTACCGGCATCAGCAAGTACCGCAACGTCCGGGTGGAGCCGACCGAGGAGGCGAAGGCCAAGGTCTACTCGATGACCGGCTACCCGGAGACCGACTACGGGTTCGGGCCGGCCAGCGGGCAGGCGGTTCCGCTGGACGACTTCGACTTCGGGTCGTACCGCTAAGCAGCACTAACGACGAGGCCCCCGGCACCTGCCGGGGGCCTCGTCGCGTCCGGACCGGTACGCGGCCGCCGCCCGGTTCGGCATGATGGGGGTATGACGACCGCTCCCGGGCAGGCACCCGTCGCGGAGCACGGGACGCGCCACCCGCTGGACCCCGACCCGGTCCGCGCGACGAAGGCCAGGGCCGTCTTCGCGCTCGGCCTGATCGCCGCGCTGACCGGCCTGTTCATCGGCGGACTGGTGCCGGCCACGGTGGCGCTGCAGCTCGCCCGGCAGGCGCGTCGCGAGGCGTACGCCTCGGGGGGTTTCCTGACCGGCGCGGCCTGGCTGCGACGGGGGGAGCGGCTCGCCTGGGCCGGGCTGGTGCTCGCCGCGGTCAGCCTGGTGGCCGTGGTGGTGATCGCGGTGGTCCGGCTGGCCGAAGCGCCGTTCGGGCACGACTATCCCGCGAACGTTGACTGACCGGCGGGGGAGTGGCCCGCAGCGGCTGTGGGCGTGTTCCCCGGCGGTAGCCTGGCCGGTGTCCGCCGCGTCGGTGGCGGCCCTGTCGAGGAGGAGAAGCCCGTGACGGAACCGGCGCGGCCCCCATCGGGTGACCCCACGCGTCCGTCCGACCTCCCGGACCCGGGCGCGTCAGGCCCCGCGGACTCCACGGACCGGGCGGGCGAGCCGCCAGCCGCCTTCACACCGCCGCCGTCGGGTGGCGCACCGCCGTCGCCACCGCCCGGCGGAGACACCTCGCCCATGCCGGCAGCCGGCTGGGGTGCCCCCGGGTCGGCGCCGGGTGCCCCGAATTCGCCGGGCTGGGGCGCGCCACCGACAGCGGCCGACTGGGGTCCGCCGCCGGTGCCCGCCGGCTGGGGTCCGCCGACGGCGTGGGGTGCGCAGCACCCGCCCGGTTGGGGTACCACCCCGAGCCCGACCGGCGGGGCCTCGCCGGTGCCGCCCGGCCCGGGCGCGCCGTGGGAGGCGCAGCAACCGCCCGGCTGGGGTACCGCATCGGGCCCTTCGGGCGGGGGATCGCTGGTGCCGGCCGGCCACGGCGCGGCGCACGGGCCCCTCCCCGCCGGCTGGGGCGCGCCGCCCGCCTCGTCGCCTGGCCCACAGCTGCCACCGCCGCCCACGGACGCCCAGCGCCTTCCGCCGAAGCGGGTGGAGCCGGTGCCCGGCACCCCGTACGGCGTGGTGCACCTCGACGTGCCGCCGGTCACCTCCGGGCTGGCGGTGGGCGCGCTGGTGGTGGGCATCGTCTCGATCCTGGTCTCGGTGCTGGTCATCTGCTTCGGCGTGACCGGGTCCAGCTGGACCGGCGTCTGGGCTGCCGGCGCGTTCACCCTGCTCGGCTCGCTCACCGGGGCCGGCGCGATCGTTGCCGGCCTGCTCGCCATGCGCCAGATCCGCCGTCCGGCGCCGCCGCCGGCGGTGCGCTTCAGCGGCCGGGGACTGGCCGTGGCCGGGGTGAGCTGCGGCGGCGCCGGCCTGCTGCTCAGCCTGCTCGGCCTGGGCCTGGCCCTGCTCGTCTCCCTGACCTGACAACGCCGCCCAGGATCGGCAGCTTGATCGACTCCGGGTCGCCGACATGGGTGTGTCCTGGGCCCCGGGACAGCCCCACGTCGGCGACATGGAGTCGACCGTGCCGGCGCCCCGGGGGTGACTCGTCTCACTGGGGGGCGAATCGCGCCGGGACGGCTGTGACGCCGGGGTGCCCGGTGCCCAGTCGTGCGGATGGTGCCGGAGGTCGCGCGGCCGGATTGATGCTGCCGGTGCCGGTGGGGTGGCACTGACCTCCCGGGGCCGACGGGCCGTACTCCGGCGAAGCCGGTACACTTGTATCCGTAGGTGCCCATCAGGGGTGCGCAGGCGGGACAGATCCCGACGGCCGCGGCGGCGTGGTTCGGCGGACCACTCCGTTTTGACCTGGGCGGCTGTGGTAGGTAACCTTTCCCCTTGTGCCCGGGCCTGCCCGGGCAACTCGTGCGTGCGCTGGAGCCGGTGATCCGGAGATCGAGCGACAGCACGACACAAGCCAAAGACCCGGCTCGGGGCGACCCGCGTGCCGGTGACAGACCCCGGTACGCGCGCAAGCGTCGGCACCGGGACCGTGAGCTGGGCGACACGCCCGACCGCGGGTGCCGGGACCTCCCTGCGGGGCCCTGGTCGGAATGTAGGAGAGCCGATCATCAGGTCGGCTTCGGCAGACGGCGCGGTCGCGACATCGCGGCCGAAGGGAGCGGAGAAACCCGGTGCCCACGATCCAGCAGCTGGTCCGAAAGGGCCGCCAGGCCAAGACGACCAAGACCAAGACCCCGGCGCTGAAGGGTTCCCCTCAGCGGCGCGGCGTGTGCACCCGCGTGTACACCACCACCCCCAAGAAGCCGAACTCGGCGCTGCGCAAGGTCGCTCGTGTCAAGCTCAGCAGCCAGATCGAGGTGACCGCCTACATCCCGGGCGTGGGGCACAACCTGCAGGAGCACTCGATCGTGCTCGTCCGCGGTGGTCGTGTGAAGGACCTCCCGGGCGTGCGTTACAAGATCGTTCGCGGTTCGCTGGACACCCAGGGTGTCCGTAACCGCAAGCAGGCGCGCAGCCGTTACGGCGCGAAGAAGGAGAAGAGCTGACATGCCGCGTAAGGGACCCGCTCCGCGGAAGCCGCTGGTCGCTGACCCGGTGTACAACTCGCCGTTGGTCACCCAGCTGGTGAACAAGATCCTGATGCGCGGCAAGCGTCAGCTCGCCGAGCGCATCGTGTACGCCGCCCTGGAGGGCTGCCGCGAGAAGTCCGGCACCGACCCGGTCGTCACCCTGAAGCGGGCGATGGACAACGTCAAGCCGACCCTCGAGGTGCGCAGCCGCCGTGTCGGTGGCGCGACCTACCAGGTGCCGGTCGAGGTCCGTCCGGCCCGCGCGACCACCCTCGGTCTGCGCTGGCTGGTGACGTACTCCAAGGCCCGTCGCGAGAAGACCATGATCGAGCGGCTGATGAACGAGCTGCTGGACGCGAGCAACGGTCTGGGTGCCGCCGTCAAGCGGCGCGAGGACACGCACAAGATGGCCGAGTCCAACAAGGCCTTCGCGCACTACCGCTGGTAACACCCTGGTTCCGGCGCCGGACCGGCGCCGGAACCGCCACCAGTTGAGTCGAGACGACGATAAGTAGGGATTGAAGTGGCCGCCGCAGACGCGCTCGCCAACGTACGCAACATCGGCATCATGGCGCACATCGATGCCGGTAAGACCACGACCACCGAGCGGATCCTGTTCTACACCGGTATCACGTACAAGATCGGTGAGGTCCACGAGGGCGCTGCCGTCATGGACTGGATGGAGCAGGAGCAGGAGCGTGGCATCACCATCACCTCCGCTGCCACCAAGTGTGAGTGGAAGGGCCACACGATCCAGATCATCGACACGCCCGGTCACGTCGACTTCACGGTCGAGGTCGAGCGGTCGCTGCGGGTGCTGGACGGTGCGGTCGCGGTCTACGACGGCGTCGCCGGCGTGGAGCCGCAGACGGAGAACGTCTGGCGGCAGGCTGACAAGTACCACGTCCCCCGGATGTGCTTCGTCAACAAGCTCGACCGGACCGGTGCCGACTTCTTCCGCTGCGTGCAGATGATGATCGACCGGCTCAACGCCACCCCGCTGGTGCTCCAGATCCCGATCGGCCTCGAGGGCGACCACATCGGTGTCGTCGACCTGATCGGCATGCGCGCCCTCACCTGGCGCGGGGAGACCCAGAAGGGTGAGGACTACGCCATCGAGGAGATCCCGGCCGAGCTGGCCGACTCCGCGGCGGAGTGGCGCGAGAAGCTGATGGAGACCCTGGCCGACGTCGACGACGCGGTGATGGAGAAGTACCTGGAGGGCGAGGAGATCTCCGTCGAGGAGATCAAGGCCGCCATCCGGCGCGCCACCATCGCCAGCAAGGCCAACCCGGTGCTCTGCGGCTCGGCGTTCAAGAACAAGGGCGTGCAGCCCATGCTCGACGCCGTCGTCGACTTCCTGCCGTCGCCGCTGGACGTTCCGGCGATCGAGGGTACGGCCACCGACGGCGAGACCCCGATGCAGCGGAAGCCGTCCAAGTCGGAGCCCTTCTCCGGCCTGGCCTTCAAGATCCAGACCGACAAGCACCTTGGCAAGCTGACCTACGTCCGGGTCTACTCCGGCGTGGTCGAGACCGGCACCCAGGTGGTCAACTCCACCAAGGACCGCAAGGAGCGCATCGGCAAGATCTACCAGATGCACGCCAACAAGCGGGAAGAGCGCGGCTCGGCCCAGGCTGGCGACATCATCGCGGTGCAGGGTCTCAAGCAGACCACCACCGGTGACACGCTGTGCGACCCGGCGAACCCGGTCATCCTGGAGTCGATGACCTTCCCGGAGCCGGTCATCGAGGTCGCCATCGAGCCGAAGACCAAGGCCGACCAGGAGAAGCTCAGCACCGCCATCCAGCGGCTGGCCGAGGAGGACCCGACCTTCCGCGTCAAGCTGGACGAGGAGACCGGTCAGACGGTCATCTCCGGCATGGGCGAGCTGCACCTGGACATCCTGGTCGACCGGATGCGCCGCGAGTTCAACGTCGAGGCGAACATCGGTAAGCCGCAGGTGGCGTACCGCGAGACGATCCGCCGCAAGGTGGAGAAGATCGAGTACACCCACAAGAAGCAGACCGGTGGTTCCGGCCAGTACGCCCGCGTGATCGTGAGCGTCGAGCCGCTGCCGCTGGACAACGACTCGCCGACCTACGAGTTCGCCAACGCCGTCACCGGTGGTCGTATCCCCCGGGAGTTCATCCCGTCGGTGGACGCGGGCGCCCAGGACGCGATGCAGTACGGCATTCTCGCCGGCTTCCCGCTGGTGGGTGTCAAGCTGACGCTGCTGGACGGTCAGTACCACGAGGTCGACTCGTCGGAAATGGCATTCAAGATCGCCGGCTCGATGGTGATGAAGGAGGCGGCTCGCAAGGCCGACCCCGCGCTGCTCGAGCCGATGATGGCTGTTGAGGTCACCACTCCTGAGGAGAACATGGGTGACGTCATCGGCGACCTCAACTCCCGCCGCGGCATCATCCAGGCGATGGAGGAGCGCAGCGGCGCCCGCATCGTCCGGGCCCTGGTGCCGTTGTCGGAGATGTTCGGCTACGTCGGCGACCTGCGGTCGAAGACCCAGGGCCGGGCTAGCTACAGCATGCAGTTCGACTCCTACGCCGAGGTTCCGCAGAGCGTGGCGAAGGAGATCATCGCCAAGGCGACGGGTGAGTAATCACCTGAGCTGATGGTCCGTGGACGGTCGCGGGAGGGTCTTCCCGCCCGCGACCACCACGGTCGGGTTGTGTGAGACCGGGCCTGTAGGCTTCACCGCCGCAGAACCCACAAAGCTCTCCGGCCGCCAGGCCGGAAAGGCTGTCGACAGAGTCCTAAGCGCCGACCGGCGCGCCGGGCGTACGAACCAAGAAGTCCACAGGAGGACACCAGTGGCGAAGGCGAAGTTCGAGCGGACTAAGCCGCACGTCAACATCGGCACCATTGGTCACATCGACCACGGTAAGACGACGCTGACGGCGGCCATCACCAAGGTCCTGCACGACCAGTACCCGGACCTGAACCCGTACACGCCGTTCGACGAGATCGACAAGGCGCCGGAGGAGAAGGCCCGCGGCATCACGATCTCGATCGCGCACGTCGAGTACCAGACCGAGGCGCGGCACTACGCGCACGTCGACTGCCCCGGTCACGCTGACTACATCAAGAACATGATCACCGGCGCCGCGCAGATGGACGGCGCGATCCTGGTGGTGGCGGCGACCGACGGCCCGATGCCGCAGACCCGCGAGCACGTGCTGCTGGCCCGTCAGGTCGGTGTGCCGTACATCGTCGTGGCGCTCAACAAGAGCGACATGGTCGACGACGAGGAGCTCCTGGAGCTCGTCGAGCTCGAGGTCCGCGAGCTGCTCTCCTCGCAGGAGTACCCGGGTGACGACCTGCCGGTCGTCCGGGTCTCGGCGCTGAAGGCCCTCGAGGGTGACCCCGAGTGGACCGGCAAGCTCCTGGACCTGATGACCGCGGTCGACACCGCGATCCCGCAGCCGGAGCGCGAGACCGAGAAGCCGTTCCTGATGCCGATCGAGGACGTCTTCACGATCACCGGTCGTGGCACGGTCGTCACCGGTCGCGCGGAGCGCGGCATCCTCAAGCCGAACGAGGAGGTGGAGATCGTCGGTATCCGCGAGAAGTCGCAGAAGACGGTCTGCACCGGCATCGAGATGTTCCGCAAGCTGCTCGACGAGGCCCGCGCGGGCGAGAACGTCGGTCTGCTGCTGCGTGGCATCAAGCGCGAGGACGTCGAGCGCGGCATGGTGGTCGTCAAGCCGGGCACCACGACCCCGCACACGGAGTTCGAGGCGACCGTCTACATCCTCTCCAAGGAGGAGGGCGGCCGGCACACCCCGTTCTTCCAGAACTACCGTCCGCAGTTCTACTTCCGGACCACGGACGTCACCGGTGTCGTCACGCTCCCCGAGGGCACCGAGATGGTCATGCCGGGTGACAACACCACCATGACGGTGAAGCTGATCCAGCCCATCGCCATGGAGGAGAACCTCAAGTTCGCGATCCGCGAGGGTGGCCGCACCGTCGGCGCCGGGTTCGTCACCAAGATCATCAAGTGAGCTAGGTAACCCCGATTAGACCCGCCGCCGGTCGTGCGGCATACTAGTCAGGTTGCGTAACGGCAGTTCGTTGCCCGTGTTCGGCTACGTCGAACCTCCGGGCGGCAGGACAGTCGAGCGTGGGGTGGTTGGCAGCCTCGCTGCCAACCACCCTCGCACGGCGTTCAGGTCGCGGTAGCGCGATCGACGCCTTGACCCACCGCGTGGTCGGACCGCTCCGGAGCTCGGGGCGGAGCCTGGCCCGAGGGCGCGACACGCCCGACCGCGGGGGTCGGCGAAGTGGGCCTGTGCCAGCCGGCACAGGCGCCCGCAACACAGCGGCATCGAGAGAAGGAACAGAAGCCACCATGGCGGGACAGAAGATCCGCATCCGGCTCAAGGCCTATGACCACGAGGTCGTCGACTCCTCGGCTCGGAAGATCGTCGAGACGGTGACGCGTACCGGGGCGCAGGTCGCTGGCCCGGTGCCGCTGCCCACGGAGATCAACCGTTTCTGCGTCATCCGCTCGCCGCACAAGTACAAGGACTCGCGCGAGCACTTCGAGATGCGTACGCACAAGCGGCTGATCGACATCATCGACCCGACCCCCAAGACGGTCGACTCGCTCATGCGCCTCGACCTGCCGGCTGGCGTCGACATCGAGATCAAGCTGTAGGGACCGGACAAATGGACAGGCAAGTTAAGGGGATCCTGGGCGCAAAGCTCGGCATGACCCAGGTCTGGGACAACAACCGCGTTGTGCCCGTGACCGTGGTGGAGGCCGGCCCGTGCGTCATCAGCCAGATTCGTGACGCCAACAAGGACGGTTACTCGGCGGTCCAGCTGGCGTACGGCACGATCGACCCGCGCAAGGTGAAGAAGCCGATCAGCGGGCACTACGCCAAGGCGGACGTCGCGCCGCGCCGGCACATCGTGGAGCTGCGCACCAGCGACGCCGCCGACTACTCGCTCGGCCAGGAGGTCACGGTCGAGGAGTTCCCGGCGGGCGTCTCGATCGACGTGACCGGTCGCACCAAGGGCAAGGGTTACGCCGGCCCGATGAAGCGGCACGGCTTCCACGGTCTGCGCGCCAGCCACGGTGTCGAGCGCAAGCACCGCTCGCCCGGCTCGATCGGCGCCTGCGCCACCCCGGGTCGTGTCTTCAAGGGCACCCGGATGGCGGGCCGGATGGGTGGCGTTCGCTACACCGTCCAGAACCTGACCGTCCAGGCGGTCGACACCGAGAACAACCTCCTGCTCGTCCGTGGTGCCATCCCCGGCCCCAAGGGCGCGGTGGTTCTGGTCCGCACGGCGGCCAAGACCAAGGCGAAGAAGGGCGGTGTGGCCAAGTGACCACCGTTGACGTCCTCACCGTCGAAGGCACCAAGAGCGGCTCCGTCGAGCTGCCGGGCGACATCTTCGACGCGCAGGCCAACGTTGCGCTGATGCACCAGGTCGTGGTGGCCCAGCTCGCGGCGGCCCGACAGGGCACGCACAAGACCAAGACCCGCGGCGAGGTCGCCGGCGGCGGCAAGAAGCCGTACAAGCAGAAGGGCACCGGTCGCGCCCGGCAGGGCTCGATCCGCGCGCCGCAGTTCGCCGGCGGTGGCGTGGTGCACGGTCCCGTGCCGCGCGACTACAGCCAGCGGACCCCGAAGAAGATGAAGGCTGCCGCGCTGCGTGGCGCCCTCTCCGACCGGGCCCGCGCCGGGCAGGTGCACGTCGTCGAGGCGTTCGTCTCGGGCGAGAAGCCGTCGACCAAGGCGGCCCTGGCCACGCTGGCCAAGCTCACCGAGGCCCGTCGGGTCCTGGTCGTGCTGAGCAGCACCGACGAGCTGAACTGGGTGTCGCTGCGCAACGAGCCGCGGGTGCACCTGATCGAGTCCGGCCAGCTCAACACGTACGACGTGCTGGTGGCCGACGACGTGGTCTTCACCAAGGACGCCCTGGACGAGTTCCTGGGCGTGCCCGCCGAGACCACCGAGGAGGGTGGCAAGTGAGCACGATCGCCGACCCGCGCGACATCATCGTGGCGCCGGTCGTCTCGGAGAAGAGCTACAGCGAGCTGAACCGGAACTGGTACACCTTCCTGGTGCACCCGGACGCGAACAAGACCGAGATCAAGATCGCTATCCAGCAGATCTTCAACGTCCGCGTCCTGACGGTCAACACGCTCAACCGCCAGGGTAAGCGCAAGCGCACCAAGACCGGCTTCGGTCAGCGCAAGGCGACCAAGCGGGCGATCGTGAAGCTGGCTGACGGTGACCGTATCGAGGCCTTCGGCGGCCCGGTCAGCTGAGGGGTGTAGACAATGGCTATCCGTAAGTACAAGCCGACGACGCCGGGCCGGCGTGGCTCGAGCGTTGCCGACTTCGCCGAGATCACCCGGTCGACGCCCGAGAAGTCGCTGCTGGCTCCGCTGCCGAAGAAGGGCGGACGCAACGCCCACGGCCGGATCACCACGCGCCACCACGGTGGCGGCCACAAGCGGCAGTACCGTCTGATCGACTTCAAGCGGGTCGACAAGGACGGCGTGCCGGCGAAGGTCGCGCACATCGAGTACGACCCGAACCGCACCGCGCGGATCGCGCTGCTGCACTACGCCGACGGCGAGAAGCGGTACATCATCGCGCCGAAGGACCTGAAGCAGGGCGACGCCGTCGAGTCGGGCCCGAGCGCGGACATCAAGCCGGGTAACAACCTGCCGCTGCGCAACATCCCGGTCGGTACCACCATCCACAACGTGGAGCTGCGTCCGGGCGGCGGCGCCAAGCTGGCCCGCTCGGCCGGCGTCGGCATCCAGCTGCTCGGCCGCGAGGGCGCGTACGCGACCCTGCGTATGCCGTCCGGTGAGATCCGGCGGGTCGACGTGCGCTGCCGGGCCAGCATCGGCGAGATCGGCAACGCCGACCAGTCGAACATCAACTGGGGCAAGGCCGGCCGGATGCGGTGGAAGGGCAAGCGCCCGACCGTCCGTGGTGTCGCGATGAACCCGGTCGACCACCCGCACGGTGGTGGTGAGGGTAAGACCTCCGGCGGTCGCCACCCGGTCAACCCGCAGGGTAAGCCCGAGGGCCGCACCCGTCGTAAGGGCCAGCCGAGTGACCGGCTGATCGTCCGCCGCCGCTACGCCACGCGTAAGCGCGGCTGAGGGAGATAAGACATGCCTCGCAGCCTGAAGAAGGGCCCGTTCGTCGACGACCACCTGATCAAGAAGGTGGAGACGCAGAACGACAAGGGCACCAAGAACGTCATCAAGACCTGGTCGCGGCGCTCGACGATCATCCCTGAGATGCTCGGGCACACGATCGCCGTGCACGACGGCCGCAAGCACGTCCCGGTGTTCGTGACCGAGGCCATGGTCGGGCACAAGCTCGGCGAGTTCGCGCTGACCCGGACGTTCAAGGGTCACGAAAAGGACGACCGGAAGAGCCGTCGGCGCTGACGCCGCGGGCATACGGATAGAGGATCAAGGGGTTACAGCGATGCCAGGAAAGGGCGACGCTCCGGTGCTTCCGGGCGCGCGGGCGGTTGCGCGGCACGTGCGCATCTCGCCGATGAAGGCGCGCCGGGTGGTCAACCTCGTCCGCGGCCTGCCCGCGAAGGAGGCGCTCACGGTGCTGCAGTTCGCGCCGCAGGCTGCGAGCGAGCAGGTGTACAAGGTGCTCGCGAGCGCGATCGCCAACGCGGAGAACAACGAGCGGCTGGACCCCGACGCGCTGCTCGTCAGCGAGGCGTTCGTGGACGAGGGCCCGACCATGAAGCGGTTCCAGCCGCGGGCGC
Source organism: Micromonospora sp. NPDC093243 (assembly GCF_044753725.1). Classification (NCBI taxonomy): domain Bacteria; kingdom Bacillati; phylum Actinomycetota; class Actinomycetes; order Micromonosporales; family Micromonosporaceae; genus Micromonospora; species Micromonospora sp. NPDC093243. Next base: position 590,642 of record NZ_JBIVNT010000004.1, on the reverse strand, counting down.
AGGGCCGGGCATACCGGATCCGCAAGCGCACCTGCCACATCACCGTGGCGGTCGAGGCGGTCGCGCCGGCAGCGCCGAGGAAGGCCGCGGCGAAGAAGGCCGCCCCGGCGACGCAGGCCGCACCGGCCGAGACGGAGAGCAAGACGGAGGACGCCGAGTAATGGGTCAGAAGGTTCACCCCACTGGGTTCCGGCTCGGCATCTCGACCGACTGGAAGTCCCGCTGGTTCGCGGACAAGCTCTACAAGGACTACATCGGCGAGGATGTCAAGATCCGCCGGATGATGTCCAAGGGCCTCGAGCGCGCCGGCATTTCCAAGGTCGACATCGAGCGCACCCGCGACCGGGTCCGGGTCGACATCCACACCGCCCGGCCGGGCATCGTCATCGGCCGTAAGGGTGCGGAGGCCGACCGGATCCGCGGCGAGCTGGAGAAGCTCACCGGCAAGCAGGTGCAGCTGAACATCATCGAGGTGAAGAACCCCGAGTCGGACGCGCAGCTGGTCGCCCAGGGCGTGGCCGAGCAGCTGTCCAGCCGGGTCAGCTTCCGTCGGGCGATGCGCAAGGCGATGCAGTCGGCGATGAAGAACCCGGCCTGCAAGGGCATCCGGGTTCAGGTCTCGGGCCGCCTCGGCGGCGCCGAGATGAGCCGGACCGAGTTCTACCGCGAGGGCCGGGTTCCGCTGCACACGCTGCGGGCCAACATCGAGTACGGCTTCTTCGAGGCCCGTACCACCTTCGGCCGGATCGGCGTGAAGGTCTGGATCTACAAGGGCGACGCGGTTCCGGGCCGGGAGGCTCCGGCCGAGGCCGGTCCGTCGCGCCCGCGTCGTGGCGAGCGTGGCGACCGTCCCGAGCGTCCGCGCCGTGGCCGGTCGGGTTCGTCCGGCACGACGGCTGGTGGCACCGAGGCCGGCCGGGCTGCCGCGACCACCATCGCGCAGCAGGCCGAGACGCCGAGCGGCGAGCCGGTCGACAGCGCTGCTGTCGCCGCCACGGCTTCCGCTCCGGCAGAAACGCAGCAGGAGGGCTGACAGATGCTGATGCCGCGCAAGCCCCCGAAGGGCTTCCGCAAGCCGCACCACCCGGACCGCCACGGCGCGTCCAAGGGTGGTAACCGGGTGGTGTTCGGCGAGTTCGGGATCCAGGCTCTCGAGCCGGCGTACGTGACCAACCGCCAGATCGAGTCGGCGCGTATCGCGATGACCCGTCACATCAAGCGTGGTGGCAAGGTCTGGATCACGATCTTCCCGGACCAGGCCCTCACCAAGAAGCCCGCCGAGACCCGGATGGGTTCCGGTAAGGGCTCGCCCGAGTGGTGGGTCGCGAACGTGAAGCCGGGGCGGGTTCTCTTCGAGATGTCCTTCCCGAACGAGCAGATCGCGCGAGAGGCGATGCGTCGCGCGATCCACAAGCTCCCGATGAAGTGCCGCATTGTTACGCGCGAAGTGGGTGAATCCTGATGGCAGCGGGCGTTAAGGCGACCGAGCTGCGTGAGCTCTCCGAGGAGGAGCTGGTCACGAAGCTGCGGGAGGCCAAGGCGGAGCTGTTCAACCTCCGCGTGCAGGCCGCAACCGGGCAGCTGGACAACAACCGGCGGCTGCAGGTCATCCGTCGGGAGATCGCCCGGATCTACACGATCATGCGTGAGCGCGAGCTGGGGCTCTCTGCCGCGCCGACTGAGGTGACTGCATCATGACCGAGAACACCACCGCCGCCGCGCGTTCGCGCCGCAAGGTCCGTGAGGGCCTGGTGGTCAGCGACAAGATGGACAAGACCGTCGTCGTCGAGGTCGAGGACCGGGTCAAGCACGCGCTGTACGGCAAGATCATGCGCCGGACCAGCAAGCTCAAGGTGCACGACGAGCAGAACAGCGCCGGCACCGGCGACCGGGTCCTGATCATGGAGACCCGGCCGCTCTCCGCCACCAAGCGTTGGCGGGTCGTGGAGATCCTGGAAAAGGCCAAGTAGCGAAGGCTCGAGCTCGCCCGGCGTCGCGTCGGGCGCGGGTTCCGCCAGGCTCCGGCCGCTACGGCGGCCGGAGAACCGGCAGACATAGGAGATAGACGTGATTCAGCAGGAGTCGCGACTGCGCGTCGCCGACAACACGGGTGCCCGGGAGATCCTGTGCATCCGGGTTCTCGGTGGCTCCGGTCGGCGCTACGCGAGCATCGGCGACGTCATCGTGGCCACCGTCAAGGACGCGATCCCCGGTGCCGGTGTGAAGAAGGGCGACGTCGTCAAGGCCGTCGTTGTTCGCACCGCCAAGGAGAAGCGGCGGCCGGACGGCTCGTACATCCGCTTCGACGAGAACGCCGCCGTCATCATCAAGGACGGCGGGGACCCGCGCGGTACTCGTATCTTCGGCCCGGTCGGGCGGGAGCTGCGGGACAAGCGGTTCATGAAGATCATTTCCCTCGCGCCGGAGGTGTTGTGACCGTGAAGGTCAAGAAGGGCGACACGGTCGTCGTCATCGCCGGCAAGGACAAGGGTGCCAAGGGCAAGGTCATCGCGGCCTACCCGAGGCAGGACAAGGTCCTGGTCGAGGGCGTGAACCGGGTCAAGAAGCACACCCGCATCAGCACCACTCAGCGTGGCGCCAAGACCGGTGGCATCGTCACCCAGGAGGCTCCGATCCACGTCTCGAACGTGCAGGTCGTGGACTCCGACGGCAACCCGACCCGCGTCGGGTACCGGATCGACGAGAACGGCCAGAAGGTTCGTGTCGCGCGTAGCACCGGTAAGGACCTGTGATGACCACGGCTACCGAAACCACGACCATGCCGCGCCTCAAGGAGCGGTACCGCAACGAGATCGTGGCCAAGCTGCGCGAGCAGCACGACTACGCGAACCCGATGCAGGTGCCGCGGCTGGTCAAGATCGTCGTCAACATGGGTGTCGGCGAGGCCGCCCGCGACGCGAAGCTGATCGACGGCGCCGTCCGCGATCTGGCCACGATCACCGGCCAGAAGCCGCAGGTGCGGCGGGCGACCAAGTCCATCGCGCAGTTCAAGCTCCGCGAGGGCATGCCGATCGGCGCGAAGGTCACCCTCCGCGGCGACCGGATGTGGGAGTTCCTGGACCGGCTGCTCTCCATCGCGCTGCCGCGTATCCGTGACTTCCGCGGTCTGGACGGGCGCAAGCTCGACGGGCACGGCAACTACACGTTCGGTCTGACCGAGCAGTCGGTGTTCCACGAGATCGACCAGGACAAGATCGATCGCCAGCGGGGCATGGACATCACGGTGGTCACCACCGCCACGACCGACGACGAGGGCCGGGCGCTGCTCAAGCTCCTGGGCTTCCCGTTCAAGGAGAACTGAGATGGCCAAGAAGGCGCTGATCATCAAGGCGGCCGCGAAGCCGAAGTTCTCGGTTCGCGCGTACACCCGCTGCCAGCGGTGCGGGCGTCCGAAGGCGGTCTACCGCAAGTTCGGTCTCTGCCGGGTGTGCATCCGGGAGATGGCCCACCGCGGTGAGCTGCCCGGCGTGTCCAAGGCTTCCTGGTAATAGCCCGGCGCGCTCCGCGCGTCAGCTGCACTGTCTCTTCGCCGTAGGCCTGCGGGCGAACGCGGGAACCCCGGCGAGAAAGGTTGACGAAATCCATGACGATGACCGACCCGATCGCAGACATGCTCACGCGTCTGCGTAACGCCAACCAGGCGTATCACGACCGGGTGACGATGCCCTACTCCAAGATCAAGGCGAACATCGCCGAGGTCCTGAAGGCCGAGGGCTACATCGCCACCTGGTTGGTCGAGGAGCCCGAAGAGGGTGCCGTCGGCAAGCGACTGGTCGTCGAGCTGAAGTACGGCCAGAACCGCGAGCGGAGCCTGGCCGGCATCAAGCGCGTGTCCAAGCCCGGTCTCCGGGTGTACGCCAAGTCGGACGGGCTCCCCCGGGTGCTCGGTGGGCTGGGCGTGGCGATCATTTCGACGTCCCAGGGGCTGCTCACCGACCGGCAGGCCCGCAAGCGGAGCGTTGGCGGGGAAGTCCTCGCCTTCGTCTGGTAACGGGAGACAGGTAGAAATGTCGCGTATTGGACGTAAGTCGATCCCGGTACCAGCCGGCGTCGACATCACGATCGACGGGCAGACCGTCAAGGTCAAGGGCCCGAAGGGCGAGCTCTCGCACACCGTGGCCGAGCCGATCACCGTTGAGCGGAGCGAGGACGGTCAGCTGACCGTCAACCGCCCGAACGACGAGCGCAAGGCCAAGGAGCTGCACGGTCTCAGCCGTACCCTGGTCGCCAACATGATCGTCGGCGTCACCGAGGGCTACCGCAAGAGCCTGGAGATCGCCGGCACTGGTTACCGGGTCACCGCCAAGGGCAAGGACCTCGAGTTCGCGCTCGGCTTCTCGCACCCGGTGCTGGTGCCCGCGCCGGACGGCATCACCTTCACGGTGGAGCGGCCGACCCTGTTCCACGTTGCTGGCATCGACAAGCAGCAGGTCGGTGAGGTCGCCGCCAACATCCGGAAGATCCGCCCGCCGGAGCCCTACAAGGGCAAGGGCGTGAAGTACCAGGGCGAGGTCATCCGCCGCAAGGCTGGAAAGGCAGGTAAGAAGTGACCGCCACGCTGCTCAAGCGCCGCCGCGGCGTCGCCGCCAAGCGCGCCGTCGGGCGGGCGCGTCGGCACTTCCGGGTCCGCAAGAACGTCAGTGGTACGGCCGAGCGTCCGCGCCTGGTCGTCACCCGTTCGCTGCGGCACATGGTCGCCCAGATCGTCGACGACACCAAGGGCCACACCCTGGCGTCGGCGTCGACCCTGGACGCGTCGCTGCGCGGCGCCGAGGGCGACAAGAGCGCCCTTGCCGGCAAGGTGGGCGCCCTGCTCGCCGAGCGGGCCAAGGCCGCCGGTGTCTCCAAGGTCGTCTTCGACCGCGGTGGCAACCGGTACGCGGGGCGAGTCGCCGCGCTTGCCGATGCCGCCCGCGAAGCCGGGCTCGAGTTCTAACAACCCCGTCACGAGAGAGAAGGAAGGCTGCTGATGCCAGGTCAACAGCGCCGTGGCGGCGGGTCCGGTGGCAACGAGGGTGGTCGCCGCGACAACCGCCGTGAGGGCGGCCGCGGAAACGCGCCCGTCGAGAAGACCCCGCACCTCGAGCGGGTCGTCGCGATCAACCGCGTCGCCAAGGTCGTGAAGGGTGGTCGTCGCTTCAGCTTCACCGCCCTGGTGATCGTGGGCGACGGCGACGGCACGGTCGGCGTGGGCTACGGAAAGGCCAAGGAGGTGCCCGCGGCGATCGCCAAGGGCGTCGAGGAGGCCAAGAAGCACTTCTTCAAGGTGCCGCGGATCGGCCAGTCGATCCCGCACCCGGTGCAGGGCGAGGACGCCGCCGGCGTGGTGCTGCTCAAGCCGGCTTCCGCCGGTACGGGCGTCATCGCCGGTGGGCCGGTGCGTGCCGTGCTGGAGTGCGCGGGCATCCACGACGTGCTCTCCAAGAGCCTTGGTTCGTCGAACCCGATCAACATCGTGCACGCCACTGTGGCGGCGCTGAAGGGGCTCGAGTCCCCCGAGGCCGTCGCCGCGCGCCGTGGCCTGCCGGTGGAGGACGTCGCGCCGGCCGCCATGCTGGCGTCGCGGGCGGGGGTGGCTTCCTGATGGCTCGCCTGAAGGTCACCCAGCTCCGGTCCGAGATCGGGACCAAGCAGAACCAGCGTGACTCGCTGCGTTCGCTCGGTCTCAAGCGGATCAACGACGTGGTGGTCAAGGAGGACCGGCCCGAGATCCGCGGCATGATCTTCACTGTGAACCACCTCGTGAAGGTCGAGGAGGTCGAGTAATGACGATCAAGGTCCACCACCTGCGCCCGGCGCCGGGGTCCAAGACCGCGAAGACCCGCGTGGGTCGCGGTGAGGGCTCCAAGGGCAAGACCGCCGGTCGCGGTACCAAGGGTTCCAAGGCCCGGAAGAACATCTCGGCGGCGTTCGAGGGTGGGCAGATGCCCATCCACATGCGGCTGCCGAAGCTGAAGGGCTTCAAGAACAAGTTCAAGGTGACGTTCCAGGTTGTCAACCTGGACCGGCTCGCCGAGCTCTTCCCGAACGGCGGCCAGGTTGGCCCGCTGGAGCTGGTCGAGTCCGGCGCGGTCCGCAAGGGCCAGCCGGTGAAGGTTCTCGGCACCGGGGACCTCGGTGGAGTGACGCTCCAGGTGTCGGCGCACGCGTTCAGCGCGTCGGCCAAGGAGAAGATCACCGCCGCCGGTGGTTCCGTCACCGAGCTGTAAGGCGAACGACCCATGGCGCCCGTCCAGTTGGTCTCAACTGGCGGGCGCCATGGTCTACCTGGGACGTATGCGCCCGGTAACATCGGAAGCGGTTTATGTAGCCGGGCACATCTGCCCGGACGGGGATCGGACTGTTAGAGTCCCTTCCCAGCCATGGATATCGGGCACTCGCCCGGCACCCACCCCGATCCGCCAGGGACAACCGGCGGCCCGCCTCGCGCAGGAGGAAGAAGTTGCTGTCCGCCTTTCTCAGTGCGTTCCGTACGCCTGACCTGCGCAAGAAGCTGCTGTTCACAGTCGGCATCATCGCGGTCTACCGACTGGGCGCGACGCTTCCCAGCCCGGGTGTTTCGTACGGCAACGTGCAGAAGTGCCTCGACACACTCCAGGGCGACACCACCGGTGTGCTGAACCTGCTCAACCTGTTCTCCGGCGGGGCTCTGCTCCAGCTCTCGGTCTTCGCGCTGGGCATCATGCCCTACATCACCGCGTCGATCATCCTGCAGCTGTTGACCGTGGTGATCCCGCGGCTCGAGCAGCTCCGCAAGGAGGGCCAGTCCGGCCAGGCGAAGATCACCCAGTACACCCGCTACCTGACCCTCGGCCTCGGTGTCCTCCAGGCCTCGGCGTTCGTGGCGCTGGCCCGCTCCGGGCAGCTCTTCCAGAACCGCTGCGACCAGTTCCCGATCATCCCTGAGGGCACCGGCATCCCGGACTGGCTGACGCTGACCATCCTGGTCATGACGATGACCGCCGGTACCGGTGTGGTCATGTGGCTCGGCGAGCTGATCACCGACCGCGGCGTCGGCAACGGCATGTCGGTCCTGATCTTCACCTCGATCGCGGCCCGGCTGCCCGGCGAGGGCTGGCAGATCAAGAACACCCAGGGCTGGTGGAAGTTCTTCCTCGTCATCGCTCTGGTCCTGGTGGTCATCACCGCGGTCACCTTCATCGAGCAGGCGCAGCGCCGGATCCCGGTCCAGTACGCCAAGCGGATGATCGGCCGGCGGATGTACGGCGGTACCTCGACCTACATCCCGCTGAAGGTCAACCAGGCGGGTGTCATCCCGGTCATCTTCGGCTCGTCGCTGCTCTACCTGCCCCAGTTGGCGCTGCAGTTCTTCGACCAGACCAACCCGGGCAAGACCCAGGCCTGGATCCAGAACAACCTGGTCGCGCCGGACAGCCCGATCTACATCTCGGTCTACTTCCTGCTGATCATCTTCTTCACGTACTTCTACGTCTCGATCACGTTCAACCCGACCGAGGTCGCGGACAACATGAAGAAGTACGGCGGGTTCGTGCCGGGCATCCGCCCCGGCAAGCCGACGGCCGACTACCTGGACTTCATCCTCAGCCGCATCACCCTGCCGGGCGCGCTCTACCTGGGCATCGTCTCGATCCTGCCGAACTTCTTCTTCATCTGGCTGGACAACCAGCAGTACCAGAACTTCCCGTTCGGCGGCACCGCTGTGCTGATCATGGTCGGCGTCGGTCTGGAGACCGTCAAGCAGATCGAGAGCCAGTTGATGCAGCGGAACTACGAAGGGTTCCTGCGGTAGATGAGACTCGTTCTGGTTGGCCCGCCGGGCGCGGGCAAGGGCACGCAGGCCGAGTTCATCGCGGCGCACCTGGCGGTCCCGAAGATCTCGACCGGTGACATCTTCCGGTCGAACGTCTCCCAGGGCACTCCGCTCGGCGTCGAGGCCAAGCGCTACATGGACGCAGGCGAGCTGGTACCGGACGAGGTCACCATCAACATGGTCCGGGACCGGCTCGCCGAGCCGGACGCCAGCGAGGGGTTCCTGCTCGACGGCTTCCCGCGGACCACGCCGCAGGCCGCCGCGCTGGACAAGCTCCTCGCCGACCTGGGCACCGCGCTGGACGTCGTGCTCGAGCTGGTGGTCGACGACGACGAGGTGATCCGGCGGCTCTCCGGTCGGCGTACCTGCCGGGGCTGCGGGAAGATCTGGCACGTCGAGTTCGACGCCACCAGCCGGGAGGGCATCTGCGACCGGTGCGGGGCGGAGCTGTTCCAGCGCGACGACGACAAGCCGGAGACGATCGCCACCCGGCTCCGCGAGTACGCCGAGAAGACCGCGCCGCTGGTCGACTACTACGGCGCCCAGAACAAGCTGGTCGGGATCGACGCCACCGGCCCGGTGGAGGACGTCACCGTCCGCGCCATCGACGCCCTGCACTCATACGGCGGCTGAGGTCCCGCCGGCCCGCCGGCGGATAGAGTGCGAACAGCGGGGTACGCGCGACGTGCCCCGCTGTTCGGCAACGAAAGGTAACCGCTCCATGCGTCGTCCCCAGCTGGACATCCAGCTGAAGACCCCCGACCAGATCGAGAAGATGCGCGCCGCCGGTCTGGTGGTCGCCGACGCGCTGCGTCGGATGCGCGAGGCGGTGGCCCCGGGGGTCAGCACGGCCGACCTGGACGCCATCGCCGAGTCGACCATCCGTGAGGCGGGCGCCGTCCCCTCGTTCAAGGGCTACCACGGCTATCCGGCGTCGATCTGCTCGTCGGTCAACGAGCAGGTGGTGCACGCGATCCCCGCCGCCGAGCAGGTGCTCCGGGACGGCGACATGATCTCGATCGACTGCGGCGCGGTGCTCGACGGTTGGCACGGCGACGCGGCGATCACGGTCGCGGTCGGCGAGGTCGACCCGGGGCTGCTGAAGATGGCCGCGGTGGCCGAGGACGCGATGTGGGCGGGGATCGCCGCGGCAGCCCGCGGGGCGGCCAGCGGGCGGGGCCGACTCACCGACATCTCGCACGCGGTCGAGGACGCGGTCCGCCGTGGCGGCCGCTACGGCATCGTCGACGGCTACGGCGGGCACGGCATCGGCACCGAGATGCACCAGGACCCGCACGTGCTCAACCACGGGCGGCCGGGCAAGGGCCCCCGCCTGGTGCCGGGCCTGGCGCTGGCGATCGAGCCGATGATCACGATGGGCTCGCCCCGCACGGTCGAGCTGTCCGACGGTTGGACGGTGGTGACCCGGGACGGGTCGATGGCCGTACACGTCGAACACACCATGGCGCTGCTCCCGGACGGCGTCTGGGTGCTGACCGCCGCCGACGGCGGCCGGGCCCGCCTGGGCGACCTGGTGACGGCCCGCCAGACCGCCGACAGCCCAACCCCCTAACCCCCAACCCCCCCAACCCCCTCGCACCGGGTCCCATCCGGCTCGTTCAACGCGGTGATCAAGAGCTGTGCGTCATCCGGAGGCCGGATCGTGACGCGGATCTCTTGATCACCGGCGCTGGGCGGGCCGGACGCTGGGCGGGGGCCGGCGGTGGGTGCGGCCGGCGGGGACGGCGGTGGGTGGTGGGGTGGTGGCATGCTTGCCCCCATGGAGGGGCGCGGGGGGATGCGGGCGGGCGACGCCGACCGCGAGGCGGTGGCCGAGCGGCTGCGGGTCGCGCTCAACGAGGGCCGGTTGGATCTGCACGAGTACGACGAGCGGTTGCGGCAGACCTACGCCGCCCGCACGTACGCGGAACTCGACGCGCTGCTGACGGATCTGCCGCCGGTCGCGCCGCCGGAGGCGTCCCAGCTGGTGCAGTCGTCGCCCGCCGCTGCGGCGCCGGTCGAGCGGCCCACCGTCCGGCCGCCCACCGCCCGCTGGCTGGCCGAGGTCTGGATGCCGTACCTCCAGGTGGTCCCGATCGTGGTGGCTGTCTGGGCGGTCTCCTCCCTGTTCGCCCGGGAGCTGCTCTACTTCTGGCCGGGCTGGGTGGCCGGGCCGTGGGGCGCGGTGTTGCTGGTGCGTACCTTCACCGGGCTCGCCGGGGGAGAGCCGCAGCGGTGGGCGTCCGAGCGGGAGCGCCGGCGCGAGCGGAAGCGGGCGCGGCGGCGGGAGATCGACGCGGCCGGCCCCGACGGGCGGCAGCACACGACCCGGGTGCGCCCGGAGCAGGACAGGAACCCGGGAGAGCCCGGCCCGGTCGGGTGATTGCCGACTTTTGCCCGATTTGACGAATCCGCAGGTGGCCAGTTTGGCGGCGGCGCGGCGTCGGGCGTACACTTTCAGATCGGCGCACAGCGTCCACTCCGGCATGCCCATCCTGCGCTTCGATGGGGCTGGAGCCGCGGCTGGCGCGGGCTACCTGATCTTGACGGTCGGTGACCCGTGTAAGACGTTGTGAGCCGTCCGGAGCAACCGACGTCAGGACAGCGGAGGACATGCCGAAAAAAGACGGAGCCATTGAGATCGAGGGTCGGGTCATCGAGCCCCTGCCGAACGCCATGTTCCGGGTGGAGCTCGCGAACGGCCACAAGGTGCTGGCTCACATCAGCGGCAAGATGCGGCAGCACTACATCCGCATCCTGCCGGAGGACCGGGTCGTCGTCGAACTCTCGCCGTACGACCTGACCCGCGGGCGCATCGTCTACCGCTACAAGTAGTCCTGACGACGGCCGGGGCGTCCCGTGTCCGTCTTCGACGTCCGAGATCGCGCGTGGCGCGTCACCGGGCCTGATGGGAAGTAAGGCAACCGTGAAGGTCAAGCCGAGCGTCAAGAGGATCTGCAACAAGTGCCGGGTGATCCGCCGGCACGGCCGGGTCATGGTCATCTGCAGCGACCCGCGCCACAAGCAGCGCCAGGGCTGAGCCCCTCGGCCGGTCGGCACGTCGACCGGTGAGGACGGCCCGGGCGGCAGATCCGGAACACACAACACATGCTCGTCCCAGCCGCGAGCGCAGTACGCGTACTCCTTCGTGGCTGACCCCCGGTCGGAGGCCGGGGCCCGCTCGGGCAGCGACCGACTCCCGGTCGCCGGCGCACACCGCGCCGGAGGCAGGAGGAGGCCGTGAGCGGGGTGGGACGGGTGCAGACCTCCGCCACAACATCACGAGGAGCACGCCCGCACATGGCACGTCTAGTCGGCGTCGACCTCCCCCGCGAAAAGCGGATGGAGATCGCGCTCACCTACATCTTCGGCGTCGGTCGTACCCGCGCCCTGGAGACGCTCGCTGCTACCGGCATCTCGCCGGACAAGCGCGCCCGGGACCTCACTGACGAAGAGCTGGTCCAGCTCCGCAATCACATCGAGGGCAACTACAAGGTTGAAGGCGACCTGCGCCGCGAGGTCGCCGCTGACATCCGCCGCAAGGTCGAGATCGGCTGCTACGCGGGTATCCGGCACCGCCGGGGCCTGCCCGTTCGTGGCCAGCGGACCAAGACCAACGCGCGGACCCGCAAGGGCCCGAAGCGGACCGTCGCCGGCAAGAAGAAGCCCGGCAAGAAGTAACTAGGAGCGCACAGACTTATGCCACCGAAGGCTCGTGCCGGAGCCGCCGTCAAGAAGGTCCGGCGCAAGGAACGCAAGAACGTCGCCCACGGGCAGGCGCACATCAAGAGCACCTTCAACAACACCATCGTGTCCATCACGGACCCGACCGGTGCGGTCATCTCCTGGGCCTCCGCCGGCCAGGTGGGCTTCAAGGGCTCCCGCAAGTCGACTCCGTTCGCCGCGCAGCTGGCCGCCGAGGCCGCCGCGCGTCGGGCGATGGAGCACGGCATGCGCAAGGTCGACGTGTTCGTCAAGGGCCCCGGCTCCGGCCGGGAGACCGCGATCCGTTCGCTGCAGGCCGTCGGGCTGGAGGTCGGCCAGATCGCCGACGTCACCCCGCAGCCGCACAACGGATGCCGTCCGCCGAAGCGTCGTCGGGTCTGAGAGGTAGAGAGAGATGGCTCGTTACACCGGTGCTGACTGCCGCCGTTGCCGGCGGGAGAAGATGAAGCTGTTCCTCAAGGGCAGCAAGTGCGATGGCCCGAAGTGCCCGTTCGAGTCCCGGCCGTTCCCGCCCGGGCAGCACGGCCGCGGCCGCACCAAGGAGACGGAGTACCTGCTCCAGCTCCGCGAGAAGCAGAAGGCCCGTCGTGTCTACGGCGTGCTGGAGAAGCAGTTCCGCGGTTACTACGAGGAGGCCGTGGGCAAGCAGGCGAAGACCGGTGAGGTCCTCCTGCAGATCCTCGAGTCGCGGCTCGACAACGTCGTTTACCGGGCTGGCTACGCGCACTCGCGCGACATGGCCCGCCAGCTGGTCAAGCACGGCCACTTCACGGTGAACGGCAAGAAGGTCGACATCCCGTCGTACCGCGTCAAGGAGCACGACATCATCGAGGTGCGGGGTAAGAGCAAGGAGCTGACCCCGTTCATCGTCGCGCAGGCCCAGGCGGGCTCGCGGGCGGTCCCGGCCTGGCTCGAGGCCATCCCCAGCCAGATGAAGATCCTGGTGCACTCCCTCCCGGCCCGGCAGGTCATCGACACGCAGGTCCAGGAGCAGCTGATCGTCGAGCTCTACTCCAAGTAAGAGCTCGTTGCGGTGGCCCGCCCCTCACCGGGCGGGCCACCGGAACAGTTTGTGTCGTGGGCGTCAAATAGCGGGCGTCCCGGAAGAGAAGAGAAGAAATGCTCATCAGCCAGCGACCGTCTCTCTCCGAAGAGTCGATCAACGAGACCCGCTCCCGGTTCACCATCGAGCCGCTGGAGCCCGGCTTCGGCTACACCCTGGGCAACTCGCTGCGGCGTACGCTGCTGTCGTCGATCCCGGGTGCCGCGGTCACCTCGATCAAGATCGACGGTGTGCTGCACGAGTTCACCACGATCCCCGGTGTCAAGGAGGACGTGGTCGAGCTCGTCATGAACATCAAGGAGCTCTGCGTCAGCTCCGAGCACGACGAGCCGGTCAGCATGTACCTGCGCAAGCAGGGCCCGGGCGACGTGACCGCCGGTGACATCCAGCCGCCGGCCGGCGTCTCGGTGCACAACCCGGACCTGAAGCTCGCCACCCTGAACGGCAAGGGCCGGCTCGACATGGAGCTGACCGTCGAGCGGGGTCGCGGCTACGTGACGGCGGCGCAGAACAAGCAGGCCGGCGCCGAGATCGGCCGGATCCCGGTCGACTCGATCTACTCGCCGGTGCTGAAGGTGACCTACCGCGTCGAGGCGACCCGGGTCGAGCAGCGTACCGACTTCGACCGGCTGATCATCGACGTCGAGACCAAGCCGTCGATGGGCCCGCGTACCGCGCTGGCCTCCGCCGGCTCGACGCTCGTGGAGCTGTTCGGGCTCGCCCGGGAGCTGGACGAGACCGCCGAGGGCATCGACATCGGGCCGTCCCCGCAGGACGCCCAGCTGGCGGCGGATCTGGCCCTGCCGATCGAGGAGCTGGACCTCACCGTCCGCTCCTACAACTGCCTCAAGCGCGAGGGCATCAACACCGTTGGTGAGCTCATCGGGCGTACGGAGGCCGACCTTCTCGACATTCGGAACTTCGGCCAGAAGTCGATCGACGAGGTCAAGATGAAGCTCGCCGGGATGGGTCTCGGGCTGAAGGACTCGGCTCCGAACTTCGACCCGGCGCACGTCGTGGACGCCTTCGGCGAGGCGGACTACGACACCGACGACTACCGCGAGACCGAGCAGCTCTAGTCCGCGCTGCCGCCACATCTGAGGAGCACCAAGCATGCCCACGCCCACCAAGGGCCCCCGCCTCGGCGGCAGCCCCGCGCACGAGCGGCTCATGCTGGCCAACCTGGCCACTGCGCTGTTCCAGCACGGCAAGATCAAGACCACCGAGACGAAGGCCCGGCGGCTGCGTCCGCTGGCCGAGCAGCTCATCACCAAGGCCAAGCGCGGCGACCTCGCGTCCCGTCGGCGGGTGCTGGGCGTCGTCAAGGACAAGGACGTGGTCTACGCCCTGTTCGACCAGATCGCGCCCCGGTACGCCACCCGCAACGGTGGTTACACCCGGATCGTGAAGACCGGTCCGCGCAAGGGTGACAACGCGCCGATGGCCGTCATCGAGCTGGTGGAAGAGCTTCAGGTCGCCGAGCCGAAGGCGAACAAGAAGACCGCCGCCCGCAAGGCCGCCCAGCAGGACAAGGTCGAGGCGCTCGCCCCGGCCGAGGAGACCCCGTCGTCGGCCCCGGCCGACCAGGACTCCGAGGCGCCGGTCTCGGCGTCCGGTGACACCGCCGCCGCCCGCGAGGACAGCGACGAGGCCGCCGAGGGCACCGAGAACAAGGCCTGATCGCAGGCAGCATCGTCGGGCCCGGCATCCCTTCCTGGGGTGCCGGGCCCGACGCCGTGAACGGGAGACACGACGTGGACGAGCGGATCCGGCTGCGACTGGACGTGGCGTACGACGGGACGGGCTTCTCCGGCTGGGCTGCCCAGCCGACCCGGCGTACGGTCGCCGGCGTACTCGTCGAGACGCTCGACCTCGTGCTCGGCGCCGGCACGGCGACCGGCCTCACCGTGGCCGGCCGCACCGACGCCGGGGTGCACGCGACCGGGCAGGTGTGCCACCTCGACCTGCCGGGCGCGGTCTGGCGGGAACGGGAGGGCACGCTGCTGCGCCGGCTGGCCCGGCTGCTCCCCACCGACGTGCGGGTCCGGGCGATGACCGAGGTGCCCGCCGAGTTCGACGCCCGGTTCTCGGCCACCTTTCGCCGCTACGAGTACCGGGTGACCGATGCCCCGTACGGCGCCGAGCCGTTGCGCCGGCACGAGATCCTGGCCTGGCCGAAACGGCTCGACGTGGACGCGCTGAACGCCGCCGCGGCCGGCCTGGTGGGGGAGCACGACTTCGCCGCGTACTGCCGGCGCAAGGAGAACGCGACGACGCTGCGCGAGGTGACCCGGCTCGACTGGCGGCGTGGGCCGGACGGCGTGCTGGTCGCCACCGTGCAGGCGGACGCGTTCTGCCAGGCGATGGTGCGCAGCCTGGTCGGCGCCATGCTGGTTGCCGGCGACGGCCGCCGACCGGTCGACTGGCCGGCCGGCCTGCTCGACCGGCGGGAGCGGTCCAGCGAGGTGACCGTCGCGCCGGCGCACGGGCTGACCCTGGTGGCGGTCGGCTACCCGGACGACCCCGCCGAGTACGCTCGCCGGGCCGATCTCACCCGCCGGCTGCGGGTCGCGGCCGAGTCCTGACAGCCGGCCCGCCCGGCAGGACGAGCAGCGGGTGCGTGACCCGAGGGCCGCGCACCCGCTGACGTCTCGCCCGCCGGCTCAGTCGCCGGGCAGCTCGTCGTCGCCCTCCTGACCGCCCGTGCTGTCCGAGGGGCCGCCCGTGCTGTTCGAGGGGCTTGCGGGGCTGCCGGAGGGGCTTGCGGTGGGTTGGCTCGCGGTGCCACCCTCGGCGCGCCGTTCCAACACGCCCCGGTTGAGGTGCAGCTCGATCATGTCGAAGAGGATCTCGCGGACGGCGGTGTCGCCGGACCGGATCGTCTCGCCGTCGGCGCGGGCCACCAGGGCGTACGCCAGGTAGTGACCGCGGACCTGCCAGCCGACCCGGGCCGGGGCGGTGGTGAGGGCCTTGGTGTCGTCGTCGACCGCCATGCCACGGAAGCGGCCCTGTCGCTCGTCGAGCAGTTGCCGGATCCGGTCCCGCGCCCGCTCCGCGCTGGCCCGGTCGGTCAGGTTGAACAGCCCGGTGGTCACCAGGTACTCACCGCCGGGTGAGCGGAGCGTGGCCCGGACGACCTGGCTGCAACCGAGCCGGACCAGCAGGTCGGCCACCTCGTCGGTGGCCGCGACCGCGCAGCTGCCGCTGGAGTGCGTCTTGAGCACCGGGTAGGCCGGCTCGCCGTCGGTGACCACCAGCTCCTTGCCGGCGAAGACCTCCTTGGCGGTCAGCGGCGCCTGGTCGGTGTCCCGGGAGTCGAGGTGGTGCTGCTCGGGCTCCGGCGAGGGATTGGCCCCGGCCTGCTGGCTCGGGGTGTTCTGCGGCTCCGGTGTGCGGTCGACCAGCAGGGCGGCGGCGCCGAGCCCGCAGAGCGCGAGCAGCACGAGGACGGCTGCGCCGCCGATCAGGACCTGCCAGAGTCGGCCGCCGCCCCCGCCGCTGCGGGCCCGCTCGGGGGCCGGCGGCTCGACCGGCGGCGGTGCGGTGTAGACCTCCGCGCGGGGCGGTGCCACCGGGGGCTCGTCGCGGACCGGCGCCGGTTCGGACGCGGGCAGCGCGAGCCGGTTCGCCTGGGGCAGCGACGGGGTGGGGAAGCGGGACGGGGAGGGCCCGGCCGGCGGAGGCGGACCGGCGCCGAGCGGGGACAGGTCGGACCCGGGCTCCGGGTACTCCACGAAATCGTCCTCATCGGACTCGTACCGATACACCATGTCGCCCAGAGTAGGAGCGATTGTCCCTTTAGGTGGTAATAATGGGAAATTGCGGCTCGGGTCGTGGTGAAGCATGCTCGTCGCGATCCGCGCCGTCGGCGGGCTGGGTCATTGCGGGTCGACCACCAGGCCGGTGCGAGAATTGCCGGCGTGACCGGCGACCACTACTTCACCGCTGAACCCACGACCGCCGCCCGCACCCGCGAGGTCGAGTTCACCGTCGCCGACCGCGACTACACGCTCGCCTCGGCCAGCGGGGTCTTCTCCGCGGTCCGGCTCGACCCGGGCACCGCCGTGCTGCTGCGCAAGGCCGAGCTGCCCAGCCCCGAGACCGGCGGCGACCTGCTCGACCTCGGCTGCGGCTTCGGGCCGATCAGCTGCGTGCTCGCCACCACCGCTCCCGCGGCCACCGTCTGGGCGGTCGACGTCAACGAGCGGGCCCGCGAACTGACCGCCGCCAACGCGGAGCGGATCGGCGCCGCGGACCGGGTCCGGGTGCGCGCCCCTGACGAGGTGCCGGCGGAACTTCGGTTCGCCCAGCTCTGGTCGAACCCGCCGATCCGGATCGGGAAGGACGAGCTGCACGAGCTGCTGCTGCGCTGGCTGCCCCGGCTCGCCGACGACGGGGTCGCCTGGCTGGTGGTCGCCCGCCACCTCGGCGGTGACTCGCTGCACCGCTGGCTGGTCGAGCAGGGCTGGCAGGTGGAGCGGCAGGCCAGCCAGAAGGGCTACCGGGTGCTACGGGTCACCCGGTAATTGGATGTACCGCCCGCACCGCGCTGAGGCAGGATCCCGGCGTGGGATACGTGGACGTGGCAGCGGTGGGGCACATCCTCCCCGACGGCCGGGAGCTCTTCGCTGACGTGTCGTTCCGGGTCGGCGAGGGCGCGAAGGTGGCGCTGGTCGGGCCGAACGGCGCGGGCAAGACAACCCTGCTCCGGATGGTCTCCGGCGACCTGCCGGTGAAGGCCGGCGCCGTCGCCCGCGCCGGTGGGCTCGGCGTGATGCGGCAGTTCATCGGCATGATCGGGGACGAGTCCACGCTCGCCGACCTGGCCCTCTCGCTCGCCCCGCCGGTGCTGCGCGAGGCCGGCCGCCGGCTCGCCGACACCGAGGCGGCCATGCGGGCGGCCGAGGCGTACGGCAAGTACGGCACCGCCGCCGGCAAGGCGCAGCTGGCGTACGCGGACGCGCTCGCCGCCTGGGGTGAGGCCGGCGGCTACGACGCCGAGGTGCTCTTCGACACCGTCGCCACCATCGTGCTCGACCTGCCCTGGGAGACCGCCCGGGAGCGCCCGGTGCGGACCCTCTCCGGTGGCCAGCAGAAGCGCTTCGCGCTCGAGCTGCTGCTGCGCGGCCCCGACGAGGTGCTGCTCCTCGACGAGCCGGACAACTTCCTCGACGTCCCCGGCAAGCGGTGGCTGGAGGGGCGGCTGGCGGAGTCGGCGAAGTCGGTGCTCTACGTCTCACACGACCGGGAGCTGCTGGCCCGTACCGCCGACCGGGTGGTCGCCGTCGAGGGTGGTAGCGCGTGGGTGCACCCGGGCGGCTTCGCCAGCTGGCACGAGGCGCGGGTGGCCCGGCACGCCCGCCTGGACGAGCTGCGCCGACGCTGGGACGAGGAGCACCAGAAGCTGCGCGAGCTGATGCTGATGTACAAGCAGAAGGCCGCGTACAACGACGGGATGGCGTCGCGCTACCAGGCGGCGCAGACCCGGCTGCGCAAGTTCGAGGAGGCCGGGCCGCCGCCCGTACCGCCGAAGGACCAGGACATCCGGATGCGGCTGACCGGCGGGCGGACCGGCAAGCGCGCGGTCGTCTGCGAGCAGCTGGAGCTCGACGGCCTGACCTACCCCTTCGACCTGGAGATCTGGTACGGCGACCGGGTCGCCGTGCTCGGCGCGAACGGCACCGGCAAGTCGCACTTCCTGCGGCTGCTGGCCCGCGGTGGCACCGACCCGGATCCCGCCAACGGCCCGGTCGACAGCGGGCCGACCCTGGCGCCGGTGGCGCACGACGGGATGGTCCGGCTCGGCGCCCGGGTGCGCCCCGGGCACTTCTCGCAGACCCACGACCGCCCCGAGCTGATGGCGAAGACCCTGGTCGAGGTGCTCTGGCGGGGCGACGACCACCGGGCCGGCATGGACCGGCACGGGGCCATGGCGGCGCTCAGCCGGTACGAGCTGGCCGGGCAGGGTGACCAGCGGTTCGGCACCCTCTCCGGCGGCCAGCAGGCGCGGTTCCTGGTGCTGCTGCTGGAACTCTCCGGGGCCACCCTGCTGCTGCTCGACGAGCCCACCGACAACCTCGACCTGGCCAGCGCCGAGGCCCTGGAGGCCGGCCTGACCGCGTTCGAGGGAACGGTGATCGCGGTGACCCACGACCGCTGGTTCACCCGCACCTTCGACCGCTTCGTGCTGTTCCGCTCGGACGGCGAGGTGGTGGAGACCGACGAGCCGGTGTGGGACGTGGGGTGAGGTGGTCCACGGGCAGCGCCCAGCCGGGCGGGCATAGGGTTGATCTCGTGACTGAGATGACGTACCGCCGGCTGGGCGACTCGGGGCTCGTGGTGTCCGTGGTCGGTATCGGCTGCAACAACTTCGGCCGCAAGCTCGACTTCGACGGCACCCGGGCGGTGGTGGACGCCGCGCTCGACGCCGGCATCAACTTCTTCGACACCGCTGACATCTACGGTGAGCCGCAGGGCAGCTCGGAGGAGCTGCTCGGCGCGGCGCTCAAGGGCCGCCGGGACGACGTGGTGGTGGCGACCAAGTTCGGCATGGACATGCACGGCCTGAACGGGCCGGACTTCGGTGCCCGGGGGGCCCGGCGCTACATCGCCCGGGCCGTCGAGGCCTCGCTGCGCCGGCTCGGCACCGATCACATCGACCTCTACCAGATGCACGAGCCGGACCCGGACACCCCGATCGACGAGACCCTCGCCGCGCTGGACGACCTGGTCCGCGCCGGCAAGGTCCGCTACCTGGGCAACTCCAACTTCGCCGGCTGGCAGATCGCGGACGCCGATTGGGTGGCCTCGTCGAACGGGCGGTCCCGCTTCATCAGCGCGCAGAACCACTACAGCTTCCTGGAGCGGTCGGTGGAGACCGAGGTCGTGCCGGCCTGCGAGCGGTTCGGCCTCGGGCTGCTGCCGTTCTTCCCGCTGGCGAACGGGCTGCTCACCGGCAAGTACAAGCGCGACGAGCAGCCGCCCGCGGGCAGCCGGCTCTCCGGCGGCGGTCGGTACGCCGAGCGGTTCGCCGCGGCGGACTGGGACACCATCGAGGCGATCGGCCGGTACGCGGACGAGCGTGGGCTCACCATGCTCCAGGTGGCGATCGGCGGGCTGGCCGCCCAGCCGGCGGTGACCTCGGTCATCGCCGGTGCCACCACCCCCGAGCAGGTGCTCGCCAACGCCAGCGCGGGCAGCTGGCAGCCCACCGACGAGGACCTCGCGGCGCTGCGCGCCGTCCTCTGACCGTCCGCGGGCCCGGCTCGCCCACCGGGTAACACCGGTACGGCCGACCATGGCATACG
The DNA here is from genome assembly GCF_044753725.1 of Micromonospora sp. NPDC093243. NCBI lineage: Bacteria > Bacillati > Actinomycetota > Actinomycetes > Micromonosporales > Micromonosporaceae > Micromonospora > Micromonospora sp. NPDC093243. The sequence continues at coordinate 570,733 of NZ_JBIVNT010000004.1, read as the reverse complement.
AGCGTGATACCGCAGCGGCATATTTATGCCGCTGCGGCATCACGCTCACCCGGGTTGGCGCGCAGCGTCGAAGCCGTCCCGGGACCTCGCGCCGTGCGATTACCCCGCGTCGGAGCGGCGGCGGGTGAGCAGCATCGGCACCGCCACCGCCAGGGCGGCGAGCACCAGGACGGCCAGCCCGACCGGCCACCACCAGGCACCCCCCGCACCAGCGGTGGCACGGGCGTCGGCCGCCGGCGCGGTCGCTGCGACCGGCGCCGCAGCCGGCGCGGCCGACTGGGCGGGCCGGGCCTGCACGTGGGCGCTCGCCGTGCTCTTGTTCGGCGGCGGGGCGCTCACCGTCACCTTCCAGGTGCCCGGGGAGAGCAGCGGACCGCTGCTGTAGAAGCCCTGCCCCTCGGGCGCCGGCTCCAGCTGCACCGGGCCGACCCGTTGTCCGTCCGGGCCGGTGCCGGTGAGCGTCAACAGCACCGGCTTCTCCAGCCGGTGCCCGTCGGCGTGGACGGCCTGCACGGTCACCCCGCCCGCCCCGTCGCCGGCCACGGTCAGCTTGAGTTTCCCGGTGTGTGCCGCGGCCGGGGCCGCCGAGAGCAGGGCCAGGACCAGTCCGACGAGCAGGGCGGCGAACGCCTTGCGGGTACGCGTCACGGACGTCTCCTCACTGCGAAAGAGGGAGGCCCCTCCCCGACGCCGGAGCGTCGAGGAGGGGCCTCGTCGGATCAGAGCCGGCGGCCCGGAGCGAGCCGGGTGGCATCGCCACCCAGCCGCCCGGCACCGTCGACGGACTCGCCGTCGTTCGCCTTCACCCCGGCCTTGCTGGCCGCGCCGCCGAGCCGGACGATCATGGCGTCGGCGTCCCGGACCAGCACGTCCCGGATCTCGGCCTCCGGCACCAGGGTGGCGCCGGTGGCGAGGCTCCGGAACTCGGTCAGCTGCTTGACCGCCTTCTTGTCGTTGCCGGCCGCCTCGGCCTTACGGGCGGCGTCGAGCTTCGCGGTCAGCTGCTTGTGGGCAGTGGCCGAGAGCCGCCCCGTCGCCTTGAACCGGTCCAGCAGGTTCTGCATGTCCCGGAACGAGGTGGTGACGAAGAACCGGACCTCCGAGGTGGTCTGGTTGCCCGCCTTGTCGGTCGCGGTGACGGTCAGCTCGTGCAGGCCGAGCGGCAGCTCGTACATGGCCTGCAGGGTGCCGCTGACGTACGGCCGGCCGTCCAGCTCGCCGACCACGCTCGCGATGCCCGAGGTCGGGTCGACCGCCTGCCAGGACACCCGGACGTCCTGGCTGTCCCCGTAGAGCTGGCCGTCGGCGATGCCGGACACCAGCAGCGTCGGCTTGGTGCCGTCGATCCGAAGCACCGCCGACTTGAGCGTCTCGGCGTTGCCGGCCTTGTCGACGGACCGGAAGAGCAGCTCGTGCTCCCCGTCACCGGTCACCTCGACCGGCGCCGAGTACGGCGTCCACGCGCCACCGTCCAGCGACCACTCCACCGACTTGACGCCGGAGCCGGCATCGGTCGAGGTCAACACGACCGGGATGGTCCCGTCGTGCCAGCCGGCGTCGTTCGCGGGAGCGAACGACGCCGAGGTGACCGGCGCGGTGGTGTCGATCTTGAAGCTGACGGTCTTCGTCGGCTCCACGTTGCCCGCCTGGTCCGTCGAGCGGAACCGCAGCTCGTGCTCGCCGTCCCCGGTGACCGCCACCGGCGCGGTGTAGTCCGTCCAGGCGGTCGCCCCGTCCAGCTGGTACTGCGTGCCGGCCAGGCCGCTGCCACCCGCCTCGTCGGCGGCGGTCAGCGTGACCGTCACCGGCCCGGTGTGCCAACCCTCGGTCGGGGTGCCGGAGACCGCCGCGGTGGTCACCGGAGCCGTCTCGTCGGCCGTCTCGGTGCTGAGCCGGAAGTAGTCGAACCCGGCGGTCTTCGAGGCGGTCTGGTTGGCGCCGAGGGTGAAGAGCCCGACCTTGGGGGTGGCGCCGACTGCGCTGTTGGTGAGCGTGGTCAACGCCGTCCAGGTCGTCCCGTCGGCCGAGTACGACGCGGTGAAGGTGTCACCGCTGCGGGCCAGTCGCAGGTACCACACCGAACCGGTCAGGTTCGCCGCCTCCGGCTGCGGGTTCTGCACCGCCCCGCCGATCTCGCTGCGGAACTCGATCCGCCGCGTCACCGGCTGGCCGGCCTGGTTGTCCGCGATGTAGTCGAACTTCAGGTAGTTGTCGTCGTCGGCGTGCACGATCAGACCGGCCTGCTGGTACTGCTCGTTCAGCAGGCTGCCGTCGACCTTCGTCTCCAGGGTCCAGTCGCCGGCCGGCGCGGTCTGCAGGATGAAGTTCTCCGGCCCGGTGTTGTCGGTGCCGTAGATGTCACCGTTCGGCACGTCGACCCGCAGCGCGCCACCGGTCACCCGGTAACCCGTCGCGTCCTCCCGCAGGATCGCGTCCCACCGGCACTTGTCCAGCGTGTCGCCGGTGAACTCGTCCGACGGGTCGACCGGCCCGGCCGGCTCGTCGGGCGAGACCTGGAACCAGTCGAACGCCGCCTCGACCACCGGCGCGTCGGTGCCGCCGTTGAGCGCGAAGAGGCCGATCCGCGGGTTGGTGATGCCGGCGAGCGCGGCCGACCGGCCGACCGGGGTGAAGGTCTGCCCGTCGGCCGAGACGGCGGCGGTCAGGTTCGTCCCGTCGCTGCTCAGCCGCAGGTGCAGCGTGTCACCCGCCGGAGCGGCGGCGCTGTCGGCGGCCTCGTTGCGCGGCGCGCCGGCGGTCTCCCGGATGAACTCCACCCGCCGGCTGCTCGAGAAGAGCAGGTCCAGCTTGGCGTAGTTCTCGTCGTCGCCGTAGACCAGCAGGCCGGCCTGCTGGTAGTTGGTCGTCACCGGAAGGGTGAGCCGGGTGGTCGCCTGCCAGGCCCCGGTCGGCGCCGGCTGGAGCACCAGGTTGGTGGCGTCGTTGCGGGCCCCGTAGAGGTCGCCCACCCCGGTCGGCAGACGCAGCGCGCCCTCCGAGACCGAGTAGAGCTGGTTCTCCCGGACCACGCTCCAGCGGCTCTTGTCGAGGCTGTTGCCGGTGAAGTCGTCCGAGCGCGCCCCGAAGCAGGACGTGTTCGGCGCGTCCACCCGCACCGGCACCGTGGCGTACGACTTGGCGCCCTTGCTGTCGGTCACCGTGAGCGTCGCCGTGAAGGTGCCCGGGCTGGTGTAGGTGTGACTGGCGTCCAGGGTGGACGCCGTGCCGCCGTCACCGAAGTCCCAGGCGTACGTCAGCGGGGTGTCGCCCTCGGCGTCGGTGGCCGTGCCGTCGAAGGCGACGGTGACCGGCGCGGTGCCGGCGGTCGGGGTGGCGGTGGCGCTGACCACCGGTGGCCCGTTCTCCGTGACGCCGCGGCCGAGGAAGTCCATCCAGTTGACGTTGAGCAGCGACCCCGCGCCGCCGTTCGGGTCCCGGGCCACGAAGTACAGCGTGCCGCTCGCGGCACCGGTCACCGGCGCGGTCACGTCCGTGTACGTCTGCCATCCGCCGGTGCCCGGCACGGTTGCCGAGGCGACCAGCGGTCCGTCGGCCGCGCCGACCCGGACTTCGATCCGACCACCGGCGACGGCCGAGGCGGCCCGGAACCGGATGTCGGTGATGTTGGTCAGGTCCGCCGGGGCGAGCGACCACCAGTCGCCGTCCTCGATGAACCCGATGTTCTGGCCCCCGCCGGCGGTGTCGCCGGTGGTCTCCCGCTGCACGCCGGCGTCGCCGCCGCCGGTGCTCACCGGCGCCCGGCCGGTGGCGGTGAAGTACTCGGCCTGCTTGCGCTTGGGCTGCAACTGCTCGATCGCCCGGCCGGTGAGCGGTCCGGCCCCGCCGGTGCCGCCCTCGTCGGTGTAGGTGGCCTCGAAGACGGCGAAGACGTTCGCCTCGGCGCCGTGCCCGGAGGCGAGCGACGTCTGGACGGTGCCGGTGCAGCCGGTGTGCTGCTCCAGCGGGTGGGCGTGTTCGTCGTGGCCGAGCAGCACCTGGAGCTGGACCCGGTCGCAGTCGATCTCCCCGTCCTCCGGGTCGGTCACCTTGACCGTGTAGCGGACCTGGTCACCCCAGTCGAAGAAGCCGCCGTCCGGCGGGAACTCGATGGTCACCGTCGGCGCGGTGTTGCCCACGGTGACCGGCACGTTGGCCACCGCGGTGCGGCCCTTCGGGTTGGTCACCGTGAGCTGGGCGGTGAAGCTGCCCGCCGCCGCGTAGGTGTGCGTCGGGTTCGCCTCGGTGGAGGTCTGCCCGTCCCCGAAGGCCCAGGCGTAGGTGAGCGTGCCGCCGTCCGGGTCCCGGGAGCCGGCGCTGGAGAAGTTCACCGTCAGCGGCGCCGGCCCGGAGGTCGGCGTGGCGGCCGCCACCGCGATCGGCGCGCGGTCCCCGGCGATGTAGTCGATCCGGTAGACGCCGGAGTTGTCGTTGTTGCCGCCGAATCCGCTGCCCCACTCGATCAGGTAGAGCGCACCGTCCGGGCCGAACTCGAAGTCCATCGGCCGGATCATGCTCATGCCGGTGAGCAGCTGGTTGATGTCCACCAGCGACTTGCCGTCGGCGGTCACCTGCATGGTGTACATCTTCGACTGGTTCCACTCGCCGAGCAGCGCCTTGCCGTCGTAGTACGCCGGCCACTTGCGCTCGGAGTTCAGCTCGGCGTCGTAGCGGTAGACCGGGCCGCCCATCGGGGCGCCACCGCCGCCGATCTCCGGGTACCGGGCGTCACCGGCGTAGCCGTAGTCGACGGTGGCCGGGACGACCGGCGGGAGGTTGGTCAGGCCGGTGTTGTTGGGCGAGTTGTTCACCGGCGCGGCGCAGTCGAACTTCGCGCCGCTCGGGCCGGAGGGGAAGGTGTAGTCGTTGTACGCCTCGTTCGTCCCGGTGCAGTACGGCCAGCCGTAGTTGCCGGGGGTCACGATGTTCCACTCGACCAGGCCGCGGGGGCCCCGGGTCGGGTTGTCGGCGTTGGCGTCCGGCCCGTAGTCCGCGACGTAGAGCGTGTTGGTCTTCGGGTCGGTGCCGATCCGGAACGGGTTACGGAAGCCCATCGCGAAGATCTCGGGGCGGGTCTTGTCGGTCCCCGGCGCGAAGAGGTTTCCGGCCGGGACGGTGTACGTACCGTCGTCCTCCGGGTGGATCCGGATCACCTTGCCGCGCAGGTCGTTGGTGTTGCCCGAAGTGCGCTGGGCGTCGTAGTCCTGGCGGCCCGGCCGCTCGTCGATCGGCGTGTACGCGCTCGACTCGAACGGGTTGGTGTTGTCACCGGTGGCCAGGTAGAGGTTGCCGGCCCCGTCGAAGGCCATGCTGCCGCCGGCGTGGCAGCAGGTGTTGCGCTGGGTGTCGACCCGCAGCACCTGCTTCTCGCTGGCCGGGTCGATGGTGTCGCCGGTCACGGTGAACCGGGACAGCAGGTTGCGCGCGACGCCGTCGTTCGGGGCGTAGTAGAGGTAGACCCAGTGGTTGGTGGCGAAGTCCGGGTCGAGCCGGATGCCGATCAGGCCGTCCTCGTTACCGGTGAAGACGTCCAGGTCGACGGCCGTGACGGTGCTGCCGGTGTCCGGCTTGACGATCTGCACCCGGCCGTCGCGCTCGATGTAGAAGACCCGCCCGTCGGGCGCGATGTCCAGCTCCATCGGGTTGCTGGTGTTGCTGTCCAGGGCGACCTTCTCGAAGCTGGCGGTCTTCGAGGCGCCGCAGTCGGCGTCCGCCGCGCCCGCGGCGGTACGGATGCCGCCGAGCAGGTGGCCCAGGAACTCGGGCTCGGCGTACGACTCCCGGGTGTGCCCGCCCCCGGTGTACCAGGACCGGCCGCCGTCGAAGTCCTGGCACCAGGCGATCGGGTGGTCGGCGCCCATCGCGCCGGCGCCCGGGGTGTAGCTCTTCTCGTCCAGGCTGGCCAGCACGTGCACGTCCGGCCGCGGGTTGGTCTGGTAGTTGTACCACTCGTCGAACCGGGACCAGCGGTCCGGCAGCTCGGCCGTGGACGGGTGGGCGTGGTCCTCCACCTTCACCGTGGCCTGCTGGTTCGCCGGGTGGTTGGCGAAGTACGCGCCGACCAGGTCGCCGTACCAGGACCAGCTGTACTCGGTGTCCGAGGCGGCGTGGATGCCGACGTAGCCGCCGCCGGCGCGGATGTAGCGCTCGAACGCCGCCTGCTGCTCGGGGTCGAGCACGTCGCCGGTGGTGGAGAGCCAGATCACCGCCTGGTACTTCGCCAGGTTGGCGTCGCTGAACGCGGCGCCGTCCTCGCTGCTGTCCACGGTGAATCCGTTGGCCGCGCCGAGCTGCTGGATGGCGGCGATGCCGGTCGGGATCGAGTCGTGCCGGAAACCGGCGGTCTTGGAGAAGACCAGGACGGAGAAGGGTTCGTCGGCCGCCTGCGCGGCCTTCGGCAGCACCTGGGTGACCGGGGTCGCGGCCTGCGCGTCCCGCGGGGGGATCTGCGCGGCGGCCGGTGCCGCCTGCGCGGGCGCGCCGAAAAGGGTCGACGCGGCCAGAGCGAACGAGAGCAGGGTTGCGGTGAGGGGTATACGGGCACGACGAGATCGGGACACGCCGCCTCCTATGTCGCGGTGGACAGGGATCGCGGGGGCCGGCTCGCCGAAGACCGTCCCAGATGGAGCCGGTGCGGACACCGTGCCAGGGCGTCCACGCCAGCATTTTGTCGAATCGCTGAACAAATTAATTCCGCTGGATGCATGTCGGGCAAGATGCCAGCGGGTAACGGTTCTGCAACGGCGGGCGACATTCCGAACAGGACCGCATGAAGCGCCCAGTCGGATCCGTCACCGACCCCCGCCTTGGCAGCCCGACGGATCTGTCGTACCGTGACACGCAAGTAACCCACGGGAGCCCGGTGTACCGGGCTGAGAGGGGGGCTGACAGCCCCCGACCGTTGAACCTGATCCGGGTAATGCCGGCGCAGGGAGGAGTGTTGCCGTGCTGTCCCTTGGGCGACTGCATCTGATCACCGACACCCGACCCGGGCGGGACCCACTCACCGTGGTCCGCGCCGCCCTGTCGGCGGCCCGTGCCGAACTCGTGGTGCAGGTCCGGGTCGAGGACTCCGCCACCGACCGCGAGGCGTACGACCTGGCCCGCCGGGTGCTGGCGCTCTGCGCGCCGTACGGGGCGAGGTGCCTGGTCAACGACCGGCTGCACGTGGCGCTGGCGGTGGGCGCCGCCGGCGGGCACGTCGGCGCCGACGACCTGCCCGTCGGGGCGGCCCGCCGGGTGCTCGGCGCGGCCGCCGTGCTCGGCGCCACCGCCCGGGAACCGGGCACGGCCGCCGAGGCGGTCACCGCCGGCGCCAGCTACCTGGGGGTCGGCCCCTGCCACCACACCACCACCAAGGAGGGCCTGCCGCCGCCGATCGGGGCGGCCGGGGTGCGGGCGGTGGCCGAGGCGGTCGACGTGCCGGTGATCGCCATCGGCGGGGTGACCGCCTCCGGCGTTCCGGCGCTGCGGGCCGCCGGAGCGTACGGGGTGGCGGTGGTCGGCGCGGTCTCCGCCGCCGCCGACCCGGCCCGCGCGACCACCCAGCTGCTCGGGGCCCTGACGTGCTGACCGGCCGGTCCCCGTCGACGCGATCCGACGACCGGGCCCGGCCGGACGTGGCGGTCGTGGGGGCGGGACCGATCGGGCTGGCGATCGCCTGGCGGTGCGCCGCCCGCGGGCTGCGGGTGGTCGTGCACGACCCGGCCCCCGGCTCGGGGGCGTCGGCGGTCGCCGCCGGCATGCTCTCCCCGGTCGCCGAGGCGTACTTCGGTGAGCGGGAGCTGACCGGGTTGCTGGTGGAGTCCGCCGCCCGCTGGCCGGCGTTCGCCGCCGAGCTGACCGAGGCGACCGGCGCCGACCTCGGTTACCGGACCGAGGGCACCCTGATGGTCGGGCTGACCGGGGACGACCTGGCGGAGGCGCGCCGGCTCTGGGCGTACCAGCAGGGGCTCGGCCTGCCGGTGAGCCCGCTGCGCCCCAGCGAGCTGCGCGACCACGAGCCGGCGCTGGCCACCCGGGTACGCGGCGGGGCGCTCGCGCCCACCGACCACCAGATCGACCCGCGGCTGCTGGTGCCCGCGCTGCGTACCGCCGCCGAGCGGGCCGGTGCGGTGCTGGTGCCCGCGCCGGTGCGCCGGCTGGCCGACCTGGACGCGCCCGTCACGGTGGTGGCGGCCGGCTGCGGCGCCGCCGCGCTGGCCGGGCTGCCGGTCCGGCCGGTGAAGGGACAGGTGCTCCGGCTCCGCGCGCCGGGCGGCGCGGCGCCGGGCTTCCGGCACGTCATCCGGGGGTACGCCGACAGCGAGCAGGTCTACCTGGTGCCCCGGGACAGCGGCGAGGTGGTCGTCGGGGCGACGGTCGAGGAGCGCCGGGACACCGACGTCTCCGCCGGTGCGGTGCTCCGCCTGCTCCGCGCCGCGGTCGAGCTGCTCCCCGAACTGGCCGAGTACGACCTGGTCGAGACGGTCGCCGGGCTGCGGCCCGGCACGCCGGACAACGCGCCCATTCTCGGCCCGCTGCCCGGCCGGCCGGACGTGCTGGCCGCCACCGGGCACCACCGGCACGGGATCGTGCTCACCCCGGTCACCGCCGACCTGATCGCCGACCTGGTCAGCACCGGCGAGCCCGATCCGCTGCTCGCGCCCTTCCGACCGGACCGGTTCGCCGTCGCGGGCCCGGCCGCCGTCGGTGGAACTGATTCGACGATGAAGGGGGACCGGTGGAACTGACGGTGAACGGGGCCGGTCGCACGCTGCCCGGCGGCGCGACGGTGGCCGACCTGGTCCGCGAGGTCACCCCGCAGCAGCGCGGGCTCGCGGTCGCGGTGAACGGCGAGGTGGTGCCGCGGACCGGCTGGCCGGCGACCGTGCTGCGCGACGGCGACCGGGTCGAGGTGCTCAGCGCGGCCCAGGGCGGGTGAGCGGGGTGACATTCGAGATCGGCGGCGTGCCCTTCACCTCGCGGCTCATCCTGGGCACCGGCGGCGCGGCGAACCTGCAGGTGCTGGAGCAGGCCATCCGGGCCTCCGGCACCGAGCTGGTCACGGTGGCGTTGCGCCGGGTGGACACCGCGCCCGGCAGCGCCGGTGGCCTGCTGGAGCTGCTGGACCGGTGCGGCGTACGGCTGCTGCCGAACACCGCGGGCTGCTACACGGCCGGCGAGGCGGTCAAGGTCGCCCGACTGGCCCGGGACGCGTTCGACACCGACTGGATCAAGCTGGAGGTGATCGGCGACGAGCGGACGCTCCTCCCCGACGGGGTGGAGCTGCTGCGCGCGGCCGAGGAGCTGGTGGCCGACGGGTTCACCGTCCTGCCGTACACCTCGGACGACCCGGTGCTGGCCCGGCGACTGGCCGACGTGGGCTGCGCGGCCGTGATGCCGGCCGGCGCGCCGATCGGCTCCGGGCTCGGCATCGGCAACCCGCACCACATCCGGCTGATCCGCCAGGGCGTCGGCGTGCCGGTGATCCTCGACGCCGGCATCGGCACCGCCTCCGACGCGGCGCTGGCGATGGAACTCGGCTGCGACGCGGTGCTGCTGGCCAGCGCCGTCACCCGGGCCGCCGACCCGGTGGCGATGGCCACCGCGATGCGGCACGCCGTCGAGGCCGGCCGGCTGGCCGCCGGGGCGGGCCGCATCCCCCGCCGCTTCCACGCGCTCGCGTCCACCCCGGACGACGGGCGGCCGGACCTGTGAACCCGCAGCCCGACACCGCTCCCGTTCTGGATCCTGGCGAACGCGGGCCCCTGGCGGGGTCGGTGGCTGCCAAGTTCCCGGTCGGCGCGGTGCCGACCGGCGTCGTGCTGCTGACCGATCGGCGGGTCGCGCGGCGGCCGTTGGTCAGCGCCGTCGCGGCGGCCGTCGGTGGGGGAGTGCGCTGGGTCGTGCTGCGGGAGAAGGACCTGCCCAGCGCCGAGCGGGCGGCCCTCGCCGTCGAGCTGCGGGCGATCCTGGCCGAGGTCGGCGGCACGCTCATCGTCGCCGGTCCCGATCCGCTCGACGGTGACGCCGTCCACCTGCCCGCCGCCGGCCGCTACCCGCCGCCGAGCGTCGGCCTGGTCGGCCGCTCCTGCCACGACCGTGCGGAGCTGGCCCGTCTCTCCACCGAGGACTACGTCACCCTCTCGCCCGTGCATCCCAGCAGGACCAAGCCCGGCTACGGCCCGCCCCTGCTCCCGGACGGGCTGGCCGCGCTGATCCGGCAGAGCCCGGTACCCGTCCTCGCGCTCGGCGGCATCGAGACTCCCGACCAGGTACACGCGTGCGTCAGGGCAGGTGCCGCCGGAGTGGCGGTCCTCGGCGCGATCATGCGAGTCGACGACCCCGCAGAGGCAGCCGCCACGCTGACGGAAGCCTTCGACGAGGCGGTCACCCCGGTGCCGCACGGTCGGCCGCAGCCCTCGACACCGACCACGGGAGGGCGACGATGACCCCACCGACAGTGCTCACCATCGCCGGCTCCGACTCCGGCGGTGGCGCCGGCATCCAGGCCGACCTGAAGGTCTTCGCCGCGCTCGGCGCGTACGGGACGAGCGTGCTCACCGCGGTCACCGCGCAGAACACCAGGGGCGTCGACGCGGTGCTGCCACTGCCGCCGCGCACCGTCGCCGAGCAGCTCGACAGCGTGCTGGCCGATTTCGGCGTGCGGGCGGTGAAGACCGGCATGCTCGGCAGCCCGGCCGTCGCCGCCGTGGTGGCCGACGCGGCCCGCGACGGTCGGCTGCCGCACCTGGTCGTCGATCCGGTGCTGGTCGCCACGAGCGGGCACCGGCTCGGCGTGGTCGCCGCGGTCGAGCGGCTGCTCCCGTACGCCCGGGTGGCGACGCCGAACTGCGCGGAGGCCGCGGCGATCACCGGACGCCCGGTGGACGACCTGGCCGGGATGGTCGCCGCTGCGGAGGCGCTGACCGCCGGCGGCCCGGAGCACGTGGTGGTCACCGGCGGCGACCTCGACGGCGGCGAGGTGGTGGACGTGCTGCACGGCGGCGGGGTCACCACGCTGCTGCGCGCGCCCCGGGTGGCGACCCGGCACACCCACGGCACCGGCTGCTCGTTCTCGGCGGCGATCGCCGTCCGGCTGGCGCTGGGGGATCCGGTGCCGGCGGCGGTCGGTGCCGCCAAGGAGTACGTGCACCGCGCGCTGACCGGCGCGCGGGGCTGGGAGCTGGGCGCCGGGCGGGGTCCGTTGGACCACTTCGGCTGGACCGCTTGATCACCAGGGAGGCTGTCATGCAGGCACGACGCAAGGTGTACGTGGAGGGGTCCCGACCGGATCTCCGGGTGCCGTTCGCCGAGGTGGCGCTGACCGGGGACAACCCGCCGCTGCGGCTCTACGACACCTCGGGGCCGGGCTCCGACCCGGAGGTGGGTCTGCCGCCGCTGCGGGGGCCGTGGATCGCGGCGCGCGGCGATGTCGCTCCGGTACGCGGCGCGGGCACCCCGCTGGCCGGGGTCGACGGGCGGCGTCCGACGCAGCTCGGCTACGCCCGGGCCGGGATCGTCACGCCGGAGATGGAGTTCGTGGCGATCCGGGAGGGCGTCGCACCGGAGTTCGTCCGGGACGAGATCGCGGCCGGCCGGGCGGTGCTGCCGCTCAACGTCAACCACCCGGAGTGCGAGCCGGCGATCATCGGCAAGGCGTTCCTGGTGAAGGTGAACGCCAACATCGGCACCTCGGCGGTCAGCTCGTCCGTCGCCGAGGAGGTGGAGAAGCTGACCTGGGCGACCCGGTGGGGCGCGGACACGGTGATGGACCTCTCCACCGGCAAGCGGATCCACGAGACCCGCGAGGCGATCGTGCGGAACTCGCCCGTCCCGATCGGCACCGTGCCGATCTACCAGGCGCTGGAGAAGGTCGGCGGCGACCCGGTCAAGCTGAGCTGGGAGGTGTTCCGGGAGACCGTCGTCGAGCAGGCCGAGCAGGGCGTCGACTACATGACCGTGCACGCCGGGGTGCTGCTGCCGTACGTGCCGATGGCCGTCGACCGGGTGACAGGGATCGTCTCCCGGGGCGGCTCGATCATGGCCGCCTGGTGCCTGGCGCACCACGAGGAGAACTTCCTCTACACCAACTTCGCCGAGCTGTGTGCGCTGCTCGCCAGGTACGACGTGACCTTCTCCCTCGGCGACGGGCTGCGTCCGGGGTCCATCGCGGACGCCAACGACGAGGCGCAGTTCGCCGAGCTGCGTACCCTCGGCGAGCTGACCAAGGTCGCCTGGGAGCACGACGTGCAGGTGATGATCGAGGGCCCCGGGCACGTGCCGATGCACAAGATCAAGGAGAACGTGGACCTCCAGCAGGAGTGGTGCCACGAGGCGCCCTTCTACACGCTCGGCCCGCTGACCACCGACATCGCGCCCGCGTACGACCACATCACCTCGGCGATCGGCGCGGCGATGATCGGGATGTTCGGCACCGCGATGCTCTGCTACGTCACGCCGAAGGAGCACCTGGGGCTGCCGGACCGGGACGACGTGAAGGCGGGCGTGATCGCGTACAAGATCGCGGCGCACGCGGCCGACCTGGCCAAGGGCCACCCGGGCGCGCAGGCCTGGGACGACGCGCTCTCCAAGGCCCGGTTCGAGTTCCGCTGGGAGGACCAGTTCAACCTCGCGCTGGACCCGGAGACCGCACGGGCGTACCACGACGCGACGCTGCCCGCCGAGCCGGCCAAGACCGCGCATTTCTGCTCGATGTGCGGCCCGAAGTTCTGCTCCATGAAGATCACCCAGGAGCTCAAGGAGTACGCGGCGCGCGGCATGCGGGACAAGTCGGCGGAGTTCGTCTCCGGCGGCGGTCGGGTCTACCTGCCGCAGGCCTGAGTTCCGTCAGTGCGCGACGGGGCAACCGGTCAGAACCGATCCGGCCGGTTGCCTCCCAGGCGGGGCGCCTTCCATCTGGTCCCAGGCCCAGTCCAGAGCCTACGGCTCAGGGCGTGAGACTCGTTGCGCCGTCCGACATCGCCGACATGCTCGGCGGAATGTCGCGCACCCGGGCTACCGAGATCACGAACCGGGCGACCTTCCCGGCACCGCTCGACACGGTGGCCAGCGGCAAGGTACGCCAGGATCCGGTGCCGCGGTCGTGCGGGCGCGGTGGCTCTCTTGACCGTCAAGTTACTGCTTTACTATGGTCCTAGTAAAGCAGTAAGGGGCTGCCGTGTTCGTCTTTCGGCTCGATACCCACTCCGGCGTGCCGCCGTACCTGCAACTCGTCCAGCAGGTCCGCCAGGCAGTGCTGCTGGGCTTTCTCCAACCCGGCGACCGCCTCCCGCTCATCCGCGAGGTGGTTGAGCACCTGGCGATCAATCCGAACACCGTCGCCAAGGCGTACCGGCAGATGGAGCAGGAGAACCTGGTCACCGGCCGGCCCGGCCAGGGCACGTTCGTCAACGAACAGCAGTCGGCCGCGATGTCGGCATCGACGTACACGTCGCTGCGCCGCGGCCTGGCGACCTGGTTGCGCCGCGCCTACGCCGCCGGCCTCGACGAGCAGGCGGTCAACGCGCTTTTTACTTCCGTCCACCAGCAGACCAGGAATGAGGACGTGGCGTGACAGAGACCGAGTTCGCGCTGCGCACCGACGGTGTGGGCAAGCGATACCGGAAGGGCTGGGCGCTGCGCGACTGCACCCTGACCCTGCCGGCCGGCGGCGTGATCGCCCTGGTCGGGCCGAACGGCGCGGGCAAGACCACCCTGCTGCGCCTGGTCGTCGGGTTGCTGGCACCGAGCACCGGCTCGGTGGAGGTCCTCGGCCACGACGTCACCGCCAGCACCCCGCAAACTCTGTCCCGGGTCGGTTTCCTGGCCCAGGACCACCCGCTGTACAAGCGCTTCACCGTCGCCGAGATGCTCCGCTTCGGCCGGGCCTGCAACCTGCGGTTCGACCAGGGGCTGGCCGAACGCCGGCTGGCGAAGCTGGGCATCCCGCTCGACCACAGGGCCGGTACGCTCTCCGGCGGGCAGCAGGCCCAGGTCGCGTTGGCGCTGGCCCTGGCGAAGCGGCCGGACCTGCTCGTCCTCGACGAGCCGGTGGCCAGCCTCGACCCGCTGGCCCGGCACGAGTTCTTGCAGGTTCTCATGGGCGCGGTGGCCGAAGGCGGGGTGACCGTCCTGTTCTCCTCCCACGTCCTGCACGAGCTGGAGCGCGTCTGCGACCACCTGGTCGTGCTCAACCACGGCCGGGTCACGCTCACCGGTGACATCGACACCCTCCTCGCCGAGCACCGGCTGCTCATCGGCCCGCGCACGGCCACCGACCTCGACCGGGCCGGCGCCGTCGTGGAGGCCGTCCACAGCGACCGGCACACGACCCTGCTGGTACGCGACGGCGCAATCCCGGCCGCGCCCGGCTGGCAGGCCCGGCCGGTCGCGCTGGAGGACCTGGTGCTGGCGTACCTGCGCCGGCCGTCCGAGCCGAGCGCCGCGGTCACGTCGGAAGTGGCGGCATGACGTGGTTGATCTGGCGCCAGCACCGGACCGAGGTCTGCGTCCTGGGTCTGCTTGTCGGCATTTTCGGCATTGCCCTGCTCGTGCTCGGGACGCAGGCCCACGACCTCTTCCCCGGCGGTCCCGCCCGGTGTGCGGGAGAGGCCGGTGTCAACGAGGGCTGCGCGGCCTCCTTCCGCCGGCTCGACGAGGGGTACGGGTACGTCGAGAACCTCCTGGCGGGCTTCTATCTGGTCCCCGTCGTCATCGGTGCGTTCCTCGGTGCGCCGCTGCTCGCGCGCGAACTGGAGGACGGCACCTGGCAGCTCGCCTGGACGCAGGCCGTGCCGCGGATGCGCTGGCTGGCCGCCAAGCTCGCGGCACTGGCCGGCGTCACCGTCACGCTCACCGCGCTGTTCACCGTGGTGCTCACCTGGTTCCGTCAGCCATTCGACGCGTGGGAAGGGCGGTTCCAGTACGACGCCTTCGACCTGGAGGGACTTGTTCCGGTGGCGTACGCGCTGTTCGCGTTCGGCGTCGCCACCGCCGCCGGGGCGATCCTGCGGCGCAGCCTGCCCGCGTTCGGCGTCGCGTTCGGGGCGTTCCTCGCCGCCCGGATGTCGGTGGCGCTGTTGGCCCGTCCCGCGTACGCCACCCCGCTCACCACCATGGAGCCGGTCCCCGTCGGCGGCTCGAAGGACCAGGCGGGGCACCGGCCCGTGCCCAGCTTCGCCGACTGGATGATCGAACACGGCTACGCAGACGCCACCGGGCGCAGGCTGGGCTGGACCGAGTACTACGAGCTGGAGGGCGACGCCAACCGGGCCGGCAGCAACCTCAACCAGTTCCTGCACGCGCGGGGCATCCAGCAGTTCGGGGTCTACCACCCGGCCGACCGGTTCTGGACGTTCCAGCTCATCGAGGCAGCCCTGTTCGTCGCCGTCGCGGCGGTCCTGATCGGTGTGGTGGTGTGGCGGGTACGGCGCCGTGTGATCTAGTGCACTGACCACAACCGTTCACGGTGTTGGTTGACACGCTGTTCGGCTTGTCGGCCGGGCGGCGTGTCGACGTTCAGGCTGTGTGGATGGCAGAACCTAGTCCGGGCATCCCCGCCCGGGTGTCGCCGCGGCGGCACCCGGGCGGTCCGGTTCAGTCCCGGTGGTGCCGGCCGCTGGAGCGCAGCGACCGTCGCCCGCTCTCCTGCTCGGGTTCGTTGTCCGCCACCGGCTTGCTCAGCCCGGCGACCCAGTCGACGAACTCCTCGTCCTGCTCCGGTAGCGGTTCCGACTCGGTGGCGATTTCGGCGTCGGTGCGGGAGCGGCCGCGCCGGAACAGCCCGAGCCGGCCCCGGCCCCGGCCGGCGGCCTGGTCCGCCGCGGTCGGCTCGGTGGTCGTGCCCTCGGCCGGCTCACCCGCCAGCTCGGCCTCGGCCGTTTCGGGGCCGGTCGACGGCCCGCTCGGCGCGGTGTCCGAAGCGCCGCCCGACCGCGAGCCGGTCGACTGCGGGCCGGTCGACTGCGGGCCGGCGCGGCGCGCGGTGGCGAGGGCCTCCCAGTCCGCGGCCCGGTTGAGGTCCGGCAGCGGGGCCCGGTGCCGGGCTCGGGCGGCCGGCGCGGCGGGCTCCTCCCGAGCCGGCGGTGCCGCGGGGTCGGCGCTCGGCGGAGCGGATCGCGGCGGGACCGGCCAGGCCGGTGCGACCTGCCACGCCGGCGGGAGCGGGCTCGGCCGCTCGCTCTCGGACGTGCCGGCCGGGTCGCCGCTCGCCCGCGGGCCGGCCGGTGCGCTCGACGCCGGCTCCACCGGGGACGCCGGAGCGCCAGTGGGCTCCGCGCGGAACGTCGGAGCGGGGCTCGGCTCGTCGTGGCGGGCGGGGCCGCCGTTCACCTCGTCACGCTGGCCCGCCGTGGCGGTCGGCTGGGGCGGGACCGCCGGGGCGCCGGTCGGCTCGTCCACGGCAGGCGTCCCGGCGGTGTCCGGCGCGTCGGCCGGTGGGACGGCGGCGTCCGGCGGGGTGCTCCCGCTGACCGGCTTCGCCACCGCGCCGGACTTACCGGTCGAGGTGGAGCGGGGCTTGCGGGTCCGTCGGGGCTTCGGCGCCGGTGCCGCCGTCGTGCCGGCAGCGGCGGCTGCCGGGTCCACGGTGGCTGCCGGGTCGCCGGTGGCCGGTCGGCCGGCTCCGGTCGGGTCGCCGACCGTCCGGTCCGGCGCGGCCGGGGCGTCGCCGGTGCCCTGGTCCGCCCCGGTGGCGGTCGTCGATGACGTGGTGACCGGGTCACCGGTGGGACGTGCGGTGCCGCGCCGCGCCTTCGGCGGTTTCGGTGCGTCGGCCGAGGTGGCCGGGCCGGGTACCGAAGCCGCGCTCGTCCCGTGCCCCGACGCGACGCCGCCCTCGACCGGTTGGCCGGCCGCCGCGGCGCGGTGGGGTTCGCCGGCGATGGATCCGGCGGCGTCGACGGCCTCCTCACCGGTCCGGTCGGTGTCGGCCACGGTCGTCCGGGTGGCGCCGTCGGGCCGGACCTGTCCGATGGGACCGGCGGTCGGGGTGGCCTCGGCCACGGTGGGCTCGGCGGTCGGGGCGGCCTCGGCCACGGTGGGCTCGGTGGTCCGGCCGGTCTCGGCCACGGTGGGCTCGGCGGTCGGGCCGGTCTCGGCCCTGGTGGGCTCGGCGGTCCGCCCGGCCTCGGCCACGGTGGGCCCGGCGGCGGGCTCCGTCGTCGGCGTGACGGGTCGACCCAGCGTCGACTCGACCGTCAGCCGTGACGTGGGCAGGTCGGCGCCGGGCCGAGCGTCCTCGGGGTCCGCCCCCGACCAGGTCGGCGCGGGCCGATCGGCCGCCGGCCAGTCCCAGTGTGCGGGGGTGCTCCGCGGCGAGGCGTCCCCGCCGCTCGGGGTGCCGCCGGTGGCGGGGACCGTACCGCCGGACCGGCCGGCCAGGTCCGCGCCGGCCGGCTCCGCCTGCTCGCCGGCCGGATGGTCGGCGACGGTCGACTCGGCGGTCGGCAGCGCCGGCCCGGCGGGCAGCGGGCGGAGGATGTCGCTCGGCTCGATGGCGTGCGCACCGGTTGCCCGGGCGCGTGCCGGCCAGCGCAGCAGGGCGGCCGCGGTCGCGCCGAGCGCCCCGGCGGCCACCGCGATCAGCGCGCCGTAGTAGGGCGTGGTCTGGTACCGGTTCACCGGATCTCCGGGACCGGCGGTCAGGTAGGCGAACGCCACCAGCACCGGACCGGCCACCCCGGTCGCGGCGCTGATCAGCGGTACCTGGCCCCGCCAGCGGGCCAGCCCGGCGGTCGCCGCGCCGGCGAGCAGCGCCACGAGGGGCAGCAGGATCAGCGACAGGCGCTGGGCCGAGTCCGTGGCCAGCCAGGTCGGCTCGAGCACGCCGAGCCGGACGGCGCGCAGCGGGCCGTCGACGCCGAGCGACGGCAGGGCGGAGACCAGCGCGAACAGCCAGATCGCGCCGGCGACCGCCGCCGCGTTCCAGCCCAGCGGCGGATTGAGCAGGACCGCGATCGCCGCGCCGGCGCCGACGACCGCGCCGAGGACGGCGCAGATGCCGACCGCGAAGACCGGGTCGACGGAGACCAGCTCCGCGGCCCGCGCGGGTTGCATGCAGAGTGGGGCGATGGCGGTGGCGCCGAGCGCGGCAGCCGCGCCGACGGCCAATTGCCGGCCGGTGCTGACGGGTAGCGCGTCCCGGCGGGCGAGGCGCTCGGTGAGCACCGCGCCGGCCACGGCGGCGTTAGCCGCGAACCAGCCCACCCAGACGAGCTGGGCCGGCCACTGGTTGACGGTCGCGCCGGTGAACCCGCCGGTGAGCCGCACGATGCCGAAGCCGTACGCGATGCCCAGCTGGCCGGCCCCGGCCAGCACGCTCACTCCGAGCGCGGTGAGCAGCAGTCTGCCCCAGGTCCGATAGGCCATATCGGGCACGTTACGCACCCGGTACACCGGACCGCCACCGGCGCGCCGCGCGCGACCGCCCGCCTGACCGGTCGGTCTACTTGAGTTCGACCAGCCGGGCCAGGTACGTCGTATCCCCGACATTGGTCAGCATGTGCACCGCGCCCGGGTCGCGGTAGACCACTCCGCCGGTCGGCTCGTCCGCGTCGATCCGGGTGCCGTCGACCGTCTGCACCACGTTCTTGGCGCCCTCGATCGCCACCACCAGGTAGGGGTGATCGTGCCGGTGCAGGGGCTGGCGCTCGCCCGGCTCCAGCCGGATGTGCCAGACCCGGACCCGGTCGTTCTCGTACACGATCTCCTGGCCCACCGGCCCGAGCTCGAGTCCGTCGGTCACGTTCGTCACGTCGGTCATTGGTCTCCGTCCAACTGCGGAAGCACCTCGCTGCCGATGAGTTCCAGGTGGTCCAGGTCGGCGAGGTCGATCAGGCGCAGGTGCACCCGGGTGGCGCCGATCGCGGCGAACTCGCCGATCCGCTCGACCAGTTCGGCGGGCGAGCCGATCACCGGGGACTCCGGCGGGAGCGCGCTGGCGACGTGCAGCGGTGCGGCTCGTCGCTCGGCCTCGGCGTCGGTCCGGCCGATCGCGACCACGATCCCGGCGGAGAGCACCAGCGGGGCCCGCCCGGATTCGGCCCGGCCGACCCGATCGCTGGCATCCCGCACCCGCTCGTACGCCTCGGCGGTCTCGTCCACGGACTTGAACGGCATGTTGAACTCGTCGGCGTAGCGGGCCGCCAGGTCCGGGGTCCGCTTCGGGCCGCGGCCACCCACGATGATCGGTGGGCCGGGCACCTGCATCGGCTTGGGTAGCGCCGGGGCGTCCACCAGGCGGTAGTGGTCGCCGATGAAGGTGTAGGAGCCGCCGACCGGGGTCCGCCACAGCCCGCTGATGACTTCGAGCTGTTCGGCCAGCCGGTCGAAGCGCTCGCCGACCGGGGGGAACGGGATGCCGTAGGAGCGGTGTTCACGCTCGAACCAGCCGGCGCCGATGCCAAGCTCTATCCGGCCACCGCTCATCTGGTCGACCTGGGCGACCATCACCGCGAGTGGGCCGGGCAGCCGGAAGGTGGCCGAGGTGACCAGCGTGCCGAGCCGGATCCGGGTGGTCTCCCGGGCCAGCGCGGCCAGGGTCAGCCAGGCGTCGGTCGGCCCGGGCAGCCCCGGGTCGGCGCCCATCGACTGGTAGTGGTCGGCGCGGAGGAAGCCTTCGAAACCGGCCGCCTCGACCAGCCGGGCGAAGCGGAGCTGGTCGTCGTAGCTGGCGCCCCGGTGCGGCTCGGTGAAGACCGACACCCGCATGGTCATCGTCCCTCCGCGCCGGTGCTCGCCGGCTGGTCGCGTTCCATCAGCAGCTCGTGCAGGTCGGCGCTGACCCGGGCGACATCGGCGAGGTGCGCGTTGCGGCCGAGGGTGCGCGGCCGGGGGATGTCCACCTCGACGACCTTGCGGATCCGGCCGGGTCGGGGACTGAGCACGACGACGCGGTCGGCGAGCAGCACCGCCTCGTCGATCGAGTGGGTGACGAAGACGACGGTAGCGCCGTTCTCCATGTGCACCCGCTGGAGTTCACCGGCGAGCTCCTCGCGGGTGAGCGCGTCCAGCGCGGAGAACGGCTCGTCCATCAGCATCACGCGCGGCTCGCCGATCAGCGACCGGCACAGCGCGACCCGCTGCTGCATGCCGCCGGAGAGCTCGTGCGGCAGGCGCTTCTCGAAGCCGGCCAGCCCGGCCAGGTCGAGCAGTTGCCGGGCGCGCTCTTTGTGCTTCGCCCGGCTCCAGCCGAAGATCTCGACCGGCAACAGCACGTTGTCGAGAACGCTGCGCCACGGCAGCAGGGCCGGCCGCTGGAACAGCATCGCGATGTCCCGGCGGGGCTTGGCGACCGGGGTGCCGGCGACGGTGATCTCGCCGGCAGTCACCGGTAGCAGTCCCGCGACGAGCCGGAGCAGGGTGGACTTGCCGCAGCCGGAGCGGCCGAGAACGGCCACGAACTCGCTCTCGGCGACGTCGAGGTCGATGCCCCGCAGCGCCTCGACCCGGCCGGACCGGCCTTCGAAGGTACGGGACACACCGGACAGTCGGATCATCTCCGGCGGCCTCCCCTGATTGGTCGGTCAGGAATCCGGAGAAGGTTATCCGGCTCGTGTCTCTATCGCACCGTCCGGGGTGGACGTCAGTTTGTTTCCGTTCCGCAACCCGGCATGCCTGGCGTCGCAAAGGTGGGGTTCTCGTACGCTGTGCCCGCGAAGAGTCCCCTCACGACGGTCGTGCCGGCCTGCCCCCCTTCCGCCGGCGCCCCGCGACAACCCCTCCGGCGGCCTGTCGGCCCCGGTCGGAAAGGACATGGTGCACTGATGAGAAGGCTGACCCGTACGGTCGCCGCCGCCGCGCTGGCCACCGCCCTCGCGTTCGCCGCCGGCTGCAGCGGCGACTCGGACTCGTCCGACGACGCTGCCGGTGGGAACGGTGGAGCGCTGGAGAAGGTGACCTACCTCACCTCCTTCGGCCAGTTCGGCCGTGACTCCTACGCCTGGGTGGCGAAGGACAAGGGCTTCTTCAAGGACGCGGGCTTCGACGTCGAGATCAAGGCCGGTCAGGGCACCGGCGGCGTGATCCAGACCGTCGTCGGTGGCCAGGCCGACTTCGGCCCGATCGACCTGACCGGTGGGCTGCTCCAGCTCGGTAACGGCCAGGCCAAGGACTTCATCGCGGTGGCCGCGATCCAGCAGCGCACCATGGCCGGCATCGCCACCCTCGACGGCAAGGGCATCGCCTCCCCGAAGGACCTGGAGGGCAAGAAGCTCGCCGACACCCCCGGCTCGGTGGTCCGCAACCTCTTCCCGACGTACGCCCGGATGGCCGGCGTGGACGCGAGCAAGGTGACCTGGGTCAACGGTGAGGCGCAGACGCTGATCGGCACGCTCGCCACCGGCCAGGTGGACGGCATCGGGCAGTTCGTCGTCGGCCAGCCGACCATCGAGTCGGTGGCCAAGGGCAAGAAGGCCGTCATGCTGCCGTACAGCAACGTGATGCAGGACCTCTACGGCAACGTGCTGATCACCTCGGCGAAGAACGCCAAGGAGAAGCCGGAGATGGTCAAGAAGTTCACCGCCGCGCTGATGAAGGGCCTGGAGTACAGCCTGGCCAACCCGCAGGAGGCGGCGGAGATCCTGAAGAAGCACGTGGACGCCACCAACACCACCGCGGCCGCCGCCGAGCTGCAGCTGATGGCCGGCTACGTCCGGTCGAGCAACTCCGGCACCGTCCTGGGCACCCTGGACAGTGGCCGGGTGGCCAAGAGCATTGCCATCCTCCAGGGCGCCGGCGCCCTGAAGCAGAACATCACCCCCGACCAGATCATCGACTTCAGCCTCGCGCCGAAGGCCTGATCGTCGCGGTCATCCGGGGCGCGTCCCGCCGGGCGTCGGCGGGGCGTGCCCCGGCTCCGTGCCGGCCCGTGGGCCGGCGGAACCGAAGGAGGACACCATGACCGAGGTCCGGTCGGCGGAGCCGGTGGCCGAAGCCGCCCCGGCAACCGCCGGGCCCGCGGCGGGCGCGCGCCGGGGTGCCGGGGTACGCGCCGGCGCGGGCGTCGCCCTGCCCACGGTCGGTCTGCTGGTCGCCCTCGCGGTGTGGTGGCTGGTCGCCCGGTTGGAGCTGGTGCACCCGGCGGCGCTGCCGCCGCCGGCGGACGTGCTGACCGCGTTCGTCGACAAGCCGGCCCGGATGCTGGAGCACACCGGCGACACCACGCTGGAGATCCTGATCGGCTTCGCGCTCTCCGCGGCGGCCGGCGTCCTGATCGGGCTGACACTGGCCTCGTCCCGGACGGTGGAGCGGATGTTCACCCCGCTGCTCGTCGCGGTGAACGCGGTACCGAAGATCACGCTGGGCCCGCTGCTCGTGGTGGCGCTCGGCTGGGGTCAGCGGCCGATCCTCACCATGGTCTTCCTGCTCTGCTTCTTCCCGATCGTGCTCTCCACCGCGACCGGGCTGACCACCACCCCGGCCGACCTCGCCGAGCTGGTCCGATCCTGGAACGCGTCGCGCTGGCAGGCGTTCCGCAAGGTGCGCTTCCCGGCCGCGCTGCCGCAGATCTTCGTCGGGCTCAAGGTGGCCATGCCACTGGCCGCGATCGGCGCGGTGATCGGCGAGTTCCAGGCCGGTGAGGGCGGTCTCGGCTACGTCATCCAGCAGTACGCGGGAATCGGCGACACCGCCACCGCCTGGGCGGCGATCATGCTGGTCGCGCTGGTCAGCATCCTGCTCTACACCGCCCTCGTGGTGGTCGAGCGCCTCGCGCTGCCGTGGGTCCGCGAGACCACCAGCAGCCGGTAGCCCAGTCGCCGCGACGCGCGGGCCGGCCCCCTGATCCGGGAGGCCGGCCCTTCGCGTTCAGCCCGCCAGTCGCCAGCGCCCGTTGCGCGCCACCAGGGTGGTGAGCGCCTGCGGCATCAGGCCGGAGTGGTTGTCCGGGGTCATCCGGATCGGCCCGGAGAGGCCGTCCAGCTGCGAGGTTTCGAGCACGTCGCGGATGCCGTCCCGGTCGACCCGGTCGGCCGGGCTGCCGGTGCGCAGCTCGGCGTCGGCGATCAGCTGCACCGCGTCGGCGGCGAACGACGAGGCGCCGTTGTAGCCGCCGAAGCGAGCCGTGTAGTCCTGGAACCACTGCCGGCGGGCCGCCTTGGCCGGCGTGGTGGCGATGACGTCGTCGATCACCATGGTCTGGGTGAAGACCAGCGTCGCGCGCTCGGTGGCCCGGGCCGCCGAGCCGAGGAAGAGGTCGCCGGCGGCGCCCGCGTCGAAGTAGAGCGAGCCGCTGAAGCCGGCCTGCTGCGCGCCGGTGGCGGCCAGGGCGGCCTGCTCCGGCGGGGTCCAGACGACCAGGGCGTCGGGCTTGCGGGCGGTGAGCGTCCGGATCGGCTGGCTGATCTCGGTGTCGGTGATCCGTACGGCCGCCTGGCGCAGCTTGATGCCGACCTTGCCCAGCTCCCGGTCGAGCGCGGTCAGCCCCTCGCGGCCGTAGTCGTCGTCGCTGTGCAGCAGCCCGACGTTCCGGACACCCTTGCGGCGCAGTTCGGTGGTGAGGGCGGCGGCGCTGTCGGCCGCGTTCGGGCCGAGCTTGAACACGTACCGCCGATCCGCCACCGGGTTGGCTATCGCGCCGGACCCGGCGAGCGCGATGGTCGGGATCTTCTTCTCGTTGATGGTCCGCACCGCGCCGATCGCGCATTCGTTGCAGCCACCCATGATGATGGCGCTGACCCGGGAATCGTTGCTGAAGTCACCGATGTTGCGTAGTGATTCGCTGGCGTCGGAACGGTTGTCCTTCACCTTCAGTTCGATCCGCCGGCCGTTCAACGCGCCGGAGGAGTTCAGTTGTTCGACCTTCAGTTCCAGGGCGCGCTGGTAAGCCTTCCCGACCGGGGCGGCGGCGCCGGAGAGTTCGAGGTCCG
The DNA here is from genome assembly GCF_044753725.1 of Micromonospora sp. NPDC093243. Lineage (NCBI taxonomy): Bacteria > Bacillati > Actinomycetota > Actinomycetes > Micromonosporales > Micromonosporaceae > Micromonospora > Micromonospora sp. NPDC093243. The sequence goes on along the minus strand of NZ_JBIVNT010000004.1, from coordinate 546,887 downwards.
CGGCGATCACGATCGGACTCGCCGCCTCGTCCTCCGCGCCGAACTGGCAGCCGGTGAGGGTGCCGGCCAGCACGACGGATGCGAGCGCCGCGATGGTCGCGGAGCGGATGGGGGTCAAGTCGTCCTCCAGGTGCGGGCGCGGGCGCTGCCCGGTCACCGCCGCTAATCCGTCCTCCGTGGAGGGACGGGAAGAGTCTGCCGTACGGTGTGCGCGAAGCCTGCAAAACCTTGCCAACGGCGGGCGCTGCGGTCAAGCGCGGGCTCGGTGGGCCGTTTCGGGACGGGCATCCCACATGGTGGGGTCACACAATGTTTGCAAACGGTCACTTTCGATACACGAGTGACCACTCTGGAGTCACATGCCCTGTTCACGGGCTTGCGGAAATGAAGGTATCAGTTGACCGGAACACGGGATGCGTGCCGTCCGACCGTTTCCTGCCCCGCTGCGGCTTCCCAAACAGATCCTTCTCTGATGAAATCGCGGCCGTGCCGCGTGTGCCGCCGCCCACCGGGCCCGGCACTTTTCGACGGGTCAGGCGTGGAAGAAACGACGGAGGCGATGTCGTGAGCACCGGACCGACGACCCTGCCCGCGAAACGTGCGGACAATCGGCCGACCCGTCGTCGAATGCCACGCCTGCGGGACGCCCGGATCCGCTCGAAGCTCGCGCTGATCCTGGTGGTGCCGGTCGCCGCGGTGATCGCGCTGGCCACCGTCCGCCTCATCTCGGTCGGCGAGGGCGCCTACGAGGCGAGCCAGGCCCGGTCGCTGACCGCGCTCTCCATCGACGTCTCCGCGCTCACCCAGGACCTGCACGCCGAGCGGATGGCCGCCGCGGCCTACCTGGCCGTGCCGCAGCAGCCCGCGGACGCGTACAACCTGCGGGTGCGCCAGAGCGACCAGCGGATCGCCGCGTACCGCGAGGAGCGGGACCGCATCAGCGACGTGCCGGCCGCGGTCGGGGAGCGGTTGGCCGCCATCGACGACCACCTGGAGACGCTGACCGGCACCCGGCAGGAGGTGCTCGACCGCCGGCAGATGGCCGTGGCCGAGGCGGTGCTGCGTTACGGCGTCATCCTCGCCGACCTGGTCTCCTACGGCGACGGCCTCGCCCAGCTGCCCGGCGGCGAGAGCCTGGCGGACAGCCGGCGGGCGGTCGCCGCGTTCGCCCGGGCGAAGTCCGCGGTGGCCGAGGAGGAGGCGGTCGCCTTCACCGCGCTCAGCGCCGGTCAGCTCGACGAGGAGCAGTTCTCCTCGTTCGTCGCCACCCAGACCAGCCAGCAGGAGGCGCTGCTCGCCTTCTCGCTGGCCGCCGGCCCGGCGCAGCGCGCCCTGGTCAACAGCACCGTCTCCGGCGACGCGGTCGGTCTCGCCGACCGGGTGGCGTCGGACATCACCCGCTCGGTCGGGCAGCGTCCGCTGGTCACCGCGCGAGACGCCACCGCCGCCATCGGCGCGGTCAACGACCTGATGCGCTGGGCCGAGATCCAGCTGCAGGACCAGCTCTTCGCCCAGACCGACCAGACCCGGTCGGACGTCATCCGGCAGGCCGTCGTCGAGTCGGTGCTGGTGTTGCTGACCCTGCTCATCGCGGTGTCGCTCGCGGTGGTGCTGGCGCGGTCGCTCAACCACTCGCTGCGCCGGCTCCGCGAGGGCGCCCTATCGGTGGCCAACCACGACCTGCCCGACGCGGTGCAGCGGCTGCAGAACATGGGCAGCGTCGGCGAGGGCGGGGTGGACGAGATCGTCCGGCAGGTCCGCGACCCGATCAACCTGCAGAGCCGGGACGAGGTCGGCCAGGTCGCGCTGGCCTTCAACGTCGTGCACCGGGAGGCCGTCCGGGTCGCCGCCGAGCAGGCCGCCCTGCGGACCAGCGTCTCGGCGATGTTCCTCAACCTGGCCCGGCGTAGTCAGACCCTGGTCGACCGAATGATCGGCGAGCTGGACGCGATCGAGCGCAGCGAGGAGGACCCGAAGCGGCTGGCCCAGCTCTTCGAGCTCGACCACCTGGCCACCCGGATGCGTCGCAACGACGAGAACCTGCTGGTCCTGGCCGGCGCCGACTCGGCCGTGCCGCGCCGTGACGACGCGCTGCTGGTCGACGTGCTGCGGGCCGCGCAGTCCGAGGTGGAGCTCTACAACCGCATCGAGTTCGGCACCGTGGACACCGACATCTCCGTCGCCGCGAACGCGGTCAACGACGTGGTCCGGCTCGTCGCGGAGCTGCTCGACAACGCCACCCGCTTCTCGCCGCCGAACACCACGGTGGTGGCCGACGGCCGCCGGATCCGCGACTACGTGCTGATCCAGATCGAGGACCGTGGGCTCGGCCTCAGCGACGAGCAGATGGACTCGCTGAACCGCCGGTTGGCCGCCCCGCCGAGCGTGGACGTCGCGGCGTTCCGGCTGATGGGTCTCGCGGTGGTCAGCCGGCTCGCGTCCCGCTACGGCATCCGGGTCGAGCTGCGCCGCAACGTCGAGGGTGGCACCGTCGCCCAGGTGACGCTGCCCGCCGCGACCGTGGTGCTGCCGTCGCACCGGGGTCGCGAACAGGTGCTCACCCGGCCGCGCCAGCCGATGGCGGTCGAGCAGGCGCCGCACGCCCCGGTCGCCGTCGCCGAACCGCGTACCGGCCTGACGTCGGCCGCGACGCTGACCGACCAGTGGCGCACCAGCGCGCCGGCGCCGGCGCCGTGGCAGGCCCCGGTCGACGCCCGGGAGAGCGCCTCGCCGGTGTCGGCCGGCGGCCTCACCGACGCCTACCCGACCGTGCCGGCGCCCTCGGTCCCGCCGGCCGTGCCGTCGGCCCGCCCGGGATTCGGGACGGGCAACGGCTTCAACGATCCTCCGACCCCCTCCCGGCCGCCGCTGCCGCGGCGCGGGTCGGCAGCCGAGCCGCCCGCGCCGCCGCTCGCGCCCGCCGCCACGTCGTCCATGCCGCCGGCTCCACCCGCTCCGCCCGCGATGCCACCGGCCCCGCCGGTGATGCCGCCGGCCCCGCCCGCGATGCCGCCGGCGCCGCCGGCCGTGGCGGCGCCGATCAAGGCCCGCCCCGAACCGGTGGGCGAGGCCCCGATCTTCCGGGAGATGGAGGCGGTCTGGTTCCGGTCGCACGGCGACGACGCCACCGCCATCTTCGCCCGGCCCCGCTTCGACGAGCCCGGTGGCGGCGCGTCGGGCAGTGAGTCACCGGCTGCGCCCGCACCGGCTGCCCCCGCGTCGGCCTCTCCGGCATCTGCCGCCACCTCGCCGGCCGCTCCGAGCGCCGGCCGGGCCGCGGCCAAGGCCAGCACTCCGCTGCCCACCCGGACGCCGGCCGGCAGCGGCACCGCACCGGCGAACGAGCCGCCACCGTCGTACACTCCGCCGGCGAGCACGCCCACCGCGGCGCCGGCGTCCGCGTCCGGCACCGATCCGGACGCTTGGCGGACCGCGGCCGACGAGGGCTGGTCACGCGCCAGCCGGGCGGCCGAGCCCGCCGCCGCCGGCACCACCCGCTCCGGGCTGCCGAAGCGGGTTCCGCAGGCGCAGCTCGTGCCGGGCGGCATCGAGCCGCGCGGCGGCCGGGAGCGCAGCCGGCGCACCCCGGATGAAGTACGTGGTCTGTTGTCGGCCTACCACCGCGGCGTTCAGCGCGGCCGGACGGCCGGAACGGACCAGACCCGCACCTCGACCAAGGAGAACCGATGAACAGGCCAGCGGCCATGCAGGACATGGGTTGGCTGCTCACCAACTTCGCCGACAGCGTGGCGGGCATCGCCCACGTGGTGGCGGTGTCCGCGGACGGGCTGCTGCTCGCCTCCTCCCGGGATCTGCCGGGGGACCGGGCGGACCAGCTCGCCGCGATCACCTCGGGCGTGGTGAGCCTGACCGAGGGTGCCGCCCGGATGTTCAGCGCCGGTGGTGTGCTGCAGACCGTCATCGAGATGGACAGCGGTTACCTCTTCCTGATGTCGATCAGCGACGGCTCGTCGATGGCGGTGCTCGCCGCGCGCAGCTGCGACGTGGGGCAGGTGGGTTACGAGATGGCGCTGCTGGTCGAACGGGTCGGCGCCGCGCTGGTGCCGCTGCCCCGGGACGCGGTGCGCTCGTAGCGCCGCGGAGCGCGTCGGCCGCGCATCGATCAGGGACGGGGAGACCGGGGCCGGGCGGCTCCGGGGCGGAGAGGAGGTGATCGCGGATGGACCAGCGGCGTGACCCACGTGGCGCGCTGGTACGTCCGTACGCGGTCACCCGCGGCCGTACCGAACCACGGCAGGACATCGCCTTGGAGGCGGTTCTGATGGCCACCCCCACCCAGGTCGCCGAGTCCCGCTTCGCCGGGCACGACAAGTACCGCATCGCCACCGTCTGCGAGGGCCGGGCGCAGTCGTTGGCGGAGATTGCCGCGTACACCCGGATGCCGCTCGGCGTCGCCCGGGTGCTGGTCGCCGACCTGGTGACCGAGGGCCTGCTGACGTTACACACTGCTGCTCCCGCCGAAGGGTTCGAGGAGCGGATGGAACTGCTTGGAAGGGTGCTAAGTGGACTTCGCAGGCTATGACCCCGCCGGGGGGCGCCAGAGCCGCGGCATCGTATCCGCGAAGATCGTGATCGCGGGTGGATTCGGCGTCGGCAAGACGACCCTGGTCGGCTCGATCTCCGAGATCACTCCGCTGACCACCGAGGCGGTGATGACCGCTGCCGGCGTCGGGATCGACGATCCGTCCAAGGTGCCCGGCAAGGAGACGACCACCGTCGCGATGGACTTCGGCCGGATCACCATGGCCGACGACCTGATCCTCTATCTCTTCGGCACGCCGGGCCAGACCCGCTTCTGGTTCATGTGGGACGAGATCATCCGGGGTGCGGTGGGCGCCGCGGTGCTGGTGGACACCCGCCGGATCACCGACGCCTTCGCGCCGCTGGACTACTTCGAGAACCGCAACCTGCCGTACGTGGTCGCGCTGAACCGGTTCGACGACGCCCCGCAGTACGAGGTCGAGGAGATCCGCGAGGCGCTGGCCATCTCGCCCCAGGTGCCGTTGGTCATGACCGACGCCCGGCGGCGCGATCCGGTCAAGCAGGTGCTGGTCACCGTCGTCGAGCACGCCATGGCGCGGCTGCAGGCCGAGCACGGCCGGGGCTACCCCGCGCCGGTCGGCTGAGCCGTCAGCCGAACCGGGTCGGCTGTGCCGTCACCCGGGCCCCGGTCGGCTGAGCCGCCGGGGTCGGGGTGCGGCGGTCAGTCGACGCGCAGCCGGTAGCCGCGCTTGACGACGGTCTGCACCACGCGGGGAGCCCGCAGGCCGGCGCGGAGCCGGGCCACCGCCATCTCCACCGCGTGCTCGTCGGCGCCGCGCGGCAGCGTCCGCAGCAACGCGGTCCGGGACAGCACCCGCCCGGGAGACTGGGCCAGCGCCCGCAGCACCGCCATCGGGGCCGGTGCGAGCGGGCGCAGCTCGCCGTCGATCACCGCGGCGTGCCCGCGCAGGGTGAGCAGGTGCCCGGCCGCCTTGCAGGTGATCGTCCGCCGGGGCAGCTCCTCGACGATCGTGCGGACCAGCGAGCCCAACCGGGCCCGGTCCGGCGCGCTGACCGGCACTCCGCGGCGCAGCAGCGGTTCCGCGGTGACCGGCCCGACCGAGGTGGCCAGCACGTGGGTGCGGAAGGCGTCGAGCACCGCGTCGATGCGGTCTCCGGCGGCCCGAAGCAGCGCCTCCACCGCGGGCGCCGAGGTGAAGGTGACCGCGTCCACCAGCCGGCCGGCGATCAGGTCGATCAGCCGGTGCAGCGGCGCCGGGTCGGCCGGCGGGGCCCACCGGTAGACCGGCACCTCGATCACCGTGGCGCCGGCCGCCTCCAGGGCCAGCGTGCACTCCGGCTGCCGCTCACCGTGCAACTGCACCGCGACCACCTGCCCGGCCACCCCGCGCCGGCGTAGGTGGTCGACCACCTCGTGGCAGCTCTCCGAGTCGGGGGACCACTGGTCGAGCAGGCCGGCGGCCCGGATCGCCCCGCGCGCCTTCGGCCCACGGGCCACCACGTACGCCTCGGCCAGCACCGAGCGCAGCGGGTCGGCCAGGCCCCACCCCTCGGCCGCCTCCAGCCAGCCGCGTATGCCGATGCCGGTGTTCGCCATGAGGATGTCCGGCGGGCGGTCCAGGCAGGCACGGGTCGCCTCGCGCAGTTGGGTGTCGTCGGCCAGCGGCACGATCCGCAACGCCGGGGCGAGCACCACCCGGGCGCCCCGGCTCTGGAGCAGCCCGGCCAGCTCGTCGCGCCGACGGTCGGCGGTCACGCCGATGGTGAAGCCGGCAAGTTCCTCCCGCATCACCCCTCCTGTCGCTGCCGCGCCTGGGTCTGCCGGTCCCGGCGGCGCGACTCGTGCCGGGGCGCGGCGAGCCCGGGCAGGTCGAGGCGGCGGGCGGAGCACCGGGCATACGCCTGCGGCCCGGGGAGCGCGGTGGCGCAGCCGGCGCTCGCGAGCGGCAGCGGGCCGGGCTGGCGGGCACGGAACGGGCGGTGCGGCCCGGCCGTCCGGGGCGAGCACCCCGGTCGAGTTGTCGACCGTGCACCGTCTGTCATGTCGGCAAAGCGTGCCGCCGGGCGGTTTCCGGCCCGGGTCTGCGCTGTTTCCGTCCTGTCAAGAGGACCTCACACCGCTCGATGTCGCCGGGCCGCTCAGTCTGGTTTAGAATGTGGGAGGATTTTCCTACATTCTGGGAGGATGCCATGACCGTCGCGGACGCCTTCGACGCCGTCGCCGGCAGCTACGACGAGGCGCGGCGCCGGCTGGTGCCCTGCTTCGACGCCTTCTACGGCACCGCGGTCGAGGTGGCCGCGCCCCCGCTGCGGGCCGCGCTGGCGGCCGGGCGCACCCCCGAGGTGCTGGATCTGGGTGCCGGCACCGGGCTGCTGTCGCTGTTGCTCGCCGCGGCCGTGCCGGGAGTGCGGCTGACCCTGGTCGACGCCGCGCCGGCGATGCTGGCGGTCGCCGCCGACCAGTTGCGCGCGCGAGGTGTGGCGCACCGCACGGTCCCCGCCGACCTGGCCGACCCGTTGCCGGCGGGCCGGTACGACGCGGTGGTCAGCGCGCTGGCCATCCATCACCTCGACGACGCCGGCAAGCGGGCGCTCTACCGGCGGCTGCCGGCCGCTCTGCTGCCGGGTGGCGTCTTCGTCAACGCCGAGCAGGTGGCCGGCCCGACCCCCGCCCTGGACCGGCGCTACCACGAGGTCTGGCTGGAGCGGATCACCGCGCTTGGTTCGGACGACGAGGAGATCGCGGCCGCCGGTGCCCGGATGGCGTATGACCGGCCGGCGCCGGTCGCCGCCCAGTGCGGGTGGCTGACCGAGGCGGGCCTGGTCGACGTGGACTGCTTCTTCAAGGAGTGGCGGTTCGCCGTGTTCGGTGGCCGGGTGGCGTGAGTCTGTCCGGTGGCCGGGTGGCGTGAGTCTGTTCGGTGGCCGGGTGGCGTGAGCGGGACGGCGGTTGGCGAGGAATACGCCCGGATGGGCGTTCTGGCGAGCCTCGAGCGGGGGCGGATGACGCGCGGGATGACCGCTGGTCATACCGGGGGTAGCCTTCCGGGCATGACAGCCAAGGTGACACTTTCGTTCTCCGACGACACGATCGAGGAGGCCCGGCGGTTCGCCAAGCGCGAGGGGCTGTCGCTCTCGGCGTGGATGGACCAGGCGGCCCGGGAGAAGGCGCTGCGCGAGGTCTTCACCGCGCACGCCGCCGCCGTCGGCCGCGCCGGCCTGGATCTCGAGTCCGCCGCGCTCGCCGACGCCCGCGAGGTGGGCATGGTCGACGACCTGCTCTTCGGCGGGCGCCCGAGTGCTGCGTAGAGGTGAGGTCTGGCGGATCGAGGGGGCCCGGGAGCGGCTCGGTCTGGTGATCAGCTCGGACGTCTACAACTCCACCGACGTGCCCATCGTGATCGTCGCCGAGGTGGTCGAGCAGGCGCTGCTGCGCGACTCGCCGCTCGCCGTGCCGATGGGCGGGTACGTGGTGATGCCCGACCGGGTCTCCTCGCCGATGAAGAAGTGGTTCACCGAGTGCGTGGACGTGGCCGACACCGAGACCATGGTCCGGGTCGGCCGGGCGCTGCGTATACTGCAACAGCTCTGAGCCAGCTCCACGGCGCCGGCCGGTCACCGGTGCGGTCCGCGTGCGCCGCGCGGGCCGGGACCCCGTTTTGACCAGCCGACCGGGCGCCGGGTATCGTTGCCTGCTGTTGTACGACATCCAGAGGCGTGCCACATCAGGTACGCTTGGTCGTTCGTGCGCGCCTGGTGACCTCGGCGCGCGACCCCAGACCGACGACGAGACAAGGTAGACCTGTGCGTACGTACAGCCCGAAGCCGGGTGAGATCGAGCGTCAGTGGCACGTCATCGACGCCTCTGATGTCGTGCTGGGCCGCCTGGCCACCCACGCCGCCACGTTGCTGCGTGGTAAGCACAAGCCGACTTTCGCGCCGCACGTCGACACGGGCGACTTCGTCGTCATCGTGAACGCGGGCAAGGTTGCGCTGACCGGCAACAAGCGCCAGACCAAGATTGCTTACCGGCACTCCGGTTACCCGGGTGGTCTGAAGCAGGTCGGCTACGAGGAGCTGCTCACCAAGCGTCCCGAGCGGGCCATCGAGCTGGCCGTGAAGGGGATGCTCCCGCACAACAAGCTCGGCCGTCAGCTCATCAAGAAGCTGAAGGTCTACGCCGGTGCCGAGCACCCGCACGGCGCTCAGCAGCCGGTGCCGTTCGAGATCAAGCAGATCGCGCAGTGAGCGCGGGCGAAGGAAGCAGCATGACCGACATCACCGCCACCGAGGTTGCCCCCGAGGCCACCGAGGCGCCGGCGCCCGTCGCCCGCGCGCCTCGTGGTGACCGGCCGATCCAGACCGTGGGTCGCCGCAAGGAAGCCATCGTCCGGGTCCGCATCGTGCCGGGCAGCGGCAAGATCACCTGCAACGGCCGGGACCTCGAGGCCTACTTCCCGAGCAAGGTGCACCAGCAGCTGATCAAGGACCCGCTGGTCACCGCCGAGAAGCCGGAGTCGTTCGACGTCATCGCCAACCTGCGCGGTGGTGGCATCACCGGTCAGGCCGGCGCGCTCCGCCTGGCCATCGCCCGGGCCCTGATCGTCAACGAGCCCGACGACCGCCCGGCCCTGAAGAAGGCCGGCTTCCTGACCCGGGACGCCCGGGTCAAGGAGAGCAAGAAGTACGGCCTCAAGAAGGCCCGCAAGGCTCCCCAGTACTCGAAGCGCTGATCTTCACCAGCGCCTTGTACGTCTGACGGACGGCCGGTCCGCCTCCCCTCGTCGGGAGGTGGGCCGGCCGTTCCGCTTTCTCCTCTCATCGGCAGGTTCATCGGAGGTTGGCGGGTATGGGTCGGTTGTTCGGCACGGACGGCGTCCGCGGGCGGGCGAACGTGGATCTCACGCCCGAGTTGGCGCTCGCGGTGGCGGTCGCCGCCGCGCACACGCTCGCCGAGACGGACCGGAGTCATCCGCCGCTCGCGGTGGTCGGCCGGGACACCCGGGCCAGCGGCGAGATGCTGGAGGCCGCGGTCGTGGCCGGGCTGACCAGCGCCGGCGCCACGGTGATCCGGGTCGGCGTGCTGCCCACGCCGGCGGTGGCCTACCTCACCGCGGAGGCCAAGGCCGACCTCGGTGTGATGCTCTCCGCGTCGCACAACCCGATGCCGGACAACGGGATCAAGCTCTTCGCCGCCGGCGGGCACAAGCTCCCCGACGAACTCGAGATGAAGATCGAGGCAGCGGTCGAGGCGAACGCCACCACCGCCTGGGACCGGCCGGTCGGCGCGGGCGTCGGCCGGGTGCACGACCTGCTCGACGGCGCCGACCACTACGTCCAGCACCTGGTCGGCACCGTGCCGCACCGGCTCGACGGGATCAAGGTCGTGGTGGACTGCGCGAACGGCGCGGCGGCCGAGGTCGCCCCGGTGGCGTACCGGGAGGCCGGCGCCGAGGTGATCGCCATCCACGCCGAGCCGGACGGGCTCAACATCAACGACGAGTGCGGCTCTAACCACATCGACGCGCTGCGCGCCGCGGTCGTCGAGCACGGCGCGCACCTGGGCATCGCGCACGACGGCGACGCCGACCGGTGCGTGGCGGTGACCGCCGACGGTGACGAGGTCGACGGTGACCAGGTCATGGCGGTCCTCGCGCTGGCCATGCGGGAGGCCGGCACGCTCACCGACGACACCCTGGTCGCCACGGTGATGAGCAACCTCGGGCTGCGGCTGGCGATGTCCGCCGAGGGCATCCGGCTGATCGAGACGAAGGTCGGCGACCGGTACGTGCTGGAGGAGCTGCGCGCCTCCGGGCTGGCGCTCGGCGGCGAGCAGAGTGGGCACATCGTGATGCCGGCGTACGCCACCACCGGCGACGGCGTGCTGACCGGGCTGCACCTGATGTCGCGGATGGCGGCGACCGGCCGGTCCCTGGCCGAGCTGGCCGCCGTGGTGACCAAGCTCCCGCAGGTGCTGATCAACGTTCCGGTCGGCGACCGTACCGTCGGTGCCGCCGCGCCGGCCGTCCGGGCCGAGGTCGAGCGGGCCGAGGCCGAGCTGGGCGGGACCGGTCGGGTGCTGCTGCGTCCGTCGGGCACCGAGCCGCTGGTCCGGGTGATGGTCGAGGCCGCCACCGAGGCGACCGCCCGGTCGGTCGCCGAGCGGATCGCCGACCAGGTCCGCGCCGCCAGCCCCGCGAACGCCTGACCGCCCGCGCCGCGGCCGGCGCCTCCCCGAGACCGCCGGTCAGAGGCGGAGGCGGGCGGCCCGGTCGTAGGTGTCGGCGGGATCCTCGCCCTCGGTGAGGTCGAGGTCCTCGACCACGCTGCCGTCGCCGAGCCGGACCAACCGGTCGCAGCGGGCCGCGATCGACCGCTCGTGGGTGGCCAGCAGGATCGTCATGCCGTGCCGCTCCCGCAGGTCGAGCAGCAGGTCGAGGATCTGGGCGCTGGTGGTCGAGTCGAGGTTGCCCGTGGGCTCGTCGGCCAGCAGCAGCCCGGGCGCGCCCATCAGCGCCCGGGCGATGGCGACCCGCTGCTGCTCGCCACCGGAGAGCTGCGACGGCATCGCCCGCTCCCGTCCGGCCAGGCCGACGGCGTCGAGCAGCTCACGGGCCCGGGTCGCGTGGTCGGCCCGGCCGCGCTGCGGCAGCACCGGAGCGATCACGTTGTCCAGCACGGTCAACGCCGGCAGCAGGTGGTAGCGCTGGAAGACGAACCCGACCCGCTGCCGGTAGCGGGCCAGCGCGGCGCGGCGCAGCGTCGTGATCTGTACGTCGTCGACCGTGACGGTGCCGCTGTCGGCCTGTTCGATGGCGCCGATCAGGTGCAGCAGGGTGGACTTGCCGGAGCCACTGGGACCGGTCAGCGCCACCACCGAGCCGGCCGTGATCTCCAGCGAGACGTCGTCGACCGCGGTCAGCCGCTCGGCGCCGGCGCGGAACCGCCGGGTCAGCCCGAGGGTCCGGACCGTGCTGCCCGTCGTTGCCTCCATCGTCACTCCTCTGCGAGTAGCCGTGCGGTCGGGAGCCGGCGCAGCAACGCGGCCGGCACGAGCGCCGCGAGACAGGTGACCAGCACCCCGACGAGCGCCACCGCGGCGGCGACCAGGACCAGGGCCGCCGGCAGGCCACCGACCAGCCAGGCGGCCCCGGCGAGCCCGAGTCCCGCTCCGGTCAACGCCCCGAGCGCGCCGATGAGGAGCCCCTCGTAGCCGACCAGGCGGCCCAGCGCGGCGTCCGTCCAGCCGACGGCGCGCAGGGTGGACAACTCCGCGGCGCGGTCCCGGACGTTCAGGTACAGCACGTCGGCGACGGCGCCCGCGCCGAGCAGGACGGTGACGACCGCGGCGAGGGTGTCCGCGCCCCGTACGTTCAGCGAGACGGTGTCGCCGAGCAGGCTGCCGACGATCGCGCCACGGAAGGCGTAGGCGGCGGCGCTGACCAGGGTCAGCGCGGTCAGCCCGATGGCCAGCGCGCCCGCCCCGAGCAGGGTGCGCCCGGGGGTGCGGACCAGGTTGACCAGGGCCATCCCGAACAGGCTGCGGGGCCGACGTACCCAGCGGGCCGGGGCCACCAGCGGCCGCAGGGCGGCGGCCGGATGGGCGCGTGCGGCCCGCAGCGCCGGAGCGAGGCTCGCCACCAGCGCCAGCAGCAGAGCCACCGGTACGGCGAGTGCCGCCTGACGCCAACCGATCCCGATGTCCAGCGCGGCGGCCAGCGGGAACGCCAGCCCGAGGGCCAGCAGGCCGGCGGCCAGCCCCAGCGCGGCCACCTCGCCGAGGACCAGCGCGGCGATCCGGCGGGCTGGCCAGCCCAGGCAGGCGAGCACCGCCAACTCCGGGCGCCGGTCCCGGACCGCGGCGGAGACCGCGTTGCCGAGGAACAGCCCGCAGACCACCAGCACCAGCCCGAAGAGCACGAGGCTCTTGCGGTCGACGGCCTTGGTGATGACCGAGGCCACCCCGAGGGCGGACCACGGCTCGGTCAGCCGCAGGTCGGGCCGGCCGAACGAGCCCGCGGGCAGCTCCACGGTCTGCGGGGCGGGAGACGAGCCGAAGGTGAGATCGACGTCCAGCCCGGTGGTGTCGGCGATCCGCTCGGCGATGAGCCGGACCCGCTCGGCGGACCGTTCGGTGTAGCCGGCGACGTCGGCGACCCGGACCCGGATCGCGCTGGTCGGCGCTGTCCGGGTGGGGGTGGCGTCGCCCGCCAGCAGCTTCGGCACCGCGGCCAGGCTGGTGAGCAGCAGCGGTGGCGAGGAGAGGTAGCCGGCCGGGTTGCCGCTCGGCTCCAGCGGCCGGTCGCCCAGCGCCTGGCGGCTGCGCTCGTCCGCGCCGCCGGTGCGTGGCGGCTCGTACGTCTCCAGCGGCACCCGGGACAGGTCGTTGAACCCGCGCAGCTTCTCCGGGTCGAAGATGCCGACGGTCCGCCAGAGCCGGAACTGGAGGTTCGCGCCCGTTGGCGGTTGAGGGAGCGCGGTCACCGGGCGGAAGCCGTTGTCGTCGGCCAGCCACGGACGGGGGCGGAAGTTGAGATTGTTCTGGCCGCCGTAGAGCGCGTGATCGAACGGCGGGCGCGCGACGGCTCGGAGGGTGCCGTCGGGAAGTCGCTCGTACTCCGGGGCACCGGCCTGAATGACCGTCTGCAAGTCGCCCGAGCAGCAGCCGGTCTCGGAGATCCCCTCGGCGAGCAGGTCGCGATATCCGTCGGTCAGTGCGTACTCCTCGGTCCCGGCCCCGACTCCGGTGGCGCGGGTCAGCGCCCGCTCCAGTTCGTCGATCGGCAGCCCTGCGGGCCGTGCCTGCGGCAGCCGGGTGAGGGCGGACCGCACGGTGACGTCGAGGTAGGGACGGCTGGTGCTCAAGACCGGGATCGACCGTTCGACCGCGCCGGGTCCGATGGAGGTCTCGGTGGTCGTGTCGTCCGGCCGGAGCGACCGCCCCTCGGTCACCGCGCCGCCCAGTCCGACGAGGCGTTGCTCCGCGTCCGGGTCGACGGCGGCCAGCAGGAACGGCACCGTCACCCGGTAGGTGACCACCAGTTCGTCGGTGACGACGCGTTGGGCGCGGTCGGGCAGCCAGCTGTTCGCCTCGAAGCGCCCGTCGGGCAGCAGTCGGACGGTGTCGACGCTCCAGCTTTCCCGTTCGGAGGCCAGCCCACTGTTCGCCGGCTGCGAGATCAGGTGCGGGTCGCAGATCGGCTCGCTCCCTCCACCGGGAAGAACCTCCCGTGGGACCTGCCCGCACTGCGGGTCGTACCGGTACGTCCGGCCGTCGGAGTACGGGAACAGGGGGTCGTTCGGGTCTGTGCCCGCCTCGGGGTAGAGCAGCGGGCGCTTGGTCACGTACACGTAGCGCGGGCTGCTGGGGGCGGTGGAGAGTCCGCGCTCGGCGGTGAAGGTGGGGTCGAGCCGGATGACCTGCTGATCCAGGGAGCGGTCGACCGCGTCGGTCAGGTCGAACCGGACCGACACGGACGAGGTCGAGTAGCCCAGCATCGCGATCGGAGCGGCCACGTCGATGCCGGGGATCTGCTTCACCTGCTCGTACTGGGCCGGGGTGATGCCGCCGAAGAGCCCGGAGAGATAGTTGGGCTGGACCAGCCCGCGTTCGGTCTCGAGCGGCGTGCGCGTCCCCTTGGGGCGAACCAGGATGTCGTAGGCGGCCCGGGTGTTGCGCTCCAGCGCGCCGGTGACGTCGAGGCGGGAGGTGGTGGTTGCACCGGTCAGGACGACGAAGCCGGTGGTCGCCACCAGCACTCCCGCCAGCAGCGCCACCGACCGCCCAGCACGGCCGCGCAGCTGCCCCCAGATGAACCCCAGCATGTCGCGCCTCCCCGTGTGCTACCTCACACTCTGCGCGTTACATTGTCACAATGCAAGACCTGGTCCGGTCGACCAGCGGTAAAGGAGAAGACAGTGGCGATCCAGCACGCGGTCCTGGCACTGCTCGCACGCGGCCCGAGTTACGGCTACGAGCTGAAAGGCGCCTTCGAGGCCGCCACCGGTCCACAGTGGGGGTCGCTCAACATCGGCCACCTCTACCAGATCCTCGACCGGCTCTCCCGGGACTGTCTGGTGGTCGCCGAGCGGCAGGCCCAGCAGGTCAAACCCGACCGGGTGGTCTACCAGATCACCCCCGCCGGCCGGGCCGAGCTCGATCGTTGGCTCAATGAGCCGAGCCCGCGCAGCGGCGGCTTCCGGGATGACTTCTTCCTCAAGGTCACCGCTGCCGCCCGATCGGGTTCCGCGCAGACCGTCCGCACGGTGCTGAGCAACCAGCGCGGGCACCTGCTGCGCGAGTTGCGCAACCTCGACGGGCTGCGTCGCAAGGCCGGCGACCCGGTGGTCGGGCTGCTGCTCGCCGCGGCGAGCCGACACGTCGAGGCCGACCTCGCCTTCGTCGATGACGCCGAGGCGGTGCTGCTGGCCGACGGCGGGGCACTGCTCGCCACGCTGGCGGCCGCACCGTCGGAGATCACGGCGTCCGCCGCCGACGCCTCGCCGCCCCCGGCGGCGGACAGCACCGGCCCGGCCCAGGCGGCCGGCTGACCCGCGATCCGGGGCGTACGGCCGGCTGACCCGTGGGTCCTGGGTGCGCGCCCGGCCAGCGCGGCCTGGTCAGTTCGCCGAGAGCCCGCGCAGCCGGGTGACCGCCTCGGCGAGCACCTCGGGGCGTTTGCAGAAGGCGAACCGGACCAGCCGCCGGCCCGCCTCGGTGTCGTCATAGAAGACCTGGGTCGGCACCGCCACCACGCCGCACCGCTCCGGCAGCGAGCGGCAGAACTCCACCCCGTCGCGCCCGCCGAGGGCGCTGACGTCGGCGGTGACGAAGTACGTCCCCTCCGGCGTGAGCACGTCGAAGCCGGCGTCGGCGAGGCCACCGACCAACTGATCGCGGCGGGTCTGGAGGTCAGCTCGGAACCCGGTGAAGTAGTCGTCCGGCAGGGCCAGCGCCACCGCGACCGCGGGCTGCAACGGCGCGGCGTTGACGAAGGTGAGGAACTGCTTCACCCGCAGCGCGGCGGCGACCAGCGCGGCGGGCCCGCTCGCCCAGCCGACCTTCCAGCCGGTGCAGGAGAACGTCTTGCCGGCCGAGGAGATCCGCAGGGTGCGCTCCCGCATGCCGGGCAGGGTGGCCAGCGGCACGTGCGGGCTGGCGGCGTCGGTGAAGACCAGGTGCTCGTACACCTCGTCGGTCACCGCGTACACGTCGTGCTCCTGGCACAGCTCGGCGATCAGCGCCAGCTCGGCCGGGGTGAAGACCTTCCCGGTCGGGTTGTGCGGGGAGTTCAGCAGCACCAGCCGGGTCCGCGGCCCGAACGCCGCGCGCAGCGCGGCCGGGTCGAAGGCGTACCGGCCGTCGTCGGCGGGGCGCAGCGTGACCGGCCGGCGGACCGCGCCGGCCAGGGCGATCGAAGCGGCGTACGAGTCGTAGTACGGCTCGAAGCAGAGCACCTCGTCGCCCGGCTCGCAGAGGGCGAGGATCGCGGCGGCGACCGCCTCGGTGGCTCCCGCGGTCACCACGATCTCGCCGTCCGGGTCGTAATCGAGCCCCCAGAAGCGGCGCTGGTGCGCTGCCACCGCCGCGCGCAGCGCCGGGATGCCCGGTCCGGGCGGGTACTGGTTCTGCCCCGAGCGCAGCGCGTCGGCCGCCGCGGCGAGCATCTCCGGCGGGCCGTCGGTGTCCGGGAAGCCCTGCCCCAGGTTGACCGCGCCGGTGCGAACGGCCAGCGCGGACATCTCGGCGAAGATGGTCGTGCCGAACGGCCGCATCCGGGCCACCAGCGGGTCGACATCGGTGCTCGTCGTCACGTCCGCCAGCCTACGGCCCCGCGCCCCCGGCTTCATCGGCCCGCTCAGCGGAAGCAGCTGGCCCGCCAGCCGGTGGCAGTGGTCTCCTCCGTCAGCGGCTCGCCGCCGTCCACCGTGACCGAGCAGGCGATCGGCCGCTCACCGGAGTCCTTGGTCCTGCTGGCCTGCACCATCACCCGGTCCTGCCGGTCGGTGCGGATGCTCGCCCGCCACGGAAGCCGCGCGGCGTCCAGCCAGACGCGCTCCCCGTTCGCGTCGTAGTAGAGGATGTCGGCCCGCCCCTGCCCGGTCACCTCGTAGACCACGCGGCTTCGACCAGGACCGGTGGAGGGAGTCGTCGCGGGCCGGGTCGAGGGCGTCGGCTCCGGCGCGGCGGTGCTGGCACCCGGGGCGTCGTCGTTCTCGTGCCGGGGGTCGTCGGCGGGTGGTGCGGCCTGGGGCTGGTCGCCCGGCCGGAGCAGTGCGTATCCGCCGAGCCCGACGCCGCCACAGAGCAGCAGCGCCACCACGAGGATGAGGCCGGTCGACAGCCGCCGGGTCCGCCGCTCACCGGCCCGAGGGCGGGCCGGGGCGGTGGGCGGATCGACGACGGGTGGCTCGGCGTCGGCGGCCACCGAGTAGGTCGGCGCGGCCGGAACCCACGGATCGGCGGCTGCCGCACGCGGATCCAGCGCAGCCCACGGCCGTTGTGCTGACGGATCCGGCGAGGACGGCTCGGCGGGGGGCAGCTCCTCGGACATGCTTGCTTCACTCCTGCGGGATGGATACCTGACCGGTGGCTGTCTGACGGGGGATGGGCGGCGGGGCCTCGGCCCGCCGGGTGGTTGCGCGGCGTTCGGCGCGGTGGAGCCGCCGCTCAGCCGAAGCAGCTCGCTCCCCATTTGGGCGCCGACACCTCGTCGACGGTCTTCCCGTCGACGGTGATCCGGCAGGTCACCGGTCCCTCGTCGGCGGAGTTGTGGGCGAGCACCATGACCCGGTCGGCGTCGTTCACCCGAAGGGTCAGCCGCCAGGGCAGCGCCACACGCGCATCCTGGACGAAGTCGCCGTTGGCGTCGTAGTACTCCAGGTCGACCGGGCCGTCGCCGGTCACCTCGTAGCGCACCTGGACCGGGCCCGGTCGGCCGGACGGGGCCAGCGCGGGCTCGCTCGCCCACGGCGCATCGTCGTCCTCCTCGTCCCCGTCCTCCGCGTCGTAGTACGGGTCGGAGTAGGGCTCGTCGGCGAACGGCCCGGACGGGCCCGGCACCTCCGCGTAACGCCGCAGGGCCACGACGCCGAGCGCGCCACAGATGACCAGGATCAGGACGACCGCCGCCCCGATGACCGCGCCCACGGCCCCCGAGCGGCTGCCGGAGCGGGCCGGGGGAGCGGTCGGCTGCGCGTAGGGCCACGGCTGCGCGTACGGCCACGGATTCCCGTACGGCGGTTGACGGCCGGGTGCGATGGCGCCCGGCGCGGCCCAGCCGGCCGGCGGGACGGCCCCCGCGGGCGGCGTCGGGACGGCTGGCGGCGGGCCGTAGCCGGGGTTACCCGACACCACGCCGGGGTCGGGGGGCGCCCACGGGCCCGGGGCCGGCCCGGTCGGGTCGCCGGAGGGTGACACCTCGGACATCTGCGTTGCTCCGGGGATGAAACGCGGCCGCGGTGGCGGCGGAGGGGATGCCGGCCGGCGAGGTTGTCGCCGGCCCGCCGGTTGCGGCCCTCAATGTACGGGTAGGCGGGGAGCGATGAGCGCCCGCGTTGTCGCACCTCGGGCCGGAGATCCGGGCCGTTCGGCGGCCCGGCTCGGGCGTTCGCTCAAAATCAGTGTTCGATTACCGGACTTTCGCGCACGCGCGATGAGCGAAACTGGGTTAGGCTGCGGACCATGTGTGGAATCGTGGGTTACGCCGGCGCGCGGCCGGCGCTCGGCATCGTGCTGGACGGGCTGCGGCGGCTGGAGTACCGCGGCTACGACTCGGCGGGCGTCGCGATCGTCTGTGACGACGTGCTGCTGACCGAGAAGAAGGCCGGCAAGCTGGCCAACCTGGAGAAGGTGCTCTCCGAACGGGCCGCCGACGACCCCACGTCCTGCGCGGCCAGCCCGATCGGCATCGGTGACGGCACCACCGGCATCGGGCACACCCGGTGGGCCACCCACGGCGGTCCCACCGACCGCAACGCTCACCCGCACGTCGCCCCCGACGGCCGGGTCGCGGTGATCCACAACGGCATCATCGAGAACTTCGCGCGGCTCCGCACCGAGCTGGAGGCCGACGGCGTCCAGTTCACCAGCGACACCGACACCGAGTGCGCCGCGCACCTGCTCTCCGCCGCGCTCGCCGACCTGCGCGCGGCCGGCCACCCGGACGGCCCGCAGCTGCTCGCCGCCGGCATGCGGGTGGTCTGCCAGCGCCTGGAGGGCGCCTTCACGCTGCTCGCCGTCGACGCCTCGGTGCCCGGCGCGGTGGTCGGCGCCCGCCGCAACTCGCCGCTGGTGGTGGGCCGGGGCGACGGGGAGAACTACCTCGCCTCCGACGTGGCCGCGTTCATCGAGCACACCCGGGAAGCGGTCGAGCTGGGCCAGGACCAGATCGTGCTGATCACCGGCGACACCATCGAGATCACCGACTTCGACGGCCAGCCCGCCAGCGGCAAGGACTTCCACATCGACTGGGACTCGTCCGCCGCCGAGAAGGGCGGCTACGACTGGTTCATGCTCAAGGAGATCGAGGAGCAGCCGCAGGCCGTCGCCGACACGCTGCTCGGCCGACTCACCGACTCCGGCGAGATCATGCTCGACGAGGTCCGCCTCAGCGACCAGGATCTGCGCGACGTGGACAAGATCTTCATCGTCGCCTGCGGCACCGCGTACCACTCCGGCCTGGTCGCCAAGTACGCGATCGAGCACTGGACCCGGATTCCCTGCGAGGTGGAGCTGGCCAGCGAGTTCCGCTACCGCGATCCGGTGCTCGACCGGTCCACGCTGATCGTGGTGATCTCGCAGTCCGGCGAGACGATGGACACCCTGATGGCGCTGCGGCACGCCAAGGAGCAGAAGGCCCGGGTGCTGGCCATCTGCAACACCAACGGCTCCACCATCCCGCGCGAGTCCGACGCGGTGCTCTACACGCACGGCGGTCCGGAGATCGCGGTCGCCTCCACCAAGGCGTTCCTCACCCAGCTGGTCGCCTGCTACCTGATCGGCCTGCACCTGGCCCAGGTACGCGGGATCAAGTTCGCCGACGAGGTCGCCGCCGTGGTCGCCCAGCTTCAGGACGTGCCGGGCAAGCTCCGCGACCTGCTGGAGCGGATCGAGCCGGTACGCGAGCTGGCCCGCGAGCTGAAGTCCGAGCCGACCGTGCTCTTCATCGGCCGGCACGTCGGCTACCCGGTGGCGCTCGAGGGCGCGCTCAAGCTCAAGGAGCTGGCGTACATGCACGCCGAGGGCTTCGCCGCCGGTGAGCTGAAGCACGGGCCGATCGCGCTGATCGACAAGGGCACTCCGGTGGTCTGCGTGGTGCCCTCCCCGGCCGGCCGGGGCATGCTGCACGACAAGGTCGTCTCCAACATCCAGGAGGTGCGGGCGCGCGGCGCCCGGACCATCGTGATCGCGGAGGAGGGCGACGAGGCGGTGGTCCGCTACGCCGACCACCTGATCTACGTGCCGCGTACGCCGACGCTGCTCGCCCCGCTGGTCACCACCGTGCCGTTGCAGATCCTGGCAGCCGAGATCGCCGCCGCCCGTGGTCACGACGTCGACCAGCCGCGCAACCTCGCCAAGTCGGTGACCGTCGAGTAGCCGACGGCGTACGACCGGGCCCCGGCCGCCGTGTCCCGGCGGTCGGGGCTCTGTCATGTCGCCGCCGCGCGGGCGGCGGTGGGCCGCAGCGCGCATGGGTCACCGGCCGAGCACGATGCGGGCCATGCCGTCCAGCGCCGGATTGCCGGGTTCCCAGTAACCCGTGTGCCCGTGTCGGCCGCTGGGGAAGACCTGGCCACCGAAGCTCTCGGCGGCCGGGTCCCGGCCGAACCAGAGTTCGTGCTCACCGCGCCCCGGCAGGCCGAGCGCGGCGGCCAGCGGCGACACGTCGAGCAGGGGCGGCCGGAGCAGCTCGCCCGGCGGCCGGGCCAGCCGGATCGCGTCGTCCGGTGCGCTGCTCGCCCAGACCTGCTCGGGTGGCAGGCGCAGCTCGGCGGCGTGGGCGACGCCGACCCCCGGCGAGCCGACGAAGACCAGCGCGTCGGCCGCCAGCCCGTGATCCCGGGCGGCAGTGCCCACCACCAGCGACCCGTAGCTGTGCCCGAGCACCGTCTGCCGGGCCGGCGGGCCGTCATGGGTGGCCCGTAGCCCCTCCTGGAAGAGGTGCAGCGCCGGACCGGCGTCCCGAGCCTGGCCGGCGGAGACCGCCTCGTGCAGGAAGTCCGGTGCGTCGTAGTCGAGCCAGAGCACGGCGGCGCTCTGCTCGCCGGGGTCGAGCGCGGCGCACCGCTCCAGCACCCGCGCGGCCCGGCCCAGCTCGCCGGGTGCGTCGTCGAGGCCGGCGGTCATGCCCGGCACGTAGGTCAGCACCCGGTCGGCCTGGTCGGGGTCGCCCAGCGCCACCACCACCCGGCCCTCGCCGGCCGGATCCAGCCCGAGCAGGTAGGCGCGCGGCCCCGCGGACCCGGTCAGCCGGTCGGCGAGCGCGTCCAGGCCGGCCAGCCGCCCGTCGAGCGCGTGTAGTCGGATGGTCTCGACCGGCCCGGGTGGTACCCGGGCGAGCAGGCGGCCCCGCTCGGCGAGCAACTCCGCGCGGTGGGTGCCGAGCAGCAGCCGGTTGGCCTGGTCCCGGGCTGCCACCGGCACGCCGTCCAGCCGGCCGACCAGGGCCGGCTCGTGCGCCACCAGCCAACGCCGCTCGGCCGGCGTCAACCCCGACCACCACGCCCGGACCTGCGCCGGAGTCGCGTCGGGGGCCGGCCGGCCGGACGGCGGGGTGGCCGGCCACCCCGCCCCGACGGCGGTGGTCAACTCGCCCAGCCGTGCGGTCACCGCCCGGTCGGCGGCCCCGGCCAGCTCCAACGCCCCGCGCAGCCCCGCGGTGACCCGGGCGCCGGCCGGGCCGTCCCGCTCACTAGGTCGGACCCGGGCCGGATCCGCGCCGACCCGCCCGTCCCGGTCGACCAGCAACCCGGACGCGTCGGCCAGTGCCACCGCCGCGGCAAGCCGACCCTTCGCGGCGGCGAGCCGGGCCGCGTAGTCGGCGAGCACCTGGTCGGCCTCGATCAGCGCGGGAGCGATCGAGGTCAGCTCGCCGCGCAGCGCGGTGAGCCGCCCGCCGGCCGCCGTGGCCGCCGGGCCCGACCAGCCGGCACGCAGCGCCGTCGCCCGCTCGCCCAACTCGCCGGCCCGCCGGTCGACGAGGCCGGTCAGCCCCGCCCAGGCCGCGCCCGCGGCCCGCCACGCGCCGGGATCGGCCGCCCAGAGCTGGTCGTAGCCGACCGCCGGCCCGGCCATGCCGACCCCGGCCGTCCCGGGCCGGGCGTTCCCGACCCCGGCCGTGCCGACCCCGGCCGTGCCGACCCCGGCCGTGCCGACCCCGGCCGTGCCGACCCCGGCCGTGCCGACCCCGGCCGTGCCGACCCCGGCCGTCCCGGGCCTGGCGGTTCCGGGCTCGGGCGTTCCGAGTCGGGCCGGATCGCCGGCCCGCAGCTGGGCGGTCACCGGGGCAGGGTGCCGAGGCGACGGGCCGCGCGGTCGTCGACGGCCTGATAAGCCGTCACCGCCGCCCGCACCGCTCCGCCGGTCGCGGCCACCCGGCCGCCCAGCCCGCCCAGCCAGCCGTGCACCGCCGACTCCAGCCCGGCCAGCGCCGGGCCCGCCCGCCACTGCGGTGCGGGTACCACCAGGCCCGGCGCCCCGGCCAGCCCGCGCGCCAGCCGGTAGGCGTCGTCGTCCAGCCCCCGGGCCACGTCGCGCAGCGCCTCCGGCTGGACGGTGAACGGCTCCTCGGTCATCCCCGCACCCCCGTTTGGATCGACATCGACACCGGTGACGTT
This sequence comes from Micromonospora sp. NPDC093243, assembly GCF_044753725.1. Classification (NCBI taxonomy): domain Bacteria; kingdom Bacillati; phylum Actinomycetota; class Actinomycetes; order Micromonosporales; family Micromonosporaceae; genus Micromonospora; species Micromonospora sp. NPDC093243. Next base: position 524,525 of record NZ_JBIVNT010000004.1, on the reverse strand, counting down.
AGAAGTTCGTCGGGCCGCCCCGGGCACCCTGTGGACAGCGGGCGGTTGGCGCACACGTCGGTCGTCCACAGGCGTTGCCCGGGGCCAAGCCGGCCGCTAATGTGCCGGCTCGCGCGCCGGTAGGGTGAGCTGGTGATCGTCGCTGTCGGCATCGACGTCGTCCTGGTCGACCGGTTCGCTCGGGCGCTCGCCCGGACGCCGCTGCTCGCCGACCGGCTCTTCACCGAGGCCGAGCGCTACACCCGCTCCGGCAATCCACGTTCGCCCGAGTCGCTCGCCGCCCGCTTCGCCGCCAAGGAGGCGGTGGCCAAGGCGCTCGGCGCGCCGGCAGGGCTGAGCTGGCACGACTGCGAGATCGTGCCGGATCCGGACGGGCGGCCCTGGCTGACCGTCTCCGGCACGGTGGCCGCGGTGGCGATCGAGCGCGGGGTGAGCCGCTGGCACCTCTCGCTGTCCCACGACGGCGGGATCGCCTCGGCGATGGTGGTCGCGGAACACTGAGATCGGTCGGGCTGCCGACCGGCACGCCCGCGAGTGGAGACGAGGGCCGACGGCATGAGACCGGTGTGGCGGGTGGCGGACGTACGCGCGGCGGAGGCCGGCCTGATGGCCACCCTCCCGCCCGGGACGCTGATGCAGCGCGCGGCCGGTGGGCTGGCGCGCCGCTGCGCGCTGCTGCTCGCCGACCGGGGCGGGGTGTACGGCTCCCGGGTGCTGCTGCTGGTCGGCTCCGGCGACAACGGCGGCGACGCCCTCTTCGCCGGCGCGCAACTGGCCCGGCGGGGCGCGGCCGTGTCGGCCCTGCTGGTCACCCCCGGGCGGGCGCACGCCGAAGGGCTGGCCGCGCTGCGGGCCGCCGGCGGACGGGTGGTCGACCGGCCACCGGCCGTGGTGGATCTGGTGATGGACGGGATCGTCGGGATCGGCGGCACCGGTGGCCTGCGGGAGACCGCGGAGCAGTTGGCGGCCAGCCTGGTACGGCACCGCGGTCGGGACGGCGAACGGGCCACGGTGGTGGCGGTGGACGTGCCGAGCGGGGTCGCGGTGGACACCGGCCACGTGCCGGTGACCGCCGCCGGCCGGCCGAGCGCGGTCCGGGCCGACGTGACGGTGACCTTCGGGGCCTTGAAGCCGGCGCTGGTGGTGGGCCCCGCCGCGCCGCTGGCCGGCCAGGTCGAGCTGGTCGACATCGGGCTGGAGCCCTGGCTGCGGGGCAGCCCGGCGCTGCGGGTCACGGAGTGGTCCGACGTCGTCGACTGGTGGCCGACCCTGGGCCCATCCTCGGAGAAGTACAGCCGGGGGGTGGTCGGGGTTGCCACCGGCTCGGCGACCTATCCGGGCGCGGCGGTGCTGTCCGTCGGAGGTGCGCTGGCCGGGCCGACCGGGATGGTCCGCTACGCCGGCGGCGCCCGGGCCGAGGTGGTGCACCAGCACCCGTCGGTGATCGCCACCGGCCGGGTCGCCGACGCCGGCCGGGTGCAGGCGTGGGTCTGCGGCTCGGGGCTGGGTACCGGCGACGACGCGGCGAGCGAGCTGCGCGCGGTGCTCGCCGCGCCGGTGCCGGTGGTGCTCGACGCCGACGCGCTCACCCTGCTGGTCGACGGCTCGCTCGCCGAGCAGCTGCGCCGTCGGGACGCGCCGATCGTGGTCACGCCGCACGACCGGGAGTTCACCCGGCTCAGCGGGGAGGAGCCGGGCGCGGACCGGGTCTCCGCCGCGCTGCGGCTCGCCGCCTGGATGAACGCGGTGGTGCTGCTCAAGGGCGACCGCACGGTGATCGGCACCCCGAACGGCCAGGCGTACGTCAACCCGACCGGCACCTCGGCGCTGGCCACGGGGGGCACCGGGGACGTGCTGGCCGGGCTGCTCGGCTCGCTGCTCGCCGGCGGGGTGCCGGCGGCGAAGGCGGCCGCCGCGGCGGCGTACCTGCACGGGCTGGCCGGCCGGGAGGCGGCCCGGGGCGGCCCGGTGACCGCACCCGACGTGGCGACCGCGTTGCGTCCGGTCGTCGCCCGGCTGGGCTGACCGTCCCGCCGACGGTCCCGCCGACCGGTTCCGCGCGGTCGCCGTGCGTCGACCGGCGGCGTGATCACGGCGGAAAGTAGGCTGGGGCCATGTGGCAGGCCGAGGTGCGCGTTGATCTGGACGCGATCCGTGAGAACGTGAGCCGACTCCGGTCCGGCACCACCGCCGAACTGATGGCGGTGGTGAAGGCGGACGGGTACGGCCACGGCATCATCCCGTCCGCCCGCGCCGCGCTCGACGGCGGCGCGGACTGGCTCGGCGTCTGCACCCTCGACGAGGCGCTCACGCTACGCCGGGCCGGGATCACCGTCCCGGTGCTGGCCTGGCTGCTCGCCCCCGGGCTGCCGCTGCACGAGGGGGTCAGCGCCGGGGTCGACCTGGCCGCCGCCAGCCTGCCTCAGCTCGACGAGATGCTCGACGCGAGCCGCCGGGCCGAGCGCCCCGCCCGGCTGCACCTCAAGATTGACACTGGCCTCTCCCGCGGCGGCGCCACCGTCGCGGACTGGCCGGCCCTGCTCGACGCGGCCGCGAAGGCGCAGGCCGACGGCCTCATCGAGGTCGTCGGGGTGTGGAGCCACTTCGTCTACGCCGACATGCCCGGCCATCCGACCACCGACCGGCAGCTGGCTGTCTTCCACGAGGGGCTGGCCATGGTCGAGCAGGCCGGGCTGCGCCCGCGCTACCGGCACCTGGCCAACTCGGCGGCCACCCTGACCCGGCCGGACACCCACTTCGACCTGGTCCGGCCCGGGCTGGCCGTCTACGGACTCTCGCCGATCGCCGGGGAGACCTTCGGGCTGCGCCCCGCGATGACCGCCCGGGCCCGGGTGATGCTCACCAAGCGGGTACCGGCCGGCACCGGCGTCTCGTACGGGCACACTTACACCACCGACCGGGAGTCGAACCTGGCGGTGGTGCCACTCGGCTACGCCGACGGGGTGCCCCGGCACGCCTCCAACAGCGGACCGGTGCAGCTCGGCGGCGCCCGGCGGGTCATCTCCGGCCGGGTCTGCATGGACCAGTTCGTGCTGGACTGCGGCGACGACCCGGTGGCCGCCGGCGACGTGGCGACGCTCTTCGGCAGCGGCGCGGACGGTGAGCCGACGGCCGACGACTGGGCCGACGCGGTGGGCACCATCAACTACGAGATCGTCACCCGGTTCGGTGGCACGCGGGTGCCGCGGGTCTACGACGGCGGGCGCCCGTGAGCGCGAGGAGTGAGCCGGGTTTGCGAGCCCCGCAGTCGCGAGCCAAGGTAGCCCCGTGAGTCGGTACCGCATTCCTCGGCCGCGAACGGCCACCGGCCGGGTCGCCGGGGTGGTCGGCGCCGCGGTGGGCGTGGCCGCCGCCGGGCTCGCCGCCGGCGTCGCCACCGAGCGGGCCCTGGTCCGCCGGCTCAAGGCCGACCCGTCCGATCCCTGCGCGCTCGAACCCTTCGACCAGCTGCGGTACGACGAGGCGTTCCGGCTGGAGCTGCCGGACGGCACCGACATCCACGTCGAGGTGGTCGAGCCGACCCGCCCGGTGCCCGGCAACCCGACGGTCGTGCTGGTGCACGGCTTCTGCCTGGACATGGGGACGTTCCACTTCCAGCGCCGGATGCTCACCGAGCGGGGCGAGCACCGGGTGGTCGCCTACGACCAGCCCGGGCACGGCCGCTCCGGTCGGCTGGAGACCGGGGAGTACGACCTCGCCGCGCTCGGCCACACCCTGCGCCGGGTGATCGACCGGACCGCCCCCGAGGGGCCGCTGGTGCTGGTCGGCCACTCGATGGGCGGGATGACCATCATGGCCTTCGCCGAGTTGTTCCCGGAGATGTTCGGCGACCGCGTGGTCGGCACCGTGCTGATGGCCACCTCGGGCGGGCTGCTCGCCGAGACGAAGCTGGTGGCCCCGGCGCTGCTGGGCCGGGTCGGCGGGCCGGTGCTGTTCATGATGAGCAACGCCACCCGGTACGGCGGCACGGTCATCGACAAGGCCCGCAAGTCGACGTCGAACGTGGCCTGGCTGCTGACCCGGAAGTACGGCTTCGGCACCCGAAAGCCCAGCCCGGCGCTGGTGTCGTACGTGGAGACGATGAACTCGCGCACGTCCGCGGACACGGTCACCCGTTACCTGCGGACGCTCGCTACGCACTCCCGGTATCCCGCGCTGGCCGCGCTCGCCGACACACCGGTGCTCGTGGTGGTCGGCGACAAGGACATGATCACCCCGGTGACCCATTCCGAGGAGATCGTCCGGCGGCTGCCGCACGCCGAGTTCATCAAGATCTCCGATAGTGGGCACGTGGTCATGCTGGAACACGCGGTCGAGGTCAACGCCGCGTTGGCGAGTTTCCTGGAGGGGCTGTGAGTCAGGTCGTGAAGCTGCCGACCCTGGCCGACACGCACGAGTTCGGCCATCGCCTCGCCGGTGTGCTGCGCGCCGGCGACCTGGTCCTGCTGACCGGGCCGCTGGGCGCCGGCAAGACCGCGCTGACCCAGGGCATCGGCAAGGGGCTCGGGGTGCTCGGCGACATCACGTCGCCGACCTTCGTGATCGCCCGGGTGCACCGGCCGGACCGGGCCCGGGGCGGGCGGGTGGCGCTGGTGCACGCCGACGCGTACCGGCTGGGCGAGGCCGCCGACCCGCGGGCCGAGATCGACGACCTGGACCTGGACGCCTCGGTGGACGAGTCGGTGACCGTGGTCGAGTGGGGCGAGGGCATGGTCGAGCAGTTGGTCGACGCGCATCTGCGGGTCCGCATCGACCGCCGCGACGACGACACCCGGATCGTCGAGCTGGACCCGGTCGGCGGCGACTGGGCCCAGCGCCTGGCCGCCCTGCGCTGACCGGAGCCGGTCCGCCGGCACGCTGTCGGAGCGGGCTGGTAGGAAGGGCCGACCGACTGCGAAAGGTTGCCGATGCCCGAGGTACCCGCCCTGGATCTGCTCGCACTGCTGCCGGAGGAGTGGCGGTCCGCCCTCACCCCGCACCTCGATCCGGCCCGCACCGCGGCCTTGGCCGAGTTCGTCGCCCGGGAATACGCCACCGGGACCGTCTTCCCACCCTTGGCGGACCTCTTCTCCGCCTACCGGCTCTGCTCGCCGCAGGCGTGCCGGGTGCTGATTCTCGGGCAGGACCCCTACCACCGGGCCGGGCAGGCGCACGGGCTCAGCTTCAGCGTCCGCGAGGGGGTGAGCGTCCCGCCGTCGCTGCGCAACGTCTTCAAGGAGCTCGGTGAGGACCTCGGGGTGCCGAAGCCGCGCAGCGGCAACCTCGACGGCTGGGCGGCCCAGGGTGTGCTGCTGCTCAACTCGGTGCTGACCGTCCGCCAGGCCACCCCCGGCTCGCACGCCAACGCGGGCTGGGAGGAGTTCACCGACGCCACCATTCGGGCGCTCGACGCGTCGCCGGGCCGGGTGGTCTTCCTGCTCTGGGGCGGCTACGCCCGCAAGAAGGCGGCGCTGGTCACCAACCCGCAGCACGTGGTGCTGGAGGCGGGTCACCCGAGCCCGATGAACCCGCGCGGCTTCCTCGGCAGCCGGCCGTTCAGCGCGGCCAACAAGGCACTCGCCGACGCCGGCCTGCCCACCATCGACTGGGAGAAGTCAGCCGGCTGACCCGGCCCGCCGCCGGCGGTGGCGCCGGAGCAGCTCGGCCGCGCGCGGATCGGTGACCTCCAGGTCGACCAGCGGCACCACCGAATAGCTCCGCTCGCCGTGCCGCACCTCGAAGGCGTGGGGCAGCTCGTCGCACATGCTCGCCCGGATCTCGCCGTGGCGGGTCTGCCAGCGGTGCTCGCCCTGCTCCTCGGGCTCCAGGTGCACGCCGCCGAACTCACCCCACCGGGCGTTCCATCGCTGCCCGTAGGCGGCCTCGAGCCAGCGGGTGAAGCGGGCCGAGTCGCGCCAGCGGATCGCGACCTCCACCGCGTCGACCGGGAGTGGGGCGCCCTGGAGCAGCGCGGCGGTGCCGCCCACGATCACGTGGGGCAGGTCACCGAGGTTGTCCAGCAGCCGGTGCAGGCCCAGCTCGTCGATCCGGTCGGCCAGCGGGCGCGCGGCCAGCTCGGCCAGCGTGGCGTCCACGTGCGCGTCGAGCGGCTCGACCGCCACGGTGAGCTGCACGTCCATCGCGGCGAGCAGCCGCTCCAGCAGCGGCGGGCCCGCCGCCCGGTCGCCGCGCTCGATTCGGGCCACGGTGGCCTGGCTGACGCCGGCCAGGCTCGCCAGCTCGCGCTGGGTGAGTTCGCGCGACTCGCGCTGCTGCCGGACGGTACGGCCGAGGAGGTGAACGAGGCGGGTTGGCATCCCGGCATGGTCGGGCATGTCGCAGTGAGCGCGATACCGCTGAGGCATATTGATGACTCAGCGGTATCAGGCTCGCCGGGACAGGCGGGGGAGCAGCCCGATCGCCGGCGCCGCCCGGATCGGTCGTCGGCCGACGCTGGGTGCGGGCGGCGCTCGGTCGCGGGCGGCGCGCGGTGCGGGCCGGCGCTCGGTCGCGGGCGGCGCGCGGTGCGGGCCGGGTGTTGGTGGGGGGCGGGGCGTCACCGGGCGTGACGGCGGGGGCGGCTAGGCTGGCTTACCGTGCTCGTACTCGTGGTGGACAGCTCGACCCCTGCGGTGACCGCGGCGCTGGTGGAGGTTTCGGCGGACGGTGTGACGTCCCGGGCGCACCGGTGCACGGTCGATGCCCGGGCGCACGGCGAACTGCTCGCGCCCCAGGTCGACGCGGTCCTGGCCGACGCCGACGCCCGCCCGGGCGACCTGGGCGCCATCGTCGCCGGGCTCGGCCCGGGGCCGTTCACCGGGCTGCGGGTGGGCCTGGTCACCGCCGCCACCATGGGTCAGGTGCTCGGCATCCCCACGTACGGCGTCTGCTCGCTGGACGGCATCGGCCACCCGGCGGCGGCCGGCGAGCCGGTGCTGGCCGCCAGCGACGCCCGCCGCAAGGAGCTCTACTGGGCCGTCTACGACGGCGCCGGCCAGCGGATCGTGGGGCCCGAGGTGTCCACGCCGGCGGTGGCCGCCGCGCGCGCCCGTGAGCTGGCGGCGACCGTCGCGGTCGGCGACGGGGCGCACCGTTACGCCGAGGCGCTGGGCCTGCCGGTCCGGGTCGAGCCGCGCTATCCGGACGCCACCGTGCTGGCGCTGCTCGCCGGCGAGCGGATCCGGGCCGGCGCGCCCAGCGAGCGGCTCACCCCGCTCTACCTGCGGCGTCCGGACGCGGTGGCGACGATCGCGCGCAAGCCGGTGCTGCCGTGAGCGCGATCCGCCTGGAGCGGTTCCGGTGGTGGCACATCGACGACGTGCTGCCGATCGAGGCGGACCTCTTCGGCGCCGAGCAGTGGTCGCCGGCGATGTTCTGGAACGAGCTGGCCAACGGGCACCACTACCGGGTCGCCGTCGACGCCGACGGCGCGGTGCTCGGCTACGCCGGGCTCGCCGGCGCCCCGCCGAACGAGGTGTGGGTGCAGAACATCGCGGTCCGCCGCGACGTCCAGCGGCGCGGCGTCGGCCGGGTCCTGCTGGAAGAGCTGCTCGCCGAGGCCACCCGGCGCGGCGCGCGCAGCACCCTGCTTGAGGTCGCCGTGGACAACGCCGCCGCCCAGCGGCTCTACGCGACGTACGGGTTCGAGCCGATCGGGGTGCGGCGCGGCTACTACCAACCGAGCAACACCGACGCGCTGGTCATGCAGCGGGACGAGGACTGATCCCATGGCCGACGAACCGCTCATCCTCGGCATCGAGACCTCGTGCGACGAGACCGGTGTCGGCATCGTCCGCGGGCACACTCTGCTCGCCGACGCGCTCGCCTCCAGCGTCGAGGAGCACGCCCGATTCGGCGGCGTGGTGCCCGAGGTGGCCAGCCGGGCCCACCTGGAGGCGATCGTGCCGACCATGGACCGGGCGCTGACCGAGGCCGGCGTCACCCTCGCCGACATCGACGCGATCGCGGTCACCTCCGGCCCCGGCCTGGCCGGCGCGCTGCTGGTCGGGGTGGCCGCCGCCAAGGGGTACGCGCTCGCCGCCGAGAAGCCGGTCTACGGGGTGAACCACCTGGCCGCGCACGTGGCGGTGGACACCCTGGAGCACGGTCCGCTGCCCGAGCCGGCGATCGCGCTGCTCGTCTCCGGCGGGCACTCGTCGCTGCTGCTCGTCGACGACCTGGCCCGCGGCGTCACCCCGCTCGGCGCCACCATCGACGACGCCGCCGGGGAGGCGTTCGACAAGGTCGCCCGGCTGCTCGGGCTGCCGTTCCCGGGCGGCCCGCCGATCGACCGCGAGGCGCGGGCCGGTGACCCGGCGGCCATCGGCTTCCCACGCGGGCTGACCGCCGCCAAGGACCTCGCCGCGCACCGGTACGACTTCTCGTTCTCGGGCCTGAAGACCGCGGTGGCCCGCTGGGTGGAGGCCCGGCAACGGGCCGGCGACCCGGTGCCGGTCGCGGACGTGGCCGCGTCCTTCCAGGAGGCGGTCTGCGACGTGCTGGTCCGGAAGGCGCTGGACGCCTGCCGCAGCAACGGGATCGAGACGCTGGTCATCGGCGGGGGAGTGGCGGCGAACTCGCGGCTGCGCGCGATGGCCGAGCAGCGGGCCGAGAAGCACGGCATCCGGGTCCGGGTGCCCCGTCCCAAGCTCTGCACCGACAACGGGGCGATGGTGGCCGCGCTCGGCTCGCACCTGGTCGCCGCCGGCGTCGCACCGAGCCGGCTCGACCTGCCGGCGGACTCGGCGCTGCCGCTCACCACGGTCAGCGTGTGACGGGGGCGGCCGACATGATCGTCAGGATGTGGGAGGCGCGCGCGGAGTCGTACGCCGTCGCGGACCTCATCACCTGGGTCTGCGACACCGCGCTGCCCGACTTCGAGCACGACCCGCTGCACGTGTCCACTGAGGTCTACTCCTCCACCGACCACCGGGTCGTGGTCATCTCGAAATGGCGCAACAGCCCGCGGCCGCTACCCGACCCGCCCGCCATGCTGGTCGCCCGGCCGCCCCACTCGTGGGACTTCACGCAGGTCGACCGCTGATCAGATGGCGGTAATTGGTTCGCGCCGGCAACCGTCGGCCGCCTAGCGTCGAAGGGCCATGCGCTTCTCACCGGCCGGGGAACCCGGCGTACCCGATTCCCGGTCGGCGACCCGCTACCTGATCTGGCTGGCGGCCCGGCACAAGCTGCTCTTCAGCGCCGGGCTGCTGCTCGGTGTCACCTGGATGGTGGCCCAGGCGCTGATGCCGGCCGCCGTCGGGCGGGCCGTGGACGGGCTCAGCCGCCGGGACTCCGACGCGCTGGTCACCTGGGGTCTGGTGCTCCTCGGCCTGGGTGTGCTCCAGGCGGTCGCCGGGATCCTGCGCCACCAGTGCGCGGTGCGGAACTGGCTCGCCGCCGCCTACCGGACGGTGCAGCTCACCGTGGCGACCGCGAACCGGCTCGGTGCGGCCCTGCCCCGCCGGGTCGCCACCGGCGAGGTGGTGAGCATCGGCACGTCGGACATCGAACAGATCGGCCACGCGATCGACATCACCGCCCGGGGCACCGGCGCGCTGGTCGCCATCGCGACCGTCGCGGTGATCCTGCTGGACGCCTCGATGCCGCTCGGCCTGGTCGTGGTCCTGGGCGTACCGGTGCTGATGGCGGTGGTCGGGCTGCTGATCCGGCCGCTGCACCGGCAGCAGCACGCGTACCGGGACGCGGAGGGGGCCCTGACCACGCGGGCCGGCGACATCGTCTCCGGGCTGCGGGTGCTGCGGGGCGTCGGCGGCGAACCGGTGCTCTCGGCCCGCTACCGCGACGAGTCGCAGGAGCTGCGTACGCACGGCGTACGGGTGGCCCGGGTCCAGGCACTGCTGGAGGCGGCGCAGGTGCTGCTGCCCGGCGCGTTCCTGGTGCTGGTCACCTGGCTCGGTGCCCGGTTCGCGCTGGCCGGCCAGATCAGCGCCGGGCAGCTCGTCGCCTTCTACGGCTACACGGCGTTCCTGGTCAGCCCGCTGCGGCAGCTCACCGAGGCGGTGGACAAGCTGACCCGTGGGCACGTGGCGGCCCGGCGGGTGGTCCGGCTGCTCCAGCTCACCCCGGAGCTGGTCGACCCGGACCGCTCGGCGACGGTGCCGGACGGCCCGGGTGAGCTGGTCGACGTCGAGTCCGGGGTACGGGTGCCGCCGGGCCGGTTCACCGCGCTGGCCGCCACCGCGCCCGAGGACGCCGTCGCGATCGTCGACCGGCTCGGCCGGTACACCGACTCGGACGCGACGCTGCACGGCGTACCGCTGCGGGAGCTGGCGCTGGCGACGGTGCGGGAGCGGATCCTGGTGGCCGACAACGACGCGCGGCTCTTCACCGGACAGCTCCGCACGGAGCTGGACCCGCACGGCGCGGCCGACGACGCGGCGCTCGACGAGGCGCTGGGGGCGGCGAGCGCCACCGACATCGTCGACGCGCTGCCGGACGGGCTGGACAGCCCCGTCGCCGAGCGCGGTCGGGAGTTCTCCGGCGGGCAGCAGCAGCGGCTGCGGCTGGCCCGGGCGCTGGTCGCCGACCCGGAGACCCTGCTGCTCGTCGAGCCCACCAGCGCGGTCGACGCGCACACCGAGGCCCGGATCGCGGCGCGGCTCGGCGCCGCCCGCGACGGTCGCACCACCCTGGTCTGCACCACCAGCCCGCTGCTGCTCGGGCACGCCGACCAGGTGATCTTCGTGGAGGACGGCAAGGTGGTCGCCGAGGGCAGCCACGCCGTCCTGCACGACACCGAGCCGCGCTACCGGAGCACGGTCAGCCGAGGGGAGGACTGATGGCCGTCGCGCTGCCGGTCGCCGACGCGGCGCAGGTGCGCCGCTACGCGCGTACGCTGATCCGCCGCCATCCGCGTGCCCTCGCCGCCGCGCTCGGCCTGCACGCGTTGGGCGCGGCGGCCGGCCTGGTCGCCCCGCGCCTGCTCGGCGACCTCGTCGAGGGCATCTCCCGGGGCACGTCCCGGGTGACGGTGGACCGGATCGCCCTGCTGATCGCCGGTTTCGTGCTGGTGCAGGCGGTGCTGGTGCGGTTCGCCCACCTGGCGTCGGCGCGGCTCGGTGAGCGGGTGCTCGCCGAGCTGCGCGAGGAGTTCGTCGACCGGGTGCTCGCCCTGCCGCTGGCCACTGTGGAGCGGGCCGGCACCGGGGATCTGCTCACCCGCACCTCCCGGGACGTCTCGGCGCTGTCCCGGACGGTCCGCCTCGCGGTGCCCGAGACGCTGATCGCGGTCGTCACCGCCGGCTTCATCATCGGCGCGTTGCTCCTGGTCGGCCCGCTGCTCGCGGTGCCCTGCCTGATCGCGGTGCCGGTGCTCTGGGCCGGCACCCGCTGGTACCTGCGCCGCGCGCCCGCCGGGTACCTGCGGGAGAACGCGGCCTACTCGGACATCACCGACGGGATCAGCGAGGCCGTCGAGGGGTCGCGGACCACCGAGGCGCTGCGCCAGCAGGCGCGCCGCCGGGCCCGCACCGACGCCGACATCCGCCGGTCGTACGCCGCCGAGCGCTACACGCTCTATCTGCGGACCATCTTCTTTCCGGTGGCCGAGATCGGCTATGTGGTGCCGGTGGTGGCGACCCTGATCATCGGTGGCTGGTTCTACCTGAAGGGCTGGGTGAGCCTCGGCCAGGTCACCGCCGCCACGCTCTACGTGCAGCAGCTCGTCGACCCGGTGGACCGGCTGCTCTCCTGGCTGGACGAGTTGCAGGTCGGCGGCGCCTCGATGGCCCGCCTCCTCGGCGTGGCCGAACCCGGCGCCGCCGCCGCGCCGGCTGCCGCTCCCGCCCCGGCGGCTCCTGCCCCGCCGGCCGCCGCCGTTGTCGACGCTGACCGCGGATCGGGCGACCGGGAGCGGCAGCTGGTCGCCCGGGACGTCCGCTACGCCTACCGGGCGGGTCGCGACGTGCTGCACGGGGTGACCCTGGCGCCCGAGCCGGGGGAGAAGCTGGCCATGGTCGGCCCGTCGGGCGCCGGCAAGTCGACGCTCGGCCGGCTGCTCGCCGGGGTGCACGCGCCGGGCAGCGGCTCGGTCACCGTGGCCGGTCGCCGGCTCGACACGCTGGCTCTGGCCGAGCTGCGTTCGCACGTCGCCCTGGTCACCCAGGAACACCACGTCTTCATCGGTACGCTCCGCGAGAACGTCGCCATGGTCCGGCCCGCCGCGACCGAGGCGGACGTCCGGGCGGCGCTGGCCGCGGTGGCGGCCCTGGACTGGGCGGACGCGCTGCCGAACGGGCTGGACACGATGGTCGGCTCCGGCGGGTACCCGCTCAGCCCGGCGCAGGCCCAGCAGCTCGCGCTGGCCCGGCTGGTGCTGGCCGACCCGCACACCCTGGTGCTGGACGAGGCCACCTCGCTGATCGACCCGCGTGCCGCCCGGGCGCTGGAGCGGTCCCTCGCGGCCGTGCTCGAAGGGCGGACGGTGATCGCCATCGCGCACCGGCTCTTCTCGGCTCACGACGCGGACCGGGTGGCGGTGGTCGAGGACGGCCGGATCACCGAGCTGGGCTCGCACGACGAGCTGGTCGCCGCCGACGGCTCCTACGCCGCCCTCTGGCGCTCCTGGCACGGCCCCACCCCCACCCCGCGTTGATCATGAAGTTATTGCCGCGACACGCCGTGCTGTCGGGCAATAACTTCATGATCAACAGGGCTGTCCGGGGGTGGGATCAGGTGCGGCGCAGGAGGCGGTAGGTGGCCAGGCCGCCGGTGCCGAGGGCGGCGAGGAAGACCAGCCAGACCACCGTGCTGCTGACCCCGACCCCGGGGCCGGTGTTCGCGGAGGCGGCCGCGAGCAGCCCGTCCTTGCCGGGCGCGGGGAGGGCCGCCGGCGGCAGCTCGGGCCAGCGGACCAGGCCGGTGCTCTCCAGCATCTGCATGTGGTGCATCACGAACCGGTTGGCGTCGTCGCAGAGCTTGCGCACGGTGGCGTCCCGAGTGCTGGCCCGGACCGCGCCGATCACCGGGAAGATCTTGCCGTGAGCGACCCGGAGCCGGGTGACGAAGATCTGGTCGAACCGGGCGCCGGAGGCGTTCTGCATCTCCGACAGCCAGCCCTTCTGCTCGGCGGTCGGCTCGGAAGGGATGGTCGCGCCCAGCTTGTTGGCCGCGTCGACCACGAGCTGGTCCAGCTCCTGGTGCTCGCCGGCGATGCCCGCCCCGATCTCCCGGACCTTGGCGGACTGGCCCTTCTCGGCGGCCATCTGGCCGGCGGGCATCTCCCAGAGCCCGGCCAACCGCACCCCGTTGAGCAGCGTCATGTCGGCGGCGTTGAGCTGTTGCCCGCCGGCGGGCGCGGCGACGGCCACGCCGGGCAGCACACCGAGCCCGGCCACGATCGCGACGAGCAGCACCGCCGCGCGGTGAACCCGATGTCCCGACCGGCGACGGGCGGATCTGAGCGGTGCCATGTCTGCGGTGCCTCCTCGGTCCGGACCGAACACGTTGACCGGGCGGCCACCCCGCGGGCCGCCCGTCCGCCCACTGGTACGGACTGATCGCGCGATCAGTTCATCGAATGCCGCCCCAATCCTCTGGTCGTCGACGCTTGCAAAGGATTCTTTGCAAAGATAGCTTTGCGAGCGTGTCCGCCGACGAGATCCGCCCCGATCCGACCGCCCTGCGCGGCCTCGCCCACCCGCTGCGGGTACGCCTGCTCGACCTGCTGCGCGAGCACGGCCCGGCGACCGCCACCGGCCTCGCGACCCGGCTCGGCCAGTCCACCGGGGCCACCAGCTACCACCTGCGTCAACTCGCCCGCTACGGGTTCGTGGTCGACGAGCCCGGGCGGGCGGTGGGTCGGGAGCGCTGGTGGCGCGCCGCGCACCGGAACACCGTGCTGGACGGCGTGGTCGGGCACGCCGCCCCGGCGGCGGCCGAGACCTACCTGCGCGCCGTCGCCGCGATGTACGCCGACCGGATCGACCGGTGGCTCGGCGAACTGCCCGCCCTGCCCAGCCAGTGGTCCGGAGCGCCGACGCTGAGCGACTGGCGGCTCCGGCTGACCCCCGCCGAGGCGACCGAGCTGCACGGCCGGATCGGTGCCCTGCTCGACGCGTACCGGCGGGACGAGCCGGGGGTCGACGCCCCACCCGACGCGGCGACGGTGGTGGTGCAGGCGCAGCTGATGCCGTTCCTCGGCGTACCACCGGCCGCGGCAGCCGACGACCCACCGGCGGAGGAGACGCTCCGACCCGTGCCGTCCGACGACGCGGGGGCGGTGGGCCGACCCGAGGGGCGACGATGACCGGCCGGCGTCCGCTGGTCGGGCTGCTCACCGCCGAGTTCGTGTCGCTGCTCGGCTCGCGGATGAGCATGGTGGCGCTGCCCTGGTTCACCCTGGTCACCACCGGCAGCGCCGGCCGCACCGGGCTGGTGGCGTTCGTCGAGATGCTGCCGTACGTGCTGGCCTGCGGCCTGGGCGGCCCGCTGCTGGACCGGGTCGGTGCGCGCCGGGCGAGCATCGTCGCCGACCTGGCCAGTGGGCTGGCGCTGGTCGCCGTGCCGCTGCTGCACGTGCTGGACCGGCTCGATTTCGGCACGCTGCTGCTGCTGATCGGCGCGGTCGGGCTGCTCCGCGGCTTCGGGGACACCGCCAAGCGGGTGCTCTTTCCGGACACGGTGGCCGGCTCCGGTATGGACCTGACCCGCGCCACCGCCCTGCACGACGGGCTGGGCCGGCTGGCCACCCTGCTCGGCGCCGCGCTGGCCGGCGTGCTGATCGCCACCCTCGACGCCGCGCTGGTGCTGGCGCTGGACGCGGCGAGCTTCCTGGCCGCCGCCGCGCTGGTGACGGCCACCGTCCGCCGCCGACCCCCGGCCGCTGCCAGCCAGGCCTTCACCACGGGGATCTCCGCTCCGGCACAGGCCGGTCAGCCCGGCCAGCAGCCCGCGCGGACCGGCTACCTGCGCTCGCTCGCGGCCGGGCTGCGCTTTCTGCGCCAGGACCGGCTGATGGGCGCGATCACCCTGCTGCTCTTCGCCACCAACCTGGCCGACGCCGCGTACTTCTCGGTGCTGGCGCCGGTGTGGGCCCACGAGGCGACCGGAGGGCCGGCGGCGCTCGGCGTGCTCTCCGGGGTGTTCGCGGTCGGCGCGGTGCTCGGCAACGTGGTCTTCACCGCGCTGGCGCCGCGGGTGCCCCGCTTCGCCGGGTTCGCGGTCGGCCTGCTGCTCGCCGGTGCGCCGCGCTTCCTGGTCCTGGCGGTCACCGACCGGCTCTGGGCGGTCTACCTGGTCTCCTTCGTGGCCGGCCTGGCGATCGCCGCGGTCAACCCGATCCTCGGCGCGGTGGTCTACGAGCGGGTGCCGGAGCCGTTGCGGGCCCGGGTCCTCGGCCCGGCGCACGCCATCTCCTGGGCGGGCATCCCGCTCGGCGGACTGCTCGCCGGCCAGGCGGCCGACCAGGCCGGGCTGCCGATCGCCTGCCTGCTCTTCGGCGGGGCCTACCTGTTGGTGACGCTGACCCCGTTCACCGGCCGGACCTGGCGGCAGCTGGACCGCCGGTCAGCGGCTGACGGCCATGAACACGAAGAGCAGGAGCAGGGTGAGCGCGGCGACCGCGAAGAGGATCAGCAACTCCCGGCGTCCGTGCCCGGTGGCCGGGCCGGTGGCGGGCGCGCCGGCCGGGCCGGGTAGGTCGCGGGTCAGCGCGGCGAGGTCGCCGAGCGTCCGAGCGGTCCAGACGGCGCCCACCCGCTCGGAGAACTCGTCCAGGGTGAGCCGTCCAGCGGCGGTGTGCCCCTGAAGCTCGGTCACGACCCGATGCCGGTCGTCGTCGGAGGCGCGCAGCTCGACGTCCACGTCGGACAGGGTACGCAGCGCAGCGCCCCGGCGGGCTCCGCCGGTCGGCCGGTGCGGGTGACAGGGACACCGGTCGGGTGCTCCGGACGCCGCCCGGTGAGCGGCCGATCGCCCTCCCGCTGCCGGGTCACTCAGCCGACGTCCAGCGGATCGGCGAGGAGGCGCTCGAAGGCCAGTTCGGCGGCGCCGATCAGGGCGGCGTCGTCGCCGAGCTTCGGGGTACGCAGCCGGACGTGCTCCAGGCAGGCGGGCAGCGCGTTGGCGTTGAGCCGGCTGCGCATCTGGGCCGCCGCGGCGAGGTAGAGATCCCGCATGGTGCCGCCGAAGATGACCATCTCCGGGTTGAAGATGTTGACCAGGTTGGCCACGCCGAAGCCGAGCCAGTCGCCGGCCTGGCGTACCGCCGCGCTGGCCCGGGCGTCCCCGCGGTCCGCGGCGTCGAAGAGGGCCAGCAGCGACTCGCGGCCCCGGGCGTCCGAGCGGCCGGCGTTGCGGAGCAGCCCGTGCTCGCCGATCTCGGTCTCCCAGCAGCCCCGGGAGCCGCATTCGCAGGGCTCGCCGCCCCTGACCACCTTCATGTGGCCGACCTCGCCGCCGTACCCGCCGTGCCCGGTCAGCCGGCGTCCGCCGGCGATGATGCCGGCCCCGACGCCGACGTCCCCGTACAGGTAGATGACGTTGTCGCAGCCGGCGGCGGCCCCGCGGGCGTACTCGGCGAACGCGGCCACGTCGGCCACGTTTCCCACCGTGATCGGTGCGTCGATGCCCAGCTCGGCGCCGAGCGCCGCGCCGATCGGTTCGTCCACCCAGCCGGTGGTCGGGGCGAGCCGGATCAGGCCGTCGTCCCGGCGGACCATGCCGCAGACCGCCACCCCGGTGCCCACGCAGATCGACCCGGCGGGCACCGACTGCTGCATCTCCTTGGCCGCGCCGGCCAGCAGCGGCGCGGCGTCCGTGGCGACCAGACCCCGGGGCCGGTCCAGCTCCCGGCGGTCGAGCACCGCGCCACCGAGGCCGACCCGCGCGGCCCGCAGCCGGTCCACCTCGATGCTGTACGCGTACGCGTAGATCCGGGCCGACTCGGGCCGGACGACCAGTGAGGGTCGCCCGGCCCGGCCGGTCTCCTTCGGCGTTCCCTCGCTGACCAACCCGGCGCCGGCCAGGTCGGCGGTCAGCGCGCCGATGGTGCTGCGGTTCAGTCCGAGTGCGGTGGTCAGCTCCGCCCGGGTGGTGGCCCCGTGCACGTGCACGTGACGCAGCAGCGCACCGAGATTCTGTCGACGGATATCGTCCTGACTCGGTCCCACGCGCATGGTGTTGTTCCGGTGCTGCGGCGGTCAGCGGGCGCCGGTCGTCACCGACCGGCGGCGGGAGAAGGCGTCCACGGTCGCGGCAAGGAGCAGCACGACACCGGTGAGGACGTACTTGACGCCGGAGCTGTACCCCATCAGACCCATGCCGTTGTCGATGACGGCGATCACCGCGCCACCGAGCACCGCGTCGAGGACCCGACCCTTGCCGCCGAAGAGGCTGGTGCCACCGATGACCGCCGCGCCGACCGCGTAGAGCAGGACGCTGCTGCCGCCGGTGTTCGGGTCCACCGAGTTGGCCCGGCTGGCCGCCACGATGCCGCCGACCGCCGCCATCGTGGAGCAGATCACGAAGACCGAGATGCGGATCCGGTCGACGTCGATACCGGCCCGGCGGGCGGCCTCCTTGTTGCCGCCGACCGCGTAGACGTGCCGGCCGTAGCTGGTGCGCTGGAGCACGAAGGTCCAGACGACGAGCAGCAGCGCGATGATCGGCACCACGATCGGCACGCCCTTGAGCGACGTGATCAGGACGTTGCGGCTGCGCTCCAGGTTGAGGATGAAGACGGCCAGTCCGAGGATCAGGGCCAGGCCACCGATCCGGGCGAGCACCACCGCGAGCGGGTCGGTGAGCAGCCCACGGGCCGCCCGGTTGCGGTGCCGGAGCAACTGCACGGCGGCGTAGCCGACGACCGCCACCAGAACGAGGATCCAGCCGAGCAGCGGGGGAAGGTTGCGGTTCGAGATGGCCACCAGCGTCTCGTCGCGGACGGAGATGTTGCTGCCCTCCTTCATGAGCATCAGCGCGATGCCCTGGAAGGCGAGGAAGCCGGCGAGGGTGACCACGAAGGACGGGATGCCGATCTTGGCGACCAGGAAGCCGAGGGTGGCGCCGATGACCACGCCGGTGCAGATCGCGGCGAGCGCCGCCACGTACCAGGGGTAGCCGAGCACGGTCACCACGTTGGCCAGCACGGCCGCGCAGACGCCGCTGGCGTAGCCGGCGGAGAGGTCGATCTCGCCGAGCAGCAGGACGAAGACCAGCCCCATCGCGATCAGCGTGATCGCCGCCCCCTGGGTGAAGAGGTTGGCGAAGTTGCCCGCGGTGAGGAACTGCGGCCGCGCGATCGAGAAGACCGTGCAGAGCACGAGCAGCCCGAGCACGGCCGGCAGAGCGCCGATGTCGCCGCCGCGTACCCGGCTCCAGTAGTTGCGCGCGTGGCCGCCGACGGTCGGCGCCGGTGTGACGGCCGCCGGCCCTTCCTGCTGCACGACGGTCGTGGTCATCGGGTGCCTCCTGTGCTCGATTCGGCCCGCTGCGCGCCGTTGCCGTTGCCGCCCACGGAGGCCGGATCCGCGGCGAGACCGAGGTTGCCGGAGCGGCCGGCGGTGATCAGCTCGACCACCTGCGAATGGGTGATGTCGGTGGTCTTGACCTGGGCGACCATCTGGCCGAGGTAGAGCGCGGCGATCCGGTCGGAGACGGCGAAGACGTCGTTCATGTTGTGCGAGATGAGCACGACGGCCAGGCCGTTGTCGGCGAGCCGGCGGACCAGTTCGAGGACCTGCGCGGTCTGCGCCACGCCGAGCGCGGCGGTCGGCTCGTCCAGGATGACCAGCCGGCTGTTCCAGAGCACCGCCTTGGCGATCGCCACCGTCTGGCGTTGGCCGCCGGAGAGGCTGGAGACGTGCTGCCGCAGCGACTTCACGGTGCGCACGGAGAGGCCGGCCAGCGTCTCCGCGGCCATCTGCTCCATGGTCGGCTCGTCGAGGACGATGCCGCTGCGCTTCTCCCGACCGAGGAACATGTTCTGCACGATGTCGAGGTTGTCGCAGAGGGCGAGGTCCTGGTAGACGACCTCGATGCCGAGCGCGGCCGCGTCCCGGGGGCTGTTGATGCTCACCGGCTGGCCGTCGAAGAGGAACTCGCCGGCGTCGGTCGGGTAGATGCCGCTGATGCACTTGACCAGGGTCGACTTGCCGGCGCCGTTGTCGCCGACCAGCGCGGTCACCTCGCCAGGGTGTGCGGTGAGGGCGACGTCGCGGAGGACCTGGACGGGACCGAAGCTCTTGTCGATCCCGCGTAGCTCCAGCAGTGGTGTTGCTGACACGGGGTGTCTCCTTTGGATGGAGGGGATCTCGGAGCCCGTCCGGCGAGTGCCGCCCGGCACGGGAGGGGTAACTCCCGTGCCGGGCGGCGGGCTGCGCCTCGGCGGGTGCGGCGTCAGCTCAGCTGATGCCGGCCTCGGTGCAGAGCTTGGCGAAGGCGCCGGTGCAGACCTCTTCCTTGGTGACGAAGCCGTCCGCGATGACGTCCTTGACGTTCTCCTTGTAGATCGCCTTCGGGGTCAGCAGCACCGACGCGACGTCCCGGCCGCCCTCCGGGTCCTTGACCGTCTGGCCGGTGTCCTTCTTCTCACCCT
The DNA here is from genome assembly GCF_044753725.1 of Micromonospora sp. NPDC093243. Classification (NCBI taxonomy): domain Bacteria; kingdom Bacillati; phylum Actinomycetota; class Actinomycetes; order Micromonosporales; family Micromonosporaceae; genus Micromonospora; species Micromonospora sp. NPDC093243. Next base: position 504,967 of record NZ_JBIVNT010000004.1, on the reverse strand, counting down.
TGGCGAGCGCGATGGCCAGGTCCGAGGCGGCCTTCGCCTCCTCCTTGATCGCCTTGTAGACGGTCATGCACTGGTCGCCGGCGAGGATGTTCTGCAGGCCCTCGGTGGTGGCGTCCTGGCCGGTGACCGGGACCTTCCCGTTGAGCTTGTTCTTCTTCAGGATGGAGATGGCCGCGTTGCCGAGGCCGTCGTTCGCGGCGAGCACGCCGTCGATCTTGCCGCTGGCCTTGGTGAGCTGCTGCTCGAAGATCGTGGCGGCCTGCGCGTTGTCCCACTCCGGCACGGAGTCGTCCGCGACCTGGGTGTACTCCTTGGCGTCGAACTTCGGCTTGAGCACCGAGTCGTACCCGTTCTTGAACAGGGTCGCGTTGTTGTCGGTCGGAGAGCCGTTGAGATACGCGATCGACGGGTTCTTGGCGCCCTTGTCGGTGAGGCACTTGACGAGGCCCTCGCCCTGCAGCTTGCCGACGGCCTCGTTGTCGAAGCTGACGTAGTACTCGGCCGAGCCGCCGAGGGTCAGCCGGTCGTAGTCGATGGTCGCGACACCCTGGGACTTCGCCTTGTCCAGCACGGCCTTGCCGGTGCCGGAGTCCAGGTTGACGATCATCAGGGCGGTGACACCGTTGGTGATCATCTGGTCGGCGATGGTCTGGAACTGGGTCTTGTCGCCCTGGGCGTTCTGGATGTCGTACTGGACACCGGCGGCCTTGAAGGCCTCCTCCAGGAACTTGCGGTCCGCGCCCTCCCAGCGGGCGGAGGACTTGCTGTCCGGCAGGATCACGCCGATCTTGGGGGTCTTGTCGGAGCCGGCCTGGTCGTTACCACCGGAGTCGCCGCCGCAGGCGGCCATGCTGCCGGTGGCCAGGAGGCCCACGGCGGCGAAGGTGAGGAGCCCCTTACGCATGTGCAGGGTCCTTTCGGGGTGGGGGAAGGTGTTTCTTTTGTTGTGCCCGGCAACGTATTCCGGTGCGTGGTTGGGGCACAAGAGTGCCGGGGCGGCGACTTTTGTTGGTGGCGGTAACAATTCAGCAACGCGCTCGTCACTCCCAGGTCACCTCACGAGAAAACGCTCTCCAGTGACCACTGTGGCCACGTAGGAAAGCGCCATTCACACGCGTGATGGCGTGTGATGACAGGCGCTACGGGCCTACGTGGCGAAGGGGTCGCACCAAGCTCCACAGTGGAGGATGGTCGGTGCGGCAGGAGGGTCAGCGGGCGGCGAGCGGGGCGGTCTGCGCGCCGGTCAGCGTGACCAGGTCGGTCGGGGCGAGTTCGAGCTGGAGACCGCGCCGGCCGGCCGAGACGTAGATGGTCGGGAAGTCCAGCGCCGAGGCGTCCAGCACGGTGGGCAGCCGCTTGCGCTGCCCGAGCGGGCTGATCCCGCCCCGCACGTAGCCGGTCGTCCGCTCGGCGACCACCCGGTCCGCGAGCGCGGCCCGCTTGCCGCCGACGGCAGCGGCCAGCGCCTTGAGGTCGAGTTCCCCGGTGACCGGCACGACCGCCACGGTGAGCCCGCCGTCGACCTCGGTGACCAGCGACTTGAACACCCGCTCCGGCGGTACGCCGAGCGCCGCCGCGACCAGCGCGCCGTAGTTCGGCGCGTCCGGGCTCACGTCGTACGGATGGGTGCTGTGCGCGATCTTCCGCTTCGTCAGCAGTGCCGTCGCCGGCGTGCCCTGTCCCGCCACGGTCGACAACCTAGTCCCCGGCCGGCTGGCACACCAGCACGGTGGGCGCGCCGGCGACCCGGGTGAGCACCAGGCTGGCGGCCGCGGCGCCGGCCAGTCGCAGGTCCCGCCGGAGCTGTTCCGGGGTGAGCGCCGAGCCCCGCTTGAGGATCTCGACCCGGCCCACGCCGCGTTCGCGGAGCAGGGCGCGCAGCCGCTTCAGCGAGAACGGCAGCACGTCGGTGATCGCCAGGCAGCGGGTGAACGGGCTCCGCGCCGGGGTGTCCGCGTAGAGGTAGGCGATGGTCGGGTCGGCCAGGGTCGCGCCGAGCCGGTCGGCCAGCTCGGCGACCAGGTGGGCGCGGACCACAGCCCCGTCCGGGTCGTGCAGATATCCCCGGACCGGCCCGACGGCCGCCTCGTCGGCGCCCGAGCCGGTGAGCTGGTCGGCGTCGCCCGGGTGGGCCTCGCGCAGGACCGTGGCCCGGCGGGGGACCTCGGCCAGTCTGCCGCACCAGAGCGCCGCCTCGACCAGGTCGCCGTCGACGCTGACCCACTCGGCCTCGGCGCCGGCCGGGATCAGCCCGTGGTCGAGCCCGGGCGCCACCTTCACCACCGTCCGCGGCACCCGCTCGGCCAGCGCGGTCACGAAGTCCCACGGGGGTGAGTAGGCCTTCGGGTCGAAGATCCGCCGGCCGGTGCCGGTGGCGCGCCGGGCCGGGTCGCAGAAGACCGCGTCGACCCGGGAGACGTCGAAGGCGGTCGCGTCGCCGCACTCCACGCTGACCAGCTCGCCCAGCCCGGCCGCCTCGGCGTTGGCGGCGGCCATCGCGGCGGTCAGCGGGTCGGCCTCCACCGCGTACACCCGGATGCCGGCGCGGGCGGCGGCGAGCGCGTCCGCGCCCAGGCCGCTGCCCAGGTCGGCCAGCGTGCGTACGCCGGCCGCCCGCAGCCGCGCGGCGCGCCGTGCCGCGACCGGGCCGCGGGTCGCCTGCTCCAGCCCGGCCCGGGTGAGGAACATCCCGGCCGCCGCCGGACCGAACTTGCCGGCAGCCCGGCGGCGCAGCTCGGCCTGGGTCAGGGCCGCCGCGGCCAGCCCGGCCGGCACGCCGGCCGACCGCAGGGCGGACGCCGCGGCCAGCGGGTCGCCGCCGGCCACCCGGGCCGCCGCGTCGAGCGCGGCCGCCCCCTCGGCGGTACGCAGGGCGGCGAGCTGTTCCAGGTCCACGCGCACATTGTCCGGGCCGTGCCGGACGGGCCGGACGGTGGTGTCAGTGCGAGGTGGGGGTGGCGGCGACGAAGGCCCGCCAACTGGCCGGCGGGAAGGTGAGCGCCGGCCCGGCCGGGTCCTTGCTGTCGCGGACGGCGAGATAGTCCGGCTTGACCGGGCTCTGCCCCGTCTCGACCGCGCTCACGTACGACGACGAGTAGTTGACCCGCTTGCCCAGCTCCTCCTGGCTGAGCCCGCGTGCCTGGCGTGCCCGGCGTAGCTGTTCGTGCAGGAACGTCAGGGTCGGTATCCGGGACACGCGGCTCCCTTTCCTCGGCATCCGATGCGGGCTGTGCGGAGAGTAGAGAGCCGGTCACCGAGGGGCGAGACGTCTCCGGCGTGTTGCGCGAACCTGTGGCGGAGCTGTGGCGACACGAGGGGCGGTGCGTTGGCACTCTCCTTGACGGAGTGCTAGCCACGGAATAACCTGCGATTAGCACTCTCACCCCGAGGGTGCCAGCTTCCGGGCCACTCGGCCCGGGCGCTGAACGCCAGGCGGACCGGCACCCGCGACGACGGCCCCGCCCGGTGGCATGTGGCAGATGACGCTGGTCGGCTCAGGCCGGCCGGCACAGAAACCAGTACCCCAGGAGGGTATGCCCGTGACTACCGCGACCAAGGTTGCGATCAAGCCGCTCGAGGACCGCATCGTGGTCCAGGCGAATGAGGCTGAGACCACCACGGCGTCGGGCATCGTGATCCCCGACACCGCCAAGGAGAAGCCGCAGGAGGGCACCGTCCTCGCTGTGGGCCCGGGGCGCGTCGACGACAACGGCAACCGGGTTCCGGTTGACGTTCAGGTCGGCGACACCGTCCTCTACTCGAAGTACGGCGGCACCGAGGTCAAGTACGCCGGCGAGGAGTACCTGGTGCTCTCCGCCCGCGACGTCCTCGCGGTCATCGAGAAGTAAGCAACCGATCAGTGTCGTTGCCCCGGTCCGGCTCGCCGGGCCGGGGCAACGGCGCTTCGAAGGGACATTCATGGCGAAGATCCTGAGCTTCTCGGACGACGCCCGGCACCAGCTGGAGCACGGTGTCAACGCCCTCGCGGACGCGGTCAAGGTCACCCTCGGACCGCGCGGGCGCAACGTCGTCCTGGACAAGAAATTCGGTGCGCCGACGATCACCAACGATGGTGTGACCATCGCCAAGGAGATCGAGCTCACCAACCCCTACGAGAACCTCGGCGCGCAGCTGGTCAAGGAGGTGGCGACGAAGACCAACGACGTCGCCGGCGACGGGACCACCACCGCGACCGTGCTGGCCCAGGCGATGGTCCGTGAGGGACTGCGCAACGTGACCGCCGGGGCCAACCCGGCCGGCCTCAAGCGGGGCATCGACGCGGCGGCCGCAAAGGTCTCCGACGCGCTGCTCGGCCGGGCCGTCGAGGTCGCCGACAAGGAGTCGATCGCGCACGTCGCGACGATCTCCGCACAGGACTCCACCATCGGTGAGCTGATCGCCGAGGCGATGGAGCGGGTCGGCCGCGACGGTGTCATCACCGTCGAGGAGGGCTCCACCCTCACCACCGAGCTGGACGTGACCGAGGGTCTCCAGTTCGACAAGGGCTTCATCTCGCCGAACTTCGTCACCGACGTCGAGGGGCAGGAGTCCGTCCTCGAGGACGCGTACATCCTGATCACCACGCAGAAGATCTCCGCGATCGAGGAGCTGCTGCCGCTGCTGGAGAAGGTCCTCCAGAACAGCAAGCCGCTGCTGATCATCGCCGAGGACGTGGAGGGCCAGGCGCTCTCCACGCTGGTGGTCAACTCGATCCGCAAGACCCTCAAGGTCTGCGCGGTCAAGGCCCCGGGCTTCGGCGACCGGCGCAAGGCGATGCTCCAGGACATCGCGATCTCCACCGGCGCCGAGCTGGTCGCCCCGGAGCTGGGCTACAAGCTCGACCAGGTCGGCCTGGAGGTGCTCGGCACCGCCCGGCGCATCGTGGTCGACAAGGAGAACACCACGATCGTCGACGGCGGCGGCCAGAGCGCCGACGTCGCCGACCGGGTGGCCCAGATCCGCAAGGAGATCGAGGCCTCCGACTCCGAGTGGGACCGGGAGAAGCTGGCCGAGCGGCTGGCGAAGCTCTCCGGCGGCATCGCGGTCATCAAGGCGGGCGCGGCGACCGAGGTCGAGATGAAGGAGCGCAAGCACCGCATCGAGGACGCGATCGCGGCGACCAAGGCCGCGGTCGAGGAGGGCACCGTCCCGGGTGGCGGCGCCGCCCTGGCGCAGATCCTCCCGGTGCTCGACGACGACCTCGGCTTCACCGGTGACGAGAAGGTCGGCGTCTCGATCGTGCGCAAGGCGCTGGTCGAGCCGCTGCGCTGGATCGCCCAGAACGCCGGCCACGACGGCTACGTGGTGGTGCAGAAGGTCGCCGGCAAGGAGTGGGGCAACGGCCTCGACGCCGCCGCCGGCGAGTACGTCGACCTGGTCAAGTCCGGCATCCTGGACCCGGTGAAGGTGACCCGCAACGCGGTCACCAACGCCGCCTCCATCGCCGGCCTGCTGCTCACCACCGAGAGCCTCGTGGTGGAGAAGCCGGCCGAGCCGGAGCCGGCCGCCGCCGGTGGCCACGGCCACTCGCACGGCCACGGTCACCAGCACGGCCCGGGCTTCTGACCCACGTCGTACGCCCGGTCGGGGCACACCGTCACTCGGCGGTGTGCCCCGACGCGTTCGTGCCGATGGTTACCGAACGCTGACGTCCCTACCGGCCGGCCCGCTCGATCGGAAACACTGGGCCGATGAGCACCACCACCCCTCGGTTCGCCGCCCTGGCCGGGATCACCTCCGCCGCCGTGGCGATCGGCGTCGCCGAACTCGTCGCCGTCCTCACCGGCCCCCGATCGGCGCCGCTGGTCGCGGTCGGAGGCGTGGTGGTGGACACCGTGCCGGAGCCACTCAAGCAGTTCGCGATCGACCTCTTCGGCCGGTACGACAAGCTCGCCCTGCTGACCGGGACGGCGCTGCTGCTCGCCGCCTTCGCCACGCTGCTCGGCGTGCTCTCGGTACGCCGGCTCGCCGTCGGTCTCGCCGGGATCGCCGGCTTCGCCGCCCTCGGCGTCGCCGCCGCCCTCACCCGGGTCGACGCGGACGCCGCCGACGCGCTGCCCTCGCTGCTCGGCGCCGCGCTCGGGGCGGTCGTGCTGTGGGCCTTCATCGCCGGCCCGCTGGAGCTGGACCCGTGGCCCTGGACCCCGCCCACGCCCGCCCCGGCGGTCCCCGCGCCGGCGACGGCGGCCGTGGGCGCCGCGCCGCCGCCGGCCGCAGGGGCGCCGCTGGAGGTCACCGATCCGGGATCCCGGCGGCGGTTCCTGACCGGGACCGGGGCGCTGCTCGGCGCGGCGGCCGTGACCGGCCTCGGCGGGCACTGGCTGGCCGGCCGGCGCGGCGTGTCGGCCGCCCGGCAGGCGGTGGTGCTGCCCGCCCCGGCGTCGCCCGCCCCCGCGCTACCCGCCGGGGCGGATCTCTCGCTGACCCAGCTCGCGCCCTACGTCACCTCGAACGCCGGCTTCTACCGGATCGACACCGCCCTGGTGGTGCCGCAGGTCGACCCGGAGACCTGGCAGCTGCGCATCCACGGCCGGGTCCGCCGCCCGCTCACGATCAGCTTCGCCGAGCTGCTGGCCCGCCCGATGGTGGAGCGGTACGTGACGCTCGCCTGCGTCTCCAACGAGGTCGGCGGAGACCTGATCGGCAACGCCCGCTGGTTGGGCGTACCGATCCGGGACCTGCTCGACGAGGTCGAGCCGGAGGAGGGCGCGGACCAGGTGGTCGGCCGCTCGGTCGACGGCTGGACCTGCGGCACCCCGACGGCGGCGCTGCGCGACGGGCGGGACGCGCTGCTGGCGGTGGGGATGAACGGCGAGCCGTTGCCGATCGAGCACGGCTTCCCGGTCCGGATGGTGGTGCCCGGCCTCTACGGCTACGTGTCGGCCTGCAAGTGGGTGACCGAGCTGGAGCTGACCAGCTTCGCCGACTTCGACGCGTACTGGGTGCCGCGGGGGTGGTCGGCGCAGGGGCCGATCAAGACCCAGTCGCGGATCGACGCGCCCCGGGCGCGCAACCGGCTGACCGCCGGCCGCGTGGTGGTGGCCGGGGTGGCCTGGGCGCAGCAGCGGGGGATCCGGCGGGTCGAGGTCCGCGTCGACGACGGGCCCTGGCAGGACGCGGCGCTGGCCCCCACGGTCTCGGTGGACACCTGGGTGCAGTGGTCGTGGGGCTGGGACGCCACGCCCGGCGAGCACCGGCTCCAGGTCCGGGCCACCGACGCCACGGGCGAGACGCAGACCGCGCGCGAGCAGGACGTCGCGCCGGACGGCGCCACCGGCTGGCACACGGTCACCGTGACCGTCCGCTGACCAGCCTGGTCACACGTCGAACCGCGCCCCTGGCCGGGGCGCGGTTCGCGGAATCGGCGGTGTGCGGTGGGCTCAGGCGACGTTGCGCTGGGCCGGCAGGGTCGACTTGTGCGGCCGGCCCAGCCGGGCCTCCAACCGGGCGACGTCGACCCGACTCTGCCGGCGGTCGGCCAGGTCCTCCCAGCCGACGGCGAGCAGGCGCAGTCGCTCGGCCTCGCTGAAGCCACCCCAGACGCCGTACGGCTCGCGCACCGACAGCGCGTGCGCGGCACACTCGGCCCGGACCGGGCAGGTACGGCAGACGGCCTTGGCGCCGGACTCGCGGCGCAGCCGCGAGGAGCCCCGCTCGCCGTCGGGGTGGAAGAACTGGGCACTGTCGCGCCCCCGGCAGGCGCCGAGTCGCTGCCAGTCCCAGAGATCGACGATGGGTCCGGGCAGTCTACGTACGTTCGACATCAGCACCCCTCCTCCCGCGCGGCACCGCGAGGTTCTGTTGGCCGGTTTCGGGCGGCGGGCCGCGCAGGCGCACCGTTTCCGGCCTGGATCTCCGGTACCCGGCCGCTTCGTGACTCACACTTCTGTGATCGAAAACCTCCGACGACTTGCGTCAAATGCGCCATCTGTCGTAAAAGTTCGGAGGATTGCCGGGAACCTCCTCCCCAGCCGACCCCGTCATGGTCTGCTCGTTGGCGGAGAGGAGAGCACAGTGCGTAACGTTCTTGTGTGCGTCCGGACACCGCTCGCGGCGCAGCACCTGACCTCTGCGGCGGCCCGGCTGGGACTGTCCGCGGTCGTCCGTACCGCGGTCTCCGATCCCGAGGTGATGTTGCGCCTCGCCGAGCGGCAACCCGACGTGGTTCTCGCCGACACGGCGCTCACCCGCCCCGACAGCGCCGGCTTCGTACGCCGGGTGCTGGCCCGCGCGCCGCAGGCCGCGGTGCTGCTCTTCGGCGCGGAGGAGTCCGAGGCGGCAGCGGCCACCATCAACGCCGGCGCCCGCGGTCTGATCCAGGGCACCGACCACGACCTGACCAGCGCGGTCGCCAAGGCGCTGCTGCTGCTCTCCGCGCCCGGGCGGGCCGCCCGGCACCGGGTCAACGACCCGGCCCGGGACACCGCCTCGGTCGGCGGCCCGGGCCGCTCCGTGCCCCCCGGCCGGCCCCCGGGCGAGTCCGGCCCCGGCTGGACGGCCGGGCCGGCGGAGGGACCCAACGGCGCACCGGCGGTGGTGCCGGTGCAGCGCGGCGACGACGGAGCCGAGACGGGCGGCGAGGCGGAGGGCACACCGCCGGACGGCCAGCGGCCGGCGCCGAACGTCCGGGCCGCCCGGGCCGCCATCGGGCTGACCGAGCGTGAGCTCCAGGTGCTGCTCGGCATGGCCGAGGGCAAGAGCAACGCCGAGATCGGGCGCGAGCTGTTCGTCTCGGAGGACACCGTCAAGACGCACGCCCGCCGACTGTTCCGCAAGCTGGGCGCGCGGGACCGGGCGCACGCGGTGGCCGCCGGCTTCCGCGCCGGGCTGGTGGCCTGAAGGGGCCCACACCGGGGCGGCGGGTGCCGTCGGCCGGATCGCGGAGTGATCTGCCGCACCGGTCGACGTCGTGCCGTGGCGTGATCCCGCCCACCGTGTGCGCCGTGCCGCCTCGGGTCTCAGGCGTCGGCGCTGGGCTCCTCGTCGGCGCCCTCGGTGAGGGTGTCGTGCACGCCGTCGGCGTAGCCCCGGGCGTACTCCCAGGTGACGTAGTGATCCGGGTCGGGGTCGTAGGCCGGCTCGTGCACCCGCGGCCGACCGGAGCTGAGCAGGTGGCGCAGGTTGCCCCGGAGCAGATCCCAGTCGAAGTAGTGCGGCTCCCGGCAGTCCTCGCACTCGATGACCAGCCCACGGACCCCGATCGGCGCCAACAACGCCTGGTAGATCTCCAGGTCGGCGAGGTCCTCCAGCACGTCCTGCCGCTCGATCTCGGTCAGCGGGTCCAGCGGTGCGTCGTCGCCGGGGTCGTGCAGGCCCGCGGCCGGATCGGCCGGGTCGCCGTTGAACGGGTCGATGGGCTCGTCGTGCACCCCCTCACCGTAGACCCAACGCCGCCGCGACGCCCGCCCCCGGGCGCGCGCCGGCCGGCCCGCCGCGACGAGGCCTTGCCCAGCTCACTGGGTACGATGAGACGACGCGTCGCGCGTGGCGCGTTCCGGTGCCTACCCGCGCCACCTCGCTGAAGCCGATCCGAGCAGCTCAGGAGAGCAATCGTGGAAATTTCGCCCAGCACCGATCTTCCGACCGGCGCCGACCACGGCGAGCTGGGCGGTCACCTGCCGGAGCTGCCCGCCGGCTCGGCCCGGGTGGTGCCGCTCGGCCTCACCTTCGACGACGTGCTGCTCCAGCCCGGCGAGTCGGACGTGGTGCCCAGCCGGGTCAACACGGTCACCCGGCTGACCCGCAACGTCACCCTCTCCGTGCCGCTGCTCTCCAGCGCGATGGACACGGTGACCGAGGCGCGGATGGCGATCGCGATGGCCCGCCAGGGTGGCATCGGCGTGCTGCACCGCAACCTCTCCGTGGACGACCAGGCGCTCCAGGTCGACCTGGTCAAGCGCTCCGAGTCCGGCATGATCACCAACCCGGTGACCGCCAGCCCCGACGACACGCTGCGCGACGTCGACGCGCTCTGTGGCCGCTACCGGATCTCCGGCGTGCCGGTGGTCGACCGGGACGGCGAGCTGGTGGGCATCGTGACCAACCGTGACATGCGGTTCGTCTCCGACCCGGCCACCCCGGTCCGCGAGATCATGACCAAGGCCCCGCTGATCACCGCGCCGGTCGGGGTCAGCAAGGACGAGGCGCTGGCCCTGCTGCGCCAGCACAAGGTGGAGAAGCTGCCGATCGTGGACGGCTCCGGCCGGCTGCGCGGGCTGATCACCGTCAAGGACTTCACCAAGAGCGAGCAGTACCCGGACGCCACCAAGGACGACGCCGGCCGGCTCCGGGTCGCCGCCGCGATCGGTGTCGGCGAGGACTCGTACAAGCGGGCCCGGGCGCTGGTCGACGCGGGCGTGGACGTGCTGATCGTGGACACCGCGCACGGCCACCAGCGGGCCGTGCTGGACATGGTCCGCCGGCTCAAGAAGGACGTCAGCGTCGACATCGTCGGCGGCAACATCGCCACGTACGCCGGGGCCAGGGCGCTGGTCGAGGCGGGCGCCGACGGTGTGAAGGTCGGGGTCGGCCCGGGTGCCATCTGCACCACCCGGATCGTCGCCGGGGTCGGCGTACCGCAGATCACCGCGATCATGGAAGCGGCCCGGGCCGCCCGCCCGGCCGGCGTGCCGGTGATCGGCGACGGCGGCATCCAGTATTCGGGCGACATCGCCAAGGCGCTGGTCGCCGGCGCCGACACGGTGATGCTCGGCAGCCTGCTGGCCGGCTGCGAGGAGAGCCCCGGCGAGCTGATCTTCGTCAACGGCAAGCAGTTCAAGGCGTACCGGGGGATGGGCTCGCTCGGCGCGATGCAGTCCCGCGGGCAGGCCAAGTCCTACTCCAAGGACCGCTACTTCCAGCAGGACGTGCTCAGCGACGAGAAGCTCGTCCCGGAGGGCGTCGAGGGTCAGGTGCCCTACCGCGGACCGCTCTCCCGGGTCGCCCACCAGCTGGTTGGCGGGCTGCGGCTGGCGATGGGCTACGCGGGCGCGGAGAACATCCCCCAGCTCCACGCGCGCGGCCAGCTGATCCGGATCACCGCGGCCGGGCTCAAGGAGAGCCACCCGCACGACATCCAGATGACCACCGAGGCGCCCAACTACCACACCCGCTGACTTCCCCCACCACCCCCGAAGACAACTGGAGTGACCCATGCGTGACGTGGTCGAGATCGGGTTGGGCAAGACCGCGCAGCGCGGTTACCACCTGGACGACATCGCGATCGTGCCGAGCCGCCGGACCCGGGACGTCGACGACGTCTCCACCGCCTGGCAGCTCGACGCCTACCAGTTCGGCATCCCGTGCGTCGGGCATCCCTCCGACGCCACCATGAGCCCCGCCTCCGCCGTCCAGCTCGGCCAGCTCGGTGGTCTCGGCGTGCTCAACGTCGAGGGGCTCTGGACCCGCTACGAGAACCCGGCCAAGGTGCTGGAAGAGCTGGCCGGTCTCGACGAGGACGACCGGGCCACCAAGCGCCTGCAGGAGGTCTACGCCGAGCCGATCCGCCCCGACCTGATCGCGGAGCGGGTCCGCGAGCTGCGCGCCGGTGGCGGCACGGTGGCGGTGCGGGTCTCCCCGCAGCACACCCTGGCGCTCGCCCCGGTGATCCTGGACGCCGGGGTGGACATCCTGGTCATCCAGGGCACCATCGTCTCCGCCGAGCACGTCTCGACCACCGACGAGCCGCTGAACCTCAAGGAGTTCATCGCCGACCTCGACCTGCCGGTCATCGTCGGCGGGTGCACCGACTACAAGACCGCGCTGCACCTGATGCGTACCGGCGCGGCCGGCGTGATCGTGGGCATCGGCGGGGACGACTGGTCGACCACCGAGTCGGTGCTCGGCATCCGGGTGCCGATGGCGACCGCGATCGCCGACGCGGCGGCTGCCCGCCGTGACTACCTCGACGAGACCGGCGGACGGTACGTGCACCTGATCGCCGACGGCGACATGCAGACCTCCGGCGACATCGCCAAGGCGCTCGGCTGCGGCGCGGACGCGGTGATGCTCGGCGAGCCGCTCTCGCTCTGCCAGGAGGCGCCCGCCGGTGGCACCTGGTGGCACTCGGCGGCCAGCCACCCGTCGCTGCCGCGCGGCGCGTTCGAGTCCGCCAGCGAGCCGCTCGGCTCCATGGAGCAGCTCCTCTTCGGCCCGGCCGACGAGCCGGACGGCCAGCTCAACCTCTTCGGTGGGCTGCGCCGGGCGATGGCCAAGTGCGGCTACCGCGACCTCAAGGAGTTCCAGAAGGTCGGGCTGGTCCTGGACCGCTGAAACGTACTTCATACGACGGAAGGTCGGCCCCGCCACGGTGCGGGTCCGGCCTTTCGTCCTATCCGGGGAAACCCCGGCATCCGGCGATCCGAGCCTCGCGCCCGGTCGCCCTGGCTAGGCTCGTCCTGATCGGCGATCGTCGCAGGAGGAGTGTGCATGGTCCTGACCGGACGGATCCCGGCCCGTCGCGGGCCGGCCGCCGTCGTCGCCGCGCTGACCTGCACGATCGCGCTGGTCACGGTTGGTTGCACGGGCGACGACGAGGGCGGGTTCCGGCCCGGCGCCGCCGACGCCGGCGACCCGTACGTGCCGGGGCGCGGCAACGGCGGCTACGACGTCACCCACTACGGCCTCGACGTCCGCTACGACCCGGCGACCGACCGGCTGACCGGCCGGGCCACCATCTCGGCGACGGCCACCCAGGACCTGTCCCGGTTCAACCTGGACCTGGCCGGGCTCGACGTCGGCGCGGTCACCGTCGGCGGCGCCCGGGCCGAGCACCGCCGCGACGACGGCGAGCTCGTGGTGACCCCGCCCGACGGGCTGCCGCGCGGCCAGCCGTTCACCGTGGCGGTCGAGTACGCCGGCGTGCCCGCCCCGGTCGCCGACGGCGCGCTGGGCGCCGGTGGCTTCCTGCACACCGACGACGGCGCGATCGCGCTCGGCCAGCCGGACTCGGCGGCCACCTGGTTCCCGGTCAACGACCACCCGTCAGACAAGGCCAGCTACGACGTCACCGTGACCGTCCCGGACGGGCTCGCCGCACTGAGCAACGGGGTGCCCGGGCCGAAGCGCAGCGCGGACGGCTGGACCACCTGGCGGTGGGCGGAGCGCAAGCCGATGGCCAGCTACCTGACCACACTGGTGATCGGCGACTACCGGGTCACCACGGGCACGCACGCCGGGCGCCCGATGGTGACCGCCGTCCCGTCGAGTGAGCCGGCGGGCGGTGCCGCCGCCGCGTCGCTGGCCCGCACCGGGGCGATCGTCGACTTCCTCGCCAGCCGGTTCGGGCCGTACCCGTTCGAGTCGTACGGCGGGATCGTGGTCGCCGACCCGCGGATCGGCTACGCGCTGGAGACGCAGTCCCGGCCGGTGTACGGCCCGGGGTTCTTCCTCGACGACCGGCCCAATCCGGCGGTGGTGGCGCACGAGCTGGCCCACCAGTGGTTCGGCGACAGCGTGTCGCTGAGCCACTGGCGCGACATCTGGCTCAACGAGGGCTTCGCCAGCTACGCCGAGTGGCTCTGGGAGGAGCACGACGGCGGCCGGACCGCCCAGCGTGCCTTCGAGGCCCAGTACGCGACCACCGAATGGTCGCAGCCCTCGGTGGACCCGGGCCGGGCGGCGATGTTCGGCAACGCCGTCTACAAGCGTGGCGCGCTGGCCGTGCACGCGCTGCGCCGCACGGTCGGCGACGACGCGTTCTTCCGCATCCTGCGGACGTGGACGGCCGAGCGGCGCGACGGCAACGCCACCACCGAGGACCTGATCGTCCTCGCCGAACGGGTCTCCGGCCGGCAGTTGCGGTCCCTCTTCGACGCATGGCTGGTCGGTGGCTCCGCACCCGCCCTGCCGTGATGACCTTGTGATGGTCGCTCGGTAGGCTGCCGCGGAACGGACGGGCGACGCGCCGGGCCGCGCCCGGTCGGCGCGCGGCGGGCCGGGTCGACGGGCGCGCCGACAGGGCGGACGGGCGTGGTTCCCGTCGGCACACGAAAGGGCTGAGCGATGAGGCTGCGACGGCGGGCGCTGCGAACGGGCGTCGGTCTGCTGCTGACCGGGGCACTGCTGGCCGGGTGCGACTCGGCGCCGGCGGAGTCGGGCCCCTCGGCGGCCGCCCCCTCCTCGGGCGCCCCCCGGCAGTTCAAGCCGGGCGCGGCGGGCGCCGGCGACCCGTACTTCCCGAGCTACGGCAACGGCGGCTACGACGTCGGCCGCTACACGGTGAAGGTCCGGTACGACCCGGCGAAGGACCGGCTCACCGGCACCGCCACCGTGCAGGCCGCCGCGACCAGTGACCTCTCCGCGTTCAACCTGGACCTGGCCGGGCTCTCCGTGCGTTCGGTGAAGGTGGACGGCGCGCCGGCCAAGCACACCCGCAAGGGCGACGAGCTGGTGGTGACCCCGGCGAACGGCCTGATCGCGGGCAACGGCTTCGTCGCCGAGATCGCGTACGAGGGCAAGCCGGAGCCGCTGGCGAACGAGGTCCTCGGCGAGGGCGGCTTCCTGCACACCGGCGACGGCGCGATCGCGCTCGGCCAGCCGGAGTCGGCGAGCACCTGGTTCCCGGTCAACGACCACCCGTCCGACAAGGCCAGCTACGACTTCGAGATCACCGTCCCGGACGGCCTGACCGCGGTCAGCAACGGCGTGCCGGCCGGGAAGTCGCGCGACGACGGTTGGACCACGTGGAAGTGGTCCGAGCGGGCGCCGATGGCGAGCTACCTGAGCTTCGTGGTGATCGGCAAGCTGCGGGTGACCACGGGTGAGCACAAGGGACGGCCGGTGTTCAGCGCCGTCGACGTCGACGTGGCCGAGGGCGCGGCGGACGAGTCGATCGCCGACACCGTCAAGGTCGCGGACTACCTGGAGACCGTCTTCGGCCCGTACCCGTTCGACGCGTACGGCGGGGTGGTGATCTCCGACGCCCGGATCCGGTACGCGCTGGAGACGCAGTCCCGGCCGGTCTACTCGGCGGGGTTCTTCCGGCAGGGTCGCAACACCGAGGTGGTGGCGCACGAGCTGGCGCACCAGTGGTTCGGCGACAGCGTGGCGCTGACGAAGTGGCAGGACATCTGGCTCAACGAGGGGCTGGCCACGTACGCCGAGTGGCTCTGGGCCGAGCACAGCGAGGGCCGCCGGGCAGCGGCGGCCTTCGCCACCCGCTACTCCGGCTCACCGGCCTCGCTCTGGCGGACCCCGCCCGGCAAGCCGGGCGTGGAGAACCTGTTCAGCCAGTCGGTCTACCAGCGCGGCGGGATGACCGTGCACGCGCTGCGGGTGGCCGTGGGGGACAAGGCCTTCTTCCAGATCCTGAAGACCTGGGCGGCCGAGAAGCGCAACGCCAACGGCACCACCGCCGAGTTCATCACGCTCGCCGAGCGCATCTCCGGCAAGAAGCTCGACGCGCTCTTCGAGGCCTGGCTCTACGGCACCTCCCGTCCCGAGGAGCCGAAGGCGCTCTAGGGCTGGGTCTTGACCCGCAGCGACGGGTGCTCGGCGAGGTAGGCGTCGGCGCGGCCGGCGCGTAGCTCGGTGAGGAAGCGCCGACCCACGGAGGTGAGCTGCTCGCCCCGGTAGCCGCCGCCGGAGCCGACGGACGCGCCGGGGAGACCGACCAGCACGAACCGGTCCGCGGGCAGCCCGCCGAGGGCGTACGCGAGGTCGACCAGCCGCCGCCCGCCGCCGGCGAAGATCAACGTGTCGCCGAGCGCGTCGGCGACCTGCTGCACCCGGTCCGGGTCCCGGGCCAGCCCCTGGTCCAGGATCTTCCGGGCCAGGGCCCGGATCAGCTGCTGCTGGTGCCGCTGCCGGCTGTAGTCGCCGCCGGGAATGTAGCGCTGCCGGGAGTAGTCCAGGGCCTGCCAGCCGGTCAGGTGCCGGGTGCCCTTCTCGTAGACCATCTGCGGGCCGGTGTAGCCGCCCGGCGCGCCCTTGCGGTGCTGTCCGTCGGGTTGCCGGTGCCGCGAGACGACCCGCTGGTCGACGTAGACGTCCACTCCACCGAGGCTGTCGACCAGCCGGTCGAAGCCGCTGAAGGTGACCACCGCGCCGGCGTCGATGCGCAGGCCGGTGTAGCCGCTCACGGTGGAGCGCAGCAGGTCGTACCCCTGGGCCGGGTCCGGTCGCTTGGGGCGGCCCGGCACCCGGCTGCCGTAGCTCATCGCGTGGGTCAGCTTGGTGCGCCCACCGCGGTAGTCGGCCCTCGGGAAGGCCGGGATGTCGACCACCAGGTCGCGGGGGAGCGAGAAGAGGTACGCCCGGTCGAGTCCGCGCGGCACGTGCAGGACCAGCACGGCGTCCGCGTGCGGCTCCCAGCCGGGGACGCTGACCCGGGTGTCCACCCCGACCAGCAGCAGGTTGAGCGGGCCGGTGATGTCGGCGCCCGGCGGTGGTGACGGGCTCGCGGTGGGCGGCGCGGCCGTCGTGGGGCTGGCCGAACCGGCCGGCGCGGCACCGCGCTCGGGGCTCCGGTCGGCGACCAGTCGGGTGACCACCACCCCGCCGACGGCGACCAGCGCCACGGCGACGAGCAGCGCCAGCCCCAGCAGCCAGCGCCGCCGTGGTGCGCCTGACCCGAGGACCATCTCCGACCCCTTCCGCCCGCACTGGAACAACGCTCCGACGGGTCCGTTCGGTTGCGGCCCGGGGCACCGGGTCGGTCGACCGCTGTGCATGATCGCGCGAATCCCGCCCCTGGCGCGACAGCTACTGACCGGTAATGATGCGTGCATGCGGTACGACGTGCTGGTCATCGGGTCCGGGTTCGGCGGCAGCGTCACCGCGCTGCGGCTGGCCGAGAAGGGCTACTCGGTCGGCGTCCTGGAGGCCGGCCGGCGCTTCGCCGACGACGAGTTCCCGCAGACCTCGTGGCGGGCCCGGCGCTTCCTCTGGGCGCCGCGGCTCGGCTGCTACGGGATCCAGCGGATCACCCTGCTCCGGGCGGCCGACCGCCGGGCCGGCGGTGGGGTGCTGGTGCTCTCCGGCACCGGGGTGGGCGGCGGGTCGCTGGTCTACGCCAACACCCTCTACGAGCCGCTGCCCGCGTTCTACACCGACCCGCAGTGGCGGGACATCACCGACTGGCGCGACGAGTTGGCCCGCCACTACGACCAGGCCAAGCGGATGCTCGGCGTCACCACCTATCCGCGCGACACCGGGGCGGACCGGGCGATGCGGGCGGTGGCCGAGCGGATGGGGGTGGGCCACACCTTCCATGCCACCCCGGTCGGCGTGCACATCGGCCGGCCCGGCGAGCGGGTCGCCGACCCGTACTTCGGCGGGGCCGGCCCGGAGCGCACCGGCTGCACGCACTGCGGATCCTGCATGACCGGTTGCCGGCACGGGGCGAAGAACACCCTGGTCAAGAACTACCTCTGGTTGGCCGAGCGGCTCGGCGCGCGGGTGCACCCGCTGACCACGGTGACCGCCGTCCGCCCCGCGCCGGACGGCGGTCACGAGGTGCACACCGTTCGCACCGGCGCCTGGTTGCGCCGGCGCCGCCAAATTTTCCGGGCCGATCAGGTGGTCTTCGCCGCCGGCGCGCTCGGCACCCAGCGGCTGCTGCACCAGATGAAGGCGACCGGCGCGCTTCCCGCGCTCTCGCCCCGGCTGGGCGAGCTGACCCGGACCAACTCGGAGGCGATCCTCGGCGCCTCGGTGCCCCGCCGGCGGGCCCGGACACAGCGGCTCGACTTCACCGAGGGGGTGGCCATCACCAGCTCGTTCCACCCCGACCCGCAGACCCACGTGGAGCCGGTCCGCTACGGGCGGGGCTCCAACGCGATGGGACTGCTCCAGTCGCTGCTGGTCGACGGCGGCCCGCACCGCGTCCGGCGCTGGGTCGGCACACTGCTGCGGCAGCCGGGCACCGCGGCCCGGCTGCTCTCCGTCCGCCGCTGGTCGGAGCGGACGGTGATCGCCCTGGTCATGCAGTCGGTCGACAACTCGCTGACCACCCGGTGGCGGCGTGGGCCGCTCGGTCGGCGGCTGGTCAGCGGCCCCGGGCACGGCGCGCCGAACCCGACCTGGATTCCGGCCGGCAACGACGCGGTCCGGCTGCTCGCCGAGGAGATCGGCGGTACGCCGGGTGGCGCGCTGACCGAGCCCTTCAACATCCCGATGACCGCGCACATCCTCGGCGGGGCGGTGATCGGGGCCACCCCGGCCGAGGGGGTGATCGACCCCTACCACCGGGTGTACGGGCATCCGGGGCTGCACGTGGTGGACGGGGCGGCGGTCTCGGCCAACCTCGGGGTGAACCCGTCGCTGACCATCACCGCCCAGGCGGAGCGGGCGATGTCGCTCTGGCCCAACAAGGGCGAGGCGGACCCGAGGCCTCCGCTCGGCGCCCCGTACCGCCGGCTGGACCCGGTCGCGCCGCGACACCCCGCCGTGCCGGCCCACGCTCCCGCCGCCCTGCGCCCCTGATCCGGCGGCGGAAGAGTGATCTGTCCCGCCGCCGGGCGGGGCGCAGCGGGCCCGCCGGTGACTGTCGGTAGGCTTTGCCCACATGAGCACGCCTCGCCCCGTCCTCGTGGTGGACTTCGGAGCCCAGTACGCCCAGCTCATCGCGCGCCGGGTGCGTGAGGCGAGGGTCTATTCGGAGATCGTGCCGCACTCCATGCCGGTCGCCGAGATGCTGGCCAAGGACCCGGCCGCGATCATCCTCTCCGGCGGCCCGGCCAGCGTCTACGCGCCGGACGCCCCGCAGATCGACGCCGGCATGTTCAACGCCGGGGTGCCGGTCTTCGGCATCTGCTACGGCTTCCAGGCGATGGCCCAGGCGCTCGGCGGCACGGTGGCCCGCACCGGCAACCGCGAGTACGGCGGCACCCCGCTGCGCCCCCGCCTCCTCGACCCCGGCGTGCTGCTGCGCGATCTGCCGGCCGACCTGCCGGTCTGGATGAGCCACGGTGACTGCGTCACCGAGGCCCCCGCCGGCTTCACGGTCACCGCCGAGTCCGCCGGCGCGCCGGTCGCCGCGTTCGAGGACCTGACCGGCCGCCGGGCCGGCGTGCAGTTCCACCCGGAGGTCGGGCACACCGCGCACGGCCAGGAGATGCTCACCCGGTTCCTCTACGACATCGCCGGCATCGAGCCCACCTGGACGCCGGCGAACATCATCGACGAGCAGGTGGCCCGGATCCGGGCGCAGGTGGGTGACAAGGAGGTCATCTGCGGCCTGAGCGGCGGGGTCGACTCCGCGGTCGCCGCCGCGCTGGTGCACAAGGCCGTCGGCGACCAGTTGACCTGCGTCTTCGTCGACCACGGCCTGCTGCGCGCGGGTGAGGCCGAGCAGGTGGAGAAGGACTACGTCGCGGCCACCGGCATCAAGCTGAAGGTGGTCGACGCCGCGGACCGGTTCCTCGGCGCGCTGGCCGGGGTCACGGACCCGGAGCAGAAGCGGAAGATCATCGGACGCGAGTTCATCCGGGTCTTCGAGGCCGCCGCCCGGGAGATCGCCTCGCACGGCGACGTCGAGTTCCTGGTGCAGGGCACCCTCTACCCGGACGTCGTCGAGTCCGGCGGCGGCACCGGCACCGCCAACATCAAGAGCCACCACAACGTCGGCGGCCTGCCGGAGGACCTGAAGTTCGCCCTGGTCGAGCCGCTGCGCACGCTCTTCAAGGACGAGGTCCGGGCGCTCGGCCTGGAGTTGGGGCTGCCCGAGGCGATGGTCTGGCGGCACCCGTTCCCGGGCCCCGGCCTGGCCATCCGGATCATCGGCGCGGTCGACCGGGAGCGCCTTGACCTGCTCCGCCGCGCCGACCTGATCGCCCGCGAGGAGCTGACCGCCGCCGGCCTGGACCGGGGCGTCTGGCAGTTCCCGGTGGTCCTCCTCGCCGACGTGCGCAGCGTCGGGGTGCAGGGGGACGGGCGCAGCTACGGACATCCCGTGGTGCTGCGCCCGGTCTCCAGCGAGGACGCGATGACCGCCGACTGGTCCCGGCTGCCCTACGACGTGATCGCGAAGATCTCCACCCGGATCACCAACGAGGTGGCCGAGGTCAACCGGGTGGTGCTGGACGTGACCAGCAAGCCGCCGGGCACCATCGAGTGGGAGTGACCCCGGCTCAGGCCGCGGTCGGCGGCGTGGGTCCGGTCGGCGGCACGTTCGGGTAGGTCGGCGTCGGGGCGTACCCGAATCGGGTGGGCTCGGACGCGGGCCCGGCGGCGGGCGGCGGGCCCTGCGGCGCGGCGGCCGTCGGGTGCGGCCAGGCGGGCGCGCCGGCCGGCTCCTCGGGCATCAGGAACCACATGATCGGGTACGCGATCAGGGCGAGCCCGCCGGTGAGCAGCCCGGTGACCGCGAAGATCACCCGGACCAGGGTGGGGTCGATGCCGAAGTATCGGCCGACACCGCTCGCGACGCCGGCCACCATGCGGTCGGTGGTCGGTCGGCGGAGCTGCTTGTACGGAGCGTGGGGAGGGCTGGTGGCTGTCATGTCTCCACCCTCCGCGCCGGGCGGCGGGGCGTCCTCGGTGACCGCCCGGATCCCTACCCTGACCGGCCCCTGACTCGGGAGCATTGAGTCAGGAATCTGACTCTTTTCGATCCCGGTAACCGGGCCCGGGGAGAATTTCCTCCCGTGACCACCACGCTCACGCCGCTGCGCAGGATCGCGGCATACGCAGTCTGTGCCGATCCCCAGGGCCGGGTTCTACTGGTCCGCGCGTCGGAGCGCTCCGGCACTCCTGGCACGTGGTCGCTGCCCGGCGGGGCGGTCGACCACGGCGAGGACCCGAACCACACAGTCGTCCGCGAGACCGCGGCGGAGACCGGCCTCTCGGTCGCCGTCACCGGTCTGCACGACGTGCTGGCCGACATGCGGGCGCTGCCCGAGCGGGGCATCACGATCCACACCGACCGGCTCGTCTACCGGGTCTCGGTCCGGGGCGGCACCCTGCTCGACCGGGTGGGCCGGCCGACCGACCTGGTGCGGTGGTTCACCCGCGAGGAGGCCGCCGCGCTGCCGCTGCGCTCGTTCACCGCGCGCGCCCTGGAGCTGCCCGCCTCCTCCGCCGACGTGGTCCCCGACGAGCCGCCGGAGTTCCCCTCCTTCTACGCGGTGCCCGGCCCGGACGGGCTGCACCGGGCGCAGCGCTTCGCCGCGTACGCGGTCTGCACCGACCCGGCGGGCCGGGTGCTGCTCACCCGGGTCGCCGACGGCTACCCGGGCGCCGGCTGCTGGCACCTGCCCGGCGGCGGCACCGACTACGGCGAGCAGCCCGGCGCCGCGCTGATCCGGGAGCTGGTCGAGGAGACCGGGCAGGCCGGCCGGCTGGTCGAGCTGCTCGGGGTGGCCAGCCACCGCGACGCCGCCTCACTCGGCCCGGAGGGTTACCCGATCGACTGGCACGGGGTGCGGGCCTTCTACCGGGTGGTGGTCGACCAGCCCGCCCCGCCTCGGGTCGCCGACGTCGGCGGCTCCACCAGCGAGGCCCGGTGGTTCGCTCCCGCCGAGCTGGGCGCGCTGCCGGCGGACCGCCTCACCGAGGTAACCGCCGAAGCCGTCCAAGCCGCCCGCCTAACCCCCTAACCCCCACCCCCACCCCCACCCCCCTGCCCCCTGACCCCCCTCCCGCCGGCCCGGCGGTGATCATGAAGTTATTGTCAGGACACGCCGACATGGACGGCGATAACTTCATGATCGACGGGACGATCCGGACGGGGACGCGGGGGCCACGGGGATGCAGCAGCGGCGGCGGGTGGGTGCGTACG
Source organism: Micromonospora sp. NPDC093243 (assembly GCF_044753725.1). Lineage (NCBI taxonomy): Bacteria > Bacillati > Actinomycetota > Actinomycetes > Micromonosporales > Micromonosporaceae > Micromonospora > Micromonospora sp. NPDC093243. The sequence continues at coordinate 483,249 of NZ_JBIVNT010000004.1, read as the reverse complement.
GGGTCTGCCGGGACGACGGGCGGGTGCTGCTGGTGCGGGGGTCCGCCAGCGCCGACTTCCCGGGCGTCTGGCAGGTGCCCGGCGGCGGCGTGGAGCACGCCGAACATCCCGCGCACGCGGTGGTCCGTGAGGTCACCGAGGAGACCGGGCTGACCGTCGAGGTGGCCGGGCTGCGCGCGGTGGTCGCCGACGTGATCCCCTTCCCCGAGGCCGGCGTGGCGATGCACACCGACCGGCTCGTCTTCGACCTGACGGTGGTCGACGGAGCGCTGCGCGACGAGCACAGCGGCACGACCGACCTGGCCCGCTGGCTGACCCCGGACGAGGCGGCCGAGGTGCCGCTGATGCCGTTCACCGCCGAGCTGCTCGGCCTGCCGGTCACCCCGCTGCCGGCCGGGCGGGCGAGGCGGGCGTCGTTTCCGCCGCCGCCGGCCGACCGCCGGCTCCGGTTCGGGGCGTACGGGCTGGTCACCGACCCGGCCGGGCGGGTACTGCTCACGATGATCGCGGACGGCTACCCCGGGGCCGGCCGTTGGCACCTGCCCGGCGGCGGGACGGACCACGGCGAGCAGCCGGTGCCCGCGCTCCTGCGTGAGCTGGTCGAGGAGTCCGGCCAGCTCGGCCGGGTGACCGAGCTGGTCGCGGTGGACAACCTGCACAACCCCGCAGCGCTCGGCCCGGAGGGCCGCCCGCTGGACTGGCACGGCGTACGGGTGGTCTACCGGGTGGTGGTGGAGGCGCCGACCGAGCCGAGGGTCACCGAGCTGGCCGGTGGCTCGACCGCCCGGGCCGCCTGGTTCGACCCCGCGGAGCTGGCCGGGCTGCCACTCACCGAGATCGCTGCCTGGTCAATGGGACGTCCGCGCCGATAGCACCCGCCAGCCGAGCCGACATTGGCCAACTCCGGTACAGTCGAAGCGGGGAATGATGGAGAAACGGGCGATGAGGCCCGGGATGGGAATATGACAGCGGTTCGCGCGGTTTAAGCCAGATATAAGTACCGCCGGCAGCTATCGCCAAGCTCCGTTCCCTTATGCGATGGTGTACTCCGCACAACGGCTGCCGGGCCAGTGAAGGTCCGGCACGAGACAGCCGGACGCCCGCCCCAACGGCGGACAGCCGATCCGGTGATGGAGGAAACGTGCCGAGAGCCCCATGGCGCCGGCGTCGTACGACTGACAGTCCGCGCCCCGCAGGGCCCCGCTGGGCGGGCCGGTTGCGCCGCAGCAGCACCTTTGCCCGGCAGGTGCTGCTGGTCCGGGTGGGCCGCCGCGACGGCGACCTGCACGGCGGCACCGAGGGTGTGCTGACCGAGCCCCGCTACGCCGACCGGCGCCGCCGACGCTACGGTCTCAACCGGTTCAACCGGCCGAGCGTCGAGTCGGTCATCCCGGTCAGCCCGGCCCTGGCGCCCGTCGCCGAGCCCGACGACCAGAGCAACGGGCGCCCCATCCCGCTGCTCCCCGGCGAGCGCACCACCAGCCGCCGGGTGAAGTTCGCCCTGGTCAACGCGTGCACGCTGAGCAGCCTGACGCTGGGCATGTTCGCCATCTTCCTGGCCATGCAGGGCGACGTGCGCGTCGCCGCGATCTGCCTGATCGCCTGCGTCGCGTTCGACGGCCTGGACGGGGCGCTGGCCCGCAAGTTCGGCGTGGCCAGCCCGTTCGGTGCGCAGATGGACTCGTTGGCCGACATGTGCTCGTTCGGTCTCGCCGCGCCGGTGGTGGTCTACGCCTCGCTCGCCGGCTCCGTCTCCACGGCGGCCGCGGCCGTCGCCTGCGCCCTCGTCGGGGCCTGCGCCGCGATCCGGCTCGCCCGATTCAACGTCTCGCCGAAGGACGGCCGGTTCTTCTGCGGGGTGCCCACCACGATGGCCGCCGCCGTGCTCGCGGTGACCGTCGCCATCGGCCTGCCGGTGCCCGGTCCGGTGCTCGTCGCCGGCGTGGCGCTGCTCGCCTTCGCGATGGTGTCCAGCTTCCCGTACGCGAAGCTCGCCCGGCTGGTGAAGCTGCCGGCGTGGCTCTGGCTGGCGCCGGTGATCGGTGCCCTGGTCGACATCCGGCTCACCTTCGCGCTGATCGTGGTGGGCTACCTGGTCAGCGGGCCGGTGCTCTGGTTGCGCCAGCGCCGCACCGCCTGATCCCCGTACCTCGAGAAGAAGGGGGCGCCGCAGCCGCGGCGCCCCCTTCGTCGTCGCTGCGGTTCAGCGCCAGCGGGCGATCACGCTCGACCCGCCGACCACCTTGTCGCCCGGGCCGACCAGCGGATCCGCCGCCTCGGCGGGCAGGTAGACGTCGGTACGCGAACCGAACCGGATCAGCCCGAAGCGCTCGCCCTTGGCCAGCAGCGCGCCGATCGGCGCCCGCTGCACGATCCGCCGGGCGATCAGCCCCGTCCGCTGCGCCACCACCACCGTGCCGTGCGTGGTGTCCAGCACCGTGTACGCGGCCACGTTGTGCTCGGCGTCCGGCTTCATGGCGTTGACGAACCCGCCGTCGGCCACGAAGTAGTCGACCACCTTGCCGGCGACGGGCGCGCGGTTGACGTGCACGTCCAGCACCGACAGGAAGACCGCGACGCGCAGCCACTCGCCGTCGCCGAAACGCTCGTCGTGCAGCCGCTGCACCGACAGGACCTGCCCGTCCGCCGCGGCCACCACGGCCGTCGGATCCTCGGGGACGTCGCGCTCCGGGTCGCGGAAGAACGCGGCGACCGGGGCCGCGGCGAGCGCGGGCAGCAACCAGAGCTTGGACTTCGGCCGGGTCAGCCGGGCCAGCGCGGCCAGGCCGAGGGTGATGCCGGCCGCGGCCACCCCGTTGGAGTCGATGTGCATCGCCCGGGTCAGCGGCACGCTGGACGGCCGGTGCGCCGGCGCGAGCTGGTCGGCCGCCGAGGGGCCGGCCGGGGTGAGCCGGAGCCGGAACAGTCGCACCGGTGGGGAGTTGCGCAGCACCAGGTCGGTGCCGACGCCGTAGAGGGCGCCCTGCCGCTCCAGCTCGGCCGCCGCACCGGCCGTCCGACCGGGGGCGGCGGCCGTCGCCACGCTGAGCACCGCGCCGTCGCTGAGGTACTTCGTCAGGGCCTCGATCGTGGTACGGGTCTCCTCGACCGTGCCGAGCAACGGCTCGGCGGCGATGACCACCTCGGCGGCGTCGGTCTCGGCGAGCGAATCGACGACCCGGACCCGGTCGGCGACCCACCGACCCTGGGCGGTGACGTGATCGCGCAGCGCGGCTGCGGACGCCCCCTCGGCGGGCACCACGGTGAGCCGGTCACCGGGCAGCAGCGCCTCGATCGCCGCGGCGAGCACGGCGGACTGCGGGCCCGCGCCGACCAGCAGGGCGGCCTTCGGGTGGTTGAGCCGGGCGAGCTCGGTGACGAGGGTACGGGCGGCTCGCTCGCCGATGCGGACCGGACCGGGCCGGCCGGGGGGACGCACGGCGGGGGACTGGGTCATGTCGGACGGGCTCCTGACGGGGTAGACACGGGAAGCGCGACGGGGCCGCCACGGCGACGCGGGCCGGCCGACGACGGCGGATTCTCCATCGGCCAGCATAGGCGTCCACGCGCGACGGCCGCACCGCCGTCGTCCGCCCGGTCTGCCAGCTCGGCTCGGCCTGGTCTGTCGGCTCGGCCCGGGCTGCCGGCTCGGCCTGGTCTGCCGGCTCGGCCTGGTCTGTCGGCTCGGCCCGGTTCTGTCGGCTCGGCCCGGTTCTGTCGGCCCGGCCTGGTCTGTCGGCCCGGCTCGGTTTGTCGGCCCGGCTCGGCCCGGCCGGCTGGGCGGTCGCGGCCCGCCGGGGCGGTCGTGGCGCCTCGGGCCGATCGTGGCTGGCCGGGCACGCCTGGGGCGTGCCCGGCCAGAAGTCCGTCGACTCGGCCGTCCGATGGACGGGCGGCGCCGGCGTCAGCGCCGGGGACCGTCCTCGTCGGGGGTCGCCGACCGGGGCTCGGCCCCGCCGCCCGGCCGGTCCTCGACCACCTCGCCCGGCGTGCTGGTGACCGCCTCGGTCGGCCGTTCGTCGGCCTGATCCGGCGTCCGGCTTCCGCCGACGGTCGGCTCGTCCGCCGGTCGGACCGGGTTGTCGCCGGCGGTCGGTTCGCCGACCGCCGAGACCGGGCTGCCGCTGCCGGTCGGCTGGTCGGGCAGCCACGCCGGGTGGATCCCGCCGACCGCCTGGTCACCAGGCTCGCGCCCGGCGCCGCCCAGGCCGGGCCCGGCGCCGCTCAGGCCGGGCTCCGCCCAACCCGTGTTCAGGGCCGGATGCTCGGCGGTCCGGGCCGGTGGCGCGGTGTCCCAGGCCGGTGGCGGGGCGTCCCAGGCCGGCAGCCCCGCGCCGGAGCCGGGCACCGCCGCACCCGAGGTCGGCGCCGGTTCACCGAAGGCGGCGGCCGGCTCGCCGAGGGCGGGCCCGGCCGCACCGGTGACGGGTTCGGCCGGGGCCGGCGTGGTGGCGGTTGCCGCATCCCGGTCCCCGGACCGGCCCGAGCGGAGCGCGCCGACCAGGCCGAGCACCCCGATCAGGATCAGCGCGCCGGCCAGGAACCAGCCGACCGGTGGCAGTGCCAGCCCGAGCAACTGGGCGAGCAGCCACCAGGCGGCGAGGGCCAGGAAGACCAGCCCGAAGGCGAACGAGACCAGATCGGTGCGGTGGGCCTTCATCGGGTCACCTCCAGGTTACCGGCGTTCACGTGGATGAAGAGGCGGAGCGTGCCGCCGCCGGCCCCGTCCGGGCCGAGGTCGGTGATCTCCCGGGACCGCCCGGCCGGTCCGGCGTGACGCCGGCCGAAGACGGACGCGTCACCGGCGTTGACGTCGGCCACCGTCGTCACGTCGACGTTCGGCGGCACCACGACGGTGGCCTTGCCGAAGTTGATCGACACGCTGATCTCGGTGGTCCGCGTGGCGAAGTCGACCGCGCGCAGGTCGAGCACCGCGTCGCCGAAGCTGTTCTCGTAGCGGGTGGCGAGGTCCTGGTAGCTGGTCGGCGCCCAGGTCACCGCCCCGTCCACGCCGCGGACCCGGTCGTAGGACTCGGCGACCGTACCCACGCCGAGCGCGGCGGCGGTCACCAGGCCGAGCGCGATCAGCCAGCGGGCCCGGCCGAACCAGGTGCCCACCAGCAGCCCGAGACCGATGGTGGCCAGCGCCGCGGCGAAGTACGCCGACGCGCCCACGTCGAAGGCGTTGACCAGGTCGAGGACGACGACCATGCCCAGGGCGAGGAAGATCAGCGAGAAGGTCACCGCGCCGAGCGGGGACCGCTCCTTCGGGCGCTTCGGCGGCTTCGGTGGCTTGGGCGGCTTCGGTGGCTTGTACCCGGCCGACTGCGAGGCGTACGGGCCGTGCGGGGCGAACGGCGGTCGGTAGCCGGCCGGCGGCAGGGGCGCGGTCGGCGGGTAGCCGGGGCCTGCCGGCGCAATCGGCGCCGCCTCGGCGGGCGTCGCCGGAGGCAGGCCCGAGGTGGCGGCGGCACTGCTCGGCCACTGCGGCGCCGGGGCGGACACCGACGGCCAGGTGGGCAGTTCGGCGGTGCGGTCGGCCGGCTGACCGGAGACCGGCGGGACGGCGGCGACCGGGGCTCCGCCGGAGACCGAGGTGGCACCGGGCAGAGCGCTCCCCCCGTGCGGAGCGCTCCACGGGCGGTCGGTCCCGCCGGCGGCGGCCGGCTGGTGACCGGTCGCCGGGCCGACTCCGGGCGCCGGGGCGCCGGTCGCGGTGGCCAGGTCGGCGGTGGGCGGCGCGACCGGCCGGTCCGGCACCGGGTAGCTGACCGGTGGCACCGGGCCGGGCGGCGCGGCGGGCGGCGGCGGGCCGGGCACGGCGGCGGGCGGTGTGCCGCGGCTGTCCCGGTTGAGCAGCAGCGCGCCACCGATCAGGATGGCCGCGCCGAGCAGGACCGCCCGGAAGGCGTCGGTGACGATGTAGCCGAAGCTGACCGCGACCAGGATGCTGAGCACGATCACGGTGACCGGGGACATGCTGGACCGGCCCCGGCCGAGCATCGACTCCACCGGCGAGGCGGTGTCGCCCTCGCCTGGGATGATCAGCCACGCCGTGACGTACACCAGGATGCCGATCCCGCCGAAGAAGCCGAGCACCGCGAGCAGCACCCGCCACAGCACCGGGTCGGTGTTGGTGGCCCGGCCGATGGCCGCGCAGACACCGGCCAGGTAACGCCCGTCCCGGGGCCGGACCAGCCCGTAGCGCGAGGTGAAGCCGGCGCCGCCGGGCGGTGGGCCGGCGGCGGCGCCACCCGGGCCTCCGGGCGGGGGCGGTGGTGTACCACCGGATCCGCCCGGCCCGAAGCCGGCCGCGGTCGGTTCCGGCCCGTACCAGGCCGGTCCCGATCCCGGACCCGGGCCGGCCCCCCAGCCGGCGGCGGTCGGGTCGGACCCGGCCGACGTCGCGGCGGCGGGCTCCTGCGGGCCGGTCGGTGGCGGCGGGCCGAACGTGGTGGGGCCCGCGCCGCCGGTGGACGGGGCAGGTGGTGGCGGTCCGCCCGGCGAGGCCGCCCCGGGACGGGGCGACTGGGCAGCTTCCTCGGTCATGCCTCGATCCTGCTGCCCCACCCGCCCGAGCGACCTCAGGACCCGACCCTGACCCCACCCTGAGATCCCGAGCGCCGGAATGTCGGGGGCGTCCCCGTGGTCGGCACGGGGCGCAGCGTGTGACCATCGAACCGGCGCCGGAAACGGCCGGTGCCACTGCACCGTCTCCGCCGCTCTCGACCGGCGTCACCTCACCGCGACCAGGGAGTTTCCGATCAGCATCGCGAGCCCGCCACCGCGCCTCTACCGCGCCCCGGAGCACCGGATGGCCGCCGGGGTGGCCGCCGGCATCGCCGATCATCTCGGCATCTCGGTGCTGCGGGTACGGGTCGCCTTCATGGTCCTGCTCGGGCTGAGCGGGCTCGGCCTGCTGCTCTACGCGGCGTTCTGGGCCGTGGTGCCGTTGCGGCCCGGCAACTCGGGAGTGCCGCCCCGGCGTGACGTCGCCCAGCTGCTGCCGTTCGTGGCGATCGGGCTCGGCGTCCTGCTGGTGCAGGTGATGGTCTTCGACTCGATCGGCGCGGCGGGCACCGCCGGCTGGCTGGTGGCGATCATCGCGGTCGGCGCCGGCGTGATCTGGCACCAGTCCGCGCCGGAGCGGCGTCGCCAGTGGGGCGATTCGATGCCGGTGCCCTGGCTCGGCGCGGTGGTGGAGGAGAGTGACCGGCGCGCGTTCGTGCTGCGCTTCATCGGCGGCGGGGTGCTGGTCGCGGTCGGCATCATCGGCGTCGCCGCGGTCTACTCCCCGGCGCAGAACTTCGACGCGGTGATCAACGGCGTGATCTTCGCGCTGGTGGGCCTCGCCGGGGTGTGCGTGGTCGCGGCACCGGTGCTCTGGCGGACGTACAACCAGCTCCGCTCGGAGCGCGAGGGACGGATCCGTGAGCAGGAGCGGGCCGAGTTGGCCGCCATGGTGCACGACCAGGTGCTGCACACCCTCGCCCTGATCCAGCGCAACGCCAGCGACGTCAAGACCGTCCAGCGGTTGGCCCGCGGGCAGGAGCGCTCGCTGCGCAACTGGCTCTACAAGCCCACCGGGTCGCCGAGCGAGCGGTTCGCCGCCGCGCTGGAGCAGGCCGCGGCCGAGGTCGAGGACACCTTCGCGATCACGGTGGAGGCGGTGGTGGTCGGCGACCGGGAGACCGACGAACGGGTCGGCGCGCTGGTCGCCGCCGCCCGGGAGGCGCTGGTGAACGCCGCCCGGCACGCCGGAGTGCAGACCGTCTCGCTCTACGCCGAGGTGGAGCCCGATCAGGTCAGCGTCTTCGTCCGGGACCGGGGCAAGGGCTTCGATCCGGATACGGTGGAGGATCACCGGCACGGCGTCCGTGGCTCGATCATCGGGCGGATGAAGCGGCACGGCGGTCGGGCCGAGATCCGGTCCGGGCCGGGTGACGGGACGGAGGTCCGGTTGATGCTGCCGATCTCCCGGGACTCGTCCACAGCGGAAAGGGACAGATGACGATGGCCGAGCAGTCGATGGAACCGGTCGAGGGGGCGGAAGCCCGCGCCGAGCGGCTGCGGGTCTTCCTCGTGGACGACCACGCCATGTTCCGCGCCGGCGTACGCGCCGAACTCGGGGCGCACGTCGAGGTGGTGGGCGAGGCGAGCACGGTCGCCGAGGCGGTCAACCGGATCGCGGCCACCCTGCCGGACGTGGTCCTGCTCGACGTGCACATGCCCGACGGGGGCGGGCGGGCGGTGCTGGACGCGATGCGGCGTACCCACCCGCAGGTCAAGTTCCTGGCGCTGAGCGTCTCGGACGCGGCCGAGGACGTGATCGGGCTGATCCGGGCCGGGGCCCGCGGTTACGTCACCAAGACGATCTCGCCGGACGAGCTGACCGCGGCGATCCGCCGGGTGGCCGACGGCGACGCGGTGTTCAGCCCGCGGCTGGCCGGCTTCGTGCTGGACGCGTTCGCGTCCCGGCCGGACACTCCGGTCGCCGATCCGGAGCTCGACCAGCTCACCAACCGTGAGCGCGAGGTGCTCCGGCTGCTGGCCCGGGGGTACGCCTACAAGGAGATCGCCAAGGAGCTGTTCATCTCGATCAAGACGGTCGAGACGCACGTCTCCAACGTGCTGCGCAAACTCCAGATGTCCAACCGGTACGAGCTCTCCCGTTGGGCGGCCGACCGCCGACTGGTCTGATCGGCTCCACGCCGGGGGCGCCTGCGTCGCTGTCCCCGGTCCCGGTCGAGGTCACTCGGTGCGCAGCACCGTGAAGGCCTCGGCCAGCCGGCCGGGCGGCAGCCCGGCGTTGTCGGCCACTGTGGTGAGCCGGTCCCGGATCCAGGTCGCCACGTCGAAGTGCCCGGTCTGCGAGCGGTGCGCCCGCATCGCCGCGATCTTCCGGTCGAACCGGTCGGTCACGTCGACGGCGTGGTCCGGCCCGGGGCCGCCGGCGTACCAGACCTCCCGGACCACCCAGGGCTCCAGTCCCTCGGCGAGCAGGTCGGGGTGGGCGAACGGGTTGCGCGCGTCGGGATAGATCGCGCAGGTGGTGGCCTCGCCGACGGCCAGGTGGTCCGGGTGGCTGGGGCCGGTGAGCTGTTCCCAGCGGCGTAGCGGCGAGCTGGTCAGCACCCGGTCCGGGCGGAACCGGCGGATCATCGCGGTGATGTCGCGACGCAGGTCCAGGGTCGGGCCGAGCGTCCCGTCGGGATAGCCGTCGAGGAACTCGACCTGCCGGACGCCGACGGCTGCGGCGGCGGCCCGCTGTTCGGTCTCCCGCAGCCGGGGCATCCGGGCCCGCTCGGTGTCGTCGAAGCCGCCGGCATCCCCCCGGGTGGCGACGAGGTACGCGACCTCGATACCCTCATCCACCCAGCCGGCGATTGTGCCCGCACAGCCGAAGTCGACATCGTCCGGATGGGCAAAAACAGCCAGTGCTCGACGGACGTCGGAGAGCACGGGAGCGGAGGCGGGAAAGCTCACAGGGCCTGAGCGTACGCGCCGGCCCGCACTCCGGCAGGACCATGTCTTTCCTGCTCAGAGCGGCACGAGACGCCCACTTCATGATCTTTTCTCAAGTATCGGCAACGTGGCGGGCAACTAACGTCTTGATAACGGCACCTTCACGGAAGTGGCCGGTGAGTGTCACAGTGGCAGCACCTCGCCCCCGGTGTGAGGCACTCCGTACGGCCCGACGACCACGCCCGCCGCCTGTCGACTGCGGTTCGTGGAAGAAACGCCTGCGCAGTGCCGATCCCGATCGGGCGGGGTGGCCCGGCGGATCGGTACATCGGGGGTGTCCCGATTTCCCAGTGGTGTTCGGCGACCCGGCCAACGGGTCGCCGTTGGCGTCACCCCCCAGACGTGCGTGAAACCCACGACGGAACCAGGTTAGAAAGAGGAGGCCCCTCGGAATGAGAGTCTCGAAGCGGGCGAGTAGCGCGGTTGCGCTGGGCGCGGCTGTCGCGCTCATCGCGTCCGGCTGCTCGGGCAGCGACAACGGCGGCGACGCCGGCAACAGCGCGGACGGCGCCATCGTCATCGACGGCACCCAGCCGGAGGTTCCCCTGGTCCCGGCGAACACCACCGAGACCGGTGGTGGCGCGATCATCGACTACCTGTGGACCGGTCTGGTCGAGTACCCGAACAACGGTGGTGCTCCGCAGAACGCCGTCGCGGAGTCGATCGAAACCACGGACTCCAAGGTCTACACCATCAAGATCAAGAAGGGCCTGAAGTTCCACGACGGGTCCGAGGTGAAGGCCGCCAACTTCACCAAGGCCTGGAACTGGGCTGCGTACTCGCCGAACGGCGCGCAGAACTCCAGCTTCTTCGCCGACATCGCGGGCTTCGCCGACGTCCAGTCCACGGACCCGGACGAGGACGGCCCGAAGACGGCTCCGGAGCCGAAGGCCAAGGAGATGACCGGCCTCAAGGTCGTCGACGACTACACCTTCGAGGTCACCCTCGCCGCGCCGACCGCGGTCTTCCCGACCAAGCTCGGCTACAGCGCCTTCGTGCCGCTGCCGGACGTGTTCTTCACCCAGAAGCCGGAAGACTTCGGCAAGAAGCCGATCGGTAACGGCCCGGTGAAGTTCGTGTCGTGGGAAGACGACGTCATGATCAAGCTGACGCGCTTCGACGACTACACGCTGCGCGACAAGATGAAGATCAAGGACGTCGACGTCAAGCTGTACCAGGAGGACACGGCGGCCTACAACGACCTGCTGGCCAACAACCTGGACTTCCAGCAGCAGGTGCCGCAGTCGTCGCTCGCCGGTGACAAGTGGAAGACCGACCTGGGCGAGCGGGCCATCCAGTCCGTCACCCCGTCCACGGGCATCATCGCCTTCCCGACGTACGACCCGCGCTTCAAGAACCCGAAGCTGCGCAAGGCGGTCTCGCTGTCGATCAACCGGCAGGAGATCACCGAGAAGATCTTCTTCGGTAACCGCGTTCCGGCCGACAGCTGGGCCAACCCGCTGACCCCGGGCGCCAAGGAGAAGAACTGCACCTCGTGCGTCTACGACGCGGCGCAGGCCAAGGCGCTGCTGGCCGAGGCCGGTGGCTTCACGGGCGAGATGGTCTTCTACTACAACGCGGACGCCAGCCACAAGCCGTGGATGGACGCCGTCGCGCAGAGCGTGAAGAACACCCTGGGCATCAACGCCCGGGCCGAGGGCATCCCGACCTTCGCCGTCTTCCGTGAGCAGATCAACGCCCACAAGATGAAGGGCCCGTACCGTGCCGGCTGGCAGCAGGACTACCCGGACGTGGAGAACTGGGTCAACCCGCTCTACGTGACTGGTGGCTCCTCGAACGACGGCCTGTACAGCAACACGCAGGTTGACGCGCTGGCCAAGGAGGCCAGTGGCGCGCCGAGCCTGGACGCGTCGCACGCCAAGTTCGCCGAGGCGGTCGCGATCATCGACCAGGACGTTCCGTCCATCCCGGTCTACTTCCAGGGTCAGCAGTCCGGCCACTCGGAGAAGATCAAGAAGGTGGAGCTGACCAACGTCGGCGAGATCGACATCACCTCCGTCGAGCTCTGATCCGTACGGTCTGACCCAGGTCGGGCTCACCTACCAGGTGAGCCCGACCTGGGGCCGTTCCGCGAGGGGTGCAAAATACCCCTCGACACGTCGTCACGCGTGTCGCCTCGCCGACGCGCCCCCTGTCTGGAGGACCACCCCATGGGCCGTTATCTGTTGAGACGGCTGCTCCAACTCGTCCCGGTCTTCATCGGCACGACCTTCCTGATCTACTGGCTCGTCTGGTCGGTGCCCGGCGATCCGTTCGCCGGCAAGTGCGGCGAGCGCCCGTGCCCGCCCGGATTCGTCGCGGTGATGACCGAGAAGTTCCAGCTGGACCAGCCGCTCTACGTGCAGTACGCCACCTACATGAAGAACCTCTTCCAGGGTGACTTCGGTACCACCTTCGGCGGTCGTTCGATCAACGACATCATCGCCACGGCCTATCCGAACACCCTGAAGCTGGCCGTGGTGGCCCTGGCGATCGAGGCGATCATCGGCCTCACCGCCGGCGTGCTGACCGGCCTTCGGCGTAACGGCTTCCTGGACAACCTGGTCCTGGTCTCCACCCTCTTCCTGATCGCGCTGCCGATCTTCGTCATCGGCTTCGTGCTCCAGTGGGTGCTGGGTGTGCAGTGGAACATCGTCGAGCCCACCGTGTCGAGCGAAATGCGGATCTCCGAGTTGCTCGTACCCGGCTTCGTGCTGGGTAGCGCCTCGATGGCGTACATCGCCCGGGTGGCCCGGACCAGCATCTCCGAGAACCGCCGCTCCGACTACGTGCGCACGGCCATCGCCAAGGGCCTGCCGATGCGCCGGGTGGTCGGTGTGCACCTGCTGCGCAACTCGCTGATCCCGGTGGTCACCCTGCTCGGCACCGACCTCGGCGCCCTGATGGGCGGCGCCATCGTCACCGAGGGCATCTTCCAGATCAACGGCATCGGTCGGGTCGTCTACCGGTCGATCGTCACGAAGGAGAGCGCCACCGTGGTCTCCATCGTGGTGATCCTGGTGATCGTCTACCTCCTGATGAACCTGTTGGTGGACCTGCTCTACGCCGCCCTTGACCCGAGGATCCGCTATGAGTGAGCGCAGCGAACGAATCATCAACGCGGCGTGCCTGATGACCCAGGCCGGCGCCGAGAAGAGTGAGGTGACGGCATGAGCGACCCGAGCACCGCCTCGATCGTCTCCACCCCGCCGGCGCACCAGCCCACCGAGATCGGCGGCCCGACCAACGCCGGCCTGCCCGCCAGTGCTCGGGAGAAGCCCCGCGGCCTGCTCGGCGACGCCTGGCAGGACCTCCGCCGCAAGCCGCTCTTCTGGATCTCGGCGGCGTTCATCCTGCTCTTCATCGCGATGGCGACCTTCCCGTCGCTCTTCACCTCGGCCGACCCGACCGCAGGAAACCTGAGCCGGAGCCTGGAGAAGCCCTCCGGGCACGCCTGGTTCGGCTACGACCTCCAGGGCCAGGACGTCTTCGCCCGGACCATCTACGGCGCCAACGCCTCCATCGTGGTGGCGCTGCTCTCGGTGCTCGGGACGCTGCTGATCGGCGGCACCATGGGCATGATCGCCGGCTACCGCGGCGGCTGGGTGGACGCCCTGCTGTCCCGGATCGCCGACGTCTTCTTCGGCCTGCCGTTCGTGCTCGGCGCGATCGTCATCCTGACCACGTTCAACGGGTCGGGGACCAGCAACGGCGAGTGGAAGATCAAGTTCCTGGTCATCGCGTCGCTGGTCGTGCTGAGCTGGCCGGTCGTGATGCGACTGATGCGCTCCTCGGTGCTGGCCACCAAGGAGGCCGACTACATCGTCGCGGCCCGGGCACTGGGCGCCGGCACCGGCCGGATCATCCTCAAGCACCTGCTGCCGAACTGCCTGGCGCCGCTGCTGGTCTACGGCACGATCATGGTCGGCTCGTTCATCGGCGCCGAGGCGACGCTCTCCTTCCTGGGCGTCGGGCTGAAGTCGCCGGTGGTCTCGTGGGGCATCATCATCAACGAGGCGCAGGACCTGATCCGGGTGGCTCCCTACCTGCTCTTCTTCCCCGCCGCGTTCCTCGTCGCCGCCGTCCTGAGCTTCGTGATGCTCGGTGAGGCGGTCCGCGAGGCACTCGATCCGAAACTCCGCTAGGGGAGATTCAGTTGTCCGACATTCTCGTGTCCGAGCAGTCCGCCGCGGGTGCCGCCGGGCGCCCGGCCGGCCGTCTGCTCGAGGTCGACGACCTCCGGGTGGAGTTCCGTACCCGCGACGGCGTCGCCAAGGTCATCAACGGGGTCACGTACCACGTCGACGCGGGGGAGACCCTCGCCGTGCTCGGCGAGTCCGGCTCCGGTAAGAGCGTCACCGCGCAGACCATCATGGGCATCCTCGACACGCCGCCCGGTCACGTCACCGGCGGTCAGGTGCGCTTCCACGGCAAGGACATGCTCAAGATGTCCTTCGAGGAGCGCCGCCGCATCCGCGGCGAGGGCATCGCGATGATCTTCCAGGACGCGCTCTCCGCGCTGAACCCGGTCTTCACCGTCGGGTTCCAGATCGCCGAGCAGTTCCGGGTCCGGCGCGGCATGGGCCGTTCCGAGGCCAAGAAGCGCGCGATCGAGATGCTCGACCAGGTCAAGATCCCGAACGCCAAGGGCCGGTTCAGCAACTACCCGCACCAGTTCTCCGGCGGTATGCGGCAGCGGGCGATGATCGCCATGTCGCTGGCGCTCGACCCGGAGGTGCTGATCGCGGACGAGCCGACCACCGCGCTCGACGTGACCGTGCAGGCCCAGATCATGGACCTCCTCGCCGAACTGCAGCGTGAGCGGCAGATGGGCATGATCCTGATCACCCACGACCTCGGCGTGGTCGCCGACGTCGCGGACCGGATCGCGGTCATGTACGCCGGCCGGATCGTCGAGGAAGCCGACGTGTACGACCTGTACGCCAAGCCGGCGCACCCGTACACCCTCGGCCTGCTCAACTCGATCCCGCGGCTGGACGAGAAGGGGCAGCAGCTCCGGACGATCAAGGGCCTTCCGCCGAACCTGATGAGCATCCCGCCGGGCTGCCCGTTCAACCCGCGCTGCCCCATGGCGCAGCCGGTCTGCCGGGAGAAGGTGCCGCCGCTGCTGCAGATCGGCGCCGGCCGGGCCAGCGCCTGCCACTTCGCCGAGGAGCTGGTGAACCGTGACTAACATTCTCGAGGTCCGTGACCTGGTCAAGCACTACCCGGTCACCCGCGGTGTGGTGTTCAAGAAGACCATCGGTCAGGTCAAGGCCGTCGACGGCGTCTCCTTCGAGCTGCGCCAGGGCGAGACCCTCGGCGTGGTCGGCGAGTCCGGCTGCGGCAAGTCGACGCTGGCCCGGGTGCTGATGAACCTGGAGAAGCCGACCGGCGGCAGCGTGCTCTACAAGGGGCAGGACACCGCCAAGCTCTCCGGCGGGGCGCTGCGCCGACTGCGCCGGCAGATCCAGCTGGTCATGCAGGACCCGTACACCTCGCTGAACCCGCGGATGACGGTCGGCGACCTGGTCGGCGAGCCGTTCGAGATCCACCCCGAGGTGGCCCCGCGGGGCAGCCGACGGGGCAAGGTCAAGGAACTGCTCGACCTGGTGGGCCTCAACCCGGAGCACATCAACCGGTACCCGCACCAGTTCTCCGGCGGGCAGCGGCAGCGCATCGGCATCGCCCGGGCGCTCGCCCTGCGTCCGGAGATCATCGTCTGCGACGAGCCGGTGTCGGCGCTGGACGTCTCCATCCAGGCGCAGGTGATGAACCTGCTGGAGAAGCTGCAGGGCGAGTTCGGCCTGTCGTACGTCTTCATTGCCCACGACCTGTCGGTGGTGCGCCACCTCTCCGAGCGGGTCGCGGTCATGTACCTCGGCAAGATCGTGGAGATCGGCACCGAGGACGAGATCTACGAGCGGCCGACCCACCCGTACACCCAGGCGCTGCTCTCGGCCGTGCCGGTGCCGGACCCGACCGTCCGGGAGCACAAGGCGATCATCCGCCTGACCGGCGACGTGCCGTCCCCGGTCAGCCCGCCCTCGGGCTGCCGGTTCCGTACGCGTTGCTGGAAGGCGCAGGACATCTGCGCCCAGCAGGTGCCGCTGCTGCAGATCCGGCAGGGCTCGGACCACCCGAGCGCCTGCCACTTCGCGGAGAAGCGGGAGATCGTGGCCACCCACGAGGCCTGAGCCACCCTGAACCGCCTGCCGACGTCGTCGCGACGCCGGCAGGCGGTTCCGCGTATCCGGGCCCGGTCGACGCCGGGCGCCGTCGCCGGCGTCTCAGAGCGGGCCGCGACCGGCGCGGAGCAGCAGCAGCGCGAGCTGGGTGCCGTCGGAGCCGAGCGCCTGCCGGAACCGCTCCAGGATCTCCCGCTCGCGGGAGAGCACCAGCCGGGTACCGCCGGACGCCATCCGGGTCGCGCCGACCTGCTGGGACAGGCTCGCCCGCTCCTGCCACAGGTCGATCAGCGCCTGGTCGATCTGGTCGATCCGCTCGCGGATGGCCACGATCTGAGCCGCCGCGACCGGCTCCTTCGTGCCGGCGTCCACCGGCCGCGGGTCGGGTCGGCCGTTCTCGGTGTCGCCGGTGGCCAGGTTCGCCGCCAGGTCGGCCGCCTGGGCGGGTGTGCCGTTCGTAGCCTCGGCGGGCGCGTCGGCCGACCGGGCCGGCACGTCGCCGGGCGTCACCGCGGCGGATCGCCCCCCGTCGGCGTCGCCGGACGCATCGGGTTTGCCCGGGCCGCCGTTCTGCTCCACCACGTCTGTCATCATCGCCGTACCCCTCGGACGTCGGGCCCGGTGCCCGGATCCCGGGACGAAAAAGCCCCGGGCTCCAGGAGCCCGGGGCTTTTCGCAGGTCTGTGATCAGGCGCGACCTACGGCTGCCGGACTCCCGGTGCCGTAGTAAAAGTAGTAGCGCTGACCGAACACGCCGTCGAGTATGCCCATCCCGGGCGCCGGCGCGCAAGGATTCCCGGGGAAGCGGGCCCCAGGTCACCCCGAGCGGGTCGCCGCCCGGCGGGCGGCGCCGGCTGGGTCGCACCCGGGCGTGCGCGGTCGGGAAGTGTCCGCCCGGCGGCATAGACTCGCCGTGCGATGCATCCTCTCTTCGACATCCCCGCGTCCCCGCCCGCGCCCGAGCGCGCGTCGGCCCGTCCGCACCGGCCCGGGCCGACGCCCAGCCGCCTCGATCCACAGGCCCTGCTCACCGGGTTGAACGGGCCGCAGGGCGATGCGGTCACCCACGCCGGCACACCACTGCTGATCGTGGCGGGCGCGGGCTCCGGCAAGACCCGGGTGCTCACCCACCGGATCGCCTACCTGCTCGCCGCGCGGGACGTGCACCCCGGCGAGATCATCGCGATCACCTTCACCAACAAGGCCGCCGGCGAGATGAAGGAGCGGGTCGCCGCGCTGGTCGGGCCGCGGGCCCGGCTGATGTGGGTGTCGACCTTCCACTCGGCCTGTGTCCGGATCCTGCGCGCCGAGCACGAGCACGCCGGGCTGAAGTCGACCTTCTCCATCTACGACGCCGACGACTCCCGCCGGCTGATGCAGCTGGTCACCCGCGAGCTCGATCTCGACCCGAAGCGCTACCCGGCGCGCGGCCTGGCCGCCCAGGTCTCCAACCTGAAGAACGAGCTGGTCGACCCCGAGGAGTTCACCGCCCGGGCCAAGGGCCCCAACGAGCGGGCCCTCGCCGAGGCCTACACGCTCTACCAGCGCCGACTGCGGGAGGCGCACGCGCTGGACTTCGACGATCTGATCATGACCACGGTGCACCTGCTCCAGTCGCACCCGCACGTCGCGGAGACCTACCGCCGGCGCTTCCGGCACGTGCTGGTGGACGAATACCAGGACACCAACCACGCCCAGTACACCCTGATCAAGGAGCTGGTCTCCGGCACCGAGGGGCTGGCACCGGCCGAGCTCTGCGTGGTCGGCGACGCGGACCAGTCGATCTACGCGTTCCGCGGCGCGACCATCCGCAACATCCTGGAGTTCGAGCGGGACTTCACCGACGCGCGGACGATCCTGCTGGAGCAGAACTACCGCTCCACCCAGACCATCCTCAACGCCGCCAACGCGGTGATCGACCGCAACACCTCCCGCAAGCCCAAGCGGCTCTGGAGCGACGCGGGCGCCGGCGAGCAGATCGTCGGCTACGTGGCCGACACCGAGCACGCCGAGGCGGACTGGGTGGCCCGCGAGATCGACCGGCTGGTCGACGCCGACGAGGCCCGCCCGGGTGACGTGGCGGTCTTCTACCGCACCAACGCCCAGTCCCGGGTCTTCGAGGAGGTGTTCATCCGGATCGGCCTGCCCTACAAGGTGGTCGGCGGGGTGCGCTTCTACGAGCGCAAGGAGGTCCGCGACGCGCTGGCCTACCTGCGCGCGGTGGTCAACGACGACGACACGGTGAGCCTGCGCCGGATCCTGAACACCCCGCGCCGGGGGATCGGCGAGCGGGCCGAGGCGTGCGTCGAGGCGCTCGCCAGTCGGGACCGCATCTCCTTCGGCGCGGCGCTGCACCGGGCCAAGGAGGCGCCGGGCATCTCGACCCGGGCGGCGAACGGCATCGCCGAGTTCGTCGCCCTGCTCGACGGCGCCCGCGAGCTGGCCGAGACCGGCACCCCGGAGGAGGTGCTGGAGGCGCTGCTCACCCGCTCCGGCTACCTGACCGAGCTGGAAGAGAGCCTCGACCCGCAGGACGCCGGCCGGGTCGACAACCTCCAGGAACTGGTCAGCGTGGCTCGGGAGTACACCGAGCGGATCGAGGCGACCGGCGACGAGGGAGAGCGGGCCACCCTGGCCGGCTTCCTGGAGCAGGTCGCCCTGGTCGCCGACGCCGACCAGATCCCCGCCGACGACCCGGACCACCAGGGCGTCGTCACGCTGATGACGCTGCACACCGCCAAGGGGCTGGAGTTCCCGGTGGTCTTCCTGACCGGTCTGGAGGACGGCGTCTTCCCGCACCTGCGCTCGCTCGGCGACACCCGCGAGCTGGAGGAGGAGCGGCGGCTGGCCTACGTCGGGATCACCCGGGCCCGGCAGCGCCTCTACCTCTCCCGGGCGGTGACCCGCTCGGCGTGGGGACAGCCGTCCTACAACCCGCCGTCCCGCTTCCTCGAGGAGCTGCCGCCGGAGCTGGTGCGCTGGGAGCGCACCGAGGGGTCGTACACCTCGTGGGCCGGCGGGGGCGGCGGCGTCGGTGGCCGCGCGGACCGCACGTCCGGCGGGCGCGGGACCTTCAACGGGGGTACGCCGAAGGCGGCCCAGTTGGCGAAGCGGCTCGGTGTCGACGGCAGCCGGTTGACCACCGCCAGTGAGTTGCCGCAGGGGCCGAAGGTGGCCGCCGGCGACCGGGTCAACCACCAGCGCTACGGGCTGGGCCGGGTGCTCGCCGTGGAGGGGCATGGCCCCGGCGCTCGCGCGCAGATCGACTTCGGCGACCAGACCATGTGGCTGGTTCTCCGGCACGCCCCCATCGACAAGCTCTGAGCCGGCGCGGCCCGGCCCGGCGGATGCCGGGCCGGGCCGCGTGCCGTGGTGACGTCAGCAGGGCACGTCGATGCCCCGGGCGCGCAGGAACGGCGCCGGGTCGATCTGGCTCCACATCTGGCCCTGGTGCACCTCGAAGTGCAGGTGCGGGCCGGTGGAGTCGCCGGTGGAGCCCTCGTAGCCGATGACCTCGCCGACGCCGACCTTGTCGCCGACGCTCACCACGAGCCGGCTCTGGTGGGCGTAGTGGGTCAGGTAGCCGTTGCCGTGGTCGATGAAGACCGAGTTGCCGTACCCGTCGCCGGCGTCGCCGGCCTTGACCACGGTGCCCGCGGCGGCGGCGTGGATCGGGGTGCCGGCCGGCATGGCGAAGTCGATGCCCGCGTGCTGGGTGCCCCACCGGGGGCCGAAGCAGGACGTGATCTCGGCGCCCTTCATCGGGATGACCCAGGCCGGCTTCGGCTTCGCGGTCTTCTTCGGCTTCGGCTTGGGCTTGGCGGTGGCCGGCTTGGCCGAGGGGCTGGCGGCGGACGGGCTCGGCGTCGGGCTGCTCGGCGTGACCGACGGGGTGGCCGCCGCGCTCGACTCGCGGACGGAGCGGTCGGCGCGGGCGGCGGCCTCGGCACGGGCCTGCGCGTCGAGCGAGACCGGCGCCGGGGTGTGGTCGTCGCCGGTCGTGGCGACCGCGACGCCGGCGACGCCGATGCCGAGCGCGGCGACCGCCCCGACCACGAGGAGCCGGGCACGACGCCCGACGCGCATCCGGTGCCGGGTCACGTCGGCGCCGGCGGGCTGCTCGTTCCGGGTGGTGCTGTCTTCTTCCTGCACGGGGGGACCTTCACGTGTCGAGGGGATCGGACGGAGAAGATCCTGGTGCGGGCCCGGGTACCGGCGGGTAAGGGGGACGGGTCGGGCCGGTGGCACGACACCAGCCGCTGACCTGTTCTGGGCGACTATGGGGGTTCTGACCCGTTAAGTGATCATGTTCGGTGGTGGCGCCGCTCACACTTCCTGCTGTGGCGCAGGCGACATCGGTCCGCCCCGGGCATGAAAAAACCGCCCGGATCGATCGATCCGGGCGGTTATCCGTCGATACGCAGCGTCAGGAGGCGGCTACCTCGCCGTAGATTGCCTCGACTTGTAGCTTGATGTCCACTCCGCGCTCCTGGAGCCACGGCACCGGGTCCACCGGCTCGCCCTTGACATGCACCTCGAGGTGCAGGTGGCTGCCGTAGGAGTGGCCGGTGTTGCCCACCAGGCCGAGCTGGTCGCCGGCCTTGACCTGCTGACCCTCCTGGACGCTGACCGCGGAGGAGTGGCCGTAGATCGCCTCGCTGCCGTCCGGGTGCTGGACGATCACCGCGTGGCCGTAGCCGCCGAACCAGCCGGCCTTGGTGACGGTGCCGGCGTGGATCGCGACGTACGGGGTGCCCTCGGGGGCGACCAGGTCGACGCCGGTGTGCAGCTTGCCCCAGCGCATTCCGTAGGGCGAGTTGAAGTCGTAGCCCTGCAAGGGCAGCAGCCAGACGTCCGGCTCGCCGGCCTCGTCGGACCGTCCGCTGTCACGAGAGGCGCGGTCGGCGGCGTCGGCACGGGCCGCGGCGTCCTGGCTGGTGATCGAGGCCTGCCGCAGGTCGTCGAGGACCGACGGGTTGACGCTCTTGGCGTCCGGCAGGGCGCCCGCGCCGAGCGCGACGACGCCGGCGCCGACGAAGGCGGTGGTGACGACGGCCGCGTAGCGGCTACGCGGGGGCGTGGGTACGCGGCGACGACCGCGATATCTATCGGGCTCAGACGACAGGCGCTGGCGCACGCACACCCTCCGTTGTCGGGGTTCCGATGCGGCCCGCGGACACCCGAAGAAGCTCGGGTGAACGTCTGCTGACCGCGTCGTCACCCGTCCATGGACCTGATGACAACCGTGGACACGTTAGCCAACCACCAGGCGACTCACAAGCCGGAGCGCCGAATTGGCGTGTCGATCTGTCCGTTTGCGTCCGTGATTGTCACGCCTCGCGCCGCCGATCGGTGCCCAGGTTACTGTCCGTTCGTCGCCGAGCGTGACCGGTACGGCGGACTCGTCCCGCTTGACGGCGAAGGCCGCGCCGCCCGTTCCCGACCGGGTGGTTGCCGCACCGCCCCGGCTCAGCCGCAGGTCACCGGGGAAGCCCGGACCCCGGATGTCCGGCCCGACCCGCCGGCGGGGCTGCCCCGGCCGCCAGGCCGACGATCCGCCCGACTCGCCGGTCCGACTCGCCGGCCGGGTTCCCGGCCCGGATTTCCCGGCCCCGGTCGGCCGGGTTACCGTTCGTTCAGGTGACTGCCGCGAAGTCCGGTGAAAGGTGTGCGCTGATGAGCTCTCGAATTCGGGTCGTCGTCGCCAAGCCCGGCCTGGACGGCCACGACCGGGGCGCGAAGGTGGTCGCGCGCGCCCTGCGCGACGCCGGCATGGAAGTCATCTACACCGGCCTGCACCAGACGCCGGAGCAGATCGTCGAGACCGCCATCCAGGAGGACGCCGACGCGGTCGGCCTCTCCGTGCTCTCCGGTGCGCACATGACGCTGTTCCGGCGGGTCCTCGAGCTGCTCGCCGAGCGCGACGCGCGGGACATCGTGGTGTTCGGCGGCGGCATCATCCCGGACGCCGACCTGCCCGAGCTCGAGAAGCTCGGGGTCGCCAAGATCTTCACGCCGGGGGCGACCACCCAGTCGATCGTGGAGTGGGTGCGGCAGAACGTGGCGCAGCCGGTCAGCTGAGGCGGGCGTCGCGCCGGCCTTCCTGGCTGACAGCGGCGGTGCTCTCCTGGCTGACAGCGGCGGAGAGAGAGCCGCGGTCGGATCGAGAGACGGGGGAGGGGCCGGACGCACCCCTCACACGTCCGGCCCCTCTATGCACGATGCCCCGCCGCCACCCCTCGACCGACAGGGCATCGGCCGTCTCCCGTCATCGCGCTTTCCAGCGCTCCGACATCTGACTCAACGAGGCCCCGCCGGAGGGGTTACGCGCCCCCGCCAACATCGCCCGGACGGCTGACGCGACCGGGCCGTCACCGCCCGGGGACAACCCGGCGCAGGCGCGTCCGAGGCGGCTGCGCCGGGCGGCGGCGGCCCGGGTCCGACGGTGGCTGTGCATTACCGCACACCGCGCACCCGCTCGGTTGCCGCCGGTGGCCACCTCGCTAGGCTGCGGCCAATGGCCTGTTTCAACTGATGACAGGCGTCAAACTGTTTTCTGAACGCTGGTGGCGGCGCGACGGCGCGCCGCGGAGACGGGACGGGACGCGCAATCGTGGACCTGTACGAGTACCAGGGGCGGGACCTGTTCGAGCGGCACGGCTTGCCCGTGCTGGCCGGCGGCGTCGCCACTACCCCGGAGGAGGCCCGCGCGATCGCCGAACGCCTCGGCGGTCGGGTGGTCGTCAAGGCGCAGGTAAAGGTCGGCGGCCGGGGCAAGGCCGGCGGCGTCAAGCTGGCCGAGGGCCCGGATGAGGCGGTGGCCCGGGCCACCGACATCCTCGGCATGGACATCAAGGGCCACACCGTCCACAAGGTCATGATCACGGTGACCGCGGACGTGGCCGACGAGTACTACTTCTCGTACCTGCTCGACCGGGCGAACCGCACCTTCCTCTGCATCGCCAGCGTGGCCGGCGGCATGGACATCGAGCAGGTCGCCGCCGAGACCCCGGACAAGGTGGTCAAGGCCCCGATCGACGCCGTCAAGGGCGTCGACGAGGCGAAGGCCCGCGAGATCGTCAGCGCGGCCGGCTTCCCGGCCGAGGTCGCCGACCAGGTCGTCGACATCGCGGTGGGCCTGTGGCAGGCCTTCGTCGCCGAGGACGCCACCCTGGTCGAGGTCAACCCGCTGGCCAAGACGGGCGAGGGCAAGCTGCTGCTGCTCGACGCCAAGATCAGCCTGGACGAGAACGCCGGGTTCCGGCACCCGGACCACGAGGCGCTGGTCGACCAGGCCGCGGTGGACCCGCTGGAGCAGGCCGCCAAGGAGAAGGACCTCAACTACGTCAAGCTCGACGGCGAGGTCGGCATCATCGGCAACGGCGCGGGTCTGGTCATGTCGACCCTCGACGTGGTCGCGTACGCCGGTGAGCGGCACGGCGGCGTCAAGCCGGCCAACTTCCTCGACATCGGCGGCGGCGCCAGCGCGGCCGTGATGGCGAACGGGCTGGAGATCGTCCTGTCCGACCCGTCGGTGCGCAGCGTCTTCGTCAACGTCTTCGGTGGCATCACCGCCTGCGACGAGGTCGCCAACGGCATCATCCAGGCGCTCGCCCTGCTGGAGCAGCGCGGCGAGCAGGTCACCAAGCCGCTCGTCGTCCGGCTCGACGGCAACAACGCCGAGGCCGGTCGGGCGATTCTCGACGGCGCGAACAACCCGCTGGTGCAGCGGGTCGACACCATGGACGGCGCGGCCGAGCGGGCCGCCGAGCTGGCAGCTGCGGGGGTCTGAAGATGGCTATCTGGCTGACCAAGGACTCTAAGGTCATCGTCCAGGGGATGACCGGTTCCGAGGGTTCCAAGCACACCCGGCGGATGCTCGCCGCCGGCACCAACGTGGTCGGCGGCGTGAACCCGCGCAAGGCCGGCACCACCGTCGACTTCGACGGCACCGAGCTGCCGGTCTTCGCCTCGGTCGCGGACGCGATGAAGGAGACCGGGGCCGACGTCACGGTGATCTTCGTTCCGCCGCAGTTCACCAAGGCCGCCGTCGTCGAGGCGATCGACGCCGGCATCGACCTCGCCGTGGTGATCACCGAGGGCGTGCCGGTGCACGACACCGCCGCGTTCTGGGCGTACAACGTGTCGAAGGGGGAGCGGACCCGGATCGTCGGGCCCAACTGCCCCGGCATCGCCTCGCCGGGCGCCTCGAACGCCGGCATCATCCCGGCCGACATCACCGGCACCGGCCGGATCGGCCTGGTCAGCAAGAGCGGCACGCTGACCTACCAGATGATGTACGAGCTTCGGGACATCGGCTTCTCGACCTGCGTCGGCATCGGCGGTGACCCGATCATCGGCACCACCCACATCGACGCGCTCGCCGCGTTCGAGGCCGACCCGGAGACCGACGCCATCGTGATGATCGGTGAGATCGGCGGCGACGCCGAGGAGCGGGCCGCCGAGTTCATCAAGGCGAACGTCACCAAGCCGGTCGTCGGCTACATCGCCGGCTTCACCGCCCCGCCCGGCAAGACCATGGGGCACGCCGGCGCGATCATCTCCGGCTCGGCCGGTACCGCCGAGGCGAAGAAGGCGGCGCTGGAGGCGGTCGGTGTGAAGGTCGGCAAGACGCCGACCGAGACCGCGCGCCTGATGCGGGAGATCATGTCCGCCGGCTGACCCGGCTGTCGCGTACCGAGGGGGTCGACCGGCGCGGTCGGCCCCCTCGGTCGTTCCCTCGCCCGGGTCGTTGCCGGCCCGGGCGGGGAGCGCGCTCTCGAACGACGAACTCCCACGGCGCCCAGCGCGAGGGCGACGTGCCCGAGTGGCCGGGCGGGTGGGTGTCCCGAATGGACAGGTGGCCGAGAACGATGCCGAGGACTCCGCGGCGGACGGGACCGAGCATGATGCCGAGCACGCCCGGAACGGCGGCGCGGGCCCGGCCGGCAGCAGGGCCCACGGAGGTCCGGCGGCGCGCGGACAGCGGAACTCGCCGCCGTGCCGGGGGGTTATCGGACTGCTCCCGCGCGCGCGGCATGCCAGAGTAGATCCCGATGTCCTCCGTCACCCCTGATCAACCCCGCCGCTCCGGTACGGCAACCGCCGACGACCGGTCGGGTGGTCGCGCCGCGCCGGGCCGGCGGGTGCCGGCGCCACGGTCGGGCGGAGCGCCGCGCGGTCGGGCGCCGCTCGCCGTGGCCGCAGCGGTGGCGGCCATCGGGGCCGCGCTCACCTCCTACCTTCCCGTCGCGATCGTGCTCGGCCTGGCGCAGCTCAGCGAGGACGCCGGCTCGGTCGCCGGCGCCCTGCGCGCCGGGCTGGCCGGCTGGCTGCTCGGGCACGGCGTCCCGCTGCACACCGAGGCCGGTCCCCTCGGGCTCGTCCCGCTGGCGCTGACCGGGTTGGTGGTCTGGCGGCTGACCCGGGCCGGGGTGCACGTCAGCCGGGCCATCGGTGCGCGCGGCGGTCGGTCGCCGCGGCAGGCGCTCGTCGCCGCCGGCGCCGTCGGCATCGGCTACGCGCTGCTCGGCGTCCTCGCCGCGGTGCTGGTCGGGGCGGGCGGACCGGCGGTATCCCTGCTCCGCGCCGGGCTGACCTTCGCCCTGCTCGGCACGCTGGCCGCGCTGGTCGGCGCGGTGCGCACCTGCGGCGTGGCCAGGCTGTTCGACGAGCGCGCCCCGGTGGCGCTGCGCGAGGGGATCCGCACCGGCCTGGTCGCCGGTCTGCTGCTGCTCGGCGCGGGCGCCGGAGCGGCCGGACTCGCCGTGGCCACCGGCGGGGGCGACGCGGCCGACATGATCGAGGCCTACCGGACGGGGGTGGCCGGGCAGGCCGGGATCACCCTGGTCAGCCTCGCCTACGCGCCCAACGCCACCGTCTGGTCCACCAGCTACCTGCTCGGCCCGGGCTTCGCCGTCGGCACCGACACCGCGGTGCGGACAAGCGAGGTCTCGGTGGGCGCCCTACCGGCCGTACCGCTGCTGGCCGGCCTGCCCCGTGGCCCGGTGGACGGGCTGGGCGCCGCCATGCTCGCGGTGCCCGTGCTGGCCGCGATGACCGCCGGTTGGCTGCTCGCCCGGCGGCTGCTGCGGCTGGCCCTGGACGAGCGGGCGCCGGTGGGCTGGGCGGCGCTGCTCGGCCCGGCGGCGATCGCCGGACCGGTGGCCGGGGTGCTGCTGGGCGTGGCCGCGGCGGCCTCGGCCGGCCCGTTGGGGGGTGGCCGGTTGGCCGAGGTGGGTCCGGTCGCCTGGCAGGTCGCCGCGGTGACCACCGCCGTGGTCGGGGCGGGCGCGCTGCTCGGCGCGGCCGCCGCCCGGGCCTTCGCCCGCCCCGCGGCCGGCTGAGCCGCGGCCGGTCGGCCCGCACAAGCGCAGACAGACCGAAGGGGCGCCCCGCGACTCGCGGGACGCCCCTTTCGTGGTTCGGACGGTCAGGGCTGGTTGGGCAGGCTCATACCGATGAGGTTGAGGATCAGCACCAGGATGCCCAGGCCGGCGCCGACCGCACCGCAGATCAGGCCGGCCTTGGCCTGGCCCGCGTTGTTGGCCAGGCCCTGGTCCGCCTTCTGCTTACCCAGGTAGCCGGTGACCACGGCGGCGATGCCGGCCGGGATGCCCAGGAACAGGCAGCAGGCCAGCGGGATCGACGCGATGCCGAGGATCATCGACACGAGGCCGAGGGTGTTGTTCTGCCCCTGCGCCTGCGGGTAGCCGGCGTTCGGGTAGGTCGGCGCACCGCCGTACGGCTGCTGCTGCGCGTACGGGTCCTGGTACGGCTGGCCGTAGGGCTGTCCCGAGGTGGGCGGCTGCCCGTACGGCTGACCCGAGGTCGGCTGCTGCCCGTGCGGCGGCTGCTGACCGTAGGGGTTCTGCGGCGCGGCGTACGGGTCCTGCGGCTGGCCGTAGGGCTGCCCGGCGGGAGGCTGCTGCCCGTACGGCGCCGCCGGCGGCGGGGCGTACGGGTCGTGGGGCTGCTGCGGCGCGGTCGGATCCTGGTTGGGCTGCTGGTTGTAGGGATCCTGACCGGGGTAACCGGGCTGCATTCGACGAGGCTCCTTGGCTGTGTCGTCAGTACGTGGTCCGTCAGTATGTGGTGCTGTCGCCACTCATGATCGCGCCGAGACCGCCCAGCGCGCAGCACACCAGCACGATCACATACCACGCGATGCCGATGATCAGGGCCCACTTGGACCACTTCTTCGACTCTGCCGCGGCGGCCTGCGCCCCGGCGTAGTCACCCTGCTGGAGCAGCGGGTTCACCTTGGACGCGTTGATGATGGCCGGAATGGCCAGCGGCCAGAAGAGGAAGATGGCGACGATCGACATCGTCATGTTGTTGTTGATCGGCTGCTGGGGGGCAGGGTATCCGGGCTGCATGGGGGCTCCTCATTCATCGACACAGCTCGCGTGTCGGATCATCGACGGGGTGCGGGCCGGGCGCGCCGGTCCCGAGCGACCGGCAGCGTACCGGTTTCGCGCCAGTCCGGCTGTCACCTGCGAGCACCGATCGACGGCAACCCGTCCCGACCTGCCCGGACGTGGGCCGTCCCGACCTGCCCGATAGGGTGATCCGGTGACCGAGCCCGCGTCCGCCGCCCGCATCGTCGTCCTCATCTCCGGATCCGGGAGCAACCTGCAGGCGCTGCTCGACGCCACCGCCGACCCGGCGTACGGCGCCCGGGTGGTCGGGGTGGGCGCCGACCGGGACGGCATCGCCGGGCTGGACCGGGCCGCCGCGGCCGGGGTGCCGAGCTTCGTGGTGCCGCTGAAGGCGTACGAGACCCGGGAGGAGTGGGACCTCGCGCTCACCGCGCAGGTCGCCGCGCACTCGCCCGACCTGGTCATCTCCGCCGGGTTCCTCAAGCTGGTCGGGCCGCACTTCCTGGCCGCCTTCGGCGACCGCTACCTGAACACGCACAACACCCTGCTGCCGGCGTTTCCCGGCATCCACGGCCCGCGCGACGCCCTCGCCTACGGCGTGAAGGTCACCGGCGCCACCCTCTTCTTCGTCGACGCCGGAATGGACACCGGCCCGATCGTCGCGCAGGTCGCCGTGCCGGTGCTCGACGACGACGACGAGGAGACCCTCACCGAGCGCATCAAGTCGGCCGAGCGGCGCCAGCTCGTCGAGCAGGTCGGCCGCCTGGTCCGCGCTGGTTGGACGATCACCGGAAGAAAGGTCACGACCCCGTGAGCTCCACTCAGGACGAGCGCCGCCCGATCCGGCGGGCGCTGGTCAGCGTCTACGACAAGAGCGGCCTGGTCGAGCTGGCCCAGGCCCTGCACGCGGCCGGCGTGGAGATCGTGTCGACCGGGAGCACCGCCGCGACGATCGCCGGCGCCGGTGTGCCGGTCACCGCGGTGGAGACGGTCACCGGCTTCCCCGAGGTCCTCGACGGCCGGGTCAAGACCCTGCACCCGAAGGTGCACGCGGGGCTCCTGGCCGACCTGCGCAAGCAGTCGCACGTCGACCAGCTCGACGAGCTGGGGGTCGCCCCGTTCGACCTGCTGGTCAGCAACCTCTACCCGTTCCAGGCCACGGTCGCCTCCGGCGCCAGCCTCGACGAGTGCGTGGAGCAGATCGACATCGGTGGGCCGGCGATGGTCCGGGCCGCGGCCAAGAACCACGCGTCGGTCGCCGTGCTGACCGACCCGTCCGCGTACCCGGCGCTGCTGGCCGCCCTCGACGCGGGCGGCTTCACCCTGGCCCAGCGCCGCGCCCTGGCCGCGCGGGCCTTCGCCGACATCGCCGAGTACGACGTGGCGGTGGCGAACTGGTGCGCGGTGCAGCTCGGGGCCGAGCCGGAGTGGCCGGGCTTCGCCGGGCTGGCGCTGCGGGCGGAGCAGGCGCTGCGCTACGGCGAGAACCCGCACCAGGCGGCGGCGCTCTACACCGACCCGGACGCGCCGGCCGGGCTGGCCCAGGCCGAGCAGTTGCACGGCAAGGAGATGTCCTACAACAACTACGTCGACGCGGACGCCGCCTGGCGGGCCGCGAACGACTTCGCCGACCAGCCGGCCGTCGCGATCATCAAGCACGCGAACCCGTGTGGCATCGCGGTGGGCGCGGACGTCGCCGAGGCGCACCGCAAGGCGCACGCCTGTGACCCGGTCTCCGCGTACGGCGGCGTGATCGCGGTCAACCGGCCGGTCTCGGCCGAGCTGGCCCGGCAGGTGGCGGAGATCTTCACCGAGGTGGTGGTGGCGCCGGAGTTCGAGGCCGGCGCGGTCGAGATCCTCCAGGCCAAGAAGAACCTCCGGCTGCTGCGCGCCCCGGCGTGGAACCCGCCGCCGGCGGAGTGGCGGCAGATCAGCGGTGGCGTGCTGGTGCAGCTGGCCGACCGGGTGGACGCCCCCGGCGACGACCCGGCGAACTGGCAGCTCGCCGCCGGCGACCCGGCCGACGAGCAGACCCTGCACGATCTGGCCTTCGCCTGGCGGGCGGTCCGCGCGGTGAAGAGCAACGCGATCCTGCTGGCCAGCGATGGCGCGACCGTCGGGGTCGGCATGGGTCAGGTCAACCGGGTCGACTCGGCGCGGCTGGCGGTCAGCCGGGCCGGGGCGGAGCGGGCCCGGGGCTCGGTCTGCGCCTCGGACGCGTTCTTCCCGTTCGCCGACGGCCCGCAGATCCTCATCGACGCAGGGGTCCGGGCGATCGTCCAGCCGGGCGGCTCGATCCGCGACGAGGAGGTCATCGCCGCCGCCAAGCAGGCCGGCGTGACGATGTACCTGACCGGCACCCGCCACTTCTTCCACTGACCGGCGCGCCAGACCCCGGCGATCATGCAGTTGTGGTGCCTCACGAAGGGCGCGGATCGGCGCCTTTCGCCCACCACAACTGCATGATCGACCAGGCTGGGGGGCCTGGGGGCGGGGTCAGGCCGCCGCGGTGGGGCGCAGTTCGGCGAAGTGGCAGGCCGAGGGGTGCGGGTCGGCGGCGCGCGGGACGGTCTGCGGGTCCTCGACGGCGCAGATCTCCTGCGCCTTCCAGCAGCGGGTGCGGAACCGGCAGCCGCTCGGCGGGTCGGCCGGCGACGGCACGTCACCGGTGAGCCGAATGATGTTCCGGTCGGTACGCGCCTCCGGGTCCGGCACCGGCACGGCGGAGAGCAGCGCCTGGGTGTACGGGTGGGTGGCCCGCTCGTAGATCTCGTCCTCGGTGCCGATCTCCACGATCCGACCGAGGTACATCACCGCGACCCGGTCCGCGATGTGCCGGACCACCGACAGGTCGTGCGCGATGAAGATGTAGGAGAGGCCGAACTCGTCCTGGAGCTGTTCCAGCAGGTTGATCACCTGCGCCTGGATGGAGACGTCCAGCGCCGACACCGGCTCGTCGCAGACGATCACCTCCGGACGCAGGGCGAGCGCCCGGGCGATGCCGATGCGCTGCCGCTGCCCGCCGGAGAACTGGTGCGGGTACCGGTTGATGTGCTCCGGGTTCAGCCCGACCACGTCCAGCAGCTCCTGCACACGCTTGCGCTTGCTGCCCTTCGGAGCCGCGTCCGGGTGGATCTCGAACGGCTCGCCGATGATGTCGCCGACCGTCATCCGCGGGTTCAGCGAGGTGTACGGATCCTGCATGACCATCTGCATGTTGCGCCGCAGCCGGCGCAGCTCGCCGCCGGAGGACTTGAACAGGTCCTTGCCCTCCAGGGTGGCCCCGCCCGAGGTCGGCGTCTCGAGCCGCATGAGCAGTCGGGCCAGCGTCGACTTGCCGCAGCCCGATTCGCCCACCACGCCGAGGGTCTCGCCCCGGCGCAGCTCGAAGCTCACCCCGTCCACCGCCTTGACCGCGCCGATCTGGCGCTTGAACAGCACGCCCTGCGAGATCGGGAAGTGCTTGACCAGGTTGTCGACGGAGAGGATGGTCTCGCCCCGGACCTTGGTGGAGCTAGCGGGCGCTGTCATCACGGACCTCCTGCGCGAAGTGGCATGCGCTGGTCCGGCCGTCGCCGAGGACCAGGTCGTGCGGCACCGCGTCCACGCAGACCTGCTGGACGTACGGGCAGCGGGGGTGGAACGGGCAGCCGGAGGGGATCCGCATCAGGTTCGGCGGCAGCCCCTTGATCGTCGACAGCTCCTGGCCGCGGACGTCCAGGCGCGGGATCGACTCCAGCAGCCCCTTGGTGTACGGGTGCGCCGGCGCGCGGTAGAGCGAGCGGACGTCGGCGTGCTCGACGATCCGGCCGGCGTACATCACCGCGATCCGGTCCGCCACGCCGGCCACCACGCCGAGGTCGTGGGTGATCAGGATCATCGCCATGCCGAGGTCCCGGCGCAGGTCGGCCAGGAGGTCCATGATCTGGGCCTGCACGGTGACGTCCAGCGCGGTGGTCGGCTCGTCGGCGATCAGCACCTTCGGGTTGAGCGCCAGCGCCATCGCGATCATGACGCGCTGCCGCATGCCGCCGGAGAACTGGTGCGGGTAGTCGCCGATCCGCCGGGCGGCAGCCGGGATCTTCACCAGGTCCATCAGCTCGATGGCCCGCCGGCGGGCGTCGCCGCGGGACATCCCCTCCCGCTGGCGCAGCGTCTCGCCGATCTGCCAGCCGACCGGGAAGACCGGGTTCAGCGCCGAGAGCGCGTCCTGGAAGATGATCGCGATCTCTTTGCCGCGTACCTGCCGGCGCTGCTCCTCCGACTGGGTGAGCAGGTCACGGCCCTGGTAGAGGATCTGCCCGGAGCGGATGTGCGCCGGCGGGGTGTCCAGGATGCCCATGATCGCCTGAGCGGTCACCGACTTGCCGGAGCCGGACTCGCCGAGCACGGCGAGCGTCTCACCGGCGTCCAGGTGGTACGAGACGCCGTTGATCACCTTGGCCACGCCCTCGCCGGTGCGGAACTCGACGTGCAGGTCCCGTACCTCGAGCAGGTGGCCGCCCTCCGGGGTGGCGGAGGCGGGCGTGGGTTGGACGATGGAGTCGGTCATGCTGTGCCTGCCTTTCGCTCGCGAACTGCGGGGCTCGCTTCGCTCACTCCTCGCGCTCGCACGGGTCACCGCAGCTTCGGGTCGAAGGCGTCACGGATCGCGTCGCCGAGCATGATGAACGCGAGCACGGTCAGTGCGAGGAAGGCCGACGGGACGATCAACGGCGTCGCCGCTTCCCGCATGTGGATCCGGCCGGTGTCGATGTCCTGGCCCCACGAGATGGTCGGCGCCTTGAGGCCGATGCCCAGGAAGGAGAGCGTGGCCTCGGCGGCGATGAACGAGCCGAGCGCGATGGTCAGCACCACGATGGCCGGGGCCAGCGAGTTCGGCAGGATGTGCCGCCACATGATCCGGCCGTGGTTGGCGCCGAGCATCCGGGCCGCGGCGACGTAGTCCTGCTCCTTGGCGGTGATCACCGAGGAGCGCACCACCCGGGCGGCGGTCGTCCAGCCGAGGACGGCCAGCACGAAGATGACCGCGGTGATCCGGGCGGTGGGGCTGTCGCTGCCGACCCGCTTGAGCAGCACGATCGCGGCCAGCAGCAGCGGGATGCCGAGCACGACGTCGATGACCCGGGAGAGCACCGCGTCCACCCAGCGGCCGAAGTAACCGGCCAGCATCCCGATGACCAGCGCGATCACGCCGGTGCCCAGCGCCGAGAGCGCGCCGACCAGCAGCGACGCCCGGGTGCCGTAGACCGCTCGGGAGTACGTGTCGCAGCCCTGGAAGTCGTACCCGAAGATGGCCCCGCCGGACGGCCCGGCGTGCTGCCGGGAGAGCAGGCAGTCGCGCGGGTCGTTCGCGGTGAACACGCCGGGCAGGAGCGCCATCAGGGTGACGAGCAGCACCAGTACCAGCGAGATCCAGAAGATCGGGTTGCGGCGCAGGTCGCGCCAGGCGTCCCCGGCCAGGCTGCGCGGCTTCTGCGCCGCGCCGACCTGGTTGGGCGTGCCGGGCTCACCCGAGGGGCCACGCCGTGCGGCCTGGTTCTCGGTGGCCGCCACAGTTTCAAAATCACTCATGCCTGCACCTCGCTGCGCTCGGTGCCGGCATGAGCGCCCAAGCACGCTGCGCTGATGATTCGTTCGCTGCGCTCACTCATAGCGGATCCTCGGGTCGAGTACGGCGTACAGGACGTCCACCACCAGGTTCGAGACCAGGTAGACCACGACGAGCACGCTGACGATGCCCACCACCAGCGGCCCGTCCTCGGTGCGGATGCCCCGGAAGAGGTTGAAGCCCACGCCGGGGATGTTGAAGACGCCCTCGGTGATGATCGCGCCGCTCATCAGGTTGCCCAGCTCGACGCCGAGGAAGGTCACCACCGGGATGAGCGAGTTGCGCAGTACGTGGACGCTGACGATGCGCCGCTTGAGCAGGCCCTTCGACCGGGCGGTCCGCACGTAGTCGGCGCGCAGGTTCTCGGCCACCGAGGTGCGGGTCAGCCGCAGCGCGGTGGCGAGCGAGAGCGAGCCGAGCACGATGCCGGGCAGCAGCAGCGCGTAGAAGCTCGGCTCCGAGCCGGCGGTGGGCGGGAAGAGCTGCCACTTCACGCCGAGGAAGAACTGTGCGAGCGGCGCCAGCACGATGGTCGGGATGCCCAGCACCAGCAGGGTCAGCACCAGCGTCGAGTTGTCGAAGATGCTGGCCCGGCGGATTCCGGCGATCACGCCGGAGGTGACGCCGAAGATGACGGCCACGGCGAGCGCGATGAGGGCAAGCTTCACGGTGACCGGCCAGGCCTGCTGGAGGATGTCGCCGATCTGCCGGCCGGTGAGCGACTGGCCCAGGTCGCCCTGGAGCAGGCTGCGCACGTAGTCGAAGTAGCGGTAGAAGAAGCCGCCCACGCCGGTCGCGTCCAGGTGGTACTTCTCCGTCAGATATGCCCGCTGAGCCGCCGTCACCGGCCGCTCACCGGCGAGAGCCTGGATCGGGTCGCCTTGCCCGGCGAACATCAGCGCATAGACGATCAGGGTGGTCCCGAGGAACGCGAGGACCATCTGCAGGAGGCGCCGCAGGATGTAGCGGAACATACTTGACAGTCTCTCTGGAAAAGTGCGAAAGGTTCGCAGTACGACGTCTCTGGTCGTACCGGAAATCGTGCCGCCGGTGCCCCTCCGGCCGGTGGGCCGTGCGGAGAGCGGCCGGACGGTTGGTCGGCGATTCCCGGTCCGCGCGTGCCCGGGCCACCCGGGTTTCCCCGAGTGGCCCGGACGCGGTCAGCTAGCTCAGCTGGTCGCTTCGATCTTGACCAGGTTGACGCGCTGGAACAGGTCCATCTCGACGTGGCTGACCTTGGTCGAATGCCCGAACACGTTCTCGCCGAAGCGGAGCGGGATGACCGGCATGTCCTTGGCCAGGATGTCCTCGGCCTGCTGGTACTTCTTGATCGCCTCTTCCTGGGTGGGAGCGGCGGAGCCCTCCTTCACCAGGCGGTCGAACTCCGGGTTGCTGTAGCCGTAGTAGTTCGACGAGCCGTTGGTGCTGTACAGCGGGCCCAGGTAGTCCTCCATGGACGGGTAGTCCATGACCCAGCCCAGCCGGAACATGCCGACCGGCTGCTTCTTCTCGACCTTGGTGAGCAGGTCGGCGAACTTCGGCTCGGCCGAGCCGACGACGTCCACGCCCAGGTTGGCCTTCAGCTGGTTGGCGGTCGCGTCGACCCAGTCCTTGTGGCCGCCGTCCCCGTTGTAGGAGATGACGATCTTCGACGGGCCGCCGGCGGCCTGGTAGAGCTTCTTGGCCTCGGTCGGGTTGAACTCGCCCGCCGCGCCCGCGGTGTTCTCCCGGTAGCCCGGCAGCACCGGCGAGACGAACGAGCGAGCCGGCTGCTGCGAGTTCTTGAAGATCGACTTGGTGATCTCGTCCCGGTCGATCGCCATCGAGATCGCCTTGCGCACGTCCGGGTTGCTGAAGTTCTTGTCGAACGTCGGGAACGCCAGGAACTGGAACGACGACATCGGGCTGGTCTGGTAACGGTCGCCCAGGTCGGTCGGCGCGGTGCTCAGGCTCTCGGTCGGGATCGTCGGCAGCACGTCGAGGTTGTCCGCCAGCACGTCCGCGTACGCGGCGGTGAGCTGCTGGTAGACCCGGAACTCGACGGCGTTCACCTTGGGCTTCTCACCCGGGTAGGCGTCGTACCGCTCGACGTCGATCTTGCTGTCGTGCTGCCAGGTGCCCTTCATCTTGAACGGGCCCTGACCGATCGGCGCCTGCTCGTAGGAGTCCTTGAGCACGCCCGGGGCCGAGAACGCGGCGTCCGGCAGCGGGTAGAAGGCGTTGTAGCCCAGCATCGTCTTGAAGTCGATGTACGGGGCGGAGAGCGTCACCTGGAAGGTCAGGTCGTCGACCTTCTTCAGGCCGGACATCTCCTTGGCCTTCGGCTTGTCGCCCTGCAGGTCCTGGTAGCCGTCGATCTTCTCGAAGAAGTAGCTGCCGCCCTGGCCGTTGGGCGCGTACGCGCCGTAGTTCCAGGCGTTGATGTAGTCCTCGGACGTGACCTTCTCACCGTTGTGGAAGGTGAAGCCGTCCTTGAGCTTGATCGTCCAGACCTTGTTGTCGGTCGACGTCACGGACTCGGCCGCGACCTCGTACGGCTTGTTCTGGGCGTCGTAGTCGACGAGCGGGCTGAACAGGCCGGCGAGCACCTGGGACCCGGACGTCTCGGTGGTGTTGGTCGGAACCAGGTGCTGGGGCTCCCCGATCTGGATACTGACCGCGGAACCGGAACCGCCGCTACCGGACCCACCGTCGCCGCCGCTGCCGCAGGCCGCGAGGCCCAGGGTCACCGCGAGCGGGAGGGCGGTCCAGGCGGCGAGCCTACGAACTCGCATTGAGCCTCCTCATCTCCTCACGCTGCGCAGTCAGGCCCGACGCTGGGTGACGCTGCGCAACAATCGGCAACGGTAGGTCGGGGTGGGTGCTTCCGGCAACGAGCCGGTTGCGACTCGGTAACGGTGTAGGTGGCGGCCCGTTGCCGACGGGCGGCGAGACTGCTAGGGCGAGGTGGCGTTTACGCACCCGAAGTGCGATTACTGCGGGAGAGGCGGCGTGCTTCGGGCCGGACCGGGCGCTGATCGGCGGTATCCGGTCGCCCGTCCCGGTTGTCGCCTTCCGTGCCGACCGGTCCGGTAACGGCTGTGGCTTGATCCACAAACCGTCACCGAGGGTGATGAACGACACGTCACGCTTCGTTACTGACGACGGCTGCCCGAGCTGCCGCCGCGTCGTGGAACCGGGTCATCCGAAAGACCGACGTCCAACGTGAGACGATCAGTTCGTGACGGCGACGCTTCTGGACGGCAAGGCGACCGCGGCGGAGATCAAGGACGAGCTGCGAGCGCGGGTGAAGGCCCTGGCCGAACGCGGCATCACCCCCGGACTGGGCACGGTCCTGGTCGGTTCCGACCCCGGCTCGCAGGCGTACGTCAACGGCAAGCACCGGGACTGCGCCGAGGTGGGCATCGCCTCGATCCGCCGCGAGCTGCCGGCCGACGCCACCCAGCAGCAGGTCGAGGACGTGCTCGCCGAGTTGAACGCCGACCCGGCCTGCCACGGCTACATCGTCCAGCTGCCGCTCCCGGCGCACCTCGACACCCAGCGGGTGCTGGAGCTGATCGACCCGGCCAAGGACGCCGACGGCCTGCACCCGGTGAACCTCGGCCGGCTGGTGCTCGGCTACCCGGGCCCGCTGCCCTGCACCCCGCGCGGCATCGTCGAGCTGCTGCGCCGCTACGACGTGCCGCTGCGCGGCGCCAAGGTGGCGGTCGTCGGCCGCGGCAACACCGTCGGCCGCCCGCTCGGCCTGCTGCTCACCCGGCGCACCGAGAACGCCACGGTGACGCTCTGCCACACCGGCACCCTCGACCTCGCCGCACAGACCAGGGACGCCGAGATCGTGATCGTGGCGGCCGGCGTACCCGGCCTGCTCACCGCCGACATGATCACCCCGGGCGCCGTGGTGGTCGACGTCGGCATCACCCGGGTGGTCGGGCCGGACGGCAAGGGTCGTTACACCGGAGACGTGGACCCGGGGGTGGCCGAGGTGGCCGGCGGCCTCGTTCCGATGCCGGGCGGCGTCGGCCCGATGACCCGGGCCATGCTGCTGACCAACGTGGTCGAGCGCGCCGAGCAGGGCTGAGGTCCGGACGCGACGCCCGTCAGGGTCATAACTGTCCGCCCCTGGCCGGTTCGGTGCCAGGATGACTGATACGGTCCGGAAAACCGACTGGTAGCAGGGAGTGGGACGACCATGGGTAAGAAGGTCACTGTCGTCGGGGCCGGCTTCTACGGCTCCACCACCGCACAGCGCCTGGCCGAGTACGACGTCTTCGACACCGTCGTGATCACCGACATCGTGGAGGGCAAGCCGGCGGGTCTCGCGCTGGACCTCAACCAGTCGCGCCCGATCGAGGGCTTCGAGACGAAGGTCGTCGGCGTCACCACCGGCCCGAACGGCGAGGGCTACGAGGCGATCGAGGGTTCGGACGTCGTCGTGATCACGGCCGGTCTGCCGCGCAAGCCGGGCATGAGCCGGATGGACCTGCTGGAGACGAACGCCAAGATCGTCCGCCAGGTCTCCGAGAACGTCGCCAAGTACGCCCCGAACGCCGTGGTCATCGTGGTCTCCAACCCGCTGGACGAGATGACCGCGCTGGCCCAGCTCGCGACCCAGTTCCCGAAGAACCGGGTGCTCGGCCAGGCCGGCATGCTCGACACCGCCCGGTTCACCAACTTCGTGGCCGAGGCGCTGAACGTACCGGTGAAGTCGGTGAAGACCCTCACCCTCGGCTCGCACGGCGACACCATGGTGCCGGTGCCGTCGAAGAGCACGGTCAACGGCAAGCCGCTGCGTGAGGCCATGCCCGACGCGCAGATCGAGGAGCTGGTCGTCAAGACCCGCAACGGTGGCGCCGAGGTGGTCGCGCTGCTCAAGACCGGCTCGGCGTACTACGCCCCGTCGGCCGCCGCCGCCAAGATGGCGAAGGCGGTCGCGGAGGACTCCGGCGAGGTCATGCCGGTCTGCGCCTGGGTCGACGGCCAGTACGGCATCTCCGGGGTCTACCTGGGCGTGGAGGCGCAGATCGGCGCCGAGGGCGTGAAGCGGGTCGTCGAGACCGACCTGGACGCCGACGAGCTGGCGAGCCTCAAGGAGGCCGCCGAGGCCGTCCGCGCCAAGCAGGCCGACGTAGCCACCATGTGATCCACCCGACCCACGGAAAGGGCGCGCCGGCAAAGCCGGCGCGCCCTTTCCCTTTCCCCTCCCTCCCACCCCCGACAGCCCCCGCCCGCCCCGTTGATCAAGAGGTTTGCGTCACCGGGAACGCAATTCCTGACGCAAAGCTCTTGATCAACGGGGGCTGAGGGGGGTGAGGGGGGTGAAGGGGGTGGCCAGGTGGGGGGTGGCCAGGAGGGTGGGGGTGGGGGTCAGGGTGGCCATGAGGGTTGTCCGGGACTTCCGGGCCGTCGTGGGGTCCGCCTCGTGGGCGTACGCCAGGTCGGGGTCGACCAGTTGCACGGCGTGCACCAGCAGGTCGCCGGTGAACAGCAGGCGCTCGTCGGCCGCGTCCAGCAGCACGGACTGGTGGCCGGGCGTGTGCCCCGGAGTGGGCAGCAGTCGTACCGCCGGGGTGAGGGCGGTCTCGCCGTCGACCACCCGGAGCTGGCCGGCGGCGCGCAACGGCGCGACCAGGCCGGCCGGCAGCCCCGGGTTGAGGCTCTCCGCCGCGTCCAGCTCGGCGCGCTGCAGCAGGTAGCTCGCGTTCGGGAAGTACGGCCGCCCGGGCGCGCCGGTCACCGCCCAGCCGATGTGGTCGCTGTGCAGGTGGGTCAGCACGACCGTGTCGACGTCGGCCGGGTCGATGCCGGCGGCGGCCAGCTCGGCGGGCAGCCGGCCGGGCACCGGCGCCCAGCTCGCGGCGGGCGCGTCCGCCGGGCCGATGCCGGCGTCGATGAGGGTGACCGGCCCATCGCCGGCGCGGATCGCGAAGCTGCGGAACTTCAGCCACCACTGCCCGTCGTCGGTCACCGAGCCGGGGTCGCGCCGGTCGGCCTCCCGCCAGTGCGCCGCGGTGGCGTGCGGAAACGCCGCCGCCCGGGGCTGGAAGAAGGGACCCTCCCCGTCGGTCAGCGCGGTCACCGTGATAGACCCGAGGGTGCGGCTCAGTGGCATCGGGCGAGGATGCCAGGGAACTACTGCGCCGTGCAGCCCCGTTTCGCGGCCGACCGAGGCCGGCTGGGGGCTGCCGGCGAGTTTCCAGTACGCTCGTACTGCTTGAGCACGTGTCCCCCGAGAGGAGCGCCGGCCGATGGCGAAGATCAAGGTAAACAACCCGGTCGTGGAGCTCGACGGCGACGAGATGACCCGGATCATCTGGAAGCAGATCCGGGAGCAGCTGATCCTGCCCTACCTCGACGTCGACCTGCACTACTACGACCTGTCGATCCAGCACCGCGACGAGACCGACGACCAGGTCACCATTGACGCCGCCAACGCCATCAAGGAGCACGGCGTCGGCGTGAAGTGCGCCACCATCACCCCGGACGAGGCCCGGGTCGAGGAGTTCGGCCTGAAGAAGATGTGGCGGTCGCCGAACGGCACCATCCGCAACATCCTCGGCGGCGTCGTCTTCCGTGAGCCGATCATCATGTCCAACGTGCCGCGGCTGGTCCCCGGCTGGACCAAGCCGATCATCATCGGCCGGCACGCCCACGGTGACCAGTACAAGGCCACCGACTTCGTCGTGCCCGGCCCCGGCAAGGTGACCGTCACCTACACCCCGGCCGACGGCTCCGCGCCGATGGAGATGGAGGTCGCCAACTTCTCCGGCGGCGGCATCGCCATGGGCATGTACAACTTCGACGAGTCGATCCGGGACTTCGCCCGGGCCTCGTTCCGGTACGGCCTGGACCGCAACTACCCGGTCTACCTGTCCACCAAGAACACCATCCTCAAGGCCTACGACGGCCGGTTCAAGGACATCTTCGCCGAGGTGTTCGAGAACGAGTTCAAGGCCGAGTTCGACGCCGCCGGCATCACCTACGAGCACCGGCTGATCGACGACATGGTCGCCGCCGCGCTCAAGTGGGAGGGTGGCTACGTCTGGGCCTGCAAGAACTACGACGGTGACGTCCAGTCCGACACCGTCGCGCAGGGCTTCGGCTCGCTGGGTCTGATGACCTCCGTCCTGCTCTCCCCGGACGGCCGTACCGTCGAGGCCGAGGCCGCGCACGGCACGGTCACCCGGCACTACCGGCAGTGGCAGAAGGGCGAGAAGACCTCGACCAACCCGATCGCGTCGATCTACGCCTGGACCCGGGGCCTGGCCCACCGGGGCAAGCTGGACGGCACCCCGGCGGTCACCGAGTTCGCCAACACCCTGGAGCAGGTCATCGTCGACACCGTCGAGGGCGGCCAGATGACCAAGGACCTCGCGCTGCTCATCTCGCGGGACGCCCCGTGGCTGACCACCGACGAGTTCATGAACGCGCTCGACGAGAACCTGGCGCGCAAGCTCGCCGCCTGATCCTCGCCAGCAACCGCACGGAGCCCGCCGGCACCCGCCGGCGGGCTCCGTCGTCTGCGGAAACTTTCGTCACCTCAACCGGCGCGCCTCGTTGACCAGGGTGGACGAGATGCCAGTCGCGTCCAGGAAGGTTGACCGCGGTCGCCTCGCGGCACGAGTGCCGATCAGCCAGCCTTCCCGGCTGTCGAGCACAGCCAGCCGTCCCTTCCCTGCGGGGGGCCCTGTCCCGGGCCCCCCGCGCCCTGTTCGCCACCCTCCCGGCCGGGCCGGGACGGATCAGGCGGCGCGGAGCAGTTCGGCGGCGCGCTCCGGGGCGATGTCGTTGATGAAGACGCCCATCCCCGACTCCGAGCCGGCCAGGTACTTCAGCTTGTCCTTCGCCCGCCGGATGCTGAACAGCTGCAGGTGCAGGTGGCCCAGCTCGCGGTCGATCCGCACCGGCGCCTGGTGCCAGGCCGCGATGTACGGCATGGGCATGTCGAAGAGGCCGTCGAAGCGGCGCAGCAGGTCCAGGTAGAGCGGCCCGAAGGCGTCCCGCTCGGCGTCGTCCAGAGCCGGGATGTCCGGCACCGGCCGGTGCGGGGCGACGTGCACCTCGAACGGCCAGCGGGCCGCCGCGGGCACGTACGCCGTCCAGTGCTCGTTGCTCGCCACCACCCGGTCGCCGGCGGCCCGCTCGGCGGCGAGCACGTCGGCGTAGAGGTTCCCGCCGCCGGTGCGCTCGGCGTGCCGGCGCGCGGCGGCGAGCAGCGCCCGGGTCCGGGGCGTGACGAAGGGGTACGCGTAGATCTGGCCGTGCGGGTGGTGCAGGGTCACCCCGATCTCGACCCCGCGGTTCTCGAAGCAGAACACCTGCTCCACGCCGGGCAGCTCACCCAGCGCCACGGTCCGGTCGGCGAGCGCGTCGAGCACGGTGCGCACCCGGCGCGGGGAGAGGCTGGCGAACGAGGCGTTGTGATCGGAGGTGAAGCAGACCACCTCGCAGCGGCCGAGCCCCGGGCGCAGCGGGGTGAACGGGGTGACCTGCCCGGGCTCGTCGGCCACCCGGCCGCTCAGCGACGGGAAGCGGTTCTCGAAGACCACCACGTCGTAGTCGGGCGCCGGGATCTCGGTGAGCCGGTCGCCCTCCGACGGGTCGAGCGGGCACTGGTCGGCGGGGGGCAGGAAGATGCGGGTCTGCCGGTGCACGGCGACC
This sequence comes from Micromonospora sp. NPDC093243, assembly GCF_044753725.1. Classification (NCBI taxonomy): domain Bacteria; kingdom Bacillati; phylum Actinomycetota; class Actinomycetes; order Micromonosporales; family Micromonosporaceae; genus Micromonospora; species Micromonospora sp. NPDC093243. Next base: position 441,883 of record NZ_JBIVNT010000004.1, on the reverse strand, counting down.
GCCACCCACTCGTCGGTCAGCGGGTCGTAGCGCAGCTGCGACGCGGGTGGCGGGGGTGGCAGGTCACGCCGGTCCGGCTGGTCGCGGACGGCGTCGTCCCGCTCGTCGAAGTAGATCAGTTCCCGGCCGTCGGCCAGCTCGATCGCGGTGCGCTTCACTCCGCCGCCCCTCCACTCGTCGGCGCGTCCGTCGACCGGCCCGCCCCCGTCACCATCACCAGTTCGCCCACCCGGTCGCCCAGTACCCGCCGCGCATCCGGCGCCAACTGGTCGTCGGTGACCAGCACGTGCGCGGCGGAGAGTTCGACGATCGAGGAGATGCCCACCGTGCCCCACTTGGTGTGGTCGGCGAGCACCACGAGTCGGTCCGCCGCCGCCACCAGCGCCCGGTCGGTCTCCGCCTCCATCAGGTTCGGGGTGGTGAACCCCGCCCGCTCGGTGATCCCGTGCACGCCGAGGAAGAGCAGGTCCAGGTGCAGCGACCGGATCGCCCCGACGGCCAGCGGCCCGACCAGCGCGTCGGACGGCGTCCGCACCCCGCCGGTGAGCACCACCGTCTGGTCCGGCCGGCCCGCGGCGTGCAGGATCTCCGCCACCGGAAGCGAGTTGGTCACCACGGTGAGCCCGGGCACGTCCACCAGGCGGCGAGCCAGCTCGGCGGTGGTGGTGCCGGCCGAGAGCGCGATGGCCGCACCCGGCCGGACCAGCTGCGCCGCCCGGTGGGCGATCGCCGCCTTCTCGGCCGGTTGCTGGACCGACTTCGCCGAGAATCCCGGCTCGTCGGTCGAGCCGGGGCCGGCGACGGTCGCCCCACCGTGCACCTTGGCGAGCAGGCCGCGCTCGTGCAGCGTCTCCAGGTCGCGCCGGATGGTCATGTCCGAGACGCCGAACTCGGCGGCCAGCTCGGTGACCCGTACCCCGCCGGTCGTCCGGACCCGTTCCAGGATGGCCGCCTGTCGCTGTTGCGCCAGCATCCGCCACACCTCCGGGACCGTCCACGCACTCTCACGCGGTCAAACGTGTTCCAACAAGAATGAACACTAGCGCGTGCCCGGAAGCGGCGAAAGGAACGGGGGTGGTCGCAGGGATCAGGCGGACTGGAGCTTGGGCTCGACCCAGCCGGTCTCGGTGAGGTGGTGCAGCACCGCCTGGACCGCTTGGTCGATGCTCAGCTCGCTGGTGTCCAGCACCAGGTCGGCGTCGGTCGGCTCCTCGTAGGGGTCGTCGACGCCGGTCATCCCGGTGATCAGGCCGGCGCGCGCCCGCGCGTAGAGCCCCTTGCGGTCACGCCGCTCACAGACCTCCAGCGGGGTGGCGACGTGTATCAGCTGGAAGCCCGCCCCGGCGGCGAGCGCCATCTCCCGGGCGGCCGTCCGGGCCGCCGCGTACGGGGCGATCGGGCAGCAGATCGCCACCCCGCGGTGCCGGGCGATCTCGGCCGCCACCCAACCGATCCGGCGCACGTTCAGATCCCGGTCGGCCTTGCCGAACCCGAGCCCGGCGGAGAGCTCCCGGCGGACCACGTCCCCGTCGAGCAGGGTGATCGTCCGATCGCCGCTCTCACGTAGCGCGTCGGACAGCCCCCGGGCGATGGTCGACTTGCCCGAGCCGGAGAGCCCGGTCATGAAGACCACCAGCCCGCGGTGCCGGCGCGGCGGCCGGGCCCGGGCCAGCTCCTTGGCCACCGCCGGCGGGGTGTGCCATTCGGGCAGCGGAAAACCCCGGTCCAGCAGATCGTTGATCTCGGCCTGGGTCAGCGCCAGTCGTCGGTTACGCGGCGGGATGTCCTCCCGCCAGCGCCACTGCCCGTCCCGGTTGTCGTACGCCAGCTCACGCGGCACCAGCACCCGCAGCCCGGCGCCGGAGAGCATCTCGCCGGTCGACAGCAGGTGGGTGACGCCGTACGCGGCCGACACCCGGGCCCGCAGCAGCGCGTCGCTGATCTCGTCGGGGCGGCGGGAGAGCGGCACGGCGACCAGGGTGGCCGGTGGCATCCGGTCCCGGGCGGCGAAGACGGCGCGTACCAGCGCCTCGGGCGGTAGCCCGGCGGAGCCCTCCTCGCCGATCGGAATCAGGATCAGCAGGTGCGCGCCGAGGGTACGGACGGCGTGCGCGATCTGGGCGAGCTGCGGGCGGTGCAGCGGCCGGTCGGCGATCACCCCGAGCACCCGGCCCGGGGGCAGCAGCGCGCGCACCTCCTCCGGGCTGCGGCGCAGCCGCTGGAACGGCCCGTGCGCGCCGTCGCCGAGCCGGCGTACCACCCCGCCGACGCCGGCCACCCCGTCCCGGACCAGCCAGGTGTCGGCCACGTCCAGCGCGGCCATCGGAGCGCCCTCGCCGTCGGTGAGCACCAGCGCGCGGCGCTCCGGGTCGCGCGGATCGAACGACTGGGCGAGCGCGGCCGGCACCTGGAGGGTCACCGGCACCTGCCACGGGTTGCCGTCGGCGAGCCGGCCGCGGCGGCTGACCGAGACCAGGTCGGCCCGGGTCATGAAACCGGCCAGCGGGGTGTACGCCCCGGTCAGCAGCAGCTCCAGGTCGGCCAGCTCCCCGGGGCGCGGCGTGTACGCCGGCGCGTCCCGGAGCACCTCGTCGGGCAGCACCCACCCGTTGCTCATCGCACCCCCTACTCGCCGGCCGGCACACAGTTTCGCAGCCGACCGGCGATCGGTCGAGGGCGCCACTCCACGATCGGAGCGCGGGCGGAGTGGGGCGACCGCCGTCGGCTCAGGCCGGCGGGTCCAGCGCGGCCGCGCCGAACGAGACGGCGAACCGCTTGCACCAGATGGAGACGCTGGTCAACCCGGTCAGGTCCACGCCGGCGGGGATCTCGTAACCCTGATTGCCCCGGTTGCCCTTGAGCCGGCCCAGCTCGACCCAGCGGCCGTCGTCGAAGACCCGCCAACCCGCCGTGCCGCCGCGTACCGGCTGGTCGGTGAGCCAGACCCGGAGGTCCGGGCCGTTCGAGGTGGACAGACCGACGAGCTCCAACCGGTGCCGGCCGGCCGCGTCCCGGACGATCCGGGCGGTGCCGGCGGTGTCGTGCTCGTGGGTGACGAACGTGCCGGCGCGCACGACCGTCGACGCGGCGGGCGCGGCGGGCGTGCTCGGGGTGCCGGTGGTAGTGGCGGCCGGCGTGGTCGGCGCGTCGGTGGAGACCACGGTCAGCGCCTCGTCGACCTCGGCGTCGGTGACCAGCTTCCATGGCTGGAACCACCAGAGACCGAGGGTGGCCCCGACGAGGAGCACGGCGAGCGTGACCCAGGTCAGGGGGGCGCGCAGCAGGCGAGCGGACATGGGCACAGTCTGTCGCCACCGGCCCGGACACGGCGTTACGAAAGCCTTACCGGTGGTGGCGTCGGCCCTGAAGGGCCCGGCGAGGGGGGACGCATTAGGGGTCGACCGCCCCCAGGATCGGGGGAGGACCAGGGGCGCGCCGGGCACCGGGACGGGCGGCGGCTGCCTAGGCTGGCGGCGTGACACTCATCGCGACCGAGTCGCTGACCAAGACGTACGGGGGAGGGGTCACCGCGCTGGCCGACCTCACCGTCGCGGTCGAGCCGGGGATCATCGGGCTGGTCGGCGCGAACGGCGCCGGCAAGTCGACGTTGATCAAGATCCTGCTCGGCCTGCTCGCTCCGACCAGCGGCCGAGTGCAGGTGCTGGGCCTGGACCCGACCGCAGACTCGGCCGCGGTCCGCGCCCGGGTCGGCTACATGCCCGAGCACGACGCGCTCCCGCCCGACCTCACCGCCTCCGAGCTGGTCACCCACCTCGGGCGGATCAGCGGGCTGCCGCGCACGGTCGCCCGCGAGCGGGCCTCCGAGGCGCTGCGGCACGTCGGGCTCTACGAGGAGCGCTACCGCCCGGTCGGCGGCTACTCCACCGGCATGAAGCAGCGGGTGAAGCTGGCCCAGGCACTGGTGCACGACCCCGACCTGTTGCTGCTCGACGAGCCGACCAACGGCCTCGACCCGGCCGGCCGGGACGCCATGCTGGCCCTGGTGCACCGGATCGGCACGGAGTTCGGCATCTCGGTGCTGGTCTGCTCGCACCTGCTCGGCGAGGTGGAGCGGATCTGCGACACGCTCGTCGCCATCGACGGCGGGCGGCTGCTGCGGGCCGACCACATCTCCGCGATGACCTCGGCCACCGACGTGCTCGCCGTCGAGGTCAGCGAGGGCACCGAGGAGCTGGCCGGCCGGCTCTCCGCGCTGCACCTGCCGGTGCGCCGGGACGGGCGGCTGCTGCTCGTCGAGCTCGCCGACGAGGGCACCTACGACCTGATCCTCGGCGCGGTCGCCGAGCTGGACCTGCCGCTGCACCGGCTGGACCAGCGCCGGCACCGGGTGGCCGAGCTCTTCGCCACGAGGGAGCCCAGCAATGTCTGAGCCGACCGGCGTCATCCACGACATCGGCTACCAGCGCTACACCGGCCCGCGGCTGGGCCGCCGGCACGTCTTCGGCGCGCTCTACCTGCACGGCCTGCGGACGGCGTTCGGCCTCGGCCGCAGCGCCAAGGCCAAGATCTTCCCGTGGCTGGTGGTCGGCATCGTCACCCTGGTCGCCGCCGGTGTCACCGCGGTCCGCAGCCAGATCGGCGAGGTGGTGATGACCTACGCCCAGTTCGCCGACGCGATGAGCTGGCTGGTCATCTTCTTCGTCGCGGTGGTCGCCCCCGAGCTGGTCTCCCGGGACCTGCGCAGCGGGGTGCTGCCGCTCTACTTCTCCCGACCGCTGCCGCGCACCGACTATCCGCTGGCCAAGCTGCTGGCCCTGGTGACCGCGCTCTGGCTGCTGCTCGGCGGGCCGCAGCTGGTGATGTTCCTCGGGGCCGCGTTCACCACCGACGACGGCATGAGCGGGGTCTGGAACGAGCTGCTCGACCTGCTGCCGGGCCTGCTCTACGCCGGCCTCTGGGCGGCGGTCTTCGCCTCGGTCGGGCTGCTGGTCGCCTCGCTCACCGGCAAGCGGGCGTTCGCCGCCGGTGGGATCGTCGCGGTCTTCCTGATGACCACACCGATCGTCGGCACTCTGTCGATCATGCCGTCCCGGACGCTCAACGAGCTGGCCGGTCTCGCCTCGCCGTCCACGCTGGTGCAGGGGGTCGGCATCTGGTCCCTCGGTGATCTGCTGATCACCGGGGAGAACGCCCCGGACACCAGCTCCATGATCGGCGGTTTCGGCCCGGTCTACGCGATCGTCGCCGTGCTGCTCATCGCCCTCTGCGTCACCCTGCTGCTGGCCCGGTACCGGAAGGTGGCCTCCCGATGAGCGCGATCAGCGCCGGCACTGCCCGGCCCACGGCGGTCGGCGAACCGCCCGCACCGACCACGAGCACCTTGGAGCTGACGGGGGTCTCCCGCTGGTACGGCAACGTGGTCGCGGTCAACGACGTCAGCATGCGCCTCGGCCCCGGGGTCACCGGCCTGCTCGGGCCCAACGGCGCGGGCAAGACCACCCTGCTGCACATGATGGCCGGCTTCCTCACCCCGTCCCGCGGGGCGGTCACCCTGGACGGCGAACCGACCTGGCGCAACCCGGGCGTCTACCGCCGGCTGGGGCTGGTCAGCGAGCGCGAGGCGGTGCACACCTTCCTCAGCGCGTACGAGTTCGTGCTGGCCAGCGCCAAGCTGCACCGGCTGCCGGATCCCCAGGAGGCGGCCCGCCGGGCGATCGCGCTGGTCGAGCTGGAGGACGCGCAGGACCGGCGGATCGGCACCTACTCGAAGGGCATGCGGCAGCGCACCCGGGTGGCCGCGGCGCTGGTGCACGACCCGCAGGTGCTGCTGCTCGACGAGCCGTTCAACGGAATGGACCCGCGCCAGCGGCTGCACATGATGGAGCTGCTGCACCGCCTCGGTGACGCCGGCCGGACGATCCTGTTCAGCTCGCACATCCTCGAGGAGGTCGAGCAGGTCTCCGGCACCGTCCAGGTGATGGTCGCCGGCCGGCTCGCCGCGTCCGGTGACTTCCGGACCATCCGCCGGCTGATGACCAACCGACCGCACGTCTTCGCGGTGCACTCCACCGACGACCGGGCGCTGGCCGTCGCGCTGATGGCCGAGCCGTCGGTGACCGGGGTGGAGCTGGGGCGCACGGGGCTGACCGTGCGGGCCGGCGACTACGGCGCCTTCACCCGGGCGCTGCCGAAGATCGCTCTGGCGAAGGGCATCCGGGTCCGGCAGCTGCTGCCCGAGGACGAGTCCCTGGAGAGCGTCTTCTCCTACCTGGTGGAGGCCTGAGACATGTCGACCGTTTCCTGGATCACCGCGCGAGGCCTCTTCGGTCGTCGCCGGTTCCTGCTGCTCTTCCCGCTGCCGGTGGTGCTGGTGCTGCTCGCCGTGCTCTCCCGTTCGCTGGGCGTGGACCCGGGTGAGTGGGGCCCTCCGGTGCTGGTCGGCCTCGGGCTGGCCGTGGTGCTGCCGGTGGTCGCGCTGATCGTCGGCACCGGCGTGCTCGGGGCCGAGATCGACGACGGCACGGTGGTGCACATCCTCACCAAGCCGCTGCCGCGCTGGCAGATCGTGCTGCCCAAGCTGGCGGTGGCGACCGGCGTCACCGCGGCCACCGTCGCCGTGCCGCTCTACGTCGCGGGTGTGCTGGCCCATTCGGTGGGCCTCGGCCTGGCGCTCGCCGCCGCCGGGTGCCTCGGCGCGCTGGCCTATTCGGCGCTCTTCCTGGCCCTCAGCCTGCTCACCCGGCGGCCGGTGCTGCTCGGCCTGGTCTACGTGCTGATCTGGGAGGGTCTGCTCGGCAACTTCGTCAGCGGCACCAAGGTGCTCTCCATCCAGCAGTACGTGATCGCGCTCGCCGACCGGCTGGCCCCGACCGGGCTGCTGGAGACCAACGTCTCGGTGCCGGTGGCGGCGGTGATGACCGGGCTGGTGAGCGTCGGTTTCACCGTGCTCGCGATCGACCGGCTGCGGTCGTTCAGCGTGGCCGGCGAGACGAGCTGAACCGGCCGGGACCGGACCCGGTGGCGGCCGGGCGCAGCGCGCCCAGCCCGACCGGCCGCTCGGCGGCGACACCCCGATGAGCGTCATGCCTCAGCGTCATAGTGATGACGCTGAGGCATGACTGTCTGTGATGCCTGCCGGCGTCCGTTTTTGGCGGAGTCGCATGAGCGGCGCCTGGCGCCACCCCCGCATCCCTACCCGGGCATCCGGCACCACTTCCCCTCCGCGAGGGACGCGGGTGGCTCGGTGGAGGGATTCGCTCGCATCGTCGTGCGGTGATGCTGGACCACGTCAGCCGACGGGATGGTCATAAGGAGCGACATGTTCAGGTCTGGTTTGCGCGCGATGGCGTTGGCGGCGGTTGCGGCAGCGGGGGTGGCGGCGTCGCCCTCCGTCGCGCAGGCCCAGCGGTCCGAGTCGATCAGGGTTGCAGCCGGGTGGTCGGTCGTCGCCGGTCTCGGTCATTTCGTGTACGACGAGCCCGGCACGGTTGGGCATCGGATCTGGTTCGGCGTTCAGGCGGTGACGGCCGCCGACGGATCGACGCACGGCCAGTTCCTGTACCGGCACGAACTGCCGGACGGCACGCTGGCCGGGCAGGGACGAGCCGACGTGACATGCCTGAAGGTCACCGGAAACGTCGCGGTGTTCACCGCGATCGTTCCTGAGGGCCAAGGCACTGTGAAGAACCATGGCTACTACGTGAAGATCATCGACGGTGGAAGCGGACCGGATCAGATCGTCGACGCTCAGGCGCAGAACGGGACGGAGCGGCCGCCCACCCACTGCCTCGACCCCGAGACGGACCTTCCTCCGGGATCCCCCCAGCGACCCCGCTACCCGGTTCTCGTTGGCGGATATGCCGTCCATGGCGCTGAGCAGAGCCGAGCGGGCGGCATGGTGCTTGCCGGGTGACGGATGGTAGGGCTGGCCGGATGGACCGCTCCGGCGCGGTCGGAGAGGCTGGAGCGGTGAGTGCAGAAGCGGGGCGGGTGCTGCCGCGTGAGCCCTACCCGGGCAGCACGAGGCACTGGTTGGTGAGTCTGGCGCTGGCCGGGCTGGCCGCCGCGGCGACCACGACGGTCGCGCAGGGCAGCGGTGACTTCCACTGGTGGGCGGGGTTCGTGCTGATCCCCGGCGCCCTGATCGCCGCGTGCGGCGGGCCGCTGCTCGCCCGGGGCGGGGGCCGGGCGTTCGCGGGCTACGTCGTCGCCTGCGTCGGCGCCCTGGTCTTCGCCACCGGCGCGCTGCTGATGTTCGGCGTGATGAACCGCGGCTGGCCGGTAATGATCATGGTGCCCTGCCTGGCCATCGCGGGCACCTACTACTGGCGGCCGGCGCACCCGTTGGCGCGCGGGCTGCACCGGGCGGTGGCGCTGCTGGCGCTGGCCGGAGCACTGCTCGGCGCCACCTTCCAGTTGATCCAGGCTGGCCTGGTCGACTTCGGCGCCACCGGCTGGTGGGGTGCCTTCCTGATGCTCGCCGGGGTGATCGTGCTCGGCAACGCGGTCGAGCTGACGCGGCACCGGATGCCGTACCGGCTCCAGGCAATCACCCTGCTGGTCGGCCCCGCCGTGGTCGCCTTCCTGCTCGGTCTCCGCTTCCTGCGGGGCTGGTGACGGCGGCCCCGGCGGTCAGAAGGCCGAGGCGATGACGAGTTCGGTGGTGCGGTCCGGCAGCAGGTCGAGCTTGCCGATCCGCCCGGCGGCCCGCAGGTCGTCCGAGATCAACATCAGCTTCTCCAGCAGCGCCGCCGGGCCGAGCGCCTCGGCCAGCGGCACCTCCGCCCGCATCGAGAGCTTCCGCTCCGACTTGGCCCGCCGCACCTGGCTGAGCGCGTCCCCGGCGAGCCGGAGCAGCTCCGGATCACCCGTTCCCTCGATTGCCCGGTCCACCTCGTGGGTGGTCGGCCACGTCGCGCGGTGCACCGAGCCGTAGCGCCACCAGGACCAGACCTCCTCGGTGATGTACGGCAGCACCGGGGCGAAGAGGCGCAGCTGCACCGAGAGGGCGGTGGCCAGCGCCGCCCGGGCCGACTGCGCCCCGGGCCCGGTGCCGTACGCCCGTTCCTTCACCAGCTCGATGTAGTCGTCACAGAACCGCCAGAAGAACGACTCGGTGGCCAGCAGGGCGGCGGTGTGGTCGTACCCCTCGAAGGCGGCCGTCGCGGTGGCGGCCACCGCGGAGAGTTCGGCGAGCATGGCCCGGTCCAGCGGCTCCGTCGCGACGGCCCGCAACGCGTCGGCGGCGCCCAGCCCGAGCGCGAACTTCGACGCGTTGAGCAGCTTGGTGGCGAGCCGCCGACCGATCTTGATCTGGGCCGGGTCGAAGGCCAGGTCCATCCCCGGCTTGCCGCTCGCCGCCCAGTACCGCACCGCGTCCGAGCTGTGCTGCTCCAGCAGCGCCAGCGGGGTGACCACGTTCCCCTTGGACTTCGACATCTTCTTGCGGTCCGGGTCGAGGATCCAGCCGGAGAGTTCGGTGTCCCGCCAGGGCAGCACGCCGTGCTCCAGGTGGGAGCGGACCACGGTGGCGAAGAGCCAGGTCCGGATGATGTCGTGCCCCTGCGGACGCAGGTCCATCGGGAAGACCCGGGCGAAGAGGTCCGGGTCGGTCTCCCAGCCGCCCACGATCTGCGGGGTCAGCGACGACGTGGCCCAGGTGTCGAGCACGTCCGGGTCGCCGACGAAGCCACCGGGCTGCCCCCGCTGGGACTCGTCGTAACCGGAAGGCGGGTCGGTGGACGGGTCAACCGGCAGCGCCGACTCGTCGGGCGTGAGAGGCTGGGACCGGTCCGGCTCGCCAGCGTCGTCGAGCCGGTACCACACCGGCACCGGCACCCCGAAGAAGCGCTGCCGACTGACCAGCCAGTCGCCGGTCAGGCCGCTCACCCAGTGGTCGTAGCGGTGCCGCATGTGCTCCGGCACCCAGTGCAGCTCGCGCCCCCGGGCCAGCAGCTCCGCACACAGCTGCGGATCGCGCCCGCCGTTGCGCAGATACCACTGCCGGGTGGAGACGATCTCCAGTGGCCGGTCGCCCCGCTCGTAGAACTTCACCGGATGCGTGATCGGCCGCGGCTCGCCGATCAGGTCGCCCGCGTCGGCCAACCTGCCGACGATCTCCCGGCGGGCGCCGTTGACGGTCTGCCCGGCCAGCGCCGCGTACGGCTGCGCCGGCACCCCGGCCGGCGGCTCCGGCAGCAGCCGGCCGTCCCGCCCGATCACCACCCGGGTGTCCAGCCGCAGCTCCCGCCACCAGGTCACGTCGTTCAGGTCGCCGAAGGTGCAGACCATCGCGATGCCGGTGCCCTTGGCCGGATCGGCGAGCGGATGCGCGCGCACCGGCACCTCGACCCCGAAGAGCGGGCTGCGCACGGTCGCGCCGACCAGGTCGGCGTAGCGCTCGTCGTCCGGATGGCAGACCAGCGCCACGCACGCCGGCAGCAGCTCCGGGCGGGTGGTGTCGATCAGCACCTCGCGCCCGCCCGGGCCGGTGAACCGCAGCCGGTGGTAGGCGCCCGGCCGTTCCCGGTCCTCCAACTCGGCCTGGGCCACCGCGGTGCCGAAGCCGACGTCCCAGAGCGTCGGCGCCTCCGCCTGATAGGCCTCGCCGCGGAGAAGGTTGCGCAGGAACGCCCGCTGGCTGGTGGCCCGGGCCGCCCGGCCGATCGTGGTGTACGTCAGCGACCAGTCCACCGACAGCCCGAGCCGCCGCCAGAGCGCCTCGAAGACCTGCTCGTCGGCGACCGTGAGGCGCTCGCAGAGCTCGATGAAGTTGCGCCGGGAGATCGGCGTCGGGTTCTTCCGGGCGTCGTCGGAGACCGGGGTGGCCGGCGGGCGCCAGACCGGGTCGTAGGGCAGCGCCGGGTCGCAGCGCACCCCGTAGACGTTCTGCACCCGACGCTCGGTCGGCAGGCCGTTGTCGTCCCAGCCCATCGGGTAGAACACCGCCTTGCCGCGCATCCGCTGGAAGCGGGCGACGGTGTCGGTGTGCGTGTACGAGAAGACGTGCCCCATGTGCAGCTCGCCCGATACGGTCGGCGGCGGGGTGTCGATCGCGTACACGTCCGAGCGCTGCTTCGAGCGGTCGAACGCGTACGTGCCCTCCTCCTGCCAGCGGCGCGCCCAGTTCTCCTCGAGCCCGTCCAGGGTCGGACGCTCGGGGACACCGGCGCGGGCCGTCCTCGCCGTATCAGTCATCCTGCGATCGTAGGCAGCCCGCAACGGCCGGACCACGGGTTAACCCGCGCGCCACGACGAAATCGCGCCGAGGGTGCTACGGCGCGATCGGGCTGAGCAGCGGGCCCAGGGTGGAGAGCTGGAAGCCGAGCGTCCCGCCGGTGCGCGAGTTCACCCGGTCGAGCACGGTGGAGACCGGCGCGTACGAGTTGTGCTCGTTCGGGTTGGTGCAGGGGCCCTGACCCGGGTCGCCGTTGGAGAGGATGCCCAGCGCCTTGCCGTCCGACTCGGTGAAGAGCGGCCCCCCGCTGTCCCCGGGGCGGGCGCAGATCCGTACGTCGATGCCGCCGCTGCCGCGGCCGGTGATCTCCCCGCACCGGGTGCCCGGGATGTAGCCCGCGCCGGCCCCCGAGTCGACGTACGTCTCGCCCGCCTTCGGCGTGTAGGCCGACCCGGTCGCGCAGACGATCCAGCCGACCTGGATGGCGTTCGCCGCGACGTAACCGGTGACCGCCACGTCCCGGCTGCCCTGCTCGTCGGTGCAGCGCGGGTTGTCCGGCACGCACCAGTAGTTGACCAGGCTGACCGGGTTGGTGCCGGGCCGCCGGGGGTAGGCCCAGCGGTCCAGCGCACCGGGCTGGTAGGGGATCACCGCGTAGTCGTAGGGGAAGGCGTTCTCGGCCAGCACCGGGCTGGTCGACTCCACGCCCACCGGCACCTTCGGGCCGAGGAACTGGTGCCAGGTCCGGTCCACCTGCTGATGCCGGCCGCCGACCACGCAGTGCCCGGCGGTCAGCACGAACGACTCGCCGGAGCGGGACCGGACGTTGAAGCCGCTGGTGCAGCCGCCGACGGTGCCGTCGTCACGGGGCACGTCGAGGCGGATCCCGCCGCGCATCGGCGCCTTCGCGCAGTACCGCGGGTCGCAGGCCTTCGGCACCGCGGCGCCGGAGAGTCGGGCCCGCGCCTTGGCCGGCACCCCGGCCCCGCCGAGCGCCGCGGTCAACCGGGCGTCGGCGGCGTCGACCACGTCGCCGGTGAGCACCACGACCCCGTTGGCCTGCTCGTCGACGATCACGTCGGTGCCGGCGGTCGCGTCGAGCGTGCCGGCCAGCCGGGCCGCGGCCTCGGTGAGCTGCCGCAGCGAGTGACGCACCGGCACCACCCGGACGTGGGTGGCGTCCGGCACCCCGGCGACCGCGGTGCGCAGCAGGTCGGTCCGGGTCGCCGCGATGGTGAGCACGCCACCGTCAGCCTGGTCCAGCCACATCCCGGCGTACGTGTCAGGGAACTCCTCGGCGAGCCGGGCGGCGAGCGGCGCGGACTGCTCCTGGAGGGCCAGCCGGCGGGCCGCGTCGTCCGGGCTGACCCGGTAACGGTCCCGCAGGTACGACATCGAGGCCGGGGTGTCCTTCGCGACCGCCCCCGCCGGTCGGGCGGTGACCGCCGCGCCGGTCGGGCCCGCCGACCGGGAGGCCCGCGCACCGAGGCCGGTGGTCGAGCCCGGTTCGGCCGGCGTCGCGTCCGTGCCGGCCGGCGCGGTCCCGGCGACCGGCGTGGTGCCGACCGGCGTGCCGTCCGTGCCCAGCCGCGGCGCCAGCACCACCGCGGTCGCGCCCAGCAGGCAGGCGGCGGTGGCCAGTCCTGCGATGGTCATGCGTCGTCGTGCGTGCACGCCCGTACCCTCCCCCGTGAGTCCGACGCCGCGTCGACCAGGCTGTGGTCCGGCCCGGAGCCTCCGGGACGTGAGCGGCTGTACGGTGCCGGCTGATTGTAGTCAGCGCAGCGATTGTCGCCACTGCCGGTGCAGCGCGGCGTACCTGCCGTCGGCCGTCGCGAGCTGCTCCGGCGGGCCGTCCTCGACGATCCGCCCGCCGTCGAGGACCAGCACCCGATCGGCGATCTCCACCGTGGAGAGCCGGTGCGCGATCACCACGGCGGTCCGGTCCCGCAGGATGGTGCCGAGCGCCTGCTGCACCAGCCGTTCGGTGGGCACGTCGAGCGACGAGGTCGCCTCGTCGAGGATGAGCACGGTCGGGTCTGCCAGGAACGCCCGGGCGAACGCGACCAGCTGCCGCTGCCCGGCGGAGAGCCGCCCGCCGCGGCGGTGCACCTGGGTGGCGTACCCGTCGGGGAGCGCGGCGATGAAGTCGTGCGCGCCGATCGCCCGGGCGGCCTCCCGCACCGCCGCGTCGTCGGCGTCCGGACGGCCGAACCGGATGTTCTCCTCGACGGTGCCGTTGAACAGGTGGGTCTCCTGCGTCACCAGGACCACCGCCCGGCGCAGGTCGGCGTCGGCCACCGCGCGCAGGTCGACGCCGTCCAGGCTGACCGTGCCGGCGACCGGGTCGTGGAACCGGGCGACCAGCTTGGCGATGGTGGACTTGCCGGCGCCGGTCGGTCCGATCAACGCGACGGTCTGCCCGGCCGGGATGGTCAGGTCCAGGTCGGCGAGGATCGGCGCGTCCGGCCGGTAGCCGAAGGAGACCGCGCGGAACGCCAGCTCGCCGCGGGCGGCGGACAGCGGCGTCGGCCGAGCCGGCTCGGCCACCGCGGGCCGCTCGTCGAGCACCCCGGCCAGCTTCTCCAGGGCGGCCGTGGCGGACTGCAACGAGTTGTAGAACTGGCTCAGCTCCTGCATCGGCTCGAAGAAGCGCCGAAGGTAGAGCAGGAATGCCGCGAGCACGCCGATCTCGGTCCGCCCGCCGAGCACCCGCCAACCGCCGTAGCAGAGCACCACCGCCACCGTCACGTTGCCGATCACCTTGATCCCGGGCGAGTAGGTGGCGATCAGCCGGAACGCGTGCAGGCTGGCCCGTCGGTAGTCGTCGCTGAGTGCCACGAAGATCCGCTGATTGCGGGGCTCGCGGCGGTACGCCTGCACCGCGCGGATGCCCCGCATCGACTCGACGAAGTGGACGATGACCAGGGCCACCGAGTCCCGGGTGCGGCGGTAGGCGCTGGCCGAGGCCCGGGCGAACCAGCGGGACAGCAGGTAGAGGAACGGGAAGGCGAGCAGGGTCACCGCGGCCAGCGGCAGGTCCAGCCAGAGCAGGATGCCGGCCACCGACAGGATCGAGAGCGCGGCCAGCACCAGGCTGTCGATACCGCCGTCGACCAGTTCGGCGATCGAGTCGAGGTCGCTGGTCAGCCGGGAGACCATCCGGCCGGAGGTGTACCGCTCGTGGAAGGCCACCGGCAGGCGCAGGAAGTGCCCGTACACCCGGCGGCGGAGATCCAGCAGGACGGCCTGGCCGATCCGCGCGGAGAGGGTGAGGAAGCCGCGGCGGGCCACGTACTCCACAAGCGCGGCCGCGGCGAACGCCCCGGCGACGGCGGCCAGCGGCCGGTAGTCACCGGACCGCAGCGGCCCGATGCCCCGGTCGATGCCGAGCATGACCAGGTACGGCCCGGCCATCGCGGCGCCGTTCTGGGCCAGCAGCAACGCCACCGCCGAGGTCAGCCGGCCACGGTGCGGGCGCAGCAGGTCGGCCAGGAGCGCCCGGCTGCGGACCCGCAACCGGGCGACCGCCTCCGGGCTGGCGTCCTCGGCCCGGCTGCGATCCGCGTCCGGGTCGGTGGCCTGCCCGCGCCAGCGGGTCAGCTCCGGATGCTCGCCGCCGGCCGGGGCGACCTCCGGCTCGGGCGGCGGGCGACGGCCGCCCCGCCACCGTGGGCGGCCGGAGTCCCGGGCCGGTCGCCGCCGGCCGGACGCCCTGGTCGTCACGACCGCACCAGCCCGCGCCCGTCCGACGGGACCCCGGCGCCCCGGCCGGAGGTCGTCGGCCCGCCTCGCGCCGGCTCGGCGGAGAGCAGCGCGCGGTACGCCGGGACGGTGGCGAGCAGTTCGGAGTGACTGCCCACCGCGGTGATCCGTCCCCCGTCGAGCAGCGCCACCCGGTCGGCCAGCGCGATGGTCGACGGCCGGTGCACGACCAGCAGCGCGGTGCTCTCCCGCAGCACCCGCTTCAGCGCCGCCTCGACCAGCGCCTCGGTCTGCACGTCGAGGGCGGAGAGCGGATCGTCGAGGACGAGCAGCGCCGGCCGGCCGAGCACCGCCCGGGCCAGCGCCAACCGCTGGCGCTGCCCGCCGGAGAGGGAGAGCCCCTGCTCGCCCACCCGGGTGCCCAACCCCCACGGCAGGTCGTACGCGAAGTCGGCCTGGGCGAGCGCGAGCGCGGCCCGGACCTCCTCCTCGCCGGCCTCGGGGCGGCCGAGGGTGAGGTTCTCCCGGACCGACATGGAGAAGAGGGTGGGCTCCTCGAACGCCACCCCGACCAGCCGGCGCAGCGAGTCCAGCCGCAGCTCGCGCAGGTCGTGCCCGTCCAGGGTGATCCGGCCGCCGGTCACGTCGTGCAACCGGGCCACCAGCGAGAGCAGAGTGCTCTTGCCGCAGCCGGTCGCGCCGACCACGGCCAGTGTCTCGCCCGGCTCGACGGTCAGCTCGACGTCGCGCAGCACCGGCCCCGCGGTGCCCGGGTAACGGAACGAGACCTGCTCGAAGCGGAGCTGTCCGCGTACCGCCGGGCGGGCCAGCGCGACCGCGCCGGGGGCGTCCACGATCTGCGGCGGGGTGTCCAGCACCTCCTGGATCCGGTCGGCGGCGGTCACCGCCTCCTGCCCGTTGGCGATGATCCAGCCGAGTGACTGCACCGGCCAGATCAGCATCAGCTGGAGGGTGACGAAGGCGACCAGCTCGCCGATGGTGAGCACGCCCTGGGCGGCGGCGGACGCCCCGGCGGCCAGCACCACCCCCAGGGTCAGGTTCGGCACCAGGTCGAGCAGCGCCGAGGTACGGGCCAGCAGTCGGCCCTTGCCGACCCCGGTGTCGTGCAGCGCGCGGGCGGCGACACCGAAGCGGGCCGCCAGCTCCGGCCCCCGGCCGTACGCCTTCATGGTGCGCAACCCTTGCGCGGTCTCCTCGACCAGCGTGGCCACGTCGCCCTGCTGGTCCTGCATCCGCCGGGACGCGGCGTGGTAGTGCCGGGCGAAGCGGCGGCTGATCAGGAACAGCGGCACCGCGCTGACGGCCACCAGCAGGCCCAGCGCCGGATGCAGCCGGATCAGCAGCACCACCACGACCGCGTAGGTGACCAGGTTGAGCACCAGGAAGAAGAGGCCGAAGGAGAGGAAGCGGCGGATCACCGACAGGTCGCTGGTGATCCGGGAGAGCAACTGGCCGGACTGCCACCGGTCGTGGAAGCTGGCCGGCAGCCGTTGCAGGTGGGCGTAGACGTCGGCGCGCAACGCCGCCTCCATGCCGACCGCCGAGGAGGACTGCACCCAGCGGCGGATGAAGATCAGCACCGCCTCGGCCAGCCCGAGGATCAGGGCCAGGCAGCCGAGGCGGAGCAGTCCGGGCGGGTCGTGCCGGGCCACCGGGCCGTCCACGACCCGCTGCACCACCAGCGGCACGGCGATGCTCGCGGCGGTGGCGGCCAGCCCGGCGGCCAGCAGCCAGCCGAACTCGACCCGATATGGGCGCAGGTAGCGGCGCAGCCGCCAGAGGTTGTGCACCGGGTGGGGGCCCGCGGCGACCCGGGCGGCCGGGACGCCGTCGCTCTCCGCAGGCACTACCCGACGGTAGCGGGAAATGTGAACCGATCTGGTGTCAGCTTGCCGTCAACGGCCGCTCATGACCGAGAAGCCACTTCTTCACGTCCAGACCCCAGCGGTAGCCGCCCAGCGTCCCGTCGGTGCGCAGCACCCGGTGGCACGGCACGAAGAGGGCCACCGCGTTGCGGGCGCAGGCCGCCGCGGCGGCGCGTACCGCCGGTGGCCGGCCGGCCAGCCCGGCGAACCCGGTGTAGGTGACCGGCTCGCCGGGCTTCACCTCGCGCAGCACCCGCCAGGCGTGCGCCATGAAATCGCCGCCGGTGCGCTGCTCGACCGGCACCGCGTCGATGGCCGTGAGGTCGCCGTCCAGGTAGGACCGGACTGCCGCGCTGACCGGGCCGAGGTCGGCCAGCTGCCGTAGCGGCGCCCGCAGGGTGGGGTGTACCAGGGGCAGCAGCGCCAGCGGGTCGGGGGTGAAGCCGGCGGCCCGGACCGCGCCGTCCGGGCCGGTCAGGATGCTGAGCGGGCCGGCCGGGGTGGCCAGCACCGCACTGTCGATAGTGGTCATGCCGCTCTCCAGAGTCGGATCAGCGCGTAGGACCGCCAGGGTCGCCAGCGGTCGGCGTACGCGTCGAGGGTCGTCGGTTGGTCGGGCAGGCGGAGCGCGGCCGCGCCGCGCCGGACCGCCAGGTCGGTGTGGAGCAGGACGTCCGGGTCGCCGAGCGCGCGCATCGCGACGTAGCCCGCGGTCCAGGGGCCGATGCCGGGCAGTGCGGCCAGTCGGCGCACGGTCTCCTCGCGGTCGCCGCCCGGGGCGAGGTCGAGTTCCCCGTCGGCGACGGCCCGCGCCAGCCCCCGGATGGTCTCCCGCCGGGCCGCCGGCATCCCGAACCCCTCATCCGAGACCCGCAGCACCTCCTCCGCATCGGGAAACCCCCGCAGGCCGCCCCCCACCACCTGTCGATCATGAGGTTCACGGCGGCCAGGGAGATCCGCATCGCCGTTCACCTCATGATCAACAGGCAGGTGGGCGAGGAGGCGGGTGAGGGTGGTGCGGGCGGAGGTCACCGAGACCTGCTGGCCGACGACGGCCCGGACCGCCATCTCGAAGCCGTCCACCGCGCGGGGAACGCGGATGCCGGGCTCCGCCACGACCGCGGCGGCCAGCGCCGGGTCCGCGGCGAGGGTGGCGTCGATCGCCACGGGGTCCGCGTCCAGGTCGAGCAGGTGCCGGCAGCGGGCCACCGCCGGTGCCAGGTCGCGCAGGTCGGCGAGGCGCAGGGTGGCGGACACGTGTCCGTCCGCCGGGGTCAGCGCCACCTCGCCCGCGCCGCGCGGCAACCGCAGCCCACGGCGGTACGTGCCGTCGCGAACCTCCTCCACCCCGGGCAGCGCCCGCAGGGCGAGGAAGTCGAGCAGCGCCCCGGCGTGCAGTGGCGGGCGGTACGCGAGCCGGAGCGTGATGGTGCCGGCGCCGACGGGGGCGGAGCGCTGCCCACGGGCCTGACGCAGCTCGGTCGGCGCGACCCCGTACACCTCGCGGACGGTGTCGTTGAACTGCCGCACGCTGCCGAAGCCGGCCGCGAACGCGATCTCCGCCATGCCGAGGCCGGTCGTCTCGATCAGGATGCGGGCGGTCTGCGCCCGCTGGGCCCGGGCCAACGCGAGCGGCCCGGCACCCATCTCGGCCCGCAGCATCCGGTGCAGGTGCCGCTCGGTGTAGCCGAGCCGGGACGCCAGGCCGGGGATGCCGTCGCGGTCCACCACCCCGTCGGCGATCAGCCGCATGGCCCGGCCGACCACGTCGGCGCGGACGTCCCACTGCGGCGAGCCGGGCGCCGCGTCCGGGCGGCAGCGCCGGCAGGCCCGCAGCCCGGCCCCCTGCGCCGCCGCGGCGGACGGAAAGAACCGGACGTTCTGCCGCTTCGGCGTGGTCGCCGGGCAGGACGGCCGGCAGTAGATCCCGGTCGACGTCACGCCGGTGTAGAACCAGCCGTCGAATCGCTGGTCACGGCTGTCGACCGCCCGGTAGCACCGCTCGAAGTCCAACTCCACGTCACCGATGATGCTCCGGTTCCGCCGGCTCCCGCTGGCGGGAATCGGACGCGGGCGTTACCGGTCAGCGCCGCCGCCCCCGGTTGCCCCCGCCGCGCCGGGCCGCCGGCTTCCGGCGGTCGGCGCCGCCCGCGTCCCGCACGCTCGGCCGGGCCCCGGCTTCCCGCTCGCTCGGCTGGGTTACCCGGGTGCTCGGCCGGATCCTCGGTTCCGCGCCGCCGGCCCGCGTGCTGAGCAGGGCCGGCCGGAACACGCCGTCCGGGTCGTACCGGCGCCACAGTTGGGTCACCCGGCGACCGGTCTCGCCCGGGTAGATCCGGTCGAACGCCGCCCGGTCCGGCCGGCCCTCGAAGTTGACGTACGCGCCGTCGGCCCGCTCGGCGACGCGCCGCCAGGCGGCGTCCAGCGCCGCGCGACCCTGCGGCGGGAAGACCGAGCCGACGGCGAGCGTGTCCTGGTGCCGGTGCGGGTACGCGGTCGCGTCGGGGTCGACATCGTTGATCGCCCCGCCCATCGACCGCAGCTGGACCAGGGCCCGATGCGGTCCGGTCGTGGCCCGCATGATCGCCCGGGCGCTGCCGTCGTCCATCGTGAGCAGGCTGTTGGTGGTGTCGCTGGCCTGCTGGCCGACGTTCGGGTGCAGGTGGGCCAGCGGCACCAGGGCCGGGTACGGCACCAGGTCGGTCCGGTGGTCGAGCAGCCGGCCGATCTCGAGCAGCGGTTCGACCAGCGGCCGGGCCCGGCGCAGGCTCTCCGCGGCGACCACGGCCGTGATCGACAGGACTGCCGACCGCCCGTTCGCGAAGAGCACCGCGGCGGTGGTGAGTTCCCGGGGCGCCTGCGACAGGTACTCGGCCCACCGCCGCAGGGTGCCCCCGTCGGCGGTGGCCTCGACGGCGATCTGGGCGAGCCCGACGTTGCTGACCTCGGCCGCCTCGATCTCGAACGCGACCACGATGCCGGCCCCGGCCCCCGCGCCGCGGACCACCCAGAACAGCTCGGGTTCGTGCTCCGCGTCCGCCCGGACCACCGTCCCGTCGGCGAGCACCACCTCCACCGCCCGGACGTTGTCAATGGTCAGCCCGTGCCGGCGGGCCAGCCAGCCGACGCCACCGCCGGTGGCCAGGCCGCCGACGCCCACGTTGCCGTGGTCGCCCGAGCTGATCACCAACCCGTACGGGGCCAGCGCCTTCGCCACCGTCGCCCAGCGGGCGCCCGCCTCGACCCGGACCAGCCGGGACCGTTCGTCGAGCACGTCGACCCGGTTCATCGCGGACAGGTCGATGACCAGGCCGCCGTCGTTGGAGGAGGTGCCGGCCAGGCCGTGCCCGCCGCTGCGGACGGCGACCGGCAGCCCCTGCTCGCGGGCGTAGCGGACCGCGTCGGCCACCTGGGCGGTGGTCTCCGGCAGCAGCACGCCGGCCGGGCTGTGCTGCGTGGTGTACGTCGAGCGCAGCAACGCGTACCGACGGTCCCCGGGGGTCACGAGCTTGCCGGTCAGCGGCTCGGGAAGCCGGGAAAGCCTGCTGGTCACTGTTGCCCTCGAATCTCGAGCACCTGCTCGCGGACGGCCGGAACCACCCGGTCGGTGAACGCCCGCAGTTGTGCGCGGTGCGACATGATCGGCCAGAAGATGAACGTGTCGAAGCCGAGGTCGACCGCCCAGTGGGTCAGGGTGTCGACCCAGAGCTGGGCACTGCCGACGAGCCCGGTGCCGCCACTCTGCGGCCCGATCGCGCCGATGACGTTGTAGATCCGGCGTACCGCCGCCGGGTCGCGCCCGGCCGTGCGCGCCGCGTCGTCGATGACCTGCTGCTTGCTCGGCACCTCGGCCGGCGGAACGTAGATGTTGAGTGGCGAGATCCACCCGTCGGCCTGCCGACCGGCCACGCCGAGCATGCGGGGCCGCTGACCGCCGAGCCAGAGCGGGACCGGGGACGGCGGCACCGGCCCGCCAGCGTACCCCTCGACGGTGTGCTGCTCGCCGTCGAACCGGACCGCGCCGCCGGCGAGCGCCGTGCGCATGATCTGCAGCGCTTCCTCGGTGTACGCGATGGTCTCGGCGCCGCTGCGCCGGGCGCCACCCATGGCGGCGACGCCGTCCGCGCTCGCGCCACCGCCGACGCCGAGGACGACCCGGCCGCCGGTGAGGACGCTGAGCGACGCGCCGGCCTTGGCGAGCATGGTCGGGGGGCGCAGTTGCAGGTCGGCGACGTCGGTGAGGAAGGAGATCCGGCTCGTCTCGGCCGCCAGATGGCTGATCATCGTCCAGGTGTCGAGGTAGCCGGGTTGGTAGGGATGGTCCTGGACGGCGAGGTAGGTCAACCCGCCGTCGGCGGCGGCTCGAGCCAGATATCGCGTTTCGCCCAGTTTGTCGGCGGACGGATCCAGGCTCAGGCCGAAGCTGATCGGGTGTCCGTAATCGGTCATGGGTCAAGCGTGCGGTGGGTCCGGCGACTGGGCAAACCGCAGGTTAGCTACTAATCTTTGGTAAGTGATGACTCCTCAGCCTTTCGACCTGCGGCGTTACCAGGACATCGACGACACCGGCTGCCGGGTCTTCCAGGACTCGCTGGAGCTGGTCGGCCGGCGGTGGACCGGCGCCATCCTGCTGGCCGGCGTTCGCGGGGCGCGCCGGTTCGGCGAGTACCGGGCCGCGGTGAGCGGGATCTCCGACCGGCTGCTCGCCCAGCGGCTCAAGGAGCTGGAGGGCGACGGGCTGATCGAGCGGACGGTGATCCCCACCTCGCCGGTCCAGATCCGCTACGCGCCCTCCCCGGACGGCCGGGAGCTGATGGTGCTGCTCCAGCCGCTGATCGACTGGAGCCACCGCCGCCGGCCCGGGCCCGCGCTGCCCGATCCCGCCGAGGGCTGACCGGACGGCACGCTTGACCCGCCCGGCCTCCGGCCGACATCGCAGGTCAGGACGGTGCGGCGGGGGAGCGGCCATCCCTCGGCGCGTCCTTTGCTCTGCTTCAGCCGAGGCAACAGATCGTGGCGCTCGCTGTTTCCGGGAGTGAGGCAGAGCAAAGGGGCCGCAACGGGTCACCGTGGCGGAGAGCGCCCGGCGGTGCCGAAAGTGTCGGTGCCGGCGGGTAGCGTCCGGCCACCAACTCAAGAAGGGGTGCGGCGATGGCGAGCGTGGCGGGTCGCGAAGCGACGCGGAGCGGGCACCCACCGCTCGACCGGGCCGTGCTCCAGACCTTCTACCGCCGGATGCGCGCGGTGGCGCCGGCCGCCGTCGGGGCGATCGAGCGCGATCGCGCCGCCGACCCGGCCCGGCCCTTCCCCGACACCGCGTGCGGCCGCCTGGTCCGTTCCCTCGACAACGACGGGCTGCGGGCGCTCGGCATGTGGGCACATCACTGGTGCATGCGCTTCTACGACGACGACACCCGGCCCGGTCTGCGGGTGGTCCGGGAGATCGCGGGCCGGCGCGGGCTCGGCTGGACGGCCGACGAGGTGCGCTGGATGCTCCGCGAGTCGCGTGCCGCCGGCGACAAGGCCGAGGCCCGTTTCACGCTTCCGGTCGCCGCCGCCCGCGAGCTGCCCCCGGGCGCCCTGCCACCCGCCGAGCTGCCCGCCGACGAGCCCACGGCGAGCGCTCGGCCCGCCGGGTCGGTCGTGCCCCGCCAGCTCCGCCGCAGCTGATCGGCGGTCGGGGCGCTCGCCGTCGCGGCGTCGGGCCACCCCGGGCCCGGCCGACGCCGCGACGCCGGCTCCGGCAGGATGGGCGGTGCTCCCGACGGAAGGACGACCATGCCCGCCAGCGAACCGACCATCCTCGCCACCAGCATGGGTTTCTTCGCCCGGGGCCGCGGCCCGCAGGTCCTGCGGCCCGGCCCGATCTTCGACCTCGGGGCCGAGTTGGCACAGGCCGGCCCGGAGCCGCGCATCTGCTACCTGGGGCAGGCCGTCGGTGACCAGCCCACCAACCTGACCGCCGTCTACGGCGCCTTCGCCGGCACCCGGTTCCGGCTGTCCCACCTGGCTCTCTTCCCGATGCCGAACGTCGAGGACATCCGCGCCCACCTGCTCGCCCAGGACGTGATCTGGGTCGGCGGCGGCAGCGTGGCGAACCTGGTCGCCGTCTGGCGGGTGCACGGCCTCGACGAGATCCTGCACGAGTGCTGGCAGGCCGGGGTGGTGCTGGGCGGCGTCTCCGCCGGCTCGATCTGCTGGCACGTCGGCGGGGCCACCGACAGCTTCGGCCCCGACCTGCGCGGGTTCACCGACGGGCTGGGTTGGCTGCCCTACGGCAACGGGGTGCACTACGACAGCGAGGAACAGCGGCGACCGCTGATGCACCGCCTCGTCGGCGAGGGCACGCTGCCGCTCGCGCACTGCACCGACGACGGCGTCGGCCTGGTCTACCGGGGCGACAAGCTCGTCGAGGCCGTCGCCGACCGGGAGGGCGTCTCGGCGTACGAAATCAGCCGCGGCACGGACGGCACCGTCCGGGAGGCGATCATCGCCCCGCGCCTGCTCGGCTGAACACCGCCCGGGTCGGGGCGGGCCTGGCGGGCGCGGGCGGCCGGCCGATTCCGGTACGCGACACCGCACCGCCTGCCCGGCCCCGGACGGCACCGGCGTAAGCTGGCTCGTCGTGAGTCTCACCATCGGCATCGTCGGCCTGCCCAACGTGGGCAAGAGCACCCTGTTCAACGCGCTGACCAAGAACGACGTGCTCGCGGCGAACTACCCGTTCGCCACCATCGAGCCCAACGTCGGCGTCGTCGGGCTGCCCGACGACCGGCTGGGCAAGCTCGCCGAGATCTTCAGCTCGCAGAAGGTGCTGCCCGCGCCGGTGTCGTTCGTCGACATCGCCGGCCTGGTGCGCGGCGCCTCCAAGGGGCAGGGCCGGGGCAACGCCTTCCTGGCGAACATCCGGGACGCCTCGGCGATCTGCCAGGTGGTCCGGGCGTTCTCCGACCCGAACGTGGTGCACGTCGACGGCAAGGTCTCCCCGGCCGACGACATCGAGACGATCAACACCGAGCTGATCCTGGCCGACATCCAGACCCTGGAGAAGGCGGTCCCACGGCTGGAGAAGGAGGCCAAGCTCCGCAAGGACCGGGCCGCCGCCGTGACCGCCGCGAAGAAGGCCGTCGAGCTGCTCGACACCGGCGTCACCCTCTACGCCGGCGCCGCCAAGGCGGGCATCGAGCTGGAGCACCTGCGCGAGCTGCACCTGCTCACCACCAAGCCGTTCCTCTACGTCTTCAACGTCGACGAGGCCGAGCTGGGCAACGCCGAGTTCCTCGACGAGCTGCGGGCCCTGGTCGCCCCGGCCGAGGCCATCTTCATGGACGCGAAGATCGAGTCGGAGCTGGTGGACCTGCCCGAGGAGGAGGCCCGGGAGCTGCTGGAGTCGATCGGGCAGAACGAGCCCGGCCTGAACCAGCTCGTCCGGGTCGGCTTCCGTACGCTCGGGCTCCAGACGTACCTCACGGCCGGGCCCAAGGAGGCGCGGGCCTGGACGGTCCCGATCGGCGCCACCGCGCCGGAGGCCGCGGGGGTCATTCACTCCGACTTCCAGCGCGGCTTCATCAAGGCCGAGGTGGTCTCCTACGCCGACCTGGTCGAGACCGGCAGCATGGCCGCCGCCAAGGCCGCCGGCAAGGTCCGGATCGAGGGCAAGGAGTACGTCATGCAGGACGGCGACGTGGTGGAGTTCCGCTTCAACGTCTGACTCCGGCCCCTGCTTCCGGTCCAGCCGGGCGAGGAAAGGGACATGCCCCCTGGGACGATGGTCGGGTGAAGATCACTCGACTGATCGCCTCGGATGATGCGCCGGCGGTGGCCGAGGTGCTCCGCGTCAACCGTGAGTTCCTCGCGCCGTGGGATCCGATCCGGAGTGAGGACTACTTCACGGCGGACGGCCAGCACGCCGTCATCGAAGCCGACCTCCGGCAGCACGAACAGGGATCGAAGCTGCCCCACGTCATCCTCGACGACGCCGGTCGCGTGATCGGCCGCATCACGCTCAGCGGCATCGTGCGCGGCCCCTTCCAGTCATGCGTCATGGGCTACTGGGTGAGCGCCAGCCACAATGGCCGAGGGGTCGCGACGAAGGCGGTGCGCGAGACCGTGCGGGTGGCCTTCGAGGAGTTGGGGCTGCACCGGGTGCAGGCGGAGACCCTGCTGCACAACGTCAGATCGCAGCGGGTGCTGGAACGCAACGGGTTCGTGCGGTTCGGCATGGCGCCGGAGTATCTCCACATCGCGGGCCGGTGGCAGGACCACGTCATGTACCAGGTGATTAACCCGTCCTGGAAACCCGGCTGAACAGCGCGCCGGCGTGGCGAGGGGCCGTGCCCGGTAGGTAGCCCGGGCCGGCCCGACGCGGTTTGGTCGGTCAGAGCACCGCTGCGAACTCGCGCAGGCCGCCCGGCCAGCCACCCTCACTCCCGACGGCGTCGCGTACCCTTCCCAGCCGGGTCCGTGCGCATCGAGTTGGTCGTGCACCAGGTCGACCTGCGTGCCGGTGTCGGTCGGGGTGAAGGTCACGGTCACCCGGCTGCCAACCGCGTCCGGCGCGGGCGGCTTCCAGTCGGGGCCGACGAGCGGTCCGTGAAGTGCCGCGGGAGGGCCTGGCCCTCAGGCGGAGAGGCGGGCCAGGACCACGAGTTCGCCGTCGCCCGCGCCGACCGGCTCGCGGCCCCAGCCGCCGTAGACGTGATCCACGGTGAAACCGGCCGCCCGCAGCGAGTCGCGCAGCTCCCGCTCGGTGCGAAAGCGCAGGGTGGCCGAGCTGAGCAGTTCGTCGCCGTCCGGAAAGACGTAGTGGTGGACGAAGCTGACCGCGCTCTCCACCACGCCCGTCACCTCGGTCCAGGCCCGGACCTGGCGCCCGTCCGGCAGGGTGATCAGGCGTGCGGAGTCGACCGGGTTCCAGCGCTCCCAGCGCCGCTCGGCCGGGTCGCGCGCGTCGAAGATCAGCCGGCCGCCGGGTAGCAACGCGCGGCGCAGGTCGGCGAGGGTGGCCGTCCACTCGGCATGGTCGACGAAGACCTGCGCCACGTGGCTGGTCAGGACGGCCACGCCGAAGGCCCCGCTCGGCAGCGCGCGCGAGGTGCCCTCGATCCAGGTCACCCGGTCGGCACCGGGTTTGGCGCGGGCTGCGGCGAGCGAGGCGCGGGCCGGGTCGACGCCGGTGACGGAGTGGCCGGCCGCCGCCATGGCGACGGTCAACCGGCCCGTCCCGCAGCCGAGGTCGAGCACCCGGCGGCGGGTGTCTCGTCGACCGCGGCGAGGAAGAAGTCGTCGTCCCGGCCCCACGGGCACTCGGCGTCGTAGACCGTGACCAGCCGCGGATCCTCGAACTCGCCGTGCCTCATCGGCGGCGGGCGGCGACCCGCCGCCGGTGAGCGAACGCCACGTCGCCGCCTCTCGTTCGCCGCGCCCGGTCCCGTCCGCGGTCAGGAAATGTGATGCAGGATCACATTGTGGACGTGGTGGCTCTTCTGCGCACCACGGAATTCGACCTCGTAGGTGTGCGTGCCGACGTGGATGGCGATCGACCCGGTGGAGAAGAACGAACCACCCCACGACTTGTTGCTGACCACGCTCACGCTGGTGATCTTCGAGTACGGAATGCTGGTGATGGCGTACCGCTTGCCGACGAACGAGCGGTCCTGGATGATCACGCGGCGATCGGTGAGGCCGATGAAGCCGGTGCCGGCGCCGACCGCGTCGTAGACGGCGATGATCTGCTCCGAGTCGAGCAGCCCGCTCTGGATCTGCTGGAACTGTTCCTTGCGGTCATAGGTCGCGTTGGCCATGCGCCTCACGGTAGGCAGGGCACGCCACTGCGGGCCGGCGCGAGTCAGCGTACGACCGAGTCGGCCGCGGCCCGGACGAACGCGCGGACCCGCGCGGTGGTGTTTGTCTCCAGCCACACCGGGCCGCGCCGGATGGGCGGGGCGTCGTGGATCGGCACGTACGCCACGTCGGGGCGCGGGTAGTAGCGCCGGGTGTGCTCGCCGACCGGGAGCACGCCCCGGCCCAGTGCCACCAGCGACAACATCTCGGAGAAGGTGTTGCCGGCCGGCCCCTTCGGCACCGGCCGGCCGGCCGGGGTGTGCTCGGGTGTGCGGTCCCGCTTGAACTCCGCCGAGGTCACCGCCGGGTACTGCACCACCGGGTGCTCGGCCAGCACCTCCAGCGAGACGGACTCCGCGCCGGCCAGCGGGTGCCCGGCCGGCACGGCAAGGGCCCGGCCCTCGCTGATCAGCGCCGGCCCGGTCGCCATGCCGTCGAAGGGGTACGCGGCGATGAGCACGTCGACCGAACCGTCCAGCAGGCTCGGCCGGGAGTTGAAGAGCTGGACCTCGCGTACCTCGACGACGCACTCCGGATGGCGCTCGCTGAACAGGGCGACGGCCTTGAGCAGCACCGGCGCCGTCCATTCGCCGAGGAACGCGACCCGCAGCGTGCCGGTCACCCCGCGGCCGGCGTCCACCGCCCGGGCGAGCGCCTCGTCGATCCCGGCAACCAGCGGCCGGAGATCCTCGGCGAGTTGCCGGCCGATCGAGGTGAGCTGGACGACCCGGCTGGTCCGCGCGAAGAGCGGTGCCCCGATCCGCCGCTCCAACCGCTTGATCACATGGCTGACCCGCCCGGTGGTCACCCGAAGCCGGGTGGCGGTCCGGCCGAAGTGCAGCTCCTCGGCGAGGGTCAGGAAAGCCTCGACCTCGTACCGCTCCAGCATCGGGTGCATCCCATCGTTGAGCCAGGGGCAACGATCGTAGCCGGATCGCGTCTTGGTCTCCGTCGCCCGAGGCCGGATCGTTGAGTCGTCCGCCAGACCCGAACCGAGAGGTGAACCATGAGCAGCACGACCATCCACGGGGCGACCAGCGTACGGGTGACCGGCTTCGACCATCTGGTGCTCAACGTCGCCGACGTCGAGCGCGCCTTGGACTTCTACTGCGGCCTGCTCGGCCTGGCACCGGTCCGCGTCGACGAGTGGCGGGACGGCAGGGTGCCGTTCCCCTCGGTGCGAATCAGCCCGGACACCATCATCGATCTGGTCCACCGGGAGCGAGGTCAGTCGAACGTCGACCACTTCTGCCTGGTGGTGTCGCCGCTCGACTGGGCCGAGGTGATCGACTCCGGGATCTTCACCGTGCTGGAGGGGCCGGTCGGCCGGTTCGGCGCCCGGGGCTCCGCCACGTCGATCTACGTCCGCGACCCGGACGGCAACTCGGTCGAGCTGCGCTGGTACCCGCAGGACGCCGACGGCTGAGCCGGCCGGCACCTCAGGACTCGGTGACCGCCCGGTAGGCATCCTCGATGCGGGCGGCCAGCAGGACCTCGCCCTCGCTGAGCGGGGTGCTGCCGTGCCCCACCCGGATCTGGGTATGGTCAGCCCGGCGGCTGATGTCCGGGCGCAGGTGCAGGGCATCCGCCACCACCTTGACCCGCTCGGTCAGGGCGGCGTGTTGGCTGTCGTCGATCACGAGGGTCCGTCGGATCTGCTCGCCCTCCCGGGTCCACCCGGAGAGCAGCGTGAGCGCGTCGGAGAGGTAGTCCTTCTTCGCTCGGCCAGTGAACAGCGCACGCATCACCGCACCTCCCAGGCGCCGTTGCCGGCTCGTGGCCAAATCGTCGCCATCCCGTGTCTTGTCGGTGGCCTCTAGTCTTGTCGCCCTCCGGTGCGCGTGTCCACGCCCACACTTCCGGGTTCTCCTGGCTTAAGCGGCCGGTTACGGTACCCAAACCGCCGATTGATCTGGCACGCTGGACGGCCGTGCAGACCGAACGGGCTAACGGCGGCGGACAGGCCGCGCGACGGGATCTCAAAGTGATCGTCGGCGCGGCGATCATCGAGGACGGGCGCGTGCTCGCGTGCGCGCGCTCCGCGCCGCCCGAGGTGGCTGGGATGTGGGAGTTCCCCGGTGGCAAGGTCGAGCCGGGGGAGTCCGAGACCGACGCGCTGGTCCGCGAGTGCGCCGAGGAACTGGCCGTACGCGTGGAGATCGGCAACCGGGTGGGCCGCAACGTCAAGATGGCCCACGGCCGCTCGGTGCTCAAGGTGTACGCCGCCCGGCTGCTCCACGACGACCAGCCCCAGGCGCTGGAGCATTCGGCGCTGCGCTGGCTCTCGGCCGCCGAGCTGGACTCGGTGACCTGGCTGCCGGCCGACGCCCCGATCGTCGCCGCGCTTCGGCCACTGCTCGCCGCCCGCTGATCGGGCCCCGCCGACCGAAGCCGAAGCGGGCCTCCGGACCGATTGAAGCGGACACGAGGCGACGGACGCGGACAACCGGGTGAAAACGGGACGGGGGCCGGCGGCTTGCGCCGCGGCCCCCGTCATCGTCGAGGTGTCTAGTGCTTGTCCTGCTCGGGGTGGGCGAAGTTCAGGTGCTCCGGGGGCAGCGGGAAGCTGATGTCGTCGCCGAACGGCGACGGCGCGGCCGCCCGGTCGAAGGTGAGCTCCGTGAGGGGCAGCTTGCCCCGGTCGTCCACCGCCGGCGCAGTCGGGTGGGGCACCTCGCGGTGCCAGTTCACGCCGCTCTGCGCCTGCACCTCGGCCTGCGGGTCGTGCGAGCCCCCCGCGTGCGAGTGCACCCCGGGCAGGTGGGTGCCGGCGGACGTCGGCGAGGCGCTGGCGGACGTCGCCGAGACGCCCGTGCCCACGCTGGTCGCGCTGGTCTGAGGCGTCTCGCCCCGTCGGAAGATCTTGCTACCAAGCCACACAAGGGGATCGTACCTGCGGTCGACGACCCGCTCCTTCATGGGGATGATCCCGTTGTCAGTGATCTTGATGTGCTCGGGGCAGACCTCGGTGCAGCACTTGGTGATGTTGCAGTACCCGAGGCCCATTTCCGACTGCGCGTACTCCTTGCGGTCCGTCCGGGTGTCCAGCGGGTGCATGTCCAGCTCGGAGGCCCGGATGAAGAACCGCGGTCCGGAGAAGGCTGGCTTGTTCTCCTCGTGGTCCCGGATCACGTGGCACACGTTCTGGCAGAGGAAGCACTCGATGCACTTGCGGAACTCCTGCGAGCGCTCGACGTCGACCTGCTGCATCCGGTAGTCGCCCGGGGCGACGTCCGGCGGCGGCGCGAAGGCCGGGGTCTCCCGCGCCTTCTCGTAGTTGAACGAGACGTCGGTGACCAGGTCCCGGATGACCGGGAAGGTGCGCAACGGGGTGACGCTGACTGTCTCGTCCTCCTCGAAGGTGGACATCCGGGTCATGCAGCTCAGCCGCGGCTTGCCGTTGATCTCCATCGAGCAGGAGCCGCACTTGCCCGCCTTGCAGTTCCACCGGCACGCCAGGTCGGGCGCGTCGGTGGCCTGGAGCCGGTGGATGACGTCGAGGACGACCTCACCCTCGTTCACCTCGACCATGTAGTCCTGCAGGTCGCCGCCGCTCTCGTCGCCCCGCCAGATCCGGAATTGGCGCTTGGTCCCCATCAGTTGCCCGCCTCCTCAGCGAGGGCGTCGAACTCCGCGAGCTCCTCGTCGGTCAGGTACTTGGCCAGCTCGGCCCGGTCGAACAGGCTGATCAGCTCCCCGCGCATCGTCGGCAGCGGCTTGCGGGTCAGCCGGACGGTGTCGCCCTCGAGCGAGCAGACCAGGTTCACCTGGCGCCACTGCGGGTCCATCGCCGGGAAGTCCTCCCGGGTGTGCCCGCCGCGCGACTCCCGCCGCTCCAGCGCCGCCTTGGCGGTGCACTCGGAGACCACCAGCATGTTGCGCAGATCCAGCGCGAGGTGCCAGCCCGGGTTGTAGCGCCGCCCGCCGGCCGCGCTGACCTTGGCCACCCGCTCACGAAGTTCGGCCAGCCGGACCAGGGCGTCCGCCAGCTCACCCTCGCGCCGGATGATTCCGACCAGGTCTCCCATCACCGCCTGGAGGTCCTGCTGGAGGGTGTAGGGGCTCTCCCCGGTGTCCCGCTGCAACGGCGCCAGCGCGGTCTCCACCGCGGCCTCGACCGCCTGCACGGGCACCTTGGGTCGGGCGGCGAGGCCGTCGGCGTACGAGGCCGCGTGCCCGCCGGCGCGCTTGCCGAAGACCAGCAGGTCGGACAGGGAGTTTCCACCCAGCCGGTTGGAGCCGTGCATGCCGCCGGAGACCTCGCCGGCGGCGAACAGCCCCTGCACGTGGCCGAAGGCCGCCCCGCTGTCCGGGTCCACCTCGACGCCACCCATCACGTAGTGGCAGGTGGGGCCGACCTCCATCGGCTCGGCGGTGATGTCGACGTCGGCCAGCTCCTTGAACTGGTGGTACATCGAGGGCAGCCGGCGGCGGATCTCCTCGGCCGACTTGCGGCTGGCGATGTCCAGGAAGACGCCGCCGGCCGGCGTGCCACGACCCGCCTTGACCTCGCTGTTGATCGCCCGGGCCACCTCGTCGCGGGGCAGCAGCTCCGGCGGGCGCCGGTTGTTGTCCGGGTCGGTGTACCAGCGGTCCGCCTCCTCCTCGGTCTCCGCGTACTGCTTGCGGAAGACGTCGGGGACGTAATCGAACATGAACCGCTTGCCGTCGGAGTTCTTCAGCACCCCGCCGTCGCCGCGCACCGACTCGGTGACCAGGATGCCCTTGACCGAGGGCGGCCAGACCATGCCGGTGGGGTGGAACTGGAGGAACTCCATGTTGATCAGCGTCGCCCCGGCGCGCAGCGCGAGCGCGTGACCGTCGCCGGTGTACTCCCAGGAGTTCGAAGTGACCTTGTAGGAGCGCCCGACGCCGCCGGTGGCCAGCACCACCGAGGGCGCCTCGAAGAGGATGAACTCGCCGGACTCCCGGTAGTAACCGAACGCGCCGGCGACGCGGTCACCGTCGAGCAGCAGCTCGGTGATGGTGGTCTCGGAGAAGACCCGGATCCGGGCGTCGTACGAGCCGAGCTCGCGCTTGTCCTCCTGCTGAAGCGAGACGATCTTCTGCTGGAGGGTGCGGATCAGCTCCAGGCCGGTCCGGTCGCCGACGTGCGCCAGCCGCGGATACTCGTGACCGCCGAAGTTCCGCTGGGAGATCTTCCCGTCCTTGGTCCGGTCGAAGAGCGCCCCGTACGTCTCCAGCTCCCAGATCCGCTGCGGTGACTCCTTCGCGTGCAGCTCGGCCATCCGGAAGTTGTTCAGGAACTTGCCGCCGCGCATCGTGTCCCGGAAGTGGACCTGCCAGTTGTCCCGGCTGTTCACGTTCCCCATCGCGGCGGCGGCGCCGCCCTCGGCCATCACCGTGTGCGCCTTGCCGAAGAGCGACTTCGAGATGATCGCGGTCTTCTTGCCGGCGAGCCGGGCCTCGATCGCCGCGCGCAGGCCGGCGCCGCCGGCGCCGATCACGACGACGTCGTAGTGGTGTCGTTCGATTCGAGTGGTAGTGGTCATGTCCAGGCCCTCTAGTTGATGAACCGCAGGTCGTTGAACCAGCCGGCCGCGACCGCCATGACGTAGAAGTCGGTCAGCGCCAGGGTGCCGAGCGTGATCCAGGCGAGCTGCATGTGCCGGACGTTCAGCCAGGACACGCTCGTCCAGGCCCGGTAGCGCACGGGGTGCTTGGAGAAGTGCTTGAGCCGGCCGCCGATGATGTGCCGACAGGAGTGGCAGGAGATGGTGTACGCCCAGAGCATCACCACGTTGGCGATCAGGACGAGGTTGCCCAGCCCGAAGCCGAAGCCCTTCGGCGAGTGGAAGGCCAGGATCGCGTCCCAGGTGTTGATCAGCGAGATGATCGCGGCGGCGTAGAAGAAGTAGCGGTGCAGGTTCTGGCCGAGCAGCGGGACCCGGGTCTCACCGCTGTAGGACGCGTGCCCGTCCGGCACCGCGCAGGCCGGCGGCGAGAGCCAGAACGACCGGTAGTACGCCTTGCGGTAGTAGTAGCAGGTGAGCCGGAACAGCAGCAGGAACGGCAGGGTCAACGCCGCGTCCGGGATGATCCACCAGCCGGGCAGGAACCGTCCGAAGTGCGCGGCTCCCTCCACGCAGCGGTCGGTCACGCAGGGGGAGTAGAACGGGGTCAGGTAGTGGAAGTCCTCGACCCAGTACCACTTGTGCATGAAGACCCGGACGGTCGCGTACGCGACCCAGGCGCTGAGCCCGACCACGGTGATCAGGGGAGCGAACCACCAGCGGTCGGTACGCAACGTCTTCGCCGCGATGGCGGCGCGCGCCCGCGCTCCCCGCGGCTTCGTTGCCGTTGATGTCATTCGAGTCGTCTCCTCGACGGGGCCCGCACGCGCGGGCGGATCTTCCTCCGGTCGGCACGCGGACCGGCGAACCCGCACCCGCTTGCCACGTCATGCGCACACCAACGACCGCACCGGACGTATCGGCGCAGCTAAGTGACACACGTTACGCCGATCTTCGCGGGCCGTCCGCGCAAGGCAGTGTCCCGTGTGTCCGGGCGCTTGGAAAGCCCCTCGTCACAATCGATGCCCGGGCGCCCAGAAAGATCGTCGACGGTCGGTGCGGACGGCACGGACAGCAGCCCGGTCAGCCGGACGCGCCGCCGGTGAAGTTCCACGCGGCGAGGCGCACCGGGGGTGCCTCCCACCAGTTGCCGTCGATCCGGTCGGGCTGGCGGATCGCGTGCCGGCCGAGCCCGAGCACCGCGCCCGGCCCGAGCGCTCGCGGGTAGGACTCGGTGAAGCGCAGATCCCGGACCGCCCGGGTCACCACACCGTCCTCGATCAACCAGACCCCGTTGCGGGTCAGGCCGGTGATCACCAGGCTCTTCGGGTCGAGTACCCGGGTGTACCAGAAGTCGCTGACCAGCAGCCCGCGCCGGACCCCGGCGACCAGCGCGGCCGTGTCGTCGTCGGCCACCGCGCCGGCGACCTCGGACTCCGCCGCTCGGCCGAGCGGACCGGCCGATGGCCCTGCGTCGGCCACGGACGGGGCGAGCAGCCGGAGGTTGCGGGGGATCGGGCCGAAGGTGGTGGCGCCGAGCATGCCGTGACCGGTGGAGGCGACGCCGGCCTCGACACCGCTGCGCCGGTCGTGCGCCACCGCCCGGGTGACCCCGGCGTCGACCAGGCGCAACTCCCGCCGCGCCGTGCCCTCCAGGTCGTAGGGCAGGTTGGAGCCGTGCAGCGGATCGTCCACCAGGGTCACCGACGGGTCGAACTGGGTCGCGCCCGGCTCGGCGAAGGACTGCCGCTCGGCGTGGCGCTTGCCGTTGAAGCCGAACCAGGCGAGGTTCTGCAACAGGTCGGCGACGGCGGCCGGTTCGAGCACCACCTCGTAGCGACCCGGCGGCAGCTCGACCGGATCGACCGCGGCGCGCGCCTTGGCAGCGGCCCGGGCGCCGAGCGCGGTCCCGTCGAGGTCGGCGAGCCGGTCGGCGCAGCGGCGCGCCACCCCGTCCGAGCCGCCGGTGCGCGCGATCCCGTCCATCGCGGCCTCCGCGGTGCGCCCCTGGGCCGAGTGGCCGGCGGAGTTGGCGAAGGCCCCGGAGCGGTACGACGTGCGGCAGTAGCCGGCGGCTTCGAGGCCGCCCACCGCGTCCACGAAGGCGCGGACCCGGGCCGCCCGCTCGTCCGGCTCGGCGTGGACGGTCGCCTCGTCGGCGGCGACACCGGCCGACACCGGCGACGGTGGGGTGAGCCCCGGCCAGGCCGGGTCGGGCGGGCAGAGTCGGGCCGCGGCCAGCGTCCGTTCGACCAGCGCTTGCAGCCCCTGCGGACTCACCACGCTGCCGCTGCCGGCGGCGGTCCGGCCGTCGAGGTGCACCCGCAGCCGGACGCCGACGGTCGAGTCGGCGACGTTCTGGTGGATGAAGGAGTTGGCGAAGCGGGTCAGTGCCAGGTCGGCCCGGGTCGCCACCGCCTCGGCCTGGGCAGTCGGGCGGCCCAGGCGGCGGACCAGCTCAACGACCTGCCCGGCGAGGTCCAGCTCGGACGCGCCGCCGCTCATGCCCGCACCCCCACCCGGACGTTGCGGAAGCGGGCCGGCGCGGCGGGGTGGCCGGTGTGCCCGGTCTGGCCGGGCTGGCCCTTGCCGCAGTTGGGCGTGCCCCAGGCGACGGTCTCGCCGGAGAGCATGTCCATCGACCGCCAGAAGAGCGGGCCGATGCCGGTGTAGGTGGGGTTGCGCAGCATCCGCCCGCGCCGGCCGTTGCGTACCTCCCAGCCGACCTCGCAGCCGAACTGGAAGTTGAGCCGCTTGTCGTCGATCGACCAGGAGCGGTTGATGTCCATCAGCACCCCGTCGTCGGTGGCCGCGATGATCTCCTCCAGGGTGTGCGGGCCGGGCTCCAGTCCGACGTTGGTCATCCGCACCATCGGCAGCCGGGCCCAGCCGTCGGCCCGTACGCTGCCGCCGTAGTCCAGACCGGCGACGGCGGCCGAGTCGCGGCCGGCGAGCACGCCCACCCAGCGTCCGTCGCGGACCGCGTCGCGTTTCACCGCGGGAGAGCCCTCGTCGTCGAAGCCGAAGCTGCCGAGCGCGCCGGGGATGGTCGGGTCGATGGTGACGTTCATCAGCTCGGAGCCGTAGCGCAGCGTGCCGAGTTGGGCCAGATCCAACCAGGACGTGCCGGCGAAGGCGGCCTCCCAGCCGAGGATCCGGTCCAGCTCGATGGCGTGCCCGACCGACTCGTGGATCTGCAGGGCGAGCTGCTCGCCGCCGAGGATCAGGTCGGTCTCGCCGGCCGGGCAGAGCGGGGCGGTGAGCAGGGCGCGCGACTCCTCGGCGATCCGCGCCGCGTGCGCGGGCAGGTCGAGCGAGTCGACCAGCTCCCAACCGGTGGTGCCGTACTGGCCGCGGTAGCTGGGGTAGGAGCGACGCTGGGTCTCGCCGTCGCCGATCGAGGTCGCCGAGATGCCGCCGCCGCACTCCCGGATCCGCTGGTCGACGCGGTGTCCCTCGCTGGAGACGAACCACTTCGCGGTGTCCCAGATCTGGTAGAGCCCCTCGGCGATGTCGGCGCCGTGCGCGGCCATCGCCGCGGTCGCGTCGACCAGCAGGTCACCCTTGGTCGAGAGGGGCACGTCGAGCGGGTCGATCGCGCACTCGGAGGCCCAGGTCGCGGTGGCCGGGTCGGCCGGCACCAGGTCGATCGGCGGGCCGGGCACCCGCGCGCTCGCGGCGGCGATCCGCGCCGCGCGCCGTCCGGCGTCGCGGGCCGCCGCGTCGGAGAGTTCGGGTACGGCGTGGAAGCCCCAGCTCGACCCGACCAGCGCGCGTACGCCCAGGCCGACGCTCTCGTCCTGGGTCAGCTCCTCGATCTCGCCGTTGCGCGCCGACATCGACTCGTAGCGCCGGTGCATCACCCGGGCGTCGGCATAGCGGGCTCCGGCGTCCAGGGCCGCCTGCACCGCGGCGGTCGCCGCGTCGAACTCGGTCATGCGACCGACCCTAGGCGAGCCGCCCGACATCCGTCAGGGCAGTAGTTCCTCCGGGCGGATGGCGGCCTTCACCGGCTCGGTGAGCACGAGCACGTCACCCGGCCTGGTCACCGACTGCTCGGTGTAGTGGCTGCCCCGCCGGCGATAGAGGTGCAGCGTCCCGCTCTCCTGCTCGACCAGCAGGTACCACGCGATGCCCGCCGCCGCGTAGTAGTGCATCTTGAGCACCTTGTCGGTGGCCGCGTTGCTCGGCGAAATGATCTCGCACACCAGCCGAACGTCGGCCGCCTCGACGTTGAGTTCGTCGAAGTCGATCGGTCCGGTGATCACGAGGTCGGGAATCGGGATCCGGCCGGGTCTGAGCCGGACGTTCACCGCTTCCAGCACGTGCAGCCCGGCTTCGCGAACCGGCGTTCGTAGCGCCGCACGTAGTTCGCCGGAGATGTTCTGGTGACGTGGGGTGGGGGCTGGGGTCGCGTGGAGGCTCCCGTCGAAGAGTTCGACGCGTTGCTGCGTCTCGCCGAGGGCGAGGTACTCCTCTTCCGTCCACGGACCGTCATGGCCGAACACCGCCGCGGTCATGGTCACCTCCACCTCAAGCCGGCGGGAATCATCGCGTGATCGCCGCATCCATGGTCGCACCTGTCGTGCGGTCGGGGAGTCGGACACCAAGTTGCGTACGTGGATGTGCTGGTGAGGGCTGTTCACGCCCGTTGCCGACTCGTTACGCTGACGCCCGCTGACAGTTCCCGGCTTTGTAGCTTATTTTCACCCTCAGGGCTTTCCTGTAAGTTCTCTTCGTCACTGAGGGAGGCGGTCGTGGACAGGCCGGAGTCGGCGTCGTCCGGGCAACCGGAGCGCCGCCCCAGCGTGCCGGAGCAGCAGCGCGGCACCGACGGGCCCTACCTGCGGGTGAGCGACCTGCGGGTCCGCTTCGACACCGAGGACGGCGTGGTTCGCGCGGTGGACGGGGTGTCCTTCGCGGTGGAGCGCGGCCGGACGCTCGGCATCGTCGGTGAGTCCGGCTCGGGCAAGAGCGTCACGTCGCTGGCCATCCTGGGCCTGCACAACGCCAAGCGGACCGCCATCAGCGGCGAGATCTCCGTCGGCGGTCGGCAACTGGTCGGCCTGCCGGAGGAAGAGGTACGCCGGCTGCGCGGCCGGGACATGGCGATGATCTTCCAGGACCCGCTGTCGGCGCTGCACCCGTACTACACGGTGGGGCGGCAGATCGCCGAGGCGTACCGGGTGCACCACCCGCGGGCCGGCAAGCGGGAGGCCAAGCAGCGGGCGGTGGACATGCTCGGCCGGGTCGGCATCCCGCAGCCGGCCCGCCGCTTCGACCAGTACCCGCACGAGTTCTCCGGCGGCATGCGTCAGCGCGCGATGATCGCGATGGCCCTGGTCAACGACCCGGACCTGCTCATCGCCGACGAGCCGACCACCGCGCTGGACGTCACCGTGCAGGCGCAGATCCTGGACCTGCTGGCCGACCTGCAGGCCGAGTTCCACTCCGCGATCATCCTGATCACGCACGACCTGGGCGTGGTCAGCCAGGTCGCCGACGACGTGCTGGTGATGTACGGCGGTCGGGCCGTCGAGCAGGGCGGCGTCGAGCAGGTGCTGCGCCGGCCGCAGCATCCGTACACCTGGGGGTTGCTCTCCAGCGTGCCCTCCCTGCACGGCGACGCGGACGCGGA
Organism: Micromonospora sp. NPDC093243; assembly: GCF_044753725.1. Taxonomy (NCBI): domain Bacteria; kingdom Bacillati; phylum Actinomycetota; class Actinomycetes; order Micromonosporales; family Micromonosporaceae; genus Micromonospora; species Micromonospora sp. NPDC093243. Next base: position 404,140 of record NZ_JBIVNT010000004.1, on the reverse strand, counting down.
CCTGGTGCCGATCCGGGGCAACCCGCCGAGCCTGATCAACCTCCCCTCCGGGTGCGCCTTCCACCCGCGCTGCCGCTACGCCGACCGCAACGGCGACCGGTCCCGCACCGAGGTGCCCGAGCTGCGTCCGACCGGCGAGGAGGGCCATCTGGCCGCCTGCCACCTCAGTGTCGACGAGCGGACCCGGCTCTACCGCGCGGACATCGCAGACGTGGGGGTGGCCCGATGAACGGGACGGACGACCAGCCGGCGGCCGAGGTGGAGCCGCTGCTGCGGGTGCGCGGGCTGAGCAAGCACTTCCCGGTGCGCAGCGGCTTCCGTAACCGGAGCCTGGTGCGCGCGGTGGACGGGCTGGACTTCGACGTGCGACCGGGCGAGACGCTCGGCCTGGTCGGCGAGTCCGGCTGTGGCAAGACCACCACCGGGCGGATGCTGGTCCGGCTTTTGGAGCCGACCTCGGGGACGATCGAGTTCGACGGGCGCGACATCACCCACGCCGGCCGCCGCGAGCTGCGTCCGCTGCGCCAGAACCTTCAGATCATCTTCCAGGACCCGTACGCCTCGTTGAACCCGCGGCACACGGTCGGCCGGATCATCGCGATGCCCTTGCAGGTCAACGGCATCGAGCCGGCGGGCGGGACGAAGGCCCGGGTTCGCGAGCTGCTGGAGATCGTCGGGCTCAACCCGGAGCACTACAACCGGTATCCGCACGAATTCTCCGGCGGGCAGCGGCAGCGGATAGGCATCGCCCGGGCGCTGGCGCTGCGGCCGAAGCTGATCGTTGCCGACGAGCCGGTCTCCGCGCTGGACGTCTCGATCCAGGCCCAGGTCATCAACCTGCTCCGCGAGCTGCAACGCGACCTCGGGTTGGCGTTCGTCTTCATCGCCCACGACCTGGCCGTGGTGCGGCACTTCTCCCAGCGGGTCGCGGTGATGTACCTCGGCCGGATCGTGGAGATCGGCGACCGCACCGACATCTACGAGCGCCCGCAACATCCGTACACCCGGGCATTGCTCTCGGCGATCCCGGACGTGACGAAGCTCGGCCCGGCCGGCCGGATCCGGCTCGCCGGCGACGTGCCCACGCCGCTCGATCCGCCGTCGGGCTGCCGATTCCGCACCCGGTGCTGGAAGGCACAGGACATCTGCGCCACCGAGGAGCCGGCGCTGGTGCCTCGCTCCGGTGGCAACCAGGCCACCGCCTGTCACTTCCCGGAGTCGGGCCCGGTCGGGCCGGACGCCACGGGCGGCCCGCGAGGCGACGGGTCGGTGGGCGCGAGTGTCGAGGAGGTGGCGAGGTGAGCCTGTCCCCGGTGGAGGGTGTGGCGCTGGCCGAGATCGAGTCGAGCGGTGACCCGGCGGCGCCCGAGCGCGCGGGCGTCGTCGGCCGTTCCCCCGGCCAGCTCGCCTGGATCCGGCTGCGCCGGGACCGTACCGCCATGGTCAGCGGCGCAATGCTGATCTTCTTCCTGCTGCTGGCGCTCGCCGCGCCGCTGGTCGAGATGGCCTACGGCATCGGGCCGCGGCAGCAGTTCCAGCATCTGCTGGACGGCTTCGGCATGCCGCTGGGCTACGCCGGCGGGGTCACCGGCGAGCACTGGTTCGGTCTGGAGCCGGGACTCGGGCGGGACATCTTCATCCGACTGATCTACGGCCTGCGTACCTCGCTCTTCATCGCGTTCGCCGCCGCGTTGATCACCGCGACGATCGGCATCGTGCTCGGCACCCTCGCCGGCTACCTCGGTGGCTGGCTGGACGCCGTGATCAACTGGATCACCGACCTGACCCTGGCGATGCCGTTCCTGGTCATCGCGCTGGCCCTGACGCCGACCCTGGTGCTGCGTTTCTACGGCGAGCGGGAGCAGGTCTCCTCGGCGTTCGGGGTGGGGGTGCTGATCGGCGTCTTCGCGATCTTCGGTTGGACGAGCACCGCCCGGCTGGTCCGCGGCCAGGTGATCGCGCTGCGTGAGCGGGAGTTCGTCGAGGCCGCCCGGGCCAGCGGGGCCGGGCTCGGGCACATGCTCTTCCGACAGCTGCTGCCGAACATCTGGGCGCCGATCCTGGTCTCGTTCTCCCTGGCCGTGCCGCAGTTCATCACCAGCGAGGCCGCGTTGTCGTTCATCGGCGTCGGGTTGAGCGACGAGACGCCGAGCTTCGGTCGGATGATCTACGACAGCCTGGACTACCTGCAGACCGACCCGGCGTACGTGTTCTTCCCCGGCATCACGATCTTCGCCCTCGTGTTCGCCTTCAACCTCTTCGGCGACGCGCTGCGCGACGCGCTCGACCCGAAGTCGTCCCGGTAGGGGTGTCCCCATGGCGCGATTTCTGATCAAGCGGATCTTCTCCGCCACGCTGACCCTCTTCGCGGTGAGCGTGCTGACCTTCCTGATGTTCTTCGCTCTGCCGCGCGACCCGGTCACCGGCATGTGCCCGAAGAACTGCAACCCGGAGCGGCTGGAGCGGGTCCGCGAGGAACTGGGGCTGCGCGACCCGCTGATCAGCCAGTACGCCGGCTACATGAAGGGCATCGTCACCGGGCGGGACCTGGGCAGCGCCCAGGGCGGCCGCTGCGACGCGCCCTGCCTGGGCTGGTCGTACGTCACCAACGAGGCGGTCTCGGACACGATCGGCCGGGTGCTGCCGGTGACGCTGAGCATCGTGATCCCGGCGGCCGTCCTCTGGCTGCTGCTCGGCGTCGGGCTGGGCATGATCTCCGCGCTGCGCCGGGGCACCTGGCTGGACCGGCTGGCCATCGGCTTCTCGCTCACCGGCGCCTCGTTGCAGCTCTACTTCGTCGGCGCGGTGCTGCTGCTGGTCTTCGTCTACAACCTGCGGTTGCTGCCGGTGCCCAGCTACACCCCGCTCTTCGAGAATCCACTGAAGTGGGCCAGCGGGCTGGTGCTCGCCTGGGTCTCGTTGGCCTTCCTCTTCTCCGCCATCTACGCCCGGCTCTCCCGGGCCCAGATGCTGGAGACCCTGTCGGAGGACTTCGTCCGAACCGCGCGGGCCAAGGGCCTGGCCAAACCCAAGGTCTACGGGCGGCACGCGCTGCGCGCGGCGATCACCCCGGTCGTCACCATCGCCGGCCTCGACGTCGGCGGAGCGCTCGGCGGGACGGTGATCACCGAGACCACGTTCGGCATCCAGGGGCTGGGCCGGACGGCGGTCGACGCGGTGCGCTCCGGCGACCTGCCCACCATCATGGCCACCGTGCTGATCGCGGCGGTCTTCGTCGTGCTGGCGAACGTCCTGGTCGACCTGCTCTACGCGGCCATCGACCCCCGGGTGCGGCTGCGCTGACCGGGCCGCCGCCGGCGACGTGTCGGCCGGCCCGCCAGCGGTGAAATTTATCGACAACTGTTACACAACTCGAAGGTTTTCTTCTTTACGATCCTCGGGACGTCGGCGGTTCCACCTCCGGCGGACCGCACGACACAGGTGGAGGAGGTACGAGATGCGACCACGCGTAGCGGCCGCCACAGGCGGCGCGATCGCACTGGTTCTGGCATTGGGTGCGTGCTCGAAGAACACGGGCGAGGGCACCAGCGTCGACACCAACCGCACGCAGACCGGGGTCATCGCGACCGACCCGAAGGAGTCCCAGGGCCCGGCCGCCGAGGTTGCCGGGGCGCAGAAGGGCGGCACCTTCACCATCATCCGGGAGACGCCGATCTCCCACCTGGACCCGCAGCGGACGTACTCGTTCGCCGGCCTGATGGCGAACCCGCTCTTCGCCCGCTACCTGACCACCTGGAAGGACGACGGCAAGGGCGGCCTGGTCCTCGTCGGCGACCTGGCCGAGACGCCCGGCACCAACGTCAACAACGACTGCAAGGTCTGGGAATTCAAGATCAAGGACGGCGTCAAGTTCGAGGACGGGCGGCCGATCACCTCCAAGGAGATCGCGTACGGCATCGCCCGCTCGTTCGACCCGGACCTCTCCGGCGGCCCGACCTACATCCAGGAGTGGCTCGCCGACACCGCGCAGTTCGACACCAAGTGGGACTTCAAGAAGAACAAGACGTCGCTGCCGCCCGGACTGACCACCCCGGACGCCAAGACGCTGCGCTTCGAGTTCGCCAAGCCCCGCTGTGACCTGCCGTTCGCGGTCTCGCTGCCGACCACCGCGCCGCTGCCCGCGGACAAGGACACCGGCGTCAACCTGGACACCCAGCCGTTCTCCTCCGGGCCGTACAAGATCGCCAAGAACCAGGTCGGCGTGCAGATCACCCTGGACCGGAACCCGAACTGGGACCCGAACACCGACCCGGTCCGGCACCAGTACCCGGACCAGTTCGTCTGGACCTTCGGCCCGACCGCCGACGCCGCCGCCAACCGGGTGATCGCCGACAACGGCGCCGACCAGAGCGCGCTCTCCTGGAACTACGTGCCCGCCTCGCTGGTCGCCCGGGTGGCCGGGGACGCCGCGCTGAAGTCCCGCACCATCCTCTCGCCGACCCCGAGCGCGAACCAGCTCGTGATCAACAACCAGCGGGTCACCGACCTGAAGATCCGCCAGGCGCTCAACTACGCCATCGACCGGGAGGGCCTGGTCAAGGCGCTCGGCGGGCAGACCGTCGCCGCGCCGCTGACCACGCTGATGCCACCGTCGACGATCGGCTACAAGGCGTACGAGGCGTACCCGGCCGGCGCGACCGGCGACATCGACAAGGCCAAGGAGCTGCTCGGCGGTCAGACCCCGGAGCTGGTCCTCGGCGTCGCCGACAGCTCGACCGAGCAGCAGGAGGGCACCCAGCTCAAGGCCAACCTGGAGCGGGCCGGTTTCAAGATCACGCTGCGGAACATCCCGGACGACGCGAAGCTCGACGAGGTCAAGAAGAAGGACAACCCCTGGGATCTCTACATCGGTAACTGGGCCGCGGACTGGCCGAGCGGCGCCTCGATCCTGCCGGTGCTCTACGACGGCCGCACCATCAAGCCCGAGGGCAACAGCAACTCGGCCTTCTTCAACGACCCGGCGATCAACGCCGAGATGGACCGCATCCTGGCGATGCCCCCGGCCGAGCAGGGCCCGGAGTGGGGCAAGCTCGACGAGCGGATCATGAAGGAGCACGCCCCGGTGGTGCCGCTCTTCGTGGACGTGGCCTACGCGGTGCACGGATCGAAGGTCGGCGGGGTCTTCATCTCCAGCGTCTTCGGCTACCCGTCGTTCGTGAACGCGCACGTCAAGCCGTAACGCACGGCACGGACGGGCCCCCGGTCGACAGCGCCGTCGACCGGGGGCCGCCGTGTCTCCGCCGGCCTCACAGGTTGGCGCGGAGGAAGTCCAGCTCCAGCCGGAGCAGTCGCTCGGCGGTGCCGCCGGCGGCCATGTGCGTCGCGCCGGTCAGCGGCAGCACCGAGTGCGGCCGGCCGGAGGCGAGGAGCGCCGCCGAGAGCCGCAGCGTGTGCGCGGCCACCACGTTGTCGTCGGCCAGGCCGTGCACCAGCAGCAGCGGCCGGGCCTGGTCCGGGCCGGTCACCGGCTCGGCGGCCAGCTCGACCAGTGAGTGGTGGGCGTAGACGTCCATGCCGTCCTCGGGCATCCCCAGGTAGCGCTCGGTGTAGGCGGTGTCGTAGAGGGCCCAGTCGGTGACCGGCGCGCCGGCGATGGCGCAACGGAACAGGTCCGGGTGACGCAGCAGCGCCAGCCCGGCCAGCCAACCCCCGAACGACCAGCCGCGCACCGCCACCCGGCCCAGGTCGAGATCCGGGTGCTTGCCGGCCAGCGCGGTCAACGCGTCCACCTGGTCGGTCAGGACCACGTCGGCCATCCGCCGGTGGATCGCCTTCTCGAAGGACGGCGCGACGCCGGGAGTGCCCCGGTTGTCCACGACCACCACCGCGAAGCCGGCGTCGGCCCACCACTGCCGCTCCAGCCAGGCCGCCCGGGCGGCGAGCACCTCCTGGTGGCCCGGGCCGCCGTAGACGTCCAGCAGCACCGGCAGCCGGCGGCCGGTCACGTAGTTGTTCGGATAGAGCACCGCGCTGGGCAGCCGCCGGTCGGTCACCCGCTCCAGCAGCGGCAGCGGCGAGTACGGCGGGGTGGCGGCGTGCGAGGTGAGCACGGCGACCTCCTCGTCGCCCCGGTACACCGTCCAGCGCGTCCCGGGGTGGTCCAGCGAGGCGACCCCCACCACCAGCACGTTCCCGCCCACCGCGGCGCTGTGCCAGCCGGAATCGGTGGTCAACCGGCGAGCGTCCACCCCGCCCCCGATCGAGGTACGCACCCGGAACAGGTGCCGCTCGCTCGGCTCGCCGTCGCTCGCCTCGACCAGCAGGTCGGCCGGGCCGGCGGCGGCGGGCAGGCGGCCCACCACCCGGCGTACGTAGAGCGAGGGCGGGGTGAGCAGCGTGCCGTCGGCGAAGAGGCACCGCGCGTCGTAGCCGTCGTGGGCCAGCTCGCCCCCGACCAGCACCCGGCCGTCCGGCAGGTGCGCCGGGGTGCCGGCGATCGGCTCGACCCACCTCGGGTCGGCCAGTTCGGCGTGCACCTGGGTCTCGCCGGTGCGGGGGTCCACCGCCAGCACCAGGCCGTGCTGCTGGGAGCGGCGCAGCACGGTGATCAGAGGTCCGCCCTCGGCCCAGCTCACCCCGGTCAGGTACGGGTAGGTCTCCCGGTCCCAGTGCACGTCGACCCAGCCGTCGTCGAGGTCGAGCAGGTGCAGGCTGACCTCCGCGTTCGGCCCGCCCGCGCGGGGGTACGCGACGGTGGTCGGCGGGCTGGCCGGGTCGGCGGGGTCGTGCAGGTGCCAGCGGTCCAGGCGGGACTCGTCCACCCGGGCGGCGAGCACCGAGCGGCCGTCCGGCGCCCACCAGTAGCCGCGGAACCGGTCGAACTCCTCCGCCGCGATGTGCTCGGCCAGCCCCCACGTCACCCCGGCGTCCTCGCCGGCGAGCAGGCTGTCGGTGCCGTCGGCGTCGACCACCCGCAGCTCGCCTCGGCGGACCCCGTCGGCGGCGTCGGTGACGTACGCCAGCCGCTCGCCCGTCGGGTCGGGCCGGGGGTCGATGACCGGACCGACCGCGGTCACCTCCACCACGTCGCAGTGCACCAGGTCGGCCCGGAACAGCCGGCCGGCGAGCGCGAAGACCGCCACCCGGCCGGCGGCGTCCAGCGCGTACGAGCCGATTCCGGCGGCGCTGAGCCGCAGCCGCTCCCGCAGCGCACGCTCGCCCGGGGAGAGCGCGGCCGGGTCGCCGTCCGCGCCGAGCAGCGTCGCCGGGTCGGCGACCAGCCGCTCCTCGCCGGTGGCGACGTCCAGGAGCCAGAGCGCGTCGGCCGGGTCCTCGGGTCCGGCCGAGCGCAGGAAGATCACCCGGGAGCCGTCGTCCGCCACGGAGATGGCGCGCGGCGCGCCGTGGCTGAACCGGCGGGTGCGGGCGGCCAGCTCCGGAAAGTCCACAGGCCCGATCGTAGGACGGGCGCCGAGGTGATGTGGCCGACCTGCGTGGACGCGTCGAGGCCGGCCGGGCGGAACCGCCGGTTAGAGTGACGGGCGTGACGACGCTGCCCGACCGCCGGCTGCTGCTGGTCCACGCGCACCCCGACGACGAGTCCATCGGGACCGGTTCGACCATGGCGCACTACGCCGCGACCGGTGCCCACGTGACGCTGGTGACCTGCACGCTCGGCGAGGAGGGCGAGATCCACGTCCCGGCGCTGGCGCAGCTCGCCGCCGCCGAGGCCGACCAGCTCGGCGGCTACCGGATCGCCGAGCTGGCCCGCGCCTGCGCCGCCCTCGGGGTCACCGACCACCGCTTCCTCGGCGGAGCCGGCCGCTACCGCGACTCGGGCATGATGGGGCTGTCGACCAACGAGCACCCGCGGGCCTTCTGGCAGGCCGACCTCGACGAGGCCGCCGGGCACCTGGTCGAGATCATGCGCGAGCTCCGCCCGCAGGTCATGATCACGTACGACGACAACGGCTTCTACGGGCACCCGGACCACATCCAGGCGCACCGGGTGGCGATGCGGGCCGCCGAGGTGGCCGCCGTCGAGGGCTTCGCGCCGGCCAAGATCTACTGGACGGCGATGCCGCTCAGCGTGCTGGAGGCCGGGATCAGCCACTTCGCCGAGTCGTCCGACAATCCGTTCGCCGGCATCGAGGACCTCACCGAGCTGCCCTTCGGCACCCCGGACGAGCAGATCGCCGCCCGGATCGACGCCACCGACCAGCACGCCGCCAAGGAGGCGGCGATGCGCGCGCACGCCACCCAGATCCCGGACACCTCCTGGCTCTACTCGATCGCCGGCAACTTCGGCAGCGAGTTCATGGGCGTGGAGTACTACACGCTCGCGGTGGGGGAGAAGGGGCCCGGCCGCGGGCGGTACGGCTGGGAGGACGACCTCTTCGCCGGGCTCACCGACGTCGGCGCCGACCGGGCCCCGGTCGCGGCGGCCGGCCTGCGATGACGCTGCCAGCCGCCGCCCCGATGTCGGTCGTTCCGGACGAGCCCAGCCCGCCGCCGGCGGGCCCGCCGGCACGAGTGGTCGACGTCGGTCTGCGGGTGGCCGGCGGCCTGGTCGCCGTCGCGGCGGGCGTGCTGACCGGGGTGGTGGAGTTGCTGCTCGCCACCGCCCGGATCGCCGGGCAGCTGATCGGGGTGTCGGTGCTCGTGGCGATCGCCGCGAACATCGTGCTGAGCTGGTTCGCCCACGAGGCGGTCGGCCGCCGGTGGGCCGTGGCGCTGCCCGCGGTGCCCTGGTTCCTGCTGATGGCGGTCTCCGCGGTGCGGACCTCCGAGGGTGACCTGCTGCTCGCGGGCGACAACTGGGTCGGCCTGGCCATGATCGTGGCCGGTGCGATGACCTTCGCGGTGATGGGCTTCCGGCAGATCCTGGCGCCGCCGCACGGGGCGTCCGCGCCACCCGCACCGCACGGGTGATGACGACAGTCAGGTACAGGTGGTAGATATTCCTGCCAGGAAACCGCCCCGGGGGTGGGCGGTACGGCGGGAGGTCGTGCGATGGACAAGCGGTGGCGCGATGTCGGAGTGCTCGCGGCGGCACTCTTCGCGGTCAACGTGGTCGCCCGGCTGATCATCCACTTCGGCTTCGACGGTGACGACACCGCTGCCGACCGGGTGTCGCTGGGCATGTTCGTGGTGATCGGGCTGATCCTGGCCGCGGTCGCGTTCGCCTGGGGCCGGCGCCGGCCGCTCGGCGCGTGGGTCGCCGACGTGGCGGCCGCCGTGCTGGTGGCGATGCTGCTGACCGTGCTGGTCGGCCCGCTGCTGGTCGGCAACAATCCGTTCTCGGGCGGCGCGGGCACGTTCTTCGCCCAGATCTGGCTCTACCTGGCGGCCACGATCGCCGGGACGCTCATCGGCTACCTGGTGCTGACCGCGCTCGGCCGCGACCACCGCTCGCAGACCCTCAAGCGGTACGCCGAGGTCAAGACCGCCAAGCCCCGCCGGGTCGTCCGCCGCTGACCCGGCGCCCTCCCCGCACCGGTCCCAGCCTCGCGCACCGGCCCGGCCCCGGCGCGGCGGTCCCCGCCCCCGGCGGTTCCAGCCTCGCGCGGCAATTCGGCCCCGCGCGGCGGTCCAGCCCCGCGCGGGGCGGGCTTGGCGGGGTGATCGACTCCGTTTCGCCGATGTGGCGGTGACGGGGGCGTGGGGATACCGCCATGTCGGGGACATGGAGTGGATCTTTCGCCGGGAGGGCCGACGTTGGGGTGCGCCACGGCGACCTCGGGCAGCGGCAGCCGCGCGCCGGCCGACAGCCCCGCGCGGGGCGGGCTTGGCGGGGTGATCGACTCCGTTTCGCCGATGTGGCGGTGACGGGGGCGTGCGGATACCGCCATGTCGGGGACATGGAGTGGATCTTTCGCCCGAGGATCGGCGTTGGTGAACGCCACGGCGACCTCGTGCCGCGTCAGCCGCGCGGCACGCGTCAGCCGCGCGGCGGGCGGTAGCCACGCGGCACGCGGCGGCCGCACGGTGGGTGGGACGTCGGGCGGCGCGGGGTGATCCACTCGCCTTCTCTGGAGGCGGGCTATCCGGCGAGCGGGACCGCCCGGGTTCAGTGATCCCGAGTTGATCTCGGCCCGGTTCGGCCCTTTCGGCCCGGCAGGGACCGGGGGCTGGCTCGCCGCAGCAGGGCAGGGTCAGTGTGGGGCGACGCGGGTCAGGTACGTGTGGTGGGTGGTGAAGCCGAGCCCCTGGTAGAGGGCGACCGCCCCGGTGTTGCTCTGCTCGACCTGGAGGAATGCGCGGGTCGCTCCGGCCGCCGCGCCCCAGTCGGCGAGCGCCCGGATCACCCGGCCGGCGAGCCCCTGCCGGCGGGCCTGCGGCAGCACCTCGATGAGGCTCAGCCCCAGCCACCGCCCCGGCCCGGTCACGGTGCCCCGGCCGATGCCGACCAGCGCGCCGTCGGCGTACGCGTGGGCGAAGCGGATCTGGTCCACGGCGGTGAGCACGTGCCGGGCGGCGTCCGGGAGGCCGCCCTTGCGCCCGGCCGCGACGGCCAGCCACTCCTCCGTCGGCGCTGCCGCCAACTCCACCACCGCGAACTCCACCACCGCCAACTCCACCACCGCCCCCACCTGCGACGACGCCGGCGTGGCCGGCCCAGGCGGGGCGGCCGGCGGGGCGCCGGGGGTGGCCGGGAGGGGGAGCGGAGCGGTCTGCACCAGCACCGGCGGGCGGCTGGACCAGCCTCGGCGGTCCAGTTCGGCCCCGACCGGCGCGGCGAGCGGCAACGGGGTGTTGATCATGGGGGTCAGGTCGCGCTCGGTGTACCAGCGCTCGACGGCGTCCACCGCAGCCGGCAGCGGGCGGTCCGGGTCGCCGACCGGCAGCGCGGAGTTGGCCCGGCCGGTCCAGCCGTCGGCGGCGCGCAGCAGCCAACCGCCCAGCCGGTCACGGGTCGGCGCCGGCCACGCCTCGTCGGCGGCCAGCTCCAGCTCGACCACGGCGGCTGCGGTCGGACGGCGGGTCGGCGGCACCCGCTTGGCCCGGTGCACCTCGTCCCGCGCCACCCGCAGCGGGCCCTGCGCGGTCGCCAGGGTGAGATGGGTCTCGTTCAGCTCGACCAGCTCGCCGAGGGCGTCCGAGAAGAGCGGCCGGCCCTCGCGAATCCCCACAATCCGGCGGACCACGATCCGGTGTCCCACATCCTGCTGACCCAGCATCGATCGACCCCCTCCCCGGCGAGATACTAGGCTCTTACCGTCGCGGGAGATCGCGGCGCGTCTTGCGGAGGAGAAGACCGGTGACCTACATCATCGCCGAGCCGTGCGTGGATGTGCTCGACAAGGCATGCATCGAGGAGTGCCCGGTCGACTGCATTTACGAGGGCAACCGGATGCTCTACATCCACCCCGACGAGTGCGTCGACTGTGGTGCCTGTGAGCCCGTCTGCCCCGTCGAGGCGATCTTCTACGAGGACGACGTCCCGGAGCAGTGGAAGGACTACACCGGCGCCAACTACGAGTTCTTCGAGGACCTGGGCTCGCCCGGGGGCGCCTCGAAGATCGGCAAGGTGGAGAAGGACGCGACCTTCGTCGCCGCGCAGGCACCGCGCGGCGAGGGCCACTGAACCGGCCCGCGCCGGTCTCGGCACGGCTGCCCGAGTTCACCTGGGACACCCTGGACGCCGCGGCCGCCCTGGCCGCGGCGCATCCGGCGGGCCTGATCAACCTCTCCATGGGTACGCCGGTCGATCCGGTGCCCGAGGTGATCCGGCAGGCGCTCGCTGACGCGTCCGACGCACCCGGCTACCCGCTGACCGCCGGCACCCCGGCGCTGCGCTCGGCCATCGCCGCCTGGGTGGCCCGGGCCTGCGGCGCCGGGATCGACGGCCTCGGTGTGCTGCCGAGCATCGGCTCCAAGGAGCTGGTCGCCTGGCTGCCCACCCTGCTCGGCATCGGCCCCGGTGACGTGGTGGTGGTGCCGTCGATCTGCTACCCGACCTACGAGGACGGGGCCCGGCTGGCCGGTGCCACCACGGTCCGTACCGACTCGCTGACCTCGGTCGGCCCGACGTCGCGGGTCCGGCTGGTCTGGGTCAACTCGCCCGGCAACCCGACCGGTCAGGTATTGCCCGCCGCCCACCTCCGCAAGGTGGTCGACTGGGCCCGGGAGCGCGGCGCGGTGGTCGCCAGCGACGAGTGCTACCTCCCCCTCGGCTGGTCCGCCGAACCGGTCTCGGTGCTCTCGCCCGAGGTCTGCGGCGGGTCGTACGAGGGCGTGCTGGCGCTGCACTCGCTCTCCAAGCGCTCCAACCTGGCCGGCTACCGGGCCGGCTTCGTCGCGGGTGACCCGGCGCTCGTCGCCGAGTTGCTCAAGGTGCGCAAGCACGCCGGGATGATCGTGCCCGCCCCGGTGCAGGCGGCGATGGTGGCCGCGTTGCAGGACGAGCGGCACGCCGACGAGCAGCGGGAGCGCTACCGCGCCCGGCGTGAGGCGCTGCACCGCGCGTTCACCGGGGCCGGCTTCACGGTCGAGCACTCGCAGGCGGGCCTCTACCTGTGGATGACCCGGGGCGAGGACTGCTGGCAGACGGTCGACTGGCTGGCCCGCCGGGGCATCCTGGTCGCCGCCGGCGTCTTCTACGGCCCGGCCGGCGGGCAGCACGTCCGGGTCGCGCTGACCGAGTCCGACGAGCACGTCGCGGCCGTCGCCGGCCGGCTGCGCGACTAGCGCGGCGTCATGATGGACGGGTCGGGCCGGCAGCCGAGAGTCGCCGTGGTGGGCACCGGCCTCATCGGCGGCTCGATCCTGCTGCGCCTGCACGGCGTCTACGCGGACGTCGTCGGTTGGGATCCCGATCCCCGCACCCGGGCCGAGGGACGCGAGCGGGGGGTGCGCTTCCCCGACGATCTGGGCGAGGCGGTCCGGGACCGGGACGTCGTGTTCCTCTGCGGTCCGCTGCCGAGCCTGCCGGAGACGCTGCTCGCGGTGGCCAAGCAGACCGACGACCACTGCGTGATCACCGACGTCGGCAGCACGAAGGGCTCGGTCGCCGCCTTCGCCGTGGAGCACGGGTTGACCGACCGGTTCGTCCCCGGTCACCCGATGGCGGGCACCGAGCGCTCCGGGCTGACCGCCGCGGTGCCGGCGCTCTTCGACGGTGCCGCCTGGGTCCTCTGTCCCGCCGCCGAGGGCATCGAGCCGTTCCGGAGGTTGGTCGGCCTCATCGTGGACGTGTTCGCGGCCCGCGTGGTGCCGATGTCCCCGGCGGTGCACGACTCGGTGGTCGCCCTCTCGTCCCACGTCCCGCATCTGCTGGCTGGGAGCCTGGCCGGCGCGGTGGCCGGCTCGGAGCTGCGCGACGCGGTGCTCGGGCTGGCCGCGGGGAGCTTCCGGGACGGCACCCGGGTGGCCGGCACCCCCGCCAGGCGGACCGCCGACATGCTCTTCAACAACCGGGAACAGCTGCTCGGGCAGCTCGGCAGGGTCAGTGCCCTCCTCGACGAACTGGCCGACGCGCTGCGCCGGGACGACCTGGACGCGCTGGTCGGGCAGTACCGGCGGGCGCAGGACCTGCGCACCGCCCTGCTCGATCGGGACCTGCCGGCGGGCAGGGAGGAGTTCCCGGCCGGCGGGGATCACGCCGCCGAGCTGGCGTACCTGCTGGAGCTGGGGTCGGCCGGGGGATACCTGACCGGGTGCCGCCCCGGCGCCGATGTCGTGACGTACCTCGGGCACCGGCCGGTGACCACCGGGACGGCGTGACGGCGGCTCTCGTGCGAGCCGGCGCGCCGGTCCAGCCGCGACTAGGGTGAGGGCATGGCGGACGGGCCGGTGGTGACGGTGCGCGGTGAGGCCTACCGGGAGGTGGCGCCCGAGGTGGCCCGCTTCTCGGTGACGGCGACCGCGCGGGACAGGGACCGGGAGACCACCCTCACCCGGCTGGCCGAACGGGCTGCGGCCGTCCGCGTGCTGCTCGACGGCGCTGGTCCGGCGATCGCCCGCCGGGAGACCGGTGACCTGCGGGTGTGGCCGGAGACCCGGCGCGCCACCGAGCGGGTGGTCGCCTGGCACGGCGGCGTCACCACCACCGTCACCGTCACCGACTTCACCGCCCTCGGCGAGCTGATGCTGCGCCTGGCCGACCAGGAGCAGGTCGAGGTGGCCGGCCCCTGGTGGTCCCTGCGCCCCGACAGTCCGGCGCACCGGGAGGCCCGGCACGCCGCGATCTCCGACGCGTTGTCCCGGGCCCGGGAGTACGCCGAGGCGCTCGGCGCCCGGGTCACCGGCTTGATCGAGCTCGCGGACACCGGTCCCGCCGACCGGCCGATGATGGCCCGGATGGCGTTTGCCGGCGGCGCGGAGGGCGGCGGCCGGCCGGAGCTGGAGCTGGACCCGCAGCCGCAGCCGGTGCAGGCGGCCGTGCAGGCCCGCTTCTCGATCACCGAGCCGGCCCTGGGCTGATGCCGGAGCCACGGGTCTTCCCCGTCGACGAGCTGGTGGCCCGGGCGCGCACCCTGGCCGAGGCCGGGCCGCGCCAGCTGCTCGGCATCGCCGGAGCCCCGGGCGCCGGCAAGTCCACGCTGGCCGAGCGGATCGTCGGCGAGCTGGGCCCGGTCGCCCGGCTGGTGCCGATGGACGGCTTCCACCTCGCGCAGTCCGAGCTGCACCGGCTCGGCCGCGCCGATCGCAAGGGCGCAGCCGACACCTTCGACGCCAACGGCTTCGTCTCGCTGCTGCGTCGCCTGCACCGGCTCGAACCCACCTCGGTCTACGCACCGGTGTTCCGGCGCGACCTGGAGGAGCCCATCGCCGGGGCGATTGAGGTCCCGCCGGAGGTGCGGCTGGTGGTGACCGAGGGCAACTACCTGCTGGTGCCGGAGACCCCCTGGGACGAGGTGCGGTCGCTGCTGCACGAGGCCTGGTTCCTCGATCTCGACGCGGAGCTGCGGCTGCGCCGGCTGACCGCCCGGCACGAGGCGTACGGCCGGACGGCCGAGCAGGCCCGGGCCTGGGCGCTGGGCAGCGACGAGACCAACGCCGCGCTGGTCTCCGACACCGCAGACCGCGCGGACCTGGTGGTGCGGCTAGCCGACCCCCCGCCGCTGTGACGGCACCGCCCGTCTGAGCAGCCGGGCAACCCGGGCCCGTTCGTACTGGAACTCGGTCGCGTCCGGGTAGCCGCTGTGGCTGCGGATCGGCGGGTCGGCCACCTCGCCGCCGCTGGGATGCAGCGCCTCCGGGTCCCGGACGGCGAAGTCGCGTTCGCCCGCGTTGACCGGCCAGCCGAGCGGGTCGGTGTCGCGCCAGAAGTTGGTCCAGCCGGTCCGGCCGGGCGGGTTGGTCAGCGCCTCCGTCACCGTGGGCAGCCGGTCCGGCCCGAAGTACGCGGGAAAGACCCGCCCGTACAGCCGGGTGAGCTGGCAGCCGTAGGAGAAGTACCAGATCCGCCGGCGCCACCTCGCCGGCAACTGGAGGATCACCGCGGCGCAGATCACCGTCCCCTGGCTGTGCCCGGAGAGGATGATGCCGTCCATCCGGCGCGGGTCGTGCCGGTTCAGGGCGAGCAGCCCGGCGATCCGGGTCTGCAACTCGGGCACCGCCCGCTCGGAGTAGCTGGGCGGGGCGAGCGGGTGGGCGGTGCGCGGCCAGAAGGTGCCGACGTCCCAGACCACTCCGACGGTGCGACGCACGGTGTCGTTGCGGTAGACGAGCGCGCCGATCGTGGCGACCAGCACCGGCAGCCAGCTGAGCATCGAGTCGCCCGCGTCGGAGACCGCCTTCAGCACGGCCGAGCCGTCGGTGGCCGCGGCGGGGTGCGGCCGGGCGTGTGAGAGAGCCGCCGCGCAGCCCAGGGTGATCAGCGCGGCGGCGGCGACGGCGTAGCAGCCGGTCAGCCGGATGGCGTGCTCCCCGACCAGCCGGTGCAGTGCCCGGTAGGCGCTGACGTCGCGGCAGCGGCGCAGCTCGTGCAGGGAAAGGGAGTGCCCGGGCGGCACCAGTTCGGCGTACTCCCGGCGGCGCAGCCGGTGAAAGAGCATGCCGGCCCGGAGCAGGGTGATCACGAGCGCCAGGAGCGCGGCAGCGAACGCGAGCCCCGCCCACAGCACCGGGGTGGGCGGGACGATGGCCGACCGTCCGGTCGGGGTCGCGGCGCCGTCGAGCCGGTCGGTCACCCAGTAGATCAGCCCGGCGCAGTTGGCGATGCAGAGCAACCACCCGAAGCCCGCGATCACGGCGGGCCCCCGGCCACCCCAGGCCAGGTCGGTGTGGGGCGCCAGCGGTTGGACATCCACCGCCGCGCGGGTCCGGGGGAGCACCAGACCGACCGCGGCGAGCGCGATGGCCGGCAGGGCGAGCACCCAGACCGGCGGCGCCCCGGGCACCGGAGGCGCTCCGGGCAGCCAGCCCTCCATCCAGATCACCCCGGCGGTGAGCAGCAGCGCGGCCGCGCCGGGCGCGGCCAGCGCGCGACGGCCGGACCGGGCGAGCGCACCGATGGCGATCAGCAGCAGCAGCTGCCCGGTGGCCAGCCACGCGATGATCCAGTCGTACCCGGGCAGCGAGCGGTCGGCGTCGCACCCCGGCAGGGCGGAGTCCCGGGCGCAGCCGGGCGGCGGGCGCAGCTCGCGCAGCGGGGTGCCGGCCGGCCCGTCGGGCAGCAGCAGGAGCGTGGCGGTGCCGGCCACGGCGAGGACGGCGAGCACGGCGACCGCGAGGCTCCACGGCCCGAGGGGGGTGTCGCCGGCCCGCCGGGTCAGGTACGGCCGGCCGAGCCCCACGACGGCGATCACCAGCACCGCCGCGCAGACTGCGACGGTGGGCCAGGCTACGACGGCACGGACGCCCCGCGGCGGGTCCATCGCCAGTACGGTGCCGAGCGGCACCGCCACCGCGACCACCGTGCCGGTGCAGAGGTGCAGCACGGCGCCCCGGCGCAACTGCCCCTCCCCGAGCCAGAAGGTCGGGTCCTGCAACGGGTTCGTCGGGTCCTCGGGCGCCGGTTCGGGCGCCGGTGGCGGCTCCTGCGGCGGCTGGGCGACCGGGGGCGACGCGTCGGTGGGCGCCTCGACCGGCGGTCGCAGGTAGGCGTTGGCGGCCGGGTCGGCCGGCATCTCCGCCTCGTACTGGTAGGTGCGCCAGGCGACCATCCCGAGCACCGCGAGCAGGCCGAGCGGGACCAGCAGCCCCACCGCGAGCGCGTGCGCGCCCTCACTCCACCAGCCGTGGGCGAGGAACTCCCACGGTCCGGGGATCCGGCCCAGGCAGGCGTCGTCCACGCACTGCCAGCCGATCAGGTCCACGCCGATCCCGGTCACCGCGACGACCACGGTGCTGGTCAGGGTCAGGCAGAATACCCGGATCAGCCAGGCGGTGATGCCGGAGCGGCTGGCCCAGCGCTCCTGGTCCGGGTCCGCCGGTATCCCAGGCCGGGCGTGCAGCGCCACGTTGGCCAGGGTGAACGGCAGCAGCAGCGTCCACAGTGCGCGTTCCACGTCGCGCGCGGTGCGTCCGCCGGAGGTCAACTGCCCCCAGCTGTACGCCTCGACCACGAGTGGGTCGTCCGATCCGCCGCCGGGGGCCCGGTAGAAACCGGTCACCGCGCCACCGGCGACCAGCCGCGGTGAGGGCGGGTCCCCGCCCGGTTCCGGGGGCAGGCCGAGGGTCTGGCCCGGGGGCGTGTTGGACACCCCGTGCACCCGTAGTTCCAGCACCCGGCCGCTCATGCTGGCACTCCGCTGCGCTGCGTGTCGGCATGAGGCACCAGCGCGCTGAGTCGATGATTCGCTCGCTGCCGCTCGCTCATGCCGGCACTCCGCTGCGCTGCGTGCCGGCATGAGGCACCAGCGCGCTGAGTCGATGATTCGCTCGCTGCCGCTCGCTCATGGCGCCTCCCGGTGGCGACGTCACTACCCAGTGTGCTGGATGGTGAGTCGACCCGCCATCGGTCGAAGGAGCCGTTTACGCAGGTGAAAACCTTGATCGGGTTATTCGACCGACCGTGCCGGGCGGGCCGGGTTGCCGAGTGCGACGACGTTCGGTGGTAGATCCCGGGTCACGACCGCGCCCGCGCCGACGACGGTGTTCGCGCCGACGGTGACGCCGGCGAGCACGATCGCGCCGCCGCCGAGCCACACGTTGTCGCCGATGGTGATCGGCTTGGCCGCCTCCCACTTCGCCCGTCGCGGCTCCGGTTCGACCGGGTGGGTCGGGGTGAGCAGTTGGACGTTCGGCCCGACCTGGACGTCGGCGCCCAGCGTGATCGGCGCGACGTCGAGGAAAACCGCGTTGAAGTTGACGAAGCAGCGCGGTCCGATCCGGATCCGGTCGCCGTAGTCGCAGTAGAACGGGGGACGTACCCAGGTCTCCTCGCCGACCTCGCCGAGCAGGTCGCGCAGCGCCGCGAGGCGGGCCTGCGGGTCGCCGGCGGGGCTGGTGTTGAAGCGTTCCATCAGCCGGGCGGCGCGGTCCAGATCGGCGGTGATCGCGGGATCGTCGGCCAGGTACAGCTCGCCGGCGAGCATGCGTTCCTTCATCGACGTCACCGGCCGATCATGCCGGCCGGGCCGGCGATCCGCCGGCAACTCAGTCATCTTTCCGACTTTTCAACACATACCCGGTATGCAATCCTGACGGTTGTCAATGTGTCTCCCGTTGGTAACGACGCTCCACCGAGGAGGATCCGTTGCAAGGAAACAGAAGAATCATCGGGATCGGTCTGGTGCTGACGCTGGTGCTCGGCACACCGGTGGCCGCCACGGCCGCGCCCCCGGCCGGGCCGGGCGCCACGAACGCCGCCCCGCCGGCGGCACCGACGACCGGCCGTCCGACCACAGTCACCCTGCTCACCGGGGATCGGGTGACCGTCACCGCGTCCGGGGCGGCCAGCGTGCGCCCGGCCGAGGGGCGTGCGCACATCCGCTTCGTGACCGGGCGGGAGCGGGGTCAACTCTCCGTCGTACCGCAGGACGCCCTGCCGCTGATCCGCGCCGGCCGGGTCGACCGACGGCTCTTCGACGTCACCGGGCTGATCGCGGCCGGCTACGACGACGCCCGGCGTGACAACCTGCCGGTGCTGCTCGCCCGATCGTCCGGGGCCGAGCGGCGGGCCGCCGCGCCGGCCGGCGTGACGATCACCCGCGAGCTGCCCGCGATCGGTGGCCTCGCCGGTACCGCGGCCAAGGACCGGGCCGGCGAAATCTGGGCGGCGGTCACCGGCCGGGCCGGCGGCCGGGTCGACGCGGCGGGGGGTGTCGACCGGATCTGGCTCGACGGCCGGCGGCGGATCAGCCTCGATCACAGCGTGCCGCAGATCGGCGCGCCCGCCGCCCACCAGGCCGGGTACACCGGCCAGGGCGTCCGGGTCGCGGTGCTGGACACCGGGATCGACACCGGCCACCCCGACCTGGCCGGTCGGGTGGCCGAGGCGCACAACTTCACCGAGGAGTCCGCGCCGGGCGACCTCGTCGGACACGGCACCCACGTCGCCTCGATCATCGCCGGCAGCGGCGCCGCCTCGGGCGGCCGTTACCGAGGGGTCGCGCCGGACGCGACCCTGCTCTCCGGCAAGGTCTGCGAGACGCAGGGCTGCCCCGACTCGGCGATCCTGGCCGGCATGCAGTGGGCCGCCGTGGACCAGCGCGCTGACGTGATCAACATGAGCCTCGGCGGGTCGGACACCACGGAGATCGACCCGCTCGAGGAGGCGATCAACCGGCTCACCGCACAGACCGGCACGCTCTTCGTGGTCTCCGCCGGCAACGACGGCGGTTTCGCCCCGGTCAGCTCGCCGAGCACCGCCGACGCCGCGCTCTCGGTCGGCGCGGTCGACCGCGCCGACGCCCTCGCCGACTTCTCCAGCCGGGGCCCACGGGTCGGCGACGAAGGAATCAAGCCCGACCTCACCGCCCCGGGGGTCGAGATCGTCGCGGCCCGGGCCGCGGACGGCTTCATCGGTGACCCGGTGGGCGAGGGTTACGTTTCGCTCTCCGGCACGTCGATGGCCGCCCCGCACGTCGCCGGTGCGGTGGCGCTGCTCGCCCAGCAGCACACCGACTGGGCGGCCGGGCAGCTCAAGGCCACCCTGATGGCGTCCGCGAAGCCGCACCCGGAGCAGAGCACGTACGAGCAGGGAGCCGGTCGGGTCGACGTGGCCCGGGCGATCACCCAGACCGTCACCAGCGACCCGGTGAGCGTCTCGTTCGGGCGGGCGCTCTGGCCGCACGGTGACGACACCCCGATCACCCGGGGGGTGACCTGGCGCAACGACGGATCGGCGCCACTCGACCTCGACCTGACCATCGAGGCCAGCGGGCCGACCGGCTCGCCCGCCCCGACCGGGATGTTCGCCCTGAGCGCGACCCGGGTCACCGTGCCGGCCGGTGGAACGGCGACCGCCACGGTCACCGCGGACACCCGGACCCCGGGCGCGGACGGCTACTACACCGGCCGGATCGTCGCCCGCTCCGGGGCGACGGTGGCGGTCACTCCGCTCGCCGTGCACCGGGAGGTGGAGAGCTACACGCTGACCGTCCGGCACCTGGACGACGCCGGCGCCCCCACCGGCGACGCGTTCACCGTCCTCGCCGGGCTGGAGAGCTACGTCAGCTACGACGTGTCCGACCCGGACGGCACCGCCGAGCTGCGGGTGCCGAAGGGTCGCTACGGGGCGTTGTCCTTCATCTCCGGTGGGAACGAGGAGAATCCGCGGACGGCGCTGATGGCCCGCCCCGAGCTGGTGCTCGACCGGGACACGTCGATCACCATCGACGCCCGCCAGGCGAAGCCGGTCCGGAGCACGGTGCCGGACCGGTCGGCCACGCCGGTCCTGGTCGAGGTCGGGGCGAACGTCCTCGCCGCCGATGGCGGCTCGTACGGCTTCAGCCTGGTGGGCCTGGACTTCACCGGGCTCTTCAGCGGACAGCACGGCCCGGCCGGATCGCCGGAGCGGTTCCTGGGCACGGTGAGCAGCCAGTGGGCCGACCGGACGGTGGCGAGCAGCCCGTATCTCTACGCGCTCAGCGAGGGCTTCCCCGGGCGGCTGCCGACCGGCTTCGACCGGCACTACCGCAGCCGTGACCTCGCCACGGTCACCCAACAGTTCCGTGGCGGCTACCCCGGTCTGGACGCCGAGCGGGTGGTCTTCCCGCAGCTCGAACCGGACGTGGGTGGCTGGGCGGCGGTCCTGCCCACGGCGGTGCCCGGGCAGCGGGTCGAGCACTACAACACCCGCGGAGTCCGCTGGAACTCGGAGCTGACCTTCGGCGTACCGACCGAGGAGGGTTGGCTCGAGCCCCGGGCGGTGCTGGTCGACGACGCCCGGGAGTACCGGGCCGGCCGGCACCTGCGGCAGAGCTGGAACAGCGCGCCGTACGGGCCGTCCTTCCCGGCGCCGCGCTGGCCCGGGCAGGGCATCACCCGGCAGGGCGACCTGATCCTGCTGGACGTGCCGTTGCACAGCGACGCCGAGGGTCACGCCGGTGGGTCGATCGCGGACAGCGCCCGGACCGCCCTCTACCGCAACGGGGCGCTGGTCGGCGAGAACACCGACCCGGGCTACGGGGAGTTCGAGGTGCCGGCGGGTGCCGCCAACTACCGGTTGGAGACGGTGGCCAAGCGCAGCTTCACCGACCTGAGCACCGAGGTCGGCGCCGCGTGGACGTTCCGGTCCCGGCACGTGCCCGGCGAGGACTTCGCTCGGCTGCCCGCGATGGCGGTCCGCTTCGCGCCTCCGCTCGACGTGGCGAACACCGCGCCGGCCGGTCGGAGCTTCGCCATCCCGGTCAAGGTGGAGCGGCAGCCGGGAGCGCCGTCGGCCCGGGTCGCCGCGCTCACCGTCGAGGTCTCCTACGACGGCGGGACGACCTGGCAGCGGGCTCGGCTGCACCCAGGTCGGGACGGCTGGACGGCCACCGTGCGGCACCCGGCCGGCCCCGGGTACGCGTCCCTGCGGGCGACCGCCCGGGACACCGCGGGCAACACGGTGAGCCAGCACGTGCTCCAGGCGTACCGGTTGCGCTAGGGCATACCCCCTCCGGGTCCGCGGGGTTCCCGCGGACCCGGAGGCGGGCGGCCGTCAGTCGTTGGCGTGCAGCGCGGCGTTCAGCTCGATGCCCCGGCCGGTCCGCGGCTTCGCCTCCAGCGCGCCGGTGACCGAGTTGCGCCAGAAGAGCAGGCCGTCCACCCCGGAGAGCTCGCGGCCCTTGACCACCCGGCCGTCCGGCAGGGTGATCTTCGAGGCGGCGGTGATGTAGCAACCGGCCTCGACCACGCAGTCGTCACCGAGCGAGATGCCGACCCCCGCGTTCGCACCGACCAGGCTCCGCTCGCCGATGCTCACCTTCTCGGTGCCGCCGCCGGAGAGCGTGCCCATGATCGAGGCGCCGCCGCCGATGTCGGAGCCGTCACCGACCAGGACGCCCTGCACGATCCGACCCTCGACCATGGAGGTGCCGACCGTGCCGGCGTTGAAGTTCACGAAACCCTCGTGCATGACGGTGGTGCCGGCGGCCAGGTGGGCGCCGAGGCGGACCCGGTCCGCGTCGGCGATCCGCACGCCGGCGGGGACCACGTAGTCGGTCATCCGGGGGAACTTGTCCACCCCGTAGACGGCGAGGTGGCGGCCCGCGGTGCGCTCGATCACCCGCAGCTCGTCGACCCGCTCCGGCGGGCACGGCCCGGCGGAGGTCCAGGCCACGTTCGCCAGCTTGCCGAAGATGCCGTCCAGGTTCAGCTCGTTGGGCCGGACCAGGCGGTGGGAGAGCAGGTGCAGCCGGAGGTACGCGTCCGGGGCGTCCTTGATCGGGTCGTCCAGCGAGCCGATCACGGTGACCACCTCGACGGCGCGCAGGCCGGGCAACCCTCGCTCGCCGATCGCCCCCGGCGGCAGGTCGAGCACGTCCGCCTTCTCCTCGCCGGAGACCAGCGGCAGCTCGCCGAGCCCCAGCTTTCCGGTCGGGTACCAGGTGTCGAGCACCTGATCGTCGGCGGTGACGGTGGCCAGGCCGATGCCCCAGGCCGATTGTGCGGACGTCACTGCTCCACCTCTCGTTCGCGGCTGTGACGGCGGACGCTCGCTCCTCGCCCCCACCGGGTCTGACGGTACCGTGCGAACCATGGAGAACCCGCTTACCCCCGAGGTCCTCGCCGATCCGGTGGCGCTCACCCGTGTGCTCGTCGACATCGAGTCCGTGTCTCTCAACGAGAAGGCGATCGCCGACTGCGTGGAGGAGGTGCTGCGGGGCGTGCCGCACCTGAGCACCTACCGGCATGGCAACACGGTGATGGCGCGTACCGACCTGGGCCGAACACAGCGGGTGGTGCTGGCCGGGCACCTGGACACGGTGCCGCTGAACAACAACTTCCCGTCCACGATGCGCGGCGACCTGATGTACGGCTGCGGCACCTCGGACATGAAGTCGGGCGTCGCGTACGCCCTGCACCTCGCAGTGACGCTGCCCGACCCGCGCTACGACGTCACGTACTTCTTCTACGAGGCGGAAGAGATCGAGTCGAAGTACAACGGGCTGCACCTGGTCGCCCAGGCGCACCCGCAGTGGCTCGAGGCGGACTTCGCGGTGCTGCTGGAGCCGACGTACGGCATCGTCGAGGCCGGTTGCCAGGGCACCATGCGGGCGATCGTGTCCACCAGCGGCGTACGGGCCCACTCGGCGCGCTCCTGGCACGGGGTGAACGCGATCCACGCCGCCGGCGAGGTGCTGCGCCGGCTCCAGACGTACGAGGCGCGGCGGGTGAAGATCGACGGCTGCGACTACCGCGAAGGCATGAACGCGGTACGGATCCACGGCGGGGTCGCCGGCAACGTGGTCCCGGACCGGTGCGAGATCGAGGTCAACTACCGGTTCGCCCCGGACCGCACCCCGGCCGACGCGGAGGCCCACCTGCGGGAGGTGTTCGCGGGCTTCGAGCTGACCGTGACCGACGCCGCCGCCGGTGCCCCGCCCGGCCTGGAGGCGGCCCCGGCGAAGGAGTTCCTGGCGGCGGTGGGCGCCGCGCCGATCGGCAAGCTGGGCTGGACGGACGTGGCCCGGTTCGCGGCGATGGGGATTCCGGCGCTGAACTTCGGCCCGGGCGACCCGAACCTGGCGCACCACCCCGACGAGCACGTCGAGATCAGCAAGATCCGCGACGGGGCCGCCACCCTGCACCGCTGGCTCGCACCCGCCTGACCCGCCCCCGTACGACGACCGAGAGGCCTGCGTCACCGGGAGGTATCCGGTGACGCAGACCTCGTGGTCGAAGCTGCTGCCGGCGGAGCGCCGGCGGGGTGGTCAGACCGAGGCGGTGAAGGACGCGTCGGCGGACGGTCGGGCGTCGGTGGGGTCGCCGGACGGCTCGGCGCCGGCCGGCTCGATCTGGCGGGCGCGGCGGCGCTCGGCCACCACGTCGCGGATCCGCCGCTGCATCTGCCGCCGGATCCGGATCATCTCGCTGTTGCTGATCACGCTGGCTCCTCCCCCGAAGGCGCGCGCCGGGGCATACCCGGTATGTGAATAGTAAGACGTACGGGCGAGCCAATTAGTTGCCCAAGATCGCGAACTATTTCTCCGCGTTCTCGCCCCGCGCACCCGGCCGGTGCCGCTCCACTACGGTGGCTTGCATGAGTCAGAGCAACGGGCCGGAGGCGGGCCGGGCCCCGGAACGGGAACGACACCGGGGCGCGGTCACCCTGCGTCGCCAGGCGATCCCGGGCAGTACCGCCGATCAGCGGCTGCTCGACTCGCGGGGGCGAGGCGACTGGAAGACCAAGGACGCCTGGCGCGCGCTGCGCATCCTCTCCGAGTTCGTCGAGGGCTTCGACACCCTCGCCGACCTGCCCCCGGCCGTCAGCGTCTTCGGCTCGGCCCGCAGCGGGCCGGAGAGCGCCGAGTGCCGGCTGGCCGAGGAGCTGGGCGGCGCCCTGGCCCGGGCCGGCTACGCCGTGATCACCGGCGGCGGCCCGGGCGTGATGGAGGCGGCCAACCGGGGCGCCAGCGAGGCCGGCGGGCTCTCCGTCGGGCTGGGCATCGAACTCCCCTTCGAGCAGGGCATCAACGAGTGGGTCGATCTCGCCATCGACTTCCGCTACTTCTTCGCCCGCAAGACCATGTTCGTCAAGTACGCCCAGGCCTTCGTCGTGCTGCCCGGTGGGTTCGGCACCATGGACGAGTTGTTCGAGGCGCTCACCCTGGTGCAGACCGGCAAGGTCACCCGGTTCCCGGTGGTGCTGATGGGGGTGGACTACTGGCGCGGGCTGCTCGACTGGCTCCGCGACACCATGGCCGTCGGCGGCAAGATCGGGCCCGTCGATCTTGAGCTGATCTGCCTCACCGACGACGTCAACGCCGCCGTCCGGCACATCGTGGAGGCCGAGGCCGCGCTCTCCGCCGAGCAGGAGGCGGTCCGCGAGGAGGCGGTGGCCCGGACCGGCGCCGACCAGCGGGCGGCCGCCGCGCAGCACGCCGCAGCCGACCAGCGGGCCGCCGCCGTGGACCGGGGCGAGGCCGGGGCGGACCGGCCGGACGTCGCCGCGGACCGGGGCGATGCCGGGTCGGCGCCGGGTCCGGTCGGATCGGCCGGCACCGCGCCGAACGGAACCGGTCCGGCCGGCGTCGCCGAGCGGATCGACGCCGACGAGGCGGGGGCGGGCTGATGGCGGCGATCTGCGTCTTCTGCGCCTCCTCGCGCACCCTCGACCGGCGCTGGCTGGAGCTGGCCGCCGACACCGGCGCGGAGATCGCCCGTCGCGGGCACACCGTGGTCAGCGGCGGCGGCTGTGTCGGGATGATGGGTGCCCTGGTCGACGGGGCCCGGGCGGCCGGCGGGCCCACGGTCGGCGTGATCCCACAGGCGCTGGTCGACCTGGAGGTCGCCGACCTGAAGTCGGACGAGTTGGTGATCACCGACTCGATGGCCAGCCGGAAGACCCTGATGATCGAGAAGTCGGACGCGTTCCTCACGCTGCCCGGCGGGCTCGGCACGCTCGACGAGATCTTCGAGGTCTGGACAACCGCCACACTGGCCCTGCACGCCAAGCCGATGGTGCTGGTGGACGCGGACGGGTTCTACCAGCCGCTGCTCGACTGGCTGGCCGCGCTCGCCGACCAGCACTTCCTCAAGCCGGCCGGGTTGGACCTGCTCACCGTCGTGGACTCCGTACCCGCCGCCCTCGACGTCCTCGAAGCCCAGCTGACCTGACCCGATCCGCCGACGGAGCCGTACCGGACGGGGCGGGGGCACCTGGCGGGGTGGCGGTCGGGCGGTGTCGTACCGGCGTGGTGGGATGAGCTGATGCAGGCGTACCGGTTGGTGCGTCGACCTGGAGAGTCGACCGAGGGCCTCGGTCGGCCCGCCAGGTCGACCGAGGAGGCTCGTCCGGCCCGGGTGCGGGTCGACGCGGTGCAGGCCGAGGTGGTCGGGCACACCGACGGGCCGATGCTCGTCGTGGGCGGTCCGGGCACCGGCAAGACCAGCACGCTCGTCGAGGCGGTGGCGGCTCGGGTGGCCGAGGGGGTCGACCCCGAGTCGATCCTGGTGCTCACCTTCGGCCGCCGGAGCGCCACGGCGCTCCGCCACCGGATCGAGGCCCGGGTGGCCCGCGACGGCCACCGGGTGCTCCGCGAGCCGCTGGTGCGCACCTTCCCGGCGTACGCCTTCGGGTTGCTCCGCCGGGCGGCGGCCGAGCGGGGTGAGCCCTCGCCCCGGTTGCTCACCGGCCCCGAACAGGATCTGATCATCCGCGAGCTGCTCGACGTGGTGGGCGAGGAGCCCGAGGACGACCCGGTCGGCTGGCCGGAAGACCTGCGGCCGGCGCTGCGCACCCGGGCCTTCGCCGCCCAGCTGCGGGACCTGCTGATGCGCGCCGCCGAGCGGGGTGTGGGCCCGGTCGAGCTGGCCCGGCTCGGCGAGAAGCTCGGTCGGGCCGACTGGCCGGCCGCCGCGCGCTTCCTGCGGGAATACGTCGCGGTGCTCGCCCTGCGCGATGTCAGCAACCGGGGCTCGATCGCCTACGACCCGGCCGAGCTGGTGCGGGCCGCCACCGGGCTGCTCCGCGACGACGAGGAGCTGCTGACGGCCGAGCGGCGCCGGCTGGCCCACGTCTACGTCGACGAACTGGCCGACACCGACCCGGCCCAGCTCGAGCTGCTGGCGGTGGTGGCCGGCGGGGGCAAGTCGCTGGTCGCCTTCGCCGACCCGGATTCCTCCACGTACGCCTTCCGTGGCGCCGACCCGGCCGGGGTGACCACCTTCCCGCACCGGTTCCGGACGGCCTCCGGCGCGCCGGCGGCGCGGGTGCTGCTGACCACCTCCTACCGGGCCGGCCCGGGCCTGCTGGCCGCGACCGGGCGGCTCGCCCGTCGGTTGCGCGGCCCGGCCGCGCACCGCCGGCTGCGGCCCCTGCCCGACGCGCCGGCCGGCACGGTGGAGGTGCACACCTTCCGCTCGGCGACCAGCGAGGCCGCCTGGCTGGCCCACACGCTGCGCTCGGCGCACCTGCTCGACGGCGTTCCCTGGGCGCAGATGGCGGTGCTGCTCCGGTCGACCGCGCTCCAGTTGCCCACGCTACGACGGGCGCTGCACGCGGCCGGGGTGCCGACGGTGGTGCACGGCGAGGACCTGCCGCTGCACCTGCAGCCAGCGGTCGCGCCGCTGCTGCTCCTGCTGCGTTGCGCGCTGGAGCCCGAGCGGCTCGACGAGGAGGCCGCCGTCGCGCTGCTGCACTCGCCGTTGGGCGGCGCCGACCCGCTGGCCGAGCGCCGGCTGCGTCAGGGCCTGCGCGCCCTCGCGCTGGCCGGCGGCGACCGGCGACCCTCCGGCGAGCTGATCGTCGAGGCGTTGCAGGACCCGGCCGAGCTGGCCGGCATCGACCGGCGATGGGCCGAGCCGGCGCAGGCCGTCGCCGGGCTGCTGGCCACCGCCCGGGAGGCGGCGGCCCGGCCCGGCGCCACCGCCGAGGACGTGCTCTGGGCGGTCTGGCGGGCCAGCGGGCTCGCCGAGCGGTGGGCCGGCGCGATCAGCCGAGGCCGGCCGGCGGCCGGCGAGGGAGACGTCGCCCGGCGGCGCCGGGCCGAGGCGGCCGACCGGGACCTCGACGCCGTGATGGTGCTCTTCGACGCGGCGGCCCGGTTCACAGACCGGCTGCCCGGCGCGCGCACCGAGGTCTTCCTCGACCACGTGCTCGGGCAGGACCTGCCGGCCGACACCCTCGCGCCGACCGCCGACCGGGGCGACGCGGTCCGGCTGCTCACCGCGCACGCGGCGAAGGGCCTGGAGTGGGAGCTGGTCGCGGTGGCCGGGGTGCAGGAGGGGATCTGGCCCGACCTGCGGCTGCGCGGCAGCCTGCTCGGCTCGGAACGGCTGGTCGACGTGCTCGCCGGCCGGGCCGTCGGCGCCGGCGCGGCGGCCACCGTGGTCGGCCAGACCTCGGCGCTGCTCGACGAGGAGCGGCGGTTGTTCCACGTCGCGGTGAGCCGGGCCCGGCGGCGGCTGCTGGTCAGCGCGGTCGCCTCGGCCGCGGTCGGCGGTGACGACCACGAGGAGCAGCCGAGCCGGTTCCTGCACGAGCTCGGCCCCACCGAGCCGCCCGCCCCGCCGCCCGACGGCGATGATCCGACTCCGCCCGGTGGCGACGACCCGACTCCGCCGGGCCCGCGCTCCGGCCCCGACGACGGTCCGACGGACGACCCGGACGACCAGCCGCCGGGCGGCGGTCCGGGCGACCGGGGCCGCGCGGACAGCCCGGGCATCCTGGCCCCGGGCGACGCTCCGGGCGACCGGCGCCTGGCGAATGGCCCGAGCGATCGACCGCGGGCCACCGGTCCGGACGACGGCGGGCCGGAGGACGGCGGCCCGGACGAGGACGGCCCGGCGCGGCCCGGCGGGCTGCCGCTCACCCGGGCGCCCCGGGCGCTCACCCTGCCGGCGTTGGTGGCGGAGCTGCGTACCGCCGTGGTCGAGCCCACCGCCCCGTACGCCCGGCGGCGCGCCGCGGCGGCCGAACTGGCCCGGCTGGCCGCCGCCGGGGTGCCGGGCGCGCATCCGGACGACTGGTGGGGGCTGCGCGGGCTCTCCGACGACCGCCCGCTGGTCGACGAGGGGGAGCCGGTCCGGGTGACCCCGTCGGCGATGGAGAGCGCGCTGCGGTGCAGCCTGCGCTGGCTGCTGGAACGGCACGGCGGCAGCGCCCCGGCCAGCACCGCCCAGGGGGTGGGCAATCTCGTGCACGCCGCCGCGATGCTCGCCGAGGACGCCAGCGCCGACCGGGGGGCACTGCTCGACTACGTGGCCGCCCGGTTCGACGCGATCGAGCTGGCCGCCCGCTGGATGGCCGGCCCGGAGCGGTCCCGCGCCGAGGCGATGGTCGACAAGCTGCTGCGCTGGCTGGCCAGCAACCCGCGGCGGCTGCTCGCCATCGAGCACGAGTTCGCGGTGCGGCTCGACGATCCGCACCGCCCGGTCGAGCTGACCGGCCGGGTGGACCGGCTGGAGGTCGACGCCGACGGCCGGCTGGTGGTGATCGACCTGAAGACCGGCAAGTCCACCGCGGTCACCGGCAGCGACCTGGCCGAGCATCCGCAGCTGGGCGCCTACCAGGCGGCGGTCGAGGCGGGTGCGTTCGAGGAGTTCGGCGACGAGTCCGGCGGCGCCGCGCTGGTGCAGCTCGGCACGACGGCGAAGGACGCGAAGGAGCAGAGCCAGCCGCCGGCCGGCGAGGGACCGGAGGCCGGCTGGGCGACCGCGCTGGTCCGGCGTACCGCCGATACGATGGCCGCCTCGACCTTCGCCGCGGTCGCCAACTCGAAGTGCCGGGTCTGCCCGGTGCGGACCAGCTGCCCGGTCTCCGGGCAGGGACGCCAGGTCGTCGAGCCGCCGACCGTGCGCCGCCCAGAACACCCGTAGGCGGACCCGTGATCGCCCTGCGAGCCCCGCAGTCGCGAACCAAGGCCAGTCCCGTGAGCGCGAGGAGTGAGCTTGCGAGCCCCGCAGTCGCGAACCAAGGCCAGTCCCGTGAGCGCGAGGAGTGAGCTTGCGAGCCCCGCAGTCGCGAACTGAGGTGTCGTCGTGACCCAGCCCGCCCTGTTCGGCGCCGCGGCACCCGCGCCCCGGCTGGCCGATGCCGGTCCCCGCTACACCCCGGTCGAGCTGGCCCGGTTGCTGCGGCTGCCGGCGCCCACCCGGGAGCAGGCCGCGATCATCGCCGCGCCCGTGGAGCCGCTGCTGGTGGTCGCGGGCGCCGGCTCGGGCAAGACCGAGACGATGGCTGCCCGGGTGGTCTGGCTGGTGGCCAACTCCTACGTCCGGCCCGAGCAGGTGCTCGGCCTCACCTTCACCCGCAAGGCGGCCGGCGAGCTGGCGCACCGGGTGCGCACCCGGCTGGACCAGCTGATCCGCCGGCTGGGGCGGCGCGGGCGGGACCCGCTGGACGACCCGCTCGCGGGTGAGCCGACCATCGCCACCTACCACTCCTACGCCGGCCGGATCGTCACCGAGCACGGCCTGCGCGCCGGTTACGAGCCCTCCACCCGGCTGCTCACCGAGGCGTCCCGCTGGCAGCTGGTCGACCTGCTGGTCCGCAACTACGACGGTGACATGTCCGAGGTGGACCGGATGCCGAGCACGATCACCGACGCGGTGCTGGCGCTCGCCGGTGAGCTGGACGAACACCTGGTCGCCCCGGACGAGCTGGCCGCCTGGACCGGCCGGTTCTTCGCCGAGGTGCAGGCCCACCCGGGGCGGATCTACGCCGACGTGCGCAAGGCGCTCGCGCTCCAGCAGACCCGGCTGCGCCTGTTGCCGCTGGTGCGGGCGTACGCCCGGCGCAAGGAGGACTTCGAGGCGATGGACTTCGCCGACCAGCTGGCCCGGGCCGCTCGGGTCGCCCGGGACCACCCGGGGGTCGGCGCGGTCGAGCGGGACCGCTACCGGGTGGTGCTGCTCGACGAGTACCAGGACACCAGCCACGCCCAGGTGGTGCTGCTCACCGCGCTCTTCGGCAACGGGCATCCGGTGACCGCGGTCGGCGACCCGTGTCAGTCCATCTACGGCTGGCGGGGCGCGTCGGCCGGCACCCTGGAGCGGTTCCCCACCGAGTTCACCGGCCCCGGCGGGACGCCGGCTCCCGCGCTCGGCCTCACCACCAGTTGGCGCAACCGGCCGGAGATCCTCCGGGTGGCGAACGCGCTGGCCACCCCGCTGCGCTCCGCCGGGGCGCGGGTGCCCGAGCTGCGCGCCGCGCTGAGCGTCCGGGAGCCGATCCCGCACCGCAGCGCCCGCGGCGCCGCCGCCGGCACCGTGCACTGCGCGCTGCTGGAGACGTACGCGGACGAGGCGGCCTGGATCGCGGAGAGCGTGCTGGCCGCCTGGCGGGGCGCAGCCCGGCTGCCCGGCGCGCTGCCGGAGCACATTCCGGTGGCGCAGCGGCCGACGACCGCGGTGCTGGTCCGGGTACGCAGCCAGATCCCGGCGATCGAGTCGGCGCTGCGCGAACGTGGCCTGCCCGTCGAGGTGGTCGGTCTGGGTGGCCTGCTGGACACCCCGGAGGTGCGTGACGTGGTCTGCACGCTGCGCGTGCTGGCCGATCCGACCGACGGCGCGGCGCTGCTGCGGCTGCTCACCGGTGCCCGCTGGCGGATCGGGCCGCGTGACCTGGTGGCGCTGCACCGCCGGGCCCGGGCGATCGCCGTCGGGCGTCGGCAGCTCGCCGGCGACGGCACGCCGGAGATCACCCCGGATCTGCTGGACGAGGCGACGCTGGTGGAGGCGCTGGCCGACCTCGGCCCGGCGCAGGCGTACTCGGCGGAGGGTTACCTCAGGCTGCGCGCGTACGGCCGGGAGCTGGCCCTGCTGCGCTACCGGCTGGACCAGGCGCTGCCGGATCTGATCGCGGACATCGAGCGGACCATCGGGCTGGACGTGGAGGTGGCGGTCCGGGCCGGACGGGACGGCGCCGGTGACGCCGGCCTGGCCCGCGGCCACCTCGACGCGCTGGGCGACGTGGCCGCCCGGTTCACCGGCGAGACGCCGGGGGCCACGCTCTCGGCGTTCCTGGCCTTCCTCGCCGCCGCCGAGGACGAGGAGCGCGGCCTCACCCCGGGCGAGGTCGAGGTGGTCGAGGGCGCGGTGCAGGTGCTCACCGCCCACGCGGCCAAGGGGCTGGAGTGGGACGTGGTGGCGGTCGCCGGGCAGAGCCGCGGCGTCTGGCCCGGCCCGGTACGCAACTCCGACCACTGGCTGGGCGGGCTGGGGGTGCTGCCGTTCCCGCTGCGCGGGGACGCCGACGGGCTGCCCCGGCTGGAGCTGGCCGAGGCGGAGGACCAGCGCGGGGTGGCCCGGGCGCTGGCCGACTTCACCGACGACTGGCGGGCGCACGACGAGCGGGAGGAGCGCCGGCTGGCGTACGTCGCGGTGACCCGGCCGCGCCGGCTGCTGCTCTGCTCCGGGTACTGGTGGGGGGAGGGGACCAAGCGCCCGCGCGGCCCGTCGGTCTTCCTGCGTGAGGTGTACGACGCCTGCCTGGACGGCGGGCCGGGGCACCTGGTCGACGCCTGGGCGCCGGAGCCGGCGCCGGACGCCGTCAACCCGACCACCGAGGTGGTGCTCCGGGCGGAGTGGCCGGCCGATCCGCTCGGCGTGCGCCGCCCGGCGCTGACCGAGGCCGCCGCGCTGGTCCGCCGGTTCCTGGCCGACGGGACCGACTCGGGCAGGGCCGGTCCGCAGCCGGCGGACGGGCCGACGGAGATCGGATCGACGGCAGCCCGGCGGGACCAGGCCGGCGCAGAGCAGGTCAGGTCGGAGCAGGCCGGGACGGAGCAGGCCGGGCCGGAGCAGGCCGGGACGGAGCAGGCCGGGCCGGAGCAGGCCGGGCCGGAGCAGGCCGGGCCGGAGCAGGCCGGGCCGGACCAGGTCGGGTCGGATCCGGTGGCGGACGATCCGGACGTGGCGCGTTGGCGGCAGGAGGCGGATCTGCTGCTGGCCGAGCGAGCCGAGCTGACCCGGGCCTCCGGCGCGGTCGAGGTGGCGCTCCCCGGGCACCTGACCGTCACCCAACTGGTGGCGCTGCGACGCGACCCGGCCGCGCTGGCGCGAACGCTGCGCCGCCCGGTGCCCAGCGAACCCAACCCGTACGCCCGGCGGGGCACCGCCTTCCACACCTGGCTGGAGCAGCGGTTCGGTGCCGACCGGCTGCTCGACCTGGACGAGTTGCCCGGCGCGGCGGACGCGGACGCCGCCCCGGACGAGGCGCTCGCGGAGCTCCAGGAGCGCTTCCTGGCCAGCGAGTGGGCCGAGCGGGTGCCGGTGGAGGTGGAGGTGCCGTTCGCCACGGTCATCGCGGGAGTGGTGGTCCGGGGCCGGATGGACGCCGTCTTCGCCCGCCCGGGTGGACGGTTCGACGTGGTGGACTGGAAGACCGGCGGCCAGCCCACCGGCACGGCGGCCGAGGTGGCGGCGGTGCAGTTGGCGGTCTACCGGCTGGCCTGGGCGGAGCTGGCCGGGGTGCCGGTCGATCGGGTAGGTGCGGCCTTCCACTACGTCCGGGACGGGGTCACCGTCCGTCCGGCGGACCTGCTCGACGTGGCCGGGCTCACCGCGATGATCGCCGCCGTGCCGGAAGTTGGGGAAAAGGATGCCGATCGCGTCCAGCCGTGATAGGTTGTCCGGGTTGCAGTTTTGGTTACCAGAGACTCTGTGTGCGCCTGGCGGATTGTGGCCCCAGGCGCTCTTTGTTGTGTCCGGAGTTCTCCGGGCGGGGCGACCAGAAGCGACAGGCGGTCCACGCAGTTCCGCGTGGAGCGCTCCTCTCGGGCCCGCAACAGGTGCGGGTTCGACGTTCCGTCAAGGAGACGAAACACATGGCAATTGGCACCGTCAAGTGGTTCAACGCTGACAAGGGCTTCGGCTTCATCACCCCGGACGGCGGCGGCGCCGACGTCTTCGCCCACTTCTCGGCGATCCAGTCCTCCGGCTACCGGAGCCTGGACGAGAACCAGCGGGTCGAGTTCGAGGTGACCCAGGGCCAGAAGGGCCCGCAGGCGGAGAACATCCGCCCGCTCTGATCGTCGGCACCACTGCACCATCCACCGCGCCCGTCCGGGCCTGGTGACGGTGGTCGGCCCGTCGCTGTACGCGGCGGGCCGGCCCCCGTACCCCCTTCGGTTCGTGCTTGTGACCACCCGCGGCTTGGCTGCGCCGGTGGCAGCGCCGCTCGGCGCCTTCCTCGACACGTGCCGCCTCGAGGAAGGCTCCCTTGTGACTACCGTCATGCCGTCATTCGCTGATACCGGCCTGGCGCCGAACCTGCTCGCCGCACTGTCGGCCCAGGGCATCGCCGCGCCGTTCCCGATCCAGTCCGCCACCCTGCCCGACTCGCTCGCCGGCCGGGACGTGCTGGGCCGGGGCCGCACCGGCTCCGGCAAGACTCTCGCCTTCGGGCTCGCACTGCTGCACCGCACCGCCGGTCACCGGGCCCGCCCGGGCCGTCCACTGGCGCTGGTGCTGGTGCCGACACGTGAGCTGGCCCAGCAGGTCACCACCGCGCTCGCCCCGTACGCCCGCGCCGTCGGGCTGCGCTGCGCGACCGTGGTGGGCGGCCTCTCGCTCCAGCGCCAGGCGGACGCGCTGCGCGCCGGCGCCGAGGTCGTGGTGGCCACCCCCGGTCGGCTGCACGACCTGATCAACCGCGGCGACGCCCGTCTCGACCAGGTCGAGATCACCGTGCTCGACGAGGCCGACCAGATGGCCGACATGGGCTTCCTGCCGCAGGTCACCAAGCTGCTGGAGCAGGTTGCCCCGCAGGGGCAGCGGATGCTCTTCTCGGCCACCCTGGACGGCGGCGTCGACCGGCTGGTCCGTCGCTTCCTGAGCAACCCGGTGACCCACTCGGTCGACCCGGGCACGGCCACCGTCAGCGCGATGACCCACCACGTGCTGCACGTCGACGCGGTGGACAAGCCCGCCGCGCTGACCCGCATCGCCGCCCGTGAGGGCCGCACCATCCTGTTCATGGGTACCAAGCACCGCGCCGACCGGCTCGCCCGCCAGCTGCTCTCCAAGGGGGTACGCGCCGCGGCCCTGCACGGCGGCAAGTCGCAGCCGCAGCGCACCCGGATCCTGGAGCAGTTCCGCAACGGGCAGGTGAGCGTTCTGGTCGCCACGGACGTGGCGGCCCGGGGCATTCACGTCGACGGGCTGGACCTGGTGGTCAACGTGGACCCACCGACCGAGGCGAAGGACTACCTGCACCGGGGTGGCCGCACCGCCCGGGCGGGGGAGTCCGGCACGGTGGTGACCCTGGTCCTGCCGGAGCAGCGCCGCGACGTGTCCCGGTTGATGGCCACTGCCGGCATCCGCCCGGAGTCGGTCCAGGTGCGCTCCGACGAGGCCGCGCTGGTGCGGGTGACCGGTGCCCGGGAGCCCTCCGGCGTGCCGGTGACCATCGCCGCGCCTCCGGCGCCCGCGGCCAAGCGCGCCTCGGGCGGTCGTGGCGCGACCGCGACGAGCACAGACGGCACCTCGAACGTCGGTCGGCCGGCACACCGAGCCTCGGGCCGGTCCCGTCGGCCGCGCCGCCCGCGTATCGCCTGACGCCCGCGGCCGACCTCGTCCCGCGCCGCCGCACCGGTTGGCTGAGTCGGTAATCAGCATCCGGTGCGTCGGGTGGGCGACTGCGCGGTCGTACCGGCCTGGTCGAAGCTGCCCTGGGGACGTCGTCGGGCGGGGGGCCCGGCGCGGGAGGGGTGACCATGGTGGGCGACGTGGACTCCGGCGCGACACTGCGCGAGCTGCTCATGGTGCTCGCGGTCGCCGTCGCCGGGCTGCTGCTCGCCATGGTCGCGGCCTTCACGCCCTGGCACGCCACCCCGGCCGGGTCTGCTCCCGCCGGCCTGGTGGAGCTGCACGGCCCGGGTGATCCGGGCACCGCCCCGGCAGGTACGCGAGCCGGCTGACCGGCCGTCGAGGCCCGTCGAGCCGTCGCGTCCCCCAGGGGTACGCCGGGTCGGGTCGTGCGTGGTGTGGTCGGGCCGGCGGGGCACCGGTCCGACCACGCCCTGCTGTCCGGCCGTCGGTCCAGGTCTCTTCTCCGTCATCCAGATGCCGGGACGATTCGATCTCGGCTATGTCGGTCTTTCCTACCGACTCGATAGGATTACCATTCCTATCGCGCCGGCTGGAGAGAGGCGACGCGCATGATCTTCCACTGGTTCCTTCCCACCTCCGGCGACAGCGACCAGGTGGGCGCGGCGACCGTCACGGCCGGCGCCGCCAGGCACGACCGCGCCGCGACCGTCGCCTACCTGGCCGAGGTCGCCCGGGCCGCCGAGCGGGGCGGCTTCGCGGCCGTGCTCACCCCGGTGGGCGCGGGCTGCCCCGATCCGTGGATCGTCTGCGCCGCCGTCGCCCAGCACACCGAGCGGCTCGGCATGCTCGTCGCGGTCCGGGCCGGCTTCGCGCTGCCCACCCTGATCGCCCAGCAGGCCGAAGCGTTCCAGGCGGTCTCCGGCGGCCGACTGTCGATCAACGTGGTCACCGGCGGCGACCCGGCCGAGCAGCGGGCGTACGGCGACTTCCTTCCGCACGACGCCCGCTACGCGCGTACCGGCGAGTTCCTCGACGTGCTCCGCCGCTGCTGGCGCGGCGAGCCGTTCGACTTCGCCGGCGCGCACTACCAGATCGCCGGCGGCGGCCTGGCCAACCCGCTGACCGATCCGCCGCCGGTCTACTTCGGCGGTGCCTCCCCGGCGGCCGAGGCGGTGGCCGCCCGGCACGCCGAGGTGTACCTCATGTGGGGCGAGCCGCCGACCGCGATCGCCGCCCGGGTGGCGCGGATCCGCGCGCTCGCCGCCGAGCACGGCCGGCAGTTGCGGACCGGGATCCGGCTGCACGTCATCGCCCGGGCCACCGCCGCCGAGGCGTGGGCCGAGGCCGACCGGCTGCTGGCCGGGATGAGTCCGGAACGGATCGCCGCCGCCCAGGCGCGGTTCCGCCGGATGGACTCGGTCGGGCAGGCCCGGATGGCCGCGCTGAACGGCGGGAGCGCCGACGGGCTCACCGTCGCGCCGAACCTCTGGGCCGGGGTCGGTCTGGTCCGCGAGGGCGCCGGCACCGCGCTGGTCGGCACCTACGCCGAGGTCGCCGCCCGGATCGACGAGTACGCCGGGCTCGGCGTCGACGAGTTCGTGCTCTCCGGTTGGCCGCACCGGGAGGAGGCGGAGCGGGTCGGCGCCGAGGTGCTGCCCCTGGTGACGGCCCCGGTCGCGGCTGCTCACCGGAGGTCGCCGGTGGCGGCGGTGCCGACGCGCTAGGGTCGATCCCGTGGCGGCGCGGAGATCGAGAATTCCAGCGACGAAGTACCCGGTCGAGCGGTTCACCCTCGACAACGGCCTGCGGGTGGTCCTCACCCCGGACCGCAGCGCCCCGGTCATCGGGGTCGCCGTGGTCTACGACGTCGGCATCCGCTCCGAACCGGAGGGGCGCACCGGCTTCGCCCACCTCTTCGAGCACCTGATGTTCCAGGGTTCGGAGAACCTGGAGAAGCTGGCCCACTTCCGGCACGTGCAGGGCGCCGGCGGCACCTTCAACGGCTCCACCCACCTCGACTACACCGACTACTTCGAGACCTTGCCGAGCAACGCGCTGGAACGGGCGCTCTTCCTGGAGGCCGACCGGATGCGCGGCCCCCGGCTGACCGAGGAGAACCTGCGCAACCAGGTCGACGTGGTCAAGGAGGAGATCCGGGTCAACGTGCTCAACCGGCCGTACGGCGGCTTCCCCTGGCTGACCCTGCCTCCGGTCATGTTCGACACCTTCGCCAACGCGCACGACGGTTACGGCTCCTTCGACGACCTGGAGTCGGCCACCGTCGCCGACGCGGCGGACTTCTTCCGGCGCTACTACGCCAGCGGCAACGCGGTGCTGGCGGTGAGCGGCGACATCGACGTGGCCGAGGCGACCGAGCTGATCGAGCGGCATTTCGGGGACGTGCCGGCCCGGCCCGCGCCGCAGCGCCCCGACTTCACCGAACCCGACCTCGCCGCTGAGCGGCGCACCTCGTACACCGACCGGCTGGCGCCGCTGCCGGCGGTGGCCGGCGCCTGGCGGGTGCCGGACCCGATCACCGACTTCGCCGGCTACCTGCCCTACGTGGTGCTGGCCGAGGTGCTCACCGACGGCGACGCGTCCCGGCTGGTGGAGCGGCTGGTGCTGCGGGACCGGGCGGTCACCAGCGTCGGCGGCTACCTGGGTTTCATGGGCGACCCGTTCGACGTCCGTGACCCGACGGCGCTGCTGCTCCAGGCGCACCTGCCACCCGGCGGCGACGTGGACAAGGTGCTGCGCACCGTCGACGAGGAGTTGGACCGGCTGGCCAGCGACGGGCTGGCCGAGGGCGAGCTGGCCCGCACCCAGGCCCGGATGGGCACCCACCTGCTGCGCGACACCGACGCGGTGCTCGGCCGGGCGTTGCGGATGGCGGTGCTGGAACAGCAACGCGGCGAGCCCGGGCTGCTCAACGAGCTGCCTCGGCTGGTCGGCGAGGTCACCGAGGAACAGGTACGCGCCGCGGCCGCCACCCTGCGGCCGGAGCGGCGCGCGTCCATCGAGGTCATCCCGGGAGGTGCCCGGTGAGCGCGAGGAGTGAGCCGGGTTTGCGAGCCCCGCAGTCGCGAACGAAGGAGGCCCGGTGAGCGCGAGGAGTGAGCCGGGTTTGCCAGCCCCGCAGTCGCGAACGAAGAAGGGTCAGATGACGGCAACGGTTGAGCCGAAGCCGCGGACTCTGCCGCCGCTGGGCCCGAACCGCAAGCTCAAGCTGCCGAAGCAGGCCGAGCGCACGCTGGCCAACGGCCTCACCGTGATCGCGGTGCGCCGCCCGGCCGTGCCGCTGGTCGAACTGCGGTTGTGGGTGCCGTTCGGGCGGGCCCATCTGGCCCGCGGCGTGATGCTCGCGCAGACCCTGCTCTCCGGTACGCCTGCGATGACCAGCGTGCAGATCGCCGCCGAGCTGCAAAAGGTCGGCGGCGGGCTGGCCGCCGGCATCGACCCGGACCGGCTGATGCTCTCCGGCACCAGCCTGGTCACCGGGCTGGACCGGATGCTGGAGATCCTCGCCGCCGTGCTGACCTCGGCGAGCTATCCGAAGGACGAGGTGGGCACCGAGCGTGACCGGCTGGTCGACCGGATCCAGGTCGCCCAGAGCCAACCCGCGCACCTGGCCCGGGAGGCCCTGCTCAAGCGGGTCTACGGCCGGCATCCGTACGCGATCCAGACGCCCGAGCCGGAGCAGGTCCGGGCGGTCCGTCCGGCCGCGCTGCGCAGCCTGCACGGCGAGCGGGTGCACCCGGCCGGGGCGGTGCTGGTGCTGGTCGGCGACGTGCAGCCGGAGCGGGCGCTGGACGCGGCCGAGAAGGCGCTGGGCGACTGGACCGGCGGTGGCCGGGAGGTCGA
The DNA here is from genome assembly GCF_044753725.1 of Micromonospora sp. NPDC093243. Classification (NCBI taxonomy): domain Bacteria; kingdom Bacillati; phylum Actinomycetota; class Actinomycetes; order Micromonosporales; family Micromonosporaceae; genus Micromonospora; species Micromonospora sp. NPDC093243. The sequence continues at coordinate 364,783 of NZ_JBIVNT010000004.1, read as the reverse complement.
CCTGCCGCCCGCCCCGCCGCTGGAGCCGGGACCGCTGCTGCTGGTCGACCGGCCGGGGTCGGTGCAGTCGTCGCTGCGGGTGGCGCTGCCGGCGGTGCCCCGCACCCACCCGGACCACGCGGCGCTGCAACTGGCCAACCTGATCTTCGGCGGCTACTTCTCCTCCCGGTGGGTGGAGAACATCCGCGAGGACAAGGGCTACACGTACGGCCCGCACTCGCTGGTCGAGCACTCGGTGGCCGGGTCGGTGCTGGTCGCCGCCGCCGAGGTGGCGACCGAGGTGACCGGACCGGCGCTGCTGGAGACGACGTACGAGCTGGGCCGCCTGGCCTCGGTGCCGCCGAAGGAGGAGGAGCTGGAGCAGGCCCGGCAGTACGCGCTCGGCACGCTTCAGCTCGGCATGTCCACCCAGGCCGGCCTGGCCGCGTTGACCAGCGCGTACGCCGGCAACGGGCTGCGGCTCGACTTCCTGGCCGAGCACGCGGCCCGGCTGGCGAAGGCCACCGTCACCGACGTCGCCGAGGCGGCGGCCCGCTACCTCGCCCCGGCGCGGGCGGTCACCGTGGTGCTCGGCGACGCCGAGCGGATCGCTCCGTCGTTGGCCGCGCTGACCGCGGTCGAAACGACCTCAGTGAGTGCAGCGACCGAGTCATGACGCGTAGCGCGGCGGGGCCTCGTGACGGCGCCGGTCGAAGGGACGGGTCGGCATGAGCGGGGAGATCGCGCCGCCGCTGGCCCGCTCCACGCTGGACCGGGCCGCGCACCGCCGGACCGACCCGGCCTGGTTGGCCGAGGCGTGGTTGCGGGGTCGGGTGCTGGTGCTGGACTCCACCGCGGAGGGCCGCACCCTGATCCGCACCGAGGGAACTCCGCCCCCGGTGGTGCTGCTGGGCGCGGGGGAGCTGCCACCGGGCAGCGAGGCCAGCGCGATGTTCCTCGGGATCGAGCCGGACGGGGTCCCGGTCTTCGCCGTGGACGTCCCGCTGCCGGCGCTGCCCGGCACTCGTGCCGTCGGCCTGCGCGACGTGGGCCACCTGCTCAGCGACCGGGACGCCGGCCTCTTCACCACCGCGCTGGCGCTGCTCAACTGGCACCTGCGGCACGGCTACTCGTCGGCGAGCGGCGCGCCGACCGAGATGGACGAGGCCGGCTGGTCACGGATCGACCGCAACGGCGTGCGGATCTGGCCGCGTACCGATCCGGCGATGATCGTGCTGGTGCACGACGGGATGCCCGGCCCGGACGGGCGGTGCCTGCTGGGCAACAACGCCGCCTGGCCGGGCACCGCCGGCGAGCGCCGCTTCTCCTGCCTGGCCGGTTACGTCGAGCCGGGCGAGTCGGCCGAGGCCGCGGTGCTGCGCGAGGTCTGCGAGGAGGTCGGCGTCGGGGTCGAGCGGATCACGTACGTGGGGAGCCAGGCGTGGCCGTTCCCGGGCTCGCTGATGCTGGGCTTTCTCGCCACGGCCGATCCGGAGCATCCGGTGCAGATCGACCCCACCGAGATCGCGTACGCCCGGTGGTTCTCCCGCCAGGAGATCGGCGCGGCGCTGGCCGGGCGGACGGTGGACGTCGGCGGCGGTGCCCGGCTGCTGCTCCCGCCACCGTCCTCGATCGCGTTGTTCCTGATCCACCGCTGGTTGGACGGCTGGCTGGAGCCGCCGGACGGAGCTGGACACGGTCCCGGCCTGTGACCGTCGTTGCCGCGGCGGTCACAGGCCGGGAACACGGGCCGTCGTGGTCGGTGGGCGAGGAACACGGCGGGGGAGCCGGTCCGGCCACGACGGACGTCTCTCAGGTGGCGGTGCGATCCGGTCGGTGCCAGCGGCCGGACCCGGGCTCGTTCAGTGGCAGTACCTTGACCCGCTGCCGTCCGGCGCGGACCGCGCCCACCGTGGCGAGGGCCCGGGCCAGGATCAGCGCGGCGTCCCGGTCCTCGGCGTGCACGATCTGCCGGCGCGGCTCCGGCGCGGTGGTCTCGTCCCGCAGCCGATGACCGCCGGCCCAGGCGGCGGCGATGTCTCCGTCGGCGACGGAGCGGATGTCGGTGCGAACGATCAGGAACCGCATGAGGGTCTCCGATGAACCGCGACTGATGAGCCGGTGTGGAAGTTCCACGTCACTCTGTGGCCATGTTACGCCGCGTGTTCATCTCGGCAACTGAAACACGACTATCGGTGTGGAGCCTCGTCCGATCAGCGGATGCCTGATCAGCGGGGGTACCGGGGCCCACATGCGACGGGGCCGCCGGCATCGTGCCGACGGCCCCGTGCCTCTCGGTGGGTCAGTCCAGATCGAACTGTCCCTTCTTCGCACCGGTGATGAAGCCCAGCCACCCGGCCCGGTTGAACAGCAGCACCGGGCCGCCCTGGTCCTTGCTGTCCCGCAGCGCGACAGCCGACGGCCCGCTGCCGAGCGGCGCGACCTCCACGCAGTTGGAGGTCTGACTGCGGGTGCTCTTACGCCACGGGGCGTCCGCCAGGGTCTGGCCGGTGACGGACGGCGTGTTGCGGATCTCGTTCATGGTTCTGCTCCATTCGAACCGCTCCGATGGGACGAGTGGTGTCGCACGCGAAACGGAGGGTCCCCCGTGGATCACCGTTCCGTCAGCCGCCCCGAATAGCGGCGGCGCTGGGCTGGCGCCGTTGCCGGCCCGTACGCCACTGTGGACGGGCCTCCCGCCTCGGTCAGCCGTCCCGTCGCCTCGATCAGCCAGGAGAGGGTGTCCGAGGCGGGAAGTGCCGCCGTGCATAGCCACTCGAACACCACTTTATAGCGATTTAGGGCGTTTGCCTCGGTCGACATGACGTCGGTGAACCCCCCTTCGATGGCGACCGTCTCCGGATCGAGGGGATCGGCGAACCGATAGAGCGAGAACGCGGTCGGTGGGAGGTAGAAATCGCCGATCGGCGCGTCGCGGAGCAGCACGTGCAGGGTGACGTTGGGCAGCAGCGCCAGCTCGCAGAGCTGGACCAACTGCTCGTGGAGCACGTCGGGCGGGCCGGCGCGGTGGCCCAGCGCCGCCTCTTCCAGCACCGCCGTGTAGCGCGGCGCGTCGGGGGCCCGGGTCAGCAACGACTGCCGTGCCAGCCGGGCCTGCACCTCGGTCTCCGGCTCGTCGGTGGGCTCCGGGTCGCCGGCGCCCGCCCCGACCTGGCGGGCCGAGACGATCCGCACCCGGGCGTAGCCGGGGGTCTGCAACAGCCCGGGCACCAGCACCGGGTTGTACTCGGAGATCTCGGCACAGCCCGCCTCGAGCTCGGCCCAGCTGCGTTGCTGCTGGGTCATCACCGGAAAGTTCTTCAGCCAGCCACGGATGTCGCCGGCCTCCTGGGTGATGCCGAGCAGTTCGCCGCGGAGCGCCTCGTCGGCGCCGTAGAGGTCGAGCAGGTCCCGCACGTCCTCCGGGTCGGGCCGGCTGCGGCCGTTCTCCAACCGGGACAATTTGGACGCGGATGCCCAGCCGATCCGCTCGATGACCTGGTCCCCGGTGAGGCCCGCGGCTTCGCGCAGCCGGCGCAGCTCGGTGCCCAACCTGCGACGGCGCAGGATCGGGCTGGGTGAGGCAGGAGGCACGACGACCTCTTTCCCGTCGGCCGCCGCAGACGCGACGGTAACTGTATGAAATTCGCCCCCCACCGTCAGTATGGACGGCGCGACCGGCGTCGGACGTTCCGGCGAGGGCGTGTCTTGCAGAAAAGAGGACCGTGGACTCTGTGGCCTCGCACGAACCGGGCCGCGAGGCACGCGCCACCCCGACCGCGCCCGCCCCCGGGCGCACCACCGCAAGCCGGAGGATCCATGCGCACCGTCCTGCGCCGACCCGAGTTCCGCCTGCTCTTCGGCGGGCTGCTGGCCAGCATGACCGCGGAGTCGATCCTCCTGCTCGCGCTCGCCATCTGGGTGAAGGACCTGACCGGGTCGAACGGCATGGCCGGCGGCACCATCTTCGCGATCATCGCGCCGATGACCCTGGCGCCGCTGATCGGCTGGTTCGTCGACCGCTACCCGCGCCGGCCGTTCTTCGTGGTGGCCAACCTGGTGACCGCGGTCCTGTTGATGCCGCTGTTCCTGGTGCGGGACCGGACCGACGTGTGGATCATCTACGCGGTGGCCGCCCTCTACGGGCTCTCCTACCTGACCCTCAGCGCCGCACTCAACGGGCTGATCCGTGAGCTGGTGCCGGTCGAGCTGCTCGCCGAGGCGAACGGCGTGCTGCAGACCGTGCGCCAGGGGCTGCGGTTGATCGGTCCGCTGGCCGGCGCCGGGCTCTACGCGGCGGTCGGCGGCGGGATGTTGGCCGCGATCGGCATGGTCGGATTCCTGTCAGCCGCCGTCGTGGTGGCCGCGCTGCGCACGACGCAGCCGGCGCCGCCCCGGGCCGGGCCGCGCTGGACCGCCGAGCTCGGCGCCGGCCTGCGGCACCTCGCCGGCGAGCCGGCGTTGCGCCGAGCGCTGCTCGGCTACGGCTTCGGCTCGCTGGTGATGGGCTTCACCGAGTCGCTGATCTTCGCGTACGTCGACCACGGGCTGCGCCGCGACGCCGCGTTCGTCGGCGTGCTGGTCACCGTGCAGGGGATCGGCGGGCTGGTCGGCGGGCTCTGCTCGGCCGGGGCGGTCCGCCGCCTCGGCGAGGTGGGCACGCTCGCCGTCGGCGTCGCCTTCTTCGCGCCGGCCGCGTCGATGCTGGCGTACCCCGATCTGCGGCTGGGGATAGTGGCCGTGCTGCTGGCCGGCGTCTCGCTGCCGCTCACCATGGTCGGGCTGAACACGCTCGTCCAGCGCCGGACCCCGCCCCGCCTGCTCGGCCGGGTCACGGCCGCCGCGGAGGCGGTGATCAGCGGACCGCAGGCGGTCTCGATCGGCGCCGGCGCGCTGCTGGTCGGCGTGCTCGACTACCGACTGCTCTTCCTGCTGATCGGCCTGGCCACCCTGCTCGCCGGGGGCTACCTCTGGCGCGGCCGCCACCTGAGCGCCCCACCCCCACCCCCACCCACTCCCCACATCCCGGCCCCCCGCCGCCCTCCCACGCCCGTCGATCATGAGGTTCTCGCCGCGACACGCCGGCGCCGCGGGCGATAACTTCATGATCAACGCTCCGGGCGGGGCCCGGCAGACACGGAAAGGGTGGCCGTCCGGGGGGACGACCACCCTCGCGTTGGGGTGCGGGTCAGGCGGCGATGCTGGCGAGGTGCTGCTTGACCTGCGTGATCGACGGGTTGGTGAGCGAGCTGCCGTCGGCGAAGCGCAGGGTCGGCACGGTCTGGTTGCCGCCGTTGACGCCCATCACGAAGTCCGCGGCCTCCGGGTTCTGCTCGATGTCGACCACCTCGTACCCGATGCCCTCCCGGTCGAGCTGCGACTTCAGCCGGTGGCAGTAGCCGCACCACGAGGTCGAATACATCGTCAGCATGGTCAGATCCTCCAACTGCTCCGCCCGGTGGCTTGCCGATCAAGCCGAGGCTAATCGCTGCAACGTCCGGGGCGGCTGCGAGAATTCCTGGCTGTGGTGGTTCACTCAGCGTCCGAGCGGGTGCTCGCCGGGCTGGATCCCGAGCAGCGCAGCGCGGTGACCGCGCCCGCCGGCCCGGTCTGCGTCCTGGCCGGCGCCGGCACCGGTAAGACCCGGGCCATCACCTCCCGGATCGCCTACCGGGCCCTCAGCGGGGAGATCTCCGCCCGGCATGTGCTCGCGGTCACCTTCACCGCCCGGGCCGCCGCCGAAATGCGGCACCGGCTCACCCAGCTCGGGGCTGCCGGCGTCCAGGCACGCACCTTCCATGCGGCGGCGCTGCGGCAGGTGCGCTACTTCGCGCCCCGGCTGCTCGACGGCCGGGCCATGCCCGAGCTGCTGGACAGCAAGGTCCGGCTGGTGACGCTCGCCGCCGCCCGGGTCGGCCTGCGCACCGACCGGGCCGCCGCGCGCGACCTGGCCGGCGAGATCGAGTGGGCCAAGTCGTCCCTGGTCGAGCCGGGGGAGTACGTGGTCGCGGCGGCGAAAGGGCTGCGCGACACCCCGCACGAGCCGGCAAAGGTCGCCGAGGTGTTCGCCGCGTACGAGAAGATCAAGCGCGGCAACGGGGTGATCGACTTCGAGGACATGCTGCGCGCCGCGGTCTGGGGGATCGAGGAGCACGCCGACGTCGCCGAGCAGGTGCGCGCGCAGTACCGGCACTTCGTGGTCGACGAGTACCAAGACGTCAACCCGCTGCAGCAGCGGCTGTTGGACGCCTGGCTCGGTGGCCGGGACGACCTGACCGTGGTCGGCGACGCCAGCCAGACCATCTACTCCTTCACCGGGGCCACCTCGTCCTACCTGGTCGACTTCCCGCGCCGGCACCGCAACGCGGTGGTGGTCCGGCTGGTCCGCGACTACCGGTCCACCCCGCAGGTGGTCGGGCTGGCCAACGCGGTGATCTCCCAGGCCCGGGGCGCGGAGGCCCGACTGCGGCTGGAGCTGAGCGGGCAGCGCCCGCCCGGCCCCGAGCCCGAGCTGCGCATCTTCACCGACGAGCCGGCCGAGGCGAGCGCGGTGGCCGCGCGCGCCCGGTCGCTCGTCGAGGCCGGCACCCCGGCCCGGGAGATCGCCGTGCTGTTCCGCACCAACGCCCAGTCCGAGGCGTACGAAAAGGCGCTCACCGAGGCCGAGGTGCCGTACGTGGTGCAGGGGGCGGAGCGGTTCTTCGAGCGCGCCGAGGTGCGCCAGGCGATGATCGCGCTGCGCGCCGCCACCCGCTCGATCCCGGGCGAGACCCCGCTGCCGACCGCCGTGGTTGAGGCCCTCGCCGCGGTCGGTTGGGCGCCGGACACGCCCCCGGCCGGTGGCGCCGCCCGGGAACGCTGGGAGGCGCTCGCCGCGCTGGTGCAGCTCGCCGAGGAGTACGCGGCCACGCCCGAGGTGCTCCCGATCGGCGAGGCGGCGTCGGTGGAGCGCCCGGTGACCCTGGCCGGCTTCACCGACGAACTGCACCACCGGGCCAGCCAGCAGCACGTACCGACGGTGGAGGGGGTGACGCTCGCTTCGCTGCACTCGGCCAAGGGGTTGGAGTGGGACGCGGTCTTCCTGGTCGGGCTCTCCGAGGGCACCCTGCCCACCACCTACGCGAAGACCGTCGAGCAGGTCGAGGAGGAGCGCCGCCTGCTCTACGTCGGCATCACCAGAGCCCGGGAGTGGCTCTGGATGTCGTACGCCGCGGCGCGTTCACCGGGCGGGCGGGCCCGACGGCCGTCGCGCTTCCTGCCCCAGCTGGACCGCTCCGGCGGCGTCGAGCGGGCCCGCGGCACGGGCCCCGCCGGCCGGCCGGAGCGCCGCCGTACCCAGATCGTCTCCTGCCGGATCTGCGGCGCGACCCTGCTCGCCGGCCCGGATCGCAAGCTCGGCCGCTGCGCGACCTGCCCGTCCGACCTGGACGAGGAGTTGCACGCGCGGCTGTGCGACTGGCGGCAGCGGGTGGCCGGCGCGCAGAAGGTCCCCGCCTACGTGGTCTTCACCGACGCCACGCTCACCGCGCTCGCCGAGCGGCGGCCCCGGCGCGCGGAGGAACTGATCGCCATCGCCGGAATCGGGCCCCGCAAACTCGGGCTCTACGGCGAGTCGGTGTTGGCCCTCGTGGGCGGCGCGACGGTCGACGACGTCTGCCCGGAGAAAACTTTCGAAATCTCGTCGTAAATTCGTTTGCCCTCGCCCCGTGGCGAGGAATAGCCTCAGGACACACCTCGCGAGCAGCGCCATTCCGGCTGCTCACGGGGGGCGAGACCCAGTCGATACGAGGAACGTGAGGGAGGTGGCACCCGTGGAGATCTTCACCTATGAGCGTCCGGCGGCGATGCCAGCTGCCTGCGCTCCGCTGTCGGCTGTCCGGGTGGCCCTTGCCGCCGCACGACCGTCGGTTCCGCAGGTGCACCAGGTCCAGGTTCAGGCCGAGCTGAACCTGACCGTCGCACCGGTCGGAGTCGAGGGCACCAGTGGCTCCACGGGCATGGGCATCAATGTCGCCAAGAAGCGCATGGATGTCCGCGGCGTTCCACCTCGAGGTAGACCGGTCTGATCACAGACCACCGGCTCACCTCGAGGCCGCGGAACCCGCTTACCGGGATCCGCGGCCTCAGTTTTTTGCCCCGAAGTAGTCGGAAGTAGCGATCCACAAGATCGAAGTGAGAGAGAGGTGACCGGGCGATGAGTCTGGCGTTGGCCCCACTCGAGGTGAGCGTCGAGCTGGAGGCGAACCTGCCCTGCCGGAAGTTCGACCCCGACCTGTGGTTCTCCGACTCGCCTGCCGAGCTCGAGCTGGCCAAGTCGCTCTGCGGGGACTGCCCGCTGCGCGTCGAGTGCCTCGCCGGTGCGGTGGAGCGGGCCGAGCCCTGGGGCGTCTGGGGCGGCGAGATCTTCGAGCGTGGCGCGGTCGTTCCGCGCAAGCGGCCCCGTGGCCGTCCGCGCAAGGAGGACGTCGCCCGCGACGCCGCGCTGCGGGTCGAGGCCGAGGCGCGCCTGGCGGCCAGTGGGCTGTCCCAGGGGCGTAACGCGGTCCGGTTGGCGGCCTGACATGAACCCGATCCGTCCCAACTACGCCGGCGTCACGCCGGTAGCGAGCGAGAACACCATGCTGCACGTCCCGAACGGAGCCATCGAGATGCAACTACTCCACGAAGCGTTGTCCCGGGCTCGAATGCGCCGGCCTCAGGCCGGTCGTATCACCACGAGCACTGAGGCAACCCGATCCGCCCGTACCATCGCGCTGAACAGCCGCAAGCAGGCGGCGCGCGACCTGGGCCTTCTCTGACACCCACCGAACCGCGAGGGGCGGGTGGCCGGTTCTCCGGCCGCCCGCCCCTCGCGCGTCCCAGCTCACGATCGCGCGCCGGCGCTCAGCCGACCGGCGCGAAGCCCGGCAGCCAGCGCTCCAGGATGCCCCGGTACGGCGCCTTCGCCTCCAGCTGGCAGAGCACCCCGATCGACCCCAGCGTCACCCGGTGGATGAGCAGGTACGACGGGGGCAGGTTGAGCTGCCGGCTCAGCTGGTAGGTGGGGGAGCGGGGGCTGGCCAGTCGGGCGGCCTCGCCCCGCAGCCAGGCGCGGGTGAACCGGAACTCCTCGGCCGAGATGGGCTCCAGCATCGGACGGATGAAGTCGAGCACCCCCTCGGCGTCGATCTCTTCCGTGGAGCCGATGAAGCCCTCCGCCCGTAGGCCCGCGACCACCTCTTCGGCGTCGTTACGCAGGGCCAGCGCGGCGATCCGACCGATCGGCTCCGGCGTGCCCTCCGGCATCCGGGCGACCGCGCCGAAGTCGATCACCCCGAGCCGGCCGTCCGGCAGCAGCCGGAAGTTGCCCGGGTGCGGGTCGGCGTGCAGCAGGCCGGCCCGCTGCGGCGCGGAGAGGTGCAGGATGGCCATCAGCCGGCCCGCCTCGTCCCGCTGGGCCTCGGTGCCCTCCCGGATGATGTCGGCGAGCGGCGTCCCCTCCACCCACTCGGTCACCAGCACCCGGGGCGCGGCGGAGACCACGGCCGGAATGTAGATCTCCGGGTCGTCGGCGTACGCGGCCGCGAACGCGCGCTGGGACTCCGCCTCCAGCTCGTAGTCGAGTTCCTCGGTGATCCGCTCCCGCAGCTCCACCAGGAGCGGCTTGACGTCCAGCCCGGGCTGGATCGCCCGGAACATCCCGCCCAGCCGGGAGAGCTGCTTCAGGTCGGCGAGCAGGGCTTCACCGGCGCCCGGATACTGGATCTTGACTGCCACGTCCCGATGGTGCGGCGCGCCCCCCGGGCCGTACCCCGGATCACGCCAGACCGCGCGGTGCACCTGCCCGATGCTCGCCGCCGCGGCCGGGGTGTCGTTGAACTCGACGAACCGGTCCCGCCAGTCGGGGCCGAGCTGCTCGGTCAGCACCTTGTGCACGCTGGCGACCGGCAGCGGCGGGGCGGCCTCCTGGAGCTTGGTCAGGGCCTGCCGGTAGGGGGCGGCGATCTCTTCCGGCAGCGCCGCCTCGAACACCGACAGCGCCTGACCGAACTTCATCGCGCCGCCCTTGAGCTGGCCGAGGACGCTGAAGAGCTGTTCCGCGGTGCGCTGCTGGATCTCCGCGGAGATCACGTCGGAGGCGAGCCCGGTGACGCGCTTTCCCATGCCGAGGACGGTCCGGCCGGCGAAGCCGAGCGGCAGTGCGGCGAGCTTGGCGGTCCGGGACACGGCCCGGCGTGGGATGTCGGTCACCCGGTCATTGTTACCGACTTGGCCGGCCCGCGGCTGCTGAGCGGCCGGGCGACTGCCGTTTGGTCCGGACGCTCGGGCAGACACCGGGCGTCGGCGGACACCGCGACGGCCGGTACCCGGGTTTGGCCGGAGCACGGCGACCGGTTTCAGCGCCGTCGGCGGGAGCATTCGCAGCCGGGGTGCGGCGGCCAGCTCCGGCGGCGAAACCGGCCGGCGCCGACGACCTCCACGGCTCCACCGGTCGTCTCCGGGACCCCGCCGTCGAGGTGCGCCAGCGCCTCCGCGACCGCGAATCCGACGGCCGCGAGCAGGGTGGCGGTGGCGCACGCCGGGGCCGGGCCGTCGCCGGTGAGCTGGGCGGCGAGCCGGGGCCAGTCCGGGTCACGGTCGGCGCGGTGCAGGTCGACGCAGTTCAGGCAGGGCCCGACCGGAGGGCGGACCAGGGGGCCGATCACCGGCACGTCCTCCCGCAGCGTGACCAGCAGGTGTGCCAGGCGGCGCTGGGCGTACCCGGCGGCAAGCAGGGCCGCCGGCCGGTCGGTGCCGAGCTGCACCGCCAGGTCGGCCCGGCCGCGGTGACCCCGGTGCCCGCCGGTGCCGGGGGCGGCCCGGTCGATCGCCTCCCGTACCGCGGTGGCGAGCGGGCGCCCGAGATCGGCGGCGGGGATGCCGGTGCCGACCAGGTCGGCCGGCTGGACCGGGCCGGCGAGCTCCGGCGTGACCTGGCCCACACCGGCCTGGGCGAGCGCCACCGCCAGTGCCGCGCCGGGCCGACCGGCGCCGGTCACCAGCACCCGGGCGGCCTGCCGGCGGCGCAGCACCTGGGCCGGGGTGGCGGGCAGCCGCGCGGCGGCGAGGGCGAGCGCGCCGGCCTCGGCGCCGAGCCGGGCCCGGGTCGGCCCGGCCAGGTCGCGCGGCAGCAGGGTGTCCCGCGGCACGAGCAGGCCCGCCGCGCGCAGGGTGTCGAGCAGGGTACGGACCTCGTCGATGCCCACGTCGGTGGCGACCGGGTGCGCCAGCACGCCGCGTTCGCTGCGGGTGCCGTCGAGCAGGTCCAGCAGCCGGGCGGCACGCGGGTTGGCGATCTCGAGCAGGACGGCCCGCTCCGGACCGACGCCGAGCTGGAGCGTGTGCCGGTCCCGCCAGAGCCGGGTCAGGCCGGGCAGCAAGGTGGGGCGGGGGAGCGCGACACGGGTCATGACAACGAATCGTGACCGAGTCAATGCGCTCGGTCGATCGTTGTCCACAGGTGCGGAGGGCTCTGTCCAGGGCTGTCCACAGGACATCGCGGGTTATCCACAGCCCGCTGGGTGTGCTGTCCGGGAGGCGACAGTAGGCCCACCGTGACGACTACGGGGGAGGGGTGGCCGACGGCCACCCCTCCCCCGTACCCGCGCTCCGGGTCAGACCTTGGCCTTGCCCAGGATGCGGTTCACTGTTGTGCCGCACACCGGACACTTGCCCTTGGCCATGTTCATTCCGGTCTTCGAGACCTCGACGCGCCCCTCGAAGTCCCGCTTCTCCTTGCACTTGACGCAGTAACCGTTGTAGGTCTGGGCCTGGTCGGCCACGGTGCCCTCCTCGTCTCGTCCGCCGGCCGATGCCGTCCCGGCGGGTTACCCGGCGGCGGGCCACACGGGGCGCCGGCGCTGGGTCTATCTCCGCGGTCACGCACGTGACCGCTGGTCCGCGGACCCTACCCAGGTCTGGGCAGTTCCATGTCAGCTGTGCATCGACACTGTGAGGAAGCCGACGACGAGAGTGTGCACGGCGAATAACGTCGGATAAGTCAGTTTGGCGGGGACACGCCGACCGAACTGGCCCAGATGCCCCCTCCGGGGGCCCCGGGCGCCACCCGGGCAGGGTGATCACCTACCGTGGGGAGGAAGCGAAGATCTCCCAGGTGACGGCCGACTGGACCGCCACGAAGGGTGACGGTGACGCTTCGCGTTGGTCTGCCAAGAATTTTTTCGGGACTCCTGGCGACCAATCACCATCTTCCGGGCGCGTGTCGCGGGGTTGACCCTTCCGACCCCTGGTCACTACGCAGTAGCTTTCCCTCGTGGCAGCAAATCGAGGCTGCGCGGGTCTGTGATGGCAGGGGCGCGCAAGCCGGTCGTCGAGGTGCGGCGCAGCCAGCGCCGGCGACGTACGGTGTCCGCCTACCGGGACGGTGAGCGGGTCGTCGTCCTGATTCCCGACCAGTTCTCCCGGGCCGAGGAGAGCGAGTGGGTCGACCGGATGCTGGCCCGGCTCGCCGCCCGGGAAGGGCGGCTGGCCCGCTCCGATGCCGAGCTGCTCGGCCGGGCCAACCGACTGATCAACGCCTACCTCGCCGAATACGGCCGGCAGGCCGTGCCGGCGAGCGTCCGCTGGGTGACCAACCAGAACGGCCGCTGGGGCTCCTGCACCCCGGCGGACCGGAGCATCCGGATCTCGCACCGGGTACAGGACATGCCCGACTGGGTGATCGACTACGTGCTGCTGCACGAGCTGGCCCATCTCATCGTGCCCAGTCACAACGCCGCGTTCTGGGCCCTGGTCGGCCAGTACCCCCGCGCGGAGCGGGCCCGCGGCTACCTGGAGGGCGTCGCCGCGGCGGCCTGCGTCCCCGCCCTGGCCGAGTGACGCACAGCGCCTGGCCCAGGTTGATCGTGGGGGTGACCGGGTTGCCGAGCGCGGGAGGGTGAGCGCGGCAGTGGTCCGACGGAGAGGGTTAGGGTCGGGGGATGGTGCGGCGGGTGGTGGTGGCGTTGCTCGGGCCGGTGACGTGGGCGCCGCCCGGCATCGAGCCCGGGCGTTGGCGTCACGCGCTCGCCGAGGACACCGTCGACCTGCTCGCCATGCTGAACGAGGTGGACACCGCGGTCGCCGTCACCCCGGCCGACCGGTCGCTAGCCGACGCGGTGACCTGGCCGGACATGGCCGTCTACGAGGTGCCGGAGCCCACGCCGAACGCCGTCTTCGCGGCGCTGACCGGGTACGACCAGGCGGCCGTGATCGCCGCCGACGCGCCTGACCTGCCCGGGCTCACCATCGGCAAGCTGCTCCGCCCGCTGACCAGCCGCCCGGTCGCGGTCGCGCCGGCCGAGGGAGTCGGCCCCGGGCTGCTCGGCGTCGCCGCGCGGCTGCCCGTACCCGACTGGTTGCCCGTGATCGACCTGGACCGGTCGCTGCCCGCGACGGTCCGCGCCGCCGCCCCGCGCCCCGGCGACCTCGCGGTCACCCCGGCGTGGCGCCGGCTGCGCGGCCCGGTCGACCTGGCCGCACTCGACCCGGCCGTGGAGGGCTGGGAGACCACCCGCGCCCTGCTCTCCGGCGCCGGCCGACCGGGCTGACCCGCCGAACAACAAGCCGGTGCCGGTCGGCGGACCGATCTCGCCGGTTCGCGGCTGGTCGGCGGGTCTGCCCGGACGGCGACTGGCTGGCGGGTCAGCCGCGACGGCGACTGGCTGGCGGATCAGCCGCGGAGCCGGCTGATCGGTGGGACAGCGAACCGGCCGGCACCGCCTGGAAGCGGTGCCGGCCGGTCGGGGGAGGGTCAGGAGCGGCTGTCGCCGTCGGTGTCGTCCGGTCGCTCCGGCTCGCCCGGCGCCTGCTCCTCCGGGCCGCCGGGCGCGGTGAAGTCGAAGGTCTCCAGCTCACCGAGGTCGAGCTGGGCCATCGCGAAGGCCACCGGATCGGCGAAGTCGTCCTCGGAGGGGAGCAGATCCGGGTGGCCCCAGAGCGCGTCCCGGCCGGCGATGCCGCGGTGCTCGGTGAGCGCGGCCCAGAGCGCCGCCGCCTCGCGCAGCCGGCGCGGACGCAGTTCCAGGCCGACCAGCGCGGCGAACGTCTGCTCGGCGGGACCGCCCGCGGCGCGGCGACGCCGGAACGCCTCGGCCAGGCGCACCACGTTGGGCAGCCGGTCGCTGGCAGCGCTGTCCACCACGTGGCAGACCCACCCCTCGACCAGCGCCAACGCGGTCTCCAGCCGGGCCAGCGACGCCTTCTGGGCCGGAGTGTCCTCCGGGGTGAAGATGCCCTCCAGGGCGATCGCCTGCATCGACTCCGGATCGGTCGGGTCGACCCGGCCCATCGCCTCCTCGATCGCCTCCCGGTTGACCCGGATGCCCGAGGCGTACATCTCCACCGCGCTGAGCACGTGCCCGCGCAGCCACGGCACGTGCTGGAACAGCCGCTGGTGGGCGGCCTCGCGCAGGGAGACGTAGAGGCGGACCTCGTCCTCCGGCAGCTCCAGGCCCTCGCCGTACGCCCGGATGTTGGCCGGAATGAGCGCGGCGGTGCCGGCCGGACCGAGCGGCAGCCCGATGTCGCCGGCGGAGAGCACCTCGGCGGCGAGCGAGCCGAGGGCCTGGCCGAGCTGACCGCCGAAGAGGGCGCCACCGAGGGTGGCCACCATCGACTGCATCGGGCCGAGCTGGGCCCGGGCCTCCGGCGGTACCAGGTCGCCCATCGCGCCCACCATCCGGCTGGCCACCGGGTCGCAGAGCTTCCGCCAGACGTCGAGCGTCTTGTAGATCCACTCGTTCCGGTTCCAGGCCACCGAGGTCTGGATCCCGGACGGCAGGGCGGACGCCGGTTCGAGCCACAGGTCGGCGAGGCGCAGCGCCTCTTCCACCGCGTTGCGCTCGTAGGGCGAGACCGCCGGGTCGCCCGCGGCGGCGAGCTGGCTCGCCGCTACCTGCCGGGCCAGGTCCCAGTTGACCGGCCCGCTGCCCGGCGAGGAGAGCAGGTGCTGCAACTGCGACATGAACTGCTGCATCTGCGCCGGGTCGTTGGGGTCTGGTGGCTGCCCACCCGGGAGCGCGAAACCGAACGGAATATCAGGCACGAGCTCTACGGTACGCGCGCCACGCCCCAGGTCGTGTCGCTGGCGTTGCGCTGAGGGCGAAGTCGTTCCCGCGGGTTGCCGGAGCGGCGCCGCCCGGTCGGTACGCTCTGCCGCATGAGACGTCGCGGCCTGACCGTCCTGCTCGGTGCCCTGTTCACCGCCCTGCTCAGCATCGGTGTGCTCGGTGCGCCGATCCCGTACGTGGTGCTCGGCCCCGGGCCGACGGTGAACACTCTCGGCACCGAGAAGGGTAAGGAGGTCATCCAGGTCAGCGGCCGGGCGACCTCCACCTCGGCCGGGCAGTTGCGGCTCACCACGGTCGGCGTGCAGCCCTCGGTCAAGCTCCGCTCGGCCATCGCCGGCTGGTTCTCCAAGGACGAGGCGGTGGTGCCCCGGGAACTGATCTACCCGCCGGGTGAGTCGCAGGAGCAGGTCGAGCAGCGCAACGCCGAGGACTTCGCCGCCTCGCAGACCAGCGCGGAGACCGCCGCGCTGCGGGAGTTGGGCTTCCCGGTGCAGGTCGTGGTGAAGACGGTGGCCGCGGACGGCCCGGCGGCAGGGGTGCTCAAGCCCGGCGACGTGCTCACGTCGGTCGACGGCCAGCCGGTGCCGGTCGCCGCCCGGCTCACCGAACTGATCCGGGCCAAGCCGGCCGGCAGCGCGCTGACCATCGGCTACACCCGCGTCGGTGCGCCGGCGACCGCCCAGGTCACCAGCCGGGAACAGGACGGCCGGCCACGGATCGGCGTCGAGATCGAGCAACAGCAGCCGCACCCGTTCAACCTCAGCATCGCCCTGGAGGACATCGGCGGGCCGAGCGCCGGCCTGATGTTCGCGCTCGGCATCGTGGACAAGCTGACCCCGGCGGACCTGACCGGCGGCGCAGTGATCGCCGGCACCGGCACCATCGACGACGAGGGGAAGGTCGGCCCGATCGGCGGGATCGCGCAGAAGCTGGTCGGCGCGAAGCACGCCGGGGCGAAGGTCTTCCTGGTGCCGGCGGACAACTGCGCCGAGGCCGTTCGCAACCCGCAGCCGGACCTGCCCCTGCTCAGGGTCGGCTCGCTGGACGAGGCGCTCACCGCCCTCGAGACGCTGCGCGCCGGCGGTCAGCCGACCCGCTGCTGAGACCTGCGGCAGGGGGTCGGACACGATGGGTGGCGATGCGGTGTGACCGTGGGCCGCCGCATTCAGGAACACCCCGTACTCTGGGTGCCTGGTCGGAGCCGATCACATCGAGCGTGCGGAGCCAACAGTGGTCATGCGTAGCGGCAGCCCCCTGCCGAGGATGAGTAGGCGCGGTCGCGTCACGATCGCCGTCCTGGTCGGGGTGTTCGTGCTGTTCACCCTGCTCGGCTGGGGTGTGCAGGCCTGGACGGACTGGCTCTGGTTCGACGAGGTCAACTTCACCGAGGTCTTCACCGGGGTGCTCGTCACCCGGTTGCTGCTCTTCCTCACGGTCGGCCTCGCCATGGCGGTGGTCGTCGGCGGCAACCTCTGGCTGGCCCACCGGATGCGCCCGCGGCTGCGTCCGCACTCGGTCGAGCAGGCCACCCTGGAGCGTTACCGGATGGCGCTCGGCCCGCGACTCGGCCTCTGGATCACGCTCGTCGCCGGCGTCGTCGGCCTCTTCGCCGGTCTCTCCGCACAGAGCCGGTGGAACCAGTGGCTGCTCTTCCGCAACGGCGGCGACTTCGGGGTGAAGGACCCGGAGTTCGGGGTGGACGTCGGCTTCTACGTCTTCCAGCTGCCGTTCTGGCGCTATCTGCTCGGCGTCGCCTTCACCGCGGTGGTGCTGGCCGTGGTCGGCGCGCTCGCCGTGCACTACATCTTCGGCGGGGTCCGGCTGCAGGGCGTCGGCGACCGGATGACCAATGCCGCACGGGCCCACCTGAGCACGCTGGTCGCGGTCTTCGTCCTGCTCAAGGCGGTCGCGTACGTGCTGGACCGGCGGGCCATGCTGCTCGAGTACAACGAGGGCGCCAAGCTCTACGGCGCCGGCTACGCCGACGTCAACGCGCTGCTGCCGGCGAAGGAGATCCTCGCCTACATCTCCATCGTGGTGGCGATCGCGATCCTCGTCTTCTCCAACGCCTGGATGCGCAACCTGGTCTGGCCGGGCATCTCGCTCGCCCTGCTCGGCGTCTCCGCGGTCGCGATCGGCGGCATCTACCCGTGGGCCGTGCAGACCTTCGAGGTGAAGCCGAGCGCCAAGGAGAAGGAGGCGCCCTTCATCCAGCGCAGCATCGACGCGACCCGGACGGCGTTCAGCCTGCAGGCCACGAAGACCACGCCGTACGCGGCGAGCAACCTCACCCCGCCGGCCAGCCTGGCCACCGACACCTCGGTGGTGCCGAACGTCCGGCTGCTCGACCCGCAGCTGGTCAGCGAGACGTACACCCAGCTCCAGCAGGTGCGTGGGTTCTACGACTTCGGTCCGAAGCTGGACATCGACCGGTACGGGGTGAACGGCAAGACCTCCGACTACGTGGTCGGTGTCCGCGAGATCAACTACGGCGAGCTGACCGACCAGCAGAACACCTGGATCAACCGGCACACGGTGTACACCCACGGTTACGGTCTGGTGGCCGCTCCGGCCAACCAGGTGGTCTGCGGTGGCCAGCCGTTCTTCGTCTCCGGCTTCCTCGGCGAGAAGACCCAGGAGGCGTGCTCTTCGCAGACCGAGCAGATCCCGGCCACCCAGCCGCGGATCTACTACGGCGAGCGGATGGAGGACGGCGACTACGCGATCGTCGGCCAGCAGGACCCGGAGAAGAAGGCCGAGTTCGACCGTCCGGTCGGTGAGGGCGGCGGCGAGTCCTACACCTACACCGGCACCGGTGGCGTCGAGATCGGCTCGTTCACCCGCCGGCTGCTCTACGCGATCAAGGAGCAGGAGTCGAACTTCCTGCTCTCCGGGGCGGTCAACGAGGACTCGAAGCTGCTCTACGTACGCAACCCGCGGGACCGGGTGGAGAAGGTCGCGCCGTTCCTGACGCTGGACGGCGACCCGTACCCGGCGGTGGTGGGCGGTCGGGTGCAGTGGATCGTCGACGGCTACACCACCGCGGCGACCTACCCGTACGCCGAGCGGGTCAACCTGCGCGAGGAGACCACCGACGAGCTGACCGGGCGGGGCACCTTCCAACTGGCCCGGGAGAACGTCAACTACATCCGCAACTCGGTCAAGGCCACCGTCGACGCCTACGACGGCACCGTCCGGCTCTACGAGTTCGACGAGACCGACCCGGTGCTGAAGGCCTGGAACAAGGCGTTCGGCGGCGACCTGGTGCTGCCGAAGAAGGACATCCCGGCCGACCTGGCCGCGCACTTCCGCTACCCGGCCGACCTGTTCAAGGTGCAGCGCAACCTGCTCACCAAGTTCCACGTGACCAACCCGGGTGACTTCTACTCGGCGCAGGACTTCTGGCAGGTCCCCAATGTGCCGGACGCGCCGGACAGTGGGCAGACGCAGCCGCCGTACTACCTCTTCACCGAGTTCCCGGGCCAGGACGGGCCGCGCTTCCAGCTCACCTCGGCGGTCACCCCGAACGGCCGGCAGAACCTGGCCGCGCTGATCACCGGCTCGTACGTCGACGGGCAGCCACAGCTGGAGGTGCTGGAACTGCCCGACCAGACCCGGATCTCCGGGCCGGTGCAGGTGCACCAGCAGATGACCAACAACGCCAACATCCGGCAGCAACTGAACCTGCTCTCCTCGAACCAGGCCCAGGTGCAGTACGGCAACCTGCTCTCGCTGCCGTTCGGCGACGGGATGCTCTACGTCGAGCCGGTCTATGTGAAGAGCAACCAGCAGGACGCGTATCCGCTGCTGCAGAAGGTGCTGCTCTCCTACGGTGACGGCGGCTCCTTCGTGGCGCTGGCCGACAACATCACCGACGGCATCAAGCAGCTCGTCGAGCAGGGCAAGAAGGCCACACCGGGCACCGCGCCGCCGCCGACCACCGGCGGTACTCCGCCGTCGCCCCCCACCGGAGGCGACAACAACCCGCCGCCGCTGACCGGCGAACTGGCCGCCGCGGCGGACCGGGTGCAGGCGGCGATCAGCGAGGTCCGGGCCGCCCAGGCGTCCGGTGACTTCGAGCGGTACGGGCGGGCGCTCAAGGCGCTGGACGAGGCGCTCACCGCCTTCCAGCAGGCTCAGGGTCGGGCCACGCCAGCGGCGAGCACCAGCCCGGCCCCCAGCGGCAGCCCGCCGGCGTCGCCGAGCGGCAGCCCGCCCGCCGGGTCGGGCGGCTGACCCGCCGCGCCCCCGGGTAGCTCTCGGAGCCCCCGCCGTCGGACCGCACCCGGTCCCGACGGCGGGGGCTTCGCCATGTCCGGGCCCGCACGGCCGTCTGTCGCCCTTCCGACCGGGGCCGAGCGGCCCGCAACCTCGGGCACCGGTGCGCCGTCCTCACTGCAACGGGGTGCGGACGAGGGGGAACAGTCGTGAGGGACGCGCAGAGCTTCGACGAGTTCTACCGCAGCACCGCCCGGCGGATGCTGCGTTACGGCTACGCGGTCACCGGCGACCACACCGAGGCGCAGGATCTCGTGCAGGAGGCGTACGCCCGAGCCTGGCGGCAGTGGGGGACGCTTTCGGCCCACCCGGCGCCGGAGGCGTGGCTGCGACTGGTGGTCGCCCGGCTGGCGACCGACCGGTGGCGGCACCTGCACCGCTGGCGGGGGGTGCTGAGCCGGACCGGACCGCCGGCTACCGCGCCACCGCCGAGCGAGGACGGGGTGCTGCTCGTCCGCGCGCTGCGGCAGCTGCCGACCGCCCAGCGGCAGGCGCTGGCCCTGCACTACCTATTCGACATGCCGGTGGAGGAGATCGCCCGGGAGACCGGGGTCGCCGTCGGCACCGTGAAGTCCTGGCTGTCCCGGGGCCGCGCCCGGCTCGCCGCGCTACTGCCCGACCTCTCCACCGTGGAGCTGGAGGCGAACGATGTCACCTGAACTCTCCGACCTCTACCGGTCGCTCACCGCCACCGCCGACCGCCAGGAGTTGACCCACCCCGAGCTGGTCCGGCGGCGCGCCGACCGTCGGGCCCGCGTACGGGTCGCCGGGACCGCACTCGCGGTGGCGCTGCTGCTCGGCGGGGTGGCCGCCGGCGGTCGGCTGGTGTTCTCGGCGGACGGTCCCACGCCGCTGCCGCCGCCCGCCGACACCCCCGGCCCGGTGCCGACCAGCCCGGCGCCCCGCCCGTCCGCGTCGCCGTCGGCCTCGACGCCGGTGCCGAGCACGCCGAGTGGTGCGCCGTCGACGGCACCGACCAGCGTCGCGCCGACCCGCCGCCAGCCCACCTCGATCCCGGACCGGGCCTTCTTCGTCCTTGCGCCGGCGAACCGGACGGGCCTGGAGACGGCGCTCGCGACGCCGCTGCTGCCGACGCTCTGCGCGGCCCGCTATCCCAGCGAGTCCGCCGTGGTGCAGCGCCGCGCCCGCAACCTGGCCTACAAGCTGGCGAGCACGCCACAGGGGAACGTGGCGGACGGCAGCTACATGCACAGCATCACCATCTACCGGCCGGGCCGCGCCGACGACGTGCTGCGGGAGCTGCGGCAGGCCGTCCGCGACTGCCCCCGGCAGGGGCCCGACGAGACCGGGGTGACCTGGCGGCAGCGGCTGCTGGACCCGGGGGAGTACGGGGACGAGTCGGTGCTGTTCGAGATGCGGGCGCCGTACCCGGAGGGCATGGGCGAACCGGGCGACGACCAGGTCCGGTTGGTCCGGGCGGTGCGCATCGATGACGTGGTGACGGTGCTCTGGGAGCAGGGCTGGGAGAACACCTCCGCCGAGCGCGCCCAGGTCGACGCCGACAGTCGCCGGGCGGTGCGGGCGATCGAGGAATGGCTTGACTGACTGCGGCCCAGGTCAACCGGGTCGGCGGTGGTGGGACGGAAGGTCGTTTTGCGGTGCCCCGGGTCGGTGCGCTACGGTTACTCAGCCGACGCGGGGTGGAGCAGCTCGGTAGCTCGCTGGGCTCATAACCCAGAGGTCGCAGGTTCAAATCCTGTCCCCGCTACGAGAGAAACACCGTTCAACAGCCCGTTCCCGGTTACCGGGGACGGGCTGTTGCTGTTGGTCCCGAACCGGGTCCCCCGCTTGAATAGCCGCGGCTACCGGTCGCGGGTTCGTCAGCACTCCAGTCGACCACCCGACCTCCGGCCGTCGAGAGTGGACCGCAACCGGGTCCTAACACCGGCGTCGACGCACGGTATCGGCTGGTGTTGAGCACCACGCGCTCCAGCGGGGAGCGCCCCCGTACCGGGACGGCGCGGGACCTGCACTCCGGGCGACGGTCGGTCGACCGGGCCCCGCTGCCCGGAGGCCCGACTTCGGGGCCGGCATCCCGGTCGGCCGTGGCGCCGTCTCGCTGCGGCGCCGGGCACCCGCCGGTCCGGCATCGCGGTCGTCCGGACCCCGATCCGGCCGAATCAGTGGGCCTGCGGATCTCGGTCAACGGCGTGGGGTAGAGTAGAGCTACCGACGCGGGGTGGAGCAGCTCGGTAGCTCGCTGGGCTCATAACCCAGAGGTCGCAGGTTCAAATCCTGTCCCCGCTACGAAAGAGAACCCGGGTCCCGATATGGGGCCCGGGTTCTTCCGTTCCCGGCGATGGTGGGACGGCGGGCGGACGATCGTGGCGCGTACGGTGTGGGCCGACCCGAAGGAGATTCGGATGGCCGTCCGACGATCATCGCGGCGCAAGCCCAACCACGTGCGATTCTTCGCCCTGTTCAGCGGGCTGATCGTCGTCGGCGTCGGCGCCGTCTACGGGATCCACTGGGCGGCGAACCCGTGGGCCCTGGCCCTGCCGGGCAAGCCGGCGCTGACGGGCTACTGGCAGGGCGTCGTGCCGTACGGACCCGGCGACGACCGGCGGATCGTCCTGCACCTGGCCGACGACCAACCCAGCGCGACCGACCGCTGCGGCGACTGCCCGGACCTTCGGGGCGCCTTCAAGGTCTGCCACGGGCCGGAGGTCGAGAGGTATGAGGTCTGGGGGGACCCGAGCAACTATCTCGGGACCCGCTTCTCGCTGCACACCCGTCCGGACGTTCAGCGGTCCGGGCCGCGACTGAACGAGTTCGACGGCGACTGGGACGCCGACCTGCTCAGGATCCGGACGTCCTTCACCACGTTCGCCGCCGACGGCGTGCTCGCCGGATCCGGTTCACCGACGGCTTCGTTCGAGATGACCCGTGCTGACGAGGCCGACTTCGACGACCCTGCGTGCCGCTGACGCGCCCGGCCGGGCGGCGTCAGGAGGGTCCGGCCTCGGCCGTTTCGCGCCGGTCATCCCTCGGCGCTGGGCTTCGGGGTTGTCACCCGCCCGCCGTCCCGCGCGTTACGGTCCACCGTGCTGCCGTGCTTGCGTTTCTCGGCGAGGATGTGGGCATGTCTTCTTTCGGTAAGTGGTGGGGCCGGCTCGGCGCGGTCCTCAGTACGGTGGTGCTCGCGGTGTTCGTACCGGCGGCGGCGTGGGCGTCGAGCGGCACCGGTGAGCTGGTGGTGGAGGCGGCCCGGCGCCGGTCGCGCGGTGGCTTCGGCTTCATCGGTCTGCTCTGCTGCGCCGTGGTGGTCGTGGTGGTCGTGCTGCTGCTCCTGAGCATGATGCGCAACCGCCGCGGCGGTCCACCGCGCTGACCCTCGGCGGTCCGCCGCGCTGACCCGCGGCGGGCGTCGGTCATCCTGTCAGCGCGGCGTCGGCCTCGGCGAGGAACCGGGTCGCCGCCGCGCGGGCGCCGACCCCACCCGATCGGACGCTCTCGGCGGCGGCGACGAGCAGGGTGCGGACCCGGGCGTGCCCCTTGGGCGGCGGGACGGGGGCCGGTCCGATGCCCGTGCCGAGGCTGGTGCCGAGGGCGGCCGCCCGCTGCTGGGCCCGGTCGGTGAGGCTGCCCTCGACGGCGCGTCGGACGGCCTGGCTCGGGCTGAGCCCCCGCTCGTGGCCGAGGAGGGCGCCCGCCTCGCCGTTGTTGGTCAGAAAGTTGATCACATCGACCGCCACGTCGGGGTGCCGGCTGCCGCGGAAGACCGCCCAGTACATCGACGCCCGGGCCCACTGGGCGGCGGGGGAGCCGGGGAAACCGGCCAGCCCCAGCTCCGCCTTGGTCAGGCGTTGCAGCTCGGGCAGCTGGTGTGACCAGGCGAAGGACGCCGCGGTGAGCCCGGAGACCACCAACTGCCGGGCCGGCTCGCCGCTGTCGGCCTGCTCGACAAGCGCGGCGGCCGGGGTGGCCCGTCCGGCGCGCGCCCGCCGCCACAGGTCGAACCAGCTGACCAGCTCGCCGGCGCCGAAGCCCAGCTGCCGGCCGCGGTAGAGCTCCGCGCTCTGCCCGCGTAGCCAGAGCCAGAGCGCCCGGTAGTCGCCGGACGGATCCATGGTGCCGGCGACGCGCCCCTGGCTGGCTCGGGTGACCTGCTCGGACCAGCCGATGTACTGGGCCCAGGACATCCCGGTGCGGGGCTCGGGCAGCCGTAGTTCGCGCAGCAGGTCCCGGTTGAAGACCACCGCCGCGGCCGTCTGCCCGGCGGCCACGGCCATCGTCCGGCCGTCGACCTGGCCGTAGCGGACCAGCCCGTCGGGCAGGCCGGTCAGGTCGAGCCGGCTCTGGGCGACGTGGTCGCTGAGGTCGAGGAGGATCTCGCGCTGGGTGTACTCGCTCAGCACGCCGTCGTCCAGCTGGATGAGGTCGGGCGGGTTGCCGCCGACGGCCTGGGTGGCCAGCCGGTCGTAGTAGCCGTCGACGCCCTGCCAGGTGACCCGGAAGCTGACCCGTGGGTTGCGCTCGCTGTAGAGGCGCAGCGCCCGTTCGGTCAGCTCTGCCCGCTTGGCGCTGCCCCACCAGAAGACCGACAGCACCACCGGCTCGTCGCGGGCCTCGGTGGCGACCGGTCCGGTGCTGCACCCGCTGAGTCCGCCGGCGGTGGCGAGGACCGGCGCCCCGAGCAGCGCGGCGAGCATCCGCCGCCGGCCCGGATCGGGGCCGGGGCCGGAAAGCGACGGTCGGGCAGCGGGCACGCGCAACTCCTGTCACCTGCCGAAGGCGGACGGTCGGCTCATTCACGCAGGCACCGCCCGAGGGTGTCAACGTCCGTCCGGCCACAGGCCGGGTCGCACAGACGTACGCATCGATGGCCTCGGCCACCCCTGCCGGGCGTACGCAGGCGACATGGTGTACTTGGCCGCGTGGAACTTCTGCACTCGGGCAAGGTCCGGGACGTCTACGCCGACGGCGACGACCTGATCCTGGTCGCCTCGGACC
Source organism: Micromonospora sp. NPDC093243 (assembly GCF_044753725.1). NCBI lineage: Bacteria > Bacillati > Actinomycetota > Actinomycetes > Micromonosporales > Micromonosporaceae > Micromonospora > Micromonospora sp. NPDC093243. The sequence continues at coordinate 340,463 of NZ_JBIVNT010000004.1, read as the reverse complement.
GGATCTCGATCTACGACGTGGCGCTGCCGACGCCGATCCCGGACAAGGGGCGCCTGCTCACCGCGCTCTCGCTCTGGTGGTTCGAGCAGCTCTCCGACGTGGTGCCGAACCACGTCATCTCGGCCACCGACGTGCCGGCCGAGTTCGCCGGCCGGGCGATCCGCTGCCGCCGGCTGGAGATGGTCCCGGTCGAGTGCGTCGCCCGCGGCTACCTCACCGGCGGCGGCCTGCGCGAGTACGAGCGCACCGGGGCGGTCTCCGGCGTACCGCTGCCGCGGGGGCTCGGTGAGGCGTCGATCCTGCCCGAGCCGATCTTCACCCCGTCGAGCAAGGCACCCGCCGGCGAGCACGACGAGCCGATCACCTTCACCGACGTGGTGGACAAGGTGGGCCAGGCCACCGCCGAGCGGCTGCGGCAGATCACCATCGACATCTACCGGCGCGGCGCCGAGCTGGCCGCCGAGCGGGGCATTCTGGTCGCCGACACGAAGATCGAGCTGGGCTGGGCGCCGGACGGCACCCTGGTCCTCGCCGACGAGCTGCTCACCTCGGACTCGTCGCGGTTCTGGCCGGCCCGGTCGTACCAGCCGGGCCGCACGCAGTTCTCCTACGACAAGCAGTACGTGCGGAACTGGGCCACCGACAGCGGCTGGAACAAGCAGGCCCCGGCCCCGGACATGCCGGCCGAGGTGGTCGAGGCGACCCGGGCCCGCTACGTCGACGTCTACGAGACGCTCACCGGCAACCGCTGGGAGTGAGCGTGCGGGCGGGCCGCGCCGCGGCGTCGCCCGCCCGGACGGTCACTGCCCGATCTTGATGCCCGGCTCGCCCGACACGAACTGGATGGCCTGCGGCGGCTGCGCTCCCGGCCGGCTCGGGGCGCGGAGCATGCCGAGCGGCAGAACGGCCCGACCATAGGTGGCCTCCAGCATCATCGCCGTCGCGGTGTACCAGGCCACCACGGCCGAGGCGATGAAGAAGTAGGCGCCGAGTGTGCGCCAGCCCGAGATGTCGGCGAGCTGGCCGATCGCCTGAGCGGTGGCACCGGCGGCGAGCGCGATCAGGGTCAGGGCGAGGCTGAGGTTCTTCGCGAGCGCGGCCACCGCGCCGGACCAGGTGATCGCCGCGAGGGCGATGAACCAGTAGCCGAGCGCCACGAAGGGGGTCGGCGGGGTCAGCGCCCCGAGCGCCACCAGCAGGAAGAGCACCCCGTAGGCGAGCCAGAAGGCGCCCCACATCCCGTGCATCGCGGTGGCCAGGCCGTCGCGGGCCCGGTAGGCCCACATCCCGGCCAGGAACTGCGCGAGACCACCCGTGAACGCGGCGAACGGAAACAGGAAGCTCGGTGTGTTCGTGTCGCCGTACCAGCCCGCCAGGTTCGTGGCCACGACGAAGGTGGCGGCGGCGAAGCCGAAGAGGCCCAGGATCGACGGCGGGGCAACCGGCTGCAACGAGATCTGTGCGTGGTTTCGCCAGAATTCAAACTCGCCGTCCTGGGACGGCGTGTTGGCCATGCGTGCCATCTGAGCCTCCTCTTCCCGGCGGCGCCGCCCGGACGGCCGAGCGGTAGGCGAACGGCTACCCGGTGCGCGCGGTCCCACACCCGTACGGTGCCGGGGGCTCACCGGTCACCGCCGGGTGTGAGTGAGCGGGCCGCGCCAGCGGCCTGCCGACCGAGCCGCTGCCCGCCGGTCAGGACGCCGGCGGGCGCCGCCAGAACTGCCGGGGCGCGTAGCCCTCGCGCCGCAGCCAGTGCTCGGTGTAGACGATTCGGTCGGCCTCGACCACCACCAGCGGCCCGTCGGGCGGCTCGTCCAGGTCGCGGGAGCGCTCGACGTGGTCCGACTGCCAGCGCACGGCCGGCCAGTAGTGGGCGAAAAGCTCGTCGTCCGGGGCGAGCACCCGGGCCCGCCCGAACACCTGCGCGCCCCGACTGCTGGCCTGCCCGACGAGCGGCGCGAACACCCCGATCGACACCCGGGGGTCGGCGGCGATGTTGCGCATCTTCGGCGTGCCCGCCGCGGCGGTGAACAGCAGCGCGAAGTCGAGGTGGAAGTAGCGCACCGGCGTGGCCAGCGGGCCGCCCGGGCCCGCGGTGGCCAGCACGCACATGTTCTGCGACGACAGCAGGTTGAGGATGCGCTCACCGAGCCGCTCCGGATCGAGCCGTCCGGTCGGGCTCGGACCCGCCAACCAGGGATTCGTCACCGGCACGGCTCACTCCGCCCAGTCGAGGGTGCGCTGTACGGCCTTGCGCCAGTTGCGCAGCTCCGCATCGCGCAGCGCCGGATCCATCGCGGGGGCCCACTCGGCGTCGGAGCGCCAGTGCGCGCGCAGGGTGGCCAGGTCGGGCCAGAAGCCGACGGCCAGGCCGGCGGCGTACGCGGCGCCCAGGCAGGTGGTCTCGGTGATCCGGGGGCGGACCACCGGCACGTCGAGCACGTCGGCGAGGAACTGCATCAGCAGCTCGTTGCCGGTCATCCCACCGTCCACCCGCAGCCGGCGCAGCGCCACGTCGGAGTCGGCGTTCATCGCGTCGACCACTTCCCGGGTCTGCCAGGCCGTGGCCTCCAGTGCCGCCCGGGCCAGGTGTCCCTTGGTGATGTAGCCGGTGAGCCCGGCGATCACGCCACGCGCGTCGCTGCGCCAGTGCGGCGCGAAGAGCCCGGAGAACGCGGGCACCACGTAGCAGCCGCCGTTGTCCTCGACGGTGCGGGCCAACTCCTCCACCTCGGGCGCGGTGGAGATCAGACCGAGGTTGTCCCGCAGCCACTGCACCAGGGACCCGGTCACCGCGATCGCCCCCTCCAGGGCGTACGTGGCGGGCTGTCCCGCGATGCGGTAGGCGACCGTGGTGAGCAGGCCGTGCGACGAGGCGACCGGGCTCGCCCCGGTGTTCAGCAGCAGGAAGCTGCCGGTGCCGTAGGTGCACTTGGCCTCGCCGGGCTGGAAGCAGGTCTGCCCGAACAGCGCGGCCTGCTGGTCGCCGAGCGCACTGGCCACCGGCACCCCGGCGAGCACCCCGGTGGCCGTGCCGTAGACCTCGGCGGAGCCGCAGATCCGCGGCAACATCGCGGCCGGCACGCCCATCGCGTCGAGCAGTTCGGCGTCCCAGTCCAGAGTGGTCAGGTCCATCAGCATGGTCCGGCTGGCGTTGGTCACGTCGGTGACGTGCCGGCCGGTCAGCTTCCAGATCAGCCAGCTGTCCATCGTGCCGAAGAGCACTTCGCCGGCCTCGGCCCGGGCCCGTAGCCCGTCGACGTGCTCCAGCAGCCAGCGCAGCTTGGGGCCGGCGAAGTAGGTGGCCAGCGGCAGGCCGGTGCGGGATCGGAACAGCTCCTCGCCGTACGCCTGGTCGAGCTCGCGCAGCTGCGGCCCGGTCCGGGTGTCCTGCCAGACGATCGCGTTGGCCACCGGGCGGCCAGTGGCCCGGTCCCAGACCACGGTGGTCTCCCGCTGGTTGGTGATGCCGACCGCGGCCAGCCCGGCCGGGTCGGTGCCGGCGGTCTGCAACGCCGCACGGACCACCTGCTCGACGTTCGCCCAGATCTCCTCGGCGTCGTGCTCGACCCACCCGGGGCGGGGGAAGATCTGCCGGTGTTCGCGCTGCGCCACCGAGACGATCGCCCCGGCCCGGTCGAAGACGATGCACCGCGAGGAGGTGGTGCCCTGGTCGATGGCGGCGACGTACTCTCCGGTCACGGCAGCACCGTACCCGCCCCGACGGCGGCGCGGCGACCGCCGGAACTCTCCTCGTGGGTCGGCAAGACGGCCGAGCGGCGGCCCGTACGATCTGCAGACGTGCGTGACATCGCCGTCTTCAGCGGAACCGCCCACCCTGACCTCGCCGCCGAGATCTGCACCAACCTGGGCGTGCCCCTGCACCCCGTGCGGGTGTCCCGCTTCGCCAACGACTGCCTGGAAGTGCAGTTGCAGGCCAACTGCCGGGAACGGGACGTCTTCCTGATCCAACCGCTGGTGCCGCCGGTGCAGGAGCACCTGGTCGAGCTGCTGCTCATGATCGACGCGGCCCGGGGAGCCTCGGCCGGCCGGATCACCGTGGTGCTGCCGCACTACGCGTACGCCCGGTCGGACAAGAAGGACGCGCCGCGGATCTCGATCGGGGCCCGGCTCGTCGCCGACCTGCTCACCTCGGCCGGGGCGGACCGCGTGCTGGCCATGACGCTGCACTCGCCGCAGGTGCACGGCTTCTTCAGCGTGCCGGTCGACCACCTGCACGCGCTGCGCGAGCTGGCCCGGCACTTCCGGCGCTACGACCTGAGCAATTCGGTGGTCGTCTCGCCCGACCTGGGAAACGCGAAGGAGGCGGCGGCCTTCGCCCGGATGCTCGGCACCCCGGTGGCCGCCGGCGCGAAGCAGCGGTTCAGCGACGACAAGGTCACGATCAGCGCGGTGATCGGCGACGTGGCCGACCGGGACGTCATCGTGCTCGACGACGAGATCGCCAAGGGCAGCACGGTGGTCGAGCTGATGGAGCATCTGCGCGAGCTGAAGGTGCGCTCGATCCGGCTGGCCTGTACCCACGGCCTCTTCTCCAGCGACGCGCTCGGCCGGCTCAGCGACCAGGAGGGCGTGTTGGAGATCGTCTGCACCAACACCGTGCCGATTCCGGTGGCGAAGCGGGTGCCGAAGCTGCAGGTGCTCTCGGTGGCGCCGGCGTTGGCCGAGGCGATGCGGCGGATCCACAACGGTGAGTCGGTGAGCGCGCTCTTCGCCTGAGCGGCCCGGCTGCTGCGGTGGCCGTCCGGCGCCGGCGGTCGGCTGTCGCCGACGGCGCGGCGACCAGTCGGGTCAGGCGGAGGAGGTCGGGGCGGTGACGGCGGCGCTGATCCGGACGATGGTGCCGGTCTCGCCGCTCTCGACCTCCATGGTGTCGCTGAGCTGCCGGGCCAGCCAGAGCCCCCAGCCCCCGGCGATCTCCGGCTCCGGGCGGCTCCGGTCGCCCAGCCGCCGGGCGCTGATGCCGTGCCCGTGGTCGGCGACCTCGCAGACCAGCCGCTCGCCACGCTGCCACAGCCGCAGCGACCCGCTCCCGCCACCGTGCCGCACCGCGTTGGTGATCAGCTCGTTGACCGCGAGCACGAAGTCGTCGAGGCGCTGCCCGCGCAGCCCCGCAGCCTGCGCGCAGGAGCTGACCGAGTGACGCAGCTCGGTCACCTGAGCCTGCTCGAAGGCGTCGGCGATGAGGAGGGAAGGTTCGATGGGCACAACCGTACGCGGTGCGCTGGGCTCGGCGTTCGTCATGGCCCCGTCCCGACAGCGGATCTAGGAGTTATTCGCGGCATTTCCACCGTACGTCAGGGTTTCCTGATCTGCATCAGGCGGCCCCCCGTCCGGCGGACGCACTGTGGCATGGTGGCGCCCATGCCGTCGTCGCCGGGTGGGTTCGAGGTACCGCTCTGGCGTGCCATCGCGGTGTTCCGGGTGGCCTCGCTCGCGTACGTCTGCCTGCTGGCGGTGCGCGACGCCGACCGGTACGCCCACCCGCTCGCCGCCGCCGGCCTGGTGCTGGCGATGATCGTCTGGACCGGGGTGACCGCGCTCGGCTACGCCCGACCGGCCTGGCGCGGCTGGCCGCTGCTCCTGGCCGACCTCGGAGTGGTGCTGGCGATCATGCTGGCCACCCCGTGGGTGATCGGCCGGTCGGCGCTGCACGCCGGGGTGCCCACCCTGGCGGTGGCCTGGCTGGCCGGCCCGGTGCTCGCCTGGGCCGTCTCCGGCGGCCGGCGGCGGGGCACCGTCGCGGCCCTGGTGATCGGCGGCGCGGACCTGGCCACCCGGGAGCGGGTCAGCCAGTCCTCGCTCACCGGTGTCATCCTGATCCTGCTCGCGGGGGTGGTGGTGGGGCACGTCGCGCGGCTGGCGGTCACCGCGGAGGAGCGGCTGCACCGGGCCGTGGAGCTGGAGGCGGCCACCCGGGAGCGGGAGCGGCTGGCCCGGGACATCCACGACTCGGTGCTCCAGGTGCTCGCCCTGGTGCAGCGGCGCGGTGCGCACCTGCCGGGGGAGGCCGGGGAGCTGGCCCGGCTCGCCGGCGAGCAGGAGGCCGCGTTGCGGGCGCTGATCGCCGGCGCCGTCCCGGCCGGGGTGACCGACGACGGTCCGGTCGACCTGCGCGCCCTGCTCGGGCGGTACGCCGCCGCGACGGTGTCGGTCTCCGCGCCGGCCACCCCGGTGCCGCTGCCCGGGCCGGTGGCGCGCGAGTTGGCGGCCGCGACCGCGGCGGCGCTGGAGAACGTGCGACGGCACGCCGGCGGGCGGGCCTGGGTGCTGATCGAGGACGAGGGGACGACGGTGACCGTGTCGGTTCGCGACGAAGGGCCGGGCATCCCGGACGGCCGGCTGGCCGAGGCCGTGACGCAGGGCCGACTCGGGGTGGCGCAGTCCATCCGGGGCCGGATCGCCGAGCTGGGCGGTACGGCGCGCATCGTCTCGACGCCCGGCGCGGGCACCGAGGTGGAGTTGACGGTGCCGAGGGTCGACCGGTGACCGGGCCGGACGCCACCGCAGCTGCCGGCGGAGCGCCCGGGCCGGCGGGGCACGCCCATGCGGGTGGCCCGGTGCGGGTGATGGTGGTCGACGATCACCCGATGTGGCGGGAGGGGGTGGCCCGCGACCTGACCGAGGCCGGTCACCTGGTGGTCGCCACCAGCGGCGAGGGCCGGCAGGCGATCAGGGTGGCGGCCGCCGCCCGGCCCGACGTGGTGGTGCTGGACCTGCAACTGCCGGACATCTCCGGAGTAGAGGTGATCCACGGGCTGCGGGCCGCGTTGCCGCAGGTGCGGGTGCGGGTGCTGATGCTGTCAGCGAGCGGCGAGCAGCAGGGTGTGCTGGACGCGGTCAAGGCGGGGGCGACCGGCTACCTGGTCAAGTCCGCGGCGCCGGCGGAGTTCCTGGAGGCGGTGCGCCGCACCGCGGCCGGCGAGCCGGTCTTCACCCCCGGCCTGGCCGGCCTGGTCCTCGGCGAGTACCGGCGGTTGGCGGCCAACCCGGCGTCGGGTGGTCCCGACGCCGGGCCCGGGAGCGACCTGGCGCCGCGGCTGACCGACCGGGAGACCGAGGTGCTCCGGCTGGTCGCCAAGGGGATGTCCTACAAGCAGATCGCGCAGCGGCTCGGGCTCGCACACCGTACGGTGCAGAACCATGTCCAGAACACACTGGGCAAGCTGCAGCTGCACAACCGGGTCGAGCTGACCCGCTACGCGATCGAGCGGGGCCTGGACAGCTGACCCCGGTCAGACCGAGTGCGGCGGTCGGGTCTCGTGGATGGCCAGCTCCTCGGCGCTCGCGCCGCCACCGGCCGCCCCGGCGTCGTACGCCACGTTGTCGGTCTCCTGGTCCGTGTGCGCGCCCTCGTCCGGTTCCACGAGTCGGCCCACCGTCGCGTCGGCGACCGTGCCGAGCTGGCCGTGGTCGTAGACCGAGACCGGGGAGTTCGGGTCCGAGGTGGGGCCCGGGTCGATCACGTCCGCGTCGAGCTGGGCCTGCGCCGCGGCCTCGTCGCTGGTCGCCTCGGCCGCGATGTCCGGGTCGACCGTTCCGGCCAGCGGGTCGTCGACGGGACGCTCGTAGCTCTCCCGCTGGAGCTTGTAGTCCAGCGACTCGCCGTCGAGCTGCTCGTCGGCGGTGGTCCCGAACCGGTCCACCGCGACCGGGGTGCGGTCGCCGGGGAGCTGGGCCGGGTCCGGACCGTCCGCCTCACGACCGGTCAGCACGTCGTCGTTGGCGGTCGAGTCGTCATCGGCGGTGCCCGGCAGGCCGTTGGCCTCCGGGTCGGACACGGGGGTCGGGTACTCGTCGTCGCGCATGACGGATCTCTACCCGCTCGACCCGCCGCTCATGCCGTGCTGTTGTCCCGCGAAAGCCGCGAAGGGTAAGAAACCGCCCGCGCTGCGGTGGGGGCGCGGCGCCGATCAGAGCGGAGGCTGGTCGGCGGGGTTCAGGACGCACCAGACGACCTTGCCGTCCGGGACCGGGCTGCTGCCCCAGCGTCGCGCCACCGTGTCGATCAGCAGCAGGCCGCGACCGCCGGTCGAGGTCAACGGAGCCAGCCCGGCGAAGGTGGGCTGGCGCGACGAGTGATCGCGGACGGCCAGGTGCAGCAGGGGGCCGTCGGGGGCGAGCCGCACGGTCATCGGGGTGCGCGCGTGCGCGACCACGTTGTTGACCATCTCGGTGATGGCGATGCTGCCCGGCTCGGCGAGGGCCGGCATGCCCCACCGCCGACAGCCGTCGGTGACCAGCTCCCGGGCCTGCCGGGCGGCGCCGAGCACCGGGGCGAGGTCGGTGTTGAGCACCGCGGCCTTCGGCGACTCGGCCAGCGCCGCCATCGCCCCGTCGAGGGTCGACCAGACCGGCACCCCGGCCAGCGCCGGATGGCCGGCCGCCGCGGGGTCGCAGACCAGCAGACCCGCCGCGGGCCAGTCGGCGACCTCCCGCTGCACGTCCGCGAAGACGGCCCGGGCGGCCGGGTCGGTGAACCGCAGATCGGTCAGGTCGGCCACCACCGGGCCGGGACGCTCACAGAGCCGGGTGAGCAGCGCGTCGCGGACACGCCCGGTGCCGGACGGGTCGAGCACCCCGGTCAGCCGGAGCACCGCGCTGGACTCGTCCGTCTCGACAAGGAACTGCACGTCCGTCGGCATGATCGACCCATTGTGCACGTCCGCCACCGCCCGCGCATTCGACCGCTCGGCCCGGCTCATCAGCGGTCCGTCCGGGCGCGGCGGGTACGTGCGGCCATCGTGCCGACCGCCGTGCCGGCGGCGGCGAGTCCGAAGGCGGCGGTCATCCGGACCAGTTGCCGTCGCCGGCCGTACCAGCCCCCCTCCCGTCGACCCTCCGCGTCGGCCCGGAACACGTTGCCGGTGCTGTCCGCGCGGGAGCCCGGCCCGAACTGGGTACGGTGCGCGTACCAGCCGAGGGTGCGTTCGGCGAGCGCCGGCGCGAGCCGCCACTGGAGGCCGATCAGCCGTGCCGCGCCACCGGCGTACGCCTCCCGGCGCGGCCGGCGCAGCAGCCGGACGATGGTCGCGGCAACCGTCTCCGGCGGGTAGATCGGCGGCGGCGGCACCAGCTCTCGGCCGGTGTGGTTCGCGGTGTGCCGGAAGAACGGGGTGTCGATGGTGGCCGGCAGCACCGTGCAGATCGAGATGTTGCCCCGGCCGGTGACCCGCAGCTCCTGGCGGACGGTGTCGGCCAGGCCGCGGATGGCGTGCTTCGTGGCGTTGTACGCCGACTGGTACGGCATCGCCACCTCCGCCAGCACCGAGGCGTTGTTGACCACCACCCCGCCCCCGGCGGCGCCGAGGTACGGCAACGCGGCCCGCAGACCGTGCACGGTGCCGAGCAGGTTCACCTCCAGCACCCGACGGAACTCGGCGACCGGGATCTCGTCGAAGAGCCCGACCACGCCCACCGCGGCGTTGTTGATCCAACCGTCGATCCGGCCGAACTCGGTCGCCGCGCGGTCGGCCAGCTGCTCCACCGAGGCCGCGTCGGTGACGTCGGTCGGCACGACCAGCGCCCTGCCCCCCAGTTCCCGGCAGCGCTGGGCGACCCGGGTCAGGGCCGACTCGCTGCGGGCGGCCAGGACGACGGCCGCGCCCCGGCGGGCCAGGGCGTACGCGGTGGCGGTACCGATCCCGCTGGAGGCGCCGGTGACCACCACGGTGGCCTCGTCGAGGCTGCGGCTGAGAGGCATTCTTCGCCGGTACCCCCGCCCGGGGCGGGTCATGCCGCCGATGCAGGTCGGATCAGCACAAACCGTGATCACCGGACGGCGATCCGGGAGGCTGAAGTGCTTGTCGTGGCGCAAGCGTCCGGGGCACCTGCCCGGGCTGTTCCCGATCTGCCAGGTTTCGGCTTACGGGCCCCTGGTTAATGGGACCCTCTGACCGGGAGGACCACTGCTAGAAGATCGCATGGAGGTGACCCATGCGCGTCGGTCTCGTCTGCGCGCACGCCGGCCCGACCAGGACGACCGAAGGCCCTGCCGTCGGTACGCACCAGCACATCGCACGGGTCGCTGCCGAACTGGCCGGACGAGGCCACGAGGTGCGGCTCTACGAACGCCGGGATGATCCGGGGCTGTCGGAGACCCTGGAGATCGACGGCTACCGGGTGGAGCGGGTTCCGGTCGGCCCCGCCGCGCCGCTGTCCACCGCCGAGCTGATCCCGTACGTGACCGGCTTCGGCGGCTGGCTGACCGACCGCTGGGCCGGTGACTGGAGTCCGGACGTGGTGCACGGGCACTACTGGGTGGGTGGGCTGGCCGCGGCGCACGCCGTCCGGGAGACCGACATCCCGGTCGTGCAGACCTTCCACTCGCTCGGCGTCGAGCAGCTGCGCCACCTCGGCCGGCAGTACGGCGGCCCGGGGGAGCGGATCCCGCTGGAGCGGGCCCTGACCCGGGCGGTGGACATCGCAGTGGCCCAGTGCAACGACGAGGTCGACGAGCTCACCCGGATGGGCCTGCAACGCACCGCGGTGGCGATGGTGCCCACCGGGGTGGACACCGAGCTGTTCCACCCCGACGGTGAGGCGGCCCCGCGCGACCGGCGGGCCCGGATCCTCTCCGTGGGCGGCCTCTCGGCGGGGCACGGCCAGGAGGACCTGATCCAGGCGATGCGGCTGGTCGGCGACGCGGAGCTGGTGATCGCCGGCGGCCCGCCCGCCGAGCAGTTGGCCGGCCACGCCGAGGCCCGCCGGCTTCGTGAGCTGGCCGATCAGGCCGGCGTGGCCGACCAGGTGAAGCTGGTCGGTGCGGTGCCGCACGACCAGATGGCCACCTGGTACCGGTCGGCCGACGTGGTCGCCTGCACCCCGCACTACTCCTCCGCCGGGCGGGTGTCGCTCGAGGCGATGGCCTGTGGCGTGCCGGTGGTGGGCTACGCGATGGGCGGGATCGCCGACGCGGTGGTGGACGAGGTGACCGGGCGACTGGTCCCGCCGGGCGACGTACGCGCCCTCGGCGTCACACTGCGCCGGCTGCTCTCCGACAACGCCGGGCGGTTCGCGTACGGGCACGCCGCGGTGGACCGGGTGCGGTGCAGCTACAGCTGGGAACGGACCGCAGGCGCGCTGGAGCGCCTCTACGAACGGGTGGTGGGCCGGCGCAAGCCCGTCGAGGCCTGAGCGTCAGCCGGGGCGACCGGCGCCGACCATGGCCTGGTCGCGCCGGCGGGCCACCGCGTGGTGGTGCTGCGGTTCGGCGTACCGGGTCAGGCCGATCACCGCGGCCAGGGTGACCAGGAAACCGACGCCGGCCAGCCACTCCCGGCCGGGCCAGATCTTGTCGTTGAGCAGCAGCAGGCCGACGATCGCCGCGGGCACCGCGCCGGCCGCGTCCATCGCCGCCACCGCCGCGGTGGTGGAGCCGCGCTGCATCGCCAGGCCGAGCAGCAGCTGCCCGACAATCGAGTGCGCGATCAGCAGATAGAGCAGCGGGTTGCGGGCGAACGCCTCGGCCGACGGCACCGAGGCCAGCGGGCGCGCGGCCACCGCGGCGGCGGAGAACGCCAACCCGGCCAGCGAACCGAGCGCCACCGAGCCGGGCGCCCCGTGCAGCCGGACCGCGAAGAAGCCGAGCACCGCGATCACGCCGAGCACCGCCAGCAGGGCGATCAGCCCGGCCGGGCCGAGCTGCTTCGACGGCGCCGGCCGGGCGGCCAGCACCAGCGCGCTGATCCCGGCGAAGAGCAGCGCCAACAGCACCACCTCGGCGGCCGGTAGCCGCCACTTCAGCACCAGCACGCCGAGGATGGCGGTGACCCCGAGACCGGCCGCCACACTCGCCTGCACCAGGAAGAGCGGCAGGTCGCGGCGGGCCAGGAAGGCAAGCACGAAGCCGCCGACCTGACAGCCCAGCCCGACCAGGTACGTCCGGTGCCCGGCCAGGCGCAGCAGCAGGCCGGGATCGAAGGTGTGGTGCACCGTGGTGCGGGCGGCGGCGACCGACTGGAGCAGGTTGGCGACGCCGTAAGCGACGATCATCGCCGCAAGGAAGCACCAGCCGGAGGAGACCACCTGGCGAGGATAGAGGTTGCTGAGGGTCAGCGCTCGGCTGGTCGAGCCAGCCGAGCCAGGATGTCGGCGTGCAGCGCACCGTTGCTGGCCAGCGCGCTGTGCTCGGTGTCCGGGCCCGCGACCGGGGCGGACGCGCCGGTCAGGTCGGTGACGACGCCGCCCGCCTCGGTCACGATCGGCACCAGCGCGGCGATGTCCCAGAGCGACAGCTCCGGCTCCACCATCACGTCGAGTGCTCCCTCGGCCAGCAGCATGTAACCGTAGAAGTCGCCGTACGCCCGGCTGCGCCAGCACTCCCGCATCAGGCCGAGCATCGCGTCCAGCCGCCCGGCCGCCTCCCATCCGGTCAGGGACGAGTAGCAGAAGCTGGCGTCGGCGAGTCGCCGCACCGCGGAGACCCGGATCGGCTCGCCGCCGGCCTGGTCCGGCCCGGCCCACGCCCCCGACCCGCTCGCGGCCCACCAGCGGCGGCCCAGCGCCGGCGCGGAGACCAGCCCGAGTACCGGGCGATCCCCCTCCAACAGCGCGATCAGGGTGGCCCAGACCGGCACCCCCCGGACGAAGTTCTTGGTGCCGTCGATCGGGTCGACCACCCAGCGCCGGCCGTCCGGCCCGGTCGCCGGCTGCGCGCCGTACTCCTCGCCGAGCAGCCCGTCGGCCGGTCGGTGCTCGGCCAGCAGCGCGCGGATCTCCCGCTCCACCGCGGTGTCCGCGTCGGAGACCGGGGTGAGGTCCGGCTTCGACTCCACCCGTAGGTCCAGGGCGCGGAAGCGGGCCGTCGAGACCGCGTCGGCGGCGTCGGCGAGCCGATGGGCGAGGTCGAGGTCGGCGGCGTACCCGGTCATGCTGGCAACCTAGCCGACGCCCGCCGGATCACTCGTCCGGCCCGCGGCGGTCGCCCTCGCCGGGTCCGCGCTGGTCGGCGTCGCCGCGCGGGTCGCTCTCGCCGGCCCGGGAGGCGAGCAGCCGGCGGTACGAGGCCAGCCGGCGCGGGTCGGCCTTGCCGGCCGCCACCCAGGCGTCCAGCCCGCAGTCCGGCGCGTCGGTGGTGTGCGGACAGTTGGCCGGACAGTCCACCGTCCCCTCGACCAGGTCGGGGAAGCCGTGCAGGAGGCTGTCCGCGGAGACGTGGGCCAGCCCGAAGCTGCGGACCCCCGGGGTGTCGATGATCCAGCCGGGGTCGTCGCCGCCGCCGGGTGTCGCCGGCAGCCAGAGCGCGACCGCGCTGGTCGAGGTGTGCCGTCCCCGGCCGATCGCGCTGACCGTGCCGACCGCCCGGGCCGCGTCCGGAACGAGTCGGTTGACCAGCGTCGACTTGCCCACCCCGGAGTGCCCGACCAGCACCGAGATCCGCCCCGCGAGCAGCGCCCGCAGGGCGGCCAGGTCCGAATCCGGGCGGATCAGCACGTACGGCAGCTCCAGCTCGGTGTAGTAGTCGAGCACCGCCTCCGGCCCGGCCAGGTCGGCCTTGGTGAGGCAGAGCAGCGGCTCGACGTCCGCGTCGTACGCGGCCACCAGGCAGCGGTCGATGAAACCGGTGCGCGGCGGCGGGTCGGCCAGCGCGCTGACGATCACCAACTGGTCGGCGTTGGCCACCACCACCCGCTCCAGCCGGCCCTCGGCGGTCGTCGCGTCGTCCTCCGCGGTGCGGCGCAGCACGGAGCGTCGCTCCGCGATCCGGACGATCCGGGCCAGCGCACCGGCCGCTCCCGAGGTGTCCCCGACCAGCCCCACCCGGTCGCCGACCACCACCGACTTGCGGCCCAGCTCGCGGGCGCGCATCGCGGTCACCGTCGGGGTGGGCGCGTCGCCGAGCACGCAGGTGTAGCGCCCGCGGTCGACGGCGATGACGAAGCCGTCCACCGCGTCGGCGTGCAACGGGCGGGTCCGGGTGCGCGGGCGCGACGACTTGCCGGGCCGGACCCGCACGTCGTCCTCGTCGTACTCCCGCCGTTTGGTCGCCAGGACCACCCTCCGTCGCGTCAGCTCTTGCCGGTCACCATCGCTGACCATAGTGCCGGGAACTCGGGCATCGTCTTCGAGGTACACGCCACGTCGTCCAGCTCGATGCCGGGCACGGCCAGCCCGGCCACCGCGGCGGCGTGCGCCATCCGGTGGTCGGCGTAGGTGCGGAACGTCCCGCCGCGCAGCGGGCGCGGCCGGATCTCCAACCCGTCACGGGACTCGGTGAGGTCGGCGCCGAGCGCGGCGAACTCCCGCGCCAGCGCGGCGATGCGGTCGGTCTCGTGGCCGCGGATGTGCGCCACCCCGGAGAACCGGGACGGCGAGTCGGCCAGCATCGCCAGCGCGGTCAGCGCCGGGGTCAGCTCGCTGACGTCGGCGAGATCGGCCTCGATGCCGTGCACCGCGCCGGTGCCCCGTACGGTCAGTCCGGTGGTGGTGAGGGTCACCTCGCCGCCCATCTGCTGCAGCAGCGTGCGGAGCCGCTCGAGTGGCTGGGCGCTGCTGTGCGGCCAACCCTGGAGCGTCACCTCGCCACCGGTCACCAGGGCGGCGGCGAAGAAGGGCACCGCGCCGGAGAGGTCCGGTTCGATCTCCCAGCCGCGCCCGGTGAGCGGACCGGGCTCGACGGCCCAGACGTCGGGCGTGGTGTCGTCGACCGCCGCGCCGGCGGCCCGCAGCATCTGCACGGTCATCCGCAGGTGCGGTGCGGACGGGACCGGCGGGCCGACGTGCCGGACCACCACCCCGCGGTCGAAGCGGGGCGCGGCCAGCAGCAGGCCGGAGACGAGCTGGCTGGAGGCGGAGGCGTCGATCACCACCTCGCCGCCGACGACCCGACCGGCGCCGAGCACGGTCAGCGGGAGGCTGTCGGCGCCGGCGACATCGATGCGGACCCCGAGCGAGCGCAGCGCGCCGATCAGCGGCCCGAGCGGCCTGGTCCGGGCCTGCGGGTCGCCGTCGAAGGTGATCTGCCCGTCGGCCAGGCCGGCCACCGGCGGGACGAAGCGCATCACCGTGCCGGCCAGGCCGACGTCGACGTGCGCCGGACCGACCAGCCGGTGCGGCCGGACCAGCCAACGGTCGTCGTCGCTGATCGACATGTGCGCGCCCATCGCGCGCAGGCCGGCGGCCATCAGTTCGGTGTCCCGCGCGCGCAGCGGCCCGGCGAGCGTCGACGGGCCGCTGGCCAGCGCGCTGAGCACCAGCGCGCGGGCGGTCATCGACTTGGAGCCGGGCAGGCGCAGCGTGACCGCGACCGGGTCGGAGGCGGTCGGTGCGGTCCACGGCTGAAGCGGCCGCGTCGCGGTCAGATTCCCCACGGTTACATTCTGCCGTGTCGGGCCGGGGGTGGCGCCGGCCGGTGACCCGACTCCCGGTTGGCGGGACACCGGACACCCCGTCCGGCGGGTTAGCGTGTGGGACATGTGCGGCAGGTACGCGACGACCCGGAGCGCGGGTGAGCTGAGCGCGCTCTTCGAGGCGTACGACGAGACCGGGGGCCGGCTCGGGCCGGACCACAACGTCGCACCCACCGACCCTGTTCCGCTGGTCCGGGTGTCGAGCGAGGGGCACCGCGCCCTCTCCGTCGGCCGCTGGGGCTTCCTGCCGCACTGGGCGCGCAGCGCCGCCGGCGCCGCCCGCATGATCAACGCGCGTGCCGAGACGGTGGCCACCAGCCGGGCGTACGCGGGTGCCTTCGCCCGCCGCCGCTGCCTGGTGCCGGCCGACGGCTGGTACGAGTGGGTCCGCTCGGCGGGCGGCCGGCAGGCCTACTACATGACGCCGCTGGACTCCTCGGTGCTCGCCTTCGCCGGCATCTGGTCGCTCTGGGGCACCGGCGACCAGGCGTTGCTCACCGTCAGCGTGCTGACCACCGCCGCGGTCGGCGAGTTGGCCGAGGTGCACGACCGGATGCCGGTGCTGCTCCCGCACGACCGCTGGGCCCCGTGGCTGGCGCCGACCGACGATGCGGAGTCGCTGCTCGCACCGCCGGCGCCCGACTGGCTCGCCGGGCTGGAGGTCCGTCCGGTCGGCCCGGCGGTCGGCGACGTCCGCAACGACGGCCCGCAACTGGTCGAGCGGGTGCCGGTGACGCCGGCCGTCGCCGCGAAGGATCTGACGCTCTTCTGATCACGTTGCGCGCATATACGCGTGCCGATTTGCCAGAGTTCCGGGTGAAACGTCGCCTGACCGTTCAGCCATCTTCGCGGTAGCCCCTTGTGACCGTGCGCATAAGTGCGATAGAACACAGCGCCGGTGGTGAGTGTCGATTCGCAGGGGGCGGACGACGCCCATCGATCTTGCCGGTCCCACGGGGGAGGTGGGTGGATGACACGGGCGCGTATGCCCCGCCCGCATGAGGTGGCCGCCGCACGACGAGATCCGCGACTGCTCCGCGCACTGCGCGAGCGGCGCGAGGACGACGCGTGGCGGACCAGAGGAACCTGTCAGTCGGTCGATCCGGAGACGTTCTTTCCGGCGCCGAACGAGCCCGCCGACGCGGCGGTCGCACTCTGCCGCAGCTGCGAGGTGCAGGGCTCCTGTCTGGCCTGGGCGCTGGAGGTCGGTGACTGCCACGGCGTGTGGGGCGGCACCACGCCGCGCGAACGTCGGGCCATGCTGGTCGCCTGGCGCGGCGAGGTCCAGCCGGATCCGGACGCCATCGACGAGCCCGGCCCGCCGGTGCGAGATCAGCTGCTCACCCTCGTCCCGCTGAGCTGACCGAGGGCTTCACGATCCGCCCGGCCGGGCCGCGGCCGGGTGCGTCGCGACCGACGGGTCACGGGTGGTTGTTGATCTGGCGACGATGCGCATTCGGCGGCGTTCCGGCCGTGCGCCGGCGGGCGGGGCGCAGAATGAGCCGGTGCACAGCAGCGATGAGATCGGCACCCCGCGCGGGCCGGCCCGCACCGAGACCGATCTGCCGGCCGGGCCGGTGACCGCGCTGCTGGTGCTCGGGCACGGCGCGGGCGGTGGGGTGGACGCGCCGGACCTGCTCGCGGTCCGGGACGCGGCGGTGGCCGTCGGCGTCGCGGTGGTGCGGGTGACCCAGCCGTACCGGGTCGCCGGTCGGCGCGCGCCCGCGCCCGCCGGGCACCTGGACGAGGCGTGGACGGCGGTGCTGGCCGCGCTGCGGAACCGGCACGCCGATGTACCCACGCTGCTCGTCGGCGGGCGTTCCAGTGGGGCCCGGGTTGCCTGCCGCACGGCCGCTGCGACCGGCGCGGCGGGGATCGTCGCGCTGGCGTTCCCGCTGCACCCGCCGGGCCGCCCGGAGCGCTCCCGGGCGGCGGAGTTGTCGACCGGTCTGCCGACCCTGGTGGTCAACGGTGACCGGGATCCGTTCGGGGTGCCCGACCCGGGCCCGGGGGTGACCGTGGTCACCCGCCCCGGTGAGGGGCACGACCTGCGGAAGGACCCGATCGGCACGGCGGCGGTGGTGCGGGACTGGCTGCGCGGGCAGGGCTGGGCGGCGGCCTGACCGCTCGGCCGGGGGCCCGGGGTGCCGGGACCCGACCCGGGCCGGACCGGGCGGCCCACCGTTCGGCCGGCGCTGGCGTGGCGACTTCGCCGAAGCGGACCAGCGGGGCCCGCCGCGCCGGGCGGCCCGTTTCCGGCGGCCGCGCAAGGTCGTTGCATCGGATGGTGCCGGCGCCCGGTTCGAGCGGCGGAACCATCCTCCCAGGCCCTTCCTGGTCCCAGCGCCGGCACCGCCGACGCCGGGGCCAGGAAAGGGGTGGCCGGCGGAAAAGGACGGCGGTCCGGAATGCTCCGCCCGGCGTCGGGCGTTACTACCCCCGGACGACTTTTCTGGCGGAGGGGGGACCGGGTGCCGACCGAGACACGGAGCCGGGAACGGGACGATCGGGACGCGCGGCAACTGCGCCAGTTGCTCACCGCCCCGGAGTGGCCCGCCACGGCGAAGCCGGGTGCTACCGGTGCGGTGAGCACCAGCACACCGGCCGGAACTGAATCTGTGGGCAGGTCCGTACGCGTATCCTCGGCGGGAAAGCATCCGACGCGAGGGGATGTGCGGTTGACCACCGAAAAGACCGACGAGCGCAGGGCCCGCTTCGAGCGGGACGCGATGCCATTCGTCGATCAGCTCTACGCTGCCGGGCTGCGGATGACACGCAACCCGGCGGATGCCGAGGATCTGGTTCAGGAGACCTACCTGAAGGCGTACGCCGCCTTCCACCAGTTCGAGCAGGGCACCAACCTGAAGGCCTGGCTCTACCGGATCCTGACCAACACCTACATCAACTCCTACCGGCGCCGGCAGCGGCAGCCGGTGCAGGCGCCGACCGACGAGATCACCGACTGGCAGCTCGCCGAGGCCGAGTCGCACACCTCCAGCGGGCTGCGCTCGGCCGAGACCGAGGCGCTGGACCGGCTGCCGGACAGCGACGTCAAGGAGGCCCTCCAGCAGCTGCCGGAGGAGTTCCGGATGGCCGTCTACCTGACCGACGTCGAGGGCTTCTCCTACAAGGAGGTCGCCGACATCATGGGCACGCCGATCGGCACGGTGATGTCGCGGCTGCACCGCGGACGGCGTAATCTGCGCAAGCTGTTGGAGCAGTACGCCAGGGAGCGCGGTTTCTCCGCCTCCACCAAGGGCTCGACCGCTCCCGCCGGCCGGGAGGTGTGACGTGAGCTGTGGAGAGCCGCACGAGACCGACTGCCGCGAGGTGCTCGCGGAGGTCTACCTCTATCTCGACCTGGAGTGCGCCGACGAGCGGCGCACGCTGATCCGCCACCACCTCGACGAGTGCGGGCACTGCCTGCGCGAGTACGGCCTCGAGCAGGAGGTCAAGGCGCTGGTGGCGCGGTGCTGCGGCAACGAGACCGCGCCCGACGAGCTGCGCGAGCGGCTCCGCGTGCGGCTGACCGAGCTGGTGGTCTTCGAGAGCAGCGAGTCGCGCGAACTGGCCGACTGAGGCCGGTCGCCGTACGACCGACACACGCCGGTGGCCCGGGTCGATCCGACCCGGGCCACCGGCGTATCCGGCCACGGCCGGATGGGCTGACTGTCGTCGACGGGCGTGGCCCGCGCGAGGTCAGGAGTTGGGGCGCTTGCCGTGGTTCGCGCCGCTCTTCTTGCGGGCCTTCTTCTTCCGGGCCTTCTTCGCCATGGTGACCTCCTCGTGAAATGTCGGATCCGGCTGCGCACGACCTCGGCGCCGGCGCACGCACCGGCCCGCCCGGCACCGGGGTCCGACCCGTTGATGCTAGTTGGGTCGCCGCCGGCCGTACCGCGCCGGGGCGTCGTCGGGATGCGGCCGGTCGCTCCGCGCCCGCGGGCCGTCGTCGCATGATTGGATACGTCGGCAGGTAACCGCGAGAGGGAGGGCCGTGCAGATGGCCGAGGAGATCCGCGCCGAGATGGTGGCGAACGTCTGGAAGGTCGTCGCGTCGGCCGGGGACACCGTGTCCGAGGGGGACACCCTGGTGATCCTGGAGTCGATGAAGATGGAGATCCCTGTCGTCGCCGAGTCCGAAGGCGTCGTGCAGCAGCTCGCGGTCAACGAGGGCGACGTGGTGCAGGACGGCGACCTGATCGCGGTGATCGGTTGACCGGCCCGCTGGTCCGCCCGGCGGTCCCGGCCGACTTCCCGGCGATCGCCCGGCTGACCGTGGCCGCGTACGAGGCGGACGGGCAGCTCAAGGGCGAGCACGGCTACGGCACGGTGCTCGCCGACGTGGCGACCCGGGCGGAGCACGGCGAGGTGCTGGTCGCCGTGGACGAGACCGGGGCGGTGCTCGGCTCGGTCACCTTCGTGCTGCCGGGCAGCCGGTTCGCCGAGCTGTCCCGCCCCGGTGAGGCGGAGTTCCGCATGCTCGCCGTCGACCCGGCCGCCCAGGGGCGGGGTGTCGGCGCGGCGCTGGCCCGGGCCTGCGTCGCGCGGGCGACCGAGCTGGGCTGCTCGGCCGTGGTGATCTGCGTGCGTAGCGGGATGGCCCAGACGGCCCACCAGCTCTACGCGCGGCTCGGCTTCGTGCGCGCTCCGGAGAAGGACTGGGCGCCGGTGCCCGGGGTGGAGCTGCTCGGCCTGCGGCTGGAGCTGACCGCCGCCTGATCCCGACGCTGGCCGAATCTGAACCGGGTTCGGTCGGGTCGGCCCGGTCGTGGTCGTCGGTCGGCTGGCTCAGCCCTGCTCGGCGTCGGCCGGCGTGCCGATCGAGGCGAGCAACTCGTCGGCCACCTCCAGGGCGATCTTGCGCCGCTCGGCGTCGGTGATGTGCGGCGTCCGGACGGCGAACCAGCTGCTGTGCACGGCGAAGAGCGAGAGCGTGGCACGCAGCTGTGCGCCGGGGGAGTCGTCGCCCCGGCAGAGCTGGTTGGCCAGCTTCATCATCCGGCCGCGCATCTGTTGCCCGGCGGTGAGGCTCTTGAGCACGGTCTGGTTCTGCTCGAAGAAGCGCATCACGGAGGGCTGGTCGCCGGCGAACATCTCGTCGGCGTAGCGGGCGATCAGGGTCCGTCGGGTCTCCCGGGTGGCCGGCTGGGACTCGGCCCAGGCGACCAGCTCCTCGATCCGCTCCAGCCGGTCGTCGACGAAGCTGGTGACGATTTCGTCCTTGCTCTTGAAGTGGTAGTAGAGCGCGGCCTTCGTCACGTTCAGCCGCTCGGCGATCTCCCGCAGCGAGGTCTTCTCGTACCCCTGCTCGGTGAAGAGCTCAAGCGCGACGGCCTTGATGCGCTCGCGCGTGCCGCCTGTGCTCTCCCTCACCCGTACCACCCAATTCGCTTGACCATAGTTGCCTCACCAACTTACCGTGCGGCTAGTAAGGAAACTAGCCGGGCGGCAAGTAAGCAAGCCGCTCCTCGGGGGGAGCTTACCCATGACTCAGGCAACCCAGGCTGTCGCGCGACCCAACGTCCGGGTGGTGCTCTTCGGCCTGATGATCGCGATGATGCTCGCGATGCTCGACAACATGATCGTCAGCACCGCGCTGCCACGGATCGTCAACGAGTTCGGCGGCCTGAGCCACTTCACCTGGGTGGTCACCGCGTACGTGCTCGGCACCACGGTCTCCACCCCGATCTGGGGCAAGCTCGGCGACCTCTACGGTCGCAAGTCGGTCTTCCTCACCTCGGTCGGTCTCTTCCTGCTCGGCTCCGCGCTCTGCGGCATGGCCGGCTCCGGGTTCCTCGGCGGTCCGTCCGACGGCATGGTCCAGCTGATCGCCTTCCGGGCGGTGCAGGGCCTCGGCGCCGGCGGTCTGATGGTCGGCGTGATGGCGATCATCGGGGATCTGGTCCCGCCCCGTGAGCGGGGCCGCTACCAGGGCATGATCGCCGGCATCATGGCCATCGCCATGGTGGCCGGCCCGCTGGTCGGTGGGTTCATCACCGATCACCTCTCCTGGCGCTGGGCGTTCTACGTGAACCTGCCCCTCGGCGGCGTCGCGCTGGTGCTGCTGATCACGACGATGCACCTGCCGAAGTACCGCACCGAGCACCGGATCGACTGGCTGGGCGCCGCGCTGCTCTCGGTCGGCATCACCGCGATCGTGCTGATCACCACCTGGGGCGGCAACGAGTACGACTGGGCCTCCGGTCAGATCATCGGCCTGGCCGCACTCGCCCTGGTCACCCTGATCGCCTTCGGCCTCGTCGAGCGGCGGGCACCCGAGCCGATCCTGCCACTGGGCCTCTTCGCCAACCGGAACTTCGCGTTGATCTCGGTGATCGGCTTCCTGCTCGGCTTCGCGATGTTCGGCGCGATGAACTTCCTGCCGCTCTACCAGCAGACGGTGCAGGGCGCCTCCGCCACCAACAGCGGCCTGCTGCTGCTTCCGTTGATGTTCGGCATGCTGGTGGTCTCGCTGGTGATCGGCCGGGCGATCACCAGGACCGGTCGCTACCGGGCGTACCCGATCATCGGCGGCGTGGTGATGGCCGCCGGCATGGGGCTGCTGACCATGCTCGACGTGAACACCAGCAAGGTCGAGTCGTCGGTCTTCATGTTCGTCCTCGGCGTCGGCATGGGCTTCCTCATGCAGACCACGATGCTGATCGCGCAGAACAGCGTGGAGCAGAAGGACCTGGGCGCGGCGAGCGGCGCGGCCACCTTCTTCCGCTCGATCGGCGGCTCGTTCGGCATCTCGCTCTTCGGCGCGATCTTCGCCAACCGGCTGGCCGGCTCGGCCGCGGGCGGCGCGTTCAGTGGCGGCGGGGAGGGCGGCGCGCTGGACCTGGCGCAGCTCAAGCGGCTGCCCGCGCAGGCCCGCGAGCTGGTGCTCGGCGGCCTCGCCGACGCGATCTCGCACGTCTTCCTCTGGGCGGTGCTCTTCACCGTCGCGCTGCCGGTGCTCGCCTGGTTCATCAAGGAGATCCCGCTGCGCACCGGCAACGAGCCAACCCCACAGACCACCCCCGAAGAGCAGGCCGAAACCGCCCTAGCCAAGGCCCCCCTCGCCTAACCCACCCCACCCCCGCCTGCCCCCGCCTGCCCTCGGTGATCAAGAGGTTCGCGTCAGGAATCCGGCCTCCGGTGACGCGAACCTCTTGATCACTGGGGCGTGGGGGGCGTGCGGGGGCGGCGGAGGGGGGTGAGGAGGCGGTGCCACAGGCGGGCCAGGGGAGTGCGGGGGCGGGGGAGGGTCGGCCGCGCGCCGAGCAGTTCGGTGGCGAGGGCGGCGGTCGCGCCGTCCAACGTCGGAGTGGCCAGGGCCAGGTGAGCCAGCGAGGTGGCGAGGGGCATCGGGCGGACCCGGGCCACCGCCGCCGCGTCGGCCAGCCGGTCGGCCACCACCTTGGCCACGTCGGGGCGTACCGCCGGGTCGACCCAGGCGGCGGTGACCAGGGCGAAGAGCGCGGCCTCGGTGATCCAGTCCTCGACACCCCAGACCAGGTCCAGCAGCACCCGGCGCCGGGTGGAGTCGTCCCACGGCTCGTCGGTGCGGTGGTGCAGCAGGCCGAGGCAGGCCCACACCTGTACGCAGCGGACCCAGAGCGTCGGGTCCTGCCCGCCGAGCACCCGGCCGACCGCGGTGGCCGGCGGCTCGGGCGGATGCACGAGCAGCCCGAGCAGATCCGTCAGATCGAGGGTGGCCAGGCCGACCGCGGCGTCGTAGGCGGCGGGTGGATGCGGCCAGGCCGGGTGCACGAGCTGCCGGACCCGGTCGGCGGCCGCCGCGGAGGGGGCGGGAATCGCGGGAGCGGCCACCGTGCCCTGGTAGTGCCAGAGCTGCCGGGTGCCGGCCCGCCGCGGCTCGCGGGCGTCCGGCTCGACCACTCCGGCCACCTCGATCCGCATCCCGGGCACGGCCGCCTCGGCCGTCCGCATCGCGCTCGGCGGGGCCAGGGTCAGCAGGCGTACGGCCGCGCCGACGCCCCCGTGGTCGTCGGCGACGGCCAGCCGCAACGCGTCGACCACCGGCCCGGCGGCCGGGGTGACCTGCCCGAGCCAGGGCCGGCTCCGGCAGGACTCGGCCAGATCGCCGTGCTCGTGCGTGTCGTCCGGGTGGTCCCGGACGAAGTCGGCGAGCGCGATCAGGTGCGCCACGTCGCCGTCGCGCTGGTAGCGCAGCCGGTGCGCGGTGTGCACGGCGCAGTCGAAGGACGGGTCGCGAGCCAGCGCCCGCTCGATCCAGTCCAGTGCCTCGTCGAGCTTGCCGATGTCGGCCAGGGTGCCGGCGATGTCGGCGTAGACGGCGAGGTCGTCGGGGTCGTGCCCGACGGCCCGGCCGAGCGCTGCGAGCGCCTCCCGGGTCCGCCCGGCGCTGCGGTACGCGTACCCGAGCCAGACCTCGCCGATCTTGGACGGCTGCGCGCGTACGCCCCGACTGGCCCAGCGGATCGCCAGCGCGACCTCACCGAGCCGCCGGGCCAGCGCGGACGCCGCGCCCAGCAGCAGACCGTGCTCGGGATGGACGGTGACCGCGTTGCGGGCCAACGTGAGGTAGGCGGCCACCGCCGGCCGGCCGGCACGGGGCACCGGATCGGGCACCGCGGCGCAGACCTGCATGAGCAACTGCGCGGCGTGCTCCGGCGCGAGCCGTTCGGCCAGTTCGGGTGCGGTCACCCAGGGCACTCCGGCCCAGTCGGTCTGCGGCGCGTAGCCGGTCGCCGCGACGAGCAGCTCGAGCCCCTCGCCCGGGTGCCCCGCGGCGGCGAGCAGGTGGGCGCGGGCGACCACGGCGCCGACGAAGGTGTGGTGGGACAGTGGGAAGAGGTCGACGCCCCCGCCGGCGGCCGTGGCGAGCCGGGCCAGCGTCTCGTGCACCTCCGGCAGGGTCGGCGCCTGCGCCAGCGCGCCGGCCACGTGCCCGGCGGCGTGGTCCAGATCGCCCTCGTCGATCGCCAGCCGGGCCAGGGCGAGCTCCTCCGCCGCGGAGAGCGCGCGGTCGTCCTCGGGCACGTCGTCCTCTCGTCGGGTGCGGTGGGCGGGGTCGAGTCGAGCCAGCCTAGGTGATGGCGGGCCGATTCGGTGATCAAATGCGCACTACTGTTCGTTCGATTGCTGAGATCGAGCCAAAGGTGCAAGACTGAGCAGGAAACGCGCGGCAACCGCGCACAGGGAGGAGCTTCCGTGACGCGTGCAGGGGCCGGAATGGCCGCCGACATCGACGAGCAGCCGGCCGGATACGAGCGGCTGCTCTCCACCGAGCACGCCGCAGAGATCGCCCGGGTGGCGGCGGTCATCGCCGAGCGTCGGCCGCGGCACGTGGTCTTCACCGCCCGGGGCACCTCCGACCACGCGGCGCTCTACGCCGCCTACCTCACCGAGATCCGGCTCGGCCTGCCCGCCGGGCTCGCCTCGCCGAGCGCGGTCACCGTCTACGGCGCCCGGCCCGACCTCTCCGACGCGCTGGTCGTCGGGGTCAGCCAGAGCGGGGGCTCACCGGACCTGACCGAGGTGCTGCGGGTGGCCCGGGCCTCGGGCGCGCTCACCCTCGCGGTCACCAACGCGCCGGAGTCGCCGCTGGCGGCCGCCGCCGAGCTGAGCGTGGACATCGCCGCCGGCCACGAGCGGGCGGTGGCGGCCACCAAGACCTACACGGCCGAACTGCTCGCCCTGCTCATGCTCGTCGAGGGGATCCGGGCCGGCGACGGGGCGTTGCCGGTCGACGAGCGCGAGGCGCTCGCCGCGCTGCCCGAGTTGGCCGCCCGTACCCTGGCCGACCCCACCCCGGCGCAGCTGGCGCCCCGCTACCGGTTCGCGGCCCAACTGGTCACCACCGGCCGCGGCTACGCCTACCCGACCGCCCGGGAGGCGGCGCTC
Organism: Micromonospora sp. NPDC093243; assembly: GCF_044753725.1. NCBI lineage: Bacteria > Bacillati > Actinomycetota > Actinomycetes > Micromonosporales > Micromonosporaceae > Micromonospora > Micromonospora sp. NPDC093243. The sequence goes on along the minus strand of NZ_JBIVNT010000004.1, from coordinate 315,219 downwards.
AAGCTGATGGAGACCTCCTACCTGCCGGCGCTCGCCTTCTCCGGCGCCGACCTGCTGCACGGCCCGCTCGCCATGACGGACCCGGACGTGCCGGTGCTCGCGGTGGTCGGCTCCGGGCCCGGCGGTCGGTCGATGGGCGAGGTGCTGCCCCGGCTCGGCGAGCGCCGTGCCGACGTGGTGGTGGTCGGCTCGGCCGATGTCGAGGGGGCCACCCGGATCGCCGTCCCCGAGGTCGACGAGCGCTACGCCCCGCTGCTGGACATCCTGCCGTTGCAGCGGCTGGCGATGGCGTTGGCGCTGACCCGGGGCGAGGATCCGGACGCGCCCCGCGGGCTCAAGAAGGTCACCGCGACGATGTGAGGCGCGGCGTGGCACGCTGGTCAGCGTGTCCACGCTGCGCGACCTCGCCGAGGAGCACACCCACCTCCGTCCGGCGGACATCGACCACCTGCACCGGATAGCCGGAGACTGGCAGCTCCTCTCCGACCTGTCCTTCGCCGACCTGTTGCTCTGGGTGCCGGTGGACGCCGACGGCACGTTCCTCTGCGTCGCCCAGGTCCGCCCGACGACCGCGCCGACCGCCTACCAGGACGACCAGGTGGGCCGGATCGTCGGCGGGCCGGAGGTCGCGCACCTGGAGGTGGCGTACCGGCAGGGCCGGATCTGGCGGGAGGGCGACCCGGTCTGGTACGGCGACGTGCCGGCCCGGCACGAGGCGATCCCGGTCCGGCTGCGCGCGGCCGACGGGGAGGCCAGCGAGGTGATCGCGGTGGTCGGCCGGGACACCAACCTCTCCACCGCGCGTACCCCCAGCCAGCTGGAGCTGAACTACCTGACCACGGCCGACGACCTGGCCCAGATGATCGCCGACGGCACCTTCCCGCCGCCGCGGCACCCGGGGGAGACCACCTCCGCCCCCCGGGTCGGCGACGGCCTGGTCCGGCTGGACGCGAACGGCAAGGTCACCTACGCCAGCCCGAACGCCCAGTCCGCGTACCGGCGGCTGGGCTACGCCGCCCACCTGGTGGGCGAGGATCTGGCCGCGCTGCACCGCCGGCTCGCCGGGGATCCGCTCGAGGGGACCGACGCGGCGAACGCGATCCTGGCCGCGCTGCACGGTGACGCCCCGCCCCGGCGGGAGATCGACGCCCGCGGCGCCACCATGCTCACCCGGGCCCTGCCGCTGATGCCGGCCGGCGTGCCGATCGGCGCGCTGGTGCTGGTCCGGGACATCACCGAGGTACGCCGTCGCGACCGCGCCCTGATCACCAAGGACGCCACCATCCGGGAGATCCACCACCGGGTGAAGAACAACCTCCAGACGGTCGCCGCGCTGCTGCGCCTGCAGGCCCGCCGGGTCTCCATGCCGGAGGCCCGGGTCGCGCTGGAGGAGTCGGTACGCCGGGTCGCCTCGATCGCGCTGGTGCACGAGACGCTCTCCATGTCGAGCGACGAGGCGGTCGAGTTCGACGGCATCGTCGACCGGGTGGCCAGCGCGGCGACCGAGGTGGCCGCGACCGAGGTCTCCGTCGGCATGCGCCGCAAGGGGAGCTTCGGGGTGCTGCCCGCGGAGATCGCCACCTCGCTGGTGATGGTCCTCAACGAGCTGCTGCTCAACGCCGTCGAGCACGGCTTCCCACCCTCGGACGCGGACGACGTGCCGGCGGCGGGCGGGCCGCTGGCGACCGAGCCGGCGCTCGGCGGGCCGGCGCTCGGCGGGCCGGCCTCCGACGGGCCGCCTGCGGCGCGGCCGGAGGTGGTGGTCGCGGCGCACCGCTTCCGCAAGCAACTGCACGTCTCGGTGACCGACAACGGTCGCGGCCTGCCCGCCGGCTTCGACGCCGAACGGGGCGGAAACCTCGGGCTGCAGATCGTCCGGGCGCTGGTCACCGGGGAGCTGCGCGGCACCATCGAGCTGCGCGACGGCAGCTCCGGCGGCACCGAGGCGATGATCGTCGTACCGCTGGCGCGGGCCGCCCCGGACGGCCGCGCCGGCAGCTGACCGGACCCGCTGAGTCCGCCGGTCGCCCTCGAAGCCGCGCGTGCCCCTGGTCGTGTGACGGCGTGGCCAGCCTCCGCGCCCGCGGGTCTTCCCATGAGCGAGATACCTCTGCGGCATATTGATGCCTCAGAGGTATCTCGCTGAACGAGCTGGGCGCCCAAGGAGCGCGACACGCCGCAGCGTCCGTAGGTGCTCCGAGGTGGCGAAGACGCCGACCGGTCAGCGGGTGAGCAGGGCGACGGTCAGACCGGGGCGTTGCCAGACCTGCTCGACGGCGAAGCCGTCCCGCAGCGCGGCCCCCTTCGCGCCGGGCACCGCGGCGACCGGGTCGGGGTGCCGGCCGGCGACCACCAACCAGACCCGGGGCACGCCGGCCAGGCACTCGGCGGGCCGGTCGCACTCGGTCGCCCAGAGGCTGCCCCGACGGGCCTGCCCCTCGACCAGCAGCGCGTCCCGGGGACGCCGGTCGGGCAGCTGGTAGTCCAGCCCGAGGTCGAGGAAGAGCCAGCTGTCCCGGGGTGAGTAGACGACCGCGTCGCCGGGGCGCTGCCCGGCGGCGACGACCCGGGCCACCCCCCGGTAGTCGACCGGGGCGCTGCGCGGCCATTCGTGAGTGTGCCGCAGCGCGGCCTGGTCCGGCAGGCCGAGCAGCCCGGCCAGGGTCAGCACGGCGAGCCCGCCGGGCAGCGGCACCGCCGCCAGCGCCGCGGCGGCCAGCACGCAGCCGAACGGTACGACGAACACCAGGTAGCGGGGCACCCAGATCGGTACGCCCAGCCCGGCGGCGAAGAGCAGCAGGACCGGTAGCAGCACCGCGCACCCGGGTAGCAGGGCGCGCCAGCCGAGCCGGGCGGCGCCGAGCGCGGCGAGCCCGACCAGCAGGCCGCCCACCACGCTGCTCTGCGCGACCCCGCCCGGTAGCCCGGTCAGATCGGCCGGCCGGACGAGGTCCACCCAGTTCAGCTGCCTGCCCCGTTGGCTGCGGGCAGCCAACGCGAGCGGGGCGGTCAGCAGCAGCGCCGGCAGCACGGCCGCCAGCCACCACCACCGCCCGTCCCGCCCGCTGCCCGGCCCGCCCTGCCTGGCGGCCGGGCCGGCGGGGGCGGCGGGGGCGAGGCCGGCGCGGCGGGCGGCGAGCACCGCGACGACGTGCGCGGCGAGCAGGGTGAGGGCGATCAGGTGGGTCAGCCCGAGCGCGGCGAGGGCGGCGGCGTACCCGACCCAGCGGGCCCAGCCCGGGCGCCGCAGCGCGTCGACCAGCAGCAGGGTGGCGAGTACGGCGAAGAGGGTGGCCAGCGCGTACGGCCGGGCCTCCTGGGCGTACCGGGAGGTGCCGGGCAGCACCGCGAAGAGCAGGCCGGCGAGCAGGCCGGCCCGGGGCCCGGCGAGCCGTTGGCCGAGCAGCGCGGTGAACGCCGCCGCTCCCGTCATGGCCAGCACCGACGGCACCCGCAGCGCGACCACCGAGTCCCCGGCCAGCGCCACCCAGCCGTGCATGAGCAGGTAGTACGGCCCGGTCGCCGCGTCGATGGTGCCGGCCAGCCGGACCAGGTCGCCGACCGACCGGGTGGCCGCGCTCCAGGTGGCCAGCTCGTCCCGCCATAGCTGGGCACGACCCAGCTCCACCCCGGTCACCAGCAGGGTCAGCAGCGCCGGCGCCAACCAGACCGTCGCGCCCCGCAGCCCCGAGGACCGGCCCGCTGCGCCTCCGGCCGGGGTTGCCCGATGCGACCTATCGGACAATCCACCCACAGGGCCGAGCCTCGCACACGCTCCGGCGCGGCGGGGCGGGAGCAGGCGTACCGGCGTCGGCCCGTGATGTGGGATCCGGCACCCACTCATTGGCCGGCACCCATGGGGTGTGGCAGCATGGCGAGCATGACCGCCGCCGTCGTACGTCGCTTCGTGGCCCGTCGCCACGTCGACTACGGCCGCGTGCGCAGCGCCATCTGTCCGGCCAACTGACGACGCCCGACAAATCTGTCTCGGGCGCGCTCCGCGCCGGCCCTCTCGACACCGTTGTCCCGAGCCCGCTCTGACGGGCCGGCCGCCGCGCCCGCGTACCCACCGAGGCTCAGCAGACAACGGAGGACGCCGCGATGGCGGTCAGCAGCATTCCGGCCCGGTCCGACGACCCGACGACGCGTCCCACCCGGGCACCGCGTCGCGCCCGGGGCGAGGGGCAGTGGGCGCTCGGCCACCGCGAGCCGCTCAACCCCAACGAGCGGATCAAGAAGGACGACAACCCGCTCAACGTCCGGGCCCGGATCGAGAACATCTACGCCCACCGGGGCTTCGCCTCCATCGATCCGCAGGACCTGCGCGGCCGGTTCCGCTGGTGGGGTCTCTACACCCAGCGCAAGGCGGGCATCGACGGCGGGCGCACCGCCGTGCTCGAGCCGCACGAGCTGGAGGACGAGTACTTCATGCTCCGGGTCCGGGTGGACGGTGGCCAGCTCTCCCTGGCCCAGCTGCGGACCATCGCCGACATCTCGCGGGAGTTCGCCCGGGACACCGCTGACATCACCGACCGGCAGAACATCCAGCTGCACTGGATCCGGGTCGAGGACGTACCGGAGATCTGGCGCCGGCTGGAGGCGGTCGGCCTGGAGACCACCGAGGCCTGCGGCGACTGCCCCCGGATCGTGCTGGGCAGCCCGGTCGCCGGGGTGGCCGAGACGGAGCTGATCGACCCGACGCCGGCGATCGACGAGATCGTCCGCCGCTACGTGGGCGACCCGGAGTACTCGAACCTGCCGCGCAAGTTCAAGTCGACCATCTCCTGGCAGGCGGACACCCCCTACCAGGCGAACGACATCGCGTTCCTCGGTGTGGACCACCCCGAGCACGGCCCCGGCTTCGACCTCTGGGTCGGCGGCGGTCTCTCCACCAACCCGATGCTTGCCCAGCGGCTGGGTGTCTGGGTGCCGCTGGCCGAGGTGCCGGACGTCTGGGTCGGTGTGGTCGGCATCTTCCGCGACTACGGCTACCGCCGGCTGCGCAACCGGGCCCGACTGAAGTTCCTGGTCGCGGACTGGGGCGTGGAGAAGTTCCGGGAGGTGCTGGAGAAGGAGTACCTGGGCCGGACGCTGCTCGACGGTCCCGCCCCGGAGTTGCCCGAGCGGCCGATCGACCACATCGGCGTGCACCGGCAGCGGGACGGGCGCAACTACGTCGGCGCCGCCCCGGTGGTCGGCCGGGTCTCCGGCGGGCAGCTCGCGAAGCTGGCCGACGTGGTGCAGGCGCACGGCAGCGACCGGATCCGGCTGACTCCGTACCAGAAGCTGCTGGTGCTGGACGTCGCGCCGGAGCGGACCGAGTCGCTGGTCGGCGCGCTGCGCGAGATCGGCCTGGAGGCCCGCCCGTCGGCCTGGCGGCGCGGCACCATGGCCTGCACCGGCATCGAGTTCTGCAAGCTCGCGATCGTCGAGACCAAGGCGCGCGGCGAGGAGCTGGTGGCCCGCCTGGAGCAGCGGTTGCGCGACTTCGACGCGGACATCTCCATCCACCTCAACGGCTGCCCGAACGCCTGCGCCCGCACCCAGGTGGCCGACATCGGCCTCAAGGGTCAGCTGGTGCTCGGCCCGGACGGTCGCCAGGTGGAGGGCTTCCAGGTGCACCTCGGCGGCGGCCTCGGCATGGCCGCCGGGCAGACCTCGGGCTTCGGCCGCAAGCTGCGCGGCCTGAAGACCACCGCCGAGGAGCTTCCGGAGTACGTGGAACGGCTGGCCCGCCGCTATCTGGCCGGCCGGCACGCGGGCGAGCCGTTCGCCCAGTGGGTGATCAGAGTCGACGAGGAGGAACTGCGATGAGCAGCGAGAACCGTGCGGCACCCCTGTACTGCCCGTACTGCGGCGAGGAGGATCTGCGGCCGAGCGAGGCGGGCCACGGCGCCTGGGAGTGCCACGCCTGCGTGCGGGTCTTCACGGTGAAGTTCACCGGTCTGCTGAGCCGGGGGAGGAACCGATGAGCCTCGTGTCGGCGGCGAACCTCGGTCTGGTGGGGACGGTGGGTACGGCACCCGCCGACCCGGCCCGGCGGTCTCCGGAGGAGCTGCGCGCGTTGGCCGAGCGGGCCGGCCGGGAGCTGGAGGGCGCGCCGGCCCTGGAGATCGCCCGCTGGGCCGCCGAGACCTTCGGCGACCGGTTCTGCGTGACCAGCTCGATGGCGGACGCGGTGCTGGCCCACCTGGTCTCCCGGGTGGCGCCCGGGGTGGACGTCGTCTTCCTCGACACCGGCCTGCACTTCCCCGAGACGCTTCGGGTACGCGACGAGGTGGCCCGGACGCTGCCGGTGAACGTCCGGTCGATCCGGCCCCGGCTCACCGTGGGCCAGCAGGACGGCCAGTACGGGCCGCGGTTGTTCAACAAGTCCCCGGACGACTGCTGCCAGCTGCGCAAGGTGGAGCCACTGGAGCGGGCCCTGACCGGTTACGACGCGTGGGCCGCCGGGCTGCGCCGGGACGAGTCGCCGACCCGGGCGAACACGCCCGTGGTGACGTTCGACGCGCGACGCGGAAGGGTCAAGGTGAACCCGATCGCGGCCTGGTCACAGGCCGACGTGGACGGCTACATCGCCCGGTGGAACGTGCCGGTCAACGAGCTGTTCAAGCAGGGCTACGGTTCGATCGGCTGCTGGCCGTGCACCCGTCGGACCAAGGCGGGGGAGGACCCGCGGGCCGGCCGGTGGGCGATGTTCGAGAAGACCGAGTGCGGACTGCACGTCTGACCCGGCCGATCCGGCGGGTACCGACCGGGGCGGTGGCGGCGCGGCCGTGCGCCGACCCCGTCGTCCTGGTCGCGCACGGCAGCCGTGATCCGCGGGCTGCCGCGGCGACCAGGGCGTTGGCCCGGGCGGTGTCGGCGGCCCGCCCGGGCACCCCGGTCTCGGCGAGTTGGCTCGATCACACCGGCCCCGGCCCGGCCGAGGCGCTGCGGGCGCTGGCCGCCGCCGGGCACCCGAGGGTGGTGCTGGTCCCGTTGCTGCTGACCGCCGCCTACCACCGTCGGGTGGACATTCCGGCGGCGGTCGCCGAGGCCCGGGCGGCGGCACCGGGCCTGGCGGTACGGGTGACCGATGTGCTGGGACCGGCCGACGGGGCGGTGGACCCGGGCCTGCTGTCCGGCCTGCGGCGGCGGTTGGCGCAGGCGGAGCCGGGTCGGTTCGACGCGCTGGTGCTGGCCGCGGCGGGCACCCGGGATCCCCGGGCGCGGGGCTCGGTGGGACGGGTCGCCGCCGCCCTCGGCCTCGCCTACGGCGTGCCGACCCGGGTGTCGTACGCCTCGGCGGCGCCGCCGGCGGTCGGTGCGGCGGTCACCCGGCTGCGCGCGGACGGTGCCCGCCGGGTGGCCGTGTCGGCGTACTTCCTGGCCCCCGGCCTCTTCCACGACGCGGTGACGATGTCGGCGGGCGCGGCCGGCGCGGTCGCCGTCGCCGCCCCGCTCACCGACGCTCCGGAGTTGGCGGACCTGGTGCTGCGCCGGGTCGACGCCGCGCTGGCCCAGCCGAACGGGCCGCTTCAGCCGAGCGGGCTGGCCCGGCCGGGCGTGCTGGCTTAGCCAGGCGTGCTGGCCTAGCCGGGTGCGCTGGCCCGGGCCGGGCGCGCCGGCTTGACGGAGTGCGCCGGGCCGGGCCGGGACAGCAGAACGCCCCGCCGGGTCGGACCCGGCGGGGCGTGCAGCTGTGTCGGTGGTCAGGCGGAGTGAGCGCGCAGCACCCGGAGGCCACCGCGACGCTTCACAGCGCGCCGCTCCTCCTCGCTCATCCCGCCCCAGACGCCGGCGTCCTGACCCGACTCGAGCGCCCACTGCAGGCACTGGTCGGTCACGGAGCAGCGCCGGCAGACGGCCTTGGCCTGCTCGACCTGCAGCAGAGCCGGACCGGACGTCCCGATCGGGAAGAACAGCTCCGGGTCCTCGTCGCGGCAGACAGCATGGTGACGCCAGTCCATGGCGGCAACACTCCTCATTCTGGATGGGTGGCAAATCGTGCTTCGGTGCTTTTCCTATATGCATCCGCAATGCCGGTCGTTACGGTTCGCGTCCGACTATTCGGCATTGCGTGAGCAGGCTGTTGGCCCCGGGGACCTGCTGGAACTGCTCAACCTGACGAGCATATCCAGGCAATGTCCCGGTAACTCAAGTTCGCTTGTGAATACTTTCACGAACTCACACGATGTCAAGGGTGACGCTCAGAAAAACTCCGCGCGGTGAGCAAGCCCACAACCCATTTGTCCCGGTTCCAGAGCGCTCTGGTTACCCGGCGTACCACAGTCGAGGATCAATATAGTACAGTCCGCGTGACATTGCTGACATTTCCGGCACCTGCCTCTCGGTGTGGCGGCCGTCGCGTCGACGGGATCGCGGCCGCGTCAACCAACGGCGGTACCCGAGACCTAGCAGATTACTCTCAGTGCGGCGGGAATGGATGCGAATCTAACTTTCTCCCGCTCGCCCAGGTAGTCCCCGTCTAGCTGGAACGCCTGCGGACGGCTGGAGACCAGCGTGAACTCCGCTACGTCGTGCAGTCGCAGCACCTGCTTGCCGCGCGGGTCGGGGCGCGTGGACAGGAATTGGGTCACCGTCCGTGTCGTACTCGGCACCCGAAGCTGACGCAACGCCAGCACGTCCAGGCCGAGGTCGAAGGACGCCTCCGGGTTCGGGTTGATCTCCCGATCGCCCAGGTACGTCCACGGTGCCGTGTTCTGGATGATGACCGTCGCGAGCTCGTCCTCCGCCGGCTCACCGGGCCGCTCCAGGCTGACCGCCGGATGCCGGCGGTCAGAGGCGAAGAAGTACTGGCTGAGGATGGCGCGCAGGTAGAGGCTCGGGCTGGACACCCGGCCCCGGCGGCGGGCCTGCTCGACCCGGTGGATCACCGCGGCGTCCACCCCGAACCCGGCGCAGAAGGTGAAGTAGCGGTCGTCGGCGCGACCCAGCCCGATCGTCCGGTAACGGCCCAGCCGAAGCGCCTCCAGGATCATGCTGGTGCCCTCCGGCCACTCCCGGGGCAGGCCCAACGCCCGTGCGAAGACGTTTGTCGAACCGCCCGGCACGGTCGCGAGAGCCGGCAGCCGCTCGGCCGGTGTGAGGGCGCCGGGCACGGTCGCGGGCTCCGCGGCCATCAGCCCGTTGACCACCTCGTTCACCGTGCCGTCGCCACCGAGGGTGACGACGACGTCCACCCCCTCCTCGGCGGCCTCCCGGGCCAGCGCGGTGGCGTGCCCGCGTCGGCGGGTGTACCGCACCGAGAGGTCGACTTCGCTGCGCAGCGCCCGGACCAGCACGTCCCGGCTGCGTTCGCTGGTGGTGGTGGCCTTCGGATTGACCACCAGGACGGCCCGCATGGGCGGCACTGTACCCCCCGGTAGCCCGGGTATCGTGGCGCGCGTGACCATCGACTCGGACCCGATTCCCGTCACGCTCCGCTGGGCGGTGCGGCTGCTGCGCGCCGAGGCGGTGGCCGTCGGGCTGATCGCCGTCTGGCTGCTCTGGGCCGACCTGACCGCCGACACCACCGCCGGCCTCACCTCGGCGTTGCTGGTGACCGTCTTCACCGTCGGCGCGGCGGCGGCGCTCTGGGCGCTCGGCGGGGCGCTGGCCCGGTGCCGCGCCGGGGCGCGCGCCCCGGCGATCGTGCTGCAGCTGATGCTGCTGCCGATCGGCTGGTACATGATCCAGGGCGGCCTGGGCTGGCTGGGTGTACCGCTGATGGCGCTCGGCCTCGGTGTCAGCGCGCTGCTGTTGAGCCCGCCCACCAACCGCGCGCTGGGCTTCGCCGCGCCCGGAGAGCCGAGCGCCGGCCGGTAACCGGCCGGGCGGCGGTCAGTAGCCGGAGCGGCGGGTGAGCAGCGAGATGGTCGCCCGCCCGTCGCTGGCGGTGGCGGACGCCGCCGTGGTCAGCGCGGTGAGCACCTTCCAGGCGAACGACGACTCGGCGGGGAGCGTGGCGCCGCGGACGGTCGGCACGGTCACCTCGACGGTCAGCGCGTCCTCGGTCACCGAGAAGCGGCACTCCAACTCGGCGTCCCGGGTGGCGATGGCGAGCAGCATCGCGCACGCCTCGTCGACGGCGATGCGCAGATCCTCGATCTCGTCGAGGGCGAACTGCAGCCGGGCCGCGAGACCGGCGGTGGCGGTGCGGAGCACCCCCAGGTAGCCGCCGTCGGCGGGCACGGTGAGGTGCACGATGTCGTCGTCGGTGGCCGACTGGCCGGTCAGTTGAGTCACCACTCATCCCCCCGGTCGGGGACTCTACCCGGTCAGGCGGACGGGTGGGTGGGGGCCGCCGCCTGGCGGGCCAACCCGTGCAGCGCGTCCCCGCTGAGCCGGTAGGGGACCCACTCGTCCATCTTGTCGGCGCCGATCGCGGCGTAGAAGCCCGCCGCCGGATTCCAGTCGATCATCCACCACTCGAGCCGGCGGTAACCGCGCTCGACGCAGATCGCGGCGAGGGTGGCCAGCAGCAGTCGGCCGGCGCCGGTGCCCCGGGCCGTCGGGCGGACGTAGAGGTCCTCCAGGTAGATGCCGTGCACGCCGGCCCAGGTGGAGAAGTTGAGGAACCAGAGCGCGAACCCGACCGGCTGGTCGTCGGCGTCGACGGCCACGTGCCCGAAGAGCGCCGGCGCCGGGCCGAACAGGGCGGCGTCCAACTGCTCGGCGGTCAGGTGACACTGCTCGGGCGCCCGCTCGTACGCCGCCAACTCGTGCACCATCGCGACGACGGCCGGCACGTCCGTGGGACGTGCCGGCCGGATCGTCGGTGCCTCGGTACCGAGGGTCACGCCTTCTTGGTCTCCCAGAAGATCTTGGAGATGTCGTCGATCTTCTGCAGCAGCTGGTCGGCGGTGGCCGGGTCGAGGCTGCCCTTGACGCCGCCGGAACCGGCGAGCTTCGTGGCCTCGTTGAAGAGCTGGTGCAGCTGCGGGTACTTCTCGAAGTGGGTGGCCTTGAAGTAGTCGGTCCAGAGCACCCAGAGGTGGTGCTTGACCAGCTCGGCGCGCTGCTCCTTGATGATGACCGCGCGAGTGCGGAACTCCGGGTCGGTGTTCGCCTGGTACTTCTCGCAGATCATTTTGACCGACTCGGCCTCGATCCGGGCCTGGGCCGGGTCGTAGACGCCGCAGGGCAGATCGCAGTGAGCGCTCGCGGTTACGCGGGGCGTAAGGATGCGTGGAAGTCGCATCGGGATCCTCCATGGGAAGTTTGCGATGATCCAAGCCGACATTACTCCTGGACGGGCTCCCCGACCGGGTGGAGGTGAAACCATGCGTGAAGATCACACCGCCCGGGTGCCCCGGCTGCGCAGGCCGCTGAGTGCCGTGCTGGTGACCGGCCCGTCCATGGCCCCCACGCTGCGGCACGGCGACGCCGTCCTGGTGCGGCCGGGCGGCCGTCGGGTCCGCCCCGGCGACGTCGTGGTGGCGGTCTTCCGCAGCCGCCCCGAGTTGCTGGTCGTCAAGCGCGCCGTGCGTAAACAGGACGGTGGCTGGTGGCTGCGCGGCGACAACGACCTGGTCACCGACGACTCCAGGGCGTACGGCGTGGCCGACGTTCACGGCCGGGTGGTGGCCCGCTACTGGCCGCGCCCCGGACGGGTACGGCCCCGGCCGTTATGACCCTGCTCACATCCGAGGGGCAGTGCCGACACTATGCTCGGAAGTGCCCGGGTGACCCCCCGCACCGCGTGCCACCGCTCGCCGCCCACCTCGCGCCCGAGTCGGCCGCCCCATCTGCTCGACAGATCCTGGAGTCACCAAATGTCTTCGTCCACCGTGGACCCCGCCGATCCCGTGTTCCGGCTGCACCGGGGCGGCAAGATGGCCGTCACCTCGACGGTGCCGCTCACCAACCGGGAGGACCTCTCGCTCGCGTACACCCCCGGGGTGGCCCGGGTGTGTGAGGCGATCGCCGCCGATCCGGCCCTGGCCGCCGACTACACCTGGGCCGCGCACGCTGTCGCGGTGGTCACCGACGGCTCGGCGGTACTCGGGTTGGGCAACATCGGGCCGCGCGCCGCGCTGCCCGTGATGGAGGGCAAGGCGGTGCTGTTCAAGCAGTTCGCCGGCGTCGATGCGGTGCCGGTCTGCCTGGACACCCAGGACGTGGACGAGATCGTGGCGACGGTGCGGGCGCTGGCGCCCTCGTTCGGCGGGATCAACCTGGAGGACATCAGCGCGCCGCGCTGCTTCGAGGTGGAGCGCCGGCTCGACGAGGCGTTGGACATCCCGGTCTTCCACGACGACCAGCACGGCACCGCGATCGTGGTGCTGGCCGCGCTGCGCAACGCCGCGGCGCTGCTCAACCGCAAGCTCGGCGACCTGCGGGTGGCGGTCAGCGGGGCGGGCGCGGCCGGTGTCGCGGTGACCAAGATGCTGGTCGCCGGCGGGGTGAACCCCGATCAGGTGGTGGTCTGCGACTCGAAGGGGATCCTGAGCCGGGAGCGCACCGGCCTGACCGGTACGAAGGCTGAGCTGGCCGCGACGACCAACGCCGACAACCGCGCGGGCGACATCACCGAGGCGCTGCGCGGCGCGGACGTGCTGATCGGCGTCTCGGGCGGGCAGATCCCGGAGGCGGCGGTGGCCGGGATGGCCCCGGGTGGCATCGTCTTCGCGCTGGCCAACCCCACGCCCGAGGTGCACCCCGAGGTGGCCGCCCGGCACGTCGCGGTGGTGGCCACCGGGCGCAGCGACTATCCGAATCAGATCAACAACGTGCTGGCCTTCCCGGGTGTCTTCCGGGGGGCGCTGGACGCCCGGGCCACCCGGATCACCGACGCGATGAAGGTGGCCGCCGCGGACGCCATCGCCGGCGTGGTCGCCGAGGCGCTGACCGCCGAGGCGATCGTCCCGTCGCCGTTGGACCCGCGGGTCGCCCCGGCGGTTGCCGAGGCGGTGGCCGAGGCGGCCCGCCGCGACGGCGTAGCCCGCGCCTGACCCGGCGTCGCCCGCGCCTGACCCGGCGGTGCCGGGGCCTGCCCGGCCCGCCGCTGATCCGACCGATCGGCCCCGGCCGCCGCGCCGCGCGGTGACCGGGGCCCTTCTGTGCGGCCGATCGGCTTGTTACCGTGCCGATCATGCGTGCCGCCTTCGTCTCCCGCTTCGACGACGCCAACCCGCTCGCCGCGCTCGCCGTGGGCGAGCGCCCCGAGCCGGTCCATCCCGGCGAGGACTGGGTGACCGTGCAGGTGCGGGCCAGCTCGCTCAACCACCACGACCTCTGGTCGCTGCGCGGGGTCGGTCTCGCCGAGGCGCAGCTGCCGATGATCCTCGGCTGCGACGCCGTCGGGGTGGACCCGGAGGGCAACGAGGTGGTCGTCTACCCGGTGGTGCCGACCCCGGGTGACCCGCGCGGGGTCTCCATCCTCTCCGAGCACTTCCCCGGCACCTTCGCCGAGCGGGTGGCCGTACCGCGGCCCAACCTGGTACCGCTGCCCGACGGGTTGTCGCTGACCGACGCCGCCTGCCTGCCCACCGCCTGGCTGACCGCCTGGCGGATGCTCACCACGAAGGGGCGGGTGGAGGACGGCGACGCCGTGCTGGTGCAGGGCGCCGGCGGGGGCGTGGCCACGGCGGCCGTCGCGCTCGCCGTGGCGATGGGCAAGCGGGTCTACGCGACCAGCCGGGACGCGGGAAAGCGGGACCGGATCGCCGCCGCCCTGGGCGCGACGGCGGTCGAGCCGGGAGCCCGGCTGCCGGAGCGCGTGGATGTGGTGATCGAGACCGTCGGGGCTGCCACCTTCGACCACTCGCTGAAGTCCGCCGCGCCGATGGCCCGGATCGTGGTCTCCGGGGCGACCGCCGGGCACGAGCCGAAGGTCAACCTGCGCCGGGTCTTCGCCATGCAGTTGGAGATCCTCGGCACCTCGATGGGCACCCCCGGTGAGCTGTACGACCTGCTCGCGTTCTGCGCGGACCGGCAGGTGCGTCCCGTGGTGGACAGCGTGATCCCGTTCAGCGGGGTCGAGGAGGCGTTCGCCCGCCTGCACAGCGGCGAGGCCTTCGGCAAGGTCGTCCTGGACCACACCGCCTGACGCCGCTCCACGCGCCGCGCCGCGCCACGCGCCGCGCCGCGCCACGCGCCGCGCCGCGCCACGCGCCGCGCCACGCGCCGCGCCGCGCCGCGCGCCGCGCGTCGCAAGATCCGCGCAACTTCAGGGAAAAAGTGGCCTCCCGGCGTCGGGATGCCACTCTTTCCGGGAACGAGCGCGGATCTTGAGCCGGGGCGGCGGTCGTCAGAGGTGGTCGTCGAAGGTGGCCAGCCCTTCGCGGGCCGCGTCGGAAGAGATCCGGCCCTTGGCCGCCGCGTCGCCGTAGAGCGACCAGCGCAGGAACTCGACCGTGGTGTCCGAGACCAGGCGCAGCGACGCGCCGTCGGCCAGCAGCGCCCGCCCGTGGTCGCCCTTGGTCAGGCTGAGCATCGCCTTCGGCCACGGCACCGCGTCGTACACCGCCTTGCCCGCCGCGTACTCGACGACCTCGTCCCGCTCGCCGTGCACGAAGAGCTGCGGAGCGGCGGCCCCGGCGAACGCGGTGCCCACGCCCAGGGACGTACCGGCGAACACCACGCCGGCGTCCAGCCGCTCGTCCCGCCCGCCGGTGAAGAGGCCGACGGTGGTCACCCCGCCGGCCGAGTGCCCGGCCGCCGCCACCCGGTCGCCGGCGAGCCGACCCCGCAGCGGGTCACCCGCCTTGCCGTCCAGCGCCAGCACCTGGGTCAGGACGTACGACACGTCGGCCGGCTGGTTCAGCACGTCGAGCACGTTGCCGTCGGCGCCCCGCGCGGTGTGCGGAAAGGTCGGCGCGGCCACCACGAACCCGGCCGCCGCCCAGCGGGTGAGCAGCGTGGCGTAGTCGGCCGGCCGGCCGCCCAGGCCGTGGCTGAACATCACCACCGGGAACTTCCCGTCGGCCGCGGTCGCGGAGCGCTCCGGCGTACCACCGGCGCGCCCGGTCGCCGGATACCAGACGGTCACCGGCAGCGCCCGGCCGTCGCGGTCCAGCTTCAGCTGTCGTACGCCGACCGCGAAGCTCTTCGCCGGTGCGGTGCCGGCGGGTACCCGGGGAGCCGGCGTGGCGCTGCGCGGCGGGTCGGCCGGGACGCGGTTCTCGGTGGCCGGGGCGTCCCCGGAGCAACCCACCAGGCCGGCCGTGAACAGGGTGGCGGCGAGCAGGGCGGGAGCGTGGCGGCGAGACATGAATCCGATTGTGCCCGCCCCGCCCGACCGCCGGGAAGCTAACCCACCCCCTGGCGCCGCCCCCGCACCGCCGCCCACCCCCGTCGATCATGCAGTTGTGGTGCCGGAAAAGGTATGGCTAGCCCGCTTTGCGAGGCACCACAACTGCATGATCCACGCTGCGGGGTGGGCGGGTGGGCGGGGCGGGGTGGGCGGGGTGGGGTGGTTGGGGGTTGGGGGGTGGGTTAGGGGTTGGGGGGTGGGCGGGAGGTGTAGGTGGTGAGGGTGGGGGCGTGGGCGTCGGCGGGGAGGCGGTGGGCGGCGGCCGGGTCGTCGTAGAGGGTCCAGCGCAGGAAGTCGGTGGTGGTGGCGAGGACCTGGGCGAAGCCCGGGCGGCCGGGGGTGAGGTACTCACCGTGGCCCTGCCCGAGCAGGCTGAGGAACGCGGCCGGCCCGGAGGCGCGGTCGTACGCGGCCCGGCCCACCGCCATCGGCACCACCGGGTCGGCGGTGCCGTGCACGAAGAGCAGCGGCGCGGCCGGTCCGGCGAAGCTGCCGGCGAGACCGCCGCCCGCGATGACCACGCCAGCGCGCAGCCGGGTGGAGTGCCCGGCGGCGAACATCCCGGCGGTGGTGAAGCCGCCGGCCGAGTGGCCGGCCGCGGCGAAGCGGGTCACGTCGAGGTGCCCGGCGAGCGGGTCGCCCGGGTGCTCGGCGAGCCGGACCAGGTGCCGGATCACCCGCCAGCCGTCGGCCGGCTGGTGGCGGACGTCGGCCCGGGTGAAGTAAGCCGCACCCCGCCGGGTGTGCGGGTAGGCCGGCGCGGCCACCACAAAGCCCGCGGCGGCCCACCGGCTGGTCAGCCCGGCGTGCAGCTCCGGCAGGCTGTCCAGCCCGTGGCTGTAGACCACCACCGGGAACTGTCCGGCGGCCACCGCGCCGCCCGCCGCCGGATACCAGACCGTGACCGGCAGGGGGCGCGCCGAGCGCGGATCGAGGGTGAACGTGCGCACGCCGACGGCGTACGTGCCCTCGGGTGCCCGGCGCGCCGGGGCCGTGCCGCCGGTCGCGGCGGTGGCCGGCGCGCAGCCGGTGAGCAGCGCCGTCACCAGCACGGCCGCCAGCCGCCTCGCCCCCATGCGTCCACGGTAGGTGGCCGGTAGCCCGTCGCGTCCCCACCGTCCGGCTCCGGTACGCCCACCTTCTCGGCCGGAACCGCTCCACCTCCCGGTCCGACCCGTGGACCACGGCCACGCGGGACGGCCGGGCTCGACAGGCTTCGCTAGGGTCACCTGCATGTCTGAGAACTACAGCGACCCGAGCGGCAACACCGAGGCGTTCCGGGCGTTCGTCAACCCCGCGGAGGCCGACGCGCCCGCCGCCACCGCCAACCGGATGCCGATGGTGATCGGCGCCGCCGTGGTCGCGGTAGTGCTGCTCGCCCTGGCCGTCTGGCTCGCGGTCGGCTGAACCCGACCGGCTCGGGAGCCGCTGCGGCGGTCCGGCTACGCCCGGCCGCCGCGGCGGCCGGGTTCGACCGGACCTCGTCAGCTCGCCCGGGCGGTCACCTCGCGGGCCGCGCGGGCGATCTCAGCCTCCTCGTCGGTCCCGATCACGCAGACCGCGACCTCGGCGCCCGCAGGTGAGATCAACCGGTCGCCCTCGCCGGCGTTGCGCGCCGGGTCCACCACGATGCCGAGCCGGTCCAGGCCGGCCAGGGCGGCGGCGCGCACCGGGGCGGCGTGCTCGCCGACGCCGGCGGTGAAGGTGACCGCGTCGACCCGGCCGAGCAGCGCGTAGTACGCCCCCACATAGCCGGTGATCCGCCGGCAGTAGACGTCGAAGGCGAGCGCCGCCGCCGGGTCGCCGGCCGAGCGGCGCTTCAGCACCTCGCGCATGTCGTTCGCCCCGGCCAGCCCGAGCAGCCCGCTGCGGTGGTTGAGCAGGTCGTCGATGTCGTCCACCGAGAACCCGCCCTCGCGGCGCAGGTGGAAGATGACGGTCGGGTCCAGGTCGCCGCTGCGGGTGCCCATCACCAGGCCCTCCAGCGGGGACATGCCCATCGAGGTGGCCACGCTGCGACCGCCGGAGACCGCGCAGGCGCTGGCTCCGTTGCCCAGGTGCAGGGTGATGGTGTTCAACTCCCCGTACGGCCGGCCGAGCAGCTCCGCGGTGCGGCGGGAGACGAACGCGTGCGAGGTGCCGTGGAAGCCGTAGCGGCGGATGCCGTACCGCTCGGCGACGTCGCGCTCGATCGCGTACGTGGCGGCGGCCTCCGGCAGGGTGCGATGGAACGCGGTGTCGAAGACCGCGACCTGGCCCACGCCGGGCAGCGCCTGCCGGGCCACCTCGATGCCGGCCAGGTTGGGCGGGTTGTGCAGCGGGGCCAGCGGGACCAGGTCGTGGATCGCGGCCAGCACCTCGTCGTCGATCAGCACCGGCTCGCCGAACCGCTTGCCGCCGTGCACCACCCGGTGGCCCACCGCGGCCAGGTCGGTGAGGTCGAGCCCGGCGAGGATCTGCCGGACGGCGGTCTCGTGGTCGACCGGCCCGCCCCCGGGCTCGCCGATCCGCTCCACGGTGCCCCGGTCCCGCACCTCGTCGCCGTCGTAGAGCCGGTACTTCACCGATGACGACCCGCAGTTGAGCACCAGCACCCGGCTCATCCGGTCTCCCCGTCCGTGGCGGCGGCCTGGATCGCGGTGATCGCCACCGTGTTGACGATGTCCGGCACGGTGGCGCCCCGGGACAGGTCGTTGACCGGTCGGCGCAGGCCCTGCATCACCGGCCCGACGGCGACCGCCCCGGCGGAGCGCTGCACCGCCTTGTACGTGTTGTTGCCGGTGTTCAGGTCGGGGAAGATGAACACCGTCGCCCGACCGGCGACCGGGCTGCCCGGCAGCTTGGTGGCGGCGACCGCGGGATCGATCGCCGCGTCGTACTGGATCGGCCCCTCCACCAGCAGCTCGGGCCGGCGCTCCCGGACCAGCGCGGTGGCCGCCGCGACCTTCTCCACGTCGGCGCCCGCACCGGAGCTGCCCGTCGAGTAGGAGAGCATCGCCACCCGCGGCTCGATGCCGAACCGGGCCGCGGTGTCCGCCGACGAGATCGCGATGTCGGCGAGCTGGGCGGCGTCCGGGTCGCGGTTGACCGCGCAGTCGCCGTAGACCAGCACCCGGTCGGCGAGCAGCATGAAGAAGACGCTGGAGGCGACCGAGACGTCGGGAAGCGTACGGATGATCTCGAACGCCGGGCGGATGGTGGCGGCCGTGGTGTGCGTCGCCCCGGAGACCATGCCGTCGGCGTGCCCGGCGTGCACCATCATGGTGCCAAAGTAGTTGGGCTGGGCCACGATGTCGTGCGCCAGCTCAGCGGTGACTCCCCGGTGCGCGCGCAACCCGGCGTACTCGGCGGCGAACCCGTCCCGCCACTCGCTGGTGACCGGGTCCACCACCTGCGCGTCGCCGACGTCGACGCCGAGCTCCCGGGCCCGCCGGGCGATGTCGTCCGGCCGGCCGAGCAGGGTCAGCTCGGCGACAC
This sequence comes from Micromonospora sp. NPDC093243, assembly GCF_044753725.1. NCBI lineage: Bacteria > Bacillati > Actinomycetota > Actinomycetes > Micromonosporales > Micromonosporaceae > Micromonospora > Micromonospora sp. NPDC093243. The sequence goes on along the minus strand of NZ_JBIVNT010000004.1, from coordinate 296,501 downwards.
CCCGGCGCAGCAGGATCTCCGCCGCGCGCAGGATGCGCTCCTCGGCCCCCTCGGGCAGCACCAGGCGGCGGGGCCGGGCCCGGGCCCGGTCGATCAGCTCGTTCTCGAACATCAACGGGGTCACCCGGTTCGAGCGGCTGACGCTCAGCCGCCGGGCCAGGTCGTCGGTGTCCACGCAGCGTTCGAAGGCGCCGAGCGCGGCCTCGACCTTCCGTGGGTTGGCCGCGCTGGGCCGACCCTCGATCCGGCTGGACGCGGCCACCGTGTCGTAGCTGTCGGTGCGCACGGAGAGCACCGCGAGGCCGGTGTTCAGCTCCTCCACCAGCCGCATCACCCGCGGGTCCGGTTGTTCGCCGAGGGTGAGCACCAGCCCGGCCAGGGAGACCTGCCCGGCCACGTGCGCGGCACTCGCCGCGACCAGCAGGTCGGCCCGGTCTCCCGGGGTGATCATCAGCGCGCCCGGGGTCAGGTGGTCGAGCAGGATCGGCACGTGGGCCGCGCCGACCACGTAGTCGAGCACGTCCCGGCCGAGGGCGCTCTCGTCGCCGGCCAGCAGGGTCGCGTCCAGCGCCGTCGCCACCTCGGCCACCGTGGGCGCCGACACGCTCGGCACCTCCGGGATGGCGTACGCCGGGACGGGCAGGTCCGGCAGCGTCATCGGGCCGGAAACCCGGTTGGCCATCACGGCGAGCACTGTCGCGCCCAGGTCGGCCAGGTCGTGGTACGCGCCGCGGGCCGCCGCCGCGACGGCCGCGGGATCCTGGCCGAAGCCGTCCACCACGGGCACCACGACGCTGCCGAACTCGGTGGCCAGCCGGGCGTTGAACGCCAGCTCTCGGGGGCGCGCCGGGTCGCCGGTGTCGTCGAAGTCGCTGCCCACCACGACCACCGCGGGGCAGCGCCGCTCGATTGCCCGGTAGCGCTCGACGATGCGGGAGATCAGCTCTTCCCGGCGGCCGTCGGCGACCAGCGTGGTGGCCTCGGCGTAGGTCGCCCCGGCCAGGTCGGCCGGCGGCAGGTCGATCCGGTAGCGCTCGCTGAGCAGGGCGAGGATCGGGTCCGGGCCGGCGCCGGAGATCAGCGGTCGGAACACCCCGATCCGTCCGACCTGGCGGGAGAGCAGCTCGGCCAGGCCGAGGGCGATGGTCGACTTCCCCCCGCCCGACCCAACGCTGGTCAGATACACGCTGCGCGCCACGCACCCACCCTAGAAGATCGCGCCCTCCACCACCCGGGTCCTTCGCCCCACCCCGTCCCCGTTGATCAAGAGATCCGCGTCGGATTGGAGATCAAAGATGACGCAGACCTCTTGATCAACGGGGAAGACCCGGGGGCGGGGTGGGCTCCGGAGGGGTTAGTCGTCGTCGGGGTCGTCCAGGCGGGCCAGGTAGGTGGCCAGGCGTTCGATGGGGGTCTCGAACTCGGGGTTGAGGTCGACGAAGTCGCGCAGGCGCTCGGCGAGCCACTCGACGGTGACCTGCTCGTCGCCCCGGCGCTCGACCAGCTCCTCGATGCCACGGTCGGTGAAGTACATCGGTACGTCCTCGGGTTCGGCCCGGCTCCGCCGGGCGGGTGGACCGACGGAGCCGGGGCAGGACCGTGGTGACGGCCCTGCCCCGGCTCTCGGCGGTGCGGTCAGGTCACGGGCGGGGGAGGGCCGCCTCGATCAGCGCGTTCTGCTCGACCTCGTGCATCTTGGCCGAGCCGACCGCCGGGGCGGCCGCCGCCGGCCGGGAGATCCGGCGCAGCCGCACGTCCGCCAGGTGCTCCAGCAGGTTGAGCGCGACGAACGACCAGGCGCCCTGGTTGGCCGGCTCCTCCTGCACCCAGGCGAAGTCCTCGGCGTTCGGGTACTGCGCCAGCGCGGCCCGGATCTCCTCCACCGGCATCGGGTAGAGCTGCTCGATCCGCAGGATCGCGGTGTCGGTGACCCCCCGCTCCTGCCGGGCCTGGAACAGGTCGTAGTAGACCTTGCCCGAGCAGAGCAGCACCCGCTTCACCTGCTCCGGCGCCGGGGCCGCGGTGTCGGCCAGCACCGGCTGGAAGGTGCCGGTGGTGAAGTCCTCGACCGAGGAGACGCAGAGCTTGTGCCGCAGCAGCGACTTCGGCGTGAACACCACCAGCGGCTTGCGCTTCGGCGACAGGGCCTGGCGGCGCAGCAGGTGGAAGTAGTTCGCCGGAGTGGTCGGGATGGAGACCCGCATGTTGTCCTCGGCGCAGAGCTGGAGGAACCGCTCCGGGCGGCCGGAGGTGTGGTCCGGGCCCTGGCCCTCGTGCCCGTGCGGCAGCAGCAGGGTCACCGCGGAGCGCTGGCCCCACTTGACCTCGCCGGAGGAGATGAACTCGTCGATCACCGACTGGGAGCCGTTGACGAAGTCACCGAACTGGGCCTCCCAGGCGACCAGCGCGTTGATGTTCTCCACCGAGTAGCCGTACTCGAAGCCCATCGCCGCGTACTCGCTGAGCAGCGAGTCGTGGACGAAGAATCGGGACCGCTCGCCGTCGGCGGTGAGCGACTTCAGCGGGAGGTAGTCGTCGCCGGTGCGGGCGTCGACGATCGAGGCGTGCCGCTGCACGAAGGTGCCGCGCCGGGAGTCCTGACCGGCGAGGCGGACGGTGACCCCGTCGTGCAGCAGCGAGCCGAACGCGATGATCTCGCCGTAGCCCCAGTCGATGTTGCCCTCGACGGACATCTTGGCCCGCCGGTCCAGCAGCTGCTGGATCCGCTTGTGCGGGGTGAAGCCCTCCGGCAGGTTGACGTGCGCCTCGCCGATGGCCCGGACGACCGCGGGGTCGGTGGCGGTGTCGACCTGCGGCTCCGGCTCCTCCTCGCGGCGGGGCCGGCTGAGCTGCCGGGGCGTGGAGGCGGCGTCGCGGGTGGCCTTGAAGACCCGCTCCAGCTGTGCCTGGTAGTCGCGCAGCAGCTCCTCCGCGTCCTCCACGGTGATGTCGCCGCGACCGATCAGCTCCTCGGTGTAGAGCTTCCGCACCGAGCGCTTCGAGTCGATGATCTTGTACATCTGCGGGTTGGACATCGACGGGTCGTCGCCCTCGTTGTGCCCGCGCCGGCGGTAGCAGACCAGGTCGATCACGACGTCCTTGTTGAACGCCTGCCGGTACTCGAAGGCCAGCCGGGCCACCCGGACCACGGCCTCCGGGTCGTCGCCGTTGACGTGGAAGATCGGCGCCTGGATCATCCGGGCCACGTCGGTGCTGTAGAGGCTGGAGCGCGAGTATTCCGGGGCGGTGGTGAAGCCGACCTGGTTGTTGACCACCACGTGCACGGTGCCGCCGGTGCGGTAGCCACGCAGCTGCGACAGGTTGAGCGTCTCGGCGACCACGCCCTGCCCGGCGAAGGCGGCGTCACCGTGCACCGCCAGCGGCAGCACGGTGTAGCCCTCCAGCTTGAGGTCGATGCGGTCCTGCTTGGCCCGGACGATGCCCTCCAGCACCGGGTCGACCGCCTCCAGGTGCGACGGGTTGGCCACCACGGAGACCTTGACCGAGTGCCCGCCGTCCGGGGTGGTGAACTTGCCGTTCTGGCCCAGGTGGTACTTCACGTCGCCGGAGCCCTGCGTCGACCGCGGGTCCAGGTGCCCCTCGAACTCAGAGAAGATCTTCTCGTACGGCTTGCCGACGATGTTCGCGAGCACGTTGAGCCGGCCCCGGTGCGCCATCCCGATGACGACCTCGTCGAGCCCGCCCTCGGCGGAGCACTCCAGCACCTCGCCGAGCAGCGGGATCAGCGACTCGCCGCCCTCCAGCGAGAAGCGCTTCTGGCCGACGTACTTGGTCTGCAGGAAGGTCTCGAACGCCTCGGCGGCGTTGAGCCGGTTGAGCACGTGCTTCTGCTCGTCCGGAGCGGGCTTGGTGTACTTGCGCTCGATCCGCTCCTGGATCCAGCGCCGCTCCTCCGGGTCCTGGATGTGCATGTACTCGATGCCCACCCGCCGGCAGTACGAGTCGCGCAGCACGCCGAGGATCTCGCGCAGCTTCATCCGCCGCTTGCCGGCGAAGCCGTTGACCGGGAACTCGCGGTCGAGGTCCCACAGGGTCAGCCCGTGCTGGAGCACGTCCAGGTCGGGGTGCTTGCGGATGGTGAACTCGAGCGGGTCGGTGTCGGCCATCAGGTGACCGCGCACCCGGTAGGCGTGGATCAGCTCGTGCACCCGGGCGGTCTTGTTGATCTGACCCTCGGAGTTGACCGCGACGTCACGCACCCAGCGCACCGGCTCGTACGGGATCCGCAGCGAGGTGAAGATCTCGTCGTAGAAGCCGTGCTCACCCAGGATCAGCTCGTGCATGACCTTGAGGAACTCGCCGGACTGCGCGCCCTGGATGATCCGGTGGTCGTAGGTGCTGGTCAGCGTGATGACCTTGCTGACCGCCAGCTCGGCCAGGGTGGCCTCGGACATGCCCTGGTAGGGCGCCGGGTACTCCATCGCGCCGACGCCGATGATCGCGCTCTGCCCCTGCATGAGCCGCGGCATCGAGTGCACCGTGCCGATACCGCCGGGGTTGGTCAGCGAGATGGTGGTGCCGCCGTAGTCCTCCATGGTCAGCTCGTTGCGCCGGGCCCGGCGGACCACGTCCTCGTACGCCTGCCAGAACTGCCGGAAGTCCATCTGCTCGCAGGCCTTGATGGAGGGGACCACCAGGTTGCGGGTGCCGTCCGGCTTGACCAGGTCGATGGCGATGCCGAGGTTGACGTGCTCCGGGCGGACCACCGCCGGCTTGCCGTCGACCTGCGCGTAGGAGTTGTTCATCTCCGGGTGCTGGACCAGCGCCCGGACCATCGCGTAGCCGATGAGGTGGGTGAAGCTGACCTTGCCACCGCGCCCGCGGGCGAGGTGGTTGTTGATCACGATGCGGTTGTCGACCAGCAGCTTGGCCGGGACCGCGCGCACGCTGGTCGCGGTGGGCACGCTCAGCGAGGCGTCCATGTTCTGGACGATCTTCGCGGCGACGCCGCGCAGCGGGGTGGTCTGCGGGCCGGTGGCGGTCGGTGCGGTGGCCGGCTTGGCCGCCGCCTTGGCCGGTGCCGCTGCCTTGGCCGGTGCCGCCGGCTTGGCGGGAGCGGCCTTGGCCGGCGCGGCCGGCGCGGCGGCCTTGGCGGGCGGCGCGGCCTTGGCGGCCTTGGCGGGCTCGGGCCGGGCCGGTGCCGGCGCCTCGGGCTGGGCGACCGTGGCCACCGCCTCCTGCTGCTCCGCGGGCTCCGGCGCGGCGGCGGTGTCCGGCTGGCCGTCCGGTCGCGGAGTGCCGGCGCCGGGTGCCGGCCGGTAGTCGGCGAAGAAGTCGTGCCAGGCCGAGTCGACGCTCTTGGGGTCGGCGAGGTAGCGCTGGTACATGTCCTCGACGATCCACTCGTTCGGGCCGAAACCCGCCAGTGGGTTCTCCTGCGATGTCTGCTGGGTCGACACGGCCGCTAATCGCCTCTTTCACGCGGGTTCTGGGTGTCACGCGGATCCCCGGCGGCCCCGGTTCCCGGGCCCGCACGAGACGGCTCCAAGGCTACGCCGTACAGATCCCGCAGGCATTTCCGCCTCCGTCGGGTGGTCCGTTTCACAGAAGATGCCAGAAGTTCAGTAAGCGCTGCGCGTCCCATTGACTCCTGCTATGGGCGGCGGCCCCGGGGCGGTGGCGTGCCACCACCACCCCGGGGCCGTCGTGACCAGCGGGAACGCGCCGGTCAGGAGATGTCGCGCCGGCGCAGGGTCAGGCTGCCGACCACCCCGGCGACCACCGCGTACCCGATCAGCACGACGGCGCCCGCCCAGCGTGGCGGGTTGCCCGGGATCTCGGCGCCGGTGACCATCAGCGACGACGCCAGCGACGGCACCAGCAGCTGAAGATCGTTGATCCAGTCGCCGAACCGGGTGGCCAGGATGCTGATGGCGATCGCCGCGCCGATCGTGCCGCCGAGGTAGAGCAGGATGCCGGTGACCGTGGCGCCGATCTGGCTGCGGATCAGCACGCCGAGGCCGACGCCCAGGATCCCCCAGAGCAGGTACGCCAGGCCGTTGAGGCCGATCGCCTCCCAGGCCGCGGCGTTGTCGAGCTGCGAGCCGACGCCGACGGCGTTGAGGACGGCCGCCCCGGCGATCAGGTTGAGCCCGGTGGTGACCACCCAGAAGAGCAGCGCCAGCAGGGCCGCGGCGGCCAGCTTGGCGGCCATCACCGCGCTGCGGTGCGGCGAGGTGAGGAACGTGGTGGTCACCGTCTGGTGGAAGAACTCGCTGGTCACCACGATGATGCCGAGCAGCATCACGATGAGCAGGCCGAAGAACTGCCCGGTGGTGAAGAGGTTCGCCGACAGCGCGTCCGGGTGGGCCGCCGCCGCCAGGGTGTCGACCTGGTCGGGCGGCACCTCGCCGAGATCCCCGTTGGTCAGCGTGTCGGCCTGGAGCCAGTTGATCAGCAGGGTGAGCGCCCAGAGCGGCAGCGAGATCAGCGCGAAGATCCACCAGGTGCTGGTGGTACGGATCTTGGTCAGTTCGGCTCGGATCAGGTTCATCGGATGCCCGCCTTTCCGGCCGTCAGCTCCAGGAAGACGCCTTCCAGGTCGGGGCGTTCCGTGGTGAGTTCGTGCAGCTCGACCCCGGCGGCCAGAGCCGCCCGGCCGATCGCCGGAGCGTCCACCCCGGAGACCAGCAGGGTGCCCTGCTCGTCGGTGTCGACGATGGCCGACTGGCCCTTGAGCGCGGTGGTGAGCGCCTCGGCCTGCGGGGTGCGGACCCGGACCCGGCCACCCTGCGCCATCGAACCGATCACCTGGTCGACGGGGCCCTGCCGGACCAGCTGCCCGGCCGCGATGATCACCACGTCGTCGGCGAGCAGCTGCATCTCGGACAGCAGGTGGCTGGAGACCAGCACCGTCCGCCCCTCGTGGGCCAGGTTCTTCAGGAACCCGCGCATCCACCGGATCCCCTCCGGGTCCAGGCCATTGGCCGGCTCGTCGAGGATCAGCACCCGGGGGTCGCCGAGCATCGCGGCGGCGATGCCGAGCCGCTGCTTCATGCCCAGCGAGTAGCCCTTGAACTTGCGCTTCGCGGCCGGGGTCAGCCCGACCAGGGCGAGCGCCTCGTCGGCCCGCTGCTTCGGCAGCCCGGCCGCCGCGCAGATTACCCGCAGGTGGTTGATGCCGGTGCGGCCCTTGTGCGCGCTGGACGCCTCCAGCACCGCGCCGACGTGCCGCAACGGCTCGACCAGGTCGGCGTACCGGGCGCCGCTGATGGTGGCCGTGCCGCTGGTCGGCGTGACCAGGTTCAGCAGCATGCGCAGGGTGGTCGTCTTGCCGGCGCCGTTCGGGCCGAGGAAGCCGGTCACCCGACCCGGCTCGACAGTGAAGGACAGGTTGTTGACCGCCCTGACGTTCTTGTACTGCTTCGTCAGGCCGGACACCACGATCTGACCGTCGCTGGTGGGGCTTCGCTGCCCGTCAGACATCGTTCTCCTCCCGTGCGGGTGGCGTCGAGGTACGCCGTTGCACAGCGTGGCGGGCGCGCGCAACAAGGTCAATCAGGCGCGGTCGGTACTTTCGCCTCCGCCTCAGGCAGGACCCCACTCATCCTCAGGGACGACAGGCGCGCCGCCGGTCAGGCCGCGCCGGGCGGCAACGCCACCCAGGTCGCCCGGGCGCTGGCCAGCAGCGAGCCGTCCGGGCCGTACAGGCTGGTGTGCACCCGGGCCTTGCGGCCCTCGACCTCGACGGCCACGCCGGTCACCACGCACTCGTCGCCCGGCTCGGGCAGTGCGTCGACCAGCGCGGCGATCCGGCCCAGCACGTACGGCCGGCCGGGAGCGATCACGGCCCAGCCGCCCGGGCAGTCCAGCGCCGCCCAGACCGTGGCCAGGCTGACCTGCTCGGGTGCCCGCAACGGCGCGGCGGTCCGGCCGTCCGGCAGCCGGCCGGGGAAGATCCGCAGCCCGTCCGGCCGGCGGGGGCCGCAGACGAAGCAGCCGGGGAAGGGGTGGTCGACCAGCCCGGGGTAGGCCGCCGACGCGTCGGTCGCGGTGCGGCGGTCCACCGGCGGCACCACCGCGTCGAACCGGTCCGTCGGGCGCACCTCGGCGACCACCGACCCGGCCGGGTCGCGGACCTCGCCGTCGGCCAGGACCAGCGGGGTGTCCAGCGGCGGCGGCCGGCGCAGCGTCACCTCGACCGGCCCCGCGCCGCCCGCGGCGGCGGCGAAGACACCGGCGCTCCAGCCGCCGTTGCCGGAGCCGGGCGGCCCGTTGTAGCGGGATTCGATGCGCATCGGCGACCTCCGGGTCAGCGGGGGCCGGCGTCGTCGCCGAGGCCCGTCCGGCAGCCTCGCACGACCCGATCCGGCCTGCGTACACGGGCCGCCGACCGGCGTTCACCGGATCGACACTCCTCGCCGTGTGGTTGGCAACCCGGGGGCCCTACACAGATCCCATGGCCGTTCTGCACGCCGCTGGGGCACCCCTGACGACCAGCGGCTACACCCTGCTGATCGCCGACGACCCGACCACGGTCGCGGCAGCGCAACGCCTGCGCCACGAGGTGTTCGCCACCGAGCTCGGCGCCACCCTGCACCCGGGCGTCGACGGGCTGGACGTGGACCCGTTCGACCCGTACTGCGACCACCTCATCGTCCGCCAGGAGAGCACCGGCGACGTCGTCGGCACGTACCGGCTGCTGCCGCCGGGCCGCACCGATCGCCGGTACGCCGAGGCCGAGTTCGACCTCGCGGCGCTCGACCCGCTCCGCGACGACCTCGTCGAGGCGGGCCGCTCCTGCGTCCACCCGGATCACCGCACCGGTGCGGTGATCAACCTGATGTGGGCCGGCATCACCCGCTACCTGCACCTGCGCGGCTCGCGCTGGCTCGGCGGCTGCGCCTCGGTGCCGGTGACCGACGGCGGCCGGGCGGTGGCCGAGGTGTGGGCCCAGGCACAGGCCCGCCACCTGGCGCCGCCGCCGCTGCGGGTCCGCCCGCTGCGGCCCTGGTTCGCCGAGCCGGCCGCCGCCGTCGACCCGACGGCCGGTGACGCCGAGCCGGCCGGCCGGGCCGCGGTGCCGCCGCTGCTCCGCGGCTACCTGCGGCTCGGCGCGTGGATCTGCGGCGAGCCGGCGTACGACCCGGACTTCGACTGCGCGGACTTCTATGTGCTCTTCTCGCTGGACCGGATGAACCCGCGATACCTGCGGCACTTCCTGGGGGAGCAGGCATGAGCGCCGTCCCGTACGACCTCTGGCGTCCCTCGTCCGGCTGTGACGAGCAGTGCCTGCCGGCGGCCGGCGAAGTGCCGTCGGTCCCGCTGGCCGTACGGCTGGGCCGGCTGTTCGCCGGGGCGGGGATGCTGCTGCTCGGGGCACTGCTGGCCGCGCTGCTGCCGGTGCTGCCCACCTCGGACGGCCAGGCCGCGGTGCGGGCCTGGGCCCGGGGAACCGCCCGAGCCTTCGGGGTACGCCTGGTCGTCCGCGGCCGGTTGCCCCGGCGGCGGGCGCTGCTGGTCGCCAACCACGTGTCCTGGCTGGACATCCTCGCGGTGCTGGCGGTCGCGCCGGCCCGGATGGTGGCGAAGCGGGAGGTCCGCGCCTGGCCGCTGGTCGGGCAGTTGGCCGCGGCGGCGGGCACGGTCTTCGTGGACAAGTCCCGGCCGCGGCAGCTGCCGGTCACCGTGCGCCGGGTCGCCGACGCGCTGCGCGCCGGCCGGGCGGTCGCGGTCTTTCCGGAGGGTACGACCTGGTGCGCCGGAGACGGCCCGCGCGACTGCCGCCCCGGCGGCGGCTTCCGGCCGGCGATGTTCCAGGCGGCGGTCGACGCCGGCGCGCCGGTCGTGCCGTTGCGCATCGGCTACCGCAGCGCGGCGACCGGGGCCGACACCACGGCCGCCGCGTTCCTCGGCGAGGAGACCCTGCTGCGCTCGGTGCGCCGGGTGGTCGCGGCCCGGGACCTGGAGGTGACCGTGACCGTCGCCGCCGCGCTGCACCCGGCCCGGGGCGCGGACCGTCGGCGGCTCGCCCGGGCTGCCGAGTCGGCCGTGCACCTGGTGCCCGCCATGCCTGTGGCCCCGCCGCCCTTGACCGGCGAGCCGGTCCCGCTGCCGAGCGTGCTCGTGCCGGAAGGCCCGGCTCAGGAGCTCGACCTGGCGGCCTGACGACATCGCGACAGTCTTGTGCTGTCGCGATGTATCGCGTTACTGTTCGTCCCGTCGGACGCGTCGTCGGCGTGTCCCGAGGGGAGGACGCCATGACCGGTTGGACGGTCGACAGCCCGCAGCGGCTCACACTCGACGGCCCGGTCAGCCGGCTGGACGTGCGGCTGTTCAGCGGGCGGCTGAACGTGGTCGCCACCGACGGGCCGGCCCGGGTCGACATCACCCGGGTGGGGCGCCGGCCGGTCCTGGTCGAGCACCAGGGCGGGTGGCTCTCCGTCCGGCAGGAGCGCGCCCGGCGCTGGTCGGACCTGCTCTGGTGGATCGGGCCGTTCGCCCGGTGGCCCCGGGTGGACGTCTCGATCGCGGTCCCCGCCGAGGTGGCGGCCGACCTGCGCCTGATGGACGGCTCGCTTGTCGTCTCGGGTCTGCGCCGGCAGACCCGCGTCGACGTCACCTCCGGCCAGATCACCCTGATGGCGCTGCGCGGCGAAACCTCGGCGAAGATCGTCTCCGGGCCGGTGGAGGCGCTCGGTGTGGCCGGCGAGCTCAGCATGCAGACGGTTTCGGGCGAGGTGATCCTGGCCGACAGCGCGGCCGGGCAGGTCCGCGCCCAGACCGTTTCCGGCTCGATCACCTGCGACCTGGACAACCCCCGGCGCAGCGAGATCCGGCTGCACACCATCTCGGGCAGCATCACCGTCCGGGTCCGCGAGGACAGCGACCTCGCCGTCCGGCTGCACACCACCGCCGGCCGGATCACCAGCGGCTTCCCCCAGGTGCGTACGGAGTCGGCGATCGGCTCGGTGACCAGCAGCGAGGGGGTCATCGGGGCCGGCGAAGGTAAGCTCTGGGCATCCGCCACGTCCGGCAGCATCGCGTTGCTCGCCCGTCCGGTGGGCGACGACGAGGAGGATGAGCTGCGATGACGGCCGTCTTCAGCCACGGGCGGCTCCGGCTCTACCTGCTCAAGCTCCTCGACGACGGGCCGAAGCACGGCTACGAGCTGATCCGGCTGCTGGAGGACCGCTTCCTCGGCCTCTACGCGCCCAGCGCCGGCACGATCTATCCCCGGTTGCAGCGGATGGAGGCGGAGGGGCTGGTCAGCCACACCGCCGCCGGCGGCCGCAAGACGTACGAGATCACCGACGCGGGTCGGGGCGAGCTGCGCCAGCGGGCGGACGAGTTGGCCACCCTGGAGTCCGACATCGCCGCCTCGGTGCAGGACCTCTCCACCCTGGCGGGGGAGATCCAGACCGAGGTACGCGGTTCGGTCCGCGACCTCAAGCGCGAGCTGCGGGAGGCCGCCCGGCAGACACGGCAAACTCGGCGGAACCGGTGGGACATCCCGCCCTTCCCGGCCGGGCCGCCGTTCGGCCCGGCGGAACCCGGATCCGGTCAGTTCGGGCCGGAACCCCGGCCGGGGATGAGCACCGAGGCGGGCCTGCTCGCCGAGTTCGACCAGCGGTTGGCCGCCTTCACCAGCGAGGTGGGTCGGCTCGTCCGGGCCCGCCGGTTCAGCGACTCGCAGCTGCGTACCGCGATCCGGTTGATCGACGGCGCGCTGGAGGGGCTCCGCCGGCTGCTGCGCTGACCGGCCCGGCCGTTGCCCCAGCCGGCGTGATCCGGCAGGATCTCGACGAGCGTGACCGGGCCGGATCGGGCACCCCGGCGGCTCACAGCCTTTTTCCAGGGAGCGTCCAGCGCGGGCGCAGCCGGAGCGCGGAAGATGGGGGCCATGCCGGCTACCCAGACCGAGGCGCGACTGCTCGTCGTCGAGGACGACCCCAACATCCTCGAACTGCTCTCCGCGAGCCTGCGGTTCGCGGGCTTCGACGTGGCCACCGCGACCAGCGGCAGCGCGGCGCTCAACGCCGCCAAGGACCATCGGCCCGACCTGGTGGTGCTCGACGTGATGCTGCCCGACCTGGACGGGTTCGAGGTCATCCGGATGCTCCGCGAGGGTGGCACCCGCACCCCGGTCGTCTTCCTGACCGCCCGGGACGCCACCGACGACAAGATCCGCGGTCTGACCCTGGGTGGCGACGACTACGTCACCAAGCCGTTCAGCCTGGAGGAGCTGACCGCCCGGATCCGGGCGGTGCTGCGCCGCACCAGCAGCGGTGAACCGGCGCCCTCCCGGCTCACCTTCGCCGACCTGGAGCTGGACGAGGAGACCCACGAGGTCTACCGGGCCGGCCAGCGGGTGCAGCTGTCGCCGACCGAGTTCAAGCTGCTGCGCTACCTGATGCTCAACGCCAACCGGGTGCTCTCCAAGGCGCAGATCCTCGACCACGTCTGGAACTACGACTTCCGCGGCGACGACAACATCGTCGAGTCGTACATCTCCTACCTGCGGCGCAAGGTGGACACCACCCAGCCCCGGCTGATCCACACCCTGCGCGGAGTCGGGTACGTACTGCGCAAGCCGGCGGCGTGAACGCGGTCGCACAGGCGAAGGGGCGACTGCGGAGCGTACCGCTGCGGGTGAAGCTGGTCACCGCGGTGCTGGCCCTGGTCGCCATGGCGCTGCTGGTGATCAGCTCGCTCACCACCTTCTTCCTCCGCAGCTACCTCGTCGGTCAGGTGGACGCCGAAATCAAGGGCTCGGTCCGCAACATCGAGAGCGCGTTGGTCTCCGAGCAGCCGGCGAAGATAGGTATTCCCACCGACTACCTGGTGGTGGTGACGGACCGGGACACCGGCCGGGTGGTCGGCGCGCGTTTCGACAGCCAGCGGTTTGACTCGGACGACCTTCCGCGCTGGCCCTCCGACGCCGCCGGGTTCGAGAGACTGGCCGGTGAGCCGTTCACGGTCCAGGCGAAGTCCGGTCCGATCCGCTGGCGGATCCTCTACACGGAGCTGCCCAACGGGCAGTGGGCTGCCATCGGCCAGAACCTCACCGACGTCGATCTGGCGGTGCAGCGACTGGTCTGGATCGACCTGCTGGTCGGCGGGTCGGTGCTGATCCTGCTCGCCTCGATCGGCGCCGCGATCGTGCGTACCAGCCTGAAACCGCTGGTGGAGATCGAACGGACCGCCGCCGCCATCGCCGGCGGAGACCTGAGCCGGCGGGTGCCCGACCCGGAGGAGGGGCAGGAGTGCCCCACCTCGGAGCTGGGTCGGCTGTCCCGTGCGCTGAACGCGATGCTGACCCAGATCGAGGCGGCCTTCACCGCCCGGGCCGCCTCGGAGACCGCCGCCCGCTCGGCCGAGGTCGCCGCCCGGGACGCGGCCGTCTCCGCGCAGGCCTCCGAGGCGCGCGCCCGGCGGTCGGAGGAGCGGATGCGGCAGTTCGTCGCGGACGCCTCGCACGAGCTGCGTACGCCGCTGACCACCATCCGCGGCTTCGCCGAGCTGTACCGGCAGGGAGCGGCCCGCGCGCCGGAGCAGACCGCCGGGCTGCTGCGCCGGATCGAGGACGAGGCGGCGCGGATGGGACTCCTGGTGGAGGACCTGCTGCTGCTCGCCCGGCTGGACCGGGAGCGGCCCATCACCCTGGCCCCGGTCGAGCTGCCGGTGCTCGCCAGCGAAGCCGTGCAGGCCGCCCGGGTGGTCGCGCCGGAGCGGCGGATCGAGCTGGAGACGGCCCGCGGCTCCGGCCCGCTGGTGGTCTACGGGGACGACGCCCGGCTGCGGCAGGTGATCGGCAACCTGATGACCAACGCCCTCACCCACACCCCGCCGGATGCCTCGGTCACCCTGCGGCTGCGGGCCGAACCCGGCAACCTGGCCGTGCTGGAGGTGGCCGATACCGGCCCCGGGCTCTCCCCGGAGCAGGCCGAGCGGGTCTTCGAGCGGTTCTATCGGGCCGACGCGGCCCGTACCCGCCGGGCCGACGGCAACACCGGCACCGGCCTCGGCCTGGCCATCGTGGCCGCCCTGGTGGGCGCGCACCACGGCACGGTCGAGGTGGTGGAGACCCCGGGCGGCGGGGCCACCTTCCGGGTCCGGCTGCCGCTGCTGCCGGACGCCGACGAGAGTGGCGAGTGACTTTCAGCCAACTTCCAGCCCCGTTCCAGGCTGGTCGCAGTGCCAGGGGAGAAGGTGGATCCATGACCGAGTACGAGTCTGACCCGCAGCAGCACCGGCCGGCCCCCACCGACGCCGAGCCGGCGCACCCCACCGCCGAGCTGCCACGCGTCGAGCGCGCGCAGTCCGACTCCGCGAGCAGCGACCCGACCACCGAGCTGGCCTCCGCCGGCCCGGTCGCCGGGAACGCCGACCAGACCCCGGCGACCGACGCCGGCGCCTCCGCCACCCCGGAGCCCACCCGCGCGGACGCCCCCGCCACGCCCGACACCGACCGGGGCGCCGACCCGACCGTGCCGGTCGCCACGACCCCCGCCGGCTACCCGGCCGCCCCCGCCGGTGGTTGGCAGCCGCCGGCGACCACGCCGACGCACTCCGGCCACCCGGTCTCCGGCCAGCCGGTTTCCGGCCCGCACGGCCAGCCGGTGTCTGGCCCGCACGGTCAGCCGGTTTCCGGCGCGCACGGGTACCCGCAGCCGGCGGGCGGCCACTGGTACCCGACTCAGCAGTCCGGCTGGGCCAGCGGGGGGCAGCCGGGTGCGTACGGGCAGCCGCACGCGCCGCACCCCGGTCAGCCCGTTCCGCCCTGGGCGCCGGCCGCCCACGCCAACCCCGCCGGGCCGCGGCCGAGCCGGGTGGCGAAGTTCGCCGGCGCCGGTGTCGCGGTGTTCGCCCTGATGCTCGGCTCCGGTGTCGCCGGTGGAGCGCTCGCGCTCGCCATCGATGGCGACGGCGGCGGCATCACCCGCACCTACTCCGCCGCCCCGGTGATCAACGGTGCCGACCTGCCGCGGATCGCCGCCTCGGTACAGGACAGCGTCGTCTCCATCGCCACCGACAACGGCGAGGGCTCCGGCGTGATCCTCAGCGCCGACGGCTACGTGCTCACCAACAACCACGTGGTCGCCTCGGCCAGCGGTGACACCGTCCGGGTGGTCTTCGCCGACGGCAAGACCGCCGAGGCGCAGATCAAGGGCACCGACCCGAAGACCGACCTCGCCGTGGTGAAGGCCAACGGGGTGAGCGGCCTGAAGCCGGCCACCTTCGGCGACAGCGACGCGATGCAGGTCGGCGACCAGGTACTCGCGCTGGGCAGCCCGCTGGGCCTGCAGGGCTCGGTCACCGCCGGCATCCTCAGCGCCCGGGAGCGCACCATCCAGGCCGGCGAGGGCGGCCAGCAGCAGGACCCGCGTCAGGCCGCGTCCTCCATCGCCGGGCTGCTGCAGACCGACGCCCCGATCAACCCGGGCAACTCCGGCGGCGCGCTGGTCAACACCCGGGGCGAGGTGATCGGCATCAACACCGCGATCGCCACCTCCGGGCAGAGCACCGGCAACATCGGCGTCGGTTTCGCCATCCCGAGCAACAAGGCCAAGGACGTCGCGGGGAAGCTCCAGCGGGGCGAGAAGGTCAGCCACCCGTCGCTCGGGGTCAGCGTGAACATGGCCGAGGGTGGCGGCGCGCTGGTCGCCGCGGTCACCCAGGGCAGCCCGGCCGAGAAGGCCGGCCTGCAGCGGGGTGACGTCATCACCCGGTTCGGCGACAAGGTGATCAACGACTCGGACGACCTGGTCGGCGCCGTGCAGGCCGGCAAGGTGGGCGACCGGGTCGAGGTGCAGTACAAGCGCAACGGCGCCGAGTCGACGGCAACCGTGACGCTCGCCGAGACGTCGTAACCGACACGAACCTGCCTCCTCCCTCCGGCGGGGGGGGGGGGGGGGGGGGGGGGGGGGGGGGGGGGGGGCCCCCCCCCCCCCCCCCCCCCACCGCCGTCGGCCAGCGGCTGAGAGCAGATCGCCGGTCACCCGCCCACGCAGC
>NZ_JBIVNT010000004.1:267192-280519 GCF_044753725.1 Micromonospora sp. NPDC093243 | reverse complement strand
CGGGGGCCGCCCCCCCCCACCCCCACCCCCCCCCCCCCCCCCCCCCCCCCCGGGGGGGGGGGGGGCCCCCCCGGGGGGGGCCCCCCCCCCCCCCCCGCCGCTCCCTTTCGCCACGACGGCGGTTCACCCGATCCGGGTGAACCGCCGTCACCCGGATCGGGGGCAGCCTCGGCAGGACCGGCGAGGGGAGGGGTGGGATGAGCACGGCAGCCGCCGCCCGCGAGGACCAGCGGATCCAGCAGGACGTCCTGGCCGAGCTGGCCTGGGACGCCGAGGTGCAGCCCAACGAGATCGGCGTGAGCGTCGAGCGGGGTGTGGTCACCCTGACCGGCTGGGTGGACAGCTCCGCCCGCCGTTGGGCCGCGACCCGCTGCGCCCAACGGGTACGCGGGGTGCGTGCGGTCGCGGACGACGTCGAGGTACGCCTGGCCGGCAGTCCCGGGGTCACCGACGGCGAGGTCGCGATCGCGGTCGGCCGGGCACTGGAGTGGGACAGCTTCATCCCCGCCGAGCGGCTGGACGTCACCGTGGCCAACGGCTGGGTGATGCTCCGCGGCGAGGTGGAGTTCGGCTGGCAGCGCCGCGCCGCCGAGCGGGAGGTGCGCCGGCTGCGGGGCGTCCGCGGGATCACCAACCTCATCGAGGTACGCCCACCCGCCCCGACCGACGCCGATCGGATCCTGCGCGACGTCCGGCGGGCGCTCGGGCGGGCCGGCGGCACCCGGGGGGTCTCGGTGGCGGTGGACGGCGACACCCTGGTGCTCAGCGGTGTGGTGCGGTCCTGGTGGGAGCGGGACCAGGCGGAACGGGTGGCCTGGTCGGCGCCGGGCGTACGGGCTGTGGAGAGCCAGCTACTCGTCGGCGATTGACGTCGCGCGTTGTCCGGTTTACCGCCGTCGGCACCGGGAAGTCCCCGCCGACCACCTGGACCGGCACCAGCGGACCGCGCACGCCAGGGACCAACGGGAGGACTCGTGGCCGTGAACCACCCACCGGCCGGCCGGCCGTTGCGGATCGCGATGCTGGTCCCGCCGTGGCTGTCCGTGCCGCCGCCGGGCTACGGCGGGCTGGAACAGGTGGTCGCCGGCCTGGTGGACGGGCTCTCCCGGTACGGGCACGCGGTCACCCTGTTCGGCGCCGGCAACAGGCACGGGACCGCGGCGCGGAACTTCGTCTCCACCAACCCGAACGTGCAGTACGAGCGGCTCGGCGAGGCGCTGCCGGAGCTGGCCCACCTGGCCCGGGTGAACCACCTGATCGACGCGGCGGACTTCGACATCGTGCACGACCACACCACCATCGGCCCGCTGGTCGCCGGGCGGCGGGCGGTGCCCACGGTGGCCACGGTGCACGGCAATCCGGTGGGTGAGTACGGCGAGGTGCTCAGCGACACCGACGAGGGGGTCGGCCTGGTCGCCATCTCGCACGCCCAACGCCGGTTGAACCCCGGCCTGCCCTGGGTCGGCACGGTGCACAACGCGCTGGATCTCACGGGCATCCCGCGCAAGACCGTGCCCGGTCGCGGGCCGGTGCTCTGGTTGGCCCGGTTCAGCCCGGACAAGGGACCGGACGTCGCGATCAGGGCCTGTCGCGAGGCGGGCCTGCCGCTGCTGCTGGCCGGCAAGTGCAACGAGCCGGCCGAGCGCCGCTACTACGACGACGTGGTCGCACCACTGCTGGGTGACGACGTCGAGGTGGTGTTGAACGCCGACCGGGCGGAGACGCTGCGGATGCTGGTCGACGCCCGGTGCCTGATCATGCCGATCCAGTGGGAGGAGCCGTTCGGCATGGTGATGGTGGAGGCGATGGCGACCGGCACACCGGTGGTCGTACTCGGTCGAGGGGCCGCGCCGGAGCTGGTCCGGTCCGGGGTGACGGGGCTGGTCTGCGACCGGGCCGAGGAGTTGCCCGCGGCGCTGCGGGCGGCGGAGCGGATCGACCCGGCGGACTGCGTCGCGCACGTGGCGGAGAACTTCTCGATCTCCCGGATGGCGCTCGGCTACGAGGCGGTCTACCGGCAGGTCGTCGGCGAGGGCGTGGGGCACGCCCTGCTCGAGCCGGCCCGGGTCACCGCCCGCTGACCCCGGCTCAGGCCCGCGCGGTGGCCAGCTCGGCGATCGCCGCGTCCAGTCGTCCGGCGTACGCGTGGCTGATCGCGCCCTCGCGGACCCGGACGGCGACCTTCTCCCGGAGCCGGGCGACCGGTGGTGCGAGGTCGCTGCGACCGCCGCTCACCGACGCGCGGAGGTTGCGTAGCTCATTACGGAGATCCAGGCCCACGTCGGAACGGATTTCACCGGCGGTCAGCCCGGTGCCGATCAGACCTTCCACCCGGTAGGCCGCCTCGACCAGCGTCGCCGGCAGACTGCTCGGCGGCGGCGCCGGCGTGGCCGCCGCCGGTGGCCGCGAGGTGGCGTCGGACGGCGACGGACCGGTCGCCGACGGGGCGGTCGGCAGCGCGTGGGGCGGTGGTTGCCGTTCCGGCACCAGCAGCGGGACGGCGACCGCCACCGCCAGCGCCAGACCGGCCGGGACCAGCAGCACCGCCCGGAGCGGTCGACGCCGAGGCCTGTCGGTGGGCGGCGGGGCCGCCGGCAGGGTCGGCACGGCGGGCCGCCGGGGGGCCGAGCGGCGATCAGCGGCCTGCAACTCTTCTCTCAGGACGGTGGCGACCTGGCGGGCGGTGGGTCGGGCGGCTGGATCTCGGGTCAGGCAGCGCAGCGCGATCCCGGCCACCTCCGCCGGCAGCCCCCGCACCCCGGCCAACGAGGGCCCCCGCTCGGTGGCCAGCGCCGTGCTGAGCTGCTCCCAGGTCTCCGCCGCGTACGGGACCCGCCCGGTGAGGGCCTCGTGCAGCAGCACCCCGAGGGAGTAGACGTCGGTGGCCGGCTGGGCGGGCGCTCCGTCGAGCCGCTCCGGTGCGACGTACGCCGGGGTCCCGAAGGTGCCGCCGTCCTCGTCCTCGTCCGGGGCGCCGATCCGGGTGGCGATGCCGAAGTCGAGCACCTTCGCGCCGACCGGGGTCATCATCACGTTGGCCGGGGTGATGTCCCGGTGCACGATGCCCAGCCGGTGCGCGCAGGCGAGCGCGTCGGCCACCTGCGCGCCGATCTCGACCGCCTCGCACCAGGGCAGCGGTCCCTCGGTCAGTCGCCGCTCCAACTCCTCGCCGGTGAGCAGCTCCATCACCACGAACGAGGTGATCCTGCCGTCGGGGGCGACCGTCTCGCCGTAGTCGTGCACCGACGTCACGTGCGGGTGCACCAGCTGCGCGGCGGCCCGCGCCTCGTCCCGCACCATGTCCCGGAACCGGGCGTCGGCGGCCAGCGACGGCGCGAGGACCTTGAGGGCCACGACCCGGTCGAGCACCTCGTCGTGGGCCCGCCAGATCACCGACATGCCGCCGGCGCCGATCTGGTCGAGGAGTCGGTACCTGCGGGCCAACAACCGGCCCGGGTGCAGTGCTGCCGTCACGGATCGCACCTGCCTCGTGGTGGGAGCGGTATCAGGTTGCGTGAATGTTTCCTGCCTGTCAACGGCCGACGGCCACCCGTGGGCCGTCGACGATGATCGATCGCGGTCGCGGCGGAGCGGCCGGCCGGGCTGGGCACACCGCATCGGGCGAGCCCGGCGTCCGGCCGGTCCGGCGCCCCCGGGGCGGTGGCCGACCGGCGCGGCCGTGCCAGGATGAACGGCATGGCGGGGGGACCGGTGGCGTTCGTGCTCGGCGGCGGCGGCGTGCTCGGAGCGGTCGAGGTCGGCATGCTGCGTGCGCTGTTCCGGGCCGGCATCCAACCGGATCTGGTGCTCGGCACGTCGATCGGCGCGGTCAACGGCGCCCTGGTCGCCGCGGACCCGACCGAGGCGGTCACCGACCGGCTGGTCCGGCTCTGGGCCTCGCCGGAGGCGAGCGAGGTCTACGGCGACTCGGTGGCCCGGCAGCTGCGCCGGTTCGCCGCCCGGACCCACCTGCACTCACCCCGCCCGCTGCGCCGGCTGCTCGAATCCGAGCTGGGGGCGGAGACCACCTTCGCCGACCTGCGGGTGCCGTTCCGCTGCTGCGCGGCGCACATCGAGCGGGCCGCCGAGCACTGGTTCCACACCGGTCCGGTGGTGCCGGCCGTGCTGGCGTCCGCATCGGTGCCCGGGCTGCTGCCGCCCACCGAGATCGACGGCGCGCACTACGTGGACGGCGGGATCGTCAACTCCATCCCGATCGGCGAGGCGGTGGCCGTCGGCGCCACCCGGATCTTCGTCCTCCAGGTGGGGCGGATCGAACGGGAGCTGGCCCCGCCCCGCCGGCCGTGGGAGATCGCCCAGGTCGCCTTCGAGATCGCCCGACGGCATCGCTTCTTCCGCGAGATGGCGGCGCTGCCCGACGGGGTCGAGGTGCACGTGCTGCCGACCGGTGGGCTGAACCCGCGCGACGACACGCCCTGGGCGTACCGGGACATGGCGGCGGTGGGCCGGCGGATCAGCCGGGCGTACACCGCCTCCCGGCGCTACCTGGCCAACCTGGAGCGCTGATGCCGCTGCCCCCGCGCTGGGTACGCCGGGTGCTGCTGGCGCCCGCCGTGGTCCTGCTCGCCTTCGTGGTGGTCACCACGCTGCCGGTCTGGGCGCTGCTCGCGGCGGCCCTGTCGCCGCTGGTGCCCGGCCGGCTGCGCCCGCTGCGCCTGCTCTGGATCGGCTGTGTCTACCTGGTCTGGGACGCGGTCGCGCTGCTGGCGCTCTTCGGGCTCTGGGTCGCCGCCGGGTTCGGTTGGCGGGACCGGTCACCGGCCTTCCAGCGCGCCCACTACCAACTCGCCGGCTGGTTCCTGCGGGTGCTCTTCTGGCAGGCCCGCTGGACGCTGCGGCTGCGCATCGACGTGGTCGGCACCGATCCGGACACCGCGCTGCCCGGCCGGCCCGAGCTGGTGCTCTGCCGGCATGCCGGGCCTGGCGACTCGTTCATCCTGATCCACGCCCTGGTGAACTGGTTCCAGCGCGAACCGCGGATCGTGCTGAAGGAGAGCCTCCAGTGGGACCCGGCGATCGACGTGCTGCTCAACCGGTTGCCGAACCGGTTCGTCGCGCCGGCCCGGGACGGTGACCGGGGCGCGGCGCTGCTGCGGCAGATCGGGCATCTGGCCACCGGCCTGGACGACGACGACGCCTTCGTGATCTTCCCGGAGGGCGGCAACTTCACCCCCGGCCGCCGGCTGCGCGCCATCGCCCGGCTCCGCTCGCGCGGGTTGGAGCGGATGGCACTGCGCGCCGAACGGATGCGGCACGTGCTCGCCCCGCAGCCCGGCGGGCTGCTGGCCGCGCTGGACGCCGCTCCGGACGCCGGCGTGATCTTCGCGGCGCACACCGGTCTGGACCGGATGATCACCGTCACCGACGTGTGGCGCGAGCTGCCGATGGACAAGCGGATCGTGTTGCGGTTCTGGTCGGTGCCGCCGGAGGAGATCCCCACCGGCCGGCAGGAACGCATCGACTGGCTCTACGACTGGTGGGCCCGGATCGACGAGTGGATCGCGGCCAACCGTGACGACCCCGCGTAGGGTGCGGGCGTGGACCAGATCAGCGTGGTGACGACCGTGGTGGACGCCCGCTCGGTCGCCGACGTGCTGGCGGCCGCCGCCGTCGCCGGCCGGCTCGCCGCGTGCGCCCAGGTCGGTGGGCAGGTGGACAGCACCTACTGGTGGCGCTCCGGGGTGGAGACCAGCACCGAGTGGTCGGTCCAGTTCAAGACCGCCCCGGACCGGGTGACCGCCCTGGTCGACCAGATCCGGGCCAGCCATCCGTACGAGGTGCCGGAGATCCTGGTGTCCCGGGTGGAGAGTGGCGATCCGGCGTACGCCAGCTGGGTGCACGAGCACACCCGTCCCTGAGTACGCGCACTCTGGTCCCGGTGGCCGAGGCTGTCCACGATGGCCTGGTGGAGAACACCGGCTATCCCTGCCCCGCCTGCGGTGCTCCGGCCGATCTGACCGCCGGCTGCACCGGGTGCCGGCGAGCGCCCGACCCGGAAGCCGCCGAGGTGATTCGGCTCGACCGGGAACTCGTCGTGCTCGGCGCCGAGGTGGAGCGGGCGCGGCTCGCGTACGCCGAGCTGGTCGAGCGGTTCCACCTCACCCGGCAGCGCCGGGCGCAGCTGGCCAGCCAGGTCCGCGCCCGGGTCGCGGTGCCGGTCGGGCCGGCCGCGGGTGGGGCGCCGTTGGCGGCGTCCCCGGCGCCGGTGCCGCCGGCCCGCTCGGAGCCCGGGCGGCCGGAGACCTCGGCCCGTACCGTGCAGGGTCTGCTCTTCGTCCTGGGTGGGCTGCTGCTCGGCACCGCGGCGGTGGTCTTCACGGCGGTGGCCTGGGCGTCCGTCGGGGTCGCCGGGCGGGCGCTGATCCTGGCCGCGGTCACCGCGCTCGCCCTGGCCGCGCCGCTGGTGGCGGTGCGGCGCGGGCTGCGCGGCACGGCGGAGACCTTCGCCGCGGTGGGGCTGCTCCTGGTGCTGCTCGACGGGTACGCCGCGTGGTCGGTGGACCTGGCCGGGGTGGCCGGCTGGCCGGGCACCCGCTACGCCGCGCTGGTCGGGGGGGCCAGCGCGGCGGTGGCGGCGGGTTACGCCCGGCTCAGCCGGTTGACCGGGCCGTGGTTCGCGGCGCTGGTGGCCGCCCAGCCGGTGCTGCCGCTGTTCGCCGCCGAGGCCCGGCCGGGGGCCCACGGCTGGGCGGTCACCCTGGTCGCCGTGGCGCTGCTCGACCTGGCGGTGCTCGTCGTCCTGACCCGCCGGGCCGGTGCCGGTTCGGCCGTGCTGGCCGGGCGGGTGCTGGCCTGGACGGGGTTCGGCGCCGCGCTGACCGCCGCCGCCGGGTGCGCGCTCGTGCCGCTCGGCGAGGGCCGGGCGGTCGGTTCCCCGTTGCTGGCCGGGCTGCCGCTGCTGATGGTGGCCGCCGCGCTGGTCGGCGCGGCCCTGCTCACCGGCGGGCGGACCTTCCGATGGCTCGCCACCGGCGCGTTGCTGCCGGTGCTCGCCGCCGCGCTGCTGCGCCCGGTGGCCGAGCTCCGGCCGTCGCTGCTGCTGCTGGCCACGGCGTTGGTCGCGGCGGGGCTGGCCGGTGCCGTGGCACTGCTGCCGGCCGCCTGGCGTACCGGCCCGCGCGTCGCGGCGCTGCTGCTGGGGCTCGGGGTGACGATCCTCGCCGCGCTGCTCACCGGCGCCCTGGCGTTCGGCGCCGTCGGCCGGTCACTTCCGCCGTGGCGGGGCGCCGCATCCGGGCCGGATCTCGACTGGGGTTGGCAGCTGCCGGTCGCCCTGGCGTTGGCGGTGGGCGCGGTGGCGCTGCTGGCACCGCGCGCCTTCCGCCCGCTCACCGGGCCGGTCGGCCTGGCGCTGAGCGTGCTGGCGGTGCCCGCGGCCTGGCCGTCCGCCTGGCCGGCGGTGGTCGCCGTCGACCTGCTCGGCGCGGCGGCGTTGCTGCTGATCGCGGTGCTCGGCCGGGCGGGCCGGGCCGGCCCGGTGCCGCCGGCAGCGGCCGGAGCGGTCCTGCTGGCGCACGGGTTGCTGGTGTCGCTGGCCGCGCCGATCGGCGCGCTGACCACGCTCGGGTCGACCGTGCTGCTCGGGGTGGCGGTGGCCGCGCTCGGCCGCCGGGAACCCGCCTCGCCCCGCGCGGTCACCGGGCCGGCCCTCGTCGCGGCGCTGCTGGCCACACCGGCCGGCGTCGCCGTCGGGTTGGCCGCCGCCGACGTGCCCGTCTGGTGGCGGGCGCGGGCCGCCCTGATCGCCGCCGTGCTGCTGCTCGTGGCGCTGCGCCTGGTCCGTCGCCACTGGGCGGAGTTGGGCGGGTACGCCGCGACCGGGGTCGCCGTCGCGCTGACAGTGGCCGGGATGACGCCGCCGCTGTTGCCGGCCGACGAGCCGCTGGCGGTCTACGCCGCGCTGGCGGTGCTGGCGCTCGCCGCGGCCCTGCGGGAACCCGATGACATCGCGGTGCGGGTGGCCGGGCTCGCGCTGGCCGTGGTGACCGTCGTCGCAGCCGTACCGGCGCTGCTGGCGGCGCTGATCAGCCCGTACGGCCGGACGGTCGAGGTCTGGTCCGGCGCGCCGACGGCGGAGCCGGTCCCGGCGGCGCTGCCGGCCGGGCTGGCCCTGGCCGGGCTGGCGCTCGCCGTGGTGGTGGCCGGCCGGACGCTGCGCGCGCCCCGGTGGACGGCGTTATTCGCCGCGCTGCCGTTCGCCGCGTCCGTGCCGCCGGTGCTGCTGGTCGCGGTGGGGGCGCCCTGGCCAGTAGGGCCGGCCGTGACCCTGCTCACCGGGTTGGCGGCGCTGCTCGCGGCCGCCCTGCTCAACCCGCGCCCGCTGCTCGCCCCGATCGCGGTGCCGGTTGGGCTGTCGCTCGCCGCCGCCGGGCTGGCCGGGCTCACCGCGACCCGGGCGGGCACCCTCGCCGGCCTGGGCGTGCTGCTGGTCGCCGCCGCGTTGGCCGGCGTGGCCGGTCGGCGGGTCGAGGCCCGGGTCGCCGGGGCTCTCACGGCGGTGGCCGCCGGCACCGGCCTCGCGATCACCGCGTCGCTCGCCGGCGGGCTGCCACTGCGCGGCGCGGCGTTCGCCGTACTCGCCGTGGCGGCGCTGACCCTGGCCGTCGCCGCCGTCCTGCCCGCCCGCCCCGGGCCCGCCGCCGCGGCCGAACCGGCGGTGCCGCCGGGCGGGGTGGCGACGGTCGGCCGGTTGCTCGACGTCACCGCCCAGGCAGTGGCACTGGTCGCGTTCCTGCTCACCCTCGGCGCGCTGCGGCACGCCGCGGCGATCTGCGTTCTCTGGGGCGCCGCGGTCGGCCTGCGGTTGCTGCGCCCGGGCGAGCCGGTCGGGCGGCGGTGGGTCTTCGCCGGCGTCGCCGGCGGCAGCGAGTTGCTCGGTGGCTGGCTGCTGCTGGCCGCCGGTCGGGTGGTGCTGCTGGAGGCGTACACCCTGCCGGCGGCGACCCTCGCGCTCGGTGCGGGTCTGGTGGCGCTGCGGACCCGGCCCGGGCTGACCAGTTGGCTGGCGCTCGGCCCCGGGCTGGGCGCCGTGCTGCTGCCGAGCCTGGTGTCGGTGCTGGTGGCGCCGGATCCGCAGCCGTGGCGGCGGCTGTTGCTCGGCGTCGCGGCGCTCGCGGCGGTGCTGGCCGGCGCCGCCCGCCGCTGGCAGGCCCCGGTGCTGCTCGGCGGGACGACTCTGACGCTGCTCGCGCTGCACGAGCTGGTCCGTGGCTGGGACCTGCTGCCCCGGTGGATCTTCCTGGCGGTCGGCGGTCTCGCGCTGATCGGGCTGGCCGCCAGCTACGAGCGCCGCCGGCGGGACCTGCACCGGCTCCGCGCCGCGCTCGGCCGGATGGGCTGACGGCGGGCCGGGGGGTAGGGCTCGCCCTACCCCCGATTCGGGGGTGTCCAGGGTTACTCAGCGCGACCGTTCACCGGAGACTCGGAGGTGGGCGTCGAGCCGTACGGCCGGCGTAGGCGAGGAACGGGAGCGGCAATGGTGCTCGAAGCGGTGGCGGATCCGCCGGTACGACGGGGCAGTGACTATGCGCAACTGTCTCGCCGGATCGCCAAGGCGGGCCTGCTGGAACGGCGTCCGGGCTGGTACGCGACCCGGATCGCGCTCACCCTCGGCGCCTTCGTGGCCGGCTGGGTCGCGGTGGTCCTGGTCGGCGACTCCTGGTGGCAGGCGCTGCTCGCCGCGGTGATGGCGGTGGCCACCACCCAGGTGGCGTTCCTCGGGCACGACGCCGGGCACCGGCAGATGTTCCGCCGGCGCGGCCCGAGCGAGATGGTCGGCCTGTTCGCCGGCAACCTGGCGGTCGGGCTGAGCTACGGCTGGTGGGTCGACAAGCACAACCGGCACCACGCCAACCCCAACCACGAGGACGAGGACCCGGACGTCGGCGCCGGCGCGCTGGTCTGGACGTACGAGCAGGCCCTCGAGACCCGGGGATTCGGCCGTTGGCTGGCCCGTCGGCAGGCGTTCCTGTTCTTCCCGCTGCTGCTGCTCGAGGGGCTGAGCCTGCACGTGGCCAGCATCCGGGCGATCGTCGAGCGGGAGCCGGGCGGACGGTACGTCACCCCGATGCGGCACCGGGCGGTCGAGGCGCTGCTGCTCCTCGCGCACACCGCCGGCTACCTGGCCCTACTGCTGCTGGTCATGTCGCCCGGTAAGGCGCTGGTCTTCGCCGCCGTGCACCAGGGGCTGTGGGGGCTCTACATGGGCTGCGCGTTCGCCCCCAACCACAAGGGCATGCCGATGCCCACCGCCGAGGACGACTTCGACTTCCTGCGCAAGCAGGTGCTCACCTCCCGCAACGTGCGAGGTGGCCGGGTCACCGACGTGGCGCTGGGCGCGCTGAACTACCAGATCGAGCACCACCTCTTCCCGAACATGCCGCGGGCGAACCTGCGCCGGGCCCAGCCGATCGTCCGGGCCTACTGCGCGGAGCAGGGCATCCCGTACGCCGAGACCGGGCTGATCGAGTCGTACCGGCAGGCGCTGGGCCACCTGCACGAGGTCGGCCGGCCGCTGCGGGGCTGAACGACCACGAGGAAGGGGCGGCGCCGACCGGCGCCGCCCCTTTTCGCTGCCGATCGGATCAGCCGCCGAACGCCTTGATCAGCTCGGCCGGGGCCTCCTGGGTGTCGGCCGCCGGCGGCTTGCTGACGTTCACCGCGGTGCCGAAGTCCGAGAAGGTGGTGGTCATCGTGCCGAGCGACTCGTGCAGCGCGCTGATGTCGACGGCGGTCTGGGTGAGCCGTCCCTCGGCGTCCATCGTGGCGGTGAACGGCACCGCCTTGGCCTTGTCGCCGAGCGCGGCGATGTCCTTGTCGTTCGGCACGGACCGGGTGTAGTCCATGGTGCCGGCGAAGCTGCCCGGCGCGGTCTCCTTGACCTCCACCACGCTCTTGATCAGCTTGTTGGCGCCGCCCGGGTCACCCTCCGGCATGAGGTTGAGCTGGCCGCTCTCGCCGAGCTTCGTGGCGTCCATGTGCAGCCACTTCTTCGGCAGGGAGGTCGCTCCGGTCACCTTCAGGTATGCGTCGTTGCCGACGATGAGCATCCGGATCTTGCCCTGCGTACCGAGGTCCATCGTCATGTCGGCGGTCTTGTTGGTCGGGTCCATCACGCCGCCGCCGTTGAGCACCGACGACTCCGTCTTCATCCGGAGGCTCTGCTCGTTGATCTTCTGCGCGGCGGCGGTGAGCTTGCCGAGCGCGTCCGCCGGAACGCTGCTGGCCGGGGCCCCGCTGGCGTTGCCGTTGGCGGCTGGATCGTCGGCCCCCGTCTGCTTGCCGCATCCGGTCAGACCGAGTCCGAGCGCTGCGACGAGCGCGACCCCCGTGGTCGCCAGCCGTCGAGTTTTCATGATGGATTACTCCTCGTGAAGGGTTGGCCAGGTGACGACGACAGTCGATCCCGGCCGGGCCGCTGGCCAGCCTAACCAACCTGGGCCACTGCCGCGCGTCGATGCCTTCGCGCCCCGCGCGTCGACCGGGACCGGTGGCAGCGGCATCGGTCGCGGCCGGCGTGCCGGTCGGCACGGCCACCGCCTGTCGATGCCCGGCTCACCTGCACCGGTAGGGTCTTGGCATGGCAGACGTGCTCACCGCGGAGGCGGTGGAAGACGAGCTGGGCGGGCTGGCGGACTGGTCGGGAGACCGCGCCGGGATCACCCGCACCGTGGAGCTGGCCAGCTTCCCGGACGCCATCGCCGTGGTGGACCGGGTCGCCGTGACGGCCGAGGAGCTCGACCATCACCCCGACATCGACATCCGGTGGCGGACCCTGACCTTCCGTTGTGTCACCCACTCGGCCGGCGGGGTCACCCACCGCGACTTCGCGTTGGCCCGACGGATCGACGAGATCATCCGGAGTGCCCGATGAGATTCGAGATCAGCAAGGTGCTCGACGCCATCGAGGGTCGGGTCTGCACCGACCCGTCGCTGGCCCGGGCCGTGGTCGACCTGGCCGAGGTGATCCGCTACCAGGACCTGGACGGCGGGCGGCCGGCGAGCCTGCTCCGGCTCGGCATGGTGATCGACGCCCTCTCCCGTGAGCTGGAGGAGGACAGCGTCCAGGTCTACGCCGTGGTGCACCGGGCCCTGCTCTCCGACGCCGACCTCACCTCCAACGAGCGGATGGTGGTCCGCCGGTGGGCCGACGACGGGCTGGTCGAGGTGCTCGACAACCCGGGTGACCGGATGCTCGAGGTGGCCGACCTGCTCGGGCTGCCGGTGCTCAGCCGGGTTCGGTTCGACGGCCTGCGCGGTCGTTTTCCCTGGTTGGTCGAGCAGCCCGGGCGGGTGGTCGCCCCGGTGCCCGGCTCCGGTGGGCCGGTCTTCATCGCCCACGTCGGCGGCGGTGACAAGCCGGTGGCCGGCAAGCGCTCGCCGGCCGGGGTCAAGCTGCTGGCCCGCCAGTGGCGGTGCCCCGAGTCGGGTTGCGCGCTGTTCGGCGGCGGTGGTGGCGGGGGAGCCTTCGCCGACCTCGCCCGGGTGCAGCACAGTCCCGCGGGGCAGCCGCCGCCGGCGCTGCGCAATGGCGTACCGACGTGCCCGCGGCACGGCGCCCGGCTCGGCGACGGCGGGCCCCGGCCGCGTACCGAGGTGCTCGCGGTCCGGATCGGCGGGCTGGTCCGGCGCCGGTTCGTGCTCACCGAGGAGCAGCCGATCCTGGTCGGCCGGGCGCCCGAGCGGGACGGCGGGATCATGCTCGGGCAGTGGCTCAACGACGAGGCCCGCCGCTGGATCAGCCGCAGCCACATCCAGTTGGAGCTGCGGGTCGGCGAAGTGATCGTGACCGACGTCAGCACCAACGGCTCCGGCATCCGCCCCGGCGGCTCGATGACCGAGTCGGAGCGGCTCCCGCTCGCCCCGCAGCAGTCCCGGGTGCTCGCCGAGAACGACATGGTGGAGCTCTACCCCGGGGTGCAGGTCGGCCGAGCCGAGGAGCTGCCCACCGGCGCGCCGTTCACCCCTACCTCGGTGATGGCCGAGGCCCCCACCATGGCGATCCGCCTCCCCCGCCCCTAACCCGCTCCCACCCTGGCCCCGCCACCTCTCGTTGATCATGAAGTTATTGCCGCGACACGCCGTGGCCGATGGCAATAACTTCATGATCAACGGGGTCGGCCGAGGTCGGCCGAGGTCGGCCGGGGTCGGCCGGGGTCGGCCGGTGGGGTGGGGGTTTGACGGCGGCGGGGGGGGGGGGGGGGGGGGGGGCGCCCGCCCCCCCCCCCCCCGGGGGGGGGGGGGGGGGGGGCCCGGGGGGGGGGGCCCGGCCCGCCGGCGCGAGCGAGCAGTGGCGGGCCCCCACCCC
>NZ_JBIVNT010000004.1:0-267185 GCF_044753725.1 Micromonospora sp. NPDC093243 | reverse complement strand
TACGGGGGGGGGGGGGGGGGGGGGGGGGGGGGGGGGGGGGGGGGGTGTGTGGGGGGGGGGGGGGGGGGGGCCGGGGCGCCCCCCCCCCCCGCCGGTGTGCAGGGTGGGTCAGCTGGCCAGGACGGCGGCCAGCTGGGCGACCGCGTGGTCGATCTCCTCCTCGGTGACCACCAGCGGCGGGGCGAGGCGGATGGTGGAGCCGTGGGTGTCCTTGGCCAGCACGCCGCGCTCGGCGAGCCGCTCGCACGCCTCCCGGCCGGTCATCAGCGCCGGGTCGATGTCCAGGCCGGCCCAGAGGCCGCGCCCGCGGACCGCGACCAGGCCCTTGCCGATCAGGTCGGTCAGGCCGGCGTGCAGCCGGGCGCCGAGCTCCGCCGAGCGGCGCTGGAACTCGCCGGTGGCCAGCAGCCGGACCACCTCGGTCCCCACCGCGCAGGCCAGCGGGTTGCCGCCGAAGGTCGAGCCGTGCTGGCCGGGCTTGAGCACGCCGAGCACGTCGGCGTTGGCGGCCACCGCCGAGACCGGCACGATGCCCCCGCCGAGCGCCTTGCCCAGCAGGTACATGTCGGGGGTGACGCCCTCGTGGTCGCAGGCGAAGGTCGCACCGGTGCGACCCAGCCCGGACTGGATCTCGTCGGCGATGAAGAGCACGTTGCGGTCGGTGCAGACCTGCCGTACGCCCGGCAGGTAGCCCTCCGGCGGCACGACGACGCCCTGCTCGCCCTGGATCGGCTCGAGCAGCACGGCGACGGTGTTCTCGTCGATCGCGGCGGTGAGCGCGGCCAGGTCGCCGTACGGGACCACGGTGAACCCGGGGGTGTACGGCCCGAAGTCGGCGCGGGCGTCCTCGTCGGTGGAGAAGCTCACGATGGTGGTCGTCCGGCCGTGGAAGTTGCCCTCGGCGACGACGATGTTGGCCTGACCGGCCGGCACGCCCTTGACCTGGTAGCCCCACTTGCGGGCCACCTTGATCCCGGTCTCCACCGCCTCGGCGCCGGTGTTCATCGGCAGCACCATGTCCTTGCCGCACAGTTCGGCCAGCTCCCGGCAGAAGTCGGCGAACTGGTCATGGATGAACGCCCGGCTGGTGAGGGTGAGCCGGTCGAGCTGGGCGTGGGCCGCGGCGATCAGCTGCGGGTGCAGGTGGCCGAAGTTCAGCGCCGAGTAGCCGGCCAGGAAGTCGAGGTAGCGCCGGCCGTCCACGTCGGTGAGCCAGGCGCCCTCGGCCGAGGAGATCACCACCGGCAGCGGGTGGTAGTTGTGCGCGGTCCAGCGCTCCGCGTTCCGCACCGCGGCCGGAGTCTGCAGCATGTCGTCGACGATCACTTGCTCGCCTTTCCCTGTCGGAGCCGCAAGGTGCAGCACTTCGGTCCGCCGCCGGCCTTACGCAGCTCCGACAGGTCGACACCGATGGTCTCGTAGCCCCGGCCGCGCAGCGCGGCGGCCAGGTCGGTGGCCTGCGCCGGCAGCACCACGTGCCGCCCGTCGCTGACCGCGTTCAGCCCCAGCACCTCGGCGTCGGCCATGGTGGCGTGCACCGCGTCGGGGAAGAGCCGGCGCAGCACCGCCTGGCTGCCGGGCGAGAACGCCTCGGGCAGGTACGCCACCGTGCGCTCGTCGAGGACGGTCAGCGCGGTGTCCAGGTGGTAGAAGCGCGGGTCGACCAGCTGCATGGTGATCACCGGGTAGCCGAAGACCTCCTGCAACTGGGCGTGCGAGGCGTGCGCGGTGCGGAAGCCGGTGCCGGCCAGCAGGTAGTCACCGGCGAGCAGGACGTCGCCCTCGCCCTCGTTGACGTGCTTCGGGTCGTGCAGCTCGAAGCCGGCGGAGTCGAACCAGGCCCGGTAGGCCGGGGCCTCGTCGGCGCGCTGCGGGTCGCGGAACTGCACCGCCATCGCCTTGCCGTCGATCACCGTGCCGCCGTTGGCGGCGAACACCATGTCGGGCAGGCCGGGCACCGGAGTGATCTCCTCGACGGTGTGGCCCAGATCGCGGTAGACCTGCCGCAGCTGCTC
The DNA here is from genome assembly GCF_044753725.1 of Micromonospora sp. NPDC093243. Taxonomy (NCBI): domain Bacteria; kingdom Bacillati; phylum Actinomycetota; class Actinomycetes; order Micromonosporales; family Micromonosporaceae; genus Micromonospora; species Micromonospora sp. NPDC093243. Next base: position 265,170 of record NZ_JBIVNT010000004.1, on the reverse strand, counting down.
CCACTGGCGGATCGCCAGCTCGGTGTCGAACGGCGCGGTCGGGTCCATCCACGGGTTGATCGCGTAGTCCACGGCGAAGTACGTCGGCCGGCACATCAGGTAGCGCTGGCGGATGGCGTCCATCGTCATTGTCCTGCTCCCAGGGTCGGGCGCGCCCGGCCACCGTGGCCCACGGGCTGGCGCCGTTGTTCAACGTTATGCGGCGCTGGCGGCAGGATCCACCACTGAGAGTTGCACAGGGCGACTGTTCGTTGCGTCTGGGCGATCAGCGCCGTCGGATCGTTGCGTTCGGGCCCGACGGGCGCGGTGGGAGCGGTCCGCGGCCCGGGGCGGGTCGGGTTCGGCGGTTCGCCGGACCGGTCCCGGAAAACACTTCAGGGGCGGCGAACCGCCGCCCCTGAAAGGGTGCTGCCCGGCTGGTGAACCACCAGGCTGGTCGGGCTGCGCCGGTGCATCACCGGCGCTGGTCGCCGGCGCACCGCCGGCGAGCCGGACAGTGCCCGCTAGAACCGGTCGACAAACTGTGAGTCAAGCCACTCCCGGAACCGCTGGACCCAGTCGCCGTCGGTGGTCGGCCAGTCGAACTGACCGGTCATCGCCAGCACGCCGAGGACCACCGCGCCCAGGCCGAAGACGATGCCGAAGAGCGCGTCGGTCTTGCCGGCGATGTGCCGCCGGCGGGTGGCGGAGAGGCCGAGCACGGAGAGCACCGCGCCGACCGCTCCCAGGCCGATGCCGTAGCCGGCGAGGGTGCCGGTCAGCACGAAGAGGGCACCGGCGACGCCGATCACCAGGCCGAGGGTGGCGAGCAGGCTGGCCCGCGGCTTCGGGCCGCGCTCCACCGGCGGCTCCGGCTCGGCGGGCTCGGCGGCGGGGCTGACCGGCCGGTCCCGGTCGGCGTCGGGCCGTACGGTCCGCTCGGCGTCCGGTCGTACGGTCCGGTCGGGGTCGACGACGGCGGACCGGTCGACGGTCCGGGTGTCGCCCTGGTCTCTGCGGGCGTCGGTCGGCCGGGCGGTGGCGGCCCGGGCGACCGCGGCGCGCTCCGTCGCCCGCCGCTCCGCGTCACCGGCCGACGCGTCGCTGCTGCGGTACGTCGTCTGGTCGGCGTCCCGGTCGGTCACCACCGGTCTCGCCCGGTCCGTCGTCTCCGGCGCGCCCGCCGGCGTCGAGCCGTCCGGCGCGGTGACGGCCGTGGCGTCGCGACCGTCGAGGTTCTCGTCCCGCGTCGGCGCCGGCTCCGATCTGCGCGACAGCGAAGGAATTCTGACCACAACACACCTCCTGATGGAATGCGGGGTGGCCGTGGAACGGGTGGCACCCACGCGGTACGTCCTCAGGAAGTACCCAGGTGGGCGTTTTTCGACACCGCAGGGCGTACGCGACGGTGGGGCCGCCGGCGAACCGACGGCCCCACCGCGAGCTGGTCGGTCAGGCGGGCACGGTCCACTTCTGGTTCGCGGCTCCGGTGCAGCTCCAGATCTGCGTCGCCGTGCCGTTGGCCGAGCTGTTGCCCAGCACGTCCAGGCAGCTGCCGGCGCTGGCGCTGACCAGGTCGCGGGCGGCGGTCGCGGTCCAGCGTTGGTTCGCCGAGCCGGTGCAGGTCCAGATCTGCACCCGGGTGCCGTTGGCGGTGGCGTTGTCCCGGACGTCGAGGCACTTGCCGAGGGCCCGGACGGTGCCGTCGGCGCCGAAGGTCCACTGCTGCGCGGCGGTGCCGTTGCAGTCGTACAGCTGGACCGGGGTGCCGTCGGCGCTGCTGGCCGCGGCGACGTCGAGGCACTTGCCGGCGAGCCCGACGACCGGGCCGGTGCGCCCCCCGCCGCCCGACTGGCTCCCCGACCAGGTGAAGGTGGCCGTGGTCCGGGCCGGCAGCGAGTAGGTGAAGGACTGCCCACCCCAGACCACCTTGACCGACTGGGTGCCGGTGCCGCCGTTGTGCGCGATCAGCGCCTTGGATCCGTCCGGGTTCACGTACGCCACGTTCGGCACCGTGCCGTTGGCGGTCGAGTCGATCCGGTAGGCCCCCGGCCGCACGAACTTGGTCAGGTGCCCGGTGGTGTAGTACTCGATCGTGTAGTCGACCTGGCCGGCCCGGGGGCCGCCCTCCTGCACGGTGACCAGGCCGGTGCAGACGTCGCAGCCGCCGTTGTGCGGGCCCATGCTCTGGTTGAGCGCGAGACTCCACTTGACCAGGCTGCCGCTGTAGTTCCGGGCGTAGTTGACGATGTCGGCGAGGTCCTCGTTGTGCTGGTTGCCGATCCAGGTGCCGCCCGAGTGTTCGGTGCTGAACTGCCGCACCGACGGGTACTGGTTGCGCACCTGGGTGCCCACGGCCGGGTCGCCGAAGTAGCCGTGCCAGGCGATGCCGCCGAAGAGCGGGTCGTTGCGGATGCCGGCGTCGGCCAGCAGCACCGCCCCGAAGTTCGGGTAGTCACCGTAGTTCCAGTCGTGCACCAGCACCTTGGTGCTCAGCCCGGCCGCGCGCAGCGCGGGGTAGAGGTGGTTCTTGGTGAACTCGACCAGGCCGGGGCCGTTCCAGCTCATCCCGGGGTAGTTCATCGCCGTCGGGTTGGCGGCCTGGCAGCAGTTCGGCTCGTTCTGCACCGAGAGGTAGTTCACCGCGATGCCGGCGGCCTGGTACGTCTGCACGTACTTGACCAGGTACTGGGCGTACAGCGGGTAGTACTCCCACTTGAGCCAGCCCATCTGGTCCATCCGGCCGTTGTCCTTCATCCAGCCCGGCGCGCTCCACGGCACCCCCATCACCCGCAGCGCCGGGTTGAGCGACCGGGCCTGCGCGGTGAGCAGCCGGACGTTGGTGTCGTAGCCGTTGGCGTAGAAGTCGTTGAGGTCGCAGCAGGTGTCGTCGAGGGAGACGTGCCCCGGACGGGAGAGGTCCGACGCGCCGATCGGGTTGCGGACGAAGGAGAGCCCGATGCCGTCGGTGGGGGAGAAGAGCTTGCGCATCACGTCGTCGCGGGTCGCGGCGCTGATCGGGCCGCCGCGGAACAGGTAGGCAGTGGTGTCGGTGATCGACGCGCCGCCGCCCTCGAACTGCTGGTAGCGGGTGTTCTCGTTGACCGTGATGGTGTGCGTCGCGCCGCCGCTGGTGGCGGCGAACGCGGTCGGCGTCTGCTGCTGGAGGCCCCGGGTGACCTGCCGGCCGCCGGAGTCCGAGGTGGTGGTCAGCCAGACGTTCACCGGCTCGTTGGCCGCGACGGCCGGGGGTGGCAGGGCGAACGCGGCGGCGGCCGTGGCGGTGCCGAGCGCGAGCAGGCCGGCGCCGATCGACCGGCGGCGGGCCCGTCGGCGATGGCCCGGTGATGGGGGTACGGCGGTGGTGGGCATGCGTCTTCCTCTCGCGGGGGTGGCGGGCGGTGGGGACGGAGGGCCCGAGCGAAGCGCGCGCTGATGTTCCGGATTGCCCCGACCTGTCGGCATCCGTGAATACAGTTAATATTCCTTAGTAATAGAAGTCAATGATTGCGTTCGTGATCGTTGCGGCCCCGGTCACGCCTGCTGGTCCTGGCGGAGGGGGCGCGCCAGCCGTCGGGCAGGGACCACCGGGGCGACGTGCGACTCGGCTGCTACCTGCTCTGATGCCCTCGCCGGCTGATCTCTGGCGGCGGCAGGGCGGGCTACTGTCGCTCGGCTACGAAGGTGCCGCGCGCGTGGACGGTGACGACCAGGCCCCTGTCGCGCAGCTCGCGCATGGCCATCCGCACCGTGCCTCGGGCTACCCCGTAGGTCTGCTGCAGGTGCAGCTCGCTCGGAAGCGGCTGCCCGGCGCGTAGCTTGCCCTCTTCGATCTCCTTGGCGAGCAGGTCCGCCAACTGCCGGTAGAGCGGCACGTTGGACAGCGGGCTCGTCATGGGCGGCAGCGTAGACACGCACATGATCTGTACGTGTTCGGGGTTGTCCAGCTCCTAGACGTCTATTGTCTAGACGTACATTGACTGTACGTTTGTCAGAGCCAGACAAAGACGGCCCCCGGCCAAGCGATTGCGCCGCCAGCCGAGGGCCTTGATCGCCTAGCTGGGAGGCGACCCGTGCGAACCCTACCCACCCTGCCCACCTGTGGAGAATCCGCGACGGTACGCATCGAGCTGTACACAGCGGACTCCCTCGACGCCGCCGCGTACACCTGTGCCGCCCACGCGATCCGTGCCACCGCCGCGATCGACAGAGCCGGGATGACCTCCCACCCGGTCGGTATGGCGCCCGACGTGGACCGGCCCTGCGGCTACCTGCACGTGTTCCCGACCGGCGCCCTTGCAGACCCGGGCGACCAGGGCCACCCGCGTTGGTGCGACCGGACCGACTGCCAGCGCCGGGGCCAGCACCGGTCGCCGGCCCGGCACCTGGACACCAATCCGCCGGAGGCGTTCATCGTCGACGTGGCCCTCGTCCAGGCCCTGCATCCGGCGGCCGAGCCGATGGTCGCCCTGACGAGCGTGCCGGGCGTCGCCGCGGCCAGCCTGCTGCTCTCCGTGGGCCAGGCCCGGGTGTTGCGGTACCGGCTGCGCCACCTGCTCGGCGCGCCCAAGGCGTCTCGCAACGAGGGCCGTCGGACGTAGCCCGACCCTGGTGGCCCACCGCGGTCGACTACGCCGTCCGAGCAGGTCAGATGGCAGACGTCAAGGCGGCTGACTACCCTTGGCACCCGTGCCAGAGGGACACACCATTCATCGCCTGGCGGCCCGGCACGCCGAGCTGTTCGCCGGCGACAAGGTGCACGCCAGCAGCCCGCAGGGCCGGTTCGCCGAGGGCGCCGCCCGGCTGAGCGGCACCGTGCTCGAGGGCACCGAGGCGTACGGCAAGCACCTGCTGCACCACCACGCGAACGAGCTGACCCTGCACGTGCACCTCGGGCTCTACGGGAAGGTCACCGACGGCGCCGGCGAGCCGCCCGAGCCGATCGGGCAGGTGCGGCTGCGGTTGACCAGCGACCGGCACTGGCTCGACCTGCGTGGCCCGACGGCCTGCGAGCTGCTCACCCCGCCGGAGGTGACGGCGCTGCGGGCCCGGCTCGGCCCCGATCCGCTGCGCGCCGACGCCGATCCCGAGCGGGCGTACGCCCGGATCTCGCGCAGCTCGACGCCGCTGGCCGCGTTGCTGCTGGACCAGTCGGTGGTGGCCGGCACCGGGCTGATCTTCGTGACCGAGGCGCTGTTCCGGGCCGGGCTGTCACCGAGGCTGCCCGGCCGGGGGCTCGACCGGGCCGGCTGGGATCGGCTCTGGGCCGACCTGGTGACCCTGATGACCCAGGCGGTGCGGCGCGGACGGATCGACACCGTGCGCGACGAGCACCTGCCGGAGGCGATGGGCCGGGCGCCGCGGGTCGACCGGCACGGCGGCGAGGTGTACGTCTACCGCCGTCCCGGCGCGCCCTGCCACCTCTGCGGCGACGAGGTACGCCGGGGCGAGCTGGCCGGGCGCAACCTCTACTGGTGCGCCACCTGCCAGCCCGGCTGACCGTCGCCCGGGCCGTGCACGCCTTTTGGCGTCCGCGCGCGCGCCGGGCCTCGCCCGCTCACTCCTCGCCGAGCAGCCAGCGGACCACCTCCAGGTGGCCCGCGAAGACCTGTCCGTCGGCGATGCCCCAGGCCAGCGTCTGGGCGACGGTCCAGCCCCGCGCCCGCTCCCGGTCCAGGCCCAGCTCCGCGCTGAGCCGGTCCAGTCGGTAGCGCACCGCGGCGGGGGAGTGGCCCAGCTCGGCCCCGCGGATGATCGGGGCCAGCCCGAACTCCCGCTCGCCGGCCAGCGGCTTCGGGTCGATTACCAGCCACGGCTCCCGGGTGGCCCGCAGCACGTTGCCGGCGTGCAGGTCCTGGTTGACCAGCACCTGCTCGCCCTGATCGTCGACCAGTTCGGCGAGCCGGCCGAGCGCCGCGTCGAGCAGCCGGCGCTCGTACGGCCGGCCGGCCCGCTCCCACTTTCCCGGCAGCCGCTCCGCCCAGCCGGCCGCCTCCTGCGCCAGCGACCGGAACTCCGCGCCCGCCGGCACCCAGAGCCGGGGCAGCAGCCCGGCGAGGACGGTGACCGCCTCGGCGGCCGGCACGTCGTGCAGCGGTGAGCCCGGCACGCACCGCTCGACCAGCAGCGCCCGCCGCCCGGGGTCGTGCCCGAGCAACCGGGCCGCGCCCATTCCCGCCCAGCGGGCCAACGCGGCCGGCTCGTCCTCGCTCTCCACGTCCGGGTACTGGAGTTTGAGCACCGCCGGCGTACCGTCGGGCAGCTCGGCCGGCAGCGCCAGCGAGGCGAAGGCGTACGGAAACGGCGGCCCGATCCGCAGCGACCAGCGCTCGACACAGTCCGCCAGCCGCGCGGGCAGCTCGGCCAACCACTCCCGCCCCGCCGCCGTGCCCCGCACCCAGCCCAGCCCGTCCGGGATCCGCAACTCACCGGTCATCCGGACATCCTCGATCCGGACCGGCGCGGGCGTACAACCCTTTCCCGCCGATCGTCGTCTGTAGGGGGGAACCGACGGAGGTAACCGGATGCCGGACGCATCGGAACAGGAGTTCGTCGAGTACTTCAGGGCGCGGCTACCGATGCTGCAGCGGCTGGCGTACTCGCTCTGCGGCGACGGCGACGAGGCCGACGACCTGGTGCAGGAGACGGCCACCCGGCTCTTCCAGCGCTGGTCCCGGGCGTCGCGAGCCGACCACATCGACGCGTACGTGCGGGCGGTCGTGGTGCGGCTCTTCCTCGACAGCCGGCGCAAGGGATGGTGGCGGATCAGGCTCTTCGCCGCCCCGCCCGACGCGCGACACGCCGAGGACGGCGGCGTCGAGGACCGCACGGTGCTGTGGGCGGCGCTGGCGCGGGTGCCGCCGCGCCAGCGGGCGGTGCTGGTGCTGCGGTTCCTGCACGACCTGCCGGTGGACGAGGTGGCCCGGACCATGGGCTGCTCCGCCGGGACGGTGAAGAGCCAGACCTCCCACGGCCTGGCCGCGATGCGCCGCCTGCTCGACGGCGCGGACCTGGTGGAGACGACGAAGGGGGCAGCGTGATGACGGCGGACGAGGACCGGATCGTCGATCTGCTGCGGCGGCTCGATCCGGAACCGGTCCGGCCGGTCCGGGTCGATCTGACCGCCGCCGTGCACGAGGCGCGCCGGCGACGGCGCAGCCGCCGGACGATGAGCGTGTCGGCCGCAGGGCTGGCCGTGCTGGCGGCGGTCTCCGTGCCGCTGGTGGTCGGCGGCGGCCCATCGGCCGGGCCGGCGTCGCAGCCCGCGTCGCCGTCCACGTCGGGGAGCGCGCCCGCCACCATCGCGCCGCCCGCCACCACCGCGCCGGGTGGCCCGACCGCCTGCACGGCTCAGCCACTGCCGGTACCCGGCGGGCACGCCAAGAGCCTGGTGACCGGCGGTGACCCGACCGGTCGGTTCCTGGCCGGCCGGTCGTATCCGGGGGACGGCCGCGGCAACCCGGTGATCCTCTGGGACGGCGACCGGGCGCGTGAGTATCGGTTGCCCGGCTCCGACCAGCGGATGGTGGACGTGAACGCCGCCGGTGTCGCGGTCGGGTCGGTCTACCTCGACGACCGGCCGCAGCCGTACGTCATCCGGAACGGCCGCCCCGCCCGGCTGCCCGGCCTGGCGTCCGGTGAAGCGACCGCCGTCAGCGCCGACGGCCGGATCGTCGGCGCGCGGCAAATCGGCGACCGGCAGCGCCCGGTGCTCTGGTCCGACCCCGACACCGCGGCCGTGGAGCTCCCGCTGCCGGGCCCGAGGTGGGAGGGGACGGCCATCGGCGTCGACTCCGCCGGCACGGTGGTCGGGAAGATCCATGACGGTCCGAGCGGGGTGACCCGTACCGCCGTCTGGCGCGCCGGCGGCGGGGGTCCGGAACTGCTGCCGACGCCGTCCGTCGAGGGCGGCCCGGCGAGCGAGTTCGTGGCGCACTCGCTGCGCGGCGGCTGGATCACCGGGGTCGCCTTCCGGGACGAGGGGAAGGTTCGGCGGATCTACCCGGCCCGCTACCACCTGGCCACCGGCCGCTACGAGCCGCTGCCGAGCGGCGTCAGCCCGAGCGCCGGCAACGGGCGGGGCTGGGTGGTCGGCCCGGTGGACCGGATGGACGCCGGGCTGCTCACCGACGCCGGCACGCTGCGCCTGCCCGACCTGGACGGACGCACCGGCCGGTACGCGGCCGTCGCGGTGAGCGTCAGCGACGACGCGGCGGTGATCGGCGGCCAGCTCGACGTCGAGCCGGGCCAGAAGAGTCTGGTGATGCGGGCGATCCGCTGGAGCTGCCGCTGACCGCCCCCGTCGCGCCGGTCCGGACGACCCGGATCGGCGCGACGGGCGTGCGGGGCGGGACGGGCGGCGTCAGCGCAGCCGGCGGATGTCGCCGTACGCCCGGTAGAAGCCGCCCCGGCCGGACTCCCGGACCTCGCTGACCAGATAGCGGACCCCGGGCTCACGGATGCCCTTCGGGAACTGCACCGACCAGTCGCGCCGGTAGCCGGTGGAGACGACCTGCACGCGCAGCCGGCCCCGGTCCTGGACGCACTGCACCACCACGCCGCCGTCGACGTCGCTGGTCACCTCGACGGTGGACCAGGCCGCCGGCTCCGGCAGCCGGGCCGGGGCCTTGACGTCGACCACGTCCGGCACGGTGCCCGCCTCGGCGGCCCGGATCGCCGGCTCGCTGGCGTCGATGCAGGCGAGGTAGCCGCCGGTGGTGACCACGTAGAGGCGCTCCTGGTGGTATTGCATCGAGTAGGCCGAGCCGCAGCCGGTGCCGAGCTTCCACAGCCGGGTGCCCGCCGCGTCGAAGCAGTAGATCGAGGACTGGCTGTCGCCCGCGAAGACGTAGCGGCCGCCCGCGGCGGTGGCGCAGGAGAAGACCGGGGCGTCGCACCGGTAGCTCCGCTCGGCGCGGCCGTCCTTCGCCAACCGGACCACCTCACGGGAGCCGGTGCCGGCGAACACCGCGTCGCGCTCCTGCCAGCCGAAGAGCACCGAACCGGTGCGGGTGTGCCACAGCTCCTTGCCGGTGCGCCAGTCGTAGCCGGTGACGCCCTGCGAGTGGCCGTGGTAGATCGCGTCGTCGTCGCAGCGCACCATCCAGGCGGCCCGGCCACGGCCCGGCCGGCGCCAGAGGAACTCGTCCTCGTGGTCGATCGCGGCGATCCCGCCGTCGGCGTCGGACACGCCGAGCACACCGTCGTGGATGTCCAGCCAGTAGATGTCGATCTCGGGCGCGATGGCGTACGCCACCCGGGGCACCTTGCCGGAGAGGTCGTAGACGTTGCCGTCGTCGCAGCCGGCGTAGATCCAGGCGTCGTCGGCGACGATGCACTTCACCCCGTCGGGGAGGCGGACCTGCCCGAGCACCCGGGCGTCGTGGCCGAGCGTGGTGATCACGCCGTGCTCGTTGCCGACCATGCAGTTCTGATCGTCGACGAAGATGCCGAACGCGGGCGCTCCCGAGTCGTAGCGCCAGAGCACCGGCGCGGTCCGCGCGGTCGAGCGGGTGCTGACGATCTGCCGCCGGGAGACCGACCGCTTCTGCCGGACGCCGGGCACCGCCGGGGCGTACCCCTTGCGGATCTTCTCACCGATCTTCTTCGCCGCCGCCGCGCGGGCGCGGGCGTTGTCCGCGTAGCTGGCGGTCTTGACCTGGCCCTGGTCGCCGATCCGGCCGTAGCGGACGGTCAGGGCGGTGTCCTCGACCACCACCTCGTAGAACTTGTGCGCGCCACCGTCCACTTCGGACAGTTCGAGGTAGGTCGTCTCCTGGGACATGGGGGTGCCTCCGGGTGGGGTGGGCGACCGGGGGATCGCCGGCGTGACAACGCGAGAACGCTAACCACCGCCCCCGACAGAATCGGGGTGCCGAGGCCGTCCTCCTGCCGACGCCACCGCGCCCGAGGGCGACGGCGCGAGGACTCAGCGGCCGGAGGCGTGCAACGCGTCGACGGCCTTGCGGGCGGCGATCAGCACCGGATCCCACACCGGGGCGTACGGCGGGGCGTAGCCGAGGTCGAGCGAGGTCATCTCGTCCACCGTCATGCCGTTCCAGAGCGCCACCGCCAGGGTGTCGATCCGCTTGGCCGCCTCGGACCAGCCGACGATCTGCGCGCCGAGCAACCGTCCGCTCGGCTTCTCGGCGATCAGCTTGACCGTCATCGGCCGGGCGCCCGGATAGTAGCCGGCCCGGCTGGTCGACTTGGCGACCACCGAGACGAAGTCGAAGCCGGCCGCGCTCGCGTCCCGCTCCCGCAGGCCGGTCCGGCCGACCTCCAGGTCGCAGACCTTGGTCACCGCCGTGCCGATCACCCCGGCGAAGGTGGCGTAGCCGCCGCCGATGTTGATCCCGGCGACCCGGCCCTGCTTGTTGGCGTGCGTGCCGAGCGGCACGTGCACCGGCATCCCGCTGACCCGGTGCAGGCTCTCCACGCAGTCGCCGGCGGCCCAGACCCCGGGCAGCCCCGGCACCCGCATCCGCCGGTCCACCCGGATCGCGCCGGTCGGCCCGAGCGGCACGCCGGCGGCCTCGGCGAGCCGGGTGTTCGGGCGTACGCCCAGGCCGAGCACCACGACGTCGGCCGGGATCGGCCCCTCGGCGGTGACCACCGCGCTGACCCGGCCGTCGCGCTCCTCGATCTCCTCCACCGGGAGCCCGGTGCGGATGTGGATGCCCAGCCCGGTCATCGCGTCCGCGACCAGCTCGGCCATGTCGCCATCCACCGTGGACATCGGCTGATCGGCCTGCTCGACCAGGGTCACCGAGAGGCCCCGCAGGATCAACGCCTCGGCCAGCTCCACGCCGATGTAGCCGCCACCGACCACGACCGCCCGCCGCGGTCTCGGGTCGCTCTCCAGCCAGTCGCGCAGCGCCGAGCCGTCGTCCAGGGTCTGCATCCCGAAGACGCCCCCGGCGCTGGTCTTCGCCCAGGGCGGCTTGACCGGCAGCGCGCCGGCGGCGTAGACCACCTCGTCGAAGCGCTCCCGGACCTCGCCACCGCCCTCCAGGTCGCGGGCCAGCACCTCGCGGCGTTCCAGGTCGATCGCGGTCACCTCGTGCCGCATCCGCACGTCGATGGCGAACTCGGAGCGGAAGGTCGGCGGATCGCGCGCGATCAGGGCCTCCGGCTCGGGCACCAGCCCGCTGATCCAGTACGGGATGCCACACGCCGAGTAGGAGGTGAAGTGCCCCCGCTCGAACGCGATGATCTCCAGGTCGGAGCGGTCACGGCGGCGGCGTGCCTGGGACGCCGCCGCCATGCCGGCGGCGTCCCCGCCGATGACGATCAACCGTTGCGCCACGAGTTCATCCTGTCACGCTGCGATCAGCCGCGGGTCTGGCGCGCCACGTCCTGCACCACGTCGGTGAGCCGCCCGCTGCGGGCGAACACCGCGCGCTGGCGGGCCGCGCCGCTGCCGTGCCGGCGCAGCGCACCGAGCAGGTCGGTCACCTCGGCCCAGTCGCCGTGCTGCTCGATCGCCGGCCGGACCTGCTCGACGAGCCGGTCCAGCAGCTCCCAGGCCGGCCGGACCTCGCCGGTGGTCAGATCGACCCCGTCACCCTCCAGCCCGTCGTGGGCCGCCCGCCAGTGCGCGGCGACCAGCAGGTGATGGTCGGTCCGGATCGCCGGACGGCCGTTGGAGATGTCGTCGATCGCGGTCGCCACCAGGGCCCGGACCAGCGCGGCGACCAGCACCGCGTCGTCCACCGACGGGCAGACGTCGCCGATCCGCAGCTCGACCGTCGGGTACTTCGCGGAGAGCCGGGCGTACCAGTAGAGCATCCCCTCGTCGAGCATCACCCCGCTGGCGATCAGCTGCCGGATCAGCCGCTCGTAGTGCTCGTGCGACTCCAGATACGGCGTCGGCGCCACCGACGGCCAGCGCTCCCACTCCACCGAGCGCCAACTCGCGTAGCCGGTGTCCTCGCCTCGCGCGAACGGGGAGTTCGTGGTCACCGCGTGCAGGATGGGCAGCCACGGCCGGACGTGGTTGAGCACCTGCACGCCGGTCTCCGGGTCGGGGATGCCGACGTGCACGTGCATGCCGTTGTTGCCCGGACCGGGCACCAGCAGCCGGAACCGCTCGATCATCCGATCGAAGCGGGGCTTGTCGACCACCGGCGGCACCGGACCGTCCACCGGGCCGGTGCCGATGGCGAGCAGCCGTACGCCGGCCCGCTCGGCGGCGTCGGCGAGCGCGCCCCGCAGTACGCCGAGTGAGTGCCGGATCGAGGAGAGCTCCAACCCGGGCGGGCTGCCGATCTCGATCTGGCTGGTCTGGAACTCGCGCTCCACCTGCCCGCGCAGCTCCGCCGGCACCTGCTCCATGACGAGGTCGACGGCGGGCACCGCGGCGCCGGTGTGCGGGTCGACGAGCAGGAACTCCTCCTCGACGCCCACCGTGAGCAGGTCGGTCCCGTCGGCCGTCCCGCTCGGCGCCTCCGCCAGCTGGCCGGTCATCGCCATCACCGTCCGTTCCTGCCGGCCGCGGTCCGTCCGCGCCGGTCCGTCGGATGGTTACCCACCGTGGCGATCGCCGGAAACGCGCTGCCGGCGCGTCGGCCGCGTGTCGCGCTCACGGGAGGGCGTGACAGCGGGTCCTAGGCTGGGCGCCGTGTCAGGACCGTGGGGGATCGCGCTGGGGCTCTGGGCGTACGCCCTCACCCAGCTGACCCTCCTCGCGGACCGGCCGGCGGCCCTGCTCGCCGGTGCCGCGCTCGGCGCGGCGGTGCTGCTCGCGACCCTGCTCGCGGCGCGCGCCCTCGTCCTCGGCGCGGCGCCGCGCACCATCCGCCGGGCCGCCGCACTGCGGGCCCGTGCCCGGCACCGCCGGGTGCCCCGTCAGGTCGACCCGGACGCCCCCGGTCGAGCGCGTCCCCGGGCGCCCGGCGCCCGCCCCTCGGCCGCGTAGCACCGTCACGCCCGCGCGGCCGATTCCGCCGTCATCCGTCCCCCCGGGCCCGTGCGCCCGGACGGGACCACCCGGAATCGCAACCGAGGGACACCCATGCTCGCCTTCGCACCACTGCACGCTGCGGTCGGCGCCGCCGGCTCCGCGCTCTCCGCCGTCACCACGCTGCTCGAACCGCTCGCCGGTGGCGCGGCCACGGCCGCCGCGATCGTGCTCTTCACCATCGCCGTCCGCCTGTTGATCTCTCCGCTCACCGTCGTGCAGGTCCGCGGGGAACGCCGCCGTGCGGCGCTCGCCCCGCAGGTCCGCGCCCTGCAGCGGCGGTACGCGGACGACCCGGCCCGGTTGCAGAGCGAACTCTTCACGCTCTACCGCTCGGCCGGCGCCAACCCGATCACCGGTTGCCTGCCGGTGCTGCTCCAGGCGCCCTTCCTGCTGGTGATGTACCGACTGTTCAGCACCGCCGAGGGCGGCACCGGGCTGCTCGACGAGCGGCTGGCCGGGGTGCCGCTCGGTCACCACCTCGGCGACGGGTTGGCCGGGGCCGCCGGGCCGCTCTTCGCCGTACTGCTGGCGGCCCTGCTGGCGCTGGCCTGGTGGACGTCCCGGCGGATGCGCCGGGCCTCGGCCGGCATCGGCGCGATACCGCCGACCGGGATCGCCGCCGGCCCGGTCGCCCGGACCGGCGAGGGTGAGCGCGGGGCGGCGGCCGGCGGTGCCGGGGCGGCGGCCGAGGGCGTGGGCGCGGCGCTGACCCGGTTGCTGCCGTTGCTGCCCTACGCCACGGTGCTGGTGGCACTGGTCCTGCCGCTGGCCGCGGTGCTCTACCTGGTCACCACGACGGCCTGGTCGGCGCTGGAGCAGGCGGTGCTGCGCCGGCCGCGGGCCATGCTGGCCGACGCGGACATCGATCGACGTTGACAACTGTCCCCAGGGGACGTACAACTCGTGAGAGAGCGCTCTCTCGCCCGTCCCCGCAGAGAGGCACATCCATGAGAAATGCCCCGGCGGCGACCGCCGCCCTGTCCGCACGACGCCGGCTGCGGCTGGCGTTCGCCCTGCTCGCCACCGCCACCACCGCCCTGGCCGGGATCACCATGACCGCGCACGCCGCGGTGCCCCCGCCGCCGTCCGGCTGGAACCTCGTCTGGAGCGACGACTTCACCGGCGCGGCCGGCACGTTGCCGTCCTCGGCCAACTGGATCATCGACACCGGCACCAGCTACCCCGGTGGCCCGCCGAACTGGGGCACCGGGGAGATCCAGACCTACACCAACAGCACCGCCAACGTCAGCCACGACGGTGGCGGCAACCTGCGCATCACGCCGTTGCGCGACTCCTCCGGCCGCTGGACCTCGTCCCGGATCGAGACGGTCCGGAGCAACTTCAAGCCGCCGTCCGGCGGAGTGCTGGCCATCGAGGGCCGGATCCAGATGCCGAACGTGACCGGCGCGCAGGCGGCCGGCTACTGGCCGGCGTTCTGGGCGCTCGGCGCGCCCTACCGGGGCAACTACCAGAACTGGCCGGGCATCGGCGAGTTCGACGTGATGGAGAACGTCAACGGGATCAACTCGGTCTGGGGGGTGCTGCACTGCGGTGTCGCGCCCGGCGGGCCGTGCAACGAGTTCAACGGGCTCGGCGCCTCCCGCGCCTGCCCCGGCAGCACCTGCCAGTCGGCGTTCCACACCTACCGCTTCGAGTGGGACGCCGCGTCCAGCCCGCAGCAGCTGCGCTGGTACGTCGACGGGCAGGTCTACCACACCGTCACCCAGTCCCAGGTCGGCGCGACGTACTGGAGCCAGATGACCTCGCACGCCGGCTACTTCCTCCTGCTCAACGTGGCGATGGGCGGAGGCTTCCCGAACGGAGTGGCCGGCTCGACCACGCCGACCGCCTCGACCGTTCCGGGCCGACCGATGCTTGTCGACTACGTCGCGGTCTACAGCCGTGGTGGCGGCAGCACCCCGCCGCCGACCGACCCGCCGCCGTCCGGCGCGCGCGACGCCTACTCGACCATCCAGGCCGAGTCGTTCAACGGCCAGAACGGCGTGATCGTCGAGGCGTGCAGCGAGGGCGGGCAGAACATCGGCGCGTTGCGCAACGGCGACTGGGTCCGCTTCGACAACGTCGAGTTCGGCTCCACCCCGCCCCGCGACTTCGTGGCAAGGGTCGCGTCCGGCGCGGGTGGGGGTGTGAGCGGCCTGGTCGAGGTGCGGTTGGGCAGCCCGACCGGCGCGACGATCGGCAGCTTCGCGATCGGCAACACCGGCGGCTGGCAGAGCTGGCGCTCGGTGCCCGGCAACGTCGCCGCGGCCACTGGTCGGCAGACCGTCTACCTGACCTTCACCAGCGGCCAGCCGAACGACTTCGTCAACGTCAACTGGTTCACCTTCCGCCGCTGACCCCGGTCGGGCCCCCGTGACCGCCGTGCGGGGGCCCGGCCGGCCCCGGCGGGCAGCCACCTCTGGACAGAAACAGTTAACAGTCTTAATAATAGGCGCCAACGTTGATGTCCGTGGATGTCCACCCGGATGCGGAGGGTCGTATGAAGCGTTCCAGATCCCTTGTCCTGTCCCTGGTCACCCTGCTGGCCGCCACGGTCGGCGCGGCCTGGGTGGCGCTGCCCGCGTTCGCCGCCGGGGCCACCGCGACCTTCGTCAAGACCTCCGACTGGGGCTCCGGCTGGGAGGGGAAGTACACCATCACCAACGGTGGCGGGTCGACCGTCAACGGTTGGAACGTCACCTTCGACCTGCCGGCCGGCACCACCGTCGGCAGCTACTGGGACGCGCTGCTCACCACCGCCGGCCAGCGGCACACCTTCACCAACCGGTCCTGGAACGGCAGCATCGCGCCGGGTGCCTCGGTCTCCTTCGGCTTCCTGGGCAGCGGCCCCGGCAGCCCGGCCAACTGCCAGCTCAACGGCGCCGCGTGCGGCGGCACCACCCCGCCGACCACCCCACCCCCGACCACCCCACCCCCGACCACGCCGCCGCCGACCACCCCACCGCCGACCACCCCGCCGCCCACCGGCAGCCTGCCGAAGCACCTGCTCACCGGGTACTGGCACAACTTCGACAACCCGGCCGTCGAGCTGCGGCTGCGCGACGTGCCGGCCGAGTACGACCTGGTGGCAGTCGCCTTCGCCGAGGCCACGTCGACTCCGGGCGCGGTCACCTTCGCCGTCGACCCCGGGCTCTCCGCCGCGCTGGGCGGCTACACCGACGCCGACTTCGCCGCGGACGTCCGGACCCTGCAGAGCAGGGGCAAGAAGGTGATCATCTCGGTGGGTGGCGAGACCGGCCGGGTGGCGGTCAACGACCCCGCCTCCGCCGCCGCGTTCAGCGACACCGTCCACGCGCTGATCCAGCGGTACGGCTTCGACGGGGTCGACATCGACCTGGAGAACGGGCTCAACCCGACCTACATGGCGCAGGCGCTGCGCTCCCTGCGGGCGAAGGTCGGCGCCGGCCTGATCATCGCGATGGCGCCACAGACCATCGACATGCAGTCACCGGCCGGCAGCTACTTCAAGCTCGCGCTCGACATCAAGGACATCCTGACCGTGGTCAACACCCAGTTCTACAACTCGGGCGCGATGCTCGGCTGTGACAACAACGCCGCGTACACCCAGGGCACGGTGAACTTCATCGTCGCGCTGGCCTGCATCCAGTTGGAGGCCGGGCTGCGCCCCGACCAGGTGGGGCTCGGCCTGCCCGCCGGGCCCGGCGCGGCCGGCGGCGGCATCGTGGCACCGAGCGTGGTCAACGCCGCCCTGGACTGTCTGGCCCGGGGCACCAACTGCGGCAGCTTCCGCCCGCCGCGCACCTACCCCGGTATCCGCGGCGCGATGACCTGGTCGGTCAACTGGGACGTCAGCAACGGCAACGGCTTCGCCCGCACCGTCGCCCCGCACCTCGACACCCTGCCCTGAGCGCTCGCCACGGCCGGGCCGTACGCGGTCAGCGACCGGCGGTCACCGACTGCCGGTCGCGCCGCCGGCCGCGGCGGCGGATCTTCTTCACCACCCACCACCCGATCAGGATCGCGAAGAGAGCGACGATGCCGTAGTCGAACCAGCTGCTGTACCGCTCCAACTGCTGCCACCGGGAGCCCAGGGCATAGCCGCCGCCGACGAAGATCGCGTTCCAGATCCCGCTGCCCAGCGTGGTCAGCACGACGAACTCGGGCAGCGGCATGCGGTTCGTCCCGGCGGGGATCGAGACCAGGCTGCGCACCACCGGCATCATCCGGCCGAAGAAGACCGCCCAGCGGCCGTACCGCTCGAACCAGCGGTCGGCGCGCTCCAGGTCGTCCAGGTCGACCAGGGGCAGCCGGTCCAGCCAGCGCTTCAGCCGGTCCTCACCGACCACCGCGCCCAACCAGTAGAGGACCAGCGCGCCGATCAGTGAGCCGGCGGTCGCCGCGAGCGCCACCACGAAGACGTTGAACCGCCCCTCGCCGGCCAGGTAACCGGCCATCGCCAGGACGATCTCACTCGGGATCGGCGGGACGATGCTCTCCAGGGCGACCAGCAGGGCGACGCCCAGGGCGCCGGCGGAGTCGATCACCCCGGCCACCCAGCCGGTCAGCCCGCCGAGTCGGCTCGGGTCGACGTTCTCGGCGAGCGGCATGGCGATCCTTTCCACGGGGGAGGGGATCGGATATCTGTACCCCGCCACTGGCCGGGCACACCTGCCGGCTCACTCCGACGGGTGCAGGGCGGCGTCGGCCGGTCCCACCCGCCAACCGGTGAAGTGGACCGCCAGCCCGCCCCGGGTGGGCGAGCAGCAGAACGGGCCGGCGAGCACCTCGGCGTCGGGCGCCAGCGGGGCGAGCCGGACCAGCCGCCACGGCTCACCGGCCACCCGGGCCCGCACGGTCAGCGCGTCGCCGGAACGGCTGGCCCGGACGGTGACCTCCCGCCCGGCCCACTCCGGCACCGGGGCGACCGACCAGTCCGAGACCTCCCGGGTGACCACCGCGCCGAGCTGCGGCTGGCCGTCGCTGACCTCCACGCCGGCCTTGATCCAGTTTCGCTCGTCGCTGCGGACCAGCACGCCGGCCTGGTCGAACTGCTCGGTGAAGGCCAGCCGGAAGCTCACCTCGACGGCCGTGCCGGCGCTGAACGCGGCGAGCAGGGCCGGCCCGTCGTCGTGCACGAAGCCGTAGCTGGTGTGTCGCCAGAAGTCGCTGCCGGCCGCCGGCTCGACCACCAGGTGCCCCTCCGGCGTGCCCTCCGCCCGGACCGGCCGGTGCAGCCAGCTCCCGGTGGACCAGTCGATCGGCTCGGTGTCGGTCGTGTCGCGCATGACCGGCACCGTACCGGCGTCGCGCCGTTCGCGTTTGCCGGGCCGGCGGATCGGAGAAGGTAACCGGGCATGGCTGACAGGTGGTACTCCGAGGCCGTCGTCTACTGCCTCGACATCGACACGTACGTGGACTCCGACGGTGACGGGGTCGGTGACATCCGGGGCCTGATCGGACGGCTGGACTACCTGGCCCGGCTCGGGGTCACCTGCCTCTGGCTCAACCCGATCCACCCGTCGCCCAACAAGGACGACGGCTACGACGCGACCGACTTCTACAACGTCGACCCGCGCTTCGGGACGCTCGGTGACTTCGCCGAGCTGCTGCACCAGGCACAGAACCGGGGCATCCGGGTGATCATCGACCTGGTGGTCAACCACACCTCCGACCAGCACCCGTGGTTCCAGTCGGCCCGCTCCTCGCCGGACTCGCCGTACCGGGACTGGTACGTCTGGGCCGACCAGGAGCCGGACGACCGTCACCAGGGCATGGTCTTCCCGGGCGAGCAGCACGAGACGTGGAGCTACGACCGGACCGCCAAGGCGTGGTACTACCACCGGTTCTACAAGTTCCAGCCGGACCTCAACATCGAGAACCCGAAGGTGCGCGAGGAGATCAAGAAGATCACCTCGTTCTGGCTCCAGCTCGGCGTATCCGGCTTCCGGATGGACGCGGTGCCGTTCATCATCGAGCAGACCGAGCCGGGCAACCCGAACTCCCCGAAGGACTTCGACTTCCTCACCGACCTGCGCCAACACGTGCAGTGGCGGCGCGGCGACGCGGTCCTGCTGGCCGAGGCGAACGTCGAGCCGGATCAGCTGCCGGTCTACTTCGGTGACGGGAACGGGTCGGGCAACCGGATTCACATGCTCTTCGACTTCATGCTCAACGGCCGGCTGATGCTCGCCCTCGCCCGGGAGGACCCGGAGGCGATCATCGACGCGCTGCGGGACACCCCGACGCTGCCCGTCGGCGGCCAGTGGGCCACCTTCCTGCGCAACCACGACGAGATCGACCTGTCCCGGCTCACCGCCGACCAGCGCAACGACGTGTTGGCGAAGTTCGGCCCGGACGAGGAGATGCAGCTCTACGGCCGGGGCATCCGGCGCCGGCTCGCCCCGATGCTCGGCAACGACCGGCGGCACATCGAGCTGGCGTACGCCCTGCAGTTCTCGCTGCGCGGCACGCCGGTGCTGCGCTACGGCGAGGAGATCGGCATGGGCGAGGACCTGTCGCTGCCGGGGCGCGACGCGATCCGTACCCCGATGCAGTGGTCGTACCAGCCCAACGGCGGGTTCTCCAGCGCCGAGCCGGAGAAGCTGGTCCGCCCGGTGATCGACAAGGGCGACTACGCGTACGACAAGGTGAACGTCACCGCCCAACGCAAGGACCCGCGCTCCCTGCTCAGCTGGTTCGAGCGGATGATCCGGACGCTGCGCGAGGCCCCGGAGATCGGGTCCGGCTCGACCACCCACATCGATGTGCCGACGCCGCCGGGCGTGCTCGCGCACCGCGCCGACGGCCCGAGCGGGACCATGGTCTTCCTGCACAATCTCGGCACCGAGGACGTGGAGGTCGACCTGAGCACGCTGGAGCCGGAGGCGGACCTGCCGATCGACGTGCTCACCGACCGGGGCTACGACGAGGTCGGCAAGCTGGACCGCCTCAAGCTCGCCGGCCACGGCTACCGGTGGATCCGGCTCTGCCGCAGCCGGTCCTTCTGAGGATGCGCGGTGGCTGTCGGGCCGTCCGGCGGGCACTGATCCGGCGCGTACCGCTGGGTTAAGCTCCTTCGATCGACCCCAAGTTACCGGGAGGTAATCATGTCGGAGGAGCCCCGCGTCGCCATCGTCACCGGAGCCGCGCGCGGAATCGGCGCGGCCACCGCTCGCCGGCTCGCCGCTGACGGCCTGGCGGTCGCCGTGGTCGACATCGAGGAGTCGGCGACGAAGGAGACCGTCGACGCGATCGCCGCCGCCGGCGGTCGGGCGCTCGGCGTCGGCGCCGACGTCGCCCAGCGGGATCAGGTGGAGGCGGCGGTCGAGCGGGTCGCCGCCGAGCTGGGCGCGCCGACCGTGCTGGTCAACAACGCCGGCGTGCTCCGCGACAACCTGCTGTTCAAGATGACCGACGCCGACTGGGACACCGTGCTGGGCGTGCACCTGCGCGGCGCCTTCCTGTTCAGCCAGGCCACCCAGAAGCACATGGTCGAGCGGAAGTGGGGTCGGATCGTCAACCTCTCCAGCACCTCGGCGCTGGGCAACCGCGGCCAGGCCAACTACTCCACCGCCAAGGCCGGCCTGCAGGGGCTGACCAAGACCCTCGCCATCGAGCTGGGCCCGTTCGGGGTCACCGTGAACGCGGTCGCGCCCGGCTTCATCGTCACCGACATGACCGCGGCGACCGCCGCCCGGATGAAGGTCGAGTTCGAGGCGCTCCAGCAGCACGCCGCCGCGGAGATCCCGGTCCGCCGCACCGGCCGCCCGGAGGACGTCGCGCACACCATCTCGTTCCTGGTCAGCGAGGGCGCGTCCTTCGTCTCCGGCCAGGTCATCTACGTCGCCGGCGGCCCCAAGGACTGACCGGCCGCGCCGGCCCGATGGCCGCTCCGCACGGGGCGGCCATCGCGGTCTCCCGGACGCGTCAGGCGGGGGAGCGGCGGGTGCGCCAGAGCCAGTAGAGCCCCAGGATCGGCAGGACCAGCGGGATGTAGCCGTACCCGCTGCCGAACTCCGACCAGACCGTCTCGTCGGGGAAGAGCTCGGCGTCCACCAGGCTGAGCACGCCCACGGCGAGCACGCCGACCAGCTCCACCGAGCAGCAGGCCAGCGCGATCCGCCGGCCGGTGTGCCCGGCGCGGGCCAGCCCCACCGCGGCGACGATGTAGATCACCGCGGCCAGCGCGGAGAGCAGGTAGGCCACCGGCGCCTCGTCGAACTTCGTGGCGAGTTGCAGCCCGGCCCGCGAGGTCGCGGCGATGGCGAAGAGGATGTAGACGGCGATCAGCAGCCGGCCCGGCCCCTTGTTGGTCCCGCGCCGGGTCGCGGAGGTCTCAACCACCGAGCACCTCCCAGGTCTGCTGAAGCCGGACCACCACGACCGGGGTCACCAGGCAGACCGCGCAGACGATCCCCGAGCCCCAGCGGGTCGGCTCCATCCGGGCCAGCACCCAGGCCAGCGGCGGCAGGCAGACCAGCGTCACCAGGTAGCCGAAGAAGGCGCCCGGCTCGCCCGGCCGCTCGCCGCCGCCGAGGGCGACCAGCGCCACCACGGCCAGCGCGAGCAGCGCCAGCTCCAGCAGGGCCAGCCCGATCAACTGCGCGCGGTCCGGCGGCCGGTTGCGCGCCGCGCACACCAGGGCCCACAGCGCGAGTACGAGCGACAGCACGATCGACACGGTGGCGAGGACGCCGTCAACCGGCGAACCCGCCGCGGTGGCGGTCATCGGGGCCACCCGGTCCTTGGCTCGGTCACCGGCACAGCCTACTAACCGTCGTAGTAACCGACCCGCGGCCCCGCCCCGCCACGCGGGCACCGGCGCGGTCGACGGTGACGTCCGGCCCCGCCGCCTGCACCGTCGAGGCCGGGAGGCTAGCGTGGATCACGGGCTGCGGCGTCGCCGCGGTGGACGACAACGGCGGGGGATGGTCGTGCTGCGGTTCGGTTTGTTCGGCACCGGTCACTGGGCGACGGAGACGCACGGGGCGGCGCTCGACGCGCACCCGCGTGCCGAGCTGGTCGGGGTGTGGGGGCGGAATCCCGAGCGGGCCGGCGCCCTGGCCGACCGGTACAACGTGCCGGCCTTCGACGACGCCGACGCGCTGATCGACGCCTGCGACGTGGTCGCTGTCGCCCTGCCCCCCGACATCCAGGCGG
The DNA here is from genome assembly GCF_044753725.1 of Micromonospora sp. NPDC093243. Taxonomy (NCBI): domain Bacteria; kingdom Bacillati; phylum Actinomycetota; class Actinomycetes; order Micromonosporales; family Micromonosporaceae; genus Micromonospora; species Micromonospora sp. NPDC093243. The sequence goes on along the minus strand of NZ_JBIVNT010000004.1, from coordinate 243,086 downwards.
ACATCGCCGTCCGGGCCGCCACCGCCGGCCGGCACCTGCTGCTGGACAAGCCGCTCGCGTTGAGCGTCGCGGACGCCGACCGGGTGGTGGCCGCCGCGCAGGCCTCCGGGGTCGCGTCGGTGGTCTTCTTCACCCAGCGCTACCAGCCGAACGTCACCGCGTTCCTCGCCGCCACCGCCGCCGCGGGCGGCTGGCAGCACGCCCGGGCGACGATGTTCGCCTCGATCTACCAGCCGGGGAACCCGTACGGCGAGTCGCAGTGGCGACGGGAGCACGGCGCGCTCTGGGACATCGGCCCGCACGCGCTCTCGCTGCTGCTGCCGGTGATGGGCCGGGTCACCCGGGTGGCGGCGATGAACGGCCCAAGCGGCATCGTGCACCTGCTGCTCACCCACGACGGGGGCGCCACCAGCAGCGCCTCGCTGACCCTGGACGCCCCGACCGAGGCGATGGCCCGGGAGATCGTCTATTTCGGCGAGAACGGCATCGAGACCGCGCCCGAGCCGCAGACCAGCCCGGCGACCGCCTTCACGGTGGCGATCGACCAGCTGCTGGAGGAGATCGAGGCGGGTACCCGGGACCACCGCTGCGACGTGCGCTTCGGCCGCGAGGTGGTCGCCGTACTGGCCGCCGCCGAGACCGCCCGCACCGAATCCCGCACCGTCACCATCCCCCTCCCGGCCTGACCCCGGCCCCCTGCGCTCCCGGGGGCCCTTCACCGGTTGATCATGAAGTTATTGCCCTCCGCGTCGGCGTGTCCTGACAACAACTTCATGATCAACGGGGGAATGCCGGCGGGGTTGGCCGGCCGGGGTTGGCTGGGGGGAAATGGGTCGTGGGGTTGGGCTGTGGGGGTTAGCGTGGCGGGCATGTTCACGCATGCCCTGATCGAGGTGGCTGGCACGCCGGCCGCCCGGGGCCCCCTGCTGGTGTCCCGTCCGCGAGTCCGGCGTCCGGCCCTGGCCGGCCGGGACGCGACCCGCGACTGACCGCAGGCGCACTCCCGCGCCATTTCCAGGGCCGTCCGAGTCCCGATCCACTCGGACAGGCCCCGCTTTGGGCTGCCTGTCCGCCCCGTCGCCGAGCGGCGACAGACAGGACGACGACACGTGGCGCCCCGCCGTACCCGAGCAACCGAACGCGACCGGTCCCGTCGCGTACTCTCCCAGAACTTCCTCACCGACCCGGCCGCCATCGACCGGGTCGTCCGGTCGGCCCGGTCGGATCCGGCCGGCCTCCTGCTGGAGGTCGGCGCCGGTCGCGGTCAGCTGACCCGGCCGCTCGCCGTACACTGCGGCCGGCTGGTGGCCTACGAGGTCGACCCGGCCGCCGCCGCCGAACTGGCCGTGGTCTGCGCGGCGCTGCCGCACGTCCGGCACCGACAGGCCGACTTCCTCACCGCCGAACCGCCGGCGGAACCGTTCGCGGTGGTCGGCAACATCCCCTGGTCGCTGACCTCGGCGGTGGTCCGGTGGTGCCTGGCCGCTCCCGGGCTGCGCGCAGCGACCCTGCTCACCCAACTGGAGTACGCCCGCCGCCGCAGCGGCGACTACGGCCGGTGGACGCGGCTGACCGTGTCGACCTGGCCGGAGTTCTCCTGGCAACTGGCCGGGCGGGTGCCCCGCACCGCGTTCCGCCCGGTGCCCCGGGTGGACGCGGGCATCCTGCGCATCGACCGCCGGGACGAACCGCTGCTCTCCCCGGCCGCGCTGCCCGCGTACCGCCGGATGGTGGAGCTGGGCTTCGGCGGGGTCGGCGGGTCGCTCGCGGCCTCGCTGCGGCGGCGGTATCCGCCGGCCCGGGTGGCGGCGGCGCTGCGGGCCACCCGGCTGGACCCGGCCACCCCGGTCGGGCACGTCTGGCCGGAGCAGTGGCTGGTGCTGTTCCGGTTGCTGCACGCCCGTTGAGCACACCGGCGCGGGGGGGTCGCTCGACCCGCCCGCGCCGGCGTCAGGCGAGGGTGCCGAGCGCCTCGTGCAGCTCGGCGGGGGCGTCGAACTGTTCCGCCGGCAACGCCCGCAACATCTGCAACATCTCGGTGCTCGCCCCGTTCTCCTGGGCCCACCGGACCAGGTCCTCGCGGGAGACCGGGTAGTCGAGCCCGGCCAGGTACTCCTGCCACTGCACCCCGGAAACGGTCATGTCCGGCGGCTACCCGCTCAGCCTGGCGGCACACCGGTGGAGCGGGCAGCCGGCGTGTCGCGGCCGACGCGCCGGCTGTTTGCCCGCCGACCGGCCGGGTAGCCGCTGACATGCTGGTTCAGCGGCTCGGCGCGCCGAGCGACTTCGATCCCCTGTTGGAGCGCGTCCGGGACGCCCGGGTGGTGATGATCGGTGAGTCCACCCACGGCAGCTACGACTACTACCGGCTGCGCGAACAGCTCACCCGACGGCTCATCGCCGAGTGCGGGTTCTCGTTCGTCGCGGTGGAGGGGGACTGGCCCGACTGCGACCGGGTGAACCGCTCGGTGACCGGCGCGCCGGGCGGCGCGACCGAGCCGCAGCTGGCGTTGCAGCGCTTCGAGCGCTGGCCGACCTGGATGTGGGCGAACGCCGAGGTGGCCCGGTTCTGCACCTGGCTGCGGGCCTGGAACGTGGAGCGGCCGGAGGGGGAGCGGGCCGGGTTCCACGGGCTGGACGTGTACAGCCTCTGGGAGTCGATGCAGGCGATCTTCGACTACCTGGGCGAGGAGGACCCGAAGTCGCTGGAGGCCGCGCAGGACGCGTACCGCTGCTTCGAGCCGTACGGCAAGCGGGTCGAGGAGTACGGCGCGGCCAGCCGGTTCGTTTCCGCGCGCTGCGAGGAGGAGGTGGTCCGGCTGCTGGCCCGGACCCGGGAGCAGGCCCTGACCGACGGGCCGGACCGCTTCTCGGCCTGGCAGAACGCGGAGGTGGTGGCCGGCGCGGAGCGGTACTACCGGGCGATGGTGGCCGGCGGCCCGGAGTCCTGGAACATCCGGGACATCCACATGCAGGACACCCTGGACCGGCTGCTCGACCGGTACGGCCCGCAGGCGCGCGGCGTGGTGTGGGCGCACAACACCCACGTCGGCGACGCGCGGGCCACCGACATGACCGCGGACGGCATGATCAACATTGGTCAGCTGGCCCGGGAACGGCACGGCGCGGACGCGGTCACCCTGGTCGGCTTCGGCTGTTACCGGGGGAACGTGGTCGCCGCGCCGCGCTGGGGGTCGCCGGCCGAGGTGATGACGGTGCCGCCGGCCCGGCCGGGCTCGATCGAGCGGCGGCTGCACGAGCTGATGCCGGAGCGGGCGGTGCTGGTCTTCGGCGGGGAGGACCAGCCGGGTTGGGTCACCGACACCGCCGACCACCGGGCCGTCGGAGTGGTCTACGACCCGTCCTTCGAGTCCTGGGGCAACTACGTGCCGACCCGCCTGGCCGAGCGGTACGACGCCTTCATCTGGTGTGACGAGACGACCGCCCTGCATCCGCTGCCCGCCACGACCACGCCCGGCGAGATGGAGACCTACCCCGCCGGCGTCTGACCGCCCCCTGTTCCTCGGCGATCATGCAGTTGTGGTGCCCGGCTCGCCCGGTTCTGCCGGGTTCGCGAGGCACCACAACTGCATGATCGACCCCGGTCAGACCGGGGTGGGCGTCTTGTCGGTGAGGTGGGCGCGCAGGCCCTCGCCCTCGATGTCGACGTTGGGCAGGGCCCGGTCGAGCCAGCGGGGGAGCCACCAGGCGCGGGCGCCGAGCAGTGACATCACCGCCGGCACGATGGTCATCCGGACCACGAAGGCGTCGATGGCCACGCCGATGGCGAGCGCGAAGCCCATCGACTTGATCACCGGGTCGTCCAGGAAGACGAAGCCGCCGAAGACCGAGATCATGATCAGCGCGGCCGCGGTGACCACCCGCGCCCCGTGCCCCGTTCCGTTGATGGTCGCCTGCTGGGCCGTGTCGCCGTGTACGAAGTCCTCCCGCATCCGGGAGACCAGGAAGACCTCGTAGTCCATGGCCAGGCCGAACAGGATGCCGATCAGCAGGATCGGCAGGAAGCTGACCAGCGGGCTCGGAGTGTCCAGGCCGACCAGGTCGGCCAGATGCCCCTGCTGGAAGACCGCGACCGTGATGCCGAACGTCGCCGCGACGGTGAGCAGGAAGCCCAGCGCCGCCTTGACCGGGACCACCAGCGAGCGGAACACCAGCATGAGCAGCAGCACCGAGAGCCCGACGACAAGCAGGAGGTAGATCGGGAGCGCGTCGGAGAGCTTCTCCGAGACGTCGATGCCGATGGCGGTGGCACCGGTCAGCAGCACGTCCGCGTTGCGGATCCCGCCGACCGAGCCCCGGATGTCGTGGACCAGCGTCTCCGTGGCGGCGTCGGTGGGGCCGGTCTTCGGCACCACGCCGAGCAGGGCGGTCCGCCCGTCCGGGCTGAGCTGCGGCGGCGCCACCGCGAGGACGTTGTCGGTGCGCTGGATCAGCGCGGTGACCTGCGGTACGGCGGCCGCGGTGGCCTGCGGGTCGTCGCCCGCCACGACGACGGCCAGCCGGCCGGTGAAGCCCGCGCCGAAGCCCTCGGTGACCAGGTCGTTGGAGACCCGGGCCGGCGAGCCCACCGCCGCCGAACCGGCGTCCGGCAGGGCCAGTCGCATGTCCGGCGTGGGCAGCGCGAGCAGCCCGAGGCCGAGCAGCCCGACCAGGATGACCGGCACCCGGAACCGGGTGATCAGCCGGGCCCAGCGGAAGCCGAACGCGGAACGGTCCTCGGCGGGCGTCGGGTCGGCCGGGGTCGGGGCGTCCTCGGCCGTCGGGTCGAGCAGCGTCGAGCGCAGCCGGCGGGGGAGCACCTTGCGGCCGGCGAAGCCGAGCAGCGCCGGCTGGAGGGTCAGCGCGACCAGCACCGCCACGGTGACCGTGCCCGCCGCGGCCAGACCCATCACGGTCAGGAACGGGATGTTGACCACGGCCAGCCCGGCCAGCGCGATGACCACGGTGGCGCCGGCGAAGAGGACGGCGGAGCCGGCGGTGCCGACCGCCCGGCCGACCGCCTCGTCCGGTGGCAGCCCCTCCCGCAGGTTCTGCCGGTGCCGTGAGGTGATGAAGAGCGAGTAGTCGATGCCGACCGCCAGGCCGAGCATCAGCGCGAGGATCGGCGCGGTGCTGGTCAGCTCGACGACGCTGCTGAGCGCGAAGAGCCCGGCCATGCCGACGCCGACCCCGATCAACGCATTCAGCATGGTCATTCCGGCGGCGACCAGGGAGCCGAAGGTGACGATCAGGACGATCGCCGCGACCGCCACACCGAGCGCCTCGGTCGAGCCGACCTCCGGTTCGCCGCCGAGCACCTCACCGCCGGGGGCCACCTGCCAGCCCTGCGCCTCGGCGGCCGCGCCGACCCGCTCGTACGCGGCGCGCTGGGCGTCGTCGACCTCGTCGGCGCCGGTGGCGAACTGGACCTGGACCAACGCGTACCGGCCGTCCGGGGAGACCGCCCCCACGGTCGTCGGGTCGACCGCGCCGACCACGCCGGGCAGCGTCCCGGCCTCCTGGACGATCTCCTTCACCACGGCCTGGCCCTGCGGCGTGGCCAGTTGGCCGTCCGCGGGCGCCTTCAGGGCGATGGTGCCGGTGGCGCCGCTGGCCGCCGGGAACTGGGTGGCCAGCAGGTCGAGGGCGCGCTGGGACTCGGTGCCGGGCATGGTGAAGTTGCTCGCCGTCGGGCCGCGCAGGGTCGCCGCGGCCAGACCGAGACCGACGAGTACGACGAGCCAGACCGCGACGACGAGTCGCCGCCGGCGGAACGAGCCCCGGCCGAGCCGGTAGAGCAGGGTCGCCATCAGGATTCCTTGTCCTTGTCCTGGGTCGAAGATGGGTCTGGGACGGGTTCGAGGGCCCGCCGGGCGAAGGCGAGCAGGGCGGGACGCAGTTCGGCGTCGGGCATCTCGACGAACTCGGCACACGTCTCGGAGATGCCGGCGAGCAGCACCAGGGCCGCGACCTGGGCGCTGGGTCTTCCGGTGTGCCCGGCGAGGGCGTCCCGCAGTCGCTCGGAGATCCGCTGGACGTGCGCGAACGCCGGTCGTTGCAGCAGCTGGGGGAACTCGCCGCGGAGCAGCGCGATCTCCCGCCGGAAGCGGACCGCGAGGTCGACGAAGCCCTCGGCCGCGGCCTGCTGCGCCGCGGCGCCGGTCAGCCCGGTGAGTGAGTCGTCGAGGGCCTGGAGCACCGCGATCGCCGGGGCCATCAGCTCGGTGAGCAGGGCTTCCTTGTTGGCGAAGTGGTAGAGCACGGTGGCCTTCGAGCAGCCGACCTCGTTGGCGATGTCCTGCAGCGAGGTCCCTCGGTAGCCGGTCACCGCGAACCGCCGTGTCGCCGCGGCCAGGATCTCGCCGCGGGTCTCCGGTTCCGCACGTCGCACGCTGGTCACCCCCTGCGAACCAGCATGCCTGACCGATCGGTCAGAGCCTGACCGATCGGTCAGAGGAATTGCGTGGCCTTCCCCACAGGAAGGGGAGGTTTACGCCGCGGGCCGGTCAGAGCGTGCCGTGCGCGCCGTCGTACTCGGCTCGGGCGGCGGCGATCGTGTTGCGGTGCCGCTCCGCCCAACTGGTCAGGGCGACGAGGGACTCGTAGAGCTCCAGCGCGATCGGGGTGGCGGTGTACTCGACCTTGGGCGGGACGGTCGGATAGACCTCGCGGTGCAGCAGGCCGTCGCGCTCCAGGTTGCGCAGGGTCAGGGTGAGCATTCGGCGGCTGATCCCCTCGATGTGCCGCTCCAGCTCGGTGAAGCGCACCGGGCCCTGGGAGGCGGCCACCAGGATGCCGATGCTCCACTTGCCGCCCACCCGGTCGAGCACCTCGCGGACCGTGCAGGCCTTGGCCTGCCCGGGAGTGAAGGGCGTCTCGGCCCCCGCAGCGCAGCCCGTCAACGCGCTGAGCTGCGAGGACACATCGCTGTTCCCCTGGGACATCAAAGTGCCTCCTTCCGCCTCGCCCCATGGTCACAGACGATGGAGTCGGTAACAAACCGTGCACCAAGGAGGCGTTTCCATGTCCGCTGATACCCGGCCGTCCCGCTGGCCGGCGTTGCTCGTGCTCTGCGCCGGCAGCCTGATGATCATCCTGGACGGCACCATCGTGGCCGTGGCGCTACCCGCCGTCCAGCGCGATCTGGGCTTCACCGCGACCGGGCTGGCCTGGGTGGTCAACGCGTACCTGGTCGCCTTCGGCGGGCTGCTGCTGCTCGCCGGCCGCCTCGGCGACCTGCTCGGCCGGCGGCAGGTCTTCCTCGCCGGGGTCGGGCTCTTCACGGCGGCCTCGCTGCTCTGCGCCGTCGCCACCGGACCGGCGTGGCTGGTCGGCGCGCGCTTCCTCCAGGGGGTCGGCGGGGCGCTGACCATGGCGGTCAGCCTCGGCATGATCGTCCGGCTCTATCCGGAGCCGGCCGAGCGGGCCCGCGCCATCGCGGTCTTCAGCTTCACCGGCGCCGCCGGCGCCTCGGTCGGCACGGTGGCCGGTGGCCTGCTCACCGACCTCGCCGGCTGGCGTTCGATCTTCCTGATCAACCTGCCGATCGGGTCGGTGATCGCCATCGCCGCCGTACGCCGGATCGCCGCCGACCGGGGCGCGGGCCTGCGGGCCGGGCTGGACGCGCTCGGCGCGGCGCTTGCCACCGCCGGCCTGATGGCGGCGGTGCTGGCGATCGTCGGCACCGGCGAGCACGGCTGGACCTCCGCGCGCACGATCGGGGCCGCGGCCGTGGCGGCGACCCTGCTCGGCGCGTTCGCGCTGCGCCAACGGGTCACCCCCGTCCCGCTGCTCCCGCCCCGGGTGCTGGGTACGCCCGACCTGGTCGCGGCCAACGTCGTGCAGTTCCTCGCGGTCGCCGCCTTCTTCGGCTTCCAGTTCCTGCTCGCGCTGGAACTCCAGCTGGTGCTCGGGCTCGACGCGGCGGCGACCGGCTGGGCCTTCCTGCCCACCCCGGTGGTGATCGCGGTGGTCTCACTCGGCGTAGCCGGCCGGCTCATCGCCCGGTACGGCGCCCGCCGGGTGCTGTTCGCCGGGCTCGCGCTCGCGATCGTCGGGTTCCTGCTGCTCGCCCGGCTGCCGGCCGACGGCGGATACCTGGCCGACGTGCTCCCGGCGATGCTGGTCTTCGGCGTGGCCGGTGGCCTGACGCTGCCCGCGGTGACCACGCTGGCCATGGCCGGCGCGAGTGACGCCGACGCCGGGCTCGCCTCCGGACTGGCGAACACCACCCAGCAGGTCGGCGGGGCGTTCGGCCTGGCCGCGCTCGCCACCCTGGCTGCCGGCCGCGCCGGTGACCTGCGCACCCGGGGCTGGGCCGAGACGGCGGCGCTGGCCGCCGGCTACCGTACCGCCTTCGCCGTGGCCGCCGGTCTGGTCACCGCCGCGCTGCTGGTCGCCGTGCTGACCCTGCGCCGCTCCGCCAGCGCGCCGCAGGCCGAGCCGGCCGCCGCGAGCCGGTCCGCCGCGTCCGGTTGACCACCGGCCGCCGGGCCGGGAAGGTGGGCTGATGAGCGGGGCGGAGCAAACGCGTGACGGGGTGTCGCTGACCAATCTGGACCAGGCGCTCTTCGACGACGCCGGGGCCACCAAGCGCGATCTGGTCGACTACCTCGACGCGGTCCGCGACCGGATCCTCCCGCAGTTGCGGGACCGGCCGCTGTCGGTGATCCGGGCGCTGCGCGGTCAGGCGCCGTTCATGCAGAAGAACCTGCCGAAGTACACCCCGGAGTGGGTACGCCGGGTGCCGGTCTGGGCCGAGGCGTCGCACCGGGAGGTCTCCTACGCGCTCTGCGACGACCGCCGCACGCTGCTCTGGTTCGCCAACCAGCGGGCCATCGAGTACCACCCCACCCTGGCCCGGGTCGACCACCTGGACCGCCCCACCCACCTGGTGCTCGACCTCGACCCGCCGGAGGGCGACTCGTTCCCCGCCGCGGTGGCCGCCGCGCTGCTGGTGCGGCAGGCGCTTGCCGACTCCGGCCTGGCCGGCGCGGTGAAGACCAGCGGCGCCAAGGGCGTGCACGTGTTCGTGCCGGTCGCCCCGGGCGCCGACGCGGAGGAGATGGCCGCGGCCACCCGGGCGGTCGCCGCCCGCGCCGAGCGGCTGGACCCGGCCCTCGCCACCACCGCCTTCATCCGTGAGGACCGGGGCGGGAAGGTCTTCGTCGACTCCACCCGGGCCGGCGGGGCGACCGTGGTCGCGGCGTACAGCCCGCGGCTGCGGCCCGGGCTGCCGGTCTCCTTCCCGGTCGACTGGGCCGACCTGCGCGACGTACGCCCCGCCGACTTCACCGTGCACAGCGCCCCGAAGCTGGTCGCCGACCGTGATCCCTGGCTGGAGCTGATGCCGGAACCGCAGCGGCTCCCGGCCGACCTGGTCGAGGAGGGACGGGCCATCCCGATCGCCCGGGTGCAGGCGATGCACGAGGGGAAGCGCCGAGCCCGCGCCCGCCGCCAGGCCGACTGACCGGCGCCCGGTGGTAGGGCGGGTCCGAGAAACACGAATGCCGAGCACCTGGGGTCATCGGCCCCGTGCCCGGCATGTGTCTGTGTGCCCCCGGCAGGATTCGAACCTGCGCCCCCGCCTCCGGAGGGCGGTGCTCTATCCCCTGAGCTACGGGGGCTCAGCGACTGGAGAAGACTAGCAAACCTCCCCCCGGAACGCCGAACCGGTATCCCGTGGCGCGGTTCGTCCTGGTCGCCGGGCCGACCGGCTGTGTGACCCGCCGGTCCGGCCGCGGCGGGGCGCCAGCGACGGCCGGCGCCCCTGTTCCTGAACGGCGAGCGTGCGGTCAGGCGGCCACGGCGCGGCCACAGCTGGGCAGCGGGTGCAGCACGATCCGGCGCGGCAGCCGGCGCGGCCACTCGTTGCGGGCCCAGGAGCCGTCCACGATCAGGTGCACCGTGCGCTGCTCCTCACCGCTGAGCCGCAACACGAAGTCGCGGGGGAGCGGCGGGTCGACGTTCGGTGTGGTGATCATGAAGCGGACGCGGCCGCGGGACGAGACCGCGGAGATCACGTCGGCCGTCGGCATGGTGCCCCGCAGCCGTACCCGGCCGAGCCAGTAGACCTCCGCGAGGTGCTCCTGGGCCGCCCGGGTGATCGCCGGGTACTCGCTGCGTACCCAGCGCTCGACCGCGCCGACGCAGAGCCCGCAGGCGCGCTCGCGGGGCTCCCGCGGACCCAACCCCCAGGCCCGCAGGTACGCCCCGACCGCGCCGGCGTCCAGCGGTACGTCGAAACGGCTCTGGATGAGGGCGGTCAGGCTCTGCCGCGTCCACAGCTCCTCGTCCAGGTCGAACTCGTCCGGGTGGACGCCCCGCAGGGTGTCGATCAGTTCGAGTTCCTGTTCGCGGCTGAGCATTCCCGACTCGCTCTGCCGCTGTCCGCGACGGACGGCTGCCACCGCCCCGTCACCGCCGATGGTGTGGCGCCGGCACCAGCTGGTGACCGAACGCCGTGCGTCTCTGAGTGCAACCCCCACGTCCTGCGCAACGAGCCCGAATCGCATCTGGTCACGATATGTGGGTAGAAAACTCTCTAAGCCACTCAATGGGTCTCACCGCCCAAACCACCCAAACTGCTCAGGCCCGGCAGTGGTGGCCGGAAACGACGGAGAGGTCCGCGCTCGCCGGGGAACCGGCAGGACGCGGACCTCTCGGGTCGTCCGTCAGGGGCGGGGCGCCGTGCCCGCCCGGGCGGTCAACCGCCGAGGCGCTTGAGCGCGTTCCGCATGTTGGTCAGGTCGGTCTGCTGGGTGTTCTTCATGGTCTGGGCCGTCCGGACCACGTCCGGCTCGTCGCTGGCGTCGAGCAGGCCGTCGATCATGTGGATGCCGCCCAGATGGTGGTTGACCATCATGTTCAGGAAGAGCAGGTCGAACTCCCGCCCCTGGGCGGCCCGCAGCTTGGTCATCTCCGCCGGGGTGGCCATGCCCGGCATCAGCCCGTCCTTCACCAACGACTCACCGTCGGACATCCAGGCCATTCGTGGCTGCGAGCCCGTCGGGTCAAGCCCCCACAGGCGGAGCCAGGTCTGCATGGTGCCGATCTCGCCCTGCTGACCGCTGGCGATGTCGCCGCCCATGGTGCGCACCTCGGGGTCGGTCGCGCGCTGGAAGGCGATCAGCCCCATCTCCACCGCCTGGGCGTGGTGGGCGGTCATGTCGCGGGCGAAACCGGCCTCGACCGAGTCGTCGCCCGGGCGGGTCAGCCGCGGCGTCAGCAGGCCGCCGGCGTACCCGAGGAGCAGGCCGACCACGACGGCGACCGCCACTGCCACCAGGCCGAACCGACGGCCGGAGCCCCGGCCGCCGTCGGCGGCCGGGGTCTCGGGCGAGCTGTCGAGCGTCGCGGGAGCCGTCATCGAGATCCTTACTGGGTCGGCGGCTGGATGTCGTCGCGCGGGGTGGTGCCGGTGGCCGTGATGCCCTGGTTGCAGAGCGCCGTGGGGCCCTCGATCGAGGCGTTCACCCGCAGCGTCTTGATGAACTCGTCGATCCGCTTGTCGTCAGCGTTGTCGACCTTGAGCTGGAAGCCCCACGCCTGCAGGGAGATCGGCTTGTCCAGCCCCTCGAACGGGCTCATCATCAGCTTCTCGTTGCCGCGCACCTTGCCGGCGAGCTCGCTGACCTGGTCGGCCGGCAGGTCGGGACGGTAGGTGATCCAGACCGCGCCGTGCTCCAGGCTGTGCACCGCGTGCTCGTTGGCGATCGGGGCGTCGTAGACGTCGCCCATGCAGTTCTGCCAGGCGCCGTTGTGGGGGCCGGCGACCGGCGGGAGGATGCCGTACTGGATGGGGCCAGCCTGGTGGTTGCTGCCCTTGACCAGTTCCTTGTCCTTCTCGCGGTAGTTCACGATGCCGCTGATCGAGTCGGCCCGGTCCTCCCACGGCTTGGAGCCCTGGAAGGTGGCCCAGGCGCCGACGCCGATGATCCCGACGGCGAGCACGCCGACGGCCACGAAGAGCGCGATCGGCCCCCACGCCCGGCCCTGGCTGACCTTGACCGGGGCGATCGGCTTGCGGGGGCCCTTGCCGCCGGCCCGTGGGGTGCCCGCGGGCTTGCCGGACCCGGCCTTCGCGCCGGACGCGGGCCGGCCCGCTGCCGGCTTCTTGCCGGTGCTGACCACGGTCGGGCGGCGCTCTGGGCCGCCCGGGGTGCTGATGCTCATCGTGCCTCGTCAGGTCGGTCGGTCAGGGGAGCGGGCGGGCCGGTGCGCAGATGGGTCGCCGCCGCGGGGACCGAGTCTACCCCCGATAACATGGTTCGGTGACTCCCGCAGAACTCGCCGAGGTCGTCCTCGCCGCAGCCCACGCCGTCTTCACCGAACGGGGCCTGGACAGCTCCGCGCTGCCCGGGCAGACCACGGTCGAGCGACCGCGCAACCCTGAGCACGGCGACTACGCCTCGACGCTGGCGTTGCAGCTGAGCAAGAAGGTCGGGCTGCCGCCGCGGGATCTGGCGGGCGCGCTCGCCGAGCAGCTCGGCCGCGCGCCCGGGATCAAGTCGGTGGAGATCGCCGGCCCCGGCTTCCTCAACATCCGGCTGGACGCGGCCGCCGCCGGCCAGCTCGCCCGGGTGATCGTCGAGGCCGGCCCGGCGTACGGGCGCAGCGAGCGGCTCGCCGGGCAGCGGCTCAACCTCGAGTTCGTCTCCGCCAACCCGACCGGTCCGGTGCACATCGGCGGGGTCCGGTGGGCCGCGGTCGGCGACGCGTTGAGCCGGCTGCTGCGGGCCACCGGCGCCGAGGTGGGCACGGAGTACTACTTCAACGACGCCGGCTCGCAGATCGACCGGTTCGCCCGTTCGCTGCTGGCGGCCGCCAAGGGTGAGCCGGCGCCGGAGGACGGCTACGGCGGGGCGTACATCGCGGAGATCGCCGCCGAGGTCCAGGCCCGCCGCCCCGACGTGCTCACGCTCGACGACGCGGCGGCCCAGGAGGTCTTCCGGGTCGAGGGCGTCGCGCTGATGTTCGACGAGATCCGCTCCTCGCTGCGCGACTTCGGGGTGGAGTTCGACACCTACTTCAACGAGAAGGACCTGCACGACCGGGGCGAGCTGGATCTCGCCCTGACCCGACTGCGGGAGCAGGGGCACGTCTTCGAGGCCGAGGGCGCGACGTGGCTGCGCACCACCGAGTTCGGTGACGACAAGGACCGGGTGCTGCGCAAGTCCAACGGCGAGTGGACCTACTTCGCCGCCGACTGCGCCTACTACCTGGACAAGCGGGAGCGGGGCTTCGACCGGGTCGTGATCATGCTGGGGGCCGACCACCACGGCTACATCGGCCGGATGAAGGCGATGGCTGCGTGCTTCGGTGACGATCCGGCGCAGAACCTGGAGATCCTCATCGGCCAGCTGGTCAACCTGCTCCGCGACGGGGCCCCGGTGCGGATGAGCAAGCGGGCCGGCACGGTGGTCACCCTGGAGGACCTGGTCGACGCGATCGGCGTGGACGCCTCCCGCTACGCGCTGGCCCGCTACTCCAGCGACTCGCCGATCGACATCGACGTGGAGCTGTGGACCCGGGCCACCCGCGACAACCCGGTCTACTACGTGCAGTACGTCGCCGCGCGGACGGCCAGCGTGGCCCGCAACGCCGCCGAGGTCGGGCTGACCCGGGGCGAGGCGGACGCCTTCCGCGCCGAGCTGCTCGACCACGAGAAGGAGAACGAGCTGCTCAAGGCGCTGGCCGAGTTCCCGGCCGTGGTGGCGACCGCCGCCGAGCTGCGCGCCCCGCACCGGCTCGCCCACTACCTGGAGGACGTCGCGCAGGCGTACCACCGGTTCTACGACAACTGCCGGATCCTGCCGCGCGGTGACGAGGAGGTCACCGACCTGCACCGGGCCCGGCTCTGGCTGAACGACGCCACGCGCACGGTGGTCGCCAACGGCCTGCACCTGCTCGGCGTCACCGCCCCGGAGAGGATGTAACCCCATGCGGGCTCATGAGGCCGGCGCGCTGCACGGCGACATCGGCAAGACCGGCCCGGCCTGGCTCCGGTCCCCGGTCGACGTCAACGCGCTGGTGCCGCAGCTCTGGCCGCGCAACGTGACGCGGGCCGGGGACGGGGCCCTGAACGTGGCCGGCCTCAGCGTCCACGACCTGGCCGCCGAGTTCGGCACCGCGGTGTACGTCCTGGACGAGGACGACCTGCGCTCGCGCTGCCGGGACTTCCGGGCCGCCTTCCCGGACGTGGACATCTACTACGCCGGCAAGGCGTTCCTCTGCCGCGCGGTGGTGCGGATGATCAACGAGGAGGGCCTGCACCTCGACGTGTGCAGCGGTGGTGAGCTGGCCACCGCGCTGGCCGCCGGAATGCCGCCGGAGCGGATCGGCTTCCACGGCAACAACAAGTCGGTCGCCGAGCTGGCCCGTGCGGTGGACGCCGGGGTGGGGCGGATCATCGTCGACTCGTTCACGGAGATCGACCGGCTCACCGCGCTGGCCCGCGAGCGCGGCGTCCGGCCGAAGGTGCTGGTCCGGGTCACGGTCGGCGTCGAGGCGCACACCCACGAGTTCATCGCCACCGCGCACGAGGACCAGAAGTTCGGCTTCTCGCTGGCCGGCGGGGCGGCCGCCACGGCGGCCTTCAAGATCCTCGACGAGGACGTGCTGGAGCTGCGTGGCCTGCACTCGCACATCGGCTCGCAGATCTTCGACGCCAGCGGCTTCGAGGTGTCCGCCCGCCGGGTGCTCGCCCTCCAGGCGCAGATCCGCGACGCCCGCGGCGTCGAGCTGCCCGAGCTCGACCTCGGCGGCGGCTTCGGCATCGCGTACACCACCCAGGACGACCCGGCCGCGCCGCAGGACCTGGCCAAGCGGTTGCGCAAGATCGTCGACTCGGAGTGCGACGCGGAGCGGTTGGCCGTGCCGCGCCTCTCCATCGAGCCCGGTCGGGCGATCGTCGGCCCGGCCGTGTTCACCCTCTACGAGGTCGGCACGGTCAAGGACGTGGACGGCATCCGCACCTACGTCAGCGTCGACGGCGGGATGAGCGACAACATCCGCACCGCGCTCTACGACGCGTCGTACTCGGCGACGGTGGCCTCCCGGGCGTCGACCGCCCAGCCGATGCTCGCCCGCGTGGTGGGAAAGCACTGTGAGTCCGGGGACATCGTGGTGAAGGATGAATTCCTGCCCGCCGACGTGCAGCCCGGAGATCTTGTCGCGGTGCCCGGCACCGGCGCCTACTGCCGGAGCATGGCCAGCAACTACAACCACGTACCGCGGCCCCCGGTGGTCGCGGTGCGCGACGGCCAGGCGCGCGTGATCGTCCGACGGGAGACCGAAGAGGACCTGCTCGCATTGGATGTTGGATGACGTCACCTGTGCGCCTGGCGCTGCTCGGCTGTGGCACGGTCGGTGCCGAGGTGGTCCGGTTGCTGCACGAGCAGTCGGCCGACCTCGCCGCCCGGATCGGCGCTCCGCTGGAGATCGCCGGCATCGCCGTGCGCCGACTCGGCCGGGACCGTGGCGACCTGCCGGTCGACCCGACGATCTTCACCACCGACGCGCTCGGCCTGATCAAGCGGGATGACGTGGACGTGGTGGTCGAGGTGGTCGGCGGCATCGAGCCGGCCCGCGGCTGGCTGGTCGAGGCGCTGCGCGCCGGCAAGAGCGTGGTCACCGCCAACAAGGCGCTGCTCGCCGAGGACGGCGTGGCACTGCACGAGGCCGCCGCCGAGGGCGGGGGCGACCTCTACTACGAGGCCTCCGTCGCCGGGGCGATCCCGCTGCTGCGCCCGCTGCGCGAGTCACTGCACGGCGACCGGATCAACCGGGTGACCGGCATCGTCAACGGCACTACCAACTTCATCCTCTCCGCCATGGACGCCACCGGCGCCGGCTTCGCCGAGGCGCTGGAGGAGGCGACCGAGCTGGGCTACGCCGAGGCCGACCCGACCGCCGACGTCGAGGGCTTCGACGCGGCGGCGAAGGCGGCGATCCTTGCCTCGCTGGCGTTCCACACCCGGGTCGGCGCGGCCGACGTGCACCGGGAGGGCATCACCGAGGTGACCGCGGCCGACGTGGCCAGCGCCAAGGCGATGGGCTGCACCATCAAGCTGCTCTGCATCGCGGCGCGCGGGGTGGACCCGGCCGGCCGGGAGACGGTCAACGTCCGGGTGCACCCGGCGATGATCCCGATGACCCACCCGTTGGCCAGCGTCGGCGACGCGTTCAACGCGGTCTTCGTCGAGGCGGAGGCGGCCGGGCAGCTGATGTTCTACGGCCGCGGCGCCGGCGGCGCGCCGACCGCGAGCGCGGTGCTCGGTGACGTGGTGGCGGTCGCCCGCAACCGGCTCGCCGGGGTGCGCGCGGCCAGCGAGAGCGCCTACGCCGACCTCCCGGTACGGCCGATGGGGGAGGCGCTGACCCGCTACCACGTCAGCCTCGACGTGGCCGACCGTCCCGGTGTGCTGGCCGCGGTGGCCGGCGTCTTCGCCCGGCACGAGGTGTCCATCGCGACGGTGCGGCAGGGCTCGGCGGGCTCGACCGGCACGCCCGGTCGGGGCGACGACGCCGAGTTGGTGATCGTCACCCACGTGGCGCCGGACGCCGCGCTCGCCGCGACCGTCCGGGAGCTGCGCGCCCTGGCGATCGTCCGGTCGGTGACCAGCGTGCTCCGGGTCGAGGGCGGGCTCTGAGTCGTTGTCCCGGGTGATGACGGCGACGCGCCCCGGGTAGGGGGCTCGGCGGGTGTCCCGCCAGGTGGTTAACCGGCGACGCAGCCGGGGCTGGTCCGGCAGGGTGGTCCACGCTGGACGTGGTCCCAGCTCAGCGGCGCGGTAGAGGCGAGGAGAGCGACATGTGGCGGGGTCTGATCGAGGCGTACCGCGACCGGCTGCCGGTCACCGACGCCACGCCCGTCGTCACCCTGCACGAGGGGAACACCCCGCTGCTGCCCGCGCCGGTGCTCTCCGCCCGGCTCGGCTGCGACGTGCACCTCAAGGTGGAGGGCGCCAACCCGACCGGCTCCTTCAAGGACCGCGGCATGACGGTCGCGGTCTCCAAGGCGGTCGAGGCGGGCAACAAGGCGATCATCTGCGCCTCCACCGGCAACACCAGCGCCTCCGCTGCCGCGTACGCGGCCCGCGCCGGGCTGACCTGCGCGGTGCTGGTGCCGCAGGGCAAGATCGCGCTGGGCAAGCTGGCCCAGGCGCTGGTGCACGGCGCGAAGCTGCTCCAGGTCACCGGCAACTTCGACGACTGTCTCGCGCTCGCCGCCAAGCTCGCCCAGGACTACCCGGTGGCGCTGGTCAACTCGGTCAACATCGACCGGCTGCACGGCCAGAAGACCGCCGCCTTCGAGATCGTCGAGGCGCTCGGCGACGCGCCGGACATCCACTGCATGCCGGTCGGCAACGCCGGCAACATCTCGGCCTACTGGCTGGGCTACTCGGAGGAGCTGGCCGACGGGCGGACCACTCGCGCCCCCAAGCTGTACGGCTTCCAGGCCTCCGGTGCGGCGCCGCTGGTGAGCGGCGAGGTGGTCCGCGAGCCGTCCACGATCGCCACCGCGATCCGGATCGGCAACCCGGCCAGCTGGACCAGGGCCATCGACGCCCGGGACGCCTCCGGCGGACTGATCGCGGCGGTCACCGACCGGGAGATCCTGGCCGCGTACCGGCTGCTGGCCCGGGAGGTCGGCATCTTCGTCGAGCTGGGCAGCGCGGCCAGCGTGGCCGGGCTGCTCCAGCAGGCGGCGGCGGGGCGGATCCCGGCCGGCGCCACGGTCGTCTGCACGGTCACCGGGCACGGCCTGAAGGATCCGGAGTGGGCCATCTCCACCGCCCCCGCCCCGCTCACCATCCCGAACGACCCGCTGGCCGCCGCCCGCTCCCTAGACCTCGCCTGATCCGCCCCCAATCGGGTCTGGGGTGGGGCCGGTGGGAGGTGGGGGAGGGGTTCGGCACCCGGCGTGGGGGGTCGTGATCGGGTCGGGCACACTTTTGCTACCCCGCAGACTCTTCTAGGAGTGAGCCCAGCCGATGTCGCTGCTCGCCAGATTCAGCCTCGCCAATCGAGGGCTGGTCGCCCTCATCGCGCTGGTGACCACGGCGTTCGGAGCGTTCGCCGTGCCGTCGCTGAAGCAGCAACTGCTGCCCTCGCTGGAGTTCCCGGCCGCGTTCATCGTGGCCGCGTACCCCGGTGCCGCGCCGGAGATCGTCGAATCGCAGGTCGCCGAGCCGATCGAGAACAGCCTCCAGGGCATCCCGGGGCTGGACAAGGTCACCTCGACCTCCCGGGAGGGCCTGGCCACCGTCCAGGTGCAGTACGAGTTCGGCATCGACCTGGACGACATGGTCAACAAGATGCAGACCGCGCTGAACCGGATCGGCGCGCAGCTGCCGGAGAGCGTGGACCCGCAGGTCATCGCGGGTAGCACCGACGATCTACCCGCGGTGGTCCTGGCCGCGGCCGGCGACGGCGGGGCGCAGCTCGGCTCGGCCGACGCCGAGCGCGCGCTGGCGGAGAAGTTGCGCTCCGCCGTGCTGCCCGAGCTGGAAGGGATCGAGGGCGTCCGCTCGGTCGAGCTCACCGGCACCCGGGACGACACCGTGGTGGTCACCCCGGACCTGACGAAGCTCGCCGCCGCGAAGCTCCCGCCGACCGCTATCGGCGCGGCGCTGAAGACCAACGGCGTGGCGGTTCCGGCCGGCGCGGTGGCCGACGGCACCCAGGCGCTCCCGGTCCAGGTCGGCACCCCGGTCGCCACCCTCGACGAGCTGCGCGGCATCGTCCTCGCTCCCGGACCGGTCCCGGTCCGGCTCGGAGACGTCGCCACCGTCGAGGAGAAGCTCTCCCCGGCCACCGCGATCACCCGCACCAACGGCCAGAACAGCCTGGGCATCGCGGTCACCGCCTCCCCGGACGGCAACGCGGTGCAGATCTCGCACGAGATCCGGGACCGGCTCGACGCGCTGAAGGACGCCTCCGGCGCCCAGCTGACCGTCGTCTTCGACCAGGCCCCGTTCGTCGAGAAGTCCATCGAGAGCCTGACCACCGAAGGCCTGCTGGGCCTGGTCATGGCGGTCATCGTCATCCTGGTCTTCCTGCTGTCGATCCGCTCGACCGTCGTCACCGCGGTCTCCATCCCGCTCTCCGTGCTGGTCGCGTTGATCGCGCTGTGGATCGGTGACTACTCGCTCAACCTGCTCACCCTCGGCGCGCTGACCATCGCGGTGGGCCGGGTGGTCGACGACTCGATCGTCGTGCTGGAAAACATCAAACGACACCTGGAGTACGGCGAGGGCAAGCGGGACGCGATCCTCACCGCGGTCCGTGAGGTGGCCGGCGCGGTCACCGCGTCCACCCTCACCACGGTCGCCGTGTTCGCGCCGATCGCCCTGGTCGGCGGCTTCGTCGGGCAGCTCTTCGCGCCGTTCGCGATCACCGTCACGGTGGCGCTGCTCGCCTCGCTGCTGGTCTCGCTCACCGTCATCCCGGTGCTGGCCTACTGGTTCCTCAAGCCGTCCGGCACGCCGGACGACGAGGCGGTGCGCCGGGCGGCGGAGGAGAAGGAGCTGCGCAGCCCGTTGCAGCGGGCGTACCTGCCGGTGATCGGGTTCGCCACCGGGAGCCGGCGCACCCGCTGGGTGACCCTCGGGCTCGGCATCCTGCTTCTCTTCGGCACGTTCGGCCTCTCCCGGCAGCTCGACACCAACTTCCTGGACGACTCCGGCCAGGACACCCTGAACATCAGCCAGGAGCTGCCGGCGGGCACCAGCCTGGCGGCCACCGACGAGGCGGCCCGCAAGGTCGAGGCGCTGCTGGAGCGCACCGACGGTGTCGAGACGTACCAGGTGACGGCCGGCGGCGGCGACTCGCCGTGGGTGGGTGGCGGCGGGAACAACATCGCCTCCTGGTCGCTGGCGCTGGGCGGCGACACCGACGCCAAGCAGATGCGCGAGGTGCTGCGCGATCAGCTCGACGACCTGGACGCCGGCGAGTTCACCTTCGGCGGCGGGCAGGACGCCGCGGCCAGCCAGCTGGAGGTGGTCGTCCAGGCCGCCGACCCGGCCGTGCTGAGCCGGGCCGCGGACGCGGCGAAGGAGGCCCTGGCCGGTACACCGGACGTCGCGGACGTCACCACCAGCCTGGCCGACCGGGTGCCGCGGGTCGACGTCACGGTCGACCGGGTGAAGGCCGGCCGGGCCGGGCTCACCGAGGCCGCCGTCGGTCAGCTGGTCGCGCAGACGTTCCGGGGCTCCCCGCTCGGTCAGGTCACCCTCGACGGCACGCAGCAGGACGTGGTGCTGCGACTGGCCGCCCAGCCCCCGGCCAGCATCGAGCAGCTGAAGGCGCTGCCGGTCGGGCCGGTGAAGCTGGGCGACATCGCCACGGTCACCCGGGCCGAGGGCCCGCAGCAGGTGACCCGGATCGACGGCGAGCGCAGCGTCTCGGTGACCGGTACGGCCACCGGCTCGAACCTCGGCGCCACCACCCAGGAGCTGCGTACCCGGCTCGACGCGCTCGACGTGCCCGGGGCGACGTTCACCATCGGCGGGGTCAGCGCCGACCAGGAGGACGCCTTCGCCGACCTCGGCCTCGCGGTGCTGGTCGCGATCGCGATCGTCTTCCTGATCATGGTGGCCACCTTCCGCAGCCTGACCCAGGCGCTGATCCTGCTGATCTCCATCCCGTTCGCGGCGACCGGCGCGATCGGCCTGCTGCTGGTCACCGGCACCCCGCTCGGCGTTCCGGCGCTGATCGGCGTGCTGATGCTGGTCGGCATCGTGGTGACAAACGCGATCGTGCTGCTGGATTTGATCAACCAGTACCGCGCGCAGGGCCGGAGCGTCCGGGAGGCGGTGGTCGAGGGTGGCCGGCACCGGCTGCGGCCGATCCTGATGACCGCGGTCGCGACGATCTTCGCGCTGCTGCCGATGGCGTTCGGGCTCACCGGCGAGGGCGGCTTCATCTCGCAGCCGCTGGCGGTCGTGGTGATCGGTGGTCTGCTCAGCTCCACGCTGCTGACCCTGATCCTGGTGCCGACGCTCTACACCATGGTCGAGAACACCAAGGAGTCGCTGCGCGAGCGGCGCCGGCGGCGCTCGGGCGCCGCGCCGGCGTCGACGGAGCCGGCAGGCCCGGCGGACGCGACGGGCGAGCCCGAGCCGGCCACCGTGGCCGCCGGGACGCCCGCTCGGGCGGCCGACGAGGCGGGGAAGCCGGCGACGCCGGCGCGGCCCGCGCCGTCCGCCGCGCTGGTCGACGGCACGGACCAGTTCGAGGTGCTCCGGCTGCCGAAGAGCCGCACCTCGCCGCTGCCGCCGACCGAGTAGCGGCCATCGCGTACGCCCCCGGCGGGTTCCGACCCGCCGGGGGCGTTCCATGTCCGGTCGGCCCACCGGTCGGATCACCGACGGCACGCGGCGGGACGCCGGCCGCCGGGTAGGGTCCTGCTCCGTGGCGTCCACCCTGTCGGTCCTCACCCGCAACCGGGATTTTCGCAACCTCTTCCTGGCCGAGCTGGTGGTCTTCGGTGCCGACTGGTTCGTCATGGTGCCGCTGCTGGTGCTGCTGCCGGAGTTGACCGGCAGCGGGGTGTGGGGCGCGCTGGTGCTGGCCGTCGACACCGGGATCGTGGCGCTGCTGCTGCCGTTCACCGGCACCATCGCCGACCGGTTCGACCGGCGGAAGATCATGATGGTGGCGAACGTCGGGGCCCTGCTCGGGGTGCTGCTGCTGCTCGGCGTACGCAGCGCGGGCACCGCCTGGCTGGCGCTCGCCGCGATCGGCGTGGTCGCGGTGGCCAAGGGCCTGTACTCGCCCGCCGCCCAGGCCGCGCTGCCCAACGTGCTCGAGCCGGACCAGCTGGCCGCCGGCAACGCGATCGCCGGCTCCGCCTGGGGCACCATGACGGTCGTCGGCGCCTCGCTCGGTGGCGTGCTCAGCCAGCAGGTCGGGCCGTACGCCTGCTTCTGGATCGCCGCGGTGGGCCTGGCCTGCGCCGCGGGCCTGGCCGCGATCATCCGCCGGCCGCTGCAGGCGCCCCGGGATCAGGACCTGCCGCCGCAGCGGGCCTGGCCGGCGATCGTCGAGGCGCTGCGCTACATCGGGCACCGGCCGCGGGTGCTGGCGCTGGTCACCGTGAAGTCGGCGGTGGGGCTGGGCAACGGCGTGCTGACGGTCTTCCCGCTGCTGGCCGGGCCGGCCGGCACCGGGCTGCTCTTCGCGGTGCGCGGTGCGGGCGCCCTGGTCGGGCCGATCCTCAGCCGCCGGGTGCTGACCAACCGGCGCTGGCTGCTGCCCGGGCTGGCCGTCTCGATGTCGCTCTACGGGCTGGCCTATGTCGGCACCGCGGTGGTGTCCTGGTTCCCCCTCGTGCTGCTGCTGGTCTTCGTCGCCCATTTCGCCGGCGGCAGCAACTGGGTGATGTCGAACTTCGCCCTGCAGGGCGAGGTCCCGGACCGGCTGCGCGGGCGGGTCTTCGCCACCGACATGATGCTGGCGACGCTGGCCATCTCGATCAGTCAGCTCGCGGTGGCGGCCGTGGTCGACGTGGTGGACGCGCGGGTGGTGCTGGCGGGCTGCGGCCTGGTCACCCTGGTGTACGCGATCGGCTGGCGGATCGCCACCCGCCGGCTCTCCCTCACCGACCCGGTCCTCGAGCCGGCCCCGGGCGCGGCGCGGTAGCGGTCCCAGCGTGCGGGCGGCGGCCCGGATCGTCGGTCCCGCGCCCTAGCATGAGCCCGTGCCGACGAACTTCACCGCCGGGCCGGTCCGGGTCCGCGTTCCCGCCACCAGCGCCAACCTGGGTCCGGGTTTCGACGCGCTGGGGCTCGCCCTCGGGCTCTACGACGACGTGGCCGCCGAAGTGGCGCCGGCGGGTGTCCGGGTGACGGTGACCGGCCAGGGCGCGGGCGAGCTGCCCGCGGACGATCGGCATCTGGTGGTCCGGGCCATGCGGGCCGCCTTCGCGCGGCTCGGCGCGGAGCCGGCGGGGCTGGTCGTGGAGTGCGTCAACCGCATCCCGCAGGCCCGTGGGCTGGGCTCCTCGTCCGCGGCGATCGTGGCCGGCGTGCTGCTGGCCCGGGCGCTGGTGACCGACGGCGAACGCCGCCTGGACACCGCCGCCGTGCTCCGGCTGGCCGGCGAGTTGGAGGGCCACCCCGACAACGTGGCGCCCTGCCTGCTCGGTGGCTTCACGCTCGCGTGGACGGAGCCGACCGGTGCCCGGGCCGTCTCCCGGCCGGTCGCCGAGGGCGTCCGCCCGACCGTCTTCGTGCCCGCGGAGCGGGGGCTGACCGCGGCCGCCCGGACGGCGCTGCCGGCCACCGTGCCGCACGGCGACGCCGCGTTGACCGCGGGGCGGGCCGCGCTGCTCGTGCACGCGCTGACCGCCGACCCGACGCTGCTGCTGCCGGCGACCGTCGACCGGCTGCACCAGGACTATCGCGCACCGGGGATGCCCGGGACGGCTGCGCTGGTCAGCGCGCTGCGTGCGGCGGATGTGGCCGCTGTGGTCAGCGGGGCTGGCCCGACCGTCCTGGCGCTCAACGACCTGCCCGAGGGCTTCGACCCGGGAACAGACTGGCAGGTCTGGCAGTTACCGATAGATGTCAGCGGCGCCCGGGTTGCCCGGGGTAGACTTGGACACGCCGAGCGGGACCCTGTTGCCGCAGGTCGGAAGAGTTGATTACGCTCTAGACTTAGCACAGCCGCGAAGCACGCGATCTTCCTGCGGGTCGGCGCACCCCCGAAGCTCTCGGCGGTCAGCCCGTCACCCCTGCCAAGGCCCACGCCGCACCGCAGTTTCCACAGGTCGCCGCAGACGGCGAGACCTGCTCACCGATGGTGGTGAGTCGGGAAACCACCGGCTGCTGTGTCACAGACTCCCGCGACGCATTCATGCGAGGCGGGTGCACCGAGGCCGCCCGGCCACCTGCTTGTCGACTCCGGGCAGTCCCGGCCTATCGAGGGAAGGAATCCATTGAGCGACACCACCGACGTGACGTCGGATGTTTCCAACGTCGCTGGCGATGCCACCACCGCCGCTCCCGCCCGTCGTCGGCGTAGCGGCACCGGTCTGTCGGCGATGCTGCTGCCAGAGCTGCAGAGCCTGGCCGCGTCGCTCGGCATCTCCGGCACGGCTCGCATGCGCAAGGGCGAGCTGATCAGCGCCATCTCCGAGCGGCAGGGCGGCGCCGCCGCCGGGACCCCTCGTCCGCGGGCCGAAGTCGCGGCTGCGGCCGCTCCCGCCCGTGAAGAGGTGCACGCCGAGGTCCGGGAGACCGCCGAGCGGCCGGAGGCCGAGCGGCGTACCGCAGACCAGGCGCCGGCCGAGCCGGCCGCGGTCGAGACCGAGGGTCGCAGCCGGAGCCGGCGTCGGGGTGCTGAGGCGCGGAGCGCCGAGGCGCGCACCGAAGAGGCCGAGACCGGCGAGCGCACCGAGGGTCGCGGCGGTCGCGACCGCAACGAACGTGCCGAGCAGCGCGGTGAGCGTGCCGAGCGCGGTGAGCGTGCTGCCGAGCGCGGTGAGCGTGCTGAGCGCGGCGATCGTGCCGAGCGTGGCGACCGTGCTGAGCGTGGCGACCGTGCCGAGCGTGGCGACCGTGCTGAGCGTGGCGACCGCAACGAGCGTGCCGAGCGTGGCGACCGCAACGAGCGTGCCGAGCGTGGCGACCGCAACGAGCGTGCCGAGCGCAACGACCGGGGCGACCGCAACGACCGCAACGATCGCGGTGACCGCAACGAGCGTGGCGACCGGGGTGACCGGGGCCAGCGCGCGGAGCGGGACAACGACGGTGACGACGACGGCGAGGGCGGCGGCCGGCGGGGCCGGCGCAGCCGCTTCCGGGACCGTCGCCGTGGCCGGGGCGAGCGCCCCGAGGGCGGCGAGGGTGGCGGCCGTGAGCCGCAGGTCGGCGAGGACGACGTGCTCGTCCCGGTGGCCGGCATCATCGACGTGCTCGACAACTACGCCTTCGTCCGGACCACCGGCTACCTGGCCGGCCCGAACGACGTCTACGTGTCGATGTCCCAGATCAAGAAGTACGGCCTGCGCCGCGGTGACGCGATCACCGGTGCGGTGCGGGCGGCCCGCGACAGTGGCAGCGAGCAGCGGCGGGACAAGTACAACCCGCTGGTCCGCCTGGACACCATCAACGGCATGGAGCCGGACGAGGCGAAGCGTCGTCCCGAGTTCTACAAGCTCACTCCGCTCTACCCGCAGGAGCGGCTGCGGCTCGAGACCGAGCCGCACATCCTGACCACCCGGGTGATCGACCTGGTCATGCCGATCGGCAAGGGCCAGCGGGCGCTCATCGTGTCGCCGCCGAAGGCCGGTAAGACGATGGTGCTGCAGGCGATCGCGAACGCGATCACCCGCAACAACCCGGAGTGCCACCTGATGGTGGTGCTGGTGGACGAGCGGCCCGAAGAGGTCACCGACATGCAGCGTTCGGTGAAGGGCGAGGTCATCGCGGCCACGTTCGACCGGCCGCCGCAGGACCACACCACGGTGGCGGAGCTGGCGATCGAGCGGGCGAAGCGCCTGGTCGAGCTGGGGCACGACGTGGTCGTGCTGCTCGACTCGGTGACCCGGCTCGGTCGGTCGTACAACCTGGCGGCGCCGGCCAGCGGCCGGATCATGTCGGGTGGTATCGACTCCACCGCGCTGTACCCGCCGAAGCGCTTCCTCGGCGCGGCCCGCAACATCGAGAACGGCGGGTCGCTGACCATCCTCGCCACCGCGCTGGTGGAGACCGGGTCCATGGCGGACACGGTCATCTTCGAGGAGTTCAAGGGCACCGGCAACGCGGAGCTGAAGCTGGACCGGAAGATCGCCGACAAGCGGACCTTCCCGGCCATCGACATCAATCCGTCCGGTACGCGTAAGGAAGAGGTCCTGCTCGCGCCGGAGGAGCTGGCCATCATCCACAAGCTCCGCAAGGTCCTGCACTCGCTGGACTCGCAGGCGGCGCTGGACCTGCTGCTCGACCGGCTCAAGCAGTCCCGCACCAACATCGAGTTCCTGATGCAGATCGCGAAGTCGACGCCGGGGGAGTAACCCTCCCCGGTTGAGGATCCGACGAGGGGCACGGCCGTCCGGCCGTGCCCCTCGTGTCGTTCTCCCCACCTCCGACCCGGCACCTGCCATGTGGCCGCGGTTGCTCCTGGCACGCTGTCGACCTGCTCCAGATATGAACAACGGCCGTACCGCAACGACGGCCGCGCTGCGCCCGCCGCCCGGCGCCGCCCGGCGGCTGAGGGCGCGCCTTCGGCTGCCGGGTTGTGGCCGTGTGTGGATCGGAGATGTTCCTGAGCGGGCCGCTCGTTGTCCACTTCGACCCCGACCTGGACGCACCGGGCTAGGGAGCCTGTCGACCTGCTCCAGATATGAACCACGGCCGGCCGCGGTGTCCAGGCGGTGCCGGGCTGGTCGGGCCGTGCCCGGCTGTGTCGGGCTGGTCCGGCCGTGCCCGGCCGTGGCCTGGTCTGGTTGTGCCGGGCTGGTCTGGCTGTGCCGCGCTGGTCTGGCCGTGCCGGGCTGATCTGGCCGTGCCGCGCTGGTCTGGCCGTGCCGGGCTGATCTGGCCGTGCCGCGGTGCTCTGGCTGCGCCGCGGTGGTCCGGCGGTGCCGCGCTGATCTGGCCGTGCCGCGGTGCTCTGGCGGTGCCGCGCTGGTCTGGCCGTGCCGCGCTGGCCGCGCCGCGCGGCCCGCGGCTGCCGGGTTTGGCTCGCGTGGCATCGTGGCCCTAGGTGACGTGCAGGTGGCGCCATGGCTTCGGCAGTGGCGCCCGCGTGGCCTTGAGTTGCCGCGCAGCGCTAGGGCCGCCTGGCCGTCGCCCCGCCGGCCGTCCGTCGCCGCCGGGCCGGTGGTCCATATTTGGAGCAGTTCGACAGCGTCGGACCGGAGACCGGCAGCGGGACAAGGGCGGCCCGCAGACGCGAGCCAGACCGAGAGGCTGAAGTTTTCCTTCGCGTTGATCGGCAAGTATTGAAAGTTCTATTCAACCTCCGGTTGACTGTCGTCCATGCGTACCCGCAGACGATCCGCCCACCTCGCCGGCGTCCTGCTGTTGACGCCGCTGCTCACCGTGGTCGCCCCGGCGTCGGGCCCGGCCGCCGCGAGCCCCGCTGCCGCCAGCCCCACCACCGCGAGCCCCACCACCGCGAGCTTCGTCCCGACTCCGGGCACCGCGGCTCCCGTCGGTGTCGAGCCGGCCGACGGCCTGGAGACCGCGAAGACCAGCCGGCCGGTCGCCCCTGGCGTCCGGCTCACCTCGTTCGACCGGTACGACGCGGACGGGTGGCTGCGCGCCGACGCCCTGACCGCCGACCTCACCGGCGGAGTCACCGTCGACTACGTCAACTCGGGCGCGGTGAGCCGGGCCGAGCCGCTGCGCGGCGCGGTGGACCGGACCCGCGCGGTCGCCGCGGTCAACGGCGACTTCTTCGACATCAACAACTCCGGCGCGGCGCAGGGCGTCGGTATCCGCGACGGCGAACTGATCCAGTCGCCGGTCAGCGGTCACCACAACGCGGTCGCGGTCACCACCGAGGGCGTCGGCCGGGTGATCGAGGTCAACTTCGACGGCACCGCCACCCTGCCCACCGGCCCGGTCCCGCTCACCCAGTTCAACAACATGGTCCAGACCGACGGCATCGGCGCGTTCACCGCGCTCTGGGGGACGTACCCCCGGGAGCGCGCGGTGGCCGGCGCGGCCCGGGTCACCGAGGTCGCCCTGGTCGGCGGCCGGGTGGCCGGTGTGAACCCGGCGGCCGGTAGCGGACCCATCGCCGCCGGCACCACCATCCTGCTCGGCCGGGACGCCGGCGCCGACGCGCTGGCCGGGCTGCGGCCCGGTGATCCGGTCGATGTGACCTGGCGGCCGAAGCCGTCCGACGGCAGCGACCTGCACGCCGCGATCGGCGGCGGCAACGTGCTGGTCCGCGACGGCGTGGTGCAGAGCATCGCGGACGCGTCGCTGGCCCCGCGTACGGCGGTCGGCTTCACCGCCGACGGACGAAAAATGATCATGTTGACGGTGGACGGCCGGCAGGTCGACAGCCGCGGCGTGACCCAGACCGAGATGGGCCGGATGATGGTCGAGTTGGGCGCGCACCATGCGCTGAACCTCGACGGCGGCGGCTCGTCGACGCTGCTCGCCCGGGAGCCGGGCGCCGCGGCGGTCCAGGTGGAGAACAGCCCCTCGGACGGCGCTGAACGCGCCGTGCCCAACGGGCTCGCCCTCTACGCGCCGCAGGGCAGCGGCCGGCTCAGGGGGTACTGGGTGGAGACGGCCAGCGATCCGAGCGCCGCGCCGGGGATCTCCCCGGTCCGTGGTGGCCGGCCGGACCGGGTCTTCCCCGGGCTGACCCGGCGGCTCACCGCGGCCGGTCACGACGAGACGTACGGCCCGGCGGCCGGCAAGCCGAGCTGGCGAGCCGAACCGGCGGCGGGTGGTCGGGTGAGCGCCGACGGCGTGTTCCGCGCCCTGCGGCCCGGGTCGACCCGGGTCACCGCCGGCCGTGGCCAGGCCACCGGACACCTCGACCTCACCGTGCTCGGGCCGCTCGCCCGGATTGACTCCACAGTGGAACGCGTCGGCCTCACCGGGCGGGACGGCAGCGGGCTCCTCGGCGTGGTCGGCGCCGACGCCGAGGGGAACACCGCCCCGATCGAGCCCGCGGACCTGCGCCTGACCTACGACCACGACCTGCTGCGGATCGCCCCGAACGCTGACGGCGCGCTCAGCGTGACCGCGCTGAAGGACTCCGGCGCCGGCCTGGTCACCGTCGAGGCCGGCGGGCGCAGCACGGTGGTGCCGGTGACCGTCGGACTGACCGACCAGCCGGTGGCCAGCTTCGACGACGCGGCGGCCTGGAAGTTCAGCCAGGCCCGGGCGAGCGGATCGGTCGCGCCGGCGCCGGGGCACACCGGCACCGGCCTGAAGCTGACGTACGACTTCAGCCAGTCCACCGGCACCCGGGCCGCGTACGCCGACCCGCCGGCCTGGATCGAGGTGCCCGGGCAGCCACAGGCGTTCGGCATGTGGATCCACGGCAACGGCAAGGGGGAGTGGCCCAGCCTGCACCTGCACGACGCGCAGGACACCCAGCACGTGCTGCGAGGGCCCTACATAACCTGGACCGGCTGGAAGTACGTCGAGTTCGCCGTCCCGGCCGGGGTGCAGTACCCGGTGCGGGTCCGGCGCTTCTACGTCGCGGAGACCAACGCCGCCGCCCAGTACACCAGCGAGATCGTCATCGACGACCTGGTGGCCAAGGTGCCGCCCTCGGTGGACGTGCCGGCCGAGCCGTCGGCCACCGACCGGGTGGTGGTCCGCGACGGTACGGTCGACCGTGCGCCCTGGCGCTTCGCGGTGCTATCCGACGCCCAGTTCGTGGCGGCCGACCCGGACAGCGACCTGGTCGCCCAGGCCCGCCGGACGTTGCGTGAGGTCAGGGCGGCGAAGCCGGACTTCCTGGTGATCAACGGCGACTTCGTGGACACCGCGTACCCGGCGGACTTCGCGCTGGCCCGACGGATCCTGGACGAGGAGTTGGGTGACGAACTGCCCTGGTACTACGTGCCGGGCAACCACGAGATCATGGGCGCGCCGATCAGCAACTTCCAGGCCGTCTTCGGGGACACCTCGCGGGTCTTCGACCACAAGGGCACCCGGTTCGTCACGCTGAACTCGTCCACCGGATCGCTGCGCGGCGGCGGGTTCGACCAGGTGCGGATGCTGCGCCAGGCGCTGGACGCGGCGGCCAACGACCCGGCGGTCGGCTCGATCGTCGTGCTGCACCACCACCCGCCGCGCGACCCGAGCCCGGCCGAGGCCAGCCAGCTCGGCGACCGCAAGGAGGCGGCGTTGCTGGAGCAGT
The DNA here is from genome assembly GCF_044753725.1 of Micromonospora sp. NPDC093243. Taxonomy (NCBI): domain Bacteria; kingdom Bacillati; phylum Actinomycetota; class Actinomycetes; order Micromonosporales; family Micromonosporaceae; genus Micromonospora; species Micromonospora sp. NPDC093243. Next base: position 213,236 of record NZ_JBIVNT010000004.1, on the reverse strand, counting down.
GGCTGGCCGACTTCCAGCACCGCACCGGCAAGGGTGCGCTCTTCGTCGGCGGGCACGTCGGCACCTTCCACGCCGAGCGGGTCGACGGGGTGCCCTACGTGATCAACGGGAACTCCGGCAAGACGCCGTCCACCCCGGCGGACCGCGGTGGCTTCACCGGCTGGACCGAGTTCGGCGTCGACCCGGTGAGCCCCGCCGAGGCCGACCGGGCCCGGCGGGACCCGCTGGCCGAGGGGCCGCGCTGGGTGGACGCCGAGATGCACGCGCACACCGACGAGCTCGCCATCGAGGCCCCGGCCGCTGTACGGGTCGGCGCCCCGGCCTCGGTCACCGCCACGATCACCCAGCCGGGCGGGCGGACCGTCCCGGTGGCCGCGCCGGTGAGCGCCGACTGGTCGGCCTCGCCGGGGGTGCACATCGGGTCGGCGAGCGGGTTGCGTCCGTGGCACGTGGCCCGGTTCGACCCGGCCACCGGGACGCTGACCGCGCTGCGTCCCGGCGCGTCGCTGGTGCTGGCGGTGACCGTGAACGGCGTCCGCGCCGAAGCCACCGTCACCACCGCCGCCCGGGCGGCCGCCCCGGCCGCCTGAGCCCGGGAGGGGCCCCGGCCTCGGCCGAGGCCCCTCCCACCGGCCGGCCGGTGGGCGCCGGCTCGGCCGCCGTCAGAAGTCGCCGTCGGCGACCTGGAAGACGGTGAGTCCGAGCGCCCGCCACATGCGCACCACCTGCATCCGGTCGTCGAAGACCCCGACCACCCGGTAGCGGCCGCGGACCTCCCGCTCGTAGATCTCCCGCTTGACCACCGAGTCCTTGCGCCGGTCGCCGACCGCCCGCAGGTGCAGCGCGAGATACGGCACCCGGACGTGCCGCCGCAGCCAGGCCTCGGTGTCGGCCCGGGCCGACGCGTCCCGGCCGGAGCAGAAGACCACCGCGTACCCGGCGGCGTGCATCGCCCGGACCGCGGCGATCACCGCCTCGTTCGGCTGGTCCTCGCCGACCCGGGTCATGTCGTACGGGCTGCGCGAGACGTTCAGCGCGACGGTGCCGTCGATGTCCACCAGGACGATCTCCGGCGCCCCGGCCGACGGCTCGTGCACCTGGGCAGGCCGGCCGGGGCGGGCCTCCGGCACGGGCAGCGGCAGGATCCGTCCGGCCAGGTAGCGCTCGTGCAGCCGGCGGATGACGGCCTCGCCGACCCGGTCGACCGCCGGCCGCTCGGCGTCGCGGCGCAGGCACTCCTCCAGCGGCACGTCGGTGAAGTCGTGCACCTCGAACTCGGCGCCGTGGCGGGCGGCCAGGTCGGCCCAGTCCCGCAGCGTCCGGGAGCGCAGGTTGGTGTCGTCGACGCAGACGTCGGCCCGGGCCCGTAGCAGTGCCTCGACCTGGGCTCGCTGGACGGTCGTCACCTGCGCCTCGGCCCACTGGGTGAAGAGCCGCTCGCCGTGCAACATCCGGCGCAGGTCGTCCCGGTTGACCCGGACCACGGAGGGTTGGAGCGTCCGGGCGAAGGTGGTCTTTCCCGAGGCGGGCAGGCCTCGGGTCGCGATCAGGCGTGGCATCCGCTCACCTCCGACGCACCGTGCCCGGCTCGGGCGGCAGGCGTGCCCCGTACGGGGTACGGCGGGGTCACGCCACGGGCGGTGAATGCCCCGTCGGGCGGCGGGAATGCAAGACGGGTGCCGGGCGTTGTCGGAGCTGGACCTGCTGTGCCGCCCGATTACGGGTCCGGCTGACGCCCATGGCACACTGGTCAATCGGCCACCGGTTCCGGTTCACGCCCGAGTCCGTCGCGTAGTTGCGGCGGGGAGATCAGCGGCGACCCGGCGACCACCAACGAGAGGACCGAGGCGACATGAAGCCCAACATCCACCCGGAGTACGTGACCACCGAGGTCCGCTGCTCCTGCGGCAACACCTTCACGACCCGCAGCACCGCCAAGGGCGGCGCGATCAGCGTCGAGACCTGCAGCGCCTGCCACCCGTTCTACACCGGTAAGCAGCGCGTGCTGGACACCGCCGGTCGGGTCGCGAAGTTCCAGCAGAAGTACGCCAAGGTTCAGGCCAAGAAGGCCAAGTAACTGCTCGTTCGGCGCCCGCGTCCGGTCTTGTGCCGGGCGCGGGCGTCGTCCGTATACCCGCCCGTCGGGCGTCCACCGGTGTCCCCGCCGTCGAAGGAGCATCCGCAGCATGAGCAGCGAGCGTCTGGCCAAGCTCCTCGACGAGTACGCGGACCTGGAGAAGCGGCTGGCCGATCCGGCCATCCACGCCGACCAGGGCACCGCGCGCCGGGTCGGCCGCCGGTACGCCGAGCTGGTCCCGCTGCACAAGGCGGCCGGTGAGCTGGCCCAGGCGCGCTCCGACCTGGCCGCGGCCCGGGAACTGGCCGCCGAGGACCCCTCCTTCGCCGCCGAGGCCGAGTCGATCGCGGCGTCCCTGCCGGCGCTCGAGGAGCGCCTGGCCGAGCTGCTGATCCCGCGTGACCCGCACGACGCCAAGGACGTGATCGTCGAGATCAAGGCGGGCGAGGGCGGCGAGGAGTCGGCGCTCTTCGCCGGCGACCTGCTGCGGATGTACACCCGCTACGCCGAGCGGCGGGGCTGGCTCACCGAGGTGATCGACGCCCAGGACTCCGACCTCGGCGGGGTCAAGGACGTCTCGCTGGCGATCAAGACCAAGGGCGTGCCGGAGGGTGGCAACGGGGTCTGGTCCCGGCTCAAGTGGGAGGGCGGCGTGCACCGGGTGCAGCGCGTCCCGGTCACCGAGTCGCAGGGCCGGATCCACACCAGCGCGGCCGGTGTCCTGGTGCTGCCCGAGGCCGAGGACGTCGACGTCACCATCGACCCGAACGAGCTGCGGATCGACGTGTTCCGCTCGTCCGGGCCCGGTGGGCAGTCGGTGAACACCACCGACTCGGCGGTGCGGATCACCCACCTGCCGACCGGCATCGTGGTCTCCTGCCAGAACGAGAAGTCCCAGCTGCAGAACCGCGAGCAGGCGATGCGGATCCTGCGGGCCCGGCTGCTGGCCGCGGCCCAGGAGCAGGCCGACGCGGCCGCCTCGGACGCGCGCAAGGCGCAGGTGCGCACGGTGGACCGCTCGGAGCGGATCCGCACCTACAACTTCCCGCAGAACCGGATCACCGACCACCGGATCGGCTACACCGCGTACAACCTCGATCTGGCGCTCGCCGGTGACCTGGACGGGGTGCTGGACGCCCTCGGCGAGGCCGACCGCGCCGCCCGCCTGGCCGGCGACAGCGAACTCGCCCGGCGCTGACCTCGCCCGCCGGGGGCGTCAGGACGCCTTCGCGCGGGACTTGGCCTTCAGCATCTCCCGATCGGCGACCTCGAAGGCGGTGCTCAGCGCGTCGCGCAGCGTCGGCCCGCCACCGGCGACCTCGGCGAAGCCGACGCTGACCCCGACCGGGGTGCCGGGGACCAGTGACTCCCAGTCCTCGCCGGCCACCGCCGCGCCGATCCGCCTGGCTACCTCGGCCGCCTCGGCCATTCCGGCCTCGGGCAGCACCACCACGAACTCGTCGCCGCCGTAGCGGGCCACGAAGTCGCCCCGGCGCATCACCCTGTTGATCACGCCGGCGATGCGCTGGAGCACCAGGTCGCCGGAGTGGTGCCCGTGCCGGGTGTTGACCGCCTTGAAGCCGTCCAGGTCGCAGACCCCGATCACGACGCGTTCGCCCCGGGCCACCACCGCGGCGATGTAGCGCTCCAGCCGGCGCCGGTTGGGCAGCCCGGTCAGCGGATCGGTCAGCGCCTCACCCTCGTAGCGGGCGGCCTCCCGGCGCATCTCCTCGTGGTCGATCCGCGCCGCGATGCCGTCGATGTAGACGTCGCGCAGCCGGTCGTTGCGTTGCGCGGCGAGCCGGAAGGCCAGCCGGTCGGCGCGGTGCGCCGCAGCGTGATCGCCGGCCCGGGCCAGCGCGATGCTGCGCAGCCGGGCCGGCTCGGCCCCGCCCAGCGTCTCGTTGGCGACGTGGACGGTGTCCAGCCGGGCGACCGCCTCGATCGGCCGGCCGGCGGCGATGGCGAGGCAGACCTGCCCGAGGTCGCGCATGTCCCGCGCCCGGGCGCTGTCCCCGCCGTGCGAGATCAGCCGGGCCGGGTCGGCGTCGGTGCCGGAGTCGATCCGGTCGCCGAGGGCGGCGCGGCGGGCGGCGGCGTAGCCGTACGCGGCGAGGCTGCTCGGGCGCAGTTGGCCGGCCCGACCGGCGCGGAGGAACCGGCCGAGGTCGCTCGCCACGTCGCGCAGCACCCGCAGGCAGCCGTCGCTGTCGCCGTTGTGGTCCAGCGCGACGGCGTTGCGCAGCCGGATGCCCGGCGCGGCGAAGGTCTCCTCGGGGATCCCGGCGGTCAGGCCGAGCTGGCGGGCGCGTTCGATCGCGCCCAGCGCGTAGCCGTGGAAGCTGAGGTAGGAGTAGGCCATCGCCAGGTCGTGCCAACCCCAGGCGGTGTCCCGGTCCGGGTCCTCCACCGCGCCCAGCGCCCGGGCGGCCTTGACCAGGTGGGTGACGCAGCGGTCGAGCGCGCCCTGGTGGTGTGCGGCGAGCGCGGCCAGCGCGTTGAGGTGCCCGTGCAGGTAGGGCTCGGCGAGGTCACGCACGGCCGTCGAGGCTTCCTCGATGGCCCGGGTGAACTCCGCCGTGCGTCCGAGATTGATCAGAGCGGAGAGACGCTGGACGAGGGCGTCGGCCCGGGTGCGCGGGTCGGTGGTGCCGCGGAGCACCCTCTCCAGCACCGCGTACGCCTCGGCGGACCGGCTGGCCTCCTGCAACGCCCGCGCCTGCCTCAGCGCGTCAACCTGGTCATCGACCCGGTCGAGCCAACCCACCAGCGACCTCCTGTCGATGTGCGCCTGGACGCACCCGCGCGTGACGCGACCCGCGACGCTTCATGATTATGTCGTGACCACCTTGCCGCAACACCCCCCCGAAGGGACCAAACGGGTCCGGCCCTCGGTCGCGGTCGCCCGGGCGGCCCGGATCCTCGCCACGGCCGGGGTGGAGACGGCCCGGGCCGAGGCCGAGTTGCTGGCCGGGCACGTGCTGGGGGTGTCCCGCGGGCGGCTGGCGCTGGCCGAGGGGTTCGACGACGACCAGCTCGCCACGTTCGACGCGCTGATCGCCCGGCGGGCCGACCGGGAGCCGTTGCAGCACCTGACCGGCGAGGCCGCCTTCCGGCACCTGGAGCTGGCCGTCGGGCCGGGCGTCTTCGTGCCCCGGCCGGAGACCGAGCTGCTCGCCGGTTGGGGGATCGAACAGGCCCGGCGGGCCGGGTCGGGTGGGAACGCGCCGCTGGTGGTCGACCTGTGCAGCGGTTCCGGCGCGATCGCGCTCGCGGTGGCCCAGGAGCTGCCCGGGGCGCGGGTCGTGGCGGTGGAACGCTCCCCGGCGGCGCTGCGCTGGCTGCGCCGCAACGCGGCGGACCGGGCCACGGCGGGGGACCGGGCGATCGAGGTGGTCGAGGCGGACGTCACCGCGCCGGACCTGCTGGACGACCTGGTCGGCCGGGTGGACGTGCTGCTCTGCAACCCGCCGTACGTGCCGGCCGACACGGTCGTCCCGCCCGAGGTGGCCGGGCACGACCCGGGGGAGGCGGTCTTCGGCGGCGTGGACGGGCTGGCGGTGATCCGCCCGGTGGCCGCCCGTGCCGCGGTGCTGCTGCGCCCCGGCGGGTGGCTCGGCATCGAGCACGACGACACGCACGGCGCGGACGTGCCGGCGCTGCTCGTCGCGGACGGCCGGTTGACCGCCGTCACCGCGCATCGGGACCTGGCTGGACGGCCCCGGTTCACCACCGCGTCCCGCCGGTCGGACGGCCGCCGCCCCGACCTCGGCCCGGCGTGGCAGACTGGCTCCTCGTGATGCTCTACGACTGCCGGTCACCCGCAGATCGCGACCGCGGCATCGCCGCGGCCATCGAGGCGGTCAAGAACGGCGAACTGGTCGTCCTGCCGACTGACACGGTCTACGGCATCGGCGCGGACGCTTTCACCCCGTACGCCGTCAAGGCGCTGCTCGACGCGAAGGGCCGGGACCGGCAGATGCCGCCACCGGTGCTGATCGGCTCCCGGCACACCCTCGACGGTCTGGTCTTCTCGCTGCCCCGGTCGGCCCGCGACCTGGTCGAGGCGTTCTGGCCGGGCGCGCTGACCATCGTTGTCGAGCACTCGCCGACCCTGCAGTGGGACCTCGGCGACAAGACCGGCACGGTGGCGGTACGGATGCCGCTGCACCCGGTGGCGCTGGAGGTGCTGCGGGAGACCGGCCCGATGGCCGTCTCCTCGGCCAACAAGACCGGCCAGCCGGCCGCGGTCACCGCCGAGGAGGCGCGGGACCAGCTCGGCTACTCGGTCCGTGCCTACCTGGAGGCGGGCCCCTGCCCGGACCCGGTGCCGAGCACGATCGTGGACCTCACCGGCGAGGTGCCGCGGCTGCTGCGTCAGGGCGCGATCCCCCTGGAGAAGCTTCGCGACGTGGTGCCGGACATCGTCGAGGGGGCGTAGTGCCGCCGTTCACCGTCCTGCACGTCTGCATGGGCAACATCTGCCGGTCGCCGATGGCCGAGCGGCTGCTCGCCCTCGCGGTGCGCGAGCGGATGGCCCGGCGCGGCCTGGACCCGGCCGACGGTGACCACCTGCTGCACAGCCACAGCGCCGGCACCGGCGGCTGGCACGCGGGCGAGGAGATGAACCCGCCGGCGGCCCGGCAGGTCACCACCCGTGGCGGTGAGGTCGCCGGGTTCGCCGCCCGCAAGCTCCGCTCGGAGCACATCGACGCTGCGGACCTCGTCCTCACCGCCACCGCCGACCAGCAGGACTACGTGCTGGCGCTGCGTCCCGACGCCGCTGAGCGCACCTTCGTGCTGGGCGAGTTCGGCCGGTTGCTGGGGTCGGTGGACACCGCCGGGCTGCCGCCGGGGGAGGCGACCCCGGAGGCGGTGTACACCCGGGGCGTGGCGCTGGTGGCGGCGGCGCACGCGGGCCGCCGGGGCTCGGCGGTGCTGTCCACCGACGATCTGGACGACCCGTGGGGTCGCGGCGACCAGTGTTTCAGCCGGGTGGCGGACGAGATCGAGGAGACGGTGCAGCCGCTCGCGGCTGCCCTTCTGCCCTGAGTGTCCGCCTCGCGAATTTCCTCCGGGTTTGCGGAAAACCGGCGGCTAACAGGGCGTTCGGGGTCATTCTGAACGGGTCCTAGCGTGACCGGCTCCTGCGGGGAGAGCTGATGACCCGGGCCCATCTCGACAAAGTGCTGACCGTACTGATCGCCGGCGTACTGGCAGGAGTGGTGCTGGCGGCGGCCGCCCTGCCGGTCGCCCTGGTGTTCGGGATTGGCTTCAGCGCACTCTCCACGCCCTACTCGGAGCTGCCGAACACGCTGCGGACGCCGCCCACCGCCCAGCGCTCCAACCTCTACGCCAACGACGGCACCACCCTGATCACCTCCTTCTACCAGGAGGACCGGGTGGACGTGCCGCTGCACGACGTCGCGCCGGTGATGCGCCAGGCGATCGTGGCCGCCGAGGACGTCCGCTTCTACGAGCACAGCGGCGTCGACCTGCGCGGCGTGGCGCGCGCGTTCACCGTCAACCAGCGCGACGGCGAGACCCGGCAGGGCGCCTCGACGCTGACCATGCAGTACGTCCGCAACGTGCTGCGCAGCGACCCCCGGCTCACCGAGCAGCAGCGCGAGGCGGCCACCGAGGTGACCACCGCCCGCAAGGTCCAGGAGATGCGCTACGCGCTCGCCCTGGAGCGGGAGCTGGACAAGGAGGAGATCCTCACCCGGTATCTGAACATCGCCTACTTCGGCGCCGGGGCGTACGGGATCGCGGCGGCGAGCAAGCGGTACCTCTCGAAGACGCCCAAGGAGCTGACCCTCGCCGACGCGGCGCTGCTGGCCGGGCTGGTGCGCTCGCCGCACACCGACGACCCGATCAACGGCGACGCCGACGCGGCGCTGAGCCGGCGGGCGTACGTGCTGGACCGGCTGGTGGAGTCCGGCCAGGTCCCGGCCGAGGAAGCGGCGGTGGCCAAGACCGAGCCGCTGAACCTGCGCCCGAGCGCCACCCCGAACGACTGCACCGCCGTGCCCGAGGAGCGCAACGACTGGGGCTACTTCTGCGACTGGTTCACCCGGTGGTGGGCGGCCCAGCCGGCCTTCGGCGCGACGGCGGACGAGCGGCAGCGCACCCTGCGCCGCGGCGGCTTCACGATCGTCTCGTCGCTGGACCCGGCGGTGCAGCGGGCCACCGTCGAGCAGGTGCTGCGGGTCTACCCGGTGACCGACCGGCGGGCGGCGCCGACCGCGGTGGTCCAGCCCGGCACCGGCCGGGTGCTCGCCATGGCGGTGAACCGCAACTACAGCGTGGCCGACAACCCGGCCGGGCAGAAGAACCACCCGAACACGGTCAACCAGCTGGTCGCCGGTGGCGGCACGATCGAGGGCTACCAGGGCGGGTCGACGTTCAAGCTCTTCACCATGCTGGCCGCGCTGGAATCCGGCCTGCCGTTGCAGACCGAGTACGACGCGCCGGGCCGGCTGCTCACCGAATACCCGGTGACCGGGCCGGCGAGCTGCGACGGCCGCTGGTGCCCGGAGAACTCCTCCGCGTCGATGGACGGGCGGCAGAGCATGTGGAGCGCCTTCGGCCGCTCGGTGAACACCTACTTCGCCTGGCTCACGGAGCGGGTCGGCGCGGACCGGGTGGTGGAGATGGCCGAGCGGCTCGGCATCGTGTTCCGGTCCGACGCCGACGCCCGCCTGGCCCGGTACGGCGCGAAGAACTGGGGTCCGTTCACCCTCGGCGTCTCCGCCACCACCCCGCTCGACCTGGCCACCGCGTACGCCACGGTGGCGGCGGAGGGGACCTGGTGCGCGCCGTCCCCGGTCGTGTCGATCAACGACGCGGCGGGCCGGCCGGTGGACGCCGCCCAGCCGGACTGCCGTCAGGTGCTCGACACCGATGTGGCCCGGGCGGCGGCCGACGCGGCCCGCTGCCCGGTCGGCGACCAGTCGATGTACCACCGGTGCGAGGGCGGCACCGCGGAGGGGCTGCGCAAGCGGCTCGGCCGGCCGGTGGCCGGCAAGACGGGCAGCTCCGAGCGGTACGAGACGGAGACCGTGGTCGCCTTCACCCCGCAGCTGGCGGTCGCCTCGCTGGCCGCGAACCCGGACGACCCGCGGGACGCGGTCGGTCGGGCGGTGCAGGACCAGCTGGTGCAGGCGGTCGGCGAGGTGCTCTCGTTCGCACTGCGGGATCAGCCGGTACGCGACTTCGTGCCGCCCAGCGAGCGGACCGCCCTGCAGGTCACCGGCGCCCGGACGGGGAACTGACGACCCCCGACTCCTGCTCCGCGCCGCGCGCGATGTTGCGGGCCATGCCGCCGAAGACCGCCGCGTGGAACGGGGCCACCGCGCCCCAGTAGGCGTGCCCGGCCAGCCCGCGCGGCAGGAACACCGCGCGCTGCTGGTACCGGCTGCGCCCGCCGTCGGCGGGCAGCGCCCGCATCTCCAGCCAGGCTCGGCCGGGCAGCCGCATCTCCGCGCGCAGCCGCAGCAGCTCGCCCGGGACGATCTCCTCCACCCGCCAGAAGTCCAGGGCCTCGCCGACCTGGAGCCGGTGCGGGTCGCGCCGGCCCCGGCGCAGCCCCACCCCGCCGATCAGCCGGTCCAGCCAGCCCCGGACGGACCAGGCCAGCGGGAAGGAGTACCAGCCGTGCTCGCCGCCGACCCCCTCGATGACCCGCCAGAGCGCCTCCGGCGACGCGTCCACCGCCCGTTCCCGATGGTCGGTGTAGGCGGTGCCACCCGACCACGCCGGGTCGCTCGGCAGCGGTTCGGCCGGCGCGTCCGGTCCGCTCGCGTTCGACCAGCGGGTCTCCACCTGGGCGTCGCGCACCATGGTCAGGGCCAGCTCGACCGCCTGGTCGAAGCCGGTCAGCCCGCCCGGCGGGTCGGGGATGTAGCCGGCGATGTCGTGCTCGGTGGCGACCGCCTCGTGGATCAGGCTCTCCACCAGCGGCCGGGCGATCGCGTTCGGCACCGGGGTGACCAGCCCGACCCAGTGCGAGGAGAGCGACGGGGTCAGCGGCCGTACCGGCACGATGATCCGTCGGGGCAGCCCGGCCACCCGGGCGTAGCGCTGCATCATGTCGCGGAAGGTGAGCACGTCCGGCCCGCCGATGTCGAACCCCCGGTTGACCTCGGGCGGCAGGCCGGCACAGCCGACCAGGTAGCGCAGCACGTCGCGTACCGCGATCGGTTGGATCCGGTTGCTCACCCAGCGCGGGGTCACCATGACCGGCAGCCGCTCGGTCAGGTAGCGCAGCATCTCGAACGAAGGCCGAGCCGGACCCGATGATCACCGCCGCCCGGAGCACCGCGGTCGGCACCCCGCTCGCCAGCAGGATCCGCGCCACCTCGGCCCGGGAGCGCAGGTGCGCCGAAGGCTCGTCGTCCGCCGCCGGCTGCGGTCCGCCGAGGTAGACGATCCGGCGTACGCCGGCGGCCCGGGCCGCGGCCGCGAAGGACTCCGCCGCCTCCCGGTCGGCCGACTCGAACCCGGCCTGGCCGAGCGAGTGCACCAGGTAGTACGCCACGCCGACGTCGGCGAACGCGGCCGGCAGGGTCTCCGGCCGACGCAGGTCACCCTCGACGATGTCGACCGCCGCGGCCCAGGGCACATCCCGCAGCCGGCCGGCGTGTCGGGCCAGGCAGCGCACCTGGTGACCGTCGGCCAGCAGCCGGGGCGTCAGCCGCCCGCCGATGTAACCCGTCGCGCCGGTGACGAGGCATCTCATGGTTCCCAGTCTGCGGCCCCATAGACTCCTTCGTCGTGGACACCGTGACGAGCACCTTCTGGGGGCCGGATTTCGACCAGCTCCGGGCGACCGATCCGGAGATCGCCGGGGTGGTGCTCGGCGAGCTGGACCGGCTGCGCGGCGGGTTGCAGCTGATCGCCAGCGAGAACCTCACCTCGCCCGCGGTGCTGGCCGCGCTCGGCTCGACGCTGACCAACAAGTACGCCGAGGGCTATCCGGGCCGGCGCTACTACGGCGGGTGCGCCGAGGTGGACCGGGCCGAGGAGATCGGCATCGCCCGGGCCCGGGACCTCTTCGGCGCCGAGCACGCCAACCTCCAGCCGCACTCCGGCGCGAGCGCCAACCTGGCCGCGTACGCCGCCCTGGTGCAGCCAGGTGACACGGTGCTGGCGATGGAGCTGCCGCACGGCGGCCACCTCACCCACGGCAGCCGGGTGAACTTCTCCGGCAAGTGGTTCGACACGGTGGGCTACACGGTCCGGCGGGACACCGAGCTGATCGACTACGACGAGGTCCGGGACCTGGCCCGCGCGCACCGGCCCAAGATGATCATCTGTGGCGCGACCGCCTATCCGCGACTGATCGACTTCGCCCGGTTCCGGGAGATCGCCGACGAGGTCGACGCGTACCTCATGGTGGACGCGGCGCACTTCATCGGGCTGGTCGCCGGTGGGGCCATCCCGTCGCCGGTGCCGTACGCCGACGTGGTCTGCTTCACCACCCACAAGGTGCTCCGCGGGCCGCGCGGCGGCATGATCCTCTGCCGCGAGTCGCTGGCCCAGCGGATCGACAAGGCGGTCTTCCCGTTCACCCAGGGCGGGCCGTTGATGCACGCGGTGGCGGCCAAGGCGGTGGCCCTGCGCGAGGTCGCCCAGCCCGAGTTCCGGTCCTACGCCGCCCAGGTGATCGGCAACGCGCAGGCGCTCGCCGCCGGGCTGGCGGCCGAGGGGATGCGGCCGGTCTCCGGCGGCACCGACACCCACCTGGCCCTGATCGACCTGACCGGGACCGGGGTGACCGGGGCGGACGCCGAGGCGCGCTGCGACGCCGCCGCGATCACCCTGAACAAGAACGCGATCCCGTACGACCCGCAGAAACCGATGGTCGCCTCCGGCATCCGGGTGGGCACGCCGAGCGTCACCACCCAGGGCATGCGCGAGGGGGAGATGCGCCAGATCGCCTCGCTGATCGCCCGAGCGGTCCGGGCCGACCCCGCGGCGCCCGGTGGCGCCGACGAGCTGGCCCGGGTCGGCGCCGAGGTGGCCGACCTGGTCGCGACGTTCCCGGCGTACCCCCGTGGCTGAGCCGGGGGCCCGCGCGGCGGAGGCGGCCGAGGACCGGGGTTGGCGCCTGCGTCACCTGCCGGTGCTGCTGATCGCCTCGGCGGTCATGGCGGCGGTCGCGGCGGTGGTCGGTGGGGTCGTCGGCTCCGCCGACGCGGCGCTCGGCGCCGCCGTCGGGGTGGCCGTCACCGCGCTCAGCTACACGCTCACCACCGTGGTGCTGGCCTGGGCCGACGCCCGCGACACGCAGCTGGTGCTGCCGTTCGGCCTGGGCCTCTACGTCGCCAAGTTCACCCTGCTCGGCGCCGTGATGGTCGCGGTGGCCGCGACCGGCTGGCCCGGCCTGATCCCGCTCTGCCTGGGCATCGCCGCCGGCGTGGTGGTCTGGACCGGGGTGCACATCTGGTGGCTGACCACGGTCCACGCTCGACGGGTCCGCGGCTGAGCCAGCTGGACGGACACCGCCCGTCCCACCTTTCGGGCACGCCTCCGATGTGTCCCCGATCGGTCATTCTCTCGCTGCCGGAAGGGGAGTAGCGTGCCCCGGAGAAGACTTCGCCCACCCGTGTCCCACACAACCAGGTTGTGCGGGGGGTGAGGCACAGCCTCGTCCACCCGACTGATATCGTTCGCCCCGTCATGGCCGGTGACCAGAAACCCCCCAACACTGGCGGCTCGGGCGACGTTCCGTCCGGTGCCGGCCAGGGTTGGACCGCGCTCAGCTACCTGATCGCGGGGATGCTCGTCTGGGGCTTCATTGGCTGGCTGGTCGACCGGTGGCTCGACACCGGTGGTGTCGCCACCGGAATCGGCATCGTGCTCGGTATGGCCGGGGGAATCGTCCTGGTCATCCGTAAGCTCGGCACGCCTCAATAGGAAGGGACGCGGTGTTCGGACAGGCGAACGTCCTGGCACAGGGCGAGGTCACATTCCCACCCAGCGTGGAGGACTTCTACCTGCCCAGCATCCTGCCCTGGGGTGCGCACAACTCTTACTGGTTCACCAAGATCACGTTCATGGTGTGGCTGGCGGTCGGGCTCCTGATCCTGTTCTTCCTGGTCAGCTACCGCAAGCCGCAGCTGGTGCCGACCAAGAAGCAGTGGTTCGCCGAGTCGATCTACGGCTTCGTGCGGAACAACATCGCGGTCGACATGATCGGGCACGCGGGTGTGCGATTCGCGCCGTACTTCACCACGCTCTTCTGCTTCATCCTGGTGACCAACTTCTTCGCGATCGTGCCGCTGTTCCAGATCTCGCCGAACTCGCACATCGCCTTCCCGGCGTTCCTCGCGGCGATCAGCTACGTGCTCTTCATCTACGCCGGCATCAAGCACCACGGTGCGGGCAAGTTCTTCAAGAACTCGCTGATCCCGCCGGCGCCGTGGTACATCCTGCCGATCCTGGTCCCGATCGAGGCGTTCTCGACGTTCCTCGTCCGGCCGTTCTCGCTCGCCGTCCGTCTCTTCGCGAACATGTTCGCCGGCCACATGCTCCTGCTGGTGTTCACCCTCGGCGGCTTCGCGATGCTCAACGCCAACGCCCTGCTGGCGCCGATCTCGGTGCTCTCCTGGGTGATGACCGTGGCGCTCACCTTCCTCGAGTTCCTGGTGATCGTCCTGCAGGCCTACGTCTTCACGGTGCTGACCGCCAGCTACGTGCAGGGCGCGCTCGCCGACGAACACTGATCCACCTCGCACCAACCGTTGTCGTCCCGCGTGAGAGTCACGCGTGATAACCAGGAGGAACCACACCAATGGACGCTAGCGTTCTCGCCGCGGTAGAGGGCAGCACCGCCGCCATCGGCTACGGCCTCGCGGCCATCGGCCCGGGCATCGGCGTCGGCCTGGTCTTCGCCGCCTACATCCAGTCGACCGCCCGCCAGCCCGAGTCGTCCCGGATGACCCTGCCGTACGTCTGGATCGGCTTCGCCGTCATCGAGGCGCTGGCCCTGCTGGGCGTCGCGTTCGGCTTCGTCTGGTCTGGCGCCTGATCCCGTCTGAGTAGACCGGGAGGTCTCCATGTTCCTGATCGCCGCAGAAGGCGGTGAGACCAGCCACAACCCGATCATCCCGCTCTGGCAGGAGATCGTGGTCGGTGGCATCGCCTTCATCGTGCTCTGCTTCGTGCTGATGAAGTTCGTCTTCCCCCGGATGGAGCAGACGTTCCAGGCGCGGGTCGACGCGATCGAGGGTGGCATCAAGCGGGCCGAGGCCGCCCAGGCCGAGGCCAACCAGCTGCTTGAGCAGTACCGCGCACAGCTCGCTGAGGCGCGTACCGACGCCGCCAAGATCCGGGACGACGCGCGTGCCGACGCCGAGGGCATCCGCCAGGACATCCTCGCCAAGGCGCGGGAGGAGTCCGACCGGATCATCGCGGCGGGCAAGGACCAGCTCGCCGCCGAGCGGGCCACCATCGTGCGTGAGCTGCGCACCGAGGTCGGCACCATCGCGGTGGACCTGGCCAGCAAGATCGTCGGTGAGTCGCTCGCCGACGAGGCGCGGCGCAAGGGCACCGTCGACCGGTTCCTGAGCGGTCTCGAGAGCGCGGGGGCCCGCTGATGCAGGCCGCCAGCCGGGAGTCGTACAAGATCGCGGCCGAGCGCCTCGACGCGTACGTCCGCGGCGCGGAGCCGTCGGCGGTGGCCACCACCGCCGACGACATCCTCTCCGTCGCCGCCCTGCTGCGGCGGGAGCCGCGGCTGCGCCGGGCGCTCGCCGACTCGGCCCGCTCCGGCGAGGACCGGTCCGGCCTGCTCGACGGGATGCTCCGCGGCAAGGTCGGCGCGGACGCGCTCGACCTGCTCGGCGCGCTGGTCTCCGGCCGGTGGTCGACGCCGTCGGAGCTGCTCGACGCCACCGAGCGGCTGGGCGTGGCGGCGCTGCTGGCCAGCGCCGACTCCGCCGGCGACCTCGGCGAGGTCGAGGACGAGCTGTTCCGCTTCGGGCAGGTCGTCGCCAGCTCCCCGCAGCTGTCCAGCGTGCTCTCCGACCCGATGGCCCCCGCCGAGCAGCGGGCGACCCTCGTCGACCAGCTGCTCGCGGACAAGGCCCGGCCCGTCACGAGCTATCTCGTCGGGTTCGCGTTGACCGGCTTCGGCGGGCGCTCCTTCGCGGGCGCGCTCACCCGGCTGGTCGAACTCGCCGCCGAGCGGCGGGACCGGCAGGTGGCGTACGTCACCGTGGCGGCCCCGTTGAGTGACGAGGAGGAGCAGCGGCTGGGCGCTCGGCTCTCCGCAATATACGGTCGGGAGGTATCCGTTCGACAGACGGTGAACCCCGACGTCCTGGGTGGCGTGAGCGTGCGGGTCGGCTCCGACCTGTACGACGGCACCATCCTGCGCCGCCTCAACGAGACCCGCAACGCGCTCGCGAAGCGCTGACCGGCTCCGCCGCGCAGCGCCCGGAATGACACACGCCATTCGGACCGGTCGGTACTAGGTATCCCGGGCCCCTGATACTTAAGGAAGCAGAGGATGGCCGAGCTGACCATCTCGACGGACGAGATCCGCAGCGCCCTGGAGCGCTACGTCTCGTCCTACTCGACCGACGTCTCCCGCGAGGAGGTCGGCACCGTCTCCGACACCGGCGACGGCATCGCCCACGTCGAGGGCCTGCCTTCGACCAAGACCAACGAGCTGCTGGAGTTCGAGGACGGCACGCTCGGCGTGGCGCTGAACCTCGACGTCCGGGAGATCGGTGTCGTCGTTCTCGGTGACTCCGCCAAGCTGGAGGAGGGGCAGCGGGTCAAGCGCACCGACCGGGTGCTCTCCGTGCCGGTCGGCGACGCCTTCCTCGGCCGCGTGGTCAACGCGCTCGGCCAGCCGATCGACGGCCTCGGCGACATCGCCGACGAGGGCTACCGCGAGCTGGAGCTGCAGGCTCCGAACGTGATGGCCCGGCAGTCGGTGTTCGAGCCGCTGCAGACCGGCATCAAGGCGATCGACGCGATGACGCCGATCGGCCGGGGCCAGCGGCAGCTGATCATCGGTGACCGGAAGACCGGCAAGACCACGGTCGCCCTGGACGCCATCCTCAACCAGCGCGAGAACTGGCGCTCCGGCGACCCGAAGAAGCAGGTCCGCTGCATCTACGTCGCCATCGGCCAGAAGGCCTCCACGATCGCCTCGATCAAGGGCCAGCTGGAAGAGGCGGGCGCGATGGAGTACACCACCATCGTGGCCTCCCCGGCGTCGGACCCGGCCGGCTTCAAGTACATCGCCCCCTACACCGGCTCGTCCATCGGGCAGCACTGGATGTACGGCGGCAAGCACGTCCTGATCGTCTTCGACGACCTGAGCAAGCAGGCCGAGGCGTACCGCGCCGTGTCGCTGCTGCTGCGTCGCCCGCCGGGCCGTGAGGCGTACCCGGGTGACGTCTTCTACCTGCACTCCCGCCTGCTGGAGCGCTGCGCGAAGCTCTCCGACGAGCTGGGTGGCGGCTCGATGACCGGTCTGCCGATCATCGAGACGAAGGCCAGCGACATCTCGGCCTTCATCCCGACCAACGTCATCTCGATCACCGACGGCCAGATCTTCCTCGAGACCGACCTGTTCAACCAGGGCGTCCGGCCGGCCATCAACGTCGGCACCTCGGTCTCCCGGGTCGGTGGCGCCGCGCAGGTGAAGCCGATGAAGAAGGTCGCCGGCTCGCTGCGGCTCAACCTGGCCCAGTACCGCGAGCTGGAGGCGTTCGCCGCCTTCGCCTCCGACCTGGACAAGGCCTCCCGGGCCCAGCTGGACCGCGGTTCCCGCCTGGTCGAGCTGCTCAAGCAGTCGAACTACTCGCCGTACCCGGTGCAGGAGCAGGTCGTCTCGGTCTGGGCCGGCACCGAGGGCAAGCTGGACGACATCCCGGTGGGTGAGGTCCGGCGCTTCGAGTCGGAGTTCCTCCAGTACCTGCGGCACAAGCACGAGGGTGTGCTGGCCGGGATCGCCGACAACCAGTGGGGCGACGACATCATCGGCTCCCTGGACGCGGCGATCACCGAGTTCAAGCAGGTCTTCCTCGGCAAGGAGGACGAGCGTCGGGTCAACGACGCGCCGGCCGCGCCGCTGGAGGGTGACGAGACCCGCGAGACGGTGACCCGCTTCCGCGACGGCGCGACCGACCGCCCGGCCGAGAGCTGATCCCATGGCGGCCCAGGTACGCGTTCTTCGTCAACGAATCCGCTCGGCGAAGTCGATGAAGAAGATCACCAAGGCGATGGAGCTCGTGGCGACGAGCCGGATCGCCAAGGCCCAGGCCCGGGTGGAGGCGTCCCTGCCGTACGCCCAGGCCATCACCGGTGTGCTCACGGCGCTGGCGTCCAACGCACGGATCGACCACCCGCTGCTCACCCCGCGCGAGCGGGTGCGGCGGGCGGGCGTCCTGCTGGTCACCAGCGACCGTGGGCTGGCCGGCGGCTACAGCTCCAACGCGATCAAGACGGCCGAGTCGCTGATCGCCCGGCTCCGGGCCGACGGCAAGGAGCCGGTGCTCTACGTCGTCGGGCGCAAGGGTGTCGGGTTCTACCGGTTCCGCGAGCGGCCGATCGAGGAGAGCTGGACCGGGTTCAGCGAGCAGCCGGCGTTCGCCGACGCCCGCACCGTGGGCGAGACGCTGATCAAGGCGTTCACGGCCGGTGCGGACGACGTCGACGGCGGCGGCGGGGTGGACGGGGTGCTCGGGATCGACGAGCTGCACATCGTCTACACCGAGTTCCACTCGCTGATGACCCAGACTCCGGTTGCCAAGATCATCGGGCCGATGCAGGTCGAGGACCGGCCGCGCTCCGAGGGGCTGCTGCCGGCGTACGAGTTCGAGCCGGAGGCGGAGGCGCTGCTCGACGCGCTGCTGCCGAAGTACATCAACACGCGGATCTACGCGGCGTTGATCGAGTCGGCGGCGAGCGAGTCGGCGGCCCGGCGGCGGGCGATGAAGAGCGCCACCGACAACGCCGAAGAGATGATCGAGAAGTACACGCGTGAGATGAACACGGCCCGCCAGGCCGGGATCACCCAGGAGATCAGCGAGATCGTCGGCGGCGCGAACGCGCTTGCCGCGTCGGGAAGTGAAGTGTGATGACTGCCCCAGTAGAGACCAAGACGGCCACGGGTCGCGTGGTCCGGGTCATCGGCCCGGTCGTCGACGCCGAGTTCCCGCGCGACGCCATGCCGGCCCTGTTCAACGCCCTGAACGTCGACGTGAACCTGTCCGGCGGTGAGAAGACGCTGACCCTGGAGGTCGCCCAGCACCTGGGTGACAACATGGTCCGCGCCATCTCGATGCAGCCGACCGACGGCCTGGTCCGCGGCGCGGAGGTGCGCGACTCCGGCTCGCCGATCACCGTGCCGGTGGGCGACGCCGTCAAGGGTCACGTGTTCAACGCGATCGGCGAGGTCCTCAACCTCACCGAGGGCGAGACCCTCACCCCGGACGACCACTGGGGTATCCACCGCAAGGCCCCGGCCTTCGCGGACCTGGAGCCGAAGACCGAGATGCTGGAGACCGGCATCAAGGTGATCGACCTGCTCGCCCCGTACGTCAAGGGCGGCAAGATCGGCCTGTTCGGCGGCGCGGGCGTGGGCAAGACGGTGCTCATCCAGGAGATGATCACCCGAGTGGCCCGCAACTTCGGTGGTACCTCGGTCTTCGCCGGCGTGGGTGAGCGCACCCGCGAGGGCAACGACCTCATCGCCGAGATGACCGAGTCCGGCGTCATCGACAAGACCGCGCTGGTCTACGGCCAGATGGACGAGCCGCCGGGCACCCGGCTGCGGGTGGCGCTCTCGGCGCTGACCATGGCCGAGTACTTCCGCGACGTGAAGAAGCAGGAGGTGCTGCTCTTCATCGACAACATCTTCCGCTTCACCCAGGCCGGTTCGGAGGTCTCCACCCTGCTCGGCCGGATGCCGAGCGCGGTGGGTTACCAGCCGACCCTGGCCGACGAGATGGGCGAGCTCCAGGAGCGGATCACCTCCGTCCGGGGCCAGGCCATCACCTCGATGCAGGCGATCTACGTGCCGGCGGACGACTACACCGACCCCGCCCCGGCCACCACGTTCGCCCACCTGGACGCGACCACCAACCTGGAGCGGTCGATCTCCGACAAGGGCATCTACCCGGCCGTGGACCCGCTGGCGTCCTCGTCCCGGATCCTCGCCCCGGAGTTCGTCGGCGCCGAGCACTTCCAGGTGGCCACCGAGGTGAAGCGGATCCTGCAGCGCTACAAGGACCTGCAGGACATCATCGCCATCCTCGGCATCGAGGAGCTCTCCGAGGAGGACAAGGTCACGGTCGGCCGGGCCCGCCGGATCGAGCGCTTCCTGTCCCAGAACACCTACGCGGCGGAGCAGTTCACCGGCGTGCCGGGTTCGACGGTCCCGATCAAGGAGACCATCGAGGCGTTCCGGAAGATCAGCGAGGGTGAGTACGACCACTTCCCCGAGCAGGCGTTCTTCATGTGCGGCGGTCTCGAGGACCTGGAGCGCAAGGCGCAGGAGCTGATGAAGGGCTGACCAAGCCCCGAAAAAGGCCGCCCCGGCAATGCCGGGGCGGCCTTTTGTTCATCTTCGGGACCTATCATCGCCGCTGCCCGACTCGTCGCGGTCGGCAGCGGCGTGGCCGTCACGGTACGGTTCAACGCGCGCTCGCCGGGATCGGGCGCTGATTCGTGCAACTGTTTCGGCTACGCGCGCCGTCTTTATAGGCGTGACGATCGGAGATGCTCGTGGGTAAGGCCGGCAAGAGCGGCCGCAGGAAGTCCATCTGGCGGGGTGTGCCGCGGTGGGCCCGGATCTGCACCGTCTTCGGCACCGTGCTGATGGTGCTCAGCGGCGCGGTGCTGGTCGGCACCGAGGTGCTGATGGCCCGCTACGAGGGCGCGGTCGGCAAGGCGGACCTCTTCGGCGACCAGGCCGCCGGCGCCCAGGAGCGCAAGAGCGACATCAAGGGCCCGCTCAACATCCTGCTGGTCGGCATCGACCCGCGCAATCCGGAGACCCCGCCGCTGGCCGACTCGATCATGGTGCTGCACGTGCCCGCCGAGATGGACCGGGCCTACCTCTTCTCGCTGCCCCGGGACCTCCGCGTCGAGATCCCGAAGTTCGGCAAGGCCGACTTCAACGGCGGCACCGACAAGCTGAACGCCGCGATGTCGTACGGCAGCCGGGTGCCCGGGGAGAACCCGGACGCCGCCCGCGGCTTCGAGCTGCTGGCCATGACGGTGCAGGAGGTCACCGGCATCAAGCGCTTCGACGCCGGCGCGATCATCAACTTCACCGGCTTCCAGAAGATCGTCGACGCGATGGGCGGCGTCAACATGTACATCGAGCGCGACGTGAAGTCCGAGCACCGCGAGCCGAGCGGCGTGCACCGCCAGGGCAACCCGAACGGTGAGGGCTACATCGGGCCGCAGGCGGTGTACAAGAAGGGCAACCGCCACCTGTCCGGCTGGCAGGCGCTGGACTACGTCCGGCAGCGCTATCCGAAGAACGGCGTCCCGGACGCCGACTACGGGCGGCAGCGCCACCAGCAGCAGTTCGTCAAGGCGATGGTCGGCCAGGCGTTCAGCGCGGACGTGGTGACCAACCCGATCAAGCTGGACCGGGTGCTGCGCGCCGCCGGCCAGTCGCTGATCTTCAACGGCCGGGGGAGCAGCGTGGTCGACTTCGCCATCGCGCTGAAGAACATCCGCCCCAACACCATCCAGATGATCAAGCTGCCCGGCGGTGGGGTCTTCGAGGGCAAGAAGTACAAGGGCGAGCAGTTCCAGCCCGGCGTGGACGACTTCTTCACCGCCCTGCACAACGAGCAGCTCGACCCGTTCCTGCTGGAGCACCCGGAGTTCCAGAACAAGACCAAGTGAGTCGTGGCCCAGCTCTCGCCACCCGCCTTGGGGACGCCGCGGCGGCCGGACTAGACTTTGCCCAATCCGCCGCCGCAGCAAGGAGACAGCGTGGCACAGCAGCTTCACGTCGAGCTGGTAGCCGTCGAGGAGAAGGTCTGGTCCGGCGACGCCGAGATGGTGGTTGCCCGGACGACCGAGGGTGAGCTGGGTGTGCTGCCCGGGCACGCGCCTCTGCTCGGCCAGCTCGCCGAGCCCGGCCAGGTCCGGATCAAGCTCGCCGGCGGTCAGCAGGTCTCCTACGAGGTGGCCGGTGGCTTCCTCTCGGTGAGCGCCGAGGGTGTCACCGTCCTCGCCGAGAGCGCCACCCCGGTCGACTCCGCGCAGAGTCGCTGAGCCCCACCGTCGATGGAGATCGTCGAAGGGATCGGAATCGGCTTCGCTGTCCTTCTCGGCGCGATCCTGTTCCTCTTCGTCCGGCGAGCCCTGGTCACCCGTAGCGGTGGCATCATCCGGCTCAGCGTCCGGGTCTCCACGATGCTCGACGGCCGAGGCTGGTCGCCCGGCTTCGGCCGGTTCGCCGGCGACGAGCTTCGCTGGTACCGGATGTTCAGCTTCGCGCTGCGGCCCAAGCGGGTGCTCTCCCGCAAGGGGTTGGCGGTCGAGCGACGGCGGTTGCCCGAGGGGCAGGAACGGCTGTCCATGCCGGCCGACTGGGTCATCCTCCGCTGTACCAGTCACCACGCACCGGTGGAGATCGCCATGGCGCGATCCACGGTCACCGGCTTCCTCTCCTGGCTCGAGGCCGCCCCACCCGGGGCGGTCTCGCCGCGTCTGGCCTCCCAGGACTGGCCGGCGGCCTGAGTCGCCCGGCCCCGCCGAACCGCCCGCCCGTCCGGCGCGCAGCCGGCGGGGTGCGCCTGACGGCAACGAGCACTGCGCACCGAGGGGACGCTGGTGCCGGGATCATCCGGCGACCAGCTCCACCTCGTAGCCCTGACCGTCGCTGAGGTAGCCGGCATAGGTCTGCGGGCCGCCGGCGTGCGGGTGCCGGTCCGGGAAGAGCAGCGTCCAGCCGTACCCCGGCGCCTCCGCGACCAGACGGTCCACCGCGGCCGGCGGGCCGGCGTGGAAGGCGAGGTGGTTGAGCCCGGGCGCGTGCCGGTCGTGCCGCCCGTCGCGCATCGCCGGCGACTCCTCCAGCACCAGGTACGTCGGGCCGAGCCGCCAGGAGCGCCCGGCCGGCCACTGCTGGAAGGGCGTCCAGCCCAGCTCGCCGAGGAGCCAGCCCCAACTGTGTGTGGCGGCGGCCAGGTCGGGGATCCAGAGCTCGACGTGGTGCAGCGCGCCGACCGTCAGCGCGTCCCGCCCGGAACCCATAGCACATCTCCGGCCGGATTTGCCGTTCTTGCCAGGATAAAGAGCAGATCAGAGAGTCGGTTGAGATACTTTGCCGGGAGAGTGCTGGTCCGCTCCGGGTCGTGGCTGACCAGCGCCCATGCCGCACGCTCGGCACGCCGGGCGGTGGTCCGCGCCACGTGCAGCAGTGCCGCACCCGCGGTGCCGCCGGGGAGGATGAAGGAGTCGAGCTTGCTCAGGCGCGCGTTGTACTCGTCGCACCAGCCCTCGAGGCGCTCGACGTACTCCTCGGTGACGCGCAGCGGCGGATACTTCGGCTCCGGTTCGACGGGGGTGGACAGGTCGGCGCCCACGTCGAACATGTCGTTCTGGATCGACCCGAGCACCACCCGCAGCTCGTCGTCGAGCTGCCCCAGGGCGAGCGCGACGCCGATCGCCGCGTTGCACTCGTCGACGTCGGCGTACGCGGCGATCCGTGGATCGGTCTTCGGCACCTGCTCGTTGTTGCTCAGCCTTGTCATGCCGGCATCGCCGGCCTTCGTGTAGATGCGCGTGAGGTGGACGGCCATGACGCACAGCCTACGGATACCGGACCTGACGATCCCGGCGCGGCCGGATGCCGTCGCCGGCTGGCCGGCAACGGTCGGGCCCGGTGACGCCGGTGATACCGCGGTCAACGACATCGACGTCATCCGGGTCGCCGGTGGCGCCCGGCTGGCCGGCACGGTGCACGTCGTGGGGGCCAAGAACTCGGCATTGAAGCTGATGGCGGCCGCGCTGCTCGCACCCGGGCGCAGCGTGATCACCAACGTCCCGCGGATCACCGACATCGCGATCATGGGCGAGGTACTGCGCCGGCTCGGCTGTGACGTCCGGTTCGACGCGGACGATCCGGTGGATCCGATGGTGGCCCGGGGTGGGGTGGCCCGGTCCCGGTCGGTCTCCATCGACGTGCCCGAGCAGCCGGGCGCGGACGCCGACTACGACCTGGTCCGCCGGCTGCGGGCCTCGATCTGCGTGCTCGGCCCGCTGCTGGCCCGTCGGGGGTACGTGCGAGTGGCCCACCCGGGCGGCGACGCCATCGGCTCGCGCGGCCTGGACATGCACATCTCCGGTCTGACCCGGATGGGCGCCGAGATCTCCGGCGAGCACGGCTTCGTCATCGCCTCCGCGCCGCACGGCCTGCACGGCGCCGAGATCATGCTGGACTTTCCGAGCGTGGGTGCCACCGAGAACCTGGTGATGGCGGCGGTGCTGGCGCGCGGTGCCACGGTGATCGACAACGCGGCCCGGGAACCGGAGATCGTGGACATCTGCACGATGCTCCAGCAGATGGGCGCGCAGATCTCCGGCGCCGGCACGTCCACCCTGCACATCGAGGGGGTGCCCGCGCTGCGGCCGGTGCGGCACGCCACGGTGGGGGACCGGATCGTCGCCGGCACCTGGGCGTTCGGCGCGGCGATGACCCGGGGCGATGTGACGGTGACCGGGGCCGACCCGGCCTTCCTGGAGGTCGCGCTGGACAAGCTGGTCGCCGCCGGGGGGCTGGTGGAGACCCGGGGGGACGCGTTCCGGATCCGGATGGACGAGCGGCCGGTCGCGGTGGACGTGGTGACCCTGCCGTTCCCCGGCTTCGCCACCGACCTGCTGCCGATGGCGATCGGGCTGGCCGCGGTGAGCGACGGCGCGTCGCTGATCACGGAGAACATCTTCGACGGCCGGTTCATGTTCGCCAACGAGATGATGCGCCTCGGCGCCGACATCAAGACCGACGGGCACCACGCGGTGGTAAGGGGCCGGGACAGCCTCTCCGGGGCGCCGGTGCGGGCCACCGACATCCGGGCCGGAGCGGGGCTGATCATCGCGGGCCTCTGCGCGGACGGGGTCACCGAGGTCTCGCACGTGCACCACGTCGACCGCGGCTACCCGGACTTCGTCGCGGATCTGCGGGCACTGGGCGTGGAGGTCGAGCGCGGCACGGCCCCGGAGGAGCCCGAGCTGACCATCTGACCCCGGAGACGGCTTAGCGGTCGTTCAGGCTCGCCGACTAGGGTGCTGGCAGACACTCAATCAGGCGAGGGAGAAGCAGATGGCGGGTCGACTCGCAGTCGTCGGGGCGGGGCTGATGGGCTCCGGGATCGCCCAGGTGGCGGCGCAGGCGGGCTGGCAGGTGACGCTGCGGGACCTGGACGACACGGCCACCGGCCGGGGCGTCGCCGGCATCCGGAAGTCGCTGGAGAAGTTCGCCGAGAAGGGCAAGATCGAGGCTTCCGAGGTCGAGGCGGTGCTGGGCCGGATCACCCCGACCACCGATCTGGAGGCCGCCGCCGACGCGGACATCGTGGTGGAGGCGGTCTTCGAACGGTTGGAGATCAAGCACGAGGTGTTCCGGGCGCTGGACAAGATCTGCAAGTCCGACGCGATCCTCGCGACCAACACGTCGGCCATCCCGGTGACCCAGATCGCCGCGGTGACCGAGCGCCCCGAGTCCGTGGTCGGCACCCACTTCTTCTCGCCGGTGCCGATGATGCAGCTCTGCGAGCTGGTTCGGGGCTACAAGACCAGCGACGCCACGCTGGCCACCGCCAAGGCGTTCGCCGAGGAGATCGGCAAGACGGTGGTGGTGGTCAACCGGGACATCGCCGGGTTCGTCACCACCCGGCTGATCGCCGCGCTGGTGGTCGAGGCGGTCAAGCTGGTCGAGTCCGGCGTGGTGTCGGCCGAGGACCTGGACACCGCCTGCCGGCTCGGCTTCGGCCACGCCATGGGCCCGCTGGCCACCACCGACCTGACCGGGGTCGACGTGCTGCTGCACGCGGCGAAGAACATCTACACCGACACGGCAGACGAGAAGTTCTTCCCGCCGGAGCTGCTCCAGCGGATGGCGACCGCGGGCGACCTCGGCCGCAAGACCGGCAAGGGCTTCTACACGTACTGAGCCGACCTCGACGCCGGGCACCGGCGGCGCTCGCCCCGCAGGGGGCGGGTGGTCGCCGGCGCCCGGCGCCGTGCTCAGGCCGACGGCGCCGGTACCGCCGGGACCGGTTCGGGGGTGGTCCGCCGCAGCCCGGAGGTGAGCGCGACGGTGGCGGCCAGCGACGCCCCGGCCAGCAGCGCGACGGCCCAGTACACCGGGACCAGGTCCGCGACCGTGCCGGCGAGCGCGGCGCACACCGCCTGCCCGGCCATCATGCCGTTCTGGTGCAGGCCGAGCACCTGGCCTCGGGCCTCGGGTGGCGAGTGGGCGATCAGCCGCTCCTGCAGCGGCAGCCCGGCGGCGAAGCCGACCGAGGCGACCAGCGCGACGAGCATGGCCACCGGTAGCGGCGGCGACAGCAGGAACACCAGGTAGGGGACGGCGAGCAGCAACCGCAGGGCGGGAACCCACCGCTCCCGGCGGGCCGCGGTCAGGAACCGCCCGACCACCACGTCCCCGGTCAGCATGCCGAGGGCGGCGGCGGCGAAGAGGAAGCCGGCGCGGTCGCCGGCGTACGGGACGAAGAGCGCCTCGCACCCGACGATCAGACCGTTGGGCACCCAGAGGTTCAACAGCAGCGACCGGCGGCCCGGGTGTGCCCACAGTTCCCGGTTCACCCGGAGCGTGCGCCTGATCGTCGTCCGCTCGGTGACCCGGACCGGGCGTTCGGCCAGCCCGAACCAGCCCACCGCGGCGGCCACCGCCCGTAGCGCCGCGGCGAGCAGGAACACCTGGTACGGGCTCAGCCAGACGAGCAGGGCGCCGGCCAGCCCGAACCCGGCGATCTGCATCACCCCGACGCTCGTGTTCATGGTGGCCCGGGCCAGTACGTAGGCGTTGGCGGGGACGATGTCGGTGAGCAGGGCCCACCGGGCCCCACCGGTGATCGAGCCGACGTACGCGCTGACGAAGATGATCGCGAAGCGGGCCCACAGCGGCAGCCCGGGTATCGCCTGCACCGCCGCCCCGGCGGCGACCAGCAGCGCGGTGAGGGTCAGTGCCCGGCGGGGTGGCAGGCTGTCCGCGGCCGACAGCAACGTCAGGCTGCCGAGCACGCCGGCCAGCGGCGCGCCGAACATGCTCAGGGCGGTGAGCAGCGCCGAGCCGGTCGACGCGTAGGTCAACGCGCCGAGCGCCAGCGCCGATGTGGTGTGCGCGGCGATCCCCGCGCAGTTGGCCAGGAACAGGTTGCGGAACTCGCGGGCGGCGAACAGGTCTGCGTACGTCCTCACGGGACGATCGTCCCGGGCGCCGGGTGCGTCTCCTAGAGTTACGTCTGGAGGCGAAACATGGGCGTCTGGCAGGTGCCGTCGGATCTGCTCGCGCGCAGCCGCTTCACGGTCTCGCCGATGGTCGAGACGGTCGCCGCGCTGCGCGCCCTGTACAACCCGCGTACGCCCTGGCAGCGGGCCTGGGGAAGGCCGCACGCCGAGGCGTTCCAGCGGCTGCTGGCCGCCCGGCCGGTGGTCCGGGCGCTGCTGTCCGCGTCGTTCAATTCACGATGGGTCGCCGACTTCCTCACCATCGCGCCCGCCCAGTCGGAACCGACGTTCCCGGCCGAGCTGGCGACCGTCGGCCGGTTGCCCGACGAGCAGATCCGGGCCGACCTGCGGGCCACCCGCCCGGAGCCGCTCGCCGCCGAGTTGCTGGCGGACGGCCTCACCGGTCAGGTGGTGGCACTGCTCGACTGGGTCTGGACGCACACCGTCGAGCCGGAGTGGCCGGAGCGGGAACGCCGGTTGCGGGCGGACATCGTCGCCCGCACCAGCGCGTTGAGCACGGGCGGCTGGGCGGGGGTGATCGCCGATCTCAATCGCAACATGCGCTGGCTGGGCGACGGCCGGCTCCAGATCAACGACTACCCGGAGCCGCCGCTGTCGCTGGACGAGGCCGAGCAGCTGGTCTTTCTGCCGGCGCACTGCCGCCGCGGCTGGGTGGTGTGGGACCTGCCCACCCGGTTCGGGATGGTCTATCCGGTGCGCGGAATCCTGGTGGATCCCACCTCACCGGCGCCCGACGGCCTCGCCCGGCTGATCGGCGCGAACCGGGCCAACATCCTGGCCCGGCTGGACGCGCCGCTGAGCACCTCGCAGCTGGTGGTGGTGACCGGGCTGTCCCTCGGGACGGTGAGTGACCACCTGCGGGTGCTGCTCGACGCGGGCGCCGTCAGCAAACGGCGGTCCGGGCGCGAGGTGCTCTACTGGCGTACGCCGCTCGGTGCCGCGCTCGCCGCCGGCGGGTGAACGGGGTCGCCCGGCCCGCTGGGGTGGTTCAGCCGTCCCGCTTGGTGGTCCAGCGGAAGGTGGTCAGGCAGAGCACCAGGCCGATCACGCACCAGGCGCCGAGGACCAGGGCGACGCGGCCCAGCTCGAACGAGCCGCCGGGCTCCTGGCCGCCGAAGCTCTCCGGCAGGAAGACCGAGCGCAGCCCCTGGCACATCCACTTGAGCGGGAAGAGCGCGGCCACCTGCTGCATCCAGCTCGGCAGCTCGGTGAAGACGAAGAACACCCCGGAGATGAACTGGAGCACCAGCGCGACCGGGGTGACCACGGCGGAGCCGCTGCGCGCGGTGCGGGCCAGCGAGGAGATGGCGATGCCGCACAGCGTGCAGGCCGTCACCCCGAGCAGGGAGACCCAGCCGAAGGTGAGCCACCGCCCGGAGCTGCCCGGCAGGTCCAGGTCGAAGAACGCCACCGAGACGGCGAGCAGCAGCAGCGTCTCCGCGACGCCGATCGCCACCACCATGAGCACCTTGCCGGCGAAGTAGACCCACTTCGGCATCGGCGTGCCCCGGTAGCGCTTCAACACCCCGCGGTCCCGCTCGATCGGGATCCAGATGCCGAGGTTCTGGAAGCTCACCGTCATCAGGCCGGTGGCGATCATGCCGGTGATGAAGTACTGCGTGTAGCTGACCCCGGAGGCGATCTCGTCGCTGAAGATCGCCGCGAAGATCAGGATCATGATGACCGGGAAGCCCATCGTGAACACGACGGACTCCCGGCTGCGCAGGAACTGGGTGATCTCCAGCCGGCCCTGCCGCAGCCCGAGAGCGACCGGACCGGGCCGCCGGCCCGGGCTGGCGGCGACCGGAGCCGCCGGCTTCGTGGTGGTGGTCATCGGTGTCCGATCATCGTGAGATAGATGTCTTCCAGGGTCGGCCGGGTCACGGTCAGCCCGGGCACCTCGCCGCCGTGGCGCGCGGCCAGCTCCGCCACCAGCGCCGTCGGCGTCGCGCTCTGCGCGCTCTGCACCGCGCCCTCCGGGGTACGCCAGGAGACGGTCGCCAGCGCCTCCTGGCGGTTGCCGAGCTGGTCCGGCGCGGCCACCTCGACCAGCCGGCCACCGGCGATCACGCCGACCCGGTCGGCCAGCGCCTCCGCCTCGTCCAGGTAGTGGGTGGTGAGCACGATGGTGGTGCCGGCGGCGGCCAGATCGCGGATCAGCTCCCAGAACTCCCGGCGCGCCTCCGGGTCGAAGCCGGTGGTCGGCTCGTCCAGGAAGAGCAGCTCGGGTCGGCCGACGATGCCCAGCGCCACGTCGAGGCGGCGCTTCTGCCCGCCGGAGAGGGTGTGCGTACGGGCCCGGGCCTTGGCCGCCAGCCCGACGCGTTCGATCACCTTGTCCGGGTCGTCGGCGTCGGGATAGAAGCCGGCGAAGTGCCGGACCACCTCGGCGACGGTCAGCTCGTCGAACTCGCCGGTGCCCTGGAGCACGATGCCCACCCGGGACCGCCAGTCGGCAGCCGGCGCCGCCGGATCGCTGCCCAGCACGGTGACCTCGCCGGTGTCCCGGCGGCGATAGCCCTCCAGGATCTCCACCGTGGTGGTCTTGCCCGCGCCGTTCGGGCCGAGCAGGGCGAACACCTCACCGCGACGGACGTCGAGGTCCAGGCCGGCCACCGCGACGTTGTCGCCGTACGCCTTGCGCAGCCCTCGCACCGAGATCGCGAGCTCGTCATCCATGGGTCAAGTGTGCGGCCTGGCGACGGCGGTGGGCTGGGCGGGGTGTGGTGGTCGCCGCCATGTCGCGCCCTTCGCGCCCGGACGTCCCCTCCATGGACCTGTGTGGTTTTCCACAGCCCAGGTGACTGAACGGTAACTTAGACTCCGGCCATGGACGAGAAGGCCCTCCCTGGGCGGCTGCCGGAGCGCGACCGCCCCTGGGTGATGCGCACCTACGCCGGGCACAGCTCGGCCGCCGCGACCAACGCCCTCTTCCGTCGCAATCTCGCCAAGGGGCAGACCGGGCTGTCGGTCGCCTTCGATCTGCCCACCCAGACCGGGTACGACCCGGACCACGAGCTGGCCGCCGGCGAGGTGGGCCGGGTCGGTGTGCCGGTCGCCCACCTCGGCGACATGCGGGCCCTCTTCGACGGCATCCCGCTCGGCGAGATGAACACCTCGATGACCATCAACGCGCCGGCGATGTGGCTGCTCGCCCTCTATGCCACGGTCGGCCAGGAACAGGGCGCCGAGCCGACCCGCTTCGCCGGGACGACCCAGAACGACATCATCAAGGAGTACCTGTCCCGGGGGACACACATCTTCCCGCCGGCGGCGTCGCTGCGGCTGACCGCCGACGTCATCGCGTACACGCTGCGCGAGATGCCGCGGTGGAACCCGGTCAACATCTGCTCGTACCACCTGCAGGAGGCGGGCGCGACCCCGGTGCAGGAGGTCGGCTTCGCGCTGGCCACCGCGGTCGCCGTGCTCGACACGGTCCGCGACTCCGGCCAGGTGCCCGCCGAGCGGATGGGCGAGGTGGTGCAGCGGATCTCGTTCTTCGTCAACGCCGGGGTGCGCTTCGTCGAGGAGATCGCCAAGATGCGCGCCTTCGGCGCGCTCTGGGACGAGATCACCCGGGACCGGTACGGCGTGACCGAGTCCAAGCAGCGCCGGTTCCGCTACGGGGTGCAGGTCAACTCGCTGGGGCTGACCGAGGCCCAGCCGGAGAACAACATCCAGCGCATCGTGCTGGAGATGCTCGGGGTCACCCTCTCCCGTGACGCCCGGGCCCGCGCGGTGCAGCTGCCCGCCTGGAACGAGGCGCTCGGCCTGCCCCGGCCCTGGGACCAGCAGTGGTCGCTGCGGATGCAGCAGGTGCTCGCGTACGAGTCGGACCTGCTCGAATACCCCGACCTCTTCGCCGGCTCACACGTGATGACCGCCCTGGTGGACGAGATCGTCACCGGGGCCCGGACCGAGCTGGACGCGGTGCTGGAGATGGGTGGCGTGGTCGCCGCGGTGGAGACCGGCTACCTGAAGAGCGCGTTGGTCGCCTCGCTGGCCGACCGGCGGCGCCGGATGGAGGCCGGCTCGGACGTGGTGGTCGGGGTCAACCGGTTCACCGAGACCGAGGAGTCACCGCTGACCGCGGCCGGCGCGGAGGCGGTCGAGCAGGTGGACCCGGCGGTGGAGGCCGCCGCCTCGGCCGGCGTACGCCGGTGGCGGGCCGAGCGGGACGGCGCCGCGGTCGACGCGGCGCTGGCGCGGCTCCGCGCCGACGCGGCGACCAGCGCGAACCTGATGTCGGCGACGCTGGAATGTGTACGGGCCGGGGTGACCACCGGCGAGTGGGCGGGTGCGCTCCGCCAGGTCTTCGGTGAGTACCGGGCGCCGACCGGGCTGACCGGGGGTGCCGGCGCCGGCGCCGACGCGGGGCTCGCCGACGTGCGGGACCGGGTCACCGCCACCGCCCGGGAGCTGGGCAGCGGCCGGCTGCGGTTGCTGGTCGGCAAGCCCGGCCTGGACGGGCACTCCAACGGCGCCGAGCAGATCGCGGTGCGGGCTCGGGACGCCGGCTTCGAGGTGGTCTATCAGGGCATCCGGCTGACCGCCGGGCAGATCGTCGCGGCCGCCGTCGAGGAGGACGTCGACCTGGTCGGGCTCTCCGTGCTCTCCGGTTCGCACCTGGCGGCGGTGCCGGCGGTGCTGGACGGGCTGCGCGCCGCCGGCCGGAGCGACCTGCCGGTGGTGGTCGGCGGCATCATCCCGGCCGGGGACGCCGACCAGCTCCGCGCCGCCGGCGTGGCCCGGGTCTTCACCCCGAAGGACTTCGCCCTCACCGGCATCATCGACGAGCTGGTCACGGTGATCCGGGAGGCCAACGGCCTGGCCTGAACCGACCGGGACCGTCTGCGGCGGCCGGGGTCAGCGCTCGTCGTAGGTCATGCAGTCGGCGAGGTCGTTGTCCGGGCCGACCCGGATCGCCGGAGCCTGGCACTCCAACTGCGCGTTGTGCCGGCAGTCGGCCCGCTGGCAGGCCCCGACCTGAGCGATCAGGTCGGCCACACCCGCGCGCACCGGCAGCTCCACGAAGGTGTGGCAGTGCGCGTGGTCGGCGCTGCCGATGGTGATGGCGAAGGCGTGGCAGTCGCCGGTCTGGTTGTACGCGCACGCCGCGACGACACACTCCTCGACGCGGGGCATCTGCATCGCTGTGGTCATGCCGGCCTCCTCGGGCTTTTGCCTAGATTTTAGGCTTTTGCCAGGCCGGCTGGTTGCGGATCGCCCGCCCCGCGGGGCCAGCCGATCGCCGTCACCGCAGCGGGTCGGCGAGCACCTCGGAGAGCGGCGCCGGTTGCAGCCCGCGTTCGGCCAGGCCGGCCAGGATGTGCGGCAGCGCCTCGTCGGTCATCGGCGCGTTCGCCTCGGTGACGTGCATGATGATCACCGAACCGGGACGCGCCTGCGACAGGACCGCCCGGACGAGTGGCCGCCACGAGGTCGCGAACGGGTCGCCGCTCACCACATCGCCGTCCACCACGGTGACGCCGAGCGGTGCCAGGGCGGTCAGTGCGACGCGGTCGTGGCAGAGGCCGGGGAAGCGGAAGTACCGGGTCTGCCGGCCTCCGTACGGCGCGATCACGTCGAACGTCCGGGCCACGTCGGCGGTCATCTCCCGCTCCCGGATCCGGGGCAGTTGGTAGCAGTCCGGGGTGAAGGCCAGGTGTCCGTAGGTGTGGTTGGCCAGCTCGAAGCGCGGGTTGCCGGCCAGCCGCCGGGTCACCTGCGGGTACTGCTCGACCCATTTGCCGGTGAGAAAGAACGTCGCGGGCACCTGCTCCCGCTCCAGCCGGTCGATGATCGCCAGGTTCGCGTACGACCGCACCGCGCCGTTGCGCAGTTGCCGCCGCATCGCGTCGGTCATGTCCGCGTCGAAGGTGAGTGCCACCTTGTTGCCGGTACGCGGCCCGTGGTCGACCACGGGTGGCCGGGTGCCGGGCCGGGTCGCGCCGGGCGGCGCTACGGAGCTCGCCCCGGCCGCCGGCGGCGAGGCGGTGCCCGGCTCGGGTGACGCCGGCGTACCCCGGCCGTCGGCCTCCGCTGTACCGGTCGCGTCCGGGATGTCCGCCGGATCACCCGGGCCGGGTGCGCCGTGTTCGGCCCGGTCGGCGCCGGGCAGTCGGGCCAGGCTGGCGTTCACCGGCTCGTGGCGGGGGAGTGGGCCGGTCAGCAGGGCCGCCACGCCGGCCAGGGCGGCCAGCGTCGCGGTGAGCGGAACGCGGATGTTCTTCACGGGCACCGGGAGATGATCGCAGCGCCGCCCGTCCCGTGGTGCCCCCGATGTCCGCTCCGGCCCCGATCCGCCCCGGGTTCGATGAATGTCGGGGTGTCCGGTCCGCCGGGATACGCCGGCCTCCGTGAACCAGAGCCGATCGAGGAAGCCTGCTCTGGCCGAGATCCGCAGGCGACATGTGGGGTGGCTGTCCGGTTCCGCACGGCGGGTTGCGGTGCGCTCCGGTGTGGCCTGGGCGGATTGCGCCCGTCTGCGGTGTGACCGGGGGCATCCGGGGGCCGGAATGATGGGTGGCCGGGCGTCGTTGAATATCCGCGACGGCCGAGGTAGCAGCCCCGTCAGCCGGTCGGCGGCGAGGGCGTGGCCCCCGGAATGATGGCGGGCGCGGGGTCGTTACATCTGGTCCCGGCCGGCGGGCCCGGCCCCCCCGGAATGATGGCGGGCCGCCGGTCGTTACATCTGGACCCGGCACCGCGAGGCGCCGGAGCCCCCCTGGCTGATGAGCCCCTGACGTGTGGCCCGGCCTTGAAGACTTTCCCCCCTGATTCAAGAGCGCCCTGTCGAGGTGCTTTACACCCGCGCGCACGTCGCCGACCCCTATCGGCTGTGGGTGTCTACCCCCGAATTGGAGCTTTCCTGATGAACACGATCATGCGTAAGAGTGTTATCGGTCTTGCTGGTCTGGCGTTCGCCGGTGGTGTGATCGGTGGTCCGATCGCGGCGCACAACGCGCAGCCGGTCGACGGCAAGCCTGTTGCGGTGTTGCAGGTCGACAAGCCGGGTGTGGACACCGGCAAGCTGATCCCGCACGGCGTGCAGGGCGAGCAGTCGCGTATCGACCTGAACGACGAGCAGGTCGCGAATGTCAAGGCGATCATCGCGGCGACGAAGAAGTCGGGTCTGGACGAGCGGGCCGCGGTCATCTCGATCGCCACGAGCCTGCAGGAGTCGAAGCTGGAGAACCTGGGCCACCTCGGCGACATGAACGACCATGACTCGCTGGGTCTGTTCCAGCAGCGCCCGTCCAGTGGTTGGGGTACGCCGGAGCAGATCACGGATCCCGTCTACTCGACGATGGCGTTCCAGAAGGGTCTGAAGCAGGTCGACGGGTGGCAGGACATGCCGCTGACCGAGGCCGCGCAGACGGTGCAGGTGTCGGCTTACCCGGACGCCTACGCCCAGTGGGAGCAGCAGGCCGCTGACCTGGTCGCCCAGTACTGGAACAGCTGACACAGCACGATCTGACCGCTGGCCGGCACCCGGAGACGGGTGCCGGCCAGCGGCGTCTCCGCGTGTCGCGGCCGACCGAGCGCCGGAGTCGCGGCGGCCGTCAGAGTCAGACGCGGAAGCCGGCAGCCCGGGCCGCCTGCCGTTCCCGGCGACGGTCGGCGCGGCGGCGCCGGAACCAGAAGACGAAGACCACCAGTCCGGCCAGGAAGAGCAGCACCAGCACCGGCAGCAGGATCGCGACGACCGACATCAGCGCGCTGGTCGCGTCCTCGGCGGTGCTGGCCACCGGGGCGCCGACCCCGGCGGTGGTCGCGTTGATGACCGGCCGGGCTGCCGACTTGAGCAGGTGCACGCCGAAGGCGATGAGCACGCCGGTCGCCACCGGCACCCACTGGTGCGAGGAGAAGAAGCTGCCCGGGTCGCTCACCGTGACCGTCTCCGCGGTCGAGCCCGCGCCGAAGGCCAGGCCTCCCGCGGTCGGCCGGACCACGGTCTGCACCACGTCGTTGACGTGGTCGACCACCGGCACCTTGTCGGCGACCACCTCGACGGCGAGCAGCACCGCCAGGATGGCGATGACCCAGCCGTTCCCGAGCCAGGACCAGCCGCCCGGCAGGTCGACCAGATCGGTGTACCGGGCGAGCAGACCCATGATGAGCAGCGGGATGTAGGCGTTCAGTCCCGCCGAGGCGGCGAGGCCGGTTCCGGTGAGGAGTTCGAGCACGGTCTCAGCATCCCATCGGCGCGCCAGTGCCGCTCGGTGGCGATCGCCGGCCCCTCCGCTACCCTCGTCGGGTGCGGTTGGTCATTGCGAAGTGCTCGGTGGACTATGTCGGACGACTCTCGGCGCACCTGCCGCCGGCGACCCGGTTGCTCATGGTGAAGGCCGACGGGTCGGTCTCCATTCACGCCGACGACCGTGCGTACAAGCCGCTCAACTGGATGAGTCCGCCCTGCCGGCTGGAAGAGGCGCCGGGAGTGTGGCGGGTGGTCAACAAGGCCGGCGAGGAGCTGCGGATCACCCTTGAGGAGATCTTCCAGGACACCTCGTACGAGCTGGGCATCGACCCGGGGCTGCGCAAGGACGGCGTGGAGGCGCACCTCCAGGAGTTGCTGGCCGCCAACCCGGGCACGCTGGGCGAGGGGTTCACGCTGGTCCGTCGGGAGTACATGACCGCGATCGGCCCGGTGGACCTGCTCTGCCGGGACGCCGACTCCCGGGCGGTCGCCGTCGAGGTGAAGCGGCGCGGCGAGATCGACGGGGTGGAGCAGCTCACCCGCTACCTCGAACTGATGAACCGTGATCCGCTGCTGGCCCCGGTCACCGGGGTCTTCGCCGCGCAGGAGATCAAGCCCCAGGCGCGGGTGCTCGCCACCGACCGGGGGATCCGCTGCGTGGTCGTCGACTACGACAAGCTGCGCGGCATCGAGCGCGACGAGCTGACGCTGTTCTGATCGGCGGTCCGGCGCTCACCTGCCGTACATCACCTTGATTGCCTTGACGAGTCGGGCCACGTCGGCCGGGGTGCGTTCGAAGGTCATCGAGGGCAGCAGCGAACGGGCCCGCCGCCGGGTGATCGCCTTGGCCCGGCCGAACTCGCGCAGCCCGTCCTCGCCGTGGATCCGGCCGAAGCCCGAGTCGCCCACCCCGCCGAACGGCAGCGTGGACATTCCGGCGAAGGTGAGGGTCGAGTTGACCGAGGCCATCCCCGAGCGCAGCCGCCGGGCGATCGCCACCGCCTGCCGCCGGCCGAAGACCGAGCCGCCCAGGCCGTACGGCAGGGCGTTGGCCTTGGCGACGGCCTCGTCGGCGTCGCGGACCCGGTTGATGGTCAGCGTCGGGCCGAACGTCTCCTCCCGGACCGCAGCCGAATCCTCCGGAACGTCGACGAGCACCGTCGGCCGTACGTAGGGCGGCTGCACCGCGTCCGCGCCGCCCAGCACCGCCCGCCCGCCCCGGGCCAGCGCGTCGTCGATGTGCCGGCGGATCACGGCGAGCTGGTCGGGCATCGTGATCGGGCCGAGGTCGGCGCCGTCCGGGCCGACGGTCAGCCGGCCGGCGCGGGCGACCACCTTCTCGACGAAGGCGTCGAAGACCGGCTCGACCGCGTAGACCCGCTCGATGCCGATGCAGGTCTGCCCGGCGTTGGTCAACCCGCCCCAGACGCAGGCCTCGGCGGCGGCGTCCAGGTCGGCGTCCGCGTCGACGATCATGGCGTCCTTGCCGCCCGCCTCGAGCAGCACCGGCGTCAGCGACTCGGCGCAGGCGGCCATCACCTTCTTCGCGGTGGCCGTGGAGCCGGTGAAGGCCACCTTGCCGACCCCGGAGCGACAGAGCGCCGCCCCGACGTCGCCGAGACCGTGCACCGCGACGAGGACCGGCTGCTCCGGCACCACCTCGGCAAAGCTGTCCACCAGCCACTGGCCGACGGCGGGCGTGTACTCGCTGGGTTTGAAGACCACCGCGTTGCCGGCCGCCAGCGCGTAGGCGGTGGAGCCGATCGGGGTGAAGACCGGATAGTTCCACGGGCCGATCACTCCGACCACACCGTGCGGCTGGTATTCCAGGTGGCCGGAGAACTCGGCGAGGATCAGCCGGGAGCGGACCCGACGCGGGCCGAGCACCCGGCGGGCGTTGCGGGCGGCCCAGTCGATGTGCTCGATCGCGGTGACTATCTCGACGATGGCGTCGGCGACCGGCTTGCCACCCTCGACGTGCACCAGCTCGGCGAGCTGCTCGATCCGCTGGGCGAGCAGGGCCCGCCAGCGCAGCAGCCGCGTCCGGCGGCCGGCGAAGCCGAGCCCGGCCCACCACTGGCCGGCGACGCGGGCCCGCTCGACCGTCGCCGCCACCTCCGCGGCGGTGGCGACCGGGAACCGCCCGGCCTCGGCGCCGGTGGCCGGGCTGGTGGAGACCAGCGTGCCGTCGGAGATGACCGGGGCGCCCGGGACATGCACAGCCGTCATGGCGGAAGTCTAGACCCGAAGATTACTCGCTGGTAGGGAGACGAACGGCCGAAATGTGGCATCCCGCGGCGCGTCCGACAGGCGCTGGGCCACCGCGGCGACAGGATGGAGGTGACCAGCCCGGCCGCCCGAATCGGGGAACGGAAGGTGTCCGGCCGGCGACGCGGAGGTGGCCGCGCGGCGGTGGATGGCGACTACCGTCTGATGGCAGGCTGACGCGCGGAGTGACGGTGCCGGGTGGAGGGCTGAGGGGTCCATGGAGGAGCGTTCCGAACTGTTGCCGTTGCTGACGGTCGCCGGCGGCCCGATGCGCGGGGCGAGCTTCCGGCTGGGCCTCCATCCACAGGTGATCGGCCGGGCCCCGACGGTCGACGTGGTCGTCCACGACCCGCATCTGAGCCGGCGGCACGCCGAGGTCTGGCTGGCGCCCGACGGCGCCTCACTGCGCGACCTCGACTCGACCAACGGCACCTGGCTGAACGACCAGCGGATCAACGAGGTAACCCGGCTCGCCGACGGCGACGTGATCCGCCTCGGCCGCACCGAGCTGCGCTTCTTCGACCCGGGTGTGGCGCGTACCGACCCGGTCGGGATCAGCTTCGGCCCGCCCCGCCGGGACCACCGGCCCACGTTGCCGCTGCCGCTGGCGACGCCGCCGACCAGGCTGCGCTGAGCTGGGCACCGACCCGGCCGGCCGCCACACCAGGGGCCGCCGCAAGGTGGGGACGAGCCACATGGACCGGCCTGCGGCGAGCTGGCAGCATGCGCCCGATGGAGACCGAGCAGCGGATCGTCACGGCGAACGGCATCACCCAGGCGGTACGGGTGGCCGGGCCGCCGGACGGCGTGCCGGTGCTGCTGGTGCACGGCAACTGCTCGTCGGCCGCCTTCTGGGAGCCGCTGGTACGGCGGCTGCCGCACACGCTCCGGGTGGTCGCTCCCGACCTGCGCGGCTACGGCGACACGCAGACCGCCCCGGTGGACGCCACCCGGGGCCTGCGCGACTTCGCCGACGACGTCGCCGCCCTGCTCGACGAACCGGGCCTCTTCGCCGCCGGCGCCCGCCCGGTGGTGGTCGGGCACTCACTCGGCGGTGGGGTGGCGATGCAGCTGCTCGTCGACCACCCGCACCGGGTGGCCGGGCTGCTGCTCGCCGCTCCGGTCTCCCCGTACGGTTTCGGCGGCACCCGCGACGTGGCCGGCACCCCGACCACGCCGGACTTCGCCGGTACCGGGGCGGGCACCGCGAACCCCGACTTCGTCGCCCGGCTGGCCGCCCAGGACCGCGGCGACGACGCCCAGGCCAGCCCCCGCAACGTGCTGCGGGCCACCTACGTCGCGGACCCGGCCTCGCTCGGTGCGGACGAGGAGTTGCTGCTGGACACCGTGCTGTCCACGGCGACCGGGGACGACAACTACCCCGGCACCGCGGTCGCCTCGGCGAACTGGCCGGGCACCGCGCCCGGTGAGCGCGGGGTGCTCAACGCTCTCGCGCCGACGTACTTCCGGGTCGCCGACGAGCTGGTCGAGGTCGCCGGGAAGCCGCCGGTCACCTGGGTACGCGGCGACTCTGACGTGATCGTCTCGGACACCTCGCTCTTCGACCTGGCCTACCTCGGCTCGCTGGGCGTGCTGCCCGCTTGGCCCGGCGAGGCCCAGTGCCCGCCACAGCCGATGATCGGCCAGACCCGGGCGGTGCTCGACCGGTACGCGGCCGCCGGTGGCGCGTACCGCGAGGTGGTGCTCCCGGGCTGTGGGCACAGCCCGCACCTGGAGCGGCCCGCCGAGTTCGTGGCCGAGCTGCTGGCGCTGACCGCCGTCCCGGCCGTCTGACCGCCCCCGGACCCGGGCCGCCCGAGCGCACCCGAAGCCGGGCGGCCCGACCCCGGAGCGGCCGTGGCCGGGTGGC
The DNA here is from genome assembly GCF_044753725.1 of Micromonospora sp. NPDC093243. Lineage (NCBI taxonomy): Bacteria > Bacillati > Actinomycetota > Actinomycetes > Micromonosporales > Micromonosporaceae > Micromonospora > Micromonospora sp. NPDC093243. The sequence goes on along the minus strand of NZ_JBIVNT010000004.1, from coordinate 174,332 downwards.
GTGGTCGGGCGCGGGCGCAGTGGGTGAAATATGCCACGGCGTCTCGACAACCGAGCGTCACGTGGCAGACTCGCGCGCATAACCTTAGCGGCCGTTCATGTGGCCGTGCGGAGCCTTTGGGGAGGCCGGTCGTGGCGCGCGAGTTCAACACCGTCGGTGTGGTGGGACTGGGCACCATGGGTGCCGGCATCGTCGAGGTCTTCGCCCGCAACGGCATCGACGTCGTCGCCGTGGAGATCTCCGAGCCGGCCGTGGAGCGCGGCCGGGTCACCCTGACCGGCTCCACCGACCGGGCGGTCGCCAAGGGCAAACTCGACCCGGCGGACCGCGACGCGCTGCTCAGCCGGGTGCACTTCGCGGTCGGGCTGGACGCCCTGCACTCGGTCGACCTGGTGATCGAGGCGGTGCCCGAGCACCTCGACCTGAAGCAGCGGGTCTTCGCCGAGCTGGACCGGGTCTGCAAGCCCGAGGCGATCCTGGCCACCAACACCTCCTCGTTGAGCGTCACCGAGATCTCCGTCGCCACGCACCGGCCCAACCAGGTCATCGGCATCCACTTCTTCAACCCGGCGCCGGTGATGAAGCTGGTCGAGGTGGTCCGGACCGTGGTCACCTCGGCCGAGGTGGTCGCCGACGTGGAGGCGCTCTGCGCCCGGCTCGGCAAGGTCGACGTCACCATCAACGACCGCGCCGGCTTCATCGCCAACGCGCTGCTCTTCGGCTATCTCAACCACGCGGTCGGCATGTTCGAGTCGCACTACGCCAGCCGGGAGGACATCGACGCCGCGATGAAGCTCGGCTGCGGCCTGCCGATGGGCCCGCTGGCGCTGATGGACCTGATCGGCCTGGACACCGCCTACGAGATCCTGGACACCATGTACCGGCGCGGCGGGCGGGACCGCCGGCACGCACCGGTGCCGCTGATCAAGCAGATGGTCACCGCCGGGCTGCTCGGCCGTAAGTCCGGCCGGGGCTTCTACACCTACGAGCGGCCCGGCTCCCCGGTGGTCGTGCCGGACGAGGCGACGCCGGTCGCCACCGGGGCCGCGCTCGCCGACGGCGCCCGCGCCATCGGGAAGGTGGGTGTGGTCGGCTCCGGAACGATGGCCACCGGCATCATCGAGGTCTTCGCCAAGGCCGGCTACGAGGTGGTCTCGGTGACCCGGGGCGCGGAGAAGTCCGGGCGGGTCTGTGAGGCGGTGAAGACCTCCCTCAACAAGGGTGTGGTGCGCGGCAAGCTCAGCGAGGACGACCGGGACGCCGCGCTCGGCCGGATCACCTGGTCGGCGACGCTCGACCACCTCGCCGACGTCGACCTGGTGGTCGAGGCGGTGGTCGAGGAGTTGAGCGTGAAGAAGGCGCTCTTCGTCAGCCTGGACGAGATCTGCAAGCCGGGTGTCGTGCTCGCCACCACCACCTCCTCGCTGCCGGTGATCGACGTGGCGATGGCCACCCAGCGGCCGGCCGACGTGGTCGGGCTGCACTTCTTCAACCCGGCCCCGATCATGCCGCTGGTCGAGGTGGTGCGGACCATCCGTACCTCGCCGGAGGCCACCGCCACCGCCCGCGCGGTCTGCGCCGCGCTCGGCAAGACCGCGGTGGTCTGCGGGGACCGCTCCGGGTTCATCGTCAACGCGCTGCTCTTCCCCTACCTGAACGACGCGGTGAAGATGCTGGAGGCGAGCTACTCGACCGCGGACGACATCGACCACGCGATGAAGCTCGGCTGCGGCTACCCGATGGGCCCGTTCGAGCTGCTGGACGTGGTCGGCCTGGACGTCTCGCTGGCCATCCAGCGGGAGCTCTACCTGGAGCTGCGCGAGCCCGGCTTCGCCCCCGCGCCGCTGCTGGAGCACCTGGTCACCGCCGGTTACCTGGGCCGCAAGACCGGCCGGGGCTTCCGGGACCACACCCACCGCTGACCGGTGTCAACCGCCGGCACCGATCGGGGGCTCCGGGTGGCCGACGACCTTGGCGAGCCGGCCACCTGGCAGTGACCGTAACCTTGGCTACGTGAGTCCTCGTCGCAACCGTCCCCGCCGGGACGACGCCGCCCACCTGGACGCCGACCGGGCCCGCCAGGGCGTCGAGTCGGTCCAGCAGTGGCGCGACGGCGAGTGGCAGGTACGCGGGATCAGCGGCGGTGCGTCGATCAAGACGTACCGCTGCCCCGGCTGTGAGCAGGAGATCCGTCCCGGGGTGGCCCACCTGGTCGCCTGGCCGGCGGACGGTCGGGGTGACCTGACCGACCGCCGGCACTGGCACAGCGGCTGCTGGCGGGCCCGCGACCGGCGCGGCCCGGCGATCCAGCGCGGCCGTAGCGCCCCGCGCTACGGCTGAGCGATCTGGATCACCCTGTTCGGTCCCCGGACGGGCGGCAGCGGCGACTTCGCGACAGACTTGAGCGGTGAGCACACCGATCCGCGCGTCGTCCATCCTGCCCGGGCACCGGGAGGACATCGAGCTGCACACCGCAGACGGGCTCCGGCTCGTCGGCGAGCTGGCCCGCCCGGTCGACCGGGCGCCGGTGGCCACCCTGGTCTGCCTGCACCCGCTGCCCACCCACGGCGGGATGATGGACAGCCACGTCTTCCGCAAGGCGGCCTGGCGGCTGCCCGCGCTGGCCGACCTCGCGGTGCTCCGGTTGAACACCCGGGGCACCAGCAGCATGCGTGGGACCAGCGAGGGCGCCTTCGACAACGCGGTCGGCGAGCGCTACGACGTTGCCGCCGCGATCGAGTACGCCGAGTTCCACGAGCTGCCGAACATCTGGCTGCTCGGCTGGTCGTTCGGCACCGATCTGGCCCTGAAGTACGGCTGTGACCCGGCCATCTCCGGCGCGATCCTGCTCTCGCCGCCGCTGCGCTACTCCGCTCCCGAGGACCTGACGAGCTGGGCGAACTCCGGTCGGCCGCTGGTGGCGCTGGTGCCCGAGTTCGACGACTACCTGCGCCCGGACGAGGCCCGGAAGCGGTTCGCGGCGGTGCCGCAGGCCGAGGTGGTGGGCGTGCCGGGGGCGAAGCACCTCTGGGTCGGTGACGCCGAGCGGGTGCTCGACGAGGTGGTCCGCCGGGTGAACCCGGCCGCCTCGGTGCCCCTGCCCACCACCTGGGACGGCCCGATGGAGACCGGCGACGTCAGCGCGTACGCGGACCGGACGGTCGCGTCGTTCGCGGACCGGCCGGTGCCCGGCCCGCCGCAGGCGCAGGCCGGCTGACCGCGTCACCGCGACTGCTGCCGGGGCAGCACCACCTCGCGCAGGATGAGCTGGATGGCGGCCACCGTGGGAATGGCGATGAGCGCGCCCACCACGCCGATCAGCGCCACCCCGAGCAGCGCCGCGAGCAGAGCGGCCACCTCGTTGACCTCGACCGAGCGGCGCATCACCTTCGGGTAGATGAGGTAGTTCTCCACCTGCTGGTAGATCAGGAAGAAGACCACGCAGGCGATGCCGGCCGGGAGGTCGGTGGCGAAGCCGACCAGGCTCACGATCACCGCGCCGAGGGTGGCACCGATCTGCGGGATCAGGTCGGTCACCGCGACCACCACGGCCAGCGCGATCGGGTACGCCAACCCGACGATCAACGCGAAGATGAACGTGCTCACGCCGGCCAGCACCGCGATGCTCAGCGCGCCGACCATGTAGGCGCCGACCTTGGCCAGGATCTCGTCACCGATCAGCTGCACCCGCTCCCGCCGGGACTGCGGCACCAGGGCGTAGCCCAGGGACCGCAGCCGGTTGAAGTAGGCCAGGAAGTAGATGGTCAGCACCAGCACGGTCAGGATCCGGAAGATGGTGCCGAAGATCAGTTGCGCCCCGCCGAGCACCCCACCGAGGGCCCGGCTCAGGGTGTCCGCGTTCACCGCCCCCTGCACCCGCTGCACCAGGTCGTACCGCTCGACCAGGTCGTTGACCGTCTCGCTGCGGCGCAGGTCCTCGACGTAGCTCGGGAGTTGCTCGACGAACTGACCGGACTGGGTGACGATCGGCGGCACCAGCGCCACCACCCCGCCGCAGAGCAGCAGCACCACGGCGGTGGTGACCAGCGCGACGGCCAGCCCGTGCGGCAGGCCCCAGGAGCGCAGCCGGGCCACCGCCGGGTAGAGGCCGACCGCGAGGAAGAGCGCGATCACCACCAGGACCAGGATGCCGGCGGCGTTGCGCACGCCGAGATAGAGGGTGTACGCCAGCAGCACGCCGAGCGCCCCGGTGAAGCCGACCAGGAAGCTGCTGCGGCGCAGGGGCCGCCCGGGTGGCCCGAACCGGCCCGAACCGGTGGCCGGTGGCGGGTCGAGCGGATCGTCCGCCGACGCGCCGGCGGGGGCCGTCGCCACCGGGTGCGGTGGGCCCTGGGTGCGGGGGTCGGGGGTGTGCCGACGCGTCCCGGCCGGCTCCGCGTCAGCGGGGTCCGGCGAGCCAGGGTGCTCCGGGCCCGGTCCGTCGGTCGTCGGCCCGTCCTGCGTCACCACGTCCTCCGGCGAGTCCGGCGGCCTGGCCGCCCCATCCCGTCCAGCCGGCCCACGCCGGCCTTCCGGCCCTGCCCGGGAGACTACTGGCCGCCCGCCCAGCCGGCCGACCCGCTTCCGCCTCGCAGCACGTCGAACCTGGAGTTCGGGGGCACCCGGATGTCACCTTGGGCGTGATACCGCTGAGGCATCAATATGACTCAGCGGTATCACGCTCGGAGACAACGAAGCTTCCCTTGCCGGAGCGGGGCGCCCGCGGTCAGTCCTTCTCGACGGTGACGGTGCTGGGCTTGGCGGCGCGCTCGTCGGTGGTCGGCTTGCTGGGCCGCTTGCCGTTCTCGCCGGTACTGGTGATCTTCGTGGGGGTGGCGCCCCGACCGCCCTCGCCGGGCACCGCGGCCACCGTCGGCTCGCCGTCCACGGCCGCGCCGGCGGCGCCGTCGTCCACCGTGGTCACCGGCTCCGCCACCGGCCGGGCCTTCGACTCGCCGGACCCCTCCGGTGCCGGTTCGCCCTCGGCGGTGGCCGGCTCTGCCGTCACGCCAGCGGTGCTGGCGCCGCCGCCGGGCTGCGCCGTCGTGGCGCCCGGCTGGGCCGTGCCGTCGGTGGACTGAGCCGTCGCCCCGACCGGCTGGGCCTTGCTGTCGGGGGACTTCGCCGTCGCTCCGACCGGCTGGCCGGCGCTCGGCTCCGCCTTCGGGTCGCCCGGTCGGGTGCCGGCCGGCTTGGCCGTCGGGTCGGCGCTCTTACCCCGCGCGGGTTCGACCGGCCGGGCCGCCACGGCCGGTCCGGCGGCCGACGCGGGGCCGACGGTCCCCGCCGGGGCCGGTGAGGTCGGTCCGTCGGTGCCGCCCCGCCCGCTGGCAGCCTGCATCCGCACCTCGGTGAGCTGCCGCTGGACGTCGTCGAACTCCTGCCGGGACTTCCAGGTCTCCTGCCGCAGGTCGGCGAGCTGCTGCTGGGCCTGGGCGATCTCCAGCATCACCTGGGCGAGCTGCTGCCGCCCGGCCGCGGCCTCCTGCTGGGTCGCGGCGAGGTGCTGCTGGGTGGTGGCCAGGTGCTGCTGGGTCGTCGCCGCGTACTCCTCGAACTGCCGCCGGGACGTGGCGACGTGCTCGTCGGCCGTGCGGCGCTTCTCGGCCGACTCCGTCTCGGCCTGGCGCAGCAGCTCGGTGGACTGCTCCTCGGCCTGCTGCCGCAGGGTGGCGGCATCCCGCTCGGCGGTCTGCCGGATCTGGTCCGCGCCCTGCTCGATCTCGTTCTTGCGGGCCGTGTACTCGGCCTCCAGCTGGTCCCGCCGGGAGGTGAAGCTGGACTCCAGCTCCTGCTTCCGGCTGGCGTAACCCGTTTCCAGCTCCTTCTGCCGGCCGGTGAAGCCGGTCTCCAGCTCCTGCTGACGGGCGGTGTACTTCTTCTCCAACTCGTCGCGGCGCTTGGCGAACTCCTGCTCGGCGGCGGCGCGGCGCTGAGCCAGCTCGCGGTCGGCGGCCTCCCGGCGGGAGTTCACCTCCTGCTCCACCCCGGCCCGCCAGGCACCCAGCTCCTGCTGGGTCTGCGCCCGCGCCTGCTGCACGTACGCCTCGGTCTCGGTGCGCATCCGCTGGACGTACGCCTCGGTCTCGGTGCGGTTGCGCTTGGCCGACTCGGCCGCCTGAGTGGTGAGCCGCTCCGCTTCCTGCTGAGCCTTGGCCCGGGTGGCCCGGCCGGCCATCGACGCGTCGTCGATGATCTGCTTGGCCTCCCGCTGCGCCTTGGCGTGGGTGGCCCGCCCAGCCTCGGTCGCCTGGTCGACGAGTCGCTTGGCTTCCTGCTGGGCGTTGGCGTGCACCTCCTTGGCGGCGTCGCGCAGCTGGGTCGCCTCCTGCTGCGCCTTGGCCAGCGCCTCCCGGGCGGCCTCGCGCAGCTTCGTGGACTCCTGCTGCGCCCGGGTGTGGATCTCCTTGGCGGTCTCCCGCAGCTGGGTGGCCTCCTGCTGGGCCCGGGCCAACTCGTCCTGCGCGGTCCGGCGCAGCTTCGCGGCCTCCTCCTTGGCCGACCGCAGCGTGGCCTCCGACTCGGCCCGGCGGGCGGCGCTCTGCCGCTCCTCCTCCGCGCGTCGGGCGGCGAGGGCGATCTCGAAGTCCTTCAGCGCCTTCGCGGCCTGCTCGCGAGCATCCTCGATGATGTGCTCGGCGGCGGCCCGGCGAGACTCGATCTCCTGGTTGGCGGCGCTGACGATCTCGTCGGCCTGCTCCTCGGCCATCGTGAGGATCTGCTCGACCCGGGGGCCGAGGTGCCGGAACGAAGCGCGGTCCACCACCCCGATCTGCTTGCGCACCTGGGCGAGATCCCGCTGGAGCACCTCGACCTGGCCGGCCAGCTTGTGGATCTGTGTGTACGCCTGTTCCCGTTCCGCCGCGAGGGTCGTGATCTCGTGCTCCGCGCGGGCGACGTAGCGGTCGACCTGCTTCTTCTCGTATCCCCGCAGAGCGGACTCGAAGCTGGGCTCCGTTGCCACGTCCCCGCCGAGTGCGAACAGTTCCTCGCCGTGCGACATGCCCCCATCCTCACACGCATCGCCCTCTGCTGGGGCGATACGGACGCCCCTCTTGGGAGCTACTTCACTCCGGTCGCGCCGACGGCTACGGACGGTCGGGAAACGCGTACAGCGCGGGGCGGCACCGGTCGCCCGGTGCCGCCCCGCGCCGTGTCATGCCCCGGCCTGGCGATGGGTCAGCTGGCCGTCTCCGCAGCCACCTTGCCGCCGTCGGCCTTGTCGCCCTCCGGCTTGGCGGCCGCGGCGGTGGCGGCCTGCGCGGGCGGCACGCCCGGGACGATGCCGGCGAGCCCGGAGAGCATCTGACCGAGCTGCGAGGTGACCGCATCCTTCTGCCGGGTGAGGTCCTCGACCTCGCGGCGGGCCGCCTGCGTGGTCAGCTCCGCCTCGGTGCGCGCCTCGTTGAGCAGGCGCTGCGACTCGCTCTTCGCCTCATTGAGGGTCTTCTCCGACAGTGCCTTGGCCTTCTCCACCGTCTCGGCGGCGGTGCGCTCCGACTCGACCCGGCGGGCCTCGGCGCGCTGCTCGATCTCCTTCGCCCGCTCCTGGGCGGCCCGGGCCCGCTGCTCGGCCTCGCTGACCAGCTTCTGGGTCTGCGCCACCTGCGCGGCGTGCCGCTCGGACTCCTCGCGCTCGGCCTTCTCGCGGCGCTCGGCGAGCTGCAGCTCCAGGGCCTGGAGGTCCTTGTCGCGCTTGTCGCGGGCGTCGGTGAGCAGCTTCGTCGCCTCGGCGCGCTTCTCCTCGGCCTCGCGAGCGGCCTTGGCCCGCTGCTGGGTGATCTCACGCTCGGCGGTGGCCCGGAGGGTGGCCACCTCCCGCTCGACGGTGGACTTCAGCTCGGCCACCTCGTGCGCGGTGACCGTACGTAGCTGCTTGGTCTCACGGTCGGCGTCGGCGCGCAGCGTGTCGGCCTCCCGTCGGGCCTGGACCCGGACCTCGGCCGCCTCCCGCTCGGCGGCGGTGCGCAGGTTGCCCGCCTCCCGCTCGGCGGTGGCCTTCATCGCGGCGGCCTCGGCGCGGGCCTTGTCGGTGATCTCACGCGCCTCGAGGCGGGCGGCGGAGAGGATGCCCTCCGACTCGCGCTTCGCCTCGTTGCGGTGGTCGTTGGCCTGCTCCTCGGCCAGCCGGAGGATCTGCTCGACGCGGGTGCCGAGGCCGGAGAGGGTCGGCCGGCTGTTCTCCTCGAGCTGCTTGTTGGTCTCGGCGAGCTTCTGCTCCAGCGCGCTCATGCGCTGCTCGGCCTGGCGGAGCCGACGCTGTGCGTCGTTCATCCGCTGTTCGGCCTCGGCACGGGCCTGCTCGGACTGGGTCAGCGCGGCGGTCAGCCGACCGATGAAGTCATCGACCTGCCCGACGTTGTAGCCGCGCAGGCCAACGGTGAAGTCGGGTTGCGAGTTCGCGTTATCGAAGAACGCGAGAGGGGAGGACTGCTGCTGGGGCATTGGGACATACTGGCAGACGCCCCAGGGTGCTTCGCAAGAGCGGTGCGCAGCTTTCGGGTCCTCTTTACATGGTCAACTTCGTCGGGTCGGTTCGCCGGACCAAACGCCGATCTTGGCAGCTCCCGGCGCAGGCCGGATCGTGCCGAGTGCGGCACGAAAAAGGGCCGCGAGAGCAGCTCGCGGCCCTTTGTCCGGCTCCGGTGGAGATCACTCGAATGGGTCTTCGCCGACCGGTGCGAAAGGCAATCGGGTTCACCGGATTGGTCATCCGGCGCTCCTCCGGACGGCCCGTCCGGCACCGGCCGCGTGACCACGCCCGGCTGTCCAGCCCGGACGTTCGTCGCCGCCGGGACGGTCGGCGGTCAGTGACCGCGGAACCGGTTGATCGCCGTCTCGTGCCGGGCCCGCAGCTCCGGGTCGCGTACCCCCAGGCCGTCGCGCGGCGCGAGGCAGCGGACGCCCACCTTGCCCTGGTGGGCGTTGCGGTGCACCTCGTACGCGGCCTGACCGGTCTGCTCCAGCGGATACGTCCGGGACACCGTCGGGTGCACCTTGCCCAGCGCCACCAGCCGGTTGGCCTGCCACGCCTCGTGGTAGTTGGCGAAGTGGCTGCCGACGATCCGCTTCAGGTGCATCCAGAGGTAGCGGTTGTCGTACTGGTGCTGGTAGCCGCTGGTGGAGGCGCAGGTGACGATGGTGCCGCCGCGCCGGGCGACGTAGACGCTCGCGCCGAAGGTCTCCCGCCCGGGGTGCTCGAAGACGATGTCCGGGTCCTCGCCGCCGGTCAGCTCGCGGATCCGTTCACCGAAGCGTCGCCACTCGTCCTGATCCTGGGTCTGCTCGTCGGACCAGAAGCGGAACCCCTCGGCCGCCCGGTCGATGACCAGCTCGGCGCCCATCTGCCGGCACAGCTCGGCCTTCTCCGGCGAGGAGACCACACAGACCGGGATGGCCCCGCCGTTCAGGGCCATCTGGGTGGCGTAGCCGCCCAGCCCACCGGAGGCGCCCCAGATCAGCACCACGTCGCCCTGCTTCATGTTCGCCCCGTGGTGCGACACGAGCTGCCGGTACGCGGTCGAGTTGACCAACCCGGGACTGGCCGCTTCCTCCCAGCTGAGGTGCCGCGGCTTCGGCATCAGCTGGTTGGCCTTGACCACGGCCAGTTCGGCGAGGCCGCCGAAGTTGGTCTCGAAGCCCCAGATCCGCTGCTGCGGGTCGAGCATCGTGTCGTCGTGCCCGGCCGCGTCCTCCAGCTCCACCGAGAGGCAGTGCGCGACGACCTCGTCGCCGGCCTGCCATCGGGTAACCCCGGGGCCGGTACGCAGCACCACGCCGGCCGCGTCCGAGCCGACCACGTGGTACGGCAGGTCGTGCCGGCGGGTCAGCTCGGAGACCCGGCCGTAACGCTGGAGGAACTTGAAGGTGGGCAGCGGCTCGAAGATGCTGGTCCAGACGGTGTTGTAGTTGATCGCGCTGGCCATCACCGCGACCAGCGCCTCGCCCGGGCCGAGTTCCGGCGTCGGGACCTCCTGGACGTGCAGCGCCTTGCGCGGGTCCTTGTCCCGGGTCGCCATCCCGTCGAACATCCGGGCCTCCTCGGCGCGCACGACCACGCCCCGGTAGCTCTCCGGCACCGGCAGGTCGGCGAGCCGGGCGAGTTCGCGGTCGGGGTCGCTCGAATCGTCCGCCGCCATGATCGCTTCGAGGATGTCCTGCACGGTGACCTCCCGTTCGTCGGCACCCGCGCATACGGGTCTGGGTGCTGCCATCGTCGGCGCCGGTGCGACCGGCCGCCATGTCGGCAACCGACACATCGGGCGCCGGTCGGGCTCCTGTGGCGCGGACGTTACTGAACGGTAGCTAGGGCGGGAAGCCCTCTGTGAAAAACTGCATCGGCCGATGCGTGAAGGTGCCCGGGTGAACGTTGAACCGCGCACCGACGTGCGCACCGGCCGATGTCTCAGTGCCCGGCGGCCGGCTCGACCAACTCGACCAGGACACCGCCGGCGTCCTTCGGGTGCACGAAGTTGATCCGGGAGTTCGCGGTGCCGCGCCGTGGCGTCTCGTAGAGCAGCCGCATCCCGCGCTCGCGCAACGCCGCGCAGGCCGCGTCGATGTCCACGACGGTGTACGCGACCTGCTGCACGCCGGGGCCGTTGCGGTCCAGGAACTTCGCGATGGTGCTCTCCGGGGTGAGCGGGGCGAGCAGTTGCAGGCAACCGCCGTCGGTGCTCGGGCCGACGGCCAGCATCGCCTCCCGGACGCCCTGTTCGGTGTTCGTCTCGGTGTGCACGCAGCGCATGCCGAACGTCCGCTGGTAGAAGTCGATCGCGGCGTCCAGGTCGGCCACGGCGATGCCGACGTGGTCGATTCGGCGCAACCCGATGTCTGTGACGTGTTCCGCAGCGGGCTCGGCGGGGGAGTTCTCGGTCATGGCGTTAGTCTGGCCGAACAATCGTTAAGGCGTACAGGTCGGCACCCCCCTCGGAGGCAGGTATGGCTTCGGTGATCGTCAGCGGCGCACGGACCCCGATGGGGCGGCTGCTGGGCAACCTCAAGGACCTCCCGGCCACGAAGCTCGGCGGCATCGCCATCAAGGCGGCGCTGGAGCGGGCCGGTGTCAGCCCCGACCAGGTGCAGTACGTGATCATGGGACAGGTGCTGCAGGCCGGCGCCGGCCAGATCCCGGCCCGCCAGGCGGCCGTCGAGGCGGGCGTGCCGATGTCCGTGCCGGCGTTGACCATCAACAAGGTCTGCCTCTCCGGCCTGGACGCGATCGCCCTCGCCGACCAGTTGATCCGGGCCGGCGAGTTCGACATCGTCGTGGCCGGCGGCATGGAGTCGATGACCAACGCTCCGCACCTGCTGCTCGGCCAGCGCGCCGGCTACAAGTACGGCGACGTGGTGATCAAGGACCACATGGCGCTGGACGGGCTCACCGACGCCTGGGACTGCTGCTCGATGGGCGAGTCCACCGAGCGGCTCGGCGCGAAGCACGGCATCAGCCGCGAGGAGCAGGACGCCTTCGCCGCGGCCAGCCACCAGCGCGCCGCCGCCGCGCAGAAGAACGGCCACTTCGCCGACGAGATCACTCCGGTGGTCATCCCGCAGCGCAAGGGCGACCCGCTGGTGATCAGCGAGGACGAGGGGATCCGGCCGGACACCACCGCCGAGTCGCTGGCCAAGCTTCGTCCGGCTTTCACCAAGGACGGCACCATCACCGCCGGCAGCTCCTCGCCGATCTCGGACGGCGCCGCCGCCGTGGTGGTGATGAGCAAGGCCAAGGCGAAGGAGTTGGGGCTGACCTGGCTGGCCGAGGTCGGCGCGCACGGCAACGTCGCGGGCCCCGACAACTCCCTGCACTCGCAGCCGTCGAACGCGATCCTGCACGCCCTGCGCAAGGCCGGGCTGGGCGTCGCCGACCTCGACCTCATCGAGATCAACGAGGCGTTCGCCCAGGTCGGCATCCAGTCCACCCGGGAGCTGGGGATCAGCCCGGAGAAGGTCAACGTCAACGGTGGGGCCATCGCGCTGGGCCACCCGATCGGCATGTCGGGCGCGCGGCTGGTGCTCACCCTCGCGCTGGAGCTCAAGCGCCGCGGCGGCGGCACCGGCGCGGCCGCGCTCTGCGGCGGCGGCGGGCAGGGCGACGCGCTGGTCATCCACGTTCCGGCAGCCGGCGAGTGAGCGAAGTCGTGGCGAACGCCCCGGTTGCGGCCACCGGCTCGGTGCGGCGTAGCCGGGACGTACCCATGCTGGTCGAGCGGGCGCGCGCGGGGGATCCCCGCGCGGTGGCCCGGCTGATCACCCTGGTGGAGAACGGCGACGAGGTGCTGCGCGACGTCGCCGCGGCGCTGGCGCCGTACGCCGGTCAGGCCCAGGTGGTCGGGCTGACCGGCTCACCCGGAGTGGGCAAGTCCACGACCACCAACGAGCTGGTCCGGGCGCTGCGGGCGCGCGGGCACCGGGTCGGCGTGCTGGCGGTCGACCCGTCCAGCCCGTTCACCGGCGGCGCGATCCTCGGCGACCGGGTACGGATGCAGGACCACGCCACCGACCCGGGCGTCTACATCCGCTCGATGTCCAGCCGGGGCCACCTCGGCGGGCTGGCCGCGACCACCCCGCAGGCGGTGCGGGTGCTGGAGGGCGCCGGCTGCGACGTGGTGCTGGTGGAGACCGTCGGCGTCGGGCAGGCCGAGGTCGAGGTGGCCTCGCTGGCCGACACCACGCTGGTGCTGCTCGCCCCGGGCATGGGCGACGCCATCCAGGCGGTCAAGGCCGGCATCCTGGAGATCGCGGACGTCTTCGTGATCAACAAGGCCGACCGGGACGGCGCCGACGCCACCGTCCGCGACATCCAGGGCATGATCGCCCTGGGCGAGCGCGCCCCGGGGCAGTGGCGGCCGCAGGTGGTGCGGTCGGTCGCCGCCCGCGGCGAGGGGATCGACGACATCGCCGCGGCCATCGACAAGCACCGCGGTTGGCTGGTCGAGCACGGCGAGCTGCGCCGCCGCCAGGAGGCACGGGCCGCCGCCGAGATCGAGGCGATCGCGCTCGGCGTGCTCCGCGACCGGATCGGCTCGCTACGCGACGGTACGGAGCTGCCGTCGCTCGCCGCCAAGGTGGCGGAGGGGGCGATCGACCCGTACGCGGCGGCCGACGAGTTGCTCGCCCAGCTCGGCGCCTGACCGGTCCACTGCGGACCCGCCCGCCTAGTACGCTCGCACCGCGCCACGGACCCGTGGGGCGGTGCGACGGTTTTGGGGAGACCATGGCTGACGAGGCGACGCAGGAGCTGTCGGTGACGCCGCAGGCGGTGGCGGGCGGCACGACGTCCGTCTCCGACGAGGTGGTGGAGAAGATCGCGGTCGCTGCCGCCCGGTCGGTGCCCGGGGTGACCGAGCTGGGTGGCGACGTGGCCCGGTTCTTCAACGCGGTCCTCGACAAGGTCGGTCTGGACCAGGTCGGCGACGCCCGGCGCGGCTGCTCGGCACACGTCACCAACGGCGCCGCAGTGATCAACCTGGTCATCGTGATCGAGGCAGGTCGGACGGTGCCCGAGGTGACCGAGGCGGTCCGGGTGGCGGTGACCGCGGCGGTCGAGGCGTACGGGCTGCGGGTGGACGAGGTCAACCTGCGGGTCGACGACGTGGCGCTGGGTGGCCCGGCCGCGCCGACGGCCTGATCAGGTTACCCGTCGGTACCAGCTTACTTAGCGATCGTTCAGGCAGGGGCTCTACACTCGACGTGCAGTCGAGGACTCGAGGAGGAGCCCCGCTATGAACGCCGACGAGATCGCCGCCGGACGGGCCCGCTGGCAGGCCCGGTACGACGCCGCGCGCAAGCGGGACGCGGACTTCACCACCCTCTCGGGGATGAGCGTGGACCCGGTCTACGGGCCGCCCGAGGGGGTCGCCTACCCGGGCTTCGAGCGGATCGGCTGGCCGGGCGAGTACCCGTACACCCGGGGGTTGTACCCGACCGGCTACCGGGGCCGGACCTGGACCATCCGGCAGTTCGCCGGCTTCGGCAACGCCGAGCAGACCAACGAGCGCTACAAGATGATCCTGGGCGCCGGCGGTGGCGGACTCTCGGTGGCGTTCGACATGCCGACCCTGATGGGCCGCGACTCGGACGACCCGCAGGCGCTCGGCGAGGTGGGGCACTGCGGCGTCGCCATCGACACCGCCGCCGACATGGAGGCGCTCTTCGCCGGCATCGACCTGGCCGGTGTCACCACCTCCATGACCATCTCCGGCCCGGCGGTGCCGGTCTTCTGCATGTACCTCGTCGCCGCCGAGCGGCAGGGCGCCGACCTGTCCACCCTGGACGGGACGCTGCAGACCGACATCTTCAAGGAGTACATCGCGCAGAAGGAGTGGCTCTTCGACCCGGAGCCGCACCTGCGCCTGATCGGCGACCTGATGGAGTACTGCGCCGGGGAGATCCCGCGCTACAAGCCGCTCTCGGTCTCCGGCTACCACATCCGCGAGGCCGGCTCGACCGCCGCGCAGGAGTTGGCGTACACGCTGGCCGACGGGTTCGGCTACGTGGAGCTGGGGCTGAGCCGAGGGCTGGACGTCAACGTCTTCGCCCCCGGGCTGAGCTTCTTCTTCGACTCGCACGTCGACTTCTTCGAGGAGATCGCCAAGTTCCGGGCCGCCCGCCGGATCTGGGCCCGCTGGCTTCGCGAGGTCTACGGCGCCACCAGCGAGAAGGCGCTCTGGCTGCGGTTCCACACCCAGACCGCCGGGGTGTCGTTGACCGCCCAGCAGCCGGTGAACAACGTGGTCCGCACCGCCGTCGAGGCACTCGCCGCGGTGCTCGGCGGCACCAACTCGCTGCACACCAACGCGCTGGACGAGACCCTCGCGCTGCCGACCGACGAGTCCGCCGAGATCGCCCTGCGTACCCAGCAGGTGCTGATGGAGGAGACCGGGGTGGTCAACGTGGCCGACCCGCTCGGCGGCTCCTGGTACGTCGAGGCGCTCACCGACAAGATCGAGGCCGAGGCCGAGGAGATCTTCGCCCGGATCCGCCAGCTCGGCGGCGAGGGCCCGCACCAGATCGGCCCGATGACCTCCGGCATCCTGCGCGGCATCGAGGACGGCTGGTTCACCGGCCACATCGCCGAGTCCGCGTTCGTCTACCAGCAGGCGCTGGAGAAGGGCGACAAGAAGATCGTCGGGGTGAACTGTCACACCGGCACGGTCGCCAAGGACCTGGAGATCCTGCGCATCTCGCACGAGGTGGAGCTGGAGCAGCGGCGGGTGCTGGCCGAGCGGAAGGCCGGCCGGGACGACGCCGCGGTCCGGGCCGCCGTCGCCCGGATGGTCGAGGTGAGCCGCACCGAGGGGAACATGATCCCGGCGATGCTCGACGCCGTCCGGGCCGAGGCGACCCTGGGCGAGATCTGCGACGCGCTGCGTGCCGAGTGGGGCACCTACCGCGAGCCCGCCCGCTTCTGATCGGGGCGGGGCCGGAGGGGGCCGGTGAGCAGGGTGAGAACTGCAACTGTCGCCGTCGCGGTTGATCTGAGTTCGGCGGGGTCCGTGCGAGACTAGGTAACCATGAGCGACCCACGGATCACCTCGTCGATCTTCACCCGCGGCGCGGTCGACCTCAGCGCGCTGCGCACCCCTGCCCCGTCCTCCACCCCGGCCCAGGCCGGTCCGCCCGCCGGCGCGCCGGGGGGCGCCGTCGGGGGCGGCGCCACGGTCATCGACGTGACCGAGGCGACCTTCCAGTCCGAGGTGCTGGAACGGTCGCTGACGACACCGGTCGTGATCGACTTCTGGGCCGAGTGGTGCGAGCCGTGCAAGCAGCTCTCCCCGGTGCTGGAGCGGCTGGCGGTCGAGGGCGGCGGGGCCTGGGTGCTCGCCAAGATCGACGTGGACGCCAACCCGCGAATCGCCCAGATGTTCCGGGTACAGGGCATCCCGATGGTCTACGCGGTGGTCGGCGGCCAGCCGGTCGACGCCTTCTCCGGGGTGGTACCCGAGGCGCAGCTGCGGCAGTGGATCCAGGCGGTGCTGAAGGCCGGCGGCGTCAGCGTCGCCGAGGCGGTCGACCCGCGCCTCGACGAGGCCGACGACGCCCTGATGAGTGGCGACCTGGACGCCGCCGAGCGGGCGTACCGGAAGATCCTGGCCGACGCCCCGGCGGACGCCGCGGCCGAGGCCGGCCTGGCCCAGGTCGGCCTGGCCCGCCGGGTCGCCGGCGCCGACCCGCGGGCGGCGCTGGCCGCCGCCGAGGCCAACCCCGACGACGTCGACGCCCAGCTGCTGGCCGCCGACATCGAGGTGCTCAGCGGCCTCGCCGAGCAGGCCTACAAGCGCCTGGTCGGCGTGGTCCGCCGCACCGCCGGAGACGAGCGCGAGAAGGTACGCCAGCACCTGGTGGGCCTCTTCACCATGGCCGGTCCGGACGACCCGGCGGTCGCCTCGGCCCGGCGGGCCCTCGCCAGCGCCCTGTTCTGAGCAACGACACGGTTCCGAGCACGTAGCACGCCAGCGCGGGCCGGCGTTCCGGCCGGCCCGCCCGACCACCGAGGACGGGAGCCCATGATGCGCCGGATCGCCGTCCTCGACGCGCCGACAAACCTGGGTCTGCGCCCACCCACGCCCAGCTCCGTGCCCGGCTGCGCCAAGGCACCCGGCGCGCTGCGCGATCAGGACCTGCTGGCCCGGTTACGGGCCCGCGACGCGGGCTGCGTCACCGCGCCACGGTACGACCCGGGCGACTGGCGACCCGGCGACGGCGTCTGCCACGCCCGGGAGATCGCGGACTACTCCGCGGCGCTCGCCGAGCGGATCGGATCGATCATCGACCGTGGCGAGTTTCCGCTGGTGCTCGGTGGCGACTGCTCCGTCCTGATCGGTTCGGCGCTGGCCATGCACCGACTCGGTGAAGCGGTCGGCGGCCGGATCGGGCTGGTCTTCGTCGACGGACACTCCGACTTCCGGCACCCGGGCAACGCCTCGTACGTGGGTGCGGCCGCCGGCGAGGACCTCGCTCTGGTCACCGGCCGGGGGCAGGCCGACCTGGCCGCGATCGAGGGACGCCGGCCGTACTTCCGGGACATCGACGTGGTGGTGCTCGGCATCCGCGCACAGGACGAGTACCGCCTCGACCTGCAGGCCGCCGGGATCACCACCCGGCCGGTGCCGGCGCTGCGCGCCGAGGGCGCCGCGCGCACCGCCCAGTGGGCGCACGAGCAGCTCGCCGACTGCGCCGGCTACTGGGTGCACATCGACGTGGACGTGCTGGACCCGGCGGTGATGCCGGCGGTGGACGCCCCCGACCCGGGCGGGATCGCCTTCGCCGAGCTGGAGATCCTGCTCGCCGGGCTGGTGGACACCCCACACTGCCTCGGCGTGGAGCTGACCGTCTTCGACCCTGACTACGACCCCGACGGCACCTACGCCGCCGAGATCGTCAACACCGTGGTGGCCGGGCTGGCCCCGGTGACCGCCCCGGAGGCGGTGCCGCCCCGCCTGCTCCCGGGCCCGTCGGCCGCGCCCGGACCGCGTCGTGGCAACGGCCGCCCGGCCGTTCCGGCCGCGATCCCGCCGGTTCCGGCCACCGTGCGCCCCACCGTTGAGACGGACGAGCGGGACGCGGACGGCCCCGATGCCATGGCGCCGGCGGGTCCGCGCGGTGCCCTCGGCGTGCTGACCGGGGAGCCCGTCGGGCTGGAGCCGGTCGGGCTGGAGCCGGTCGGTCCGCCCGCCGCGGCCGGCCCGGGCCTGTTGCGCCGGGCTCCGGCCGCCGCCGCAGCTGCCGCTGCGGCTCCCGCCCCCGGTCCGGTCCCCGCGCAGGGGAGCGGACCGGAAGTCCCGCTCCCGCCGGCCGATGACGACGACGACACTCCCCGCAGCGCCGCCGGCATCGCCTGACCGCCCGGGGCTGGCCGCCCGGGGCTGGCCGCCCGGGGCTGGCCGCCCGCACCGTTCGGTGCCGTGAGCCCCTGTCGGACTGCTCCACATCTGAGACCACCGCTGGACGGCGGAGCCGTAGCGCCGTGCCGTTCGGTTTTCCGGGCTGCGGCGTGTCCCATAAATGGGGCAGTTCGACAGTGCGTCGAGTCGTGGTCGGCCGCCCTGCGGCGGATCGTCATCCGTCTGGAGCTGATGTCACCAGCGACTCAGCTCTGAAGCCTTCAGCGGGGCAGGGCGCGCAGGAAGCGCTCGCTGATCGGGACGGCGGAGGCAGTGCTGGAGCCGCCCTGCTCCACGAAGACGGCGAACGCCACGTCGCCCCGCCAGCCGACGAACCACGCGTGGGTGTGCGCCGGGTTGTTGTCGTACTCGGCGGTGCCGGTCTTGCCGTGGACGGGGTCGCCGGGGACGTCCTTCAACGCGCTGCCGGTGCCGGCCGTGACCACCTCGCGCATCATCGCCCGTACCGCCTCGACCGACTCCGGCTTGAGGTCCGCTCCGGCGGCGGCCGGCGCGGCCGGGGCCGGGTCCAGCAGCAGCTTCGGCTGCTCGAAGCGCCCTCGGGCGACGGCCGCGGTGGCGCCGGCCATGGCCAACGGGCTGACCAGGGTGGTGCCCTGCCCGAACGCCGCGGCGGCCTGTTCGGCTCCGGACCCGTTCACCGAGACCTTGCCGCTGAACGCGTCGACGCCGACGTCCCACTTCGCCTCCAGGCCCAGCGAGCGGCCGGCGACGGCTAGCCCGTCGCCGCCCAGCTTCGGCGCCAGGGCGGCGAAGGCGGTGTTGCAGGACTTGGCGAAGTCGGTGCGGAACGGCACCCGACCGAGCGCGAAGTTGTCGGAGTTCTTGAAAGACCGACCCTCCACGGTGAAGGTCTTCGGGCAGTCGACGGTCGCGTCCGGCGTCACCGCGCCCTTGTCGAGCAGGCCGAGCGCGCTCACCATCTTGAACGTCGAGCCGGGCGGGACCTGGGCGGTGAAGGCCAGATTCTCGCCGGCCGGACCGGGACCGTTCGCGGTGGCGAGCACGGCGCCGTCGCTGATCCGCACCGCCACCAGGGCGGCCCGCCGCTTCTCGGCACGCAGCGCCGAGTCGGCCGCGTTCTGGACGGCCACGTCGAGGGTGGTCTTCACCGCCTGCCCGGGCTCGGGGGCGTGGTGGAACACCTCGGTGCCGGTCGGCACCAGCTTGCCGTCCTCGCCCGGCCGCTCGATGAGCACGGTCAGCCCGGGCTTTCCGCGTAGCCGGTCGTCGTAGCGGCCCTGCAGGCCGCCGTGGCCGACCAGGTCGCCGGCGGCGTACCGGTCCGGATGCGCGGCCAGGTCGTCGGCCTGCGCGGGGTCGACCGAGCCGAGCAGCGCCCGGGCGAACTCGCGGGTGGGCGCCAGGTCCAGCTTCTCGGAGTGGAACTTCGTGCCCGGCAGGTCGTAGATGCGCGGCTTGATCTGCAGGTATGCCTCCTCGCGCAGCGTCACCACCTCGACGAACGCGCCCGGGTCGGCCTCGGCGAGCCGCTTGGGCAGGTCGGCGAGGTCGACGGCGGGCACCAGCGCCGGGCGGATCGCCCGGAACGCCGTGTCGAGCTTTTCGACCAGCCCCTTGACATCCGGCACCTGGTTGGGCTGGATGCCCACCCGGACCACCGGCCGGGGCGCCACGATCGGCTGGCCGGCGCCGTCGAGCACCGCCGCCCGGGGGCCGGCATCCCGGCGCAGACCCAGCCGGTCACCCTTGGTGAGGTTCTCCTGCACCAGCTGCGGCTCCCAGATCACCTGCCACTGGTCGTCGCCGCCCCGGCTCAGCCGCACCTGCCGGTCGTACGCCCAGCGGGTGTCGCCGGGCAGGGCCCACTCCACCCGGATGCCTGCGGTGGCGGTGTTGGCGGTGATCTTCGGGTCGCCCTGCCGGGTCAGCTTGGGCGGGGTGGCCGCCAGCTCGCCGGAGAGCTCCTTGAGCTGCTGGGTCACGTCGGCGGCCGGGATCTTGGCGCCGGTCGCGTCGACGAAGCCCACGGCTTGGAGGTCTCCCGTCCGCCAGCCGGCCAGGAAGGTGTCGACGCTGCGCTCCGGGCCGTCCTCGCCCGAGCAGCCGGTGAGCGCGCCGGCGGCGAGCACGGTGGCGGCGAGGGCGGCGAGCGGACGCCGGAATGAGTAGCGGTGGCGGCGCGGTGGGTACGACAGGTGCATGGAGCGAGTTCCCTCCGATTTCGGGCTGCCCTGCACGGTAGTACGCGAACGCCGTCCCTATCGTCCCCGAACGGGAGCCGACGTGCGTAAAGACGGACCCGCGACAGTGTGATGAACATCGCGCGGCGGGGTACTCGGCAAGCGGCCAACCTCGGACCCGCAACGGGTGAAAGGACAGAGTCCCGATCCGGACGTCCGGCCGGTGGTCCGCCGAGAACGGCGCAGGGCGGCAGGCCTAGGCTGGGCGGCAGAGTGACCCACAACGCGGTGGGTCGAGGGGAGTGGCACCGATGGACCGGCGTCCGGCGATCAAACCGGAACCCGACCTCCGGCAGGATGACACCGGCCGGGACGATGACAGCTTCGATTCGGTGACCGACGGTGACGGCTACGGCCGACTCGACACCGGGGTCACCGGGTTGACCGGGTCGAGTATCGACACCATCTACGATCTCGGTCTTCCGACCGAGGCGTTGGCCGACGACGCGGAGGACGCCGAGCTCGACGAGCCGGTACCCAACGCGGAGCGTCTGGTGGCTCAGGCGGTCGCGCTCGCCGGGGAGGACCACGACGCGGCGACCCTGGTCAGCCGCTTCTGGCGGTTCGCTCCGGACGAGGAGCTGATCGGCTTCACCGCCGAGGAGATGATCGAGGCGGCCCGGGCGCACCGGGATCTGGCCCAACAACGGGTGCCGGGCGAGCTGAAGCTGCGCATCCACGAGCCGGACGCCGAGCAGCACCACAGCGTGATCGAGATCGTCGTCGACGACATGCCCTTCCTGGTGGACTCGGTGACCGCGTTGCTCAACTCGCACCACCTCGACGTGCACCTGCTGGTGCACCCGCTGGTAGTGGTCCGGCGGGAGCCGCTGGGGCGGCTGACCGAGGTGGCCGCCGATGTGGAGCCGGACGACGCGATCTCCGGTGACCTGGTGGAGAGTTGGATGCGGATCGAGATCGATCCGGTCCGCGACGCCGCCGAACGGGACCGCCTGCGCCGCGAACTCCAGCGGGTCCTCACCGACGTGCGGGAGGCGGTGGAGGACTGGCCGAAGATGCGCCAGCGCGCCCTGTCGCTCGCCGACGAGCTGGCCGCCGCCCGGACCAGCGACAACCGCCCGCCGGTGCCGGAGAAGGACATCACCGACTCCGTCGAGCTGCTGCGCTGGCTCGCCCACGACCACTTCACCTTCCTCGGCTACCGGGAGTACCGGCTGGTCGGGGCGCCCGAGGGCGGCCAGGCGCTGGAGGCGGTGCTCGGCACCGGGCTGGGCATCCTGCGGCAGGACGCGCCGGAGGCGCGGGCCCTGTCGTCGATGCCCCCCGAGGCGCACGAGAAGGTGCTGGAGAAGCGCCTGCTGATCATCACCAAGGCCAACTCGCGGGCCACCGTGCACCGCTCGGCCTACCTCGACTACATCGGGTTCAAGATCTTCAACGAGGCCGGCGAGGTGATCGGTGAGCGCCGCTTCCTGGGCCTCTTCTCGACCGCCGCGTACCGCACCAGTGTGCGGGAACTGCCGGTGGTCCGCCGCAAGGTCGCCGAGGTGCTGGACCGCTCGGGGCTGAGCCAGCGCAGCCACTCCGGCAAGGACCTGCTGCAGATCCTGGAGACCTACCCGCGCGACGAGCTCTTCCAGATCAAGACGGACGACCTCTACCACGCGGTGATCGGCGTGCTGCGCATGGCGGGCCGCCGGCAGCTGCGGGTCTTCCTGCGCAAGGACGCGTACGGGCGGTTCATCTCCTGCCTGATCTACCTGCCCCGGGACCGGTTCACCACCCAGAACCGGCTACGCATGCAGGACATCCTG
Organism: Micromonospora sp. NPDC093243; assembly: GCF_044753725.1. Lineage (NCBI taxonomy): Bacteria > Bacillati > Actinomycetota > Actinomycetes > Micromonosporales > Micromonosporaceae > Micromonospora > Micromonospora sp. NPDC093243. Next base: position 152,447 of record NZ_JBIVNT010000004.1, on the reverse strand, counting down.
CTGCGCGAGCTGAACGGGGTCGGGGTGGACTACACCACCCGGGTCACCGAGTCCATGCTCGCCCGGGTGCACTTCATCGTCCGGACCGACCCGACCAAGCCGCCGGGTGACATCGACGCCGACCTGCTCGCCGAGGAGTTGGCCGACGCGACCCGGCTCTGGGACGACGACTACCGGCTCGTGCTGGAGCGCAAGCTCGGCGACGAGCAGGCCAAGCACCTCTTCGCCCGGTACGCCGACGCGTTCCCGGAGGGCTACAAGGACGGGCACACGCCGTACGAGGCGATGAAGGACCTGGCCAAGCTGGAGCTGCTCGAGGAGCCCGGCCAGCTGGAGATGCACCTGTTCCGCAAGCAGCTCGCCCCCCGGGCCGGGGCGCGGATGCCGGGCGCCGACCTGGACGAGACGATGGACGTCCGGTTCAAGGTCTACCGGTACGGCGAGCCGATGATGCTCTCGGCGGTGCTGCCGGTGCTGCACTCGCTCGGCGTCCGCGTGGTCGACGAGCACCCGTACGAGGTGGACCGGATCGACGGTCGGGTCTTCCTCTACGACTTCGGGCTGCGACTGCCCGAGGCGCACCAGGAGCTGGCCGAGGTGCGCCCGCACGTGGAGAACGCCTTCGCGGCGGCGTGGCGGGGCGAGGCCGAGGTGGACGGCTTCAACGAGCTGGTGCTGCGCGCCGGGCTGACGTGGCGGCAGGTGGTGGTGCTCCGCGCCTACGCGAAGTACCTGCGGCAGGCCGGCACGGTCTTCTCGCAGGACTACATGGAGCAGACCTTCATCGCCTACCCGCGGATCGCCGAGCTGCTGGTGCAGCTCTTCGAGACCCGGTTCGCGCCGGGCTCGGCCGACGCCGAGCAGCGGCAGCGGCGCAGCGCCGAGCTGGTGGAGATTATCCGCGAGCAGTTGGACGACGTGGCCAGCCTCGACCAGGACCGGATCCTGCGCTCGTACCTGACGCTGATGCAGGCCACCCTGCGGACCAGCTTCTACCAGCGGCGCTCCGACGGGCGGCCCAAGTCGTACGTGGCGTTCAAGCTCGACCCGCAGGCCATTCCGGACCTGCCGGCGCCGCGGCCGAAGTTCGAGATCTTCGTCTACTCACCGCGATTCGAGGGTGTGCACCTGCGTTTCGGGCCGGTGGCCCGTGGCGGGCTGCGCTGGTCCGACCGGCGGGAGGACTTCCGTACCGAGGTGCTCGGCCTGGTCAAGGCGCAGATGGTGAAGAACACCGTCATCGTGCCGGTCGGCGCCAAGGGCGGCTTCGTGCTCAAGCAGAAGCCGGGGGACCGGGACGAGGCGGTCGCCTGCTACAAGGAGTTCGTCTCGGCGCTGCTCGACGTCACGGACAACATCGTCAGTGGCCAGATCGTGCCGCCCGACGACGTGGTCCGGCACGACACCGACGACCCGTACATGGTGGTCGCGGCGGACAAGGGCACCGCCACCTTCTCCGACATCGCCAACGAGATCTCCACGGCGCACGGCTTCTGGCTCGGCGACGCGTTCGCCTCCGGCGGCTCGGCCGGCTACGACCACAAGAAGATGGGGATCACCGCCCGGGGCGCCTGGGAGTCGGTCAAGCGGCACTTCCGCGAGCTGGGGCACGACACCCAGAGCGAGGACTTCACCGTGGTCGGCGTCGGCGACATGTCCGGCGACGTCTTCGGTAACGGCATGCTGCTCTCCGAGCACATCCGGCTGGTGGCCGCCTTCGACCACCGGCACATCATCCTCGACCCGGACCCGGACGCGGCGACCTCGTACGCCGAGCGCAAGCGGCTCTTCGACCTGCCGCGCTCGTCGTGGGAGGACTACAACACCGAGCTGATCTCGGCCGGCGGCGGCGTGTTCCCGCGTACCGCCAAGTCCATCCCGATCACGCCGCAGGTCCGGGCGGCGCTCGGCCTGGACGACGACGCCATCCAGCTCTCTCCGCAGGAGCTGATGCGGGCGATCCTGACCGCGCCGGTGGACCTGTTCTGGAACGGCGGCATCGGCACCTACGTCAAGGCGTCCAGCCAGACCAACGCGGAGGTGGGCGACAAGTCCAACGACGCGATCCGGGTGGACGGCAAGAGCCTGCGGTGCCGGGTGGTCGGCGAGGGCGGCAACCTGGGCTTCACCCAGCTGGGCCGGATCGAGTACGCGCTGACCGGCGGCCGGATCTACACCGACTTCATCGACAACGCGGCCGGGGTGGACACCTCCGACCACGAGGTGAACATCAAGATCCTGCTGAACACCGCGGTCGGCGACGGGGAGCTGACCACCGAGGCGCGGGACGAGCTGCTGGCCGAGATGACCGACGAGGTCGCCGAGCTGGTGCTGCGGGACAACTACGACCAGGCCCGGGCGATCAACAACGCCCAGGCGCAGGCCGCCTCGTTGCTCCCGGTGCACCGACGGATGATCAACGACCTGGAGCGGTCGGGCGCGCTGGACCGGTCGCTGGAGGCGTTGCCGCCGGACGAGGAATTGGCGGTCCGGATCGAGTCCGGCCTGACCGCGCCGGAGTTCGCGGTGCTGCTCGCGTACGTCAAGATCGTCCTGGAGCGGGACATCCTCGCCGAGGGGCTGGCCGACGAGGAGTGGACCAGCGACGTGCTGGTCAACTACTTCCCGACGCCGATGCGCGAGCGCTTCGCCGACCGGATGTCGCGGCACCGGCTGCGCCGGGACATCGTCACCACGGTGCTGGTGAACGAGGCGATCAACCGGGGCGGCATCTCGTTCGTGTTCCGGGTGATGGAGGAGACGGCCGCCTCCGCGGCGGACGTGATCCGGGCGTACGTGGTGGTCCGCGAGGTGTTCGGGCTGCGCGAGCTGTGGGACGCGGTGGAGGCCCTGGACAACAAGGTCTCGCCGGAGCTGCAGACCACTGTCTACCTGGACACTCGCCGGCTGCTCGACCGGGCCGTGCGGTGGCTGGTGACGAACCGCCGCTCGCCGATCGACGTGCCGGCGGAGATCACCCGACTGCGCGACGGGGTGGCGCGGCTGCTGCCGGGGCTGGAGAGCCTCTTCTACGGCAGCGAACGGGAGTCCATCACGGCGCACATCGACTCGATGACCGAGCGAGGGCTGCCGCGCGAGCTGGCCGAGCAGGCGACCCGGCTGATGTACAGCTTCGGTCTGATGGACGTGGTGGAGACCGCGACGAGCACCGGTCGGGACGTCGGCGAGGTGGCTTCGGTCTACTTCGTGCTCTCCGACCTGTTCCGGGTGGACTCGCTGCTGTCGAAGATCTCCCTGCTGCCCCGCGAGGACCGGTGGCAGACGCTGGCCCGGATGGCGCTGCGGTACGACCTGTACGCCGCGCTGGCCGCGCTCACCGCCGAGGTGCTGGGCTCCACGCCGGACAGCCTGCGGCCGCAGGAGCGGGTGCAGCAGTGGGAGCAGTCGAACGAGACCTCGATCCACCGCGCGCAACGGGCGATGGGCGAGTTCGACGAGTCCCGGGCGGACCTCGCCGCCCTGTCGGTGCTGCTGCGCCAGATCCGCACCCTGGTGCGGACCTCCGCCGCGGCCTGATCGACGACGCCGAACGCGGTCCGGCCGGTCGGGGGGAGACCCCCGATCGGCCGGACCGCGTCGGTCTGCTCAGCCGACCAGGCTGGCGAAGACGATGACGTTGTTCAGGTAGCTGCGCGCCGCCTCGTCGAACTGGCCCCCGCAGGTCACCACCCGCAGGCTCGGCCGGTCACTCGGGCCGTACACCAGCTCGGTGGGGAACGAGTCCTTCGGGTACGACTTCACCGAGTCGACCCGGAAGGTCGCCGCCCGGCCGTCCGCCCGGTTCACCGTCACGGTGTCTCCCGGTTGCATCGCCCCGAGGTCGAAGAAGACCGCCGGGCCGAGCTTGGCCGAGTCCACGTGCCCGACGATGACGGCGTTGCCGACCTCGCCGGGGCTGGGTCCCGGTTCGTACCAGCCGGCCAGCTGGGCCTGGTCCAGCGGGGGCACCTGGACCGTGCCGTCCGGGTTGGTGCCGAGCGACATGATCTTCGCGTCGACCCCGATCCGGGGGATCGTGATGGTGCTGGGTGCGGACCGGGGAAGCGCGGCCGGGGCCGGCCCGCTCTCGGCCGGCTGGTCCGCCTCGGCGGGCCCGGTGCCCTCGGGGCCCGCCTGGGCCAGGGGTTGCGGGGGGCGGGGGGCGGGGTCGGTCTGCAGGGAGATGCCGATCATCCCGGCGCCGGCCAGGGCGAGGAGGACGACGACGGCGGCGCCGGCGGCGCGCCACGGTTTCCCGTGACGGCCGCCGGCCCGTGTCGCCGTCTCGTCAGACGAGGGACTCATTGGTCCGCCGGCGACGCATCAGCACGATCCCGCCCAGCGCCGCAGCGCCCAGCAGGCTGGCCCCACCGGCGGCCAGGTTCCGGTCGGCGCCGGTGCTGGCGCCACCGTCACCACCGTCGACCCCGCCCCGGGGCAGGACGACCAGTTCGCCCTCGCCGCACGAGCCCTTGAGCTCGTAGCGGCCCGGCTTGGCGTCCTTGTCGACCTTGGCCTCGCCCAGGTAGACGAAGTCACGCTTGTGCTCCCAGCGGTCCTCGTCCTTGCCGTGGTCGCGGGACTTCTCGTCCTCACGGCCGTTCTCGCGGTCCTTGGAGTCCCACGAGCCGTTCTCGTCCGAGCCGTACTCGTCCTTCGAGTCCGAGCCGTACCCGTTCTCGTCCTCGTGGCCGTTCTCGCCGTCCTTCGAGTCCCACGAGCCGTTCTCGTCCGAGCCGTACTCGTGGCCCTTCTCGTCCTTCTTCGAGTCCGAGCCGTACTCGTCGGAGCCGTTCTCGTCCTCGTAGCCGTTCTCGTGGTCCTTGGAGTCCCACGAGCCGTTCTCCTCGTGGCCCTTCTTGTCGTCCTTGTGGCCCTTGTCGCCACGGTCGCCGGCCTGGTCGTGCTCCTCGCCCTTCCAGTCCTTGCGGTCCTCGTCCTTGCGGTCCTCGTCCTTGCCGCCGTCGGCGAGCAGGCCGCCGCCCTGGCCGTTCGGCTGTCCCTCGTAGGCCGGGGGCTGCCCGTTCTCGCCGTTCTCGCCGTTCTCGTCCTTGCCGTTCTCGTCCTTGCCGTTCTCGTCCTTGCCGTTCTCGTCCTTGCCCTCGTGGTCGCGGCCCTTGTCGTCCTTGCCGTGCTCGTCCTTGCCCTTGTCGTCCTTGCCGTTCTCGTCCTTGCCCTCGTGGTCACGGCCCTTGTCGTCCTTGCCGTGCTCGTCCTTGCCCTTGTCGTCCTTGCCGTGCTCGTCCTTGCCGTCACGGTCGTAGGAGTCTTCCTCGCCCTGCCAGTCCTTGCGGTCGTCGCCGCGGTCGTCCACCGGCTTGAGCTTGACCTTGCCGGTGACCTTCGACCAGACGAAGGCGTGCTCCTGCTCCTCGGAGCAGATCTCCAGGAACTTGACCTTCTCGCCGGCCTTCACGACGTGCGGCTTGGCCAGGACCTTGCCGTCGCGGTCCTTGCCGTCGTGGTGGCCGTCCGCGAACGCGATCCCCGGCGCGAACACCAGGAGGGACGCGCCACCGAGGGCGGCGCCCGCGACAACCTTTCCGAGCATCTTCTTAGCCATGACCTGCGTCACTCCATCCCTGTTGTCCTCTACTCGGCGACACCCGAGCTAAGGCCGACGTTAGACCGTTTCACGACCTATGCAGGGAAAGATTCGTGTTTCTACGTTCATCGGTGTTAAGCCCGTTAGGCCTGGTACGCGGCTTTCACTGCCGGCCGTGGCGTTCCCGCCCGGACGCCGGTTTGCCGCCGGCTCGGTGGGTCGCTGCCGCACTCGGATCGGTCGGCCGGCATCGTCCGGGTAGCGGCCGTCTCAGCGGTCACCGGAGTCCCGCACCGCCCCAGTGAACCCGCGGCCCAGGGCGGCCGGACGACCGCAAGGCATCGAGGCATTGCCATGGAAGCGCTCCCATGCGAGAATCGCTGCACGCGGTTCGGGGAGCCACACCGCGCAGGCAGGCGTCGAGGGCATCCGGTCCGCCGGACGACATCCCGCCACCGACCGACCGGCGCTGGCCGCCGGTGGTCGCTCGCACCACCACCACAGCCCGTCCGGGTCGGGCACCCCCGAAACATCCCCGTTGGCACCGGCGGCCGCCCCCAGGGCGTCCACCGGGCCACCCGCCGGGCCGTTCGCGGGCCCGGTCTCGCCCAAGGAGATCAGTGGCATGAATGTGTGGAGAAGACTGTCCGGCCCCCGCCGGGCACTCGCGCTCGCCGGCGCGGGCGCCCTGGTCGCCGGCGGGTTGGTGACCATTCCGGTCACCGTGGCGCACGCGGCGACCCAGTGCGACGTCGCCTACTCGACGAACGACTGGCCGGGTGGCTTCACCGCGAGCATCACCATCAAGAACATCGGCGACCCGATCAACGGCTGGACGCTGGGCTGGACGTTCCCGAACTCCGGCCAGCGGGTGCAGCAGGGCTGGTCCGCCGAGTTCACCCAGACCGGCAGCCAGGTCACCGCCCGCAGCCTGTCCTACAACGGCAGCCTGGCCACCGGCGCCTCGACCAGCCTCGGATTCAACGGCGCCTGGAGCGGCAGCAACCCGAAGCCCACCTCGTTCACGCTCAACGGGGTGACGTGCAGCGGCGGCACGACGCCCACCGATCCGCCGCCCACCGACCCGCCCCCCACCAACCCGCCGCCGGGCACCAAGGTCGACAACCCGTACGCCGGGGCGCGGGGCTACGTGAACCCGGAGTGGAAGGCCAAGGCGGACGCGGAGCCGGGCGGCAGCCGGATCTCCAGCAACCCGACCGCGGTCTGGCTGGACCGGATCGCCGCCATCAACGGCACCCCGGACAGCAGCTCCAACGGAGCGTTCGGAGTCCGCGACCACCTGGACGAGGCGCTGCGACAGGGTGCCGGCTACATCCAGTTCGTGATCTACAACCTGCCGGGCCGGGACTGCGCCGCGCTCGCCAGCAACGGTGAGCTCGGCCCCGACGAGCTGCCGAAGTACAAGGCCCAGTACATCGACCCGATCGCCGCTATCCAGGCCGACCCGAAGTACGCCGGCCTGCGGATCATCAACATCATCGAGATCGACTCGTTGCCGAACCTGGTCACCAACACCTCCGGCCAGCCGGGCGGCACGACGATGTGCGACACGGTCAAGGCGAACGGCGCCTACGTCAACGGCGTCGGCTACGCCCTGGCCAAGCTCGGCGCGATCGGCAACGTCTACAACTACATCGACGCCGCGCACCACGGGTGGATCGGCTGGGACAGCAACTTCGGCCCGACCGCCGACATGCTGAAGTCCGCCGCCGTCGCCTCCGGCAGCACGGTGCGCAACGTGCACGGCTTCATCGTCAACACGGCCAACTACTCGGCGCTGCGCGAGCCGTACGTCAAGGTCACCGACTCGGTGAACGGCCAGACCGTCCGGCAGTCCAAGTGGATCGACTGGAACCAGTACGTCGACGAGCTCTCGTTCGCCCAGGCGTTCCGGCAGAAGCTGGTCTCGGTCGGCTTCGAGTCCGGCATCGGCATGCTGATCGACACCTCCCGCAACGGCTGGGGCGGCACCGCCCGGCCCACCGGCCCGGGCGCGACGACCAGCGTGGACACCTACGTCAACGGTGGTCGGATCGACCGCCGGATCCACGCCGGCAACTGGTGCAACCAGTCCGGCGCGGGCCTGGGGGAGCGGCCGAAGGCCGCCCCGGAGGCGGGCATCGACGCGTACGTCTGGGTGAAGCCCCCGGGTGAGTCGGACGGTTCCAGCACGCTGATCGAGAACGACGAGGGCAAGGGCTTCGACCGGATGTGCGACCCGACGTACACCGGCAACCCCCGCAACGGGAACAACCCGACCGGTGCCCTGCCGAACGCGCCGATCTCCGGCGCGTGGTTCTCCGCCCAGTTCCAGGAGCTGATGCGGAACGCCTACCCGGCACTGTGAGGGTGCCGCCCGCCTGCCGCCGGCAGTAGGTGAGGCACTGCCGGCGGCAGGCTCCCAGGCCCCTGACCCGACCGTCACCCGGTCGGGTCAGGGGCCTCTCGCGGTACCGGTCAGGGCACCGTCCGCTCCACCGCCGCCCGACCCAGCTCGGCCAGGTCCTGGCGGGCCCGCTCGATGTTCTCCGGCGTGAGGTCCTGACCCCGCGCCATGACCAGGTCCTCCGGATCCCAGGGCTGCTCGGCGCCGGTGCGGATGTTGTCGCCGCCGGCGCCGGTCCCGGTCCCGGTGGCGCCGGTACCAGCCGCGTACGGGTCACCGAGGATGTCGTCCGTCGGGGCGTCCCGGTCGACACGGGCCCCCGGTTCGCCGAAGGACGGATTGTCCCGGTCGGCGCCGCCCCCGGTGATCAGCTGCGGGACGGTGCTGTCGTCGTCCACCGCGGCGGCCATCTCCGGGCTCTCCTCCAGCGGCGGTTGGCGGTCGCGATCGCTCATGCTGCTGCCCTCCTGTCCCCAGCGCGGTCCCTGATCCCCCTCGCCTACCCCGTCCGGTGCTCGTCATGCCCCGGCGGGTTCGACTCCCACCCGGGGCGGCCCGGCCGGCCCGGGTTCAGTGCCCGTCGGCGCCGTTCGGGCGGTCCGGAGGGCCGATCACGCCGCGCTCCTCGGGGGCGGCCGGCGGCTCGGCCGGGCGGAGCCACTGCCAGAGCAGCATCAGCAGGCCGAAACCGAGCATCGCCAGCCCGGCCCAGAGGTTGATCCGTACGCCCTGCGCCTTGTCGATCTCGGCCGGGCTGTCGAACACCCCCATCAGGGCGACGATGACCCCGTACGCCACGAACAGGCCGCCGATCACCCGGCGGATGTCGAACAGTCGCGCGGCCGCCGACCGTCGCTGCTCCTCCTCGGCTCCGGTGATCTGTGGATCGCGGGCCGGCTCGCTGCGGTTGTCCATCTGGCGATCACCCTTTCTAGAAGACCGGGATGTAGAACACGATGGCGAGCGCGACGGCGATCACGCCCAGCAGGACCGGGGAGCGGTACCAGGCGGTGTCCCCGGCCAGCACGTCGCTCTTCAGGTCGATACCGCCCGTGCCGTAGACCAGCCCACGCAGGTCCGCGTCGGGCTTCGGGGCGGTCAGCGGGGTGATGATCGCGGCGACCACGGCCACCGTGACGAACGCGATGCCGGCGCCCCAGAAGCTCTCCTCCAGGTCGGAGTTGAAGTGGATCACTCCGCCCTTGTAGAGCAGGTAGGTGGCGAGCGCCGCGAGGGTGCCCAGCAGCAGGGACCAGAAGCCGGCCAGCGCGGTCATCCGCTTCCAGAACATGCCGATGATGAAGGTGGCGAAGAGCGGCGCGTTGAAGAGGGAGAAGAGGGCCTGGATGTAGTTCATGATGTTGCTGAACCCGGCCGCGATGAAGGCGGTGCCGATGCCGATCACCACCGCGGCGATGGTGGCGTACCGGCCGATCCGCAGGTAGTAGTCGTCGGGCCGGTCACGGCGGACGTACGCCTGCCAGATGTCGTAGGTGAACACGGTGTTGAAGCCGCTGACGTTTGCCGCCATGCCGGCCATGAACGAGGCGAGCAGGCCGGTGACCGCGACGCCGAGCACACCGTTCGGGAGCAGGTCGCGCATCAGCAGCGGGATCGCGTTGTTGTACTGCAGGTCGCCGCTCTCCGCGCCGAGGCCCTGCACGGTGACCAGGGCAACCAGGCCGGGGATCACGGTGACCAGGGGGATGAACAGCTTCGGGTACGCGGCGATGATCGGCGTACGCCGGGCCGCGCTCATGTTCTTCGCGGACAGCGCCCGCTGCACCTCGGCGAAGTTGGTCGTCCAGTAGCCGAACGAGAGCACGAAGCCGAGACCGAAGACGATGCCGATCCAGTGCGCGCCGAGCGGGTTGGCGGTGGTGTTCGTGTCCTGCCAGGCGTGCAGTCCCGCCTCGCCGAGCTTCGACTCGCGGACCGCGTCCATCAGCCCGGAGACGCCGCCGACCTTGACCAGGCCGATCACGGTGACCGGGATCAGGCCGGCCAGGATCACGAAGAACTGGAGCACCTCGTTGTAGATCGCGCCGGAGAGACCGCCGATGGTGATGTACGCCAGCACGATCGCCGCGCCGATCACGATCGCGACCCAGAGCGGCCAGCCGAGCAGCGCCTGCATCACCAGCGCCAGCGCGTACAGGTTGACCCCGGCGATCAGCACCTGGGCGACCGCGAAGCTGATCGCGTTGAGCAGGTGCGTCGGCCGGTTGAACCGCAGCCGCAGGTACTCGGGGACGCTGCGGACCTTCGAGCCGTAGTAGAAGGGCATCATCACGATGCCGAGGAAGACCATCGCCGGCACGGCGCCGATCCAGTAGTAGTGCAGCGTCATCACGCCGTACTGGGCGCCGTTGGCGGCCATGCCGATGATCTCCAGCGCGCCCAGGTTGGCCGACACGAACGCCAGCCCGGTCACCCAGGCCGGCAGCGAGCGGCCGGAGAGGAAGAAGTCGACGCTGGTGCGGATCGCGCGGCGGGCGGCGAAGCCGACGCCGAGGACGGTCACGAAGTAGAGCCCCAGCAGGAGGTAGTCCAGCGCGTTCATCTCGAGTCGAAGTCCGCCGCCGTCCATTCCCGTCACCCTTCGCCCGGACGTCCGCTGTATGTGCCGCGCGCGCCCTATTACCCCGGACGCGAAATTCCACGCCCGACCGTGCGCACCGGTCGGCCCGCGGCTCCGCCGCGGACGGCTCGGCACGCCCCGGATGGCGTCACCCGATCGGGTGACGCGGACACACGTGGGCGCCCCGGCCAGATGGCCGGGGCGCCCGTCGTGATCGGTCAGCGGCCGAGTACCCGGTCCAGGAAGTCCCGGTAGCCGCGGACCGCCATCCGCAGTTCCTCGGTGTCCGCGGAGCCAGCCTGCTGCCATCCGCCGAGGCTGGTCCGCTGCGCCGCCAACGCCGAGGAGAGGGCCTGGATGGCCTCCTCGACCAGCGCCTGGGCCTCGCCGGCTGCCGCCCGCGGGTCGTCGACGAAACGGAGTTGGACGTCCCGCCAGCGGTCCCGGAAGCCCTGCGCGATCTCCGCGTCGAAGAGGGTCGCCGGCTCGGCTGCCACGGTCGAACCGGCCGGGCGGGAGGTTCCGGCGGCCGCGAGGTCGCCGGTCGCGGTGGTGCTCGCCCCGGCGGCGGCCGGATCGGCGTCCGGGGAGACCGCGTCCGGGTCGACCATCCGGGGCGCCGCGCTGCCGTAGCCGGCCGCGCCGGCGGCACCCGCGCCCGGGTCGCCGCCCAGCGGGGTCAGATCGCCCCGGCGCTCGGCGTCGCCGTCACCGACGCCGGGCGCCGGGGCGGCACGATCCGGCGACTCGTTGAGGTCCGCACTGTCGCGGGACCCGACCTCCGGCTCGCCGTCGCGCCGGTGCAGCTCCGCGGTCGGGTCGGCGCGCAACCCTTCCCGCTCGCCCTCCTCGGCGCCGTCGCCCGGCCAGGCGGTGCGCTCGTCCCGGGGATCCGGTTCGTCCTCGGGGCGGGGGCTGGCCAGGGCGGACGCGGCGACCGCCCCGCCCACGGTGGGGGCGCCGAAGGTGGTCGGCACCGGGCCGGGGTCGTGGAAGCCGCCCTCGTCGGCGTCCCGCTCGGCCGCCCGGACGACCCGTTCGTCGTCGTCCGGGCCTGGCCGCCGGCCGGACTCGTCGGCGCGTTCGGCGTACTCGGTCCGGTCGGCGTCACCGGCGACCGCCGGGTCGTCGAAGGTGCCGCGGTCGTCCAGCGCGTCCTCCGGCACCTCCGCCGGCCCGCTCCGGTCGTCGGCGCCCGGCACCGGCACCGGATGGGATCGGACGGCCTCGGGGTGGTCGTTCACCTGCTGCTTCTCCTGGCGCATGCGGTGGCCTCCTCAGCGGCTCGTGACGTCGTGCGGCGTGTCCGTGTCCGGGTGGCGCTGCTCCGGCGGCTGGTGCCCCACCGGCTCCTCGCCGAGCAGGTCCGCGAAGAGGGCCCGGTAGTGCACCACGGCCTGCCGCAACTCCTCGGTGCTCGCCTCGCCGCGGGTGTTGCGCAGGTGGATCTCGTGTGCGTCCCGGTAGTGGGTCAGCGTGCGGGCGTGCTCGACGGAGAGATGAGCGATCTGGTCCGAGAAGTCACCGGTGGGGTAACCCCGCTCCGCGATCAGCCGGGTGACCAGTTCGTCCGCGTCGCCCACGGTTTCGGCCGGGGAGTCGATGAAGCGGACCTGGAGTTCCTCCCAGGCGGCGGCGTAGCGGGCCCGGGACTCCGGGTCGAGCGGGGTGAGCGTGAGCTCGGCGTGCCGACGCTCCCGGTCCCGCAGCTCGCGCTCGGCGGCGCCGCGGCTGTCCTGCTCGGCGACCACCCGGTCGTACTCCGGACCGAACCGGCTGCGCAGCGACCTGCGCCGGGCCAGCGTCCACCCGGCGGCGGCCAACGCGGCGATCACCAGTACGACGATGACGATGACGATTATCTGCGTGGGCGACATGGCTCCTCCTTCGCCACCGGTATTCCCTCGGGTCACTGATCGCCAATCCCGATCCGGGGCACTTTCCTGCGCGATCCGGCCGGGAGCGGTCCGAGTGGGTGCCTCGGCGGACCGCATCATCGACCGCCAAAACTTGACTCATTCCAGAAAACGCGCTTGGCTGGGACGGTGCCGGCCGGGCCCGCCCCGGGGCGATCTGTCGACACCCACCACGACCCGGGCCTCAGCAGGCGAAACCCCATCAGGAGGAGAGCGATGCGCGACCCGCAGGGCAGCAAGCCGGTCCTCACGACCCGTCAGGGTCACCCGGTGCACAACAACCAGCAGCAGCGGACGGTCGGCTCGCGTGGTCCGGCGACGCTGGAGAACTACCACTTCCTCGAAAAGATCAGCCACTTCGACCGGGAGCGCATCCCGGAGCGGGTGGTGCATGCCCGCGGCTTCGTGGCGCACGGCGAGTTCGAGGCGTACGGGACGATCGGTGACGAGCCGGCCTCGGCGTACACCCGGGCCAAGCTCTTCCAGACCAAGGGCGGGAAGACCCCGGTGACCGTCCGGTTCTCCACGGTCATCGGCGGGCGGGACTCCTCCGAGGCCACCCGTGACCCGCGTGGCTTCGCGGTGAAGTTCCGCACCGAGGACGGCAACTGGGACCTGGTCGGCAACAACCTGCCGGTCTTCTTCATCCGCGACGCGATCAAGTTCCCGGACGTGATCCACGCGCTGAAGCCGGACCCGGTCACCTTCCGCCAGGAGCCGAACCGGATCTTCGACTTCATGTCGAACACGCCCGAGTCGATGCACATGCTGACCTGGCTGTTCAGCCCGCGCGGCATCCCGGCGAACTACCGCACCCAGGACGGCTTCGGGGTGAACACCTACCGGCTGGTCGACGCCGCCGGCGTGGGCGTCCTGGTCAAGTACCACTGGAAGTCGCGGCAGGGCGTCGAGTCGTTGACCGAGGAGCAGGCCGCGGCGATCCAGGCCACCGAGCTGGGCCACGCCTCGAAGGACCTCTACGAGGCGATCGAGCGCGGCGATTACCCGCAGTGGGATCTCAACGTGCAGATCATGAGCGACGACGAGCACCCGGAGCTGGACTTCGACCCGCTCGACGACACCAAGACCTGGCCCGAGGACGCGTTCCCGCTCCGCCCGGTCGGCGTGATGACGCTCAACCGCAACGTCACCAACTTCCACAACGAGAACGAGCAGCTCGCGTTCGGCACCGGCGTGCTGGTCGACGGCCTCGACTTCTCCGACGACAAGATGCTGGTCGGGCGGACCTTCTCCTACTCGGATACGCAGCGCTACCGGGTCGGCCCGAACTACCTTCAGCTGCCGATCAACGCGCCGCGCGAGGACGTCCAGGTCAACACGAACCAGGACGGTGGCCAGATGTCGTACCGGGTGGACAACCGGGGCGGTAACCCGCACATCAACTTCGAGCCGTCGTCGGTGGCCGGCCTGGAGCAGGCCGACGAGTCGTACCGGGAGTACCGCCCGTTCGTCTCCGGGCAGGTCATGCGCGCGCCGCTCGAGCGACAGAACAACTACGCCCAGGCGGGCGAGCGGTTCCGCACCATGCCCGCGTGGGAGCGGAACGACCTGGTGCAGAACCTGATCAACCTGCTGGGTCAGTGTGACAAGCACATCCAGGAGAAGATGGTCTGGCACCTCAGCCAGTGCGACGAGCAGTACGGCCGGCGGATCGCCGACGGGCTCGGCATCCCTGTCAACGCCTGATCGACCCAGCCTCGGGCGTCCCGTCGGTCACCACCGGTGGGGCGCCCGGCTTGGCGGGGGGTCCACACCGGAGCGTCGTGGTAGTCGCAACGGGCGGTAGTGCATCCGCCCGGGATTACGTATCCTTCCCAAGGCGCCCGTGCCGGTGCCCGGCGCCCGATGCCGGGAGACTGCCCCGGTGGGAGCGCTGCCCGGCCGTCGCCGGAGCCCCTCCTGCCACACGTCCGGGCGAGGTCCGATGAAAACGCGCGACTGGCCGATCCGCTCGAAGCTGACGGCGTTGGTCGTGGTGCCGGTCACCGCGCTGCTGGCGCTCTGGATCTTCGCCACAACCCTCACCTTCGGGCCGGCCCTCGACCTGCTCGCCGCGCGGACCTTCCTCTACGACCTGGGCCGTCCCGGCGAGGCGGTCGTCGCCGAGCTGCAACGCGAACGGCGGCTCACCGTCGTGCAGCTCGCCGGCGACGGGCCGCTGCCCGCCCTGGCCGAGCAGCGGCAGCGTACCGACCAGGCGATCGACGAGCTGCGTCGCCGGGCGGCGGGTGAGGCGTTGCGGGAGGCCGCCGACGGGCCGCTGGAGGCCCGGATCGAGCGGCTGGTGACCGGCCTGGACGCGCTGCCCTCCGGTCGCGACTTCATCGACCAGCGGAAACTGGACCGCGCCGGCGCCTTCGGCCTCTACACCGGAATGATCTCCTCGGCGTTCCAGACGTTCGCCGGGATGGCGGCGCTGCCCGAGCCGGACCTCAACCGGGAGGCCCTGGCGGTGACCGCGCTCGGTCGCTCCCGGGAACTGCTCGGGCAGGCCGACGCCCTGCTGGCCGGCGCGTTGACCGCCGGCCGGTTCGCCGCGGGCGAGCATGCCCAACTGGTGCAGATCATCGGCAACCAGCGGTTCCTCGCCGGGGACGCGGTGGCCGACCTGCCGGCGGCGGACCGGGCGGCGTACCAGCGGCTGACCGAGGGGGAGGCCTTCGTCCGGCTCCAGTCGATGCAGGACAGCCTGGTCGCCGCCGACCGCTCGGCCTCGCCACCGGTCGACCCGGCCGGCTGGCAGGCCAGCTACGACGCGGTCCAGCAACAGCTGCGCGAGTTCGAGCTGGCCGCGGCCGACGGGCTGACCGACCGCTCGGTGCCGACCGCGGTCCGCATCCTCGTCCGGCTCGCCGCCGCGGGGGTGCTCGGGCTGGTCGCCGTCGTGGTGTCGGTGCTGGTCGCGGTGAAGGTCGGCCGCTCGCTGGCCCGCCGGCTCACCGGGGTACGCAGCGCCGCTCTGGAGCTGGCCGAGCACCGGCTGCCCGACGTGGTGACCCGGCTGCGCCGGGGCGAGCACGTCGACGTGGCCCGGGAGGCGCCCGCGCTGGAGTACGGCGACGACGAGATCGGCCAGGTGGGCCGGGCGTTCACCGAGGTGCAGCGGACCGCGGTCCGGGCGGCGGTGGACGAGGTCACCCTGCGACGGGGACTCAACGAGGTCTTCCTCAACATCGCCCGGCGCAGCCAGGGCCTGGTGCACCGGCAGCTCGCCCTGCTGGACCGGATGGAGCGGGGCACCGAGGACCCGGACGAGCTGGCCGAGCTGTTCCAGGTGGACCACCTGGCCACGCGGCTCCGCCGGCACGCCGAGGACCTGGTCATCCTGGCCGGTGCCGCGCCCGGCCGGGGGTGGCGCAATCCGGTCGCGATGGTCGACCTGGTGCGCGGGGCGATCTCGGAGGTCGAGGCGTACGACCGGGTGGACATCACCGCCGCGCAGCCCGCGGGCGTGCTCGGGCGCGCGGTCGGCGACCTGATCCACCTGCTCGCCGAGCTGATCGAGAACGCCACCGCGTTCTCCCCGCCGGGCACCCGGGTCGTCGTCTCCGGCGAGCGGGTGGCCAACGGCTACGCGCTGGAGATCACCGATCGCGGCCTGGGCATGTCGGACGCGGCGCTGGCCGACGCCAACCGCCGGCTGACCCGCTCGCCCGAGTTCGACCCCGCCGAGAGCGCCCGGCTCGGTCTGTTCGTGGTGGCCCGGTTGGCGGCCCGGCACGCGGTGCGGGTGAGCCTGCGCCGGTCCGAGGCGGGTGGGGTGATCGCGGTGGTGCTGCTGCCCACCGACCTGATCACCGAGGAGCCGGCGCTGGCCGGCCTGGACGCCCCCGGTCGCGGACCGGGACGACCGGACCGGCGGTTGACCCGCGGCGCGCGGCGCGGCACCGTGCCCCGGCCCCGCACGGCGCGCCGCGGTGCGGCCGACGGCCCGCCGGCCATCGGCCGGTCCGCGCCGGTGCCGCCGCGCGGTGGCTCTGCCGGGCCGACGGGTGCGCTGGCCCCGGACGATCCGGCGGAGGAGCCCGCCCCGCCCACCCCGGAGACCGCGGGCGAGATCGACGGCCTGCCGCGTCGGGTCCGCCGGCGCCCGCCGGCCGCCCGCCCCCGACATCCCGCCAGCGACACGCCGACCCCACGGCCGCCGGAGGAGGTGCGCCGGATGATGTCGGCGTTGCAGTCCGGCACCATCCGGGGGCGTCAGGCCGCCGAGGCGGCCCGCCCGGGTCCCGTGCCCGACGGGGCCGGCCCGGTGCCACCCGAGGACGCCCCGCCTCCGCCGTCCGACGCCGCGGCGGCACCCGAACCCCCGACCGAGACAGAGAGGGACGCCTAGTGCGGCAATCGACGAAGCAGAGCGCCGATCTCGACTGGCTGCTCGACGACCTGGTGCAACGGGTACCGGCCGCCCGCGAGGCGGTGGTGCTCTCCGGCGACGGTCTGCTGCTCGGTGCCTCCGCCGAGCTGGACCGCGCCGACGCCGAGCACCTCTGCGCCCTGGCCTCCGGCTTCGCCAGCCTGGCCCGGGGCGCGAGCCGGCACGTGGACGGCGGTCCGGTGCGGCAGACGGTGGTGGAGATGGAGTCGGCGTACCTCTTCGTCACGGCCGCCGGGCAGGGCGCCTGCCTGGCCGTGGTGAGCGACGCCGACGCGGACATCGGCCTGGTGGCGTACGAGATGGCGATGCTGGTCATCCGGGTGGGCGAGAACCTCAGTGCGCCGGCCCGGTCGACGGCGGGTGCCGTCGATGCGGACTGAGCCGCCCGGGCCGCAGCACGAGTGGCTGGACGACGCCGCCGGCCCGGTCGTCCGCCCCTACACCCTCACCGGCGGCCGGGTCCGCTCCGCCGCCGACGGCTTCGACCTGGTCGCGTTCGTGCTGGCCGGGTCGCCCACGGACGCCGCCGACCCGCAGCTGCCGCCCGAGCACCGGCGCCTGGTCGAGCTCGCCCACCGGCCGGTTCCGGTGGCGGAGCTGGCGGCCGAGCTGGACCTCGCGGTCGGCGTGGTCCGGGTGCTCCTCGGCGACCTGCTGGCTCGTGGGCTGGTCGCGGTGCACGAGCCACCGACCGCAGCTCACCTTCCGCACGACGACATCCTCAAGGCGGTGGTCAGTGGACTCCGTGCGCTATGACCGGACGGGTGCCGGCCCCCGGATTCCGCTGGCTCTGAAGATCCTCGTCGCCGGCGGCTTCGGCGCCGGCAAGACGACGCTGGTGAGCGCGTTGAGCGAGGTCCGGCCGTTGCAGACCGAGGAGATCCTGACCGGCGCCGGGGTCGGCACCGACGATCTCTCCGGGGTGGAGGGGAAGTCCACCACCACGGTGGCGATGGACTTCGGCCGGATCACCATCAACGACGACCTCCAGCTCTACCTCTTCGGCACCCCGGGGCAGGATCGGTTCTGGTTCCTCTGGGACGAGTTGGCCTTCGGCGCGCTCGGTGCGGTGGTGCTCGCCGACACCCGCCGGCTGGCCGACTGCTTCCCCTCGATCGACTACTTCGAGCAGCGGGGCATCCCGTTCGTGGTGGGGGTGAACTGCTTCGACGACGCCCGCCGGTTCGACCTGGAGACCGTACGCCAGGCGCTGGACCTCGACCCGCACGTGCCACTGGTGCTCTGCGACGCACGGGAGCGGCAGTCCGGCAAGCTGGTGCTGATCTCGCTGGTCGAGCATGTGGCCCGGCAGCGGGGCGAGCCGGTGCCGGCGGCCTGACCGGCCCACCGCACGCCTCGCCCGCGCGACACGGGTCGCGGCTCGCCCCGAGGGCGGGCCGCGCGGGCCGCACCGGGGCGAGGCCGAAGTCAGCCGTACCGGGAGGGCTAACCGGGCGGGTTCGTGGGCAACCCTCTGGTTGGATCTGACGCAGGAGTCGGCGGAGGGCGGTAGTGGTGAGCGGTCGGAGCGAGGTCGTCCACATCGGGTGCTACACAGCGCAGAGCGGTGGGCGGGGGACCGGTGTGCTGGCCGCCCGGCGCGACCCGGCGTCCGGCGCGCTGACCCCGCTGGGCACCGTCGCGCTGACCGCGTCGCCGTCGTTCCTCGCCCGCCACCCCACCCTGCCCGTGCTGTACGCGGTGAACGAACTGCCCGACGGCGAGGTGAGCGCCTGGCGGGTCGGACCCGACGGTGAGCTGACGCCGCTGGGCAGCCGGCCGACCGGTGGTGCCGAGCCCTGCCACCTCGCCGTCGTGCCGACCGGCGGTCATCTCGTCGCGGCCAACTACGCCGGGGGCAGCGTGGCGGTCTTTCCGCTGGACCGGCAGGGCGTACCCGGCGAGCGCAGCGACCTGGTGGTGCACGAGGGGCACGGGCCCGACCCGGACCGCCAGGAACGGGCCCACGCGCACATGGTCAGCCCGGACCCGGCCGGCGGGCCGCTGCTCGCGGTCGACCTGGGCACCGACTCGGTCTACCGGTACGACCTGGACGCGGCGACCGGCCGGCTGGTGCCCCGCGCCCCACGGGTGCGGACGGCAGCCGGCGCGGGGCCGCGGCACCTGGCCCGGCATCCCGACGGCCGGCGCTGCTATCTGGTCGGCGAGCTGGACGCGACGGTCACCGAGTACGAGCTGACCGCCGACGGGTCGCTGCACCAGCGCGGCCGGGTCGACGCGAGCGGGCGGCCGGGGCACGTGCAGCCGTCGGAGGTCACGGTGCGGCCGGACGGCCGCTTCCTCTACGTCGCCAATCGGGGGGTCGGCACGATCGCGGTCTTCGACCTGCGCGGGGAGCAGCCGGAGCTGACGGCCGAAGTGGACACCGACGGCGAGTGGCCGCGGCACTTCGCGCTGATCGGCGAGCACCTCTACGTCGCCGACGAGCGGGCCGACATGATCCGGGTGTTCCGCGTCGATCCCGACAGTGGCGTGCCCGCGGCGGTCGGCGAGCCGGTGCCGGTGCCGAGCCCGACCTGTGTCCTGCCCTGAGTCGCCGCGCCACACGGCTGATGGATCTTCGTCGCCACGCGATGAGGCCAAGCCGTCACTTGCCGTAGCCAAATAGCGATCAACTGTATCTCCTCCGTAACTTTAACCCGAACGGTTGTGGCAGTTACGCGACTTGATACGCAAGATGGTCACCGTGTCAGCAGGCCGCCATCGCATGCGTTCAAAGCTCCGTGGACTCGCCGCCGCCGCTTCGGCGACGGCGCTCGTCGCCGTGACGGCGGGAGCCTGGTTCGGATATCGGGAGCTCGTTCAACCCTCCTGTTCCGGCGAGATCCAGCTCTCCGTCGCAGTGGCCTCCGAACTCGCGCCCGCGGTGGACGCCGCCGCGGGGCGGTGGGCCGAGGACGGCGCCGCGGTCGGCGGCACCTGCATCAAGGTCAATGTCTCGGCCTCGGACCCGGTCGACGTCGCCGCCGTGGTCGCCGCCAAGCACGGCGCCATCCTGGCCGGCGTGGGTCAGGCCAGCGGCACCGCGGTCACCCCCGACGTCTGGATCCCGGACTCCTCGACCTGGCTGCTGCGGCTGAAGAAGGAAGCGACCGCGTTCGCGCCGACCAACGGCGCCTCGATCGCGCGCAGCCCGGTGGTCGTCGCGATGCCCGAGCCGATCGCCGACCGGATCGGCTGGCCGGACGCGAAGCTGGGCTGGAGCGATCTGCTCAAGCAGGTCAACAGCAGCAAGCCCTTGCGTACCGGGATCGTCGAACCCACCCGTGACGCGGCCGGCCTCTCCGGCCTGATGTCGCTGACCGCGGCGGCCAGCGCGGCCGGTGGCGACTCCCAGCGGTCCACCATCGGCGCGCTGCGCGCGTTGGCGACCGGGCGCTCGGCGCTGCGCAACGACCTGCTGGCCCGGTTCCCGACCGCCGCCGACCCGACGGCGATCGCGAACGGGTTGGGCGCGGCGGCGCTCTCCGAAGAGGACGTCATCGCGTACAACAGCAAGAAGCCGCCGGTCGCGCTGGCCGCGCTCTACCTCGAGCCGGCGCCGGCGCCGCTGGACTACCCGTACGCGGTGCTGCCCGGAATCGAGCCGGCCAAGGCCTCGGCGGCTCGGGTGCTCTACGAGGTGCTCACCACGAGCGGCTTCCGGGACCGGCTCGCCGCCCAGTCGCTGCGCGCCCCGGACGGCAACTGGGGCGACGGGTTCAAGGCGCCGCAGGGTGCGCCGAGCCCGGCCGGCGGCCCGTCCAGCGCGCCGGCCAACGGCGGCGCCGCAGCGGGTGGGCTCGACCCGGTCGCGATCGACCGGGTCGTCTCCAGCTGGTCGATCGCCACCCAGACCGGCCGGATGCTCGCCGTCATCGACGTCTCCGGCTCGATGAAGGACGAGGTGCCGACCGCCAACAACCGCACCCGCGAGGAGGTCACCGTCGAGGCGGCCCGGCGCGGCCTCAGTCTCTTCGACGACTCCTGGTCGATCGGGCTCTGGACGTTCTCCACCAAGCTGGTCGGCAACCGGGACTACAAGCAACTCGTCCCAATCGCACCGCTCTCCGGCCAGCGCGACAAGCTCGAGTCGGCGCTCAGCACCATCCGGCCCTCGGACGGCAACACCGGCCTCTACGACACCATGCTCGCCGCCTACCAGGAGGTGCAGCGGGACTGGCAGGCCGGCCGGGTGAACTCGGTGGTCCTCTTCACCGACGGCAAGAACGAGGACGACAACGGCATCAGCCAGCAGAAGCTGCTCTCCGAGTTGAAGCGGGTCGCCGACCCGGAACGGCCGGTGCAGGTCATCATCATCGGTATCGGTGAGGGCGTCAGCAAGGCGGAGCTGGACTCGATCACGAACGTCACCGGCGGTGGCAGCTTCGTCACCAAGAACCCGACCGAGATCGGCGGCATCTTCCTCAAGGCCATCGCGTTGCGGCCACCGGCGCCGCGCTGACTGGTCGAACAGTCGAAGAGGGGCCCGTCGTACCGCTGGATCCGGTACGGCGGGCCCTTTTCGTGAGCGCCGGGCTCGGGAAAAGTGACGGCAATACGTCGGAAGCAATCGGCGACCATAGTTGTCGGTGCAGGATGTCGACGTATCCCCGGCGTCCTCGGCCCACCTCGGGTCCGATCGTCGACCTGGGCCGTCCTGAGCGAAGTGGGAGGGCTGGTGACCTCGGCTACGCTGCTGACCCCCGCCAGGACGCCGTCGAAGCTGGACGGCACCCCGTCTGGCCTCGTGGCGCGCGCCGACGAGCGGGCCTACGTCCGAGTCCTCGTGGTGCTGGACACCACCGTCCTGACCGTCGCGCTGCTGGTGGGCTACCTGGCCCGCTTCGGCAACGAGGAACCGAGCGGGTCGAAGATCCCGTACGTGCTGGTCGCCCCGGGGCTGGTGCTCGCCTGGCTGGTCTCGCTCAAGGCGCTCGGCTGCTACGACGACCGGGTGATCGGTTACGGCGCCGACGAGTACCGCCGGGTCAGCATGGCGAGCCTGCGCCTCGCCGGCGGGATCGCCATCGTCGGTTACATCGCCGACGTGGGCGTCTCCCGGGGCTTCCTGGGCATCTCCTTCGCGCTCGGCACGGTCGGTCTCGAGGTGGCCCGGTTCGCCGCGCGTAAGCGGCTGCACCGGGCCCGGTCCAAGGGCAGCGGCTGGTCGCGCAAGGTGCTGGTGGTCGGCGACACCGCACACGTGCTGGAGCTGGTGCACACCCTGCGCCGCGAGCCGTACGCCGGCTACCAGGTGGTCGGGGCATGCATCCCGGACGCGCTGCTGGCGCCGGTGGCGCAGCGCCTGGGCGACGTGCCGGTGGTCGGGTCGTTCCGGGGCATCCCGGAGGCGGCCACCGCGATCGGCGCGGACACCGTCGCGGTCACCGCGTCCGGCGAGCTGACCGGCACCCGGCTGCGCCGGCTCGGCTGGCAGCTCGAGGGGACCGGCATCGACCTGGTGGTGGCGCCCGCGCTGACCGACGTCGCGGGGCCCCGGATCCACACCCGGCCGGTCGCCGGGCTGCCGCTGATCCACGTCGAGGCCCCCGAGTTCCGGGGCGTCCGCAAGCTCGTCAAGGGGTTCGTCGACCGCGCCGCCGCCACGGTGGCGCTGACGCTGCTGCTGCCGCTGCTCGCGGCCGTCGCGTTGGCCATCCGGCTGGGCAGCCGGGGGCCGGTGATCTTCCGCCAGACCCGGGTCGGCCAGGGTGGGCGCGAGTTCGGCGTCTGGAAGTTCCGCACCATGGTGGTCAACGCGGACGAGCTGCTGGCCGAGCTGGTCGCCCGCAACGAGACCGACGGCCTGATGTTCAAGATGCGCGACGACCCGCGGGTCACCCGGGTCGGCCGGCTGCTGCGCAAGTGGTCGCTGGACGAGTTGCCGCAGCTGGTCAATGTCCTGCTCGGCCAGATGAGCCTGGTCGGCCCCCGCCCGCCGCTGCCGTCCGAGGTGGCCCGCTACGACGGCGACGTGGCCCGGCGGCTGCTGGTGAAGCCGGGCATGACCGGGCTCTGGCAGGTCAGCGGCCGCTCCGACCTCAGCTGGGAGGACGGCATCCGGCTCGACCTCTACTACGTGGAGAACTGGTCTCTCGCCGCCGACCTCACCATCCTCTGGAAGACCTTCGGCGCGGTGCTCAACAGCCGCGGCGCCTACTGACCTCGACGCCGGTCAGGGCTGCGGGCCGGTCCAGTCCAGGCAGACCACCACGGCGTCGTCGACCAGGTCGCCGGCCACGAACGCGCGCAGGTCGCCGAGGAGCGACCGCACGGCGTCCAGCGGCTCCATCGGCCCCGTCCGGCGCAGGAACCGGTCCAGTGCCGTCTCGCCGTACCGCTTGTGGTGCCCGGTGGCGTCGACGACCCCGTCGCTGACCACGAAGAGTCGATCCCCGCGGCGCAGGGTGAACCGCTGCTCCCGGTAGTCGGTCGCCTCGAACATGCCGAGCGGGAACTGCGCCTCCAGCGGCTGCTCGGTGACCTCGCCGTCGCGCAGCCGGATCAGCCGGGGGGAACCGGCGTCGACGACGGTCATCTCCCCGCCGGCAAGGTCCAGCTCCATCAGCAGGACGGAGAGGTACTGGCTGCCCCGGTGCAGGTCGTAGATCGCCTGGTCGGCGAGGGCGGCCTGGTCGGCCAGGGAGAGCCCGCCCCGACGGGCGTTGCGCAGGGCGCTGGTGACCAGCGCGGTGAGCATCGACGCGGCCACCCCCTCGCCCATGCCGTTGATGGTGGAGAGCCACAGCCGATGCCCGTCGTCGGACCAGTCGAAGCTGTCGCCGCGCACCGCGTACGCCGGCTCCAGCTGCCCGGCCAGGCTGAACGCCGGCCGGCTCCGGCTGCGCCCGGGGAGCAGCTCCCACTGCATCTCGGCGGCGAGGGTCAGCCGTTGGCTGCGCTGGGCCGCCCGGTAGACGTCGGTGCCGGCCGAGACGGCGGTGATCTCGTGGGCGAGCGCGGTGGCGATCTCGGCCAGCTCACCGAGCACGGTCGGCTCCTCCGGCACCGGCGACAGCCGCAGGACGCCGCGACGCTCGCCGCGCATGCTCACCGGGAAGTAGCCGACGTCCTCGCTGAGCACCGGCTCCTGGTGGTCGAAGCAGCGCCACGCCGGATGGCCGGGACCGCTGACCGGCTCGCCCTCGCCGAGCGGCATCAGCAGCGCGAGCCGGTAGTCGACCTGGAGCAGCTCGCACTCGGTGACCCGGTACGACCGGGCGACGACCTCGCCGATCCGCTCCACGAGCAGATCGGCGGGCGAGTCAGTTAGCGCGCCTCGTGCCCGGTTGACCGGTTCGCTCATGCCCGCTCCTTGATCGCAAGCTCAACCACACCATCTTCGGAGTAGTCTCGGGCCACCATGGCCGAACTGCATGGTCCTCCGGACCCCGAAACGAGTATGGCCGCCGCGTTGGACGTGGCGGCGGGCGCCCTGCTGACCGTGTGGGAGGCGGCGCGGGAGCGGACGACCAGCCGGGTCTCCGGCGCCCAGTTGCGGGCGGTGATGGTGGTCGAGCAGCACGACGGGATCAACCTCCGCCGGCTCGCCAGCCGCCTCGACATGCTGCTCAGCTCGGCCAGCCGGCTCTGCGACCGGCTGGTGGCCGCGGGAATGCTGGAGCGCGAGCCCGGCCGGCTCGACCGCCGGGAGATCTCGCTGCACCTCACCCCGGAGGCTCGACGGCTCCTCGCCGAACTGCGTGACGACCGGCGGGAGCAGCTGGCCCGGATCATCGACGGGATGACGCCGGAGGGCCGGACGGCGCTGCTGCACGGGATGCGGGAGTTCGACGAGACGGCCCGCCGGCAGGAGGCGCGGTCCGCGCCGGCGGAACCGGTGCCGGTCCGGCCGGAGCGGCTCGACGGCCGGGGTCACTCGCTCCCGGCACCCCGCGAATGGCCGGCGGACGAGCCGCCGGTGGCCCGTACGGCCTGATCAGGCCGGCTCGTCCGGGCGCACGGCGAGCATCGCCACGTCGTCGTCGCCCTGCCCGGCCTGCCACTCGTCCACCGAGCGGAGCAGCCGGTCGACCAGCGCGGCCGGGGACAGCCCGGCCGCCGCGGCGAGCATCGCCCGCAGCCGCGCCTCCCCGAGCGGCTCCCCGCCGTCGGGGCCCCCGCGCGCCCCGGTGACCCCGTCGGTGTAGGTCAGCAGCAGCTCACCCGGGGCGAGCCGCACCTGCGTCGCGACGAACCGGGTGGTGGGCAGCGCGCCGACCGCCATCCCGCCGACGGCGACCGGGGTCACCGTCCCGTCGGCGCGCCGCAGCAGTGGCGCCGGGTGCCCGCCGCCGGCCACCCGGACGTGCAGGCCCCCCGTGGGCAGCCGGTCCAGGGCGCCGAGCAGCAAGCTGGTGAACTGGCTGCGCCGGGCGGCGTCGGGCGCGTCCAGCAGCGCCCGGTTGAGCAGCCCGATCAGCTCCAGCGGGCGCTGTTCGACCAGGCGCAGGGTCTGCAACGACTGGCGCACCCGGCCGGTGAGCACTGCCGCCCCGACGCCCTTGCCGCTGACGTCGCCGATGGCGAACATCGCCCCCTGCCCGGTGGGGAAGACGTCGTAGAAGCCGCCGCCGATGCGCAGGCTGTCACCCGCGGCGCGGTAGCCGCCGGCGAGGGTGAGCCCCGCGAGGGCCGGCAGCGCCGGCGGGAGCAGGCTGTCGTGCAGTACCCGGGCCAGATGTGCCTGCGCGCCGTAGAGCTCGGCGGTGGACAGGGCGGCTCCGGCCCGGGCCGCGAACTCGCGGCCCAGCTCGACGTCGCGCCGGTCGAAGCCCGTCCGGCCGGCCCGGCGGAGCAGCAGCAGGGCGCCGGCGGCGCCCGCGGGCCCGGGCATCGGGCTGACCAGCACCGTGCCGAGGGTGTCGAAGTCGGCGGGCAGCAGCGGGGCCAGCGCGGCGCGCGCGGCCGCCGGCCACCCATCCGGTTCGACGGGCTCGCCGGCCAGCGCCTCGGCGACTCCCGGGAGCCCGCCGGTCAGCTCCGGCGGGCCCACGCCGGCGACCGGGCCCGGCTCACCGTCGGCGTGCCGGTGCCAGTGCGGGCGGGCATCGCCGGGCGGGGGCGGATGGTGCAGCGCCACGGCGGCATCGGCCAAGTAGGGGATGGCGAGTGTGACGGCGGCCCGCAGGACCTGATCCCGGTCCAGGGAGAGCCCGAGCCGGCTGCCGGCCTGGGCGAGGAACGCGGTGCGGGACCGCTCGGCCCGCAGGGCCTCGTCGCGCGCGTGCTCCTCGGTGACGTCCCGGACGTACCAGGCGTACCGGCCACCCGCCAGCTCTCGCCGGGCGCCGCGCAACCGGCGGCCACGGTGTTCGGTGTCGAACTCGGCGGCGCGGTCGCGGACCGCCCGGGCCAGGCCGGGCACCGGGCACCCGGCCAGCGCGTCACCCGGCACGATCTCCGGGAGCAGTTCGGCCGCCATCGCGTTGACCAGGGTGACCACGCCCGCGCCGTCGGTGGTGAGCACCGCCTCGGCCAGCCCGTCCAGCAACTCCCGGGCCAGCCCCGGGTCGGCCGGCGGCGCGGCACGCGGGGACCGCGGGGCCGGTGGGCAGGCCCTCCCGGCACCGTCGCCGACCGGACCGCTGACGCCGTCCTGGCGGGTCGCGGTCACCGCGGGTCGCCGGGCGCCCCGGTCTGTCGACCTGTCCGCATGCTGGTCCTGCACTCCTCGGCTGGGGATCGTTGCCTGCCAGCAAGCGTACCGAGGACGGCACCCGAACGCGCAGGCGCGCGGCCCGTCCGCCCGGCGGATCGACCGCAGGTCAACGAGGGGTGGGTCAGCCGACCCGGGCCAGCCAGCCGGCGGGCCGCGCGATGATCCGGCGGACCACCGAACCGGCGGCGCCCAGCACGGCGGCGTCCGCACCGAGCGTCGCCGGCCGGACGGTGACCGGCGACCAGGCCGCGGTCAGCACCCGACGGGAGATCTCGGCGAGCACCGGCGACTGCAGCCACGGGGTGAGCGGGGCGTAACCACCGCCGAGGACCACGGTGTCCAGGTCGAGCAGGTTCACCACGCTGGCGACCGCGACGCCGAGCGCGACGCCCGCCTCGTCCAGCGCGCGCAGTGCGTGCTCGGCGCCGGCGCCGGCCAGCTCGGCGAGCCGGGTCGCGGCGGTGTCCGCCGGCAGGTCGGCCCCGGCCAGGCCGGCGGCGGCCAGGATGGCCTCCTGGCCGGCGTACTGCTCCAGGCAGCCCCGCCCGCCGCATCGGCACGGCCGCCCCTCGGGACGGATCGGGATGTGCCCGATCTCGCCGCTCCAGCCCCGGGCGCCCCGGAACAGGGCGCCGTCGAGCACGATCCCGGCGCCGATGCCGACCTCACCGGAGATGTGCAGGAAGCTGGCGGGCCCGGCG
This sequence comes from Micromonospora sp. NPDC093243, assembly GCF_044753725.1. Lineage (NCBI taxonomy): Bacteria > Bacillati > Actinomycetota > Actinomycetes > Micromonosporales > Micromonosporaceae > Micromonospora > Micromonospora sp. NPDC093243. Next base: position 125,234 of record NZ_JBIVNT010000004.1, on the reverse strand, counting down.
GGGCCGGCGTGCAGCTCGCCGAGCGCGGCCAGATTGGCCTCGTTGTCGACCACCAGCGGCGGTACGCCGTCGACCTGCTCGGTCAACGGCGGGTGCCCGGCGAGCACGGCGGGTACGGGCACGTCCCGCCAGCCCAGGTTCGGCGCCAGCCGCACCACGCCCGCGTCGTCGACCAGGCCGGGCACGGCGAGCGCCGCGCCGGCCAGGGTGAGGCCCTGCGCCGCGGCGTCGGCGCGCGCCCGGCCGGCCAGCTCGACCAGGCGGGCGAGCGCGTCGGCGGGGGAGACCGGACGCAGGTCGGCGCGGTGCACGGTGTGGTGCCGGAGCTGGCCGGCCAGGTCCACCACGCAGACGGCCAGGTAGTCGACGTTGACCTCCAGGCCGAGCCCGGCCGGGCCGTCGCCGGCCAGCACCAGGCCACGGGCGGGGCGACCGGCCCCGGCGCGGGGGGCCGGTTCGGCCTCGGTGACCAGCCGACCGGTGATCAGGTCCTCGACCACCGCGGAGACGGTGGCCCGGGTGAGACCGGTCTCGGCGGCCAGGTCGGCCCGGGACGGCGGGCGTTCGGCGGCCGCGATCCGGCCGAGCACCACGGCGAGGTTCAGCTCGCGCAGGCTGCCCTGCCGGACCGCGCCGGCCGGGGCGGAGGTAGACGTCACCCCTTGACACTGCCACAGGTCAAGCAAATAATTCAATCGCTGAACAAATAGTTGACCGCACCCCGGAGGCTGCCATGGCACCCCGTCCCACCCCCGCCGACAAGTTCTCCTTCGGGCTCTGGACCGTGGGCTGGCAGGCGCGCGATCCGTTCGGTGACGCCACCCGCCCGGAGCTGGACCCGGTCGAGGCGGTGCACCGGCTCGCCGAGCTCGGCGCGTACGGCGTCACCTTCCACGACGACGACCTGATCCCGTTCGGCGTCGACGCCGCCACCCGCGACCAGCACATCGCCCGGTTCCGCAAGGCCCTCGACGAGACCGGCCTGGTGGTGCCGATGGTCACCACCAACCTCTTCACCCACCCGGTCTTCAAGGACGGCGGCTTCACCAGCAACGACCGCGAGGTTCGCCGCTACGCGCTGCGCAAGGTGCTGCGCAACGTCGACCTGGCCGCCGAGCTGGGTGCCAAGACCTTCGTGATGTGGGGCGGCCGGGAGGGCTCCGAGTACGACGTGGCCAAGGACGTGCGTGCCGCGCTGGAGCGCTACCGCGAGTCCGTCGACCTGCTCACCCAGTACGTCATCGACCGCGGCTACGACCTGCGCTTCGCGCTCGAGCCCAAGCCGAACGAGCCGCGCGGCGACATCCTGCTGCCCACCGTCGGGCACGCGCTGGCCTTCATCTCCACCCTGGCGCACCCCGAGCTTGTCGGCCTCAACCCCGAGGTGGGCCACGAGCAGATGGCCGGGCTGAACTACGCCCACGGCATCGCCCAGGCGCTCTGGCAGGGCAAGCTGTTCCACCTCGACCTCAACGGCCAGCGCGGCATCAAGTACGACCAGGACCTGGTCTTCGGCCACGGCGACCTGATGAACGCGTTCGCCCTGGTCGACCTGCTGGAGAACGGCGGCCCGGCGGGCGGGCCGGCGTACGACGGGCCGCGGCACTTCGACTACAAGCCGTCCCGGACCGAGGACATCGCGGGCGTGTGGGCGTCGGCCGAGGCGAACATGGCAACCTACCTGCTGCTCAAGGAGCGGGCCGCGGCGTTCCGCGCCGACCCCGAGGTGATCGAGGCGCTCGCCGCCAGCAAGGTCGGCGAGCTGGCCGTGCCGACGCTCGGCGACGGGGAGAGCTACACCGAGCTGCTGGCCGACCGGTCCGCCTTCGAGGAGTTCGACGTGGACGCGGTCGCGGCCCGGGGCTTCGGCTTCGTCCGGCTCAACCAGCTCGCCGTCGAGCACCTGCTCGGCGCGCGCTGAGGCGGGGTCACCATGCCGCTCGTCGCGGGGGTGGACTCGTCCACCCAGTCCAGCAAGGTGGTGATCCGGGACGCGGAGACCGGCGCCCTGGTCCGCGAGGGCCGGGCGCCGCACCCGGACGGCACCGAGGTTGATCCGGCAGCCTGGTGGACGGCCCTGCGGTCGGCGGTCGACGCCGCCGGCGGCCTGGCCGACGTGGCGGCCGTCTCGGTCGGCGGTCAGCAGCACGGCATGGTCGCGCTGGACGAGGACGGCAGCGTGGTCCGGCCCGCCCTGCTCTGGAACGACACCCGCTCCGCCGGTGCCGCCGCGGACCTGATCGAGGAGGCCGGCGGCGGCGAGGCGGGGCGGCGGTTCTGGGCCGAGGCGGTGGGCAGCGTGCCGGTGGCCAGCTTCACCGCCACCAAGCTGCGCTGGCTGGCCCGGCACGAGCCGGAGAACGCCGACCGGGTGGCCGCGGTCTGCCTGCCGCACGACTGGCTCACCTGGCGGCTGGCCGGGGCGGTCGACCTGGCCGGGATCCGCACCGACCGAGGTGACGCCAGCGGCACCGGCTACTGGTCGCCGACGACCGGGGAATACCGATTCGACCTGCTTGAGCAGGCCTTCGGCCGCCGTCTGCGGGTGCCGACCGTGCTCGGCCCGGCCGACCCGGCCGGGGAGCTGCATGTCGGCGCCCTGGCCGCCGACGGCGTGCCGGGCGGCGCCACCGGCGGTGGCGCGCTGCTCGGCCCGGGCACCGGCGACAACGCCGCCGCCGCGCTCGGCGTCGGCGCCGGCCCCGGCGACGTGGTGATCTCGATCGGCACCTCCGGGACGGTGTTCAGCGTCGCCGAGGGTCCGTCCGCCGACCCGACCGGCACCGTGGCCGGCTTCGCCGACGCCACCGGCCGGTTCCTGCCGCTGGTCGCCACGCTCAACGCGGCCCGGGTGCTCAACGCCGCCGCGTCGATGCTCGGGGTGAGCCTGGACGAGTTGGCCGAGCTGGCCCTCTCCGCGCCGGCCGGCGCGCAAGGGCTGGTGATGGTCCCCTACCTGGAGGGCGAGCGGACCCCGAACCGGCCGTCGGCCACCGGCGCGGTGCACGGGCTGACCCTGCGGACGTCCACCCCGGCGCATCTCGCCCGGGCGGCCGTCGAGGGCATGCTCTGCGCGCTCGCCGACGGGTTGGACGCCGTGATCGCCCAGGGCGTGGCGGTCCGCCGGGTGATCCTGGTCGGTGGCGGGGCGCGGTCGGCCGCGGTGCGCCGGATCGCTCCGCAGGTCTTCGGTTGCCCCGTGGTGGTCCCACCGCCCGGCGAGTACGTCGCCGACGGGGCGGCTCGCCAGGCCGCCTGGGTCGCCCTGGGCGGCGCGGCGGCGCCGGAGTGGAGCCCGGCCGGCACCGAGGAGTACGACGCCGAGCCGGTACCCGCCGTCCGGGCCCGGTACGCCGAGGCCCGGGATCATGTGATCGACCGCTGAAGCGTTCCGTTATCGATCTGCAACGATAACTTTTGGTCATGAGCCCCCGGTCGTCCCGACCGGGGGCTCGTCCGTAGGCGCAGCTCGCCGTCCGGATCGGCGGGCGGGATCAGGCGGCCTGGCATTGAGGAGGGTGACTGCGTGCGACGCTGCCCGCCGTCCCACCACGTTGGACGGTCGGACGGGGCAGCGCGCAGCGCGTTCGGCTGATTACCGTTCGGTCACCCAACGGGAGGAGTCGATGTGCAGCGTGTACCGGGAACCAAACTGCGGGCATCCGTCGCGGCGCTCGCGCTGACGGCCGGCGGGATCGTCGCCGTCCAAGCCATTGCCGCGCCCGCCCAGGCCGGCTGCTACGAGAGCAACTACGGCTCGCCGGTGCAGGTCTACGTCGGCGGAGTCAAGCGCGGTGTGGAGCAACTGCGCTCGCCGGAGACCTGCAACCGCAACGGCGTCTACTACGGCAAGATCAGCGACACCTACACCGACGGCTCCTGCCTGGCCGTCCGCTACTACGACCCTGCCTACGTCGGGACGCAGGGCACCAGCTGCGACTCGGCCGGCTACAACTACACCTTCTGGGACCAGAACGGCAACGTCTGGGCCGACTTCCGCGGCCAGCTCACCGCCACCGGGGCGCTGAGCACCAACTACTACAACGGCGCCTACTGACCGGATGCTTGTGGGCCGGTTCGCCGAGCGGACCGGCCCGCAACCAGCGAGTTGACGGGATGTGACATGAGAACGTCCAGGCTCGCCTCCGTGGGCCTCGTGGTCGCCCTCGCCGCCGCCGGCTGCTCCTCCGCCGGGCCGGCCGCCGACACCGCGCCGGCGAAGCCGGTGGAGAAGGTGATGGCCGAGGCGCTCGACCGGGGCGACGACAACCGGGACGAGACGCTCGCCTACTGGGACCAGGTGAACAGCGCGCTGGTCGGGTGCATGAAGGCGGAGGGCTACGACTACCAGCCCTTCATCGACCAGTGGGCGGTCGACCGCCGGATCGCGCTGGGGCTCACCCGCGAGCAGTTCGTCCGGCAGTACGGGTACGGGCTGACCACGCTGATCGACTACCTGCCGCCCGGCACCCGGCGGGTCGACCCGAACCGTAAGGCGCTGGCCGGGATGACCTCGGAGCAGGTCGGCGGCTGGCGTGGTCGGCTGGAGCGCTGCCGCAAGGAGACGGACGGACGGTTCGGGCCGGCGCCGAACGTCGCGAACCTCCGACTCAGCCCCGAGCAGTCGGCTCGCAGTGACCGGATCTACGGTGCGGTCGACGCCGATGCCCGGGTCGTCCGGGCCGGCGAGGCGCGGAGCACCTGCCTGGAGGAGAAGGGCTTCGACAGCGGGGACGCCCGGTCGCTGCGGCTGGCGAAGGCGGCTGAGAAGTTCCGCGACGGCTTCGAGCGGGCCGTCGCCGAGGCCGAGGAGGCCGGACGGGACAGCGCGGCGCTGCGCCTCGCGGACGTCTTCACCGCCACGGAACTCGCCGAGCTCAAGCGGCTGCAGGAGCGGGAGATCGCCGAGGCGCGGCAGACCGAGCCCTGCCAGTGGCCCTACGACGACCTCTACAAGCAGGTCTACCGGGAGTACCTGGACAAGGCACTGGCCGGTGAGCTGTGACTCGAACGGCTCGGCACCCGGTGCTGGCCCGGCTGGCGGCGCTGGGTCGCTCCGCGTCCGCGCGGCGCCCCGGTGCGCTGTCGACACTGGTCGCGGTGGCGGTGCTGGCGGCGGCGGTCGGCTGGTGGGCGGGCCGAGCCATCCAGTCTCCGATGGAGGCCGCCCAGCACGCCGCGCCGCCTGAGGCGGGCGCGATCACGGTGCCGGTGGAGCGCCGGGTGATCGCCACCTCGGTCGTGGTCCGTGGCGCGCTCGGGTTCGCCGAGCCGCAGGCGCTGACCGTGGACGCCGACCTCGGCGACGGCCGGCTCGGCAAGCTCGTGGTCACCGGTCGGGTGCCGAAGCCGGGCAGCAGCCTCGACGAGGGGGACGTGGCGCTGCAGATATCCGGCCGGCCGGTGATCCTGATGGACGGGGCCATCCCGATGTACCGCACGCTGGCGCCCGGCAGTACCGGCCCGGACGTCCGCCAGCTGGAGCGGGCCCTGGCCCGGCTGGGCCACTTCACCGGGCTTCCGGACGACAGGTACGACGCCCGGACCTCGGCCGCCGTGGAACGGCTCTACCGGGCCGCCGGATACGAGCCGGTCGGGCCGTCCGCGGAACAGGAGCAGCAGGTGGCCGCGGCACGCGATCGGATCGCCGCGGCCGACGGCGCCCTCGACACCGCCCGGGCGGCGCTGCGCAGCGCCGAGCGGGGGCCGCCGGCGTCGGAGCTCACCGTGGCCCGGGCCCGGGTGCGCAGCGCCGAGGCCGACGTCGAGGCCGCGGTCCGGACGCGGGACGCGGCGATCGCCGACGGCGCGCCGGAGGCCACCATCGGCCGGCTCACGGCTGACGTGGAAGCGGCTCGGGTGGAGCTGGAGCTGGCCCGGGCCGACCTGGCCGAGCTGACCGGCTCCGCCGACGTGTCCGCCGCGCAGGCCGCGGTGACCGCCGCCGTCCGGCGGCAGGCCGAGGCGCGCGCTGCGCTGAGCCGGCTCCAGGCCGCCGTGGGGGTTCGCCTCCCTCGCGGCGAGGTGGCCTTCGTTCCGGCGCTGCCCCGGCGGGTGGACAAGGTGGAGACGGCCCTGGGGCGCGAGGCGAGCGGCACGGTGATGAGCCTGACGGCGGCGGCGCTTGAGGTGGTCAGCGGCATCTCGGCGGAGGAGCGAGGGCTGCTCAAGGTGGGGCAGCGCGCGCAGCTCGACGAGGGCGAGGGAGTCGCCACCTTCGCCGGCGAGGTGTCGCACGTCGCGGACAAGCCGGGCACGGGCGACACCCCCGACGGGCAGTACGAGCTGCGGATCAGGCCGGTCGGCGCCGTTCCGGCGGAGCTGCACGGTCGGGACGTGCGGATCCGCATCCCCATCTCCAGCACCGACGGCACGGTGCTCGCCGTGCCGCTGGCCGCCCTGATCACCGACGCCTCCGGCGCGGCCCGGGTACGGGTCTCCGACGGATCGGGCGGGCGCGACGTGCCGGTGACCGTGGGCCTCTCCTCGGGTGGGTTCGCCGAGGTGCGGGCCACGGGCGGGGCGCTCGCCGAGGGTGACCTGGTCGTCGTCGGCGAGCGGTCGTGACACCCCTGGTCGAGCTGCGTGGCGTCAGCCGGGTCTTTCCCGCCGTCCGGCCGGTGACCGCGCTACGCCCCACGGACCTGACGATCCGGGCCGGCGAGTGGGTCGCCATCACCGGTCGCTCCGGCTCGGGCAAGTCGACGCTGTTGCAGATCCTCGGTCTGCTCGACCGTCCGACGTCGGGGTCGTACCGGCTCGACGGAGAGGACGTGTCGGGCCTCTCCGACCGGGCACGCACCCGGCTGCGCTCCTCCCGCATCGGTTTCGTGTTCCAGAGCTTCCACCTGATGGCCCACCGGTCGGCGCTGGAGAACGTCACGGTCGCGCTGCTGTACCACGGCTGCCCCCGGCGGCAGCGGGTCGCGCGGGCGGCCGAGGCGTTGGACCGGGTCGGGCTCGCCGACCGGGCCGGCGCCATGCCGACGACGATGTCCGGCGGCGAACGGCAGCGGGTGGCGGTGGCCCGCGCGCTCTCCATCCATCCCCAGCTCCTCCTCGCCGACGAGCCGACCGGAAACCTCGACTCGGCGACGGCGGAGGAGGTGCTGTCGCTCTTCGTCCGGCTCAACGACGAGGGGCAGACGGTGCTCATGGTCACCCACGACGGGCAGGTCGCGGCGCGGGCCCGGCGTCGCGTCGAGATCACCGACGGGACCGTTCGCGAGGTGACGGTCGATGCGTGACCTCATCGGGGAGGCGTTGGCCGGCATACGGGCCCGGGTGCACCGCACGCTGCTGACCGCGCTGGGTGTGGTGGTGGGCATCGCCGCCCTGGTGGCGACCCTCGGTCTCGCCACCACCGCCGGTGCCCGCATCGTGTCGCACTTCGACGAGCTCGCGGCCACCTCGGTGACTGTGCTGCCGGCCAACGACGGCGGTCCGGAGCGAGCGCAGAGCGCCATCCCGTGGGACGCCCCGGAACGTGTCGAGCGGCTGAACGGGGTGGTGGCGGCCGGGACGATGAGCACTCTGGATCTGCCGGGCACACCCGTCCGGGCGACCGCGGTGGTGGACCCGCTGGCCAGCGACGTCACCCAGCCGCCGCTGGTGGCGGCCTCGCCGGAACTCCTCGGCGCGGTACGCGGGTCGCTGCTCGCCGGGCGCTGGTACGACCAGGGGCACAGTGACCGTCGGGACGGGGTCGTGGTGCTCGGCGGCCGGCTGGCGGCCCGGCTGCACCTGGCCGACGTGAGCCAGTCGCCCGCCGTCTTCGTCGGGGACCGTGCGTTCACCGTGATCGGCGTGCTGGGCACCGTGGAACGCGTACCCAGCCTGCTCGACGCGGTGATCCTGCCCGACGGCACGGCCCGTACCCGGTTCGGGCTGGCCGCGCCGCTCTCCGTGGTGGTGGAGACCGATGTCGGGGCGGCGGCGCTGGTCGCCGGCCAGGCCCCGCTCGCGCTGGCACCGCAGCAGCCGGATGCCCTGGTGGCGCAGCGCCCTGCGGAGCCGGAGGCCACCCGGGCGAAGGTCGCTGCCGACACCCAGGCGCTGTTCCTGGCCCTCGCCGCGGTCACGCTCGCCATCGGCGCCGTCGGCATCGCCAACACCATGCTGGTCTCGGTGCTGCAAAGGGTCGGGGAGATCGGGCTGCGGCGGAGTCTGGGTGCCACCCGTGGCTCCATCGCTCTGCTGTTCATGCTCGAATCGGCGCTGGTCGGGCTCTTCGGTGGCGTCCTGGGCGCGGCGCTGGGCGTCCTGGCCGTGGTCGGGGTGGGCTACCTGCGGCAGTGGACGCCCGTCATGGAGCCGTGGCTGACCCCGGGCGGCGCGCTGCTGGGCGCCGTCGTGGGGTTGCTGGCGGGGATCTATCCCGCCTGGCGGGCGTCCCGGGTCGAGCCGGTCGCCGCGCTGCGGGCGGACGGCTGACCCCACGACTCACCCGTCGCCGCGCCGGTGGCCGCCCGCGGAGTGTCACCCGAGTAGGACACCGGCGTCCGGTTCTGGTTTGCTGCCGGTATGACCTTGACCCGGGGTGGGTTGGCGCGGGCCGGGGGCGGCAGCCGGGCGCACCGGCTGTACAGCGTGGTGGTGTTCGTGCTGCTCGCCTCGCTGGACAACGTGGCGATCGGGCTGGTCCCGCCGCTGTACGGGTCGATCGCCGACGCGTTCACCGTGCCGGAGCGGCTGCTCGGGCTGGTCACCGCGGTGAGCTTCCTGGTCAGCGCGGTGGCCGCGGTCGGTTGGGCGTACGTCGGGGACCGGGGCCACCGCAAGCCGCTGCTGATGGTCGGCACCCTGATCTGGGCGGCCGGGACCGGCGGCAGCGCGCTGGCCGGCAGCTACCTGACCTTCCTCGCCACCCAGCTGATCGCGGCGATCGGCCTCGGCGCCGTCGGCTCGGTCGGCTTCTCGGTGGTCACCGACCTGATCTCGCCCCGCCGCCGCGGGCTGGTGATGAGCTTCTGGGGGCTCTCCCAGGGCGTCGGCACCCTGGCCGGGACCCTGGTCGGTGGCCTGCTCGGCAGCACCGACTGGCGCCGGCCGTTCCTGGTGCTGACCGTGGTCGGCCTGGTCGCCACGCTGGCGTACCTGTTCACCTACGACATCCGGCGCGGGCAGAGCGAGCCGGAGCTGGCCGGCGCGCTCGCCGGCGGCGCCGACTACGACTACCGGATCCGCCGCGCCGATCTGCGCCGGATCCTGGACCGGCGGACCAACGTCTGGCTCATCCTGCAGGGGCTGACCGCGCAGGCCGCCTTCGGCTCGCTGGTCTGGCTGCCGGTGCTCTTCGGCCAGCGAGCCGAGGACCAGGGCTACTCGGAGCCGACCGCGGTGGTGGTGGGCAGTGTCTTCGCCACCCTGTTCCAGCTCGGAGGGGTCTTCTCCATCGTGGGCGGGCTGGTCGGCGACAAGGTCCAGCGGCGTACGCCGCGCGGGCGCGGTCTGGTCGCGTCGATCGGCATCCTCGCCGCGGTGCCGTTCTACCTGGTGCTCTTCCTGGTGCCGATCCGCATCGACGTGCCCGACGGCGGCAGCACCGGGGCGGTGGTCCGTGCGGTGCTGTCCAGCGTCTTCACCGAGCCGACGGTCGGGCTCAGTCTGCTGACCGCGCTCGTCGCGCTGGCCCTGACCTCGGCCAACTCGCCGAACTGGTTCGCGCTGATCGCCGACGTGAACCCGCCCGAGCACCGGGGCACCGTCTACAGCCTCGGCAACCTGGTCAACGGTGTCGGTCGGGCGGCCGGCAACGGCCTGGTCACGGTGGCCTTCAACGGGCTGCGGGCGGCGTTCCCACCACCGCTGAACTACGCCGTCGGGCTGGCCGCGTTCCAGCTCTTCTTCATCCCCACCGGCATCATGTACTGGCTGGCCTCGCGTACCTCGCCACGGGACATCACCGCCGTGCACGACCTGCTGCACAGCCGTGCGGAGCGCCTGGAGGAGTGACGGGGCCCCGGGGGAGTCGCCCCCGGGGCCCCGGTCGCACGTCAGCCGCGGAACCAGACCGTCACGTCGGTGGGGACCGCGCCGTCGTCGGTCAGCGGGGCGCTGCTGTGCAGCAGCTCCGCGCCGGCGGGCAGCGGCACCGGCGCCGGGCCGAAGTTGGTCAGCACGGTCAGCCCGCCGTTGTCGAAGGTGAGCACCTCATCGCCGGACTCACGCCAACGCAGCGTGCCCCGGCCCAGCTCGTGCTCGCGGCGCAGCCGCAGCGCGGTCCGGTACATCTCGTAGGTCGACCCCGGCGTCTCCCGCTGGCGGTCCAGGGCGTACTCGGCCCAGAGCGTCGGCTGCGGCAGCCAGCTCGCGTCGGTCGGCCCGAAGCCGTACGACGGCGAGTCGGCCTCCCACGGGATCGGCACCCGACAGCCGTCCCGGCCGCGGTGGGTGTGCCCGCTGCGGAACCAGGTCGGGTCCTGGCGAGCCTCGTCCGGCATCGTGGTGTGCTCGGGCAGACCCAGCTCCTCACCCTGGTAGAGGTAGGCCGAGCCGGGCAGGCCCAGCATCAGCAGGGTGGCTGCCCGGGCCCGGCGCAGGCCGAGCGCCGCGTCCGGCTGCGGGTCGCCGATGCCGATGCCGTTCGGCCGGGGGGTGCCGACCGGCAGGCCGAGCCGGGACGCGTGCCGCACCACGTCGTGGTTGGAGAGCACCCAGGTGGTCGGGGCGCCGACCGCGTCGGTCGCCTCGAGCGAGCGGGTGATCACCGCGTACTGGGCGGGCGCGGACCAGGCGGCGAGCAGGTACTCGAAGTTGAACGCCTGGTGCATCTCGTCCGGGCGCACGTAGCGGGCCAGCCGCTCGGCCGGCTCCACCCAGGCCTCGGCGACCAGCACCCGCTCACCGGGGTAGCTGTCCAGCACCCGGCGCCACTCCCGGTAGATCTCGTGCACGCCGTCCTGGTCCCACATCGGCGGGCGGGGCCGGTCGCCCTCGTTGCCGGAGAGAATCTCCTGCGGCTCCTGCCAGTCGGCCAGGTCGGCCTGCTTGATCAGCCCGTGCGCGACGTCCACCCGGAAGCCGTCCACGCCGCGGTCCAGCCAGAACCGGAGGACGTCCAGGAACTCCGCGCGCACCTCGGGGTTGTCCCAGTTCAGGTCCGGCTGGCCGGTGTCAAAGAGGTGCAGGTACCACTGGCCCGGCCGGCCGTCCGGGTCGACGGTGCGGGTCCAGGCCGGCCCGCCGAACACGCTCTGCCAGTCGTTCGGCGGCTGCTCGCCGTCCGGGCCACTTCCGTCCCGGAAGATGTACCGGGCCCGCGCCGGGCTGCCCGGCTCGGCGGCGAGCGCCTCGGTGAACCAGCGGTGCGCGGACGAGGTGTGGTTGGGCACCAGGTCGACGATCACCCGCAGACCGCGTGAGTGGGCCTCGCCGATCAGCTTGTCCGCGTCCGGCAGCTGGCCGAAGAGCGGGTCGACATCCCGGTAGTCGGCGACGTCGTAGCCGGCGTCGGCCTGCGGCGACGGATAGAACGGCGAGAGCCAGACCGCGTCGATGCCCAACTCGACCAGGTGATCGAGCCGGGCGGTGATGCCCGGCAGATCCCCGATCCCGTCCCCGTTCGAGTCGGCGAACGATCGTGGGTAGATCTGGTAGATGACCGCCTCGGTCCACCAGCCGGTGATCGGGTCACCGGTCGGACTCTGCTGCGTCAGGTTGGTGTTCAGGGTCTTCTCCCGAGTGTCGTGCGTGGGTGCGGGTGGATTCCCGGCGGCGGTGACGGGCAGTCCGTTCAGTTTGCCCGGGGTGGTGCGGTCGATTCGCGCACGACCAGCCGAGTGGGCAGGATCACCGGCGGTGTCGGCGCGTCCGGCCGGCGGTCGCCGGCCGGCCCGGGCGTCCGGCCGGGGACCGGGTCGACCATGGAGCCGCCGAGCGGGTCGAGCAGCAGCCGGGCGGCCAGCCGGCCCTGCTCCGCCGCCGGCTGGGCGATGGTGCTCAGTCCGAGCACCCCGGCCAGGTCGTGGTCGTCGATGCCGATCACGCTGACGTCCTGCGGGACCCGCAGTCCGGCGTCGCGCAGCGCGGTCATCGCGCCCATCGCCATCTCGTCGCAGGCCGCCACGATCGCCGTCGGCGGTTCGCCCCGGGCCAGCAGCTCCGCGGCGGCCCGGTTGCCGCCGTCGATGGTGAACTGGGACTCGATGTCGAGACTCGGATCCGGCCGGATGCCGGCCGCCCGCAGCTCCGCCTGGTAGCCGCGCCGCCGGTCCAGGTGGGTGGTGTAGGCCAGCTCGTCGTCCGGGTCGCCGGAGATGTGCGCGATCCGCCGGTGGCCGAGGTCGAGCAGGTGCCGGGTGGCGGTCCGCGCGGCGGCCACGTCGTCGATCCGGACGCACGGCCAGCCCGGTACGACGGTGCCCGAGCTGATCGTCACCCCGGGCAGGTCCAGCGCGGCGAGGGCGGTCAGGTCGGCCGCCCGCAACGGGGTGGCCACCAGGATGATGGCGTCCACCCGCTTGTGCAGGTTCGCCGTGCGCAGCACCCGCTGCCGGATCTGCTCCCGCCCGCCGAGATTGTGCAGCAGCAGGTCGTAGCCGGACTGGTGAAGGAAGTCCTCGACCGCCTCGACGACCGTGCTGAAGAACCACCGGGTGATCCGGGGGACCACCACGGCGACCGTGCCGGTCCGGCCTCCGGCGAGCCGCGAGGCGCTCGGCGAGACGGCGTAGTCCAACTGCTCGGCGGCGGCGAGCACCCGGTGCCGGGTCGCCGCCGAGACCGTCGGGAGCCCGCGCAGCGCCCGCGAGACGGTGGCCGTGGAGACCCCGGCCAACCGGGCGACATCATCAATCCTGGTCACGGTTCCCCCGCTCCGCGTCCGCGTCCGCCGCCGCCTGGTGCTGGGCGGCGGCGGCGCGGGTCAGCCCTTGACGCTGCCGGCGAGCAGACCTCGCACGAAGAAGCGCTGCAGGGACAGGAACACGATCAGCGGTACGACGATCGAGACGAACGCGCCGGCGGTCAGCCGTTGCCACTCGTTGCCCCGGGTGCCGGCCATCTCGGCCAGCCGGACGGTGAGCGGAGCTGTCTCGTTGCCGCCGCCGGCGAAGATCAGCGCGACCAGTAGGTCGTTCCAGACCCAGAGGAACTGGAAGATGCCGAACGCGGCCAGCGCCGGGGTGATCAGCGGCAGCACGATGGTGCGGAAGATCTTCGGGTGGCTGGCTCCGTCCACCCGGGCCGCCTCCATCAGGTCTCCGGGCAGCTGCGAGATGAAGTTGTGCAGCAGGAAGACGGCGAACGGCAGCGCGAAGCAGGTGTGCGCGAACCACACCTGGGCGAACTTCTGTTCGTCGACCAGGTCCCAGGCCGGCATCAGGGTGACGCCGGCGACGGTGACGCCGGTGGAGAAGAACTTCAGCAGCGGCACCAGCGCCATCTGCAGGGGCACGATCTGCAGCGCGAAGATCGCGATGTAGACCCAGTCCCGGCCGCGGAAGTTGATCCACGCCAGCGCGTACGCGGCCAGGGCCGCGAAGGCGAGCGGGAAGAGCACCGAGGGAATGGTGATCGCCAGCGAGTTGATGAAGTAGCTGGCGAGCTGCCCGGACGATGCCGAGCGCCCGAACAGGACCTCCTGGTAGTTCTCCAGGGTGAACTGCGGGTTGCTGAAGGCCGTCCACCAGCCGGTGGTCTTGATCTCGTCCTCGGGCCGCAGCGAGGAGAGGAAGAGACCGAAGGTCGGGATTGTCCACACCACCGCGATGACGATCGAGATGAGGGTCGCGGTGCGGCTGTTCAGCCGCTTGCGGACCCGCCCGGCGGTGGTCTTCGGTGCGTCGGTCTGCTGGGTGCCGGCGGCAATTGTGGGCGTGGCGGTGGTCATCTCAGCCCTCCCGCTGCTGACGGAGGTTGCGGATCTGGTAGATCACGACCGGGATGACCAGGATGAAGAGGAAGACCGCGAGCGCGGAGCCCTGCCCGTTCTGGCCGTACCGGAACGCCTGGTTGTACATCTCGTTGGCGATCACGCTGGTGTCGTAGTTGCCGTTGGTCGAGGTCCGGACGATGTCGAAGACCTTGAGCGTGGCGATCGAGAGGGTCACCACCACCACGATCAGCGCCGGCCGGATGCTCGGCATGGTGATCTGCCAGAACATCTGCCACGGGCTGACCCCGTCGAGCCGGGCGGCCTCCACGATGTCCGCGGGGATGGCCTTGATGGCGGCGGAGAGCACCACCATCGCGAAGCCGGCCTGGATCCAGACCATGATGACGATCAACAGCAGCGTGTTCAGGGGTGACTCGAGCAGCCACTGCTTGGGTTCGCCGCCGAGGCTGACCACGATCTGGTTGAGCAGGCCGATCTGGTCGCCCTCGCCCCGGTAGGCGTAGACGAACTTCCAGATGATGCTCGCGCCGACGAAGGAGATGGCCATCGGCAGGAAGATCAGTGACTTGGCCACGGCCTCGAACCGGGCCTTGTCCACCAGCACGGCGTAGATCAGGCCGAACGCGGTCGCCACCAGGGGAACCAGGAGCACCCAGACCAGGGTGTTGATCAGGACCCGGACGATCGAGTTGTCGGAGAACATCCACCCGTAGTTGCGCAGGCCCACCCAGTTGGTGCTGCCGCCGTCCATGAAGGAGAGCAGCGTGGTACGGATGGCCGGCACGACCAGGCCGACGGTGAGCAGCAGCAGCGTCGGCAGCAGGAAGAAGAGCGCGAAGACGCCCTCCCGCTGCTTGCGCCGGCGGGGCAGCGGGGCCCCGCTCGCGGAGGCGGCGACGAGCTGCCCCTCCCGCCGCCGGGCGAACCAGGCCGGCACCACGTCGAGTAGCAGGAGCAGACCGCCCACCACCGCGACGAAAGCGATCAGCCCGTACATCAGCATGAGGAACTTCGGCTGTTCCTCCGCGAAGTCGAACTCCATCGACCCTCCCAGGTCCGGATCCGCCGGTGGGCCGGTCCGCGTGCGCGGACCGGCCCACCGCTCAGATCACTTCCAGCTGTTCTCGATGCCCTGGAGCACCGTCGCGGTGTCCTTACCGTTGATCCACTCGACCATGCCCTTCCAGAACGTGCCCGCGCCGACCGCGGCCGGCATCAGGTCCGAGCCGTCGAAGCGGAAGACACCGCTCTTGTCCTGCAGGATCTGGACGGAGAGCTTGTCGATCGGGCTGGCGACGTTGGCGATGTCCAGCTTGTTGTTCGCCGTGACCCAGTTGCCGAGCTTCGCGCGGCTGTTCACGTACTCGGCCGAGGCCAGGTAGGTCTGCACCGCCTGGACCTCGGGACGGTCCGCGTAGGCGACGACGAACTCGCCGGCACCCAGCACGGGCTTGCCCTTGGCCGAGTCGATGGCCGGGAAGTAGAACGCGAACGCGTCGCCGTCCTCGGCCACCTTGGTGCCGTCGGGGAACTGGTTGGCGTAGAAGGACGCCTGCCGGTGCATGGCGCACTTGTTCGTGGTGATCGGCAGGCCGGCCTCACCGAAGGCGGTGGTGCCGATGCTCTTCACGCCGCCGAAGCCGCCGTTCATGTACTTCTCGCTCTTGAGGATGGTGCCGGCCTTGTCGACCGCCTCGACGACCCGCGGGTCGTTGAACGGGATGGCGTGGGTCGTCCACTGGTCGTAGACCTCGGGGCCCTGCGTACGCAGCAGCACGTCCTCGATCCAGTCGGTGGCCGGCCAGCCGGTGGCGTCACCGGACTCGATGCCGGCGCACCACGGCTTGATGCCGCTGGCCGCGATCGTGTCGCTGAGCTTGATCATGTCGTCCCAGCTGGTCGGGACCGTCCAGCCCTTCTCCTTGAAGAGCTTCGGCGAGTACCAGACGAAGGACTTCACGTTGGCGCCGAGCGGCACGCCGTAGAGGGTGCCGTTGACGGTGCCGTACTTCAGCCAGTCGACCGGCAGGTTCTGCTCGGCCATCGCCTTGGTGTCGGCCCCGAGGGACTTCAGCTTGCCGGCGTCGGCGAACCGCTTGACCAGACCCGGCTGGGGGACGAACGCCAGGTCGGGCGCGTTGCCGCCGTCGACCCGGACCGGGAGCTGCGCCTCGAACTCGGCGTTGCCCTCGTAGTCGATCTCGATGCCGGTGCAGTCGGTGAACTGCTCCCACGACCGCTCCAGCAGGTCGGCCTCGGCGTCGCGGATGGACGCGTAGATGGAGACCTTCTTGCCGTCGTTGCCGTCGTACTTCTCATATCCGGCACATTCCGCGGAGCCCGCGTTGTCGCTCTTCTTGTCGTCGCCGGTGCCGCAGGCCGTGGCGCTGAGCGCCAGCCCGAGTACGCCGGCGATCACGAAGGCCTGGCGTGGTCTGGTAAAGACCGCCATGCCGTCCTCCTTTCTAGCCGGCGCGGTCACGCTCTGACCTGCCGCCGGTCCGATGGGCGTGCCCATATGTAAGCGCTTGCATCTCCTGTGGTCCACCCCCTGCTGGACACGACCAAGTAACAATCCCGAAACCTCCGGGCCTCCGATGGGCGCGCTCCCAGCCCGGACATCCGGCTCTTTCGATCGATGGAGATATCTGTCAGGCTAGAGGCATCCCATCGAAGGATTTCGACATAGGAGGAGCTGGATGCGTAAGCGGTGGTTCAGCCTGATGGCGGCCAGTCTGCTGGCCGGCGTCGCCGTTCTGGTACCGGCGGCACCGGCGATGGCCGCGCCGACCTTCAAGGTGCCGTTCCCCTGCGGCCAGACCTGGTCCGGCCAGACCCGCAGCAACCACAGCCCGGCGTACGCGGTGGACTTCAACCGGACCGACGACCTCGGTGACCCGGTGGTGGCCAGCGCGCCGGGCACCGTCGACCGGGTCACCGACCTCGGCGGCACCAGCTACGGCAAGTACGTCCGGATCTCCCACGCCGGCGGCTACCACACCTACTACGCCCACCTGAACGGCTTCAACGTCTCGGTCGGCCAGGCCGTCGGCTACGGCAAGGTGATCGGCTGGGTCGGCAGCACCGGCGGCTCGACAGGCCCGCATCTGCACTACGAGCAGCGCCTCAACGGCGGCGACATCCAGGTCCGGTTCAACGGCGCGCTCGCCCTCTACTGGGGCACGAAGAACTACACCAGCGACAACGGCTGCTCCTCGGGCGCCGGCTCGGGCACGGTCGACACCAGCGGCACCCCGCTGACCGTCCGCTCCGGGCCCGGCACCGGCTACGCCGCGGTCGACACCGTCGCCGACGGCACCCGGGTCACCATCCAGTGCCAGACCAGCGGCACCACGGTCACCGGCACCTACGGCACCAGTTCGATCTGGGACCGGATCGGCAGCGGACGGTTCATCGCCGACGCCTACGTCTACACCGGCCACGACGGCTACATTCCGGGCGTGCCGCGCTGCTGAGAAGCCACCGGTGGGCTCGGCCGACCCGGCCGGGCCCACCGGCAGGCGGCGGAATCAGCCGTTGAGCCGCCAGATCGCGAGGTTGAGCGCGGCGGCGAAGGTGACCCATGCCCAGTAGGGGAGCATGAGCAGGACCGCCGCCCGGGAGACCCGGGCGAAGAGCGCCACCGTCGCGCCGATCGCCAGCCAGAGCAGGATGATCTCGGCGAACGCCAGCCCGTACCGGCCGGCGCCGAAGAAGAGCGGCGTCCAGGCCGCGTTGAGCACGAGCTGGACGATCCAGGCCCAGAGTGCCGGGCCCGCGCCCACCCGTCGCCAGACCAGCCAGCCGGCCACCGCGACCAGGGCGTAGAGCACGGTCCAGACCGGGCCGAAGAGCCAGCCGGGTGGGGCCCACGACGGCCGGATCAGCGCGGCGTACTCGGCCGAGGTGCCCCGGACGCCCAGAACGCCGATGCCGGCGGCCAGCGCCACCGCCACACCGAAGCCGAGCAGCGCCCACCAGGTCCGAGCGCCGGTGCGGGGCGCCGTTCGCGACATCTCCATGGTCGAGATATCTCCCCGTGGCCCCGGGCCAAACCCGGCCCGGACAGCAAGGCGCCGGGGTCGTCGTGCCCGGTGCTCCTGTCGGGAGGACGGAGACCGGACGCGACGACCCCGGCGGGTCCAGGTGTCACAGGGGTGCCGGCGTCAGCCGCCGGCGTCAATTGTTGAAGATGCTGACACCACCCGGGCCGACCAGCAGCCCAACCACGATGAGGACGATGCCCCACAGAAGCTGCCGGCGGAACAGCGCCAGGATGCCGGCAACGACCAGTACGACCGCGAGAATCCAAAGAATCAGCTCCATGGCGATCAGATACCCGAGGCGCCGACGCGGGAAACCTGCTCGTGATCAAGCTGGTCGCCCAGGTGGAAGACGCTGTACGCCTGCTTGATCACCGGGTGCGCGACGTTGCGGACCCGCACCCCGCCCGGGGTGGTGCCGCGCTCCGTGCCGGCGTGCGCGTGCCCGTGCAGGGCCAGCGCGGTCGGCGCCGAGTCGATCGCCTGGCCGAGCTGGTACGAGCCGAGGAACGGGTAGATCTCCAGCGGCTCGCCGGCGAGCGTGTCCGGCACGGGGGAGTAGTGGGTCAACGCCACCAGCAGGTCGCAGTCGAGGCTGTGCAGTGCCTGGGCCAGTCGGTCCGCGCTGTCGGTGGTGGTCCGGACGAAGGACTTCATTTCCGGTTCGCCGAAGTCGCTGGCGCAGCGCCCGGCGAAACCACCGCCGAAACCCTTCACCCCGGCGACGCCGAGCCGGCCGCCAGCGCACTCGAGCACCACACCGGTCCCCTCCAGCACGGTGATGCCGGCGTCCTCCAACACCTTGACCACCTGCGGCACCTGGTCGCACTGGTGGTCGTGGTTGCCGAGCACGGTGATCACCGGCACCCCCAGCCCGCCGAACTCCTGGGCCACGCAGCGCGCCTCGGACTCGGTGCCGTGCCGGGTCAGGTCACCGGCGAGCAGCAGCGCGTCGGCGCAGTCGGGCAGCTCCTCCAGGGCCGGCCGGAACCGGCCGACCACGTCCTTGTCCAGATGTACGTCGCCGACGGCAGCGATCCGGATCACCATGAACCTCCCTCAGGGCAGTTGCTCGATCTCCGTCGGCGCCTGGGCGCGGATCACCCCGATGTCGCTGGTGATCGGCACGTCCGGGAAGCGCTCGGAGACCCGGCGCAGGATCTCCTCGCGGCGGTGCGGGCTCTCCACCTCGCCGTAGAGCACGAGCCCGGTCTCCCGTCGGACCACGGTGATCCCCTGCTCGGCGACGGACGGATCCTCGGCCAGCAACCGGTGGATCTCCGCCTCGATGTACTCGTCGGGTGGTCCGACGCCGATGTCGCGGTGCTGGGTCACGATGTCCCCTTCTCTGCCGGGGTGCCGGAGTCCGGCACCACCTCCAGCCGGTCCAACAGCACCAGGAACGCCTCGGCGTACGGTGAGTGCTGCGTCTCCTTACGTACCCGTTCCCAGTCGATCTGCTCCCGCAGCGAGCGGGCCAGCGGCAGGCCACGGGCGAAGTCGCAGTAGTGCTGGGAGAAGCTGAGCAGCTTGTGCACCATCAGCTGGGTCGCGGAGAGCACCGGCATGTGGATCGCGTCGACCGGGCGGACCACGGTGTCGGCGAAGGTCTCCTCGGTCACCGGGGTCTCGATCGGCCGGTGGATCAGGTCCACCATCCGCCCGTCGTCGTAGACCTTGACCAGCCAGTCCTCCGGCGGGCGCTCGGCGATGAAGCCCGCCTCCACCAGCGCCTCCAGGGCCTGCTCGACGTCGACCTCACGGATGAGGAAGTCGACGTCGTGCTCGCTGGAGTGGCCGCCGTGGGCGTAGACCGCGAAGCTCCCGCCGAGCGCGAACGGGATCTCGGACTGCTTGAGCACGGCGGCGACCTTCTTGAGGGTGTGCACGAGAGTCTCGTCCCCGCGCTCGGCCATCTGGGTCTCCCGTCGTCGTGAAACAGGCGGTTGGATTCCAACTCCCGTACCCGGCATTCCGGTCGGCCACACCTGTGCCGGTCGCGGGTGGGCGCGAACCGGGAGTAACGGGTTCATAACACCATGCCCGGAAGCGGCGGTCGGATAGCCTGTGCAAGGTGGTCAGATCAATGCGGACGCGACGCGGCCGAGCCCGGTTGCGCACCGTCGCTCTGATCGGCATCGACGGCTCGGGCAAGACCACCCAGGCCCACCGCCTCGCCGACGCGCTCACCGCCGCCGGCCGACCGGCCACCTACCATCGCAACGCCGGCGGCCGACGCTGGCTGGGTCGACTCGCCCATCGACTGGGCCGGCCGGACGCCCAACGGCTGGTCGGGCGGGACGGGCTGCTCGCGGTCGAGTCCGTGCTGCGCTGGATCGCCATCGCCGTCGCCCTGCTCAGTTGCCTGGTCACCGGCCGGACCGCGGTGATGGACCGCTACGCCGCCTGCCAGTACGCCAGCATCCGGGCCCACGGCGGGCACCGCTGGGAGCGGCTGGCCCGGGTCGGCTACCGGGTGTTCCCGCCGCCGCAGGTGACCTTCCTGCTCGCCGTCGACCCGACCGAGGCGTACCAGCGGATCGAGCGGCGCGGCACCGACCACGAGACGATGGGCTGGCTCACCGCCGCCGACACCGCCTACCGGACGCTGCCGGAGTATCCGACCTTCGTGCTGGTCGACGCCGGCCGGCCGGCGGAGGAGGTCTCCCAGCAGATCCAGCGCCACCTGGCCGGGTGGCTGCCGTCGGACGACCCGGAGTGGACCGAAAGCGCCGCCCCGTCGCCCGACCTGACCCCGTCGCCCGATCTGGCCTCGCCCCCCGCCCTGGCCTCGCCGCCCGATCTGGTCCCGCCGCCGCCACGGGCCACCGAGTCGGACCGCCCCACGCCGGGGGTCGCCACGCCTCTGGCGGCCCAGGCCAGCCCGTAGCCCGCCCGTCGCGCGCCCGGCCCTGCCCGATGGCCCGGCCCCGTGCCGACAAGACTGACCGCGGGCCCGGGAATCGTCCGTCGAAGCTCAGGCCCGGCCGTAGACCGGCACGGCCGCGCCGCTGGTCGGTGCCGACTCGTCGGAGGCCAGGAAGCGGATCACCGGGGCGATCTCAGCCGGCGTGACCCAGCGCGAGTGGTCGGCGTCCGGTTGTGCGGCCCGGTTGGCCGGGGTGTCGATGACGCTGGGCAGCACCGTGTTGCAGCGCACCCCGGATCGGCGGTACTCCACCGCCACCGCGTTGGCGAAGGCGAGCACGGCCGCCTTGGCGGTGGCGTAGCCCGCCGCGCCGGGGAACGGCGCCAGCGCGGCCCGGGCGGAGACGCAGACGATCGCTCCGCCGGCGGCGATCAGGTGCGGCAGCGCCGCCCGGGTGACCAGGTGGGTGGGGCGCAGGTTGGCGGTGAACATCCGGTCGAACTCCTCGATCGGTGTCTCGTGCACCAGCCCGCCGCTGGCGTACCCCCCGACCAGGTTGACCACCGCGCGCAGCGGGGCCGCCGGGTCGCCGCTCGCGGCCTCGACCGCCCGGGCCGCGCCGGCCGGATCGGTGAGATCGGCGACCAGCCGGACCACGTCGCCCGGCGGAGCGCTGGCCGACGAGCCCTCCCGCCCCGGTACGACCACCCGCCAGCCCGCCTCGTGGAAGGCGGCGGTGACCGCCGCGCCCAGCCCGCCCGTTCCGCCGGTGACCAGCACACTGCGTTGCGCCATGGCGCACACGCTAGCGCCGCTGCCGACCCGTCGGTGCCCGGGTCGCCCGGCCGACGACGCCGGGTCGTCCGATCCGGGCCTGCCGCATGGTCCGCCCGCCGACGCCGTACGGTTGGTCGGGCCTGGAAGTGCGCGTCTCCAGCCGCCGTCCGGGAGGCGGAGGCCGGCCCGGCGGCTGACGCGGCGACGCCGCGCGGGTGGCACGCTGTCCCGGAAGGTGGACCGGGTGACCGGTGTTTTCTCCAACACGCGCAGTCATGGTTGACGCTCACGCCTCGTGAAAGTAAGTTTCATCCGTGGCGAAGAGTCCGAAGATTTCTGCGAGTCAGGAGCCCGGTGGGCTGATCGTCCACATCAGTGGCTTGCTCCCGTCGCTGTCGCCGGCCGAACAGCGGGTCGCCCGCCTGGTCGTCGCCAATCCGGCGGACGCGGCGCGCCGGACGATCACCGATCTCGCCACCGCAGCCGAGACCTCCGAGGCGACCGTCATCCGGTTCTGCCGCTCGGTCGGCATGGACGGCTACCCCCAGCTGCGCATCCGGCTCGCCGCCGAGGCCGCCCGCCGGGTCGAGCCGCCGGACGCCCGGGTGGTCGGCGGTGACATCCCGCCCGGGGCCGACCTCGCCCAGATCATCGCGACGATCGCCTTCAACGACGCGCGCGCCGTCGAGGAGACCGCCGAGCAGCTCGACCCGGCCGTCTGCGAGCAGGTGGTCGACGCGATCGCCGGCGCCGGCCGGATCGACGTCTACGGCGCCGGCGCGAGCGGCTTCGTGGCCTCCGACTTCCAGCAGAAGCTGCACCGCATCGGCCGCACCGCCTTCTACTTCCCCGACGTGCACACCGCGCTGACCTCGGCCGCGCTGCTCGGCCGGGGGGACGTGGCGGTGGGCATCTCGCACACCGGCACCACCTCCGACGTGATCGAGGTGCTGGAGCAGGCCCGCGCCCGGGGCGCCGCCACCGTGGCGCTGACCAACTTCCCGCGTTCGCCGATAACCGAGGTGGCCGACCACGTGCTCACCACCGCCGCCCGGGAGACCACCTACCGCTCCGGGGCGATGGCGAGCCGGCTGGCCCAGCTCACCGTGGTCGACTGCCTCTTCGTCGGGGTCGCCGCGCGCAACCGCGCCCGGGCGAGAAAGGCCCTCGAGGTGACAGCCGAGGCCGTCCAGTCGCACCGGGTGGGTGGCGGACGGAGGCGGGCATGACGGCCGGCGCCGTGGAGCCGGACGAGGTGTCGTCACCCGCCGCGCCGGTCCGCCCGGTCGTCCGGGTGGGCGCCCCCACCGAACGCCGTAACCCGCTCAGCGTCGACCTCGACCTGATGTCGACCCGGGACGTCCTCGCCGCGATCAACGAGGCGGACCGGCGGGTGCCGGCCGCGGTCGCCGACGTGCTCGACGAGATCGCCGCCACCGTCGACCTGGCCGTCGCCGCGTTGCGCGGCGGGCACCGGGTGCACTACTTCGGCGCCGGCACCTCGGGCCGGCTCGGGGTGCTCGACGCGGTCGAGCTGGCCCCCACCTTCAACTCGCCCCGGGACTGGTTCTGCGCTCACCTGGCCGGCGGGCCGGACGCCATGTGGCGGGCCGTCGAGGACGCCGAGGACGACGATCGGGGCGGGGCGGCCGAAGCGGCCGACTGCGTACGCGCCGGTGACCTGGTGGTCGGTCTGGCCGCCAGCGGACGCACCCCGTACGTCCTCGGGGCGCTCGCCGCGTCGCGCGCCAAGGGCGCCTCGACGGTGCTGCTCTGCGCCAATCCGGAGGCCGAGGCCGCCGGGTCGGTCGATGTCTTCATCGGGGTGGATACCGGACCGGAGGTGGTCACCGGGTCGACCCGGATGAAGGCGGGCACGGCACAGAAGCTCGCGCTCAA
The DNA here is from genome assembly GCF_044753725.1 of Micromonospora sp. NPDC093243. Lineage (NCBI taxonomy): Bacteria > Bacillati > Actinomycetota > Actinomycetes > Micromonosporales > Micromonosporaceae > Micromonospora > Micromonospora sp. NPDC093243. The sequence continues at coordinate 101,809 of NZ_JBIVNT010000004.1, read as the reverse complement.
CGCGTTCTCCACCGCCGTGATGGTGCGTCTGGGCCGGGTCTACTCGAACCTCATGATCGACATGGTGGCCACCAACGCGAAACTTCGCGGGCGCATGATCTCGATCCTCGTGGAGGCGACCGGCTGCTCCGAGGAGGTTTCCCGGCGGGCGCTCAGCGAGGCGGACGGCGACCTGAAGACGGCCCTGGTCTCGCTGGTGTCCGGTGCCGAGGTGTCCGCCGCCCGGGCCGCGCTGGCCCGCTCGGCCGACCAGGTGCGCGGCGCGCTCGCCCTGCTCGCCTCCTGACGCCCCCCTTCGCCCGAATCCGGCGGCCCGGCGGGCCCTCCGGTGAGCCGCCCAGCGGCCCCGGGGCGAGCGGGCATAGAACCCGGCTCCGGATTGTTCAACGAGGCGCGGGGTATTACCAACTCCGTGGATGAACCGACCCGTCCATCGGTGCGTATCAGGCAGTGACCAGGATCGCACCGGGCTGGTGACCCGGGTCGCTGTGCCCCACGACATCGCGATGTTGCCATATCAGGGGCGAACGGCGATCCGTCGACCCGCCGACCCGTTCGTGGTGCCCATCGGCGAGCCACCCGGCGGGGTGCTGACAGCAAACATGGACCGTGCTCTCAGCTACTACTCAGGCATTCGTGACACTTTCGACTCACGACATGGAATCCCCGACACGTCTCAACTGTTGTGTAGGTGTCAGCACCGGGGGGCACAGCAGAAGTTACGGGGAGCTGATGGACGTGGGGATGGCAAGGAACCGGGCAACCGGCGCGAGCGAGGGGACCGTGGGCAACGTGGACAAGAACATCGGCATGCGCACCGACGAGGTCGCCGAGGAGCGCGACCTGGTCGGCGTCTACCTGCACGAGATCTCCCGGACGCCACTGCTGGACGCCGCCAAGGAGGTCGATCTCTCCAAGGCGATCGAGGCCGGCCTCTACGCCGAGCACCTGCTCGACGAGGACCGCGTCCCCGCCGGTGTCGCCCGGGACGACCTGGAGCGACTGGTCGTCGAGGGAGAGCGGGCGAAGGACCTCTTCATCCGCGCCAACCTGCGACTGGTCGTGTCGATCGCCCGCCGCTACGTGCGGTCGGGGATGCCGATGCTGGACCTGATCCAGGAGGGCAACACCGGCCTGGTCCGGGCGGTCGAGAAGTTCGACTACGAGCGTGGCTACAAGTTCTCCACCTACGCGACCTGGTGGATCCGCCAGGCGATCAGCCGGGCGATCGCCCAGCAGGAGCGCACCGTCCGACTGCCGGTGCACCTGGTGGAGGACGTCAACCGGATGCGCAACGTGGCCCGCCAGCTCACCCGTGAGCTGGGTGCCGACCCGGAGCCGGAGCAGATCGCGGCGTCGCTCGGCGTCACCGTCGAGCGGGTCAACGAGCTGGTCCGCTGGTCGCAGGACACGGTGTCGCTGGACACGCCGGTCGGCGACGACGGGGACACCAACCTCGGCGACCTGGTCGCCGACAGCGACGCCCCGTCGCCGGAGGACATCGTCCTGACCGGGCTGGAGCGGCAGCGCATCGAGGGTCTGCTCAACCACCTCGACGACCGTTCGGCCGGCATCATGCGGGCTCGCTACGGGCTGGAGGACGGCCGCGAGCACTCTCTCACCGAGGTCGCGTCGCGGTTCTCGCTCTCCCGTGAGCGGATCCGTCAGCTGGAGATCCAGGCCCTCGGGCGGCTCCGTGAGCTGGCCCGGGCCGAGGGGCTGCAGGCAGCCTGAGTTTGGTGGTAATACGGCGAACGGCCGGCGTCCGATAGGGGGGCGCCGGCCGTTCGCCGTCTGGCGGGGCACCCGCCGTGGTTCGCTCAGCGCACCCGGCCGTAGCCCTGGATGGACATCATGTTCATGCCCCGCTTGAGCACGTTGCGCCCGGCGCTGGGCGCGTCGATCACCTGGCCGCCGCCGACGTAGAGGGCGACGTGCCCGAGCCCGCTGTAGAAGACCAGATCGCCGGGGCGCAGCTCGCCGCGGCTGATGCGGCTGGTCGCGCCCCACTGCATCCGGGCGTTGTGCGGCAGGGACTTGCCGGCCGCCCGCCACGCCGCCAACGTCAGGCCGGAGCAGTCGTAGCCGTTGGGGCCTTCGCCGCCCCAGGAGTAGGGCTTGCCGACGGCGCCGTAGGCGTACCGGACCGCGACGCCGGCCTGGCCGGAGATCGCGGGAGCGTCCCGGCCGGCGTCCGGTCGGACCGCCGGCGCCTCGGTGGCCCGCCCGTACGCCTGACGGCGCAGCTCGTAGAGGCGCGCCAGGTCCCGTTCGATCCGGGTCTTCGCGGACTTCAGCTCGCGGGCCTGGGCGGCCTGCTGGGCCAGCACCATCCTCAGCCGGCCGCGCTCCTCGAGCAGCGCGCGTTGGCTCGCGGTGAAGCCGTCGATCTGCTCCTGCCGCTGCTTGGTCAGCTGGTCGATGGTGCCCAGCCGGTCGAGCAGGGCGGCCGAACCGCCGGGGCGCAGCAGCGCGTCCGCGGTGCGCAGCCCGCCGGTCTTGTACGCGGTCGCGGCGAGTGCGGCGACGTCGGCCCGGTTCTGCTCGGTCTGCTTCTCGAGCGGGCCGATGCGGGCCTGTAATCGGGCCACCGCGGTCTTGTTGTCCTCGATTTCCTCGGTGAGCTTGTTGTACGACTCGACGACCCGCTCCAGTTGGGTCGAGGACTTCTCGATCCGCTGGGTCAGGTCGGCGGGGGACGGTTCGGCGTGAGCCGCCGCCGGGGCGATCAGCGCGGCCGACAGGCCGGTGAGCGCCAGAGTTCGCAGCAGTGTTCTCAGGGATGACAAGAGCGGAAGGCCCCTCTCCCACGGCCGCCGGTGGCTGCTGTCGCCCTCGACGGCACCGGTCCGGGGCCCTCCGGATGGCGGGCGCTGGGCCGGCCGGCCCGATCAACTTAACCCGGGACGGGTGTGATCCGCAGTGGAAGTCGGGGCGAATGTTGGCAAAGTGGCGGAAAGTGAAGGGTGTGTCGGGTGACCCACCGTGATCACCAACGAGGCGATCGCTCGACGGGTGCGCCAAGGTTGCGGCATTTGATAAGACAGTGGCTTTCGTCGTTCTGGGCGTATGCCGCCGGATAGCAGCGCGCCATAACCGATAAAGACGGAAATGGATTCCCTTTCCCGGCAATGTCCCGTCGCTCCCGTGGCGGCGCTGTCCGCTATTTGGCCGTACGCGCTGGCAGGGCGGCAACACAATGAAGCGCGAGCCGGGAATCCCGTCGACCGGCATTGATGCCTCAGACCTCGGCGGGGCCGACCCGGCGGACCGCCGTGGGAGGGACCGTGAATCCTGAAGGAGCCACCACGCGAGCGCGGCGTTCACCGAGGGTGACCGGCGCGAAGACCACGCTGCTCTACGCCCGTCCCGGCATCATCGTGACCGTCGACCGGTTCACCGTCGGTCGCAACACCTTCCGGGTCGCCCAGTTGACCCACCTGCGCAGCACCCGCGGTCCGCACGACCGGGTCGCCGTCCGCGCCTTCGCCACCAGCGCGGTCACCATCGGTGCCGTCGGGTTGCTGCTCGGCTTCACCGGTGGCCTGCAACGGCTCACCGCCGGTGCGTACCTGATCCTCGGGGCGGTGCTGCTGGTGCCGGGGCTGCTCGTGCTGGCCGGCGACCGCTGGCGGCCGCCGGCGTACGAGCTGTGGGGGATGTACGGCGGCGAGGAGGTGCTGCTGTTCAGCGCCGACGACGAGCGCCAGTTCGGCCAGGTGACCCGGGCTCTGGTGCGGGCCCGGGAGATGAACCGGTACGGCGGGTGGAACGAGCCGCTCGCCTCGACCGATCCCTGGCGACCGAGCCGCTGACCGGTCGACGCCGGCCAGGCCGACCCCGGCCGGCGTCGACCGGCCGGCAGGGCGGGCGGGAGCGTCCGGCGAGGATTGGGCGGACGGCTCAGCCGGCGACCGGCTCCGGGGTGCGCTCGGCGGGGCGGTCGAGCCAACCGGTCACCCGGCGCTCGGCGTAGAAGGAGACGAACGGCACGGTGCCGGCCAGCATCACGGCGAGCATCCGCTTCAACGGCCAGTCCGCCCGGCGGGACAGGTCGAACGCGGCCACCAGATAGACCATGTAGAGGAAGCCGTGCGCCGGGCCGACCGTCTCCACCACCACCGCGTTGTCGAACAGGTACTTCAGCGGCATGCCGATCACGACCAGCAGGATCAGCACCACGCCCACGATCCAGGCGATCACGCGGTACCGGGTAAGGGCTGCGCCCACCTCTGTCCGTCCTTCCCGAACCCGGCTCAGCCGGGATAGTCACCGGGCTTCGCGCCCGGGTTGGCGTTCAACCATGACAGGTAGCGGTTGTAGGCGGCCAGGTCGGTGTCCTCCACGCCGTCCGCCACGGCACGCACCCGGGCCACCCGGACCGGGCGGCGAACCACCGGTCGGGTCGCGGACCCCGCCGCCTCGCCGCCCGGTCGCGCCCCGACGACCTCGGCCGGCTCCGCGTCGGCCGGCTCCGTCGGTGCGACGTCGCCGCGCAGGGTGTGGCGCAACTCACGCCACCAGACGAAGACCACGAACCCCGCGAAGATCGGCCACTCGAAGGCGTACGCCCAGCTGAGCGTGTTGCCCGAGGCGGCCCGGCTGATCTGCCACCAGCCCAGCCCGAGGAACGCGGCGACCAGCACGACCGTGGCCACGTGGCGCACGATCCACGCCGGGGTCCAGAGCCGCTTCATGGCATCGAGGGTACCGGGAGGGACGGCGCTCTCCGACGCGGTGTCGTAGTTGTCGGACGATCAAAGGGGTTTGCTGGCACCCGATGTGGGCATCCGTCTAGATGCCAGCCCAAACGAGACCAGGGGGGCGACGATGACCGGATCAGTGCGACAGGACGGGTACCCGTCGAGCGGCGGCGCGGACGCCAGCCCGGAGCAGCGGATGCCCGAGTGGAGCGGCGACCACCTGGCCGATCCGACAACCACCGGACCCGACGTGGACGGTGACCTCGGTGTCGACCCGGCCGAGCTGACCGACGAGGACCTGATCCGCGAGATGCACAGCCTGCACCGCACCCGGCTGGACACCCTGCGGCACGCCTCCGACTCCGCGCTCGCCAACCACCTGCGCCGCACCGCGGAGCTGGAGACCGAGTACCTGGCCCGGCACCCGGGGCGGGAGGTCGACCCGAGCCGGCTGCGGGACGAGTGATGACGGCACACGCCGAGCGCGGCATGTCCGCGCCGCCGGAAGTCGTCTTCAACACCGCGACCGACCCGGACCGGGCCGCCGCGTGGCTGCCCCCGGCGCTGCGCACGGACGGCGCGCCGACCCCGGAGATCGCCGGCGAGGAGCTGCGCGCCAACTGGAGCGCACCCGACCCTTCGGACCTCACGGCCGAGATCCGGGTGGACCCGGAGGACTCCGGCGGCGCGCGGATCCGGTTCGACCTCGCCGGTGCGAACGGGGGAGCAGACCACGACCGGCTGGCCGCCGAGGCGCTGGACAGCCTCGCCCGCGAGGTGGCCGACAACCTCCAGGCCGGCTGAGCCGCGCCGGATCCCGGACCGCCAACCCCGGACGGCAGGCCTGGTGCGGGCCGGCCGGACCGGGTGGTGGTGACCCCCGCACGAGAACGAGGAGACCGGTGACCGACAGGGTTCTGAAGCAGAAGGTGGCGCGACTGCGCCAGGCGTACGCGCCGCACGAGCACCGGCCGCTCGGCGGCTACCTGGTCGCGATGGGCACCTATGCCGGGGTCGCCGGGGCGCTCGCCGGTCTGGTGCGGTTGACCGGCCGGCCGGTGCCCGAGCGTCCGGCGCCCTCCGACGTGGTGCTGCTGTCGATCGCCACGCACAAGCTCAGCCGGCTGCTGAGCAAGGACGCGGTGACCAGCCCGCTGCGTGCCCCGTTCACCCGCTACGACCGGCCGATCGGCAGCGGTGAGGTGATGGAGCAGGTCCGCGACTCCGGCAGCTCCACCCGGCACGCGATAGGGGAGCTGCTGAGCTGCCCGTTCTGCCTGGCGGTCTGGGTAGCCACCGGGCTCACCGGCGGGCTGGTGCTCGCGCCACGGCTGACCCGTCTGGTGGCCACCGCGCTGACCGCGGTGGCCGCGTCCGACTTCCTCCAGATGGCGTACGCGGTGTCGCAGCAGGCCGCCGAGGGCGGCGGGCACGACGAGGACTGATGCGAGGACGCAGGAAGGGGCCGGCGGATCGCCGGCCCCTTCCTCGTGCCAGTCGGCGTCAGGTCGGTGTGGTGCCGTGGTCCTCGCCGGCCCAGCCACGGGCGGCCTCCGGCTCCCGCTCGCCCTCGTCCTCGCCGGTGACCACCTCGCGGTCCACCGCGGTGCGGTCGTGCTCGTTCGCGAAGTCCGGCTCGGGCAGGGTGTCGACGCCCTCCGGGGGCTGACCCAGCGCCGGCACCTTCTCGTGCTGGTCCTCATGGTGGGACATCTCGTTCTCCTCTCGCCGGGGGTCAGGTGACCGATCCGCCGAGCAGGTCCGCCGCCTCGTCCACCGAGTACTCGCCCTCGGGGAGCGCGGCGATCCGGGCGAGCCAGTCGGCGGGGAGCTCCGCGGCCACCGCACGGCGGTAGATGTTGCCCTGACTGATCCGCTCCTGGCCGTGGTAGAGATCCTCGAGCAGGTCGTCGAGGCGCCGGGCGTCCGTCGTCTCGTCGGTCACGGGTGCGTCGTCGGTCACGGCGATCAGCTACCCGTGCCGGAATCGGTCAAACGTCGCCGGCCTCGACCCGGCGCTGGGCTGAACGCCAAACGGCGCCCCGGCCGGATGGCCGGGGCGCCGTTGGTGTCGGTGTGCAGGTCGCCTCTCGGCGAGTGGCTCGACGCGGCTCCAGCCGAACGGTTTTCCGCGAAGGCAATTGGGTGAGGCCCGGGGACACTGGACACACCGACACCTCACACAACCCACGGACCCCCGCCCCTCTTCCGCCCCGCCCTGTGCCCCCGCTCACACCCCGTCCCGGCCGCCGCAGGCCGGGACGAGGGGAGGGGCCTGCGGGTCAGGCGGGGGCGGGGAGGGTGGCGCGACGGGCGCGGACGGCGGTGGCGAGCTGGTCGAGCACCTCCTCGGTGGTGTCCCAGCCCATGCAGGCGTCGGTCACCGACTTGCCGTACTCCAGCTCCCGGGTCGGGTCCAGGTCCTGCCGTCCGGGCTGCAGGAAGCTTTCCAGCATGATGCCGACGATGCCGCGCTGCCCGGCCGCGAGCTGGGCGGCCACGTCGGCCGCGACGAGCGGCTGGTTGCGGTGGTCCTTGCCGCTGTTGGCGTGGCTGGCGTCGACCACCACCCGCTCCGGCAGATCGGCGGCCCGCAGCAGGTCGAGGGCCCCGGCCACCGACTCCGCGTCGTAGTTCGGCCGGCCACCACCGCCGCGGAGCACCAGGTGCCCGTCGGCGTTACCCCGGGTGTGCATGATCGCCGGCGTGCCGGAGAAGTCGATACCGGGGAAGACGTGCGGTACGCCGGCGGCCCGGATCGCGTCCACCGCGGTGCCGATGCTCCCGTCCGGGCGGTTCTTCATGCCGATCGGCATGGAGAGCCCCGAGGCGAGCTGCCGGTGCACCTGGCTCTCCACCGTCCGGGCGCCGATCGCGCCCCAGCCCACGGCGTCCGCGATGTACTGCGGGGTGATCGGGTCGAGGAACTCGCAGCCCACCGGCAGGCCGAGGCGCAGCACGTCGAGCAGGAGCGCGCGGGCCATCCGCAGGCCGGTGTTGACGTCGCCGGAACCGTCCAGCCCGGGGTCGTTGATCAGGCCCTTCCAGCCGACCGTGGAGCGGGGCTTCTCGAAGTAGACGCGCATGACGACCAGCAGGTCGTCGGCGACCCGGTCGGCCGCCACGCGCAGCCGTCGGGCGTAGTCCAGGGCGGCGGCCGGGTCGTGCACCGAGCACGGGCCGACCACCACCAGCAGGCGGTCGTCGGCGCGATCGAGCACCCGGCCGACAGCGCGCCGGCCGGTCAGTACGGCCGAGGCGAGCGTGTCGTCCAGGGGCAGTTCGTGGTGCAGCAGGGCCGGGGTGGTCAACGGCACGACACGGTCGATCCGTTGGTCGCTGACCCGATCGGTCTCCGGGGTCGTCACGGTGGGAATCCTTCCGCCGACCGCGCCCGGGGCCGGTGCCCGGGTCGAGCCGGCTGCTCGTACGCAAAAGGGCAGGAACCCAAGTCCCTGCCCAGCCGGCTCGAAGAAGGTGACGTCAGTTCATGGTGAAGTCACCGGCTCCTCCAGCCGGCTGCCTAAACCATCGATACGACCGCGTCACGAGACCAAGCGTACCCGACGGGCCGGCGCGGATCATCCGGACGCCGCGGCAGCCTCGATCGGCCACGCCAGCCGGGTCGACCGATCTCGGGCGTGCGGGCGGTGGGGCGGGGGTATGAGGGGTGCCATGACTGACGAGCAGAGCGACCAGGACCGCGTGGAGTCCCGCGCCCACCTGCTGCCGGAGGAGGCGGCGGTGGGCAGCGACGACCCGGAGGCGCAGGCGGACGCGATCCTCACCGAATCCGACCTGCGGGAGGACCGGAACCTCGCGCCGGACACCGTCCTGGAGCACCGGACCTCGGATCAGACGGTGGCGCCCAACGAGCCGCCGGACTGAACGTCGGCGCCGCGCGCCCGGCGGGAGCCCCGATAGGTCTGCACCCGCAGCCAGGTCAGCGGACCGGCGGCCCGCAACCCGGCCGGCAGGTTGCCGATCGGGTCGAAGGCCAGCGTGGCGTCCTGCCGGGCGCTGAGCTGGGTGCCGATGCTGACCTGACCGAACGGCCGCCACGGCCCCACGGCGGAGGCCACCGCGAGCACCAGGCGTGGCTCGTCCGTGCGGGTGGCGGCGGCCACCGCGGTCAGGCTGCGGCCCAGGTCGGCCGAGTCCGGGTCGGCCAGCGCGGCCAGCCAGAGCCGCCGCCGGCCCGCGTGCAGCGGCATGATCGTGCTGTACGTCCCGGCGAAGCGCCGTCGGGGCAGCGGCATGGCTCGCAGCACCGGGGGCGCGCCGCTGGAACTGACCAGCAGGTCGTAGGGGCGGCCGTCGTCGGAGTGCAGCCGGACCGCCAGGCCGAGCACGTCCGGCCAGCTGCCGGGCGTGGAGACGCCCTTGGAGAGTCGGATGGTCGCCGGGTAGCGGCCCGGGTCGTCGAGCAGTGCGACTCCGGTCGGCGGGCCGCCCGTACCCCAGATCGTCACCTCGCCGGCGAACGAACGCCCGGCCGGATGGAAGAGCCGGGCCCGGCGCAGGCGGGTCAGGACGGCGGCGGCGTGGCTGACGGCGGCACCCGCGCGCGTCACGGCAACGGGCGGGCTGGGGCGGGCGGCGGGCGCGGGCATGCCCCTGCGGTACCCCGACCGGACCGGTCGATGCCCCCGGCCGACCGGCGTCGCCTCCGCCCCGGCTCGCCCGACGGCCGCACGTCACCTTTGCGCCCGCGAGATCGGATAGCGTCGTGCCATGCCCGACAGCGGTTACCCCTGGCCCATCGAGACGACCCGACTCGCCAACGGCCTGCGTGTGGTGGTGAGCGAGGACCGCACGGCCCCGGCGGTCGCGGTCAACCTCTGGTACGACGTCGGCTCCCGGCACGAGCCGGCGGGGCAGAGCGGCTTCGCCCATCTCTTCGAACACCTGATGTTCGAGGGCTCGGTGAACGTCGCGAAGACCGAGCACATGAAGCTGATCCAGGGCTCCGGCGGCTCGCTCAACGCCACCACCAACCCCGACCGGACCAACTACTTCGAGACGGTCCCGGCCGAACACCTGGAGCTGGCGCTCTGGCTGGAGGCCGACCGGATGGGCGGCCTGGTCCCGGCGCTGACCCAGGAGACCCTCGACAACCAGCGCGACGTGGTCAAGAACGAGCGCCGGCAGCGCTACGAGAACGTGCCGTACGGCGACGCCTGGCTGCGGCTGCTGCCGCTGCTCTATCCGCCCGGGCACCCCTACCACCACGCCACGATCGGATCGATGGCCGACCTGAACGCCGCCGACCTGGCCACCTTCCAGGCGTTCCACCAGACCTACTACGCACCGAACAACGCCGTGCTGACCGTGGTCGGCGACGCCTCCGCCGCCGAGGTCTTCGCGCTGGCCGACAAGTACTTCGGCGCGCTCCCGGCGCGCGCCGACATCCCCGCCGCGCCGGACGGCCGGAGCGTGCCGGCCACCGGGCGACCGGCGGTGGAGACGGTGACCGCCGACGTGCCGGCCCCCCGGGTCTACGTCGCGCATCGCACCTACCCGTTCGGCAGTCCCGGCTACGACGTGCTCACCGTGCTGGCCACGGTGCTCGGCAGCGGCCGGGGCAGCCGGCTCTACCAGCGGCTCGCCGACGGCGAGCGGCTCGCCCAGCCGGACCTGGTCGGGGCGTACGGGGTGGACCTGGCGCACGCGCCCGCGCCACTGATCGCCACCGCCACCGCCCGGCCCGGGGTGAGCGCCGAACGGCTGGCCGAGGGGCTGCACGCGGTGGTCGACGAGCTGGCCAGCGTGCCGGTCACCGCCACCGAGCTGGACCGCGCCAAGGCCCTGCTCAGCACCGCCTGGTGGCGGCAGATGTCCACGGTGGACGGCCGGGCGGACACGCTCGGCCGGTACGCGACCCAGTTCGGCGACCCGGCCGCCGCCGCCGATCGCCTGCCGGCCTGGCTCGCGGTGACCGCCGAGCAGATCGCCGAGGCCGCCGTCGAGGTGCTCGCCGCCAACGACCGGGTGACCCTGACCTACCTCGCCGAGGAGAAGCCATGACGCTGATCGCCGCCCGCCCCGGCCCGGGCGCCGCCCGCCCGTACCGGTTCCCGCCGGTGGTCCGCCGTGTCGTGGCCGGCGGTCAGGTCGTCGCCGCTCACCTACCGGGGCAGAACCTCGCGGTCGCGCTGCTGCTGCTCGACGCCGGCGCCGGGCGCGAGCCCACCGGCAAGGAGGGCCTCGGCGGGGTGCTCGCCAAGGCCCTGGAGGAGGGGACCGCCCAGCGGGACGCGGCCGCGTACGCGCTCGCCGTGGAGGGGCTCGGCACCGAGCTGGTGGCCGGGCTGGACTGGGACTCGTTCCAGGTCAGCGTGCAGGTGCCGGTGGACCGGCTGAGCGCCGCGGTGGAGCTGCTGGCCGAGGCGGTCCGCACCCCCCGGCTCGACTCCGTCGACGTGCGCCGGGTCCGCGACGACGAGGCCACCGCGCTGCGGATGGACTGGGCCAACCCGGGCCCGCGGGCCGACGCGGCGCTGCGCGCCGACCTGTTCGGCGCGGAGAATCGCTGGGGCCGGCCGATGTACGGCGACCCGGACTCGGTCGCGGGCCTGGACGTCGAGGACGTCACCGTCTTCCACTCCGAGTGGTTCATCCGCCCCGGCACCCTGATCGTCGCCGGTGACCTGGAGCGCATCGACCTGGACGCGCTCGGCGCTGCCGCGTTCGCCGGGACCGGCGGTGGCCCGGTCGAGCGGGGCGGCCCGATCGAGGTGCCGCCGCACAGCGGTCGGCGGATCATCCTGGTCGACCGGCCCGGCTCGGTGCAGTCCACGCTGCGTCTCGGGCACCCGTCCCCGCACCGCGCCCACCCCGACCACGTGCCGATGAGCCTCGCCGGGACGGTGCTCGGCGGCGCGTTCACCTCCCGGCTCAACCACCTGATCCGTGAGGTGCGCGGCTACACGTACGGGATCCGCGGCGACTTCGCTTCGTCCCGCCGGTTCGGGCGGTTCGCGGTCAGCTCCGGGGTGCAGACCGCGGTCACCGCGCCGGCGCTGGTGGAGGCGGTCGGCGAGATCGCCCGTACCCGCACCGGTGGGGTGACCGAGGACGAACTGGCGGTGGCCCGGTCCTGGCGGGCCGGGCAGCTGTCGGTGGAGCTGCAGAGCCCCCGGGCGATCGCCGCCGCGCTCAGCACTCTGGTGGTGCACGACCTGCCGGACGACTACCACGCCCAGCTGCGCGCGGCGCTGCTCGCCGCCGACGTCGACCAGGTCAGTGCCGCGGCCGCCAGCCACCTGCACCCGGAGTCGCTCACCCTGGTCGTGGAGGGCGACGCCGCGGTGATCCGGGACGAACTGGCCGCAACCGGCCTCGGGGAGATCATCGACGCCCCCTGACCGCCCGACGCCGGGCCTGACCGCGCGACTCCCGGCCTGACCGTCCGGCGCGGGGTGATCGACTCCGGTTCGCCGAAGTGGGGGTGTCCGACTGGGTCGGATACCGCGATGTCGGCGATCTGGTGTCGATCAAGCGCGTCGCTTAGTCGGCTCCGCCTGACCGCAGGGCCCGCGCCGCGCGCCGGTCGGCCGCAGGCCCGCGCCGCGCGGCGGTCGCGCGAGCCCGCGCGAAACGCGTGGCGGGCGGGAAGTGTGACGCGGGTCGCGGTCGAGGCACGGTGCTGGCGTGGAGGGCTTCCGGAGCGGACGCCGGTTGGCGATGCTGCGGCCGAGTGGGCGTGCGGGCTCGGATCTTCCGGTGGTCGCGGTGCTCGGCCGGCGAGGTTCCGGGTGGCCGGGTGCCCGGTTCACCGCTGGACCGGGCCGGCGGGCTGTGAAACCGGCCCCGGGCGGTGGGAAAGGGTTCCCGGTCCCGGGGTCGGCGTGGGTAGCCTCGCGGGCATGAGGATCGGCATTGTGGGGGCCACCGGCCAGGTCGGTGGCGTGATGCGGCAGGTGCTGGCGGAACGGGAGTTCCCAGCGGAGCAGGTGCGGTTGTTCGCCTCGGCGCGGTCCGCCGGGCGCACCCTGCCCTGGCGGGACGGCGAGATCACCGTGGAGGATTCGGCCACCGCGGACTTCGCCGGGCTGGACATCGTCCTCTTCTCGGCCGGCAAGGGCACCGCCAAGGAGCTCGCCCCCCGGGTCGCGGCGGCCGGCGCCGTGGTGATCGACAACTCCTCGGCGTTCCGGATGGACCCGGAGGTGCCGCTGGTCGTCGCCGAGGTCAACCCGCACGCCGCCGCGGCGCGCCCGAAGGGCATCATCGCCAACCCGAACTGCACCACGATGGCCGCGATGCCGGTGCTGCGCCCGCTGCACGCCGAGGCGGAGCTGGTCGGCCTGGTCGTCTCGACCTATCAGGCGGTGTCCGGCGCCGGCCTGGCTGGCGTCGCCGAGCTCGACGAGCAGGTCCGCAAGGTCGCCGAGCACGCCAGCGGGCTCGCCTTCGACGGCAACGCGGTCGAGTTCCCGTCGCCGCGGGTGTTCGCCCAGCCGGTCGCGTTCAACGTGCTCCCGCTCGCCGGTTCGATCGTCGACGACGGCTCCTTCGAGACCGACGAGGAGCAGAAGCTGCGCAACGAGAGCCGCAAGATCCTCGAGATCCCCGGTCTGAAGGTCTCCGGCACCTGCGTGCGGGTACCGGTCTTCACCGGCCACTCCCTCCAGATCAACGCCCGGTTCGCCCGGCCGATCACCCCGCAGCGGGCCCGCGAGCTGCTCGACGGCGCTCCCGGGGTGGCCCTCTCCGAGGTGCCCACTCCGCTCCAGGCCGCCGGCCAGGACCCGACCTACGTCGGTCGGATCCGGGCCGACGAGACCGTCGAGCACGGGCTCGCGCTCTTCTGCTCCAACGACAACCTGCGCAAGGGCGCCGCGCTGAACGCGGTGCAGATCGCCGAGCTGGTCGCGGCCGAGCGTCGCTGACCGCCGTCCCGTCTCCCGCCCGGGGCCTCCGCCGATCTCCGGCGGGGGCCCGGCGTCGTCCTGCTTCACGACCCCGGCGGCACGGCCGAGGCGCGGTCGGTGGGGGCGGCGTCGCCCGGACCCGCCCGGATCGCGGAGATCGGCGACGGCCGGCTCCTCGCGGTCGGCCGGCGATCGTGGTAACCGGGATCGGCCGGGTCGGCTGGATCGCGGGGATCGGCCCGTCGTGTTTGGATGGGGGCTCGACCGGACGAGGTGGAGGTTGCCGTGCCGGATGAGCGGGCGCAGACCGCGCTGTTCGACCTGATTGCCGGCCGGTGGCTGGGCGTGCTGGCGACGATCAAGCGGGACGGGCGACCGCAGCTGTCCACGGTGGTCTACTCGTTCGACCGGGAGGCGGGCCTGATCCGGGTGTCGGTGACCGACGACCGGGCCAAGACCGCGAACCTGCGCCGCGACCCGCGAGCCAGCTTCCACGTCAGCAGCGAGGACGGCTGGGCGTACGCGGTGGCCGAGGGGCGCGCCGAGCTGACTCCGGTGGCCGCCGACCCGGCCGACGACACCGTCGAGGAGTTGGTCGGCATCTACCGGTCGGTCCAGGGCGAGCATCCGGACTGGGACGACTTCCGGCGGGCGATGGTCGCCGAGCGGCGGCTGGTGCTGCGCCTGCACGTCGAGCGGGCCTACGGCGCGCCACCCCGCGGCTGACACTCGACGGGGGCCCGATCCACTGATCGGGGCTGGTCAGGCCGGTTCGACCACGGTCACGTCGGGCCAGCGCCGGGCCGGTTCCTGCCGGGCCAGCCGCCGCCGGGAGAGCGCCACCGGCACCCGGGCCGGGTTGTGCCGCCACACACCGCCGAGCAGGTCGGCCAGGCCGTACGGCGCGCAGATCTCGATCCGGTCGGCGGCATCCAGCCGTACCGCGACGGCGGTCGCGTACTCCGGCCAGGTGGCCACCGCCTCGGCGACGCTGCGGTAGGGCTCGATCGGTTCGCCGCCGAACGTCGCCGCGTACCAGGTGTGCACCGCCGCCTGGTTGGACGCCTCCCAGGGCGGCTCGTCCCAGGCGGCCGCCAGCCGTGCGGTGGCCCACTGGTCGTACTCCGGGCTCAGGTCGGTCGAATCGAAGAAGACCACGTCCACGTCCCGGAGGGCACGGGGGTCGAACCCGGCGCCGTACCGCTGTCCCCACACCAGGTCGCGCAGCGTGCCGGCGCCGATCCAGGCGTCCGGCAGGCCGGTCTCGCGGACCACGGCCAGCGCCTGCAGCAACCACGGGCAGCCACCGACCAGCCCGCGTAACTCCTGCTCGTCGTCCGACATCCCGCCACGCTAACCGCCCGCCTCGGGCGGTGCGGCCCGGCGGGTACCGCCCCACATGCCGGGTATACCCGGCGGGCACCGGGGAGGGGTGGGATGGGGGCCGAGCACGAAGGCGACGAGGCGCTCGACGTCGACGGTGACGTCGCGGAGTCGCGTTCGGAGATCGGCCGGCTGCTCACCTTCAGCGACGCGGTCTTCGCCATCATCATCACCCTGCTGGTGCTCGACCTGCGAGCGCCGGAGGTGCCGCCGGGCGAGATGTCGCGCGCGTTGCTCGACCAGTGGCCGGCCTACCTGGCGTACGTCACGTCGTATCTGGTCGTGGCGGTTAGCTGGCTGAGCCACAAGGGCACCTTCCGCCGGGTGGTCCGGGCCGACCCGGGCCTGCACGGATGGAACCTCACCGTCCTCTTCGGGACCGCGCTGCTGCCGTTCGTCACGTCCATCGTCTCGCGGGCGCTGCAACATGGCGACCGCGCCGACGAGCGGGTCACCACCGGGCTCTACGGCCTGGTGGGCGTGCTGCTCTCCATCGGCTGGCTCGGCCTCTACCACCACCTCAGCCGGGGCCGGGGGTTGCTGCATCCCCGGGTGCCGCCGCGGGTGTTCGCGGTGGAGCGCGGACGCGGCCTGGTCGGCCTGGTCGGGTTCGGGGCGGCCGGCCTGGCGGGCGTCCTGGTCGACCCGGTGGTCGCGCTCGCCATCTTCCTCGTCCTGCCGGTCTTCTACGCCGTGTCCAGCAACGGCCTCTTCGACCTGCGACGCCGGCTGCGGCGGTAACCGGCCCGCCGGTGAACACCCGGCCCGGACCCGTGGCCGGCGGCGTTACCCCGCCCTGGGCGGCGGGTAGACGGCCGGGGCCGACACCGAGAGGGGAGCACCATGACAACGGTCGGAGAGTTCATGACGACCCGGTTGGTGACGATGGACGGCAGCGACACGCTCACCGCCGCGGCACAGGAGATGCGCGACAGCGCGATCGGCGACGTGGTGGTGACCGACGGCGACAACGTGGTCGGCATCGTGACGGACCGGGACATCACGGTCCGCGCCGTGGCGGAGAACATGGACCCCAGCTCCACGCGGCTCAACCAGATCACCAGCAAGGACGTGATCACGGTGAGCCAGTACGACGACGCGGTGGCCGCCGCCGACCTGATGCGTACCTACGCGGTACGACGGTTGCCGGTCGTCGAGGAGGGGCGCCTGATCGGCCTGGTGTCGATGGGTGACCTCGCCGTCGAGCGCGAACCGCAGTCGGTGCTCGCCGACATCAGCGCCGACGACCCGAACAACTGACCGTCCGCCGCGGGCGTGCGCCGGCTCCTCGGGTCTCCGGGGAGCCGGCGTCTCATGCCGCCTCGACGCGTACCCGCAGATCTGTCGCGCCGCGGGCGTCCGCCACCGCGGCGGCCTCGGCGTCGATGGCCCGGGTGACCCGCGCCGGCAACACACCGAACGGGGTGACGGTCAGCTCCAGCCGACCCCGGGCCGCCTGCCGCGACCGCCAGCTGCCGGCGATCTCGCCGTCGACCAGGAGCGCCCCGGGATTGCCGATGACCCGCCACAACTGTTGTTGGTGGGCTCGCTGCGGAACGAGCAGGTCGCGGTCGCGGCCGGCCAGGTAGGGGTCGCCCGGCGGCAACAGCCGGATCAGTCCGGTCGGCTGGGCCCCGGTGAGCGCGTCGACCCGGTCGGCCGGCAGCCAGGCGGGCCGCCCGTCGACGCGGACCTGGGCCAGCCCGGCGGGCCAGACCGCGCGCAGTTCACCGGCGGTGGTACCGAGGAAACCGGCGGCGTCGACCGGCGTGGCGGGGCCGAGCAGTCGCAGGTAGATGGCGACCAGATCGGCGGTGCCGGCCGCCCGGGCCGGTGGCCCGGACCAGCCGGGCAGCGGAGCGAGCCGGGCGGCCCGACCGGTCACCGTCAGCCGTACCCCGCCGGCGAGCCCGGCCTGCTGGAAGAGCGCGCCGGAGATGTGCCGGGACCGGCACGCCCGGCACTCGTAGCTCAGCTCCGCCGGGATCCGGTCGGTGAGCGCGCGACTCACCTCGCCCTTCGGCAGCTCCGTCGTGACCACCGCCCGGAAGGCCTCGGCGGCGGCCCGGAAAGCGGCCAGCCCGAGCCGGGCGCCGGCACCGATCTGGCCGCTGATCCGGCGGGTGGCGTCGGCGTCGCTCAACGGCCAGATCGCCGCGGCCAGGGCCGGCAGCTCGGCGCTGCGGTGCAGGTGCGGGGCCCCGCGCAGGGACCAGACCAGCTCCAGCCGGTCGTCCGGCCCGCTCGCGCCGCGGGCCGCGAGCGCCAGCCGGGCCGAGCCGTAGGGGGTGTCCTGCACGCCGAGCCCCAGCACGGCGAGGTCGGCCGGCCGAAGCCCCGGCCGGTCCAGCTGGTGGGCCGCCACCCGGTAGGCGAGCACCTGCGCCCGGCTGACCTCCGGTGCACCCCCGGCCATCGCGCCCCCTCTGTCCGCCCGTGCCTTCCGGACGCTACCGCCCGACTCCGACCCCGGCGTCCCGCCGCCGGCTTGGCCGACCGGGCGCGTCACGGCTCACCCGATCCGGGCGAGGTTGACCGTGCCCCGGGCGGGCACCCGTGCTCCGACGCCGATCGGCCGTGTCCGGAGGACGCAGACCCCGATCGGGCCGGAACCGGATGCGACCGACCGGGAAGGGGAGGGCCGGATGTTGGACGCGACCACGAGGTTCTTCGAGGAGCTCGATCGGAAGGGGTACGAGCCCCGGCTCGCCAAGACCGTCGGCTCGCTCCGGGTCGACCTGCGCGAAGGGCCGCAGACCACGCACTGGCTGATGCGCATCGACCGGGGCCGGGTGGAGGTGAGCCAGGAGGACCAGGAGGCCGACACGGTGATCGGTACCAGCCCGACGCTGTTCGAGGACATCGCGGCCGGCCGCGAGCACGGCATCGCGGCGTTGCTGCGCGGGGACATGACGGTGATGGGTGACGCCCGACTCGTGGTGCAGGTGGAACGGATCTTCCCCGGCGACCCGGACGCCCGTGGGCCACGGCGGCGTTTCCAGCGGGAGGTGCGGTGATGGGAGCTGGCAACACGATCCGGATCCTGGACGGAAACACCTTCGTGGTGTCCGAGGACACCGGTGACATCGAGGCGACGCCGAGCGAGCCGACCGGGCTCTTCTCCATCGACACCCGCTTCCTGTCCAAGTGGGTGCTGACGGTGAACGGGGAACGGCTCAACTCCCTCTCCTACGACGACCTCCAGTACTACGAGGCGCGCTTCTTCCTGGTGCCTGGGATGGCGACGCACTACACCGACGCCAAGTTGTCGATCATCCGGGAGCGGACGGTCGGCGGCAGCTTCCGGGAGCAGCTCACCATCCTCAACCACGACGAGAACCCGGTCGACCTGGAGATCCGGATGGACGCCGGGTCGGACTTCGCCGACCTGTTCCAGGTGAAGGACGAGATCCTGAACAAGAAGGGCGAGATCTACGCGGAGGTCGAACCCGACCGGCTGCGGCTGGGCTACCGGCGCGGCAACTTCACCCGGGAGACGATGATCTCGTCCAGCGCGCCGGCCCGGTTCGACCGGGAGGGCTTCGCGTACAGCATCCACCTCGAACCGAACGAGCAGTGGGAGACCCGGATCGACGTGCACACCGCGGCACTCGGGCCGGGTGGGCGGGATCTGCGGATCGGCCTGCGGGTGCACGGCACCGAGCGGTTGGCCCTCCAGCACGACCTGGAGAAGTGGATCGCCGACGCGCCCAAGGTGAACAGCCAGCACGGACGGGTCGCCTCGACCTACAAGCGCAGCCTGATCGACCTGGCCGCGCTCCGGTTCTCGCCGCTCTCGCTCGGCGGGGCGACCCTGCCCGCCGCCGGCCTGCCCTGGTTCATGACCATGTTCGGCCGGGACAGCATCTTGACCTGCCTGCAGACGCTGCCGTTCACCCCGCAGCTGTCGAAGACCACGCTGCGCATCCTGGCCGCGCTGCAGGGCACCCGGTTCGACGACTTCCGCGACGAGGATCCGGGCCGGATCCTGCACGAGATGCGCTACGGCGAGACGGCCGCGTTCGAGGAGCAGCCACATTCCCCGTACTACGGCTCGGTGGACGCGACCCCCCTGTTCCTGGTGCTGCTCGACGAGTACGAGAAGTGGAGCGGGGACGTCGCGCTGGTCATGGAGCTGGAGCAGGAGTCGCGGGCCGCGCTGCGATGGATCGACGACTACGCCGACCTGGTCGGCAACGGCTACATCTGGTACGAGCGGCGCAACACCGACACCGGCCTGGAGAACCAGTGCTGGAAGGACTCCTGGGACTCCATCTCCTACTCCGACGGGCGGCTGCCGCCGTTTCCCCGGGCCACCTGTGAGGTGCAGGGCTACGCGTACGACGCCAAGATGCGCGCGGCCCGGCTGGCCCGGCAGTTCTGGAACGACCCGGCCTTCGCCGACCAGTTGGAGCGGGAGGCGGCGGAGCTCAAACAGCGCTTCAACCGGGACTGGTGGGTGGCGGACGGCGAGTACTTCGCCCTCGCGCTCGACCCGGACGGACGCCAGTGCGACGTGCTCAGCTCCAACATCGGCCACCTGTTGTGGAGCGGCATCGTCGACCACGACCGGGCCGAGAAGATCGCCCACCACCTGGTCGGCCCGCGGCTCTTCTCCGGCTGGGGGGTGCGGACGCTGGCCGAGGGGGAGGTTCGCTACAACCCGATCGGCTACCACAACGGCACGATCTGGCCGTTCGACAACTCGTTCATCGCCTGGGGTTTGCGCCGGTACGGCTTCGCGGAGGAGGCGGCCACCATCGCCAACGGCATCCTCGACGCGGCCACCTACTTCGACGGCCGGCTGCCCGAGGCGTTCGGCGGCTACCAGCGGGAGTTGACCAAGTTCCCGGTGGAGTACCCGACGGCGTGCAGCCCGCAGGCCTGGTCGACGGGTACGCCGCTGCTGCTCTTGCGCACCATGCTCGGGCTGGAACCGCACGAGGGGCATCTCTCGGTCGAGCCGCGGCTGCCGGTGGGCATGGGCCGGATCGAGGTGCTGGACATCCCGGGCCGGTGGGGTCGGGTGGACGCCTTCGCCCGAGGCCGGCTGGACCTGCACAAGCTGGGCGACTGACGGCCGCCGGTACCGCCGCCGGTCGCGCCGGTGGCGGTACCGGGCGTGGCCGTCTCCGCCTGCCCGCCGCCGTAGGCGTCAACGCCGGCCGGAGGAGGGGCGGCGTCTGTCAGCCGGTCGACAGGACGGTGTCGAGGAAGGCGACGGCCGCCGCCCACAGGTCCGGCCGGTCCAACGGCAGTTCGTGGCCGCCGTGGGTCAGCCAGCTGTGTACCGGATGCCCGGCGGCCAGTAGCTGGCCGGTAAGTGTGACGGTCTGCGACGCCGGCACCGACCGGTCGTCCGCGCCCTGCACCAGCAGCACCGGCACGCCGTTGCCGGCGTGGGTGGCGACGGTGGCGTCGGTCGTGACCGGGTCGCCGGTGGTCGGCGGGTGCCCCAGCAGGCCTTCCCATGGGTCGTCGCCGGCCCGCAGCCGCTTCCAGTCCATGGCGAGCGGGTCGACCGGCGGCCAGTAGGCCAGTACGCCGGCCACGTCGTCCGGCCGGTCGACCCCGCGCAACGCCAGGTGCAGGGCGAGCATCGCGCCGGCCGAGTCGCCGCCGACCAGCAGCGGTAGGCCGTCCGACTCGGCCCGGGCCCGGCGGGCCTCGGCGCGTACGTCGTCGAGCTGGGCCGGCCAGCGCGCCTCGGGCACCAGTCGATAGTCGGCCTGCACCACCCGCAGTCCCAGCCCGGCGAGCGCGCCGCCGTCCTCGGTTGCCCGGGCGCGCCAACCGCCGCCGTGGATCCAGAGCAGCACACCTCGTTCAGTCATTCGGCCATCGTGCGGTCCGGGGCCGTGAACGGCCAAAGAAGTCCGCCGTCGGCAGAAAAGCTTGACCTGCTCCGCCAAGCGCCGTCGATCCGCTCCCAGGTTGGATTCAGCGGGGGAGGGTAGATTCTGCGGATGCCGGAGCTCGTGTACCCGCCCGTGATCGCCACCGCCAAGACGATGTTCCGGGTCCTCGACCTGAAGATCAGCATTGAGGGCGCCCACCACGTCCCCCGCTCCGGGGGAGCGGTGCTGGCCAGCAACCACGTGAGCTACCTGGACTTCATCTTCTGCGGCCTCGGGGCGCTGGCGTCCCGCCGCCTGGTCCGGTTCATGGCCAAGCAGTCGGTCTTCGCGCACAAGATCTCCGGCCCGCTGATGCGCGGCATGCGACACATCCCGGTCGACCGGGACGCCGGCGCCGGCTCGTACGCCGCGGCGGTGGACGCGCTGCGCCGCGGCGAGGTCGTCGGCGTCTTCCCCGAGGCCACGATCAGCCGGTCGTTCACCGTCAAGGACCTCAAGAGCGGCACGACCCGGATGGCCCGCGAGGCCGCAGTGCCCGTGCTGCCGGTGGCGATCTGGGGCACCCAGCGGCTCTGGACCAAGGGGCGCCCGCGCACCCTGACCCGCCGGCACACCCCCGTCACCATCCTGATCGGCGAGCCGATGCAGCCGGCCGACTGGCCGGACGCCGCGGCGATGACGCTCGCGCTGCGGGAGCGGCTCACCACCCTCGTCGACCGGGCGCAGCGGGAGTACCCGCACGCGCCCACCGGCCCGACGGACCGCTGGTGGCAGCCCGCGCACCTGGGTGGGACGGCCCCCACCCCGGCCGAGGCCCTCGAACTGGACCGCGCCGGGCGCAGCTGAACCGACCCCGATGTGCGGGCCGGCCGGGGTCGCCGCCCGGCCGCCGAGCTGACCGACCCGGGGCGTGGCCGGATCGTTCCGCATCCGGGCATGATGGTGTCTGCCCTCGCGGCTCGTGCCCGGTCAGGATCATTGCCATGAACAGAGCTGCCCTCGTCGTGATCGACGTCCAGGAGTCCTTCCGCCAGCGCCCGATCTGGGCGTACGGCTCCCACCCCGACATCGTCGGCCAGGTCGACCGGCTGGTGACCGCCGCCCGCGACCGTGGCGACCTGGTGGTCTGGGTCCTGCACTCAGAGCCCGGCACCGGCGGGGTGTTCGATCCGGCCGGCGGGCACGTCCGGCTGATCGACGGGCTGACGCCGGCCGAGGGCGAGCCGACGTTGGTCAAGACCGCGCACAACGCCTTCACCACCACCAACCTCCAGCAGCTGCTCACCCTGGCCGGCATTTGCGACATCACGGTCTGCGGCATCCGCACCGAGCAGTGCGTCGAGACCACCGCCCGGGTCGGCGCCGACCTCGGCTACCGGATGACCTTCGTGACCGACGCGACGCTGACCTTCCCGACGCCGCACCGGGACCTGCCGGATACCGCCACGCTCGCGGAGATCCTCGCCGACCCGCGCACCCTGTCGACCGAGGAGATCATCACCCGCACCGAGTACGCCCTCGCCGGCCGGTTCGCCACCGTACGCACGGTGGACGAGGTGACCGGCTCGGCCCTCGCCGGCACCCGGAGCTGACCGCGTGACCCGGGTCGTCTTCCTGCTGGTCCCGCAGCTGCACCTGCTGGACCTCGCCGGGCCGGCCCAGGTCTTCTCCGCCGCCGCCGACCTCGGCCACGACTACCAGCTGCACTACGTGGCCGAGCGGGACCAGGTGCCCAGCGTCCAGGGCGTACCGCTGGTCGCGGACACCACGTGGCCGGGGCTGACCCCGGACGACCTGGTGGTGGTGCCCGGCTGGCGGCCTCGCGCGCACCCGCCGCACGGGCCGGTCGGGGTCGACGACCTGCGACGGCTGGCCGCCCACCACGCGAGCGGGGGCACCGTGGCCAGTGTCTGCGCCGGCGCGTACGCCCTCGGCCGGGCCGGGCTGCTCGACGGGCGGCGCTGCACCACCCACCACGAGGTGCAGGACGACCTGGCCCGGCGGCACCCGGCCGCCCGGGTGGTCCGCGACGTGCTCTACGTGGTCGACGACAGGGTGGTCACCTCGGCCGGCATCGCCAGCGGCATCGACGTGGCGCTGCACCTGGTGGCCACCCGGCACGGCCCGGCTACCGCTGCCGCGATCGCCCGCACCATGGTGGTGTACGCCCGGCGCAACGGCCACGAGCAGCAGGCGAGCGCGATGATGCGGTACCGGTCACACCTTTCCGACGCGGTGCACCGGGTGCAGGATCTGATCGACAGCCGCTTCGCCGAGCCGCTGCCGTTGGCGGAGCTGGCCGCCGCCGGCGGGGTCGCCGAACGGACCCTGACCCGGCTGTTCCGCCGGACGACCGGCCTCACCCCGCTCGGCTACCAGCAGCTGCTGCGGGTCGAGCGCGCCGAACACCTGATCGGGCACGGCACGACCATGGACGCGGCCGCCCGGACCGTCGGCTTCACCGATGCCCGGATGCTGCGTCGCCTGCGGGCCCGGGATGCTCGGGTGCCACGGCACGCCGGTAGTAGTCGTCCCGGGAGCGGAACTCCACCGGCAGCGACCCGGGCAGGGTGATCCGGGCGTCCCCGGCGATCAGCGCGGCGTGCGACCGCAGCGCCAGCACGTCCCGCTCCTGAGCCGACAGGTCGACCAGGTGCGGGCGGGTCAGCCGGAAGGCGGCCACGGTCCGGCACACCCGGCGGGCCAGCTCCACGATCTCGTCGGCCGGCCCGCTGAGGGCAAGCGCCGGCTGCTGGATGGTCCGCAGCGCGTCGCAGACGATCAGCAGCTGCGCCGGGTGCTCGGCCCGGGCTGGCAGCAGCTCCAGTCGGGACGGCCACTGCCAGCGGATCTGCCCGCTCACCAGGCCGGCCTGCCGGGCGGGCGGACGCTGCCGGACCGCGCCGTCCGCCCGCCCGCCGGCCACCACCGCCAGCTGCGATCCCTCGCCCACCCAGACGATCCGCTGGTCGGTGACGGTCACCGACACCGGCCCGGGCAGCGCCCACGCCCGCCGGGTCTCGCTCGGGCCGAGCAGATGCCCCGCCACCAGCAGCCGCTGCCGCCAGAGCAGCTGCTCGCCAGGCACCGGCACCAGCTCGTACCGACGGTCGAGCACCGGTCCCACCTCGTCGTCCGGCGCGTCGAAGCGGTGCGGACCGATGAAGAAGGGGGACGCGTCACCGTGCATAGTCACGACCTCCCGGGCAGCTGATGTCACCGTCGAGGGTGGCGGATCAGCAGCCCAGGTGTCATGACACCCGTTAGGGGGTCGGCCGGTCGTAGCTCGCCTGTGACCGGTAGATGCCAATCTCCTCCGGCCGGACTAGGCCGTCCTCGATCGCCCGGGCCAACAGTGCCGCCTTCGTGGCGGCCGGCCGCCCCGCTCGGGTGTACTTGATCCGCGCCCGGTCGACGTACTGCTTGACCGTGTGCTCGCTGATCCGCATCCGACGGGCCACCGACGCCTTCGACATCGACTGGAACCAGAGCAGCAGGGCCTCGCGCTCCTTGTCGGAGAGGACCGGCCGGTCCGGGCGCGGGTCACCGACCATCGCGCCGGCCAGCGCCGGCGGCACGTACGGGCGGTCGCTCGCCGCGGCGAGCACCGTGTCCACGCAGTGCTCCCGGCCCTCGTGCTTGGCGAGGAAGGCGACCGCGCCCGCGTCAAGCGCGGCGAGCATCGTCTCCGGGTCGGTGTGCTCGGAGTAGACCACCACCCGGCGGCCCGCCGCGCTCAGCTCGGCCAGCTTGCCGAGCGCCATCCGGCCGTGCAGCCGCAGGTCGAGCAGGACGACGTCGGCGTCCGGCGCGGCCCGCAGCACCTCGTCCGGGTCGTCGCCGGTGGCCAGCACGGTCAGCCGGGGCTCAGTGGCGAGCCAGGCGCGCACACCCTCGACCACCACCGGGTGGTCGTCCACGATGGCCACCCCGATCGGCCGCTGCGCGCTCATCTCCGCCATCGGGTCTGCGCCCATCTGATCTCCCCGTCCCGCTCGTAGAGCCGCTCCACCCGACCGTCGTCCTCCGCGCCGTCCCCGTAGCCGGTCGGGGGCCCCGTCGTGTCCGGGCCCTCCCGGTCCGGGGTGACCAGGCTGACCACCACCTCGTCCGGACCGGAGACCACCGTCATCCGGGCCCAGCCGTCCGCGTCGGCCAGGGTGGCGGTGAGCGGGTCGGCGAGCCGCCGGCGAATCCGTACCGGCAGTGGCGGCGGCGTACCGATGATCACCAGGTCGATCGGCAGCCCGTTCCGCTCGGCCAGGTCCGCCGCGGCGCGCAGCTCGTGCAGCAGCGGATCGGGCACGTCGTCGGCCTCGGCGATCAGCCGCCGCAGCCGGGCGGCGGCCAGCACCGCGCGCCGCTGCACGGCCGGGTCGGTCGGATCGGCGCGACCGTCGGCCAGCTCCGCGAGTACCGCCTCCGCGGCGCCGCTGACCAGGGCCAACTGGTCCCGTCGGTCCCGGCGGGCCCGCTCGGCCGCGTCCCGCTCGGCGGTCATCGCGTGGGTGGCCGCGGCGGTGGCGGCCCGGTCCCGGGCCAGCGCCGCGATCGCCGTGCTGCCCACGAAGACCGCCACCGGCAGCGACGACGTGCCGTACACGTACATCGCGAAGCGGGCCAGGTCGGCGGGCTCGGTCGCGCCGTACCCGACGACCGCCACCAGCGCGATCAGCGAGTGCGCGGCCAGCAGGGCGAAGAGCCCGGCCACCCGCCGGCCCCAGACCGCGAGCACGAGGAACCAGCCGAGGGTGCCCCACACCCAGTTGGCCGCGGTGAAGAGCTGCCGTTCGCCGGCGGCGGCGAAGACCGTCGCGTCGACCGCGAGCAGCAGCCCGGCCAGCGGCCACGCCGGTAGCGGCTGGCCGCGCAGCAGCCGGATTCCGGCCAGCACGCCGGCCGCAGCCACGACCACCCAGCCGGCGAGCACCACCCCCGGCGCCGCCAGCTGCGACTGGGCGGCCAGCACCGCCGGCAGGGCGATCGCGGCGTGCCAGGCCAGGGCGATGGCCACCGCCGCTATCCGGGCCCCGCGGTCCGAGGCGCGCGCCACGGCGGCCGCCGCCTGGCCCGCCCCGACCGGACCCGCGGGGCGGCGGTCCGGGGCGTCGTCGGGGGTACGCGCCCTCGGCGGCAACCCGGCCGCGTCGGCGGTGGGCCCATTCGAGCGGCCCGCCGCCGGTGAGCCCGGTCGCCCGTCGCGGGTCGGAGGGCGGGCGGCGGCGTTCAGTTCAGCCGACACCGGGCCACTCCAGCCGGATCCGGGTGCCCGCGCCGGGCGCGGAGTCGATCCGGGCGCTGCCGCCGATCGCCGTCATCCGGCCGCGCACCGACTCACGCAGCCCGTACCGGTGTGGCAGGACGGCGGCCGGGTCGAAGCCGGGACCGTCGTCGACCACCTCGACCACGACGCCGCCGGCGTCCCGGGCCAGCCGCAGCCCCGCCGTCGCGCCCGGTGCGTGTCGGGCCACGTTGGACAGCGCGGCGTAGACGCTGGCCGTGACCGCGTCCGCCACCGCCGCGGGCGCCGTGCACGCCGCCAGTTCCAGCGTCACCGGCAGCTCCGGCAGCCGGCCGCGGACCGCCCGCAGCCGGTCGTCCAGCGCCACCGGGCCGTCGCCGGGCACGCCTCGGGCGTCCGCCAGGGCGGTGAGGGTACGCAGGTCGGCGGCGCACCGGTCGCGCAGCGCCGCGGACGGACCGGCGACCGCGCCGAGCCCGATCATGGTCAGCGTGCCGAGCACGGTGTCGTGCAGGTCGCGGTTCTGCCGGCGCTCGGACTCCCGGGCGGTGCGGGCCAGCAACGCCTCCCGGGCCAGCCGTTGGTGTTCGGCGAAGCCCCGGTCGGCGCGCGCGATCCGGCGCCGCATCACCGCGCTCATCATCGCCGTGCAACCGGTCTGGACCAGCAGCGTCGCCGCGTGCGCGGTCGCCTCCCGCGGGTTGCCGGCGGCGTAGGCGCCGGTGGCGTAGCCGGCGGTGACCAGCAGACCGGCCGGGATGGACCACCGAGCCGGCGCGGTGACCTGGGCGTTGATCACCGTGGTGCTGGCCAGCACCGCGATCCAGCTTCCCTCTCCGGGAAGCACCTCCGGCGCCACCAGGCGGGGGATGAGCAGACAGGCGGCCGTGGTGAGCGCGACGTCACCGGCCACCAGGGGCGGCGTCACCCCGCCGCGCAGGGTGCGTGCGGCGTACCAGAGCGACCAGGCGGTCAGCGCCGCGACGGTGGGCAGTAGCAGGGCCGTCTGCACCGGCGGTGTCCGGACCGAGAGGGCCACCACGGCGGCGACCAGCCCGCAGGTCAGTCGCAGCACCGCCGGCAGCGTGGTGAAGATGAGGTTGAGCGCGCCACCGGCCGGGCTGTCCAGCACGGCGGGCGGCGCGGTCCGAACAGGAACGGCCGGCATGGGGAGAAGCGTCCTTCCGACAAGGACCCGGTCCGGTCCCTGCGGGCATAGATCGACAACGGAGAATAACACGGGCTCGGAGGCGTAGTCACACACTGTGTGCGACGTGTTGCCGTTGAGTAAACGCTCGTCGCATCGAGGCAGGTCAGGTCGTCGGTGGCCGGTGCCGGACGGTTACCGCATGTCGATCGTCATCCCGCCGGCCCCGCGGGCTGCCGTCGTGGCCGGGTGGCGGCGGGCGCACGGAACCGGGCGGGCCGACACGGCGTCCGATGGACGTGGTGAGCGGGGGGTCGGGCGGATGGGCGGCGGCGGCGATCGCGGTGGTCGGCGTCGCGATCGCCGGTTGCGTACCGTCCGGGTCGCCCGGACCCCCAACCCGCGACGGCGGGCCGCCGCGGATCGTCGAGCGGTGGACCTCCTGCGCGGCCGCCGCCCCCGAGGTCGGCGCCGGCCGCCCGGTGCCCGGTGCGGCGGCGGGCCTGCCGCTGCTCGACGACACCTTCACCCCGGTCGCCGCCGTCCTCTGCGGTCAGGAGGCGCGGCAGCGTCCCGGCGGCGGGCACGACCTGGTGGTGACCGAGCGGCGGGCGGACGAGGTGACCGCGCTCGTCGCCGCGCTGCGGCTGCCCGACGAGCCACCGTCCCGCGGTGCGTGCACGGCTGATCTGGTCCTCCCGCCCTGGCTCGCGCTGCTCGACGAACGGGGCCGTTGGCTGCGCCCCGGTATTCCCGCCGACGGCTGCGGCAAGCCCCGGGTCGAGGTCCGCGCGGCGCTCGACGGGCTGCGGCTGAGCACCGTCTCGACGCGTACCGTCCGCGAGATCGAGTCGGCGGAGGCGGCCGCCGCGGGCTGCGCCCAGCAGTGGGCGGACATGGTCGCGGTCCAGGCGGCCTCGGGGCCGTCGCCGACGCGGGCGGCCGGGACGCCGCCGACGCAGGCATCCTCCGTCGGACCATCACCGGCGCGGGCGGCCGGGCCGCCGCCGATCGCCGCCGAGGTCGCCGTGCGGCTCTGCGTCTACCGGGTCCCCGCGCCCGAACAGGGCGGCGCCAAGCCGGCCGGCGAGTTCGCGTACGGCCGGGTGTTGCCGCCCGACCGGTGGGCGAGCGTCGCTCGCGCGCTGGCGGCGACCGGGCCGGCGGCGGCGTGCGCCACGCCGGCCGGCCGGTTCGCGCTGCTGCGCCCGGCGCACACCCCCGGACCCGAGGTGTACGTGGAACTCGACGGCTGCCAGCGGGTGCTGGTCCTGCCGACCACCGGTGACCCGTCCCTCACCCAAACCGACCACACCCTGACCAACCTCCTCACCTGACCCGCGACCTTCTTGTCTGGTGGCGGGCTCGGGGGTGGGGGTCAGGGGGTGTAGCCGTGGGTGACGATGCGGTGGGCTATCGCGGCGTAGGCCTCGGGGTCGGTGGGGGTGAGGGTGGCCAGGCCGTCGACGTAGCGGTTGACCATGCAGAAGGTGGCGGCGATCAGCAC
Source organism: Micromonospora sp. NPDC093243 (assembly GCF_044753725.1). Lineage (NCBI taxonomy): Bacteria > Bacillati > Actinomycetota > Actinomycetes > Micromonosporales > Micromonosporaceae > Micromonospora > Micromonospora sp. NPDC093243. The sequence continues at coordinate 73,093 of NZ_JBIVNT010000004.1, read as the reverse complement.
GACGTCGTGGATCTCCAGGTCGGTGGCGCCTTCGCCGCGTGCCGCCTCGACCAGCTCGGCGGTCACCTTCCGGCCGTCCTGCTGCACGGCGGCGGCGATGCGCAACAGCGCGCGCAGCTTGCCGGAGATCGGAGCGTGCTCCAGGTCGGCCCGGACCTGCTCGACCAGCGTCATCCCGCCGTCCAGCTGGGCCGCGGCTGTCGCCGAGTGCCCCGACGAGCAGAAGTCGCACTCGTTCAGGCCGGAGACGTAGGCGGCGACCAGCTCGCGCTCGCCCCGGCTCAGCGGGTGCGGCTCGGCGCGCAGCAGCACCTCGACCAGCGTGTTGAGCGGCCGGGCCGTCTCCGGCCGGAACCGCATCAGGCCGGTGACGCCGGGGAATCGCTGCTCGTCGACGCCGAGGTCGATGTGCGCCATGGAGTCACACTCCGGTCAGGTCTCGGGCGGGTGGCTGCCCCGCACCCTGCCACAGCCGCGTCACGTCCGCTGCCCGGCCGCCGGCCCCTCTCGTCCCGAGCCTCGCCGGGCGATAAACGGTTCGACAAAGTGGATCGTCGGGTCGATGGTGGGCGTCGTGGAGCAGGAGCAGATCTGGGACGCCGATGCCGCCCAGCGCTATGACACGCCGGGCGACGGGATGTTCTCGCCCGAAATCCTCGGGCCGACAGTGGACCGGCTCGCCGAACTCGCCGGCGACGGGCGAGCCCTCGAGTTCGCCATCGGCACCGGACGGGTGGCCGTTCCGCTCGCCGAGCGCGGCGTTCCGGTCACCGGCATCGAGCTGTCACGTCCGATGATCGAGCAGCTGCGCTCGAAGGTCGACGAGGCGACGATCCCGGTGGTCGTCGGCGACATGGCGACCGCCTCCGCCCCGGGTGACTACTCCGTCGTCTACCTCGTCTACAACACCATCTCCAACCTGCTCACACAGGATGAACAGGTCGAGTGCTTCCGCAACGCCGCCCGCCACCTCACGCCCGGCGGCCGGTTCGTTATCGAGCTGTGGGTGCCGGAGCTGCGCAAGCTCCCGCCCGGCCAACCGGCGGTGGTCTGGCACAGCGATCCCGGCTACATCGGCCTGGACACCTACGACACGCTGCGCCAGCACGCAGTGTCGCACCACTTCCGGTTCGACGAGAGCCGGCAGGCTCGACTCACCCGCAGCCCGCACCGCTACATCTGGCCGGCCGAACTCGACCTGATGGCCCAACTGGCCGGGTTCCAGCTGGAATCCCGGCACGCCGACTGGACCGGGGCCGAGTTCACGGCGGACTCGCGCTCGCACGTCTCCGTCTACCGGCTCCCGCCAGAGCACTGACGCGCTCGCCGGCTCCCGCCAGAGCAGTGACGCGCTCGCCGGCGGGAGCGGGCTGTCGACGGGTGCCGACAGGGATCCCTCGACCAGGCCACCGACCAACCGCCTGTCTCTGCCGTGACGAGGACGGACTCAGGTCAGGGCCTCGATGGGGGCCGTCGTGACCAGATCCTGCACCGCCTGGGCGAGCTGCGTATCAAGCGTGATGAAGGCATCGGCCTGGAGTTGGGTCAGGGCGACGTACTCGGCGGTGAGCGTGTCGGGCCAGCCGAGCTGATCGGCGATCCTCCAGGCGACGCTCTGCAGGACGCGATCACCGAGCAGCCGGACCCGTAGCCCTCGCACGTAGTCGAGCGCGCGGTCGGCGTCCTTTCTGGACATCTCGTCGCGCCGCACAGCCTGATACAGCAACGACAGCAACTGCGAACGGAGCAGCGCCGGCGCCACGATCTGGTGCTCGGCGGAGATCACTGCTTCGTCCCGGGCCAGTCGAAGGGCGACCTCCGGCCCGGTCACATACCTGGTCAACGTGACGACCTCCTCTGCCGTACGGAGCCGCTCTGCCTCCTGCGTCAGCTCACCGTTGTTGTCGGGCAGCCTCGGCGTCAGCGGGCGGGCTCGACCGTACGACAGGTTCCGCGCCGAAGTCGCGGTCGCGGCGGCGCCGAGCGCGGATGGCGCGTACCGCGATGAACACGGCAGTGGCCGCGGCGGCGAACCAGACGGTGAGCCGGACCGGTCCCGCCACCAGGCTCTCCTGCGGCGGTGGTAGGACAACCATGTTGGCGGCAGCCCCGACAGGAACGACCAGCGCTGCGAAAGCTCCGACCGGGCCGGGACGCCGAATGGTGGCTCCGACCGCCCCGAGGGGCGGTCCCAACGCCACGCTGCCGACCAGCCAGAACCGCGTCACCCACCCCCACCCGAAGTCGCCGGTGAACAGCAGTTCCCCGCAGTAGTAGACGGCCGTGGCGGCGACCAGCGCGACGCAACCCGAGAGTGCCCCGACGAGCAACCCCATCGTCGGTCGCAGATTGCTGCTCACCAACCAGCCGGCGACCACGGCCACGGCAGCCCATGCCCAACCGGAATCGAGAATCAGGCTGGCGAACTCCGCGGTCTGCGACCAGCCGCCACGGTCTGCGCGTGCCTCACCCACCTCGCCCAACAGGTTGGGCACGCTATTGACGACCGAGGCGCTGGCGCCCAACGCTGGCCCGACGGACACAGCGGCCGCTGTCCACCGGGTCGATCGCATTCGCTCATGCTAGGGGCCTACCGACAGCCACATTCTGCGGTCTGCGGCCACGCCCCGTAGCGATCGGATCGCGGCAGATCGGGACGTCTGCGCGTCCCCTCTGGCTGGAGCGAACTTGTCCTATCCCTGTGCTCTCATCCCGTCATGCATGTCGTCGTCACAGGCGCACTCGTTGAAAACGGCGCGGTCCTGCTCGTACACCGCAGGCCGACCAAACGGGCATACCCAGATGTCTGGGATCTGCCCGGGGGACAAGTCGAGGCGGGTGAGTCGGAACTACAAGCCCTCGCACGTGAGATGCACGAGGAGCTCGGTGTCCACATAGTGGCGGAGTCCGCTTCACGGTTGGGCGTCTTGCATGACGGCAGTGGTGAGGACGCCATTCACGTGGGCGTCTGGCAGATCGGAGACTGGGTTGGCTCTCCCACCAACCGTGCACCTGACGAGCATGACGACATCGGATGGGTCGGGATCAGCGAGCTGGGCGACCTTCCCCTCGTACATGGCGTCTTGGCGGCAATGGTTCGTTCTCTGCCCGAGTTTGAGTGCGCCCGCAGGCACTCAGATGTGACCGACCGTAACCAGGACGACCGAGGAACCAAGGCCGACTGTCGTGCGTGTGCTGGGACGGATTCGTCAAGCATCAGGTCGGACTAGACACGCACATCAACTGTCGGATCACACCGCTGCCGGTTCTCGGCCGACCGCTTCCGGGTGAGGGTTACCCCGGCGAGGACCAGGGCGATGCCGGCCGCGATCGCAGTGGTGATGACCTCGTGGGGACGAGGCCGCGAAGCACCTCTCCGGGTGACCTGGCTGTACGGGAGGCGTGGTGATCGACGGAGCCGGGCGCGCCGAGCTGCTGACCTGCGGCGGTGGTGGTGCGCCCGGCAGGATTCGAACCTGCGGCCTTGGGATTAGAAGTCCCCTGCTCTATCCGCTGAGCTACGGGCGCGCGCGTGGGTGTTGCGCCAAGAGGGTACCGCCGTCGTCCGGCGGATCGACGCAACGGGTGTCGGCCGGTGCCGCCGATCAGGTTCGCACGGACCACGGTCGGTGGGCATCGGGTTTCCCGCTCATCCGGTCGCTCGGGACCGATCGTGACCAGCGCCGGGACTGCGGGAGCCGGATCCGGCCACCCGGCGGGACCGCCGGGTGAGACCACGTACCCTCGGCCACGTGCTGCTTGATCCCGACGCCGAGAACGACGTGGCCTACGAGCTCTGCCAGATCGTCGGCCGGGCCATCCTGCCGTACCGTCGCACCGGCGAGGCCGACGACGGCGGCGACGGCACGGCGGTGCTCTTCCGGGACGCGACCGGGGAGTACCTGCTGACGGCCGACGCGCTGGCCGGCGTGGCGCCGGGCGAGATCGGTCTGCGGGCGAGCGTCACCGAGCCCGCCGGCGTCGCCCCAACCTCGGTGCCGGTCACCCCGGGTGGGGCCGGTTGGGTCCGCCGCCCGGAGGCTGGGGTGGCCGTCCTGCCCACCGCCGACCTGCACCGGCAGGCGGGCGAGGGCGGCTGGGCGTGGCGGACCCAGGAGGTGGTCGACGCCATCGCGGCCGACGCCGAGGTGATCGCGCGACTCAGCGCGGAGCCGGGCTCGGCCTTCGTGCTCGCCCACGGCGTCCGGGAGGACGGATCGCGGCCGCTGGAGGTGGCGATCGAGCGGGTGGTCCGCGCGGACGGCGCGGTCCGGATCACCGCCGACCTGCCGCCCGGGTACGTCGGTGCGCCGGTCTTCGGCGTGCAGGCGGACGCCGACGGCGAGCTTGCCCTGCACTGCCTGGGCCTGGTGCTGCCGGGCACGGACGGCCACCCGGTGGCGACCTTCGACCGGATCCGGGCGGCCCTCCCGACGAGCGGCGACGCCTGAGCCGTCCTTCGTCCTGGCGGTCGGCGACGCCTGAGCCCCGTCGGGTCGGGGCCCACCAGGAGGCGCGGGCCGTCGGTCAGTTGCCGGGTGCCGTCGCGCCGGCCGGGTCGGCGTCCGCCGTCGGGCGCCTGCTGGCCGGCGTCGCAACGGTGGCCGGCTCGGTCGGCTGAGGTGCGGCCGACGTCGGTTCGGCCGGCGTCGGGCCGGCGCCGAGGAACGCTTCGGCCCAGCGGCCGACCTCGGTGAAGACCTTCTCCCGTACGGCCGGGCCGGAGAGGGTGAGGTCGTGCATGCCGCCGTCGAAGCGGGCCAGGGTCACGTGTCGGCCGAGGCGGGGCGCGTAGCGGACCATGTGCTCGACGTCCAGGACGGCGTCGGCCAGCCCGGCCGACTCGTGCCACCGCTTGCCCTTGAACGACCGGGTCGAGCAGGCGAGCAGCACCGGCACCGGGATCTCCAGCCCGGCCCGCAGTTGCCGCTGCGCGGTCCGGATCGCGTTCAGCCAGCCGGCCCGGACGGGGAACCCGGCGAGCGGCTTCCAGGCCAGGTCGTAGCTCCACTCGCCGCGGTGGTCGGCGTGGATGCTCTCGCCGTACACCGTGCCCAGGCCGAATGGGATGACCCGCTGCGGCGCTCGGCGGCCCAGCCGGGAGACGGCGGCCGCGAGGGGGCGTCGCACGGCCCAGGGGGCGTTGAGGTCGAAGAACGGGCTGTTGAGGAAGATGCCGTCGACCACACCGGCGTCGCGTCGGGCGTGGGCCCAGAGCGAGATGATCAGCCCACCGGTGCTGTGCCCCATGGCGAGCAGGGTGTCGTGCCCGTGGTCGGTACGGATGATCTCCGCTGCGGCGTCCAGCTCGGGAAAGTAGTCGGCGAGGTCGCGGCAGAAGTTCGGGGTCTGGTGGGCGAGCAGGCTGCGGCCGTACTTGCGCAGGTCGAGGGCGTAGAAGTCCCAGCCCCGCTCGGCGTAGAAGTCGGCCAGGTGGGTCTGGAAGAAATAGTCCACGAAGCCGTGCACGTAGAGCACGGCCCGCCCGGTGGGGCGCTCGGCGCGCCGCCGGACCAGGGTGGCGACCACCCGCCCCTCGTCGTCGGTGCCCAGGTCGATCGTCTGCCGCTCGTAGGGCGGCCCCAGCACGTCCGGTTCCACGAACGCGACGGTACGCCGGCAAGCTACCGGGCGGTAGCCCTCACGGCCGCCGGCGCCATGGCCCCCGTCCGGCCGCACCTGGCGGCGGGGGCCATGGGCGTACGGCTCAGGCGGTCTCGGCGTCCGCGCGCTCCGGGTCGGCGGTGGCCGGCTCGGCCGCCGGCTGCCCCATTTCGCGTACGTGCTTGTTGTGCCGCGGCTCCTGCCGGGTCTTCGCGTCGTTCAGCCGCCGGCGCAGGTCGTCGCGGGCGTCGTTGAGCGCGGCTCGCAGGTCCTCCTCGCCGGAGGTGGTGACGATCTTCTGCCGGCCCGCGATCCAGCACTCCAGGGTGACCTTCTGCCCGCGGGCTTCCCGGTCCTTGACCGACACCTCCAGCTCGGTGGCGTCGGCGTGGAACGCGGCCAGCCGGGCGTCCAGCGTGGCGAACTGCTCCACGATCCAGTTCCGGTCGCCCTGGGAGAACCCGGCGCCGACCCGCAGACACTCCGCCACGGTGGCCGGGTTGGTCACGGCGCTCATCGCTGCACCCGACCAGGGACGCGGATCGGGCCGGTGGTGGTCGTCATCATGGGCGGTGCCCCCCTTGCTCGGTGTTGCGGTTGATCAAATCCATACCCAGTCCTCGCGGATCTGGAACCGCCACCGCGGGCCTAGCAGATGTGAGCTTGATCAGGGCGTTCTCCACAGGTGGCCCGCGCCGTCCACAGGCCGGCGGGCGACGGTGGCGCGGGGCCACCGGGGCGGGCCAGGCTCGGCCCGAGTCGACTCGCGATGGCAAGCCCCGGATCCCCTGGAGGGACGATGTTCGACACCTACGTCACGATCGTGGGCAATGTTCTGACCACGCCCGAGTGGCGACGCACCACCCAGAGCAACACCCTGGTGGCCAACTTCAAGGTCGCCTCGACCGCCCGCCGGCTCGACCGCGACAGCGGCCGGTGGGTCGACGGCAACAGCCTGCGGGTCCGCGTGAACTGCTGGCGGAAGCTCGCCGAGGGGGTGGCCGCCTCGGTGATGGTCGGCGACCCGGTGGTGGTCTGCGGCCGGCTCTACACCCGGGACTGGACCGACGACGCCGGCAACCACCGTACCCTCTACGAGCTGGAGGCGGTGGCCGTCGGCCACGACCTGTCCCGCGGCCGGGCCCGGTTCCTGCGCAACCGCCCGAGCATGACGACCAGCACCGTCGAGGACGCCGAGGCGGAGAGCCGGGTGCACGGCGAGCCGACCGAGCCGGTGCCGCACGGGCAGGCCCCGGCGCTGCCCGACGACCGTCCGCTCGACGAAGACTTCGAGCTGCCGGACTTCGGCGCCGCTCGCACCGGCCACGACCCTGCCGTCCGGGCCACCCTCGACGAGCCGGTCGGCTTCGCCGGCCTGAACGGCGACGAGGACCCGTTCGCCAGTGCAGCGGGGGAGCGGGCGGCCGTGGGGGAGGAGCGGTCGACCGGCGGTGACGACCTGGCGGGCGGCACCGACGAGCTGGGGCCGCTGCCCGGCGAACCCGACGGCGGGGACGGCGAGTTGGACCCGGAGCCCGACGAGTCCCCGGTGAGCGCCGCGACGGGCGGGCGCGGCCGCCGAGGCCGAGGGCGGGTGCCGCAGCCGGTGTGACCGGCCCGGCGACCGGCGCGACGGGGGTGGGGTGGCGACGGCACCGCTGGCGTCACCCCGCGTGCCGGCGGGGTGCGGCCGGGCTAATCCGCGCAGCTACCTCGTCTAGGCTGGCCGGCCGGAGGTGGTACGCGTGCGGCAGGCGGCGCCAGTGGCGAACGCGGCGGGACTCGTGGCGGGGTACGCGCTGGACAGGCTGCTCGGCGACCCGCGTCGCTGGCACCCGGTGGCCGGCTTCGGCCGGGTCGCCGGCGACCTGGAACGGCGGATGTACCGGCCGGACCGATCGGCCGGTGCCGCGTTCACCGCGCTGGCTGTGGGCATGCCGGTGCTACTCGGCGCGGCCGCCACGGTGGCCACCCGACGTCGGCCGCTCGCCCGGGCGGCGCTGGTCGCGGCCGGGACCTGGACGGTCCTGGGCGGCCGGACGCTGCGCCACGAGGCCGAGGTGATGGGCCGGACGCTGCGCGCCGGCGATCTGCCTGCCGCGCGGCAGCGGCTCGGCCACCTCTGTGGGCGGGACCCGTCGACCCTGGACGAGCCGGAACTGGCCCGAGCCACCGTGGAGTCGGTCGCCGAGAACACCTCAGACGCGGTGGTCGCCCCGCTGCTCTGGGGCGCGGTCGGGGGCCTGCCCGGCCTGCTCGGCTACCGGGCGGCGAACACCCTCGACGCGATGATCGGGCACCGCTCGCCGCGCTACGCCCGGTTCGGCACCCCGGCCGCCCGCCTGGACGACCTGCTCAACCTGGTGCCGGCCCGGCTGACCGGGCTGCTGACCGTCGCGCTCGCGCCGATCGCGCACGGCGACCGGGACCGTGCCTGGCGGGTGTGGCGGCGTGACCGCAACGACCACCCGAGCCCGAACGCCGGCCAGTGCGAGGCGGCGATGGCCGGCGCGCTCGGCGTCCGGCTCGGTGGGCGCAACGTCTACTTCGGGCGGTCCGAGGTGCGGCCGTTCCTCGGCGACGGCCCCCGTCCGCAGGCCCGGCACCTGAAGCGGGCCGCCCGCCTCTCCGGGGCCGTCGGGTTGGCCGCCCTGGCCGTGGCGGCCAGCTACCCGCTGACCGCCGGGCGCCTGGTGAACGCCGTCGGTCGCCGGGTCGCGGCAACCTCGGGTGGCGCCCGGAGCGCGGCCGTTCGCGGCGGTGTCCGGGGTCTGCTGGGTTCCGGCGGTGTCCGGGGCGCGGTGGTCACGGACGGGGTCCGGGCGGCGGCGGTCGGGCGAGGGCGGGACCGGTGAGCGGCGGGCTGCTGGTCGCCGGCACCACGTCCGACGCCGGCAAGAGCGTGCTCACCGCCGGCATCTGTCGGTGGCTGCACCGGCAGGGCGTGAAGGTCGCCCCGTTCAAGGCACAGAACATGTCGAACAACTCGGCGGTGGTGGTCGGGCCGGACGGGCGAGGCGGCGAGATCGGCCGGGCGCAGGCGATGCAGGCCGCCGCCTGCGGGCTCGCCCCCGACCTGCGCTTCAACCCGGTGCTGCTCAAGCCCGGCAGTGACCTGGCCAGCCAGGTGGTGCTGCTCGGCGAGGCGGTCGACACCGTCACCGCCGGCAACTTCCGCGAGCTGCGGCCCCGGCTGGCGCACACCGCCTACGCGGCGCTGGCCGAGCTGCGGGCGACGTACGACGTGGTGATCTGCGAGGGCGCCGGCAGCCCCGCCGAGATCAACCTGCGCGCCGGCGACTACGTGAACATGGGCCTGGCCCGGCACGCCGGCCTGCCCGCCATCGTGGTCGGCGACATCGACCGTGGCGGCGTCTTCGCGTCGATGTTCGGCACGGTGGCGCTGCTCGACCCTGCCGACCAGGCGCTGATCGCCGGCTTCGTGATCAACAAGTTCCGTGGTGACCTCGGCCTGCTCCGGCCCGGGTTGGACATGCTGCACCAGGTCACCGGCCGACCGACGTACGGGGTGCTGCCCTGGGCGTTGGATCTCTGGCTCGACGCCGAGGACTCGCTCGCGTACGGGCGGGTGCTCGGTCGCCCGGCCGCCCCGCACGGCCCCGAGTGGTTGGACGTCGCGGTGGTCCGGCTGCCCCGGATCAGCAACGCCACCGACGTCGAGGCGCTCGCGACCGAGCCCGGGGTCCGGGTGCGGCTCACCGTCGAGCCGGCCGAACTGGCCGCCGCCGACCTGGTCGTCCTGCCCGGGTCCAAGTCGACCGTGGCCGACCTCGCCTGGCTGCGGGAGACCGGCCTCGCCGACGCGGTCACCGCCCACGTCGCGGCCGGCAAGCCGCTGCTCGGCATCTGCGGCGGCTTCCAGATGCTCGCCAGGGCGATCCACGACCCGGTGGAGAGCCGGCAGGGCAGCGTCCCCGGCCTGGGCCTGTTGCCCATCGAGATCACCTTCGACCCGCGCAAGACCGTCAGGCAGTCGGTGGGCAGCGTCGGCGGCGATGTACCGGTCAGCGGCTACGAGATCCACCACGGGTACGTCTCAACGGCCGACCCGGCGCTGACCCCGCTGCTTCACAACGCGGACGGCAGCGGTGAGGGCGCGGTGCTCGGCGCGGTGCACGGCACCCACTGGCACGGGGCGTTCGAGTCCGACGGGTTCCGCCGGCGGTTCCTCACCGAGGCGGCCCGGCTGGCGGGCCGGCACGGCTTCCGGGTCGCGCCGGACACCGTCTTCGCGGCCGCCCGCGAACGCTCCCTCGACCTGCTCGGCGACCTGGTCGAGGAGCACCTGGACACCGACGCCCTCTGGCGCCTCGTCGAAACCGGCCCGCCCTCCGGCCTCCCCTTCATCCCCCCGGGCGCCCCACCCCCCTGACCGGCACCCCAAGCCCAGACCACGCTCGCCGGGCACGGTCGATCATGCAGTTGTGGTGGTGGACGAAAGTCGCCACTGCGGACAAAGCTGGCACCACAACTGCATGATCGACGCCGCAGGGCGGGACGGGAGAGGGGCGCGGCGGGGCAGGGGCAGGGGCGGGGCAGGGGCAGGGGCAGGGGCAGGGGCGGGGCGGGGTGGGTCAGGGGCGGACGTCGGCGGGGTGGTCTGCTAGGGGCAGGCCGGCGGCCACCCAGGCCTCGACCCCGCCGATCATGTCAGTGGCCCGGCGCAGCCCCAGTGTCTGCAGGCTCGCGGCGGCGAGGCTCGAGCTGTAGCCGTGCTGGCACGCCACCACGATCTCCCGGTCGTACCCGGTGGCCTCGGGGATGCGCCAGCTGCTGGCCGGGTCGAGCCGCCACTCCAGCACCGTGCGTTCGATGACGATCGCGCCCGGCAGGTCGCCGTGTTCGCGGCGCTGCCGTTCGGTACGGGTGTCGACCAGCAACGCGCCGCCGCGCACCGCCTCGACGGTCTCCTGCGGGGACAACCGGCGCAGCCCGGAACGGGCCTGCTCCAGCAGGGCCTCGACACCGGGGCTCATCACGTCACGCAGCACCTCCCGATCATGCCCAGCCGGCCGCCGGCCCGGCGGGCAAACGGATGCGTGCCCGCCGGTGGGGGACACGAATCCCCCGGACGTGATCGGCGGCGCCGGCCGGGCGCCCGAAACGAGGGCGCCCGACGGGCGGCGGGCCGGCGGTCGGCTGCCGTGGGCAGCTGGTCGACCGTCCAGGCCAGCCGGTCAGCCGACCGGTTGGGCGGCGACCGCGAGGGCGGCGACGGCGGCCCGGGCGAACGCCTCGGGGGCGTCCAGCATCACGTTGTGACCGGCGTCCGGAACGGTGACCACGGTGACTCCGGCGGCGGTCAGGTCGTCCGCGCCAACCACCGGACCGCTCCGCTCGCCCTGCACGAACGTCCGCGGCATCGGCAGGTGCTCCAGCATGTGTCGCATGGTGGGCCGACTCCCGGCCCTCAGTCCCAGCGCGGTGCGGTGCAGCGCGACCGGATCGGCGAGCCGCATGGTGGCCGCCCAGTGTGGTCCGACCCGGTCGAGGGTCCGGGCGTGGCCGGTGGCGAGGAACTCGTCCTCGGTGTAGCTGGCGATGCCGCTGCTGCCGGCGGTCGGCGGCGGGTTCGGGTCGAGGTTGGCCTCGACCAGCACCAGCCTGCGGACCAGGTCGGGCCGGTGGTGGGCGAGCACGATGGCCACCGCACCGCCCATGCTGTGTGCGATCACGTCCGCGGCCCGGACGCCGGCCGCGTCGAGCGCCCGGGCCAGCGCCGTCGCGTGTTCGTCGAGTGTGTAGCCGAACGCCGCCGGCCGGTCGCTGAGGCCGAAGCCCAGCAGGTCCACGAAGAGCGACCGGTGGCCGGCCAGCTCCGGCCGGGTGGCCACCGGAACGAAGTAGGGCGCCGACATCGCACCGAGCCCGTGCACGTAAACCCGAGCCGGCTCGCTGCCGGAGGTCTCCACCCATCGCATCTGCGCCCCGTCCGGGCCCACCGTCGCTGTTTGCATGCCGGAGACCATACCTCCGTACCGAGGTATATCGTCAAGAGGGCATAATGACGGTGTGCTCGAACTCGCCATCCTTGGTTTCCTGGCCGACCAGCCGCTGCACGGCTACCACCTGAAACGGCGGATCGCCCAGCTCACCGGGCACATCCGGCCGATTGCCGACGGCACGCTCTATCCCGCGGTCAAGCGGTTGGAGCGCGCCGGCCTCCTGACCCGCCGCGCCGAGCCGGGCACCCGAGCGGCGCCCCGACAGATGCTGGTCCTGACCGACCAGGGCCGGGCCGAGCTGAACCGCCGGCTGCGCGAACCGGACGAGCTGGAGGTCAGCGACGAGAACCGCTGGTTCGTCCTGCTCGCGTTCCTCCGCCACCTCGACGAGCCGGCCGCCCGAGACCACGTGCTCCGCCGTCGGCTGGCCTTCCTCCGTACCCCGAGCAGCTTCTTCTACGACGGCGACCGCCCGGTGCGGGCCGAGGAGCTGACCGACCCCTACCGTCGCGGGCTGCTCACCATCGCCCGAGCCACCAGCCGGGCGGAACTGGCTTGGCTCGGCGAGATGCTGGGCGAACCGGTGGAGCCGGCGTGACACCGGAAGCCGGCCGTCCAGATCCGGCTACCGGGTCGGCGGGCGGCCGGGTCGGGGAGACCGCCGTGCCGGTCGCGGTCGTCGAGCCGTACGCCGAGTTGGCCGGACGGGTGCTGGCCGGGCCGGCCCGGTTGGGGCGTACCCGACTGGTCGCGGTGGACGGGCCGAGCGGCGCGGGCAAGAGCCGGTTCGCGGCGCACCTCGCGGACGCCCTCGCCCTGCTCGGCGGCGACCGGCCGCCGGTGCTGCACACCGACGACCTGCTCGACGGCTGGGACGACCAGCTCACCTTCTGGTCACGGCTGGAGGAATCGGTGCTGGGCCCGCTGCGCGCCGGGCGACCCGGGGCCTACCGCCGCTACAGCTGGGTGCGGCGGAGCTTCCTGCCGGACGCGGTGCCGGTGCCGGTAGGCCCGGTGCTCGTCGTCGAGGGGGTGAGCGCGGCCCGGGCGGCGGCCCGACCGGAGCTCACTCTGGCCGTCTTCGTCACCGCGCCGGCACCGCTGCGGCTGGCCCGTGCGGTCGCCCGGGACGGACCGGAGATCCTGCCCGAGCTGCGCCGCTGGCACGCCGGGGAGGCGGCACACTTCGCCACCGACGGTACGGCGGAGCACGCCCACCTGGTGGTCGACGGCGCACCGGGGCTGCCGCACGACCGCACCCGCTACTACGTGCGCATCCGCTGACCGGGCCGACCCCGCCCGGTAAGGCCGGCATACGATGCCGGTCATGACCACACCGATCATGTCCGAGTCCGAGATCCGGGCCGCCGTCGAGCGGGAGCTGCCCGGGGTCCGCGCCGACCTGGAACGCCTCGTCCGCATCCCCGGCATCGCGTTCGAGGGCTTCGACCACTCGCACGTGGAGCGCTCCGCCGAGGCGGTGGCCGAGCTGCTGCGCGGTTGCGGGTTGGACGTCACGATCGCGCGCTCCGGGGGGCAGCCGGCGGTGATCGGAAAGAAGGCGGCCCCGCCCGGGGCGCCGACGGTGCTGCTCTACGCCCACCACGACGTCCAGCCGGTGGGTGACCTGTCGCTGTGGGAGTCCGACCCGTTCGAGCCGGTGGAGCGGGACGGTCGGCTCTACGGCCGGGGCGCGGCCGACGACAAGGCCGGCATCATGGCGCACGTGGCGGCGCTGCGGGCCTTCGGCGACCGGCTGCCGGTCGGCGTGGTCCTGTTCATCGAGGGCGAGGAGGAGTACGGCTCCGACTCGCTGGAGCAGTTGCTCGACGAGCACCGCGACCAGATCGCCTCGGACGTCATCGTGATCGCCGACTCCGGCAACTGGGACATCGGCGTGCCGGCGCTGACCACCTCGCTGCGCGGCATCGTGAACTGCTTCGTCGAGGTCCGCACGCTGGACCACGCGGTGCACAGCGGGATGTTCGGCGGCGCCGTCCCGGACGCGTTGACCACGCTGGTCCGGCTGCTCGCCACCCTGCACACCGACGCCGGTGACGTCGCGGTCGAGGGCCTGGTGGGACGGGAGGGCGCCACCGTCGACTACCCGGAGGAGCGGGTCCGCGCCGAGGCCGGGCTGGCCGACGGGGTCTCCTTCATCGGGACCGGCCGGATCACCGACCGGCTCTGGACCAAGCCCGCCCTGGCCGTGCTCGGCATCGACGCGCCGGCCACCGGCGAGGCGCCGAACGCGCTGGTCCCTGCCGCGAAGGCCAAGCTCAGCGTCCGACTCGCTCCGGGCGACGACCCGAAGCGGGCGTACGAGGCGCTCCGCGGCCACCTGGAGAAGCACGCGCCGTGGGGCGCCCAGGTCACGGTCACCTTCGAGCACGACGGCGACCCCTGCGTCATCGACGCGTCCGGGCCGATGTTCGACGCCGCCCGTTCGGCCTTCCGGACCGCCTGGGACGGCACCGACCCGGTCGACATCGGCGTGGGCGGCTCGATCCCGTTCATCGCCACCTTCCAGGAGATGTTCCCGCAGGCCGCGATCCTGGTGACCGGGGTGGAGGACCCGCACGCCCGGGCGCACGGGCCGAACGAGAGCCTGCACCTGGGCGAGTTCGCCCGGGTCTGCCTGGCCGAGGCGCTGCTGCTGGGCAACGTGGCCGCGGCGGGCACGGACCGGAGTTAGGTGTCGGAACCGTAACGTCCCGGTCGATTTGGGAGTTTGCGGCGTGTCGCATCCGCAGCTGATATAGGGTTTCGAACATGAGTACGAACGAGGTGATGGCCCGGTTGCAGGCCGCCGTCAGCGCTCTGGGGGACGTAGACGTCTCCGCGTGGCCCGAGGACACGCTCAAGGAACAGCTCGGTGAGCTCTCCGCCGCGCTGGTCACGCTCGACTCGCTGCTCAGCCGGGTCGCCGACGAGGTTCGCGGCCGCGGGCTGCGGATCGAGGAGCCGGTCTCGGCCTGAGCCGGGCCACGCCGTTCGCCGGGCACGGCAATGCCCGGGTGGTGTCGGAGGTGGCTGGCAGGATGAACCCCGTGCGGTTCCTCGATCTGGCAGCCACCTCCGCCGCCGTGGCGGCCACCAGCGGCCGACGGGCCAAGGTGGAGCTGCTGGCCGGCGCGCTGCGGGCGCTCGACCCGGCCGAAGTGCCGGCCGGCGCGGGCTGGCTCGCCGGCGAGCTGCGCCAACGGCAGACCGGGGTCGGCTACGCGAGCCTGCGCGACCTGCCGCCGCCGGCCGCCGAGCCGACGCTGACCGTGGCCGCCGTCGACGCGGCGATCGACGAGATCGCCGCGGTGCACGGCGCGGGCTCCCAGGCCCGCCGCCGGGCCCTGCTCGGCGCGCTCTACGCCGCCGTCACTGCCGACGAGCAGCGGCTGCTGACCGGCCTGTTCAGCGGCGAGCTGCGCCAGGGCGCGCAGGCCGGGCTGCTGGCCGACGCGATCGCCCGGGCGGCCGACGTGCCGGCGGCGGCGGTCCGCCGGGCCCTGCTGCTCGCCGGCGACCTGCGGGCGGTCGCGGTGGCCGCGCTCGACGGCGGCGCCGCCGCGCTGGCCGGGTTCGGCCTGCGGGTGGGGCGTCCGCTCGCCCCGATGCTGGCGCAGAGCGCGCCCTCGGTCGACGAGGCGCTCGCCGCGACCGGCACGCCCGCGGTGGTCGACGTGAAGCTCGACGGCATCCGGATCCAGGTGCACCGCTCCGGCCAGGACATCGCGGTCTTCACCCGCAGCCTCGACGAGATCACCGCCCGGGTGCCCGAGGTGGTTGCCGCGGTTCGCGCCCTGCCCGCTCGGGAGTTGGTGCTCGACGGCGAGGCGATCGGGCTCGACGAGACCGGCCGGCCGCTGCCGTTCCAGCAGACGTCGAGCCGGGCCGCCCGGCGCACCACGCCGAGCACCACCGGCCGCGCACCGGTCGCCCCGGCGGTGCTCGCCGCCGCCGAGACCACCGGCCAGGCGGTGCTGACGCCCTACTTCTTCGACCTGCTGCACCTCGACGGCGATGATCTGATCGACCTGCCCGGCCGGGAGCGGTGGGCCGCGCTGGCCGGCGCGGTCGACGAGTCGCTGCTGGTCGGGCGGATCGAGGTCGACGGGCCGGAGCAGGCGGGGGCGGCGTTCGCCGCCGCGGTCGACGCCGGTCAGGAGGGGGTCGTGGTGAAGGCGCCCGAGGCGCCCTACGACGCCGGCCGGCGCGGCGGCGCCTGGGTCAAGGTCAAGCCTCGGCACACCCTCGACCTGGTGGTGCTCGCCGTCGAGTGGGGCAGCGGCCGACGCCAGGGCTGGCTCTCCAACCTGCACCTGGGCGCCCGCGACCCGCGCACGGGCGACTTCGTCATGCTGGGAAAGACGTTCAAGGGCCTCACCGACGATCTGCTGCGCTGGCAGACCGAGCGCTTCCTCGAGCTGGCCGTCGAGCGGGGCGACTGGGTCGTCCGGGTCCGCCCCGAGCAGGTCGTCGAGATCGCCTTCGACGGCGTGCAGACCAGTTCGCGCTATCCGGGCGGGGTGGCGCTGCGCTTCGCCCGGGTGGTGCGCTACCGCAGCGACAAGACGGCCGCCGAGGCGGACACCATCGACGCCGTCCGGGCCATCCACGCCGGCCGGGTCACCGACTGACCGCTCAGCCGGCCCACCGACTGAGCGGTGGGACAGCGCACCGGTTACCGGGCCGGGCCGGTCAGGCCGGTGCGCTCGGGGTCGGCTCGGCGGCCCGGTCGAGCGGCCGCGCGTCGGTGCCGCTTCCGCGACGGGCCTCCCGGCGGGCCGCCCAGCCGTAGCCGACGATCGTCATCCCGGCGAAGAGCCACCACTGCACGACGTAGCCGAGGTTCTGCCAGTTGTTGGCGTGCCCCACCGGCACCGCGACGAACGTCGGGTCGGCCGCCGGGGTCTGCTCGTCGAGCAGCAGATACGCGCCGTAGACCGGGTAGGGCAGCTCGCCGGCGAGCCGGGGAACCCCGATCCGCCGAGTCTCCAGCCGGCCGTCGCGCCGGTTGACCGTGGTCGCGCCGCTCTCGGTCTCGTGCACCCGGCCGACCACCGTCACGTCACCGGACGGGGCGGCGGGCACCTGCGGCTGGGCGGTAGCCGCTCCGCCCGGTGCCGGCGGGATCCAGCCGCGGTCCACCAGCACGGCGGTGCCGTCGCTGAGCACCAGCGGGGTGAGCACCTCGAAACCGACCTTGCTGTCCGCCGTACGGCCGCGGACCAGGACGGTGTTTGTCGAGTCGTAACGCCCGGTGACGGTGACCCGGGTCCAGACCTTCTCCTCGGCCGGGCCCGGTCCGGCGGTGCCGGGGCCACCGGCCGGCGCGGCCAGCGCGTTGTGCAGCGGCACCGGCGACATCCGCAAACCGGCGTCGATCCGTTCGTTGACCTCGGTGCGTCCCCGGTAGCGGTCCAACTGCCAGTTGCCCAGCCACACCATCACCGCCGCCGCGACCAGGGTCAACGCGAGGATGCCCAGCCAGCGTGGGCTCAGCAGGAACCGGTACACAGCCACGAGGCTACTCGTATGACCGGGGCCACTCTCCGCGACCGGCCGCTGCGCCCACCGCGACAGTCCCCGCTGCGGCGTTCACCCGTCGGGCCGGACCGGTATCGTCACCGGGCGGACCGCTCCCACGGTCCTCAGCCGCGTACCCCCGCCGCCGACGAGGAGTCGATGATGACCGTCGTGCCGCGCCTGGTGTTCAGCGCGCCGTCCTCCGGGCACGGCAAGAACGCGCTGGCGATCGGGCTGCTCGCCGCGCTCGCCGACCGCGAGGTCCAGGTCGCCGGGTTCAAGATCGGGCCGGACCAGGTCGACGCCGCCTACCTCGGGCTCGCCGCGGGCCGGCCGGGTCGAACCCTCGACCCCCGGCTGGCCGGCGCCGACCGGCTCGCCCCGCTGCTCGCTCACGGTGCCGACGGCGCCGGGCTGGCCGTGGTGCAGGGCAGCATGGGCCTCTACGACAGTGTCACCGGTCGCCCGGACCAGGACTCGACGGCGGCGGTGGCCGCCGCGCTGCGCAGCCCGGTGGTGCTCGCCGTCGACGTCGCCGCGATGGGCCAGTCGGCAGCCGCCCTGGTGCACGGCTTCCGCTCCTTCGACGAGCAGCTCTGGCTCGGCGGGGTGATCCTCACCCGGGTCGCCTCGTCCCGCCACGAGGCGATGCTCCGCGAGGCGCTCGACGACATCAACGTGCCGGTCTACGGCGCCCTGCGCCGCCAGGACCTCCCCCCGGTGCTCCCGGCCCGGCGGCACGGCGTGGTGCCGGTGATCGGTGGCTCCGCCGAGGCGGCCCGTGCGGTGCGCCGGCTGGGCGAGGCGGTCGCCGCCACGGTCGACGTGGAGCGCCTGCTCGGGCTGGCCCGCTCCGCCCCGCCGCTGCCGGCGACTCCCTGGTCGGCGCAGGACGCGTTGGGCGCCCCGGCGGCCCCGGCGAACCGTCCTGTGGTCGCGCTGGCCGGTGGGCCGGGCGGCAGCTACAGCCCGCCGGAGACCACCGAACTGCTCCGCGCGGCCGGCGCCGAGGTGGTCACGTTCGACCCGCTGCGCGACGAGGCGTTGCCCCCGGGCACCCGCGCGCTGGTCGTGGGTGGCGCGCTGTCCGAGGCGTACGCGGAGCAGCTGTCGGCCAACCGGAAGCTCTGCATCGCGGTGGCCGAGCTGGCCCGCACCGGGCGTCCGGTGGTGGCCGAGGGGACCGGCCTGCTCTGGTTGGCCCGCGAGTTGGACGGGCTGCCGATGTGCGGCGTGCTGGACGCGGTCGGCGCCAGCCGGGACGGCTTGGTGGTCGGCTACCGGGAGGCGACGGCCCACACCGAGAGCGTGGTCGCCGCGCAGGGCACGGTGCTGGTCGGCCACAAGGAGCACCGGGCCGTGCTCACCCCGCGGGCCGGTCAGCGGCCGGCGTGGAGCTGGGCCGGTGGCACGCCGGAGGGCTTCGTCTGGCGCAACGTGCACGCCTCCCAGCTCACCCTGCACTGGGCGGGTCACCCGGAGACCGCCACCCGGGTGGTCGCGGCGGCGCTCGCCGACCCGGCGCCCGAGGCGGTGCCGGCGCAGCCCGGCGGGGTGCCGGCGTGATCGGTCAGGTCGCGGTACGCCGCTTCCCGACGTTGACCGTCTCCACCCCGCGTACCGAGGTGCGACAGCTGGTGGCGGCGGACGCGACGGCGGCCGGGGCGATCATGGCCGACCGGCTGACCCGGCGCTGGCTGCCGCTCGCCGACGACTCCGGCCCGATCGACGGTCATGCCTGGTGCACCGACCTGGCCCGGCAGCGCCGCGACAGCGGCGACGGCGACCACTACGGGGTGATCCGGCGAGAGGACGCCGAGCTGGTGGGTTGTCTCTGGACCCGCCGCACCGATTGGGGCGCCCGGCTCACCGAGATCTCCTACGCGATCGCGCCGCAGGCCCGCGGCTTCGGGCTGGCCGCCGAGGCGGTCGACGCGGTGGCCATCGCGCTGATCCTGGAGCACGGTTTCCAGCGGGTCGAGCTGCGGGTGGCGCCGGGCAACACCGCGTCCCGCCGGGTGGCCGAGAAGGCCGGCTTCAGCTACGAGGGGCTGCTGCGCAACGCCGGCTACGTGCGGGGCGCCCGGGTAGACCTCGAACTCTGGTCCTTCGTAGCCGCCGACCTCCACTAACCCACCCCACCCCACCCCGGTCTCGGGCGTGATCAAGAGGTCTGCGTCAGGAACCGGCCGGTTCCTGACGCAGACCTCTTGATCAACCGAGCTGGGCGGGTGGGTGGTGGGTCAGCCGACTATGGCGTCGGAGGGTGGGGTGAACTGGCGGGTGGGTTGGCCTTTGAGGCCGTCGCGGAGGGTCTCGGAGACCGCGGCGATCGGGATCTGGGACTGTCCGTCACCGACCGCGTTGAACGGGTTGTCCGGATCGGAGATGAAACTCGCGGCGGCCAGCTCCGGGGTGTAACCGACGAACCAGGCGGACCGGGTGCTGTCCGTGGTACCGGTCTTGCCGGCCACCGGCCGCCCGACGGTGCCCCGGACGCTGTCCGCCGTCGACCAGCCGCCGCAACCGCCCCGGGCCGGGGTGTCCCCGGTCGGGCAGCGGGCCGCGTCGGTGGCGGCACGCGCCGCGTCGGCGCTGACCACCTGCCGGCAGCGCGGCTTGGCGACCTCCCGTTGGATGCCGGAGGCGGTGGCGTACGTCGTCGGTGTGCCGTCCCGGTTCATGATCGCCTGCACCGGGATCGCCTCGCAGTACCGGCCGTCGGCGGCGATCGCGGCGTACGCGTTCGCCATCTCCAGCGGTGTGGCGTCGGAGACGCCCAGGGTGAACGCGCCCCACTTCTTCACCTTCCCCGGTGAGGCCTGATCCCGGTCGACGTCGGTGCGCCAGCGCAGCCCGAGCTGCTCGGCCAGCCGGACACCCGCCTCGGCGCCGATCTGCTCCTCCAGCCAGACGAAGTAGGTGTTGACCGACTTGCCGAACCCGGACCACATGGTCTGCTGACCGCTCATCGCCCCACTCGCGTTGGACGGCGCCCAGTTGTCGAAGACCTTCGACTGGTAGCGGTACGGGGCGTTGAACGAGGTGGAGAGGGTCATCCCCGAGTTGAGCGCGGCCAGCATCGGGAACATCTTGAACGTCGATCCGGCCTGGTAGCCCGGTAGGTCACCGCCGCCGAGCAGCGGGGCCACCGTGTTCGGGTAGTTCGCCTTGATGTTCGGCCCGGCCTCCGGGTTGGAGCTCTGCGGGTTCTCGCTCAGGTCCAGCGAGTACGTCCGGTTCACCGCCATCGCCTTCACCCGCCCGGTGCCGGGCTCGGAGACCACGATGCCGTTGGCGAACGGACTGCCGGTGTTCTCCTTGGCGCCGACGTTCTTCTCCGCCGCGTCCTGGATCTTCGGGTCGATGCTGAGCACGATCCGGTAGCCGCCGCGGCGCAGCTTGTCCATCCGTTCCAGCCGGTTCTCCCCGAACGCCGGCTGCGCGCTCCACCAGTTCTTCAGGTAGTCGCAGGCGAAGCCCCAGCTGTTGTACTTCTCCGGGATCGAGGCGCAGTCGTTCGGCGGGTCGGTCAGCTTCAGCCGGATCGGCTCCGCCTTGGCCGTCGCGGCGGCGTCCGGCGAGAGGTAGCCGAGCTGCGTCATCCGGTCCAGCACGTAGTTGCGCCGGGCGGTGGCGTCCTTCTGGTCCGACGACGCGGGGTCGTACTCGCTGGGCGACTTGACCAGGCCGGCGAGGGTGGCCGCCTCGACCGGGCTGAGGTCCTTCGGGGTCTTGGAGAAGAAGATCTCGCTGGCCGCGTAGATGCCGTACGCGCGGTGCCCGAAGTACGCGGAGTTCAGGTAGCGCTCGAGGATGTCCTCCTTGCTGAGCTCCTTCTCCAGGTCCAGCGCCATCCGCATCTCTTTGATCTTGCGCAGGCTGGTCTGCTGGGTGGCCTCCTGGACCTCCGTCGGGGTCTTCGCGCTGTCCCGCAACGCCATCCGGACGTACTGCATGGTCAGCGTGGACGCGCCCTGGGACACCCCGCTGGAGCGGGCGTTGGCGACGAAGGCCCGGGCCACGCCCTTCGGGTCCACGCCCCGGTGCTGGTAGAAGCGCGAGTCCTCGGCCGCCACGATGGCCTGCTGGATGTTCGGCGACATGTCCGACAGCTTGGTGTACTGCCGGTACTCCTCGTAGAACATCGTCAGCACGGTCTTGCCGTCTGGCGCGTACAGGTAGGACGTCTCGGCGGGTAGCGCGGTGGTCAGCAGTTTGGTCTTGTGCTCCATCGCGTGCGCGGTGGCCTTCGCGCCCAGGCCGGTGAAGGCGAAGAGCGGATAGGCGACGGCGGCGATCACGATGCCGGCTATCAGCCCGGCGCGGAGGAGAGGGACGACACGACCGGCGGCAGCAAGGGGTCGGTTGCTCACAGGGTCAAGCTATGACATTTCCGATTCGGAAATGAGAAGAATTCATAAACGGGCGTACGTCGAACGAGTCGTGACGCGTCCCACGCCGTGATCGGCTGTCCCGCACGCCGCCTTCCCGGCAGGATCGCGGGCATGCGTGGTCAGCCGAGCGGGGCACCGGCGCGCGCCGGTGACGAACCGGCGCCGGCGCCGGCGCCCGACCGCGTCCTGGAGCCGATCCCCGCCGGCGAGCCCGACCTCGCCCACCACGGGGACGCGGAGGTGGGGGACGGCCTGGTCGACCTCGCGGTCAACGTCCGCCGCGCGCCGATGCCGCCGTGGCTTGCCGGGCCGATCACCGCCAGCCTCACCGACCTGGCCCGCTACCCGGATCCGGCACCCGCCCGGGCAGCGGTCGCCGCCCGGCACCACCGCGCCCCGGACGAGGTGCTGCTCACCGCCGGTGCCGCCGAGGGCTTCGTGCTGCTCGCCCAGGCACTGCGCGGGGTCCGCCGGCCGGTGGTGGTGCACCCGCAGTTCACCGAGCCCGAGGCGGCGCTCCGGGCGGCCGGCCACCGGGTGGAACGGGTGCTGCTCGACGCGGGCGACGACTTCCACCTCGACCCCGCCCGGGTGCCCGCCGACGCCGACCTGGTGATGGTCGGCAACCCGACCAATCCCACCTCCGTTCTGCACCCGGCACGGACGCTGGCCGCGCTGGCCCGCCCGGGCCGGGTCCTGGTCGTGGACGAGGCGTTCGCCGACACCACCGTCAGCCCCGGCCACCCGGGCGAGCCGGAGTCCCTCGCCGCCCGGCGGGACCTGCCCGGCCTGCTGGTGGTGCGCAGCCTCACCAAGACCTGGGGGCTGGCCGGGCTGCGGATCGGCTACCTGCTGGGCGCGCCGGAGCTGCTGGCCCGGCTCGCCGCCGTCCAGCCGCTCTGGGCCGTCTCCACGCCCGCGCTGGCGGCCGCCGCCGCCTGCGCCACGCCGGCCGCGGTCGCAGCCGAGCGCGCGATCGCCGCGCGGCTCGCCGCCGACCGCGAGCACCTGGTCGCCCGGCTCGCCGCCCTGCCAGGGGTACGCGTCGCCGGCCGCCCCGCCAGCGCCTTCGTCCTGATCCACCTGCCCGGCGCCGCCACCGTCCGGGCCGGGCTGCGCGAGCGCGGCTGGGCGGTGCGCCGGGGGGACACCTTCCCTGGCCTCGGGCCGGACTGGCTGCGGGTGGCCGTGCGCGACCCGGCCACCACCGACGAGTTCATCCGGGTACTGGGCGAGATGCTGGAGGCATGATGCTGGAGACCACGATCGCGGCGATCGGGCCGTTGGACGAGCCGGCGATGGCCGCCGCCCGGGAGCTGCACGGCCGGCTCACCAAGCCGGCCGGTTCGCTCGGCGCCCTGGAGGAGCTGTCGGTACGCCTCGCCGGCCTGGCCGGGAACTGCCCGCCGCCGCTGCCCGAGCCGGCCGCCGTGGCGATCTTCGCCGGTGACCACGGCGTGCACGCCCAGGGGGTGACGCCCTGGCCGCAGGAGGTCACCGCGCAGATGATCGGCAACTTCCTGGCCGGCGGCGCGGTGGTCAACGCGTTCGCGCGGCAGGCCGGCGCCGCGGTCACCGTGGTCGACGTCGGGGTGGCGACCCCGATCCCCGCGGCCGCGGACGACGCCGTCGCGGCCGACGCCGCGGGCGACCGCGACGCCGAGGGGTCCGGGACGCTCGACTCGCGGGCGCCCCGGCTGGTCAGCGCCAACGTCCGGCCCGGCACCCGGGACCTCGCGGTGACCGCCGCGCTCACCCGCGACGAGGCCCGCGCCGCCGTCGAGACCGGCATCCGGGTCGCGAACGACCTCATCGCGGCGGGCGCCGGCATCCTGCTCACCGGAGACATGGGCATCGGCAACACCACCCCGGCGGCCGCGCTGATCGCCGCGTTCACCGACGCCGATCCGGCTGCGGCGACCGGTCGTGGCACCGGCGTGGACGACCCGACGTACCGGCGGAAGGTCGAGGTGGTGCGGACCGCGCTGGACCGGCACCGGCCCGACCCGGCCGACCCGCTCGGCGTGCTGGCCGCGGTCGGCGGGCTGGAGCACGCCGCACTGACCGGGCTGATCCTCGGCGCCGCCGCGCACCGGGTGCCGGTGCTGCTGGACGGGGTGATCGCGGTGTCCGCCGCGCTCGCCGCCGCGGCCTTCGCCCCGGACGCGGTGGGCGCCATGGTCGCCGGGCACCGGTCCGCCGAGCCCGGCGCCACACTGGCGCTGCGCCGGCTCGGGCTCGTCCCGCTGATCGACCTCGGTCTGCGCCTCGGCGAGGGCACCGGGGCGCTGCTCGCGCTGCCGGTGGTCACCGGCGCGGTCCGGGTGCTGCACGAGGTGGCCACCTTCGACTCGGCCGGGGTGGCCGAGAAGTGAGCGAGCGCAGCGAGCGAGCCCGGGGGCAGAGCGGCGTGCCGGCTCGCGCCGCCGCCGAGTCGGGCCGGGCGGCGGCGTGAGCGAGTCGCCGTACCCGCTCGGGCTGCGGCTGGCCGGGCTGCGGGTGGTCGTGGTGGGCGGCGGGACGGTGGCCACCCGGCGGGTGCCCGCCCTGCTGGACGCGGGCGCGGACGTGCTGCTGGTGGCACCGGAGTTGACTCCGGCGCTGCGCGCGCACGTCGACGCCGGCCGGCTGCGCTGGGTGGCGCGCCGGTTCGCCCCCGAGGACCTGGACGGGGCCTGGCTGGTCCAGGTGGCGGTGGACGATCCGACGGCCGCCGCGTCGGTCAGCGCCGCCGCCGCCGCGCGGCGCATCTTCTGCGTGCGGGCCGACGATCGGACGGCGGCCACCGCCTGGACGCCGGCGGTGACGCGGCACGGGCCGGTGACGGTCGCGGTGCTGGGCGGCGGCGATCCGCGTCGGGCGATGAGCGTCCGGGATGCGGTACGCGAGCTGCTCGCCGCGCGCGCCGGGTTCGAGCCGGTGGCCGAGCCGGACGCGCCCCGACGATCGGCGGGCGGCCCGGTCGGACGGGTCGCCCTGGTCGGCGCCGGGCCGGGTGATCCCGAGCTGATCACCGTGAAGGGCTGGCGGCTGCTGACCGAGGCGGACGTGGTGGTCGCCGACCGGCTGGTACCCGGGCTGCTCCTCGACGAGCTGCGCGCCGACGTGGAGCTGGTCGACGCCTCCAAGATCCCGTACGGGCCGGCCCGGGCCCAGGAGGAGATCAACCGGATCCTGGTCGACCGCGCCCGCGCCGGCGCGTTCGTGGTCCGGCTCAAGGGCGGCGACCCGTACGTCTTCGGTCGTGGCGGGGAGGAGTTGCTGGCCTGCGCCGAGGCCGGCGTACCGGTGACCGTGGTCCCCGGGGTGACCAGCTCCATCGCCGCCCCGGCGGCGGCCGGCATTCCGGTCACCCACCGGGCGGTCGCGCACGAGTTCACCGTGGTCTCGGGGCACCTTGCGCCGGACTCGCCGGCCTCGCTGGTGCGCTGGGACGCGCTGGCCGGGTTGCGCGGCACGTTGGTGATCCTGATGGGGCTGAAGAACCTGGCCGGAATCACCGCCACCCTGCTCGCCCACGGCCGCCGCCCGGACACCCCCGCCGCCGTGGTCCAGGAGGCGACCACCGGCTCCCAGCGGATGCTCCGGTCAACCCTGGCGAACGTCGCGGCCGACGCGGTCGCCGCCGACCTCCGCCCGCCCGCCGTCGTGGTCATCGGCGACGTGGTCGACGCCCTCCACACCTGACCGCCCCCCCCGCAGCGCTCGTTGATCATGAAGTTGTAGTCACGACACGCCGAGGCGACTGGCAACAACTTCATGATCAACGCGTGGGGGTGGGGCAGAGACGGTGACGGCCGGAGCGCGGGGCTCCGGCCGTCACCGGTGAACGGGTCAGCTCACTGCTTGAGCATGTTGTCCAGCAGGAGGGCACAGCGGATCAGGCCGAGGTGGCTGTAGGCCTGCGGGTGGTTGCCCAGCCCGCGCTCGGCCAGCGGGTCGTACTGCTCGGGGAGCAGCCCGGTGGGCCCGGCGGTGTCGACCATCTGGGCGAAGAGCTCCTCGGCGTCGAGCCGCCGGCCGGTGCGCAGGTACGCCTCGATCAGCCACGCCGTGCAGATGTGGAAGCCACCCTCCCGCCCGGGCAGGCCGTCGTCCCAGTGGTAGCGGTAGACGACCGGCCCGCTGCGCAGGTCAGCTTCGATCTTCAGCACCGTGGAGAGGAAGCGCGGGTCGTCGCCCGGGAGCAGCCCGGAGAGGCCGATCCAGAGCGACGAGGCGTCCATGTCCTCGTCGCCGTAGGCGACGCTGTAGGCCTCCGCGTGCTCGTGCCAGCCGTGCTCCAGCACGTTTGCCGCGATCCGGTCGCGCAGATCGACCCACTCCGGCCGGTCCTCGCCGCCGTGCTGGCGCACCACGTGCAGGGCCCGGTCCACGGTCATCCAGCACATCACCTTGGAGAAGATGTGGTGCCGCGGTGGGAGGCGGGCCTCCCAGATGCCGTGGTCGGGCTCGTGCCAGCGGCGGCTGACCGCCTCGACCATCGACTCCAGCACCCGCCACTCGGTCTCCCGGACCGAGCCGCGCAGGTCGGCCACGGCGGCGATCAGGTCGGCGACCGGGCCGAAGACATCCAGCTGGAGCTGGTGGTTGGCCAGGTTGCCGACCCGGACGGGCCGGGAGCCGGCGTAGCCGGGCAGGGTGTCGATGACCGCCTCGGCGCCGAGTTCGTACCCGTCGACCGTGTAGAGCGGGTGCAGCCGCTCCGGGTGCCCGCCGGTGCGCTCGACGACGCCGTCGATCCAGCGGAGCAGCCCCTCGGCCTCCTCGGTCGAGCCGAGGTCGACCAGCGACCGGGCGGTCAGCGCCGCGTCGCGCAGCCAGCAGTAGCGGTAGTCCCAGTTGCGGACGCCGCCCAGCTCCTCCGGCAGCGAGGTGGTCGCGGCGGCCAGGATCGAGCCGGTGGGCTGGTGGCAGAGCCCGCGCAGCGTCAGCGCGCTGCGGACCACCAGGTCGCGGGCGGTGGTGGGCAGCTTGAGCGAGGCCACCCAGTCCTTCCACGGCTGCTCGGCGGCGGCCTGCCGCTCGTGCACGGGCAGCCGGTGGTGCTCCACGCTGTGGGTGCCGAAGCGCAGCTCCAGCACGACCTGCCCGCCTGCCGCCCGCAGGTCCACGACCGCCTTGGCGGTCTCGTAGCCGCCGTCGCTGACGACGTCCCACTCGACCCCGGGGGAGTAGAGCGCGATCGGCTCGTTCGAACCGAGCACCAGCAGACCGTCGCCGACCGGCTGCAACTGCACCGCCACCTGGCCGAACTCGGGCCGGGGGGCGAACTCCACCCGGGCCCGGCCGTGGCCGGTGAGCACCCGGACCAGCGTCGAGTCGCCGGCCATGATGGCGGGGCCGTCCGGAGTGGTCTCCTGCGCCGGCAGGTCCAGCCAGTCGGTCACGGTGAGACCGGACCACCGGGTCTCCACCGTCATCGTGCCGCCGCGGTAGCGCTGGCCCAACGGGATGCCGCCGCGCTCGGGCGAGACGGTGAAGTGCCCGGCCGGGCTGCCGCCGACCAGGTCGGCGAAGATCGCCGCCGAGTCGGGCTTGGGGTTGCAGAGCCAGGTGACCTTGGCGTCGGGGGTGAGCAGCGCGACGGTCCGGCCGTTGGCCAGCATGGAGTGCCGCTCGATCGGCACCGCCCGCTCGCCGAAGAGCCAGTGCCGCCGGGTCTCGAGCAGCAGGCCGAGGGCGCGCGCCGCCTCGATCGGCTCGTCGACCCGGTAGTCGGCCTTGGTGTCGCCCACGCCGATCTTGATGCCGACGTCCGGCCCGTGCAGGTTGCCGAAGGCGTTCTCGTCGGTGACGTCGTCGCCGATGAAGAGCACCGCGCTGGCGGAGAGCTGGGTGCGCAGCTGGTCGACCGCGGTGCCCTTGTGGGTGGCGACCACCGACAGTTCGATGACCTCCTTGCCCTGGGTGACCGTGACGCCGTCCCAGGTGGCGGGGCCACCACGGACCGCCTCGATGGCGGCGGCGGCGACCTGCGGGTCGACCCCGCGGGTGTGCACCGCCACGCTCGCCGGCTTGCGCTCGAGCCGTACGCCCGGGTGGCTCGCGGCGATCTCGCGCAGCGCGTCGCGTAGCCGGGTGCGTACGGCGATCAGCTCCGGGGAGAGCCGCTCGACGAAGCCGATGTCGAACTCGGAGCCGTGGCTGCCGACCAGGTGGACCTCGCTGGGCAGCCGGGAGAGCGCGGCCAGGTCGCGCAGCGCCCGGCCGGAGACCACCGCAACGCTCGTCTGCGGCAGGGAGGCCAGCGCGCGGATCGCGGCGACCGCCTCGGGCAGCGGTACGGCCTTGCTCGGGTCCTCGACGATCGGGGCCAGGGTGCCGTCGTAGTCGCAGGCGATCAGGAGCTGGGGGACCCGGGCGATCCGGCCGATGGCCGAGCGCAGTTCCGGGTCCATGACGCCGGTGGCGATGGTGGCGCCACCGGGGACGGGCGTGTTCACGCGGCCTCCGCCTCCGGCACGCCGAGCTCGGTGAGGAACGACTTGGCCCAGTGGCCAACGTCATTGGTACGCAAATGGCGTTGCATCGTCCGCATGCGGCGGCGCGCCTCCGGCTTCTCCACATGCACGGCCCGCAGCAGGGCGTCCTTGACCGCGTCCGGGTCGTGCGGGTTGCACAAAAATGCCTGGCGCAGCTCGGTGGCCGCGCCGGCGAACTCACTGAGTACGAGCGCGCCGCCCTGGTCCCCGCGCGATGCGACGTACTCCTTGGCCACCAGATTCATCCCGTCTCGAAGCGGGGTCACCATCATCACGTCGGCAGCGACGTACATCGCGGCAAGTTCACTGCGACTGTACGACTGATGCAGATAATGCACCGCCGGCACGCCGACCCTGCCGAATTCGCCATTAATCCGACCAACCTCGCGTTCCACCTTGACCCGGAGCGCCTGGTAGTGCTCCACGCGCTCGCGGCTCGGCGTGGCCACCTGGACCATGACCGCGTCGGGCACTGTCAGCTTTCCGTCAGCCAGCAGTTCCCGGAAGGCCTTGAGCCGTAGCTCGATGCCCTTGGTGTAGTCGAGCCGGTCCACGCCCAGGATGATCGTCTTGGGGTTGCCCAGCTCCTCGCGGATCTCCTTGGCCCGGGCCAGGACCGCCGGGTCGGCGGCCATCCGCTCCATCTCCCGGGTGTCGATCGAGATGGGGAAGGCCCCGGCCTTCACCTGCCGGCCGTCGACCTGGATCATCTGCCCCTCGTAGCGCAGGCCGAGCAGGTGCCGGGCCAGCCGGACGAAGTTCTGCGCGGCCAGTCGCTGCTGGAACCCGACCAGGTCGGCGCCGAGCAGACCGCGCAGGATCTCGGTGCGGAACGGCATCTGCATGAACAGCTCGATCGGCGGGAACGGAATGTGCAGGAAGAAGCCGATCCGTAGGTCCGGCCGCAGCTCGCGGAGCATCGCCGGCACCAGCTGCAGCTGGTAGTCCTGCACCCAGACCGTGGCGCCCTCGGCCGCCACCTCCGCCGCGGCCTCGGCGAACCGGGCGTTGACCAGTCGGTACGCCTCCCGCCAGCGGCGCTTGTAGGCCGGCGTCTCGACCGCGTCGTGGTAGAGCGGCCAGATCGTCGCGTTGGACTGACCCTCGTAGTAGCGCTCCAGCTCCTCGGCGCTGAGCGGTACGGGGTGCAGCCGGATGCCCTCCAGGTCGAAGGGTTCGGGGGCGGCGCCGGTGCCGCCGGCCCAGCCGACCCAGGTGCCCTGGTGCTCGGCGAGGACGGGATGCAGCGCCGTCACCAGCCCGCCCGGGCTGCGTCGCCACTGCCGTCCCTCAGGTGTGCTCACCTCGTCGACCGGCAGGCGGTTCGCCACTACGACAAAGGAGCTGCGGACGGTCACGTTCGGCCACCTCCGGGTGCTGACGGGTCAACCGCGAATGAGCGTACTGAGCGTAGCTGCGGCGTCTGGGGCCCCGTGCCGGAGTTCCCTACCCGTCCCACGGTCGCCGAATCCTGCCGGTGATCTTGCCAACAGCCGCCGACCGGGCTACACGGGGGGCGGGGTGATGTGGGCGAAGCCCGCCGTACCTGTCAGGATTGACGACGGCGTGCGTGCAGCCGGCCCCCGGCCGGCGGCGGCCGGCGGAAGTCGCAGCCCGCGCCGCGCCGCAAAGCTCGCGATCCCAATCGACGGAGGTAGCCCGCACCGTGGCCCAGTTCATCTACGTCCTGGAAAAGGCGCGCAAGGCGCACGGCGACAAGGTCGTGCTGGACAACGTGACGCTGAACTTCCTGCCCGGGGCCAAGATCGGCGTGGTCGGGCCGAACGGCGCCGGTAAGTCCAGCCTCCTCAAGATCATGGCAGGGCTCGACAAGCCGAGCAACGGCGAGGCCCGCCTGATGCCCGGCTACACCGTCGGCATGCTCGCCCAGGAGCCTCCGCTCAACGACGCCAAGACCGTGCTCGGCAACGTCGAGGAGGCGGTCGCCGAGACCAAGGCCAAGCTGGAGCGGTTCAACAAGATCGCCGAGCAGATGGCGACGGACTACTCCGACGAGCTGATGGAGGAGATGGGCAAGCTCCAGGAGGAGCTGGACCACCTCGACGCCTGGGACATCGACTCCAAGCTCGAACTGGCCATGGACGCGCTGCGTTGCCCGCCGCCGGACGCCGACGTCACCCAGCTCTCCGGTGGTGAGCGCCGCCGGGTGGCGCTCTGCAAGCTGCTGCTGGAGGCGCCCGACCTGCTGCTGCTCGACGAGCCCACCAACCACCTGGACGCGGAGAGCGTCTCCTGGCTGGAGCAGCACCTGGCCAAGTACGCCGGCACCGTCATGGCGATCACCCACGACCGGTACTTCCTCGACAACGTGGCCAACTGGATCCTCGAGCTGGACCGCGGCCGGACCTACCCCTACGAGGGCAACTACTCCACCTACCTGGAGAAGAAGGCCGCCCGGCTGGCCGTCGAGGGCCGTCGCGACGCCAAGATGAAGAAGCGCCTCACCGAAGAGCTCGAGTGGGTCCGCTCCAACGCCAAGGCCCGGCAGACCAAGTCCAAGGCCCGCCTGGACCGGTACGACGAGATGGCCACCGAGGCGGAGAAGACCCGCAAGCTGGACTTCGAGGAGATCCAGATCCCGCCGGGCCCGCGCCTGGGCAGCACGGTCATCGAGGCCTCGCACCTCACCAAGGGCTTCGGCGACCGGGTGCTGATCAACGATCTGTCGTTCTCGCTGCCGCGCAACGGCATCGTCGGCATCATCGGCCCGAACGGCGTCGGCAAGACCACCCTGTTCAAGACCATCGTCGGGCTGGAGCAGCCGACGAGCGGCTCGGTCCGGGTCGGCGAGACCGTCTCGCTGTCGTACGTCGACCAGAACCGGCAGGGCCTCAGCGGCGACAAGACCGTCTGGGAGGTCGTCTCCGACGGCCTGGACTACCTGATGGTGGGCAAGGTCGAGATGCCGTCCCGGGCGTACATCGCCGCGTTCGGCTTCAAGGGCCCGGACCAGCAGAAGCCGACCAAGGTGCTCTCCGGCGGTGAGCGCAACCGGCTCAACCTGGCGTTGACCCTGAAGATCGGCGGCAACGTGATCCTGCTCGACGAGCCGACCAACGACCTGGACGTGGAGACCCTCTCCAGCCTGGAGAACGCGCTGCTGGAGTTCCCGGGCTGCGCCGTGGTCATCTCGCACGACCGGATGTTCCTGGACCGGGTCGCGACGCACATCCTGGCCTGGGAGGGCGACGACGAGGACCCGTCGAAGTGGTTCTGGTTCGAGGGCAACTTCGACGCCTACGAGAAGAACAAGATCGACCGGCTCGGCGCGGAGGCCGCCCGGCCGCACCGGGTGACGTACCGCAAGCTGACCCGCGACTGATCATGGCTGACCGGTTCGTCTACCACTGCACCCTGCGGTGGTCCGACCTGGACGCGTTCGGCCACGTCAACAACTCGCGCTTCCTCACCCTCTACGAGGAGGCCCGGGTGGCGTTGATGTTCGCCGGTGCCCGGGCGGCGGGGGTCGACTCGTTCGCCGACGGAGTGGTGATCCGCCGGCACGAGGTCGACTACCTGCGCCCGGTCGACTATCCGCTGGCCGGGGCCACCGCCGAGGGCGGGCCGACCGTGCGGATCGAACTCTGGGTGGAGGAGATCAGGCCCTCCCGGTTCACCGTCGCCTACGAGCTCTACGACGGCGAGGTGCTCGCCGGGCGGGCCCGGTCGGTGCTGGTGCCGTTCGACCTCGGTCGGCAGCTGCCCCGGCGGATCACCGACCGGGAGCGGGAGTTCCTGCGGACGTACGCGCTCTCGGGCGGGTCGGCGTGACCCGGCCGGGGCCGGCCGGCCCGCGGCCCGTCCCGACGGGGTCCGGTGGGGCGGTGGCGTCGAGGGGCGGCTCGCCGGCGGAGCCCGCACCGGCTGCCGGCGGGCACGGCATCGTCGGCGTCGCCGACGCCGGCGCGTTCCTGGCCCGGCTGCTCCGGCTGGACCCGGCTCTCCCGGTCCGGCTCCGTCCGGTCGACGGCAATCGGACGGCGCTCTGGGCCCGGCTGCCCTGGCAGGTGCTGGTGGTGCGCACCGTGGCCGGGCCGGGGCCGGGGGACGTGACCGTCTCGGCCGCGGAACTCCTGGCCGAGCTGGAACGCTCCGGCCCGGCGCTGCCGGCCCGGCGGGACGCGCAGTGGCGGTGGCCGCTGCCGCCGACGGCGAGCCGGCCGGTGGAGACGCTGCCCGCCGCCGACCTGTGGCGGATCGCCCGGGCGGCGGCCGGCACCCTGCGGGACGCCAGCGAACACGGCGTGGCCGGCCGGGCGGTGGGGCAGCGGGCGCTGCGCGACGCGCTGCTCGACCACGTGGCCGTGCTGGTCACCCCGGAGGATCCGCCCGGTGCGCCGGTCGAGGTGCCGCAGCGACTGGTGCAGGGGCTGGTCCGGATGGGCTTTCTGGGTCCGTCGGACGGCTCCGGGCCGGAGGCCGACGCCCAGGTGCGGGTCGCCGGCCGATGGGTCGGTCTGGTGGGACCTTACGGAGCGGCCTGGTCGCAGAAGGCCACGGATCTTGGCCTGACGCCCCTCGCGGGTCGTCCGAACGGATGACCCTGGATCATTCTTCTGGGTTGGGGCGGTCGTTGGGGGGATGCTTCAACCCGGCTGTCCGGGTACCGTCCATCCTCGGATCCAACGCACCGTAGGCGACTGGATCCGCTGGGGAGTGAGGTGCGCGAGCGATGCCGTGGTGGTCATGGCGCCCGGGTCCCGCCGGCGGCGGCGATTCGGAAAGTCGGAGCGGGATCACAGTGGAGAGCACCGTCCGGGTCGGACCACCGACCCCGCGCCAGCCGGGCGACGACTGCACGGCCAACGACCGGTCGGTGACCGTCGGGATGCCGGCCACCGTCGAGCCGGTCACGCTGAACCGGGTCTGCGACGCGCTCGACCTGCTCGACGTGCGCTACCTGGCCGACGGTGACGGCAACCTGCTGGCCATGTGGGAGCGGCACGCGGTGCTGGTCACCCTCGAAGGGCCCGAGGACGAGATCCTGGTGATGCGGGCGCGTCCGCACGCGACCGTCCCGCCGGACTGGGCCGACCGGGCCTACCGGGTGGTCAACGAGTGGAACCACACCCGCCGGTTCTGCAAGGCCTACATCGGCGACCCGACCGAGCGCGGTCAGCTGCCGATCTACGCCGAGTTGCAGGTGCCGTTGGGCGCCGGGACGCACGACGCGCTCCTGGTCGAGATGCTCGACTGCGGCGCGGCGGTGGCCACCAGCTTCGTGGACTGGCTGCACGACGAGGGCGCGCTGCTCTGAGCCGCCGGGCCGGCCGTGGTGCGGCGGATCCCCGCCGCCACGGCCATCCACCCGCCGGCCGTCAGGCCGGGTCCTCCATCGCGTTCACCATGAAGTACGCGGCCCGCTCCAGGTAGTCCCAGAGCGCGGTGGCGTGCTCCGGCGGCAGGTCCAGCCGGTCGAGGGCGCGGCGCATGTTCCGCAGCCAGGCGTCCCGCTCCGCCGCGCCGATCCGGAACGGCGCGTGCCGCATCCGCAGCCGCGGGTGCCCGCGCTGCGCCGAGTAGGTGTTCGGCCCGCCCCAGTACTGGATCAGGAAGAGGCTGAACCGCTCGGCCGCCGGACCCAGGTCCTCCTCGGGATACATCGGTCGCAGCAGCGGGTCCTCGGCCACGCCGGCGTAGAACTCGTCCACCAGCTTGCGGAAGGTGGGTTCGCCGCCGATCGCCTCGAAGAGAGTCATCGACGGCTGGGCACTGTCGGATTCACCTGCGGGGTGCACCGTTCCATCCTGCCAGGCGCCCTGAGCGCCGGCGGTACGGGTGGACCCGCCGTCGATGTGCGTCGGGTCACGGGCGTGCGGTCGGCGGGCACGTCATCCGGTAGCGGGCGTGCGGCCGGGCCGGCCGTCAGCTGACCGCGTGCCGCCGCCGACCGCCTTCGCCGGGCTGCCCGGGAACCGGGTCGGCCGCGGGGTGCGGCCGGTCGGCGGCTGGCGAGCCCTCCGGAGCCTCCGGGCCGGGCGTCGCGTTCGCCGAGACCGCCGCCGTCATGGCGGCGGCGACCGACTGCTGGCTCGGCCAGCGCAGGGCGGCCACGAGCATCAGCAGGACCCCGGCGGCGCTCCAGATGCCGACCACCAACGGAATCTTGAAGCGGTCCGCGAGCACTCCGGTGACCAGCACCGCGAGGCCCTGGATCACCTGGACCCCGGTGGCCATCACGCCGAAGGCGCGGGCCCGGAAGGCGTCCGGCAGGGCCTGCACGAAGAGCCCGTTGGCGGTCGGCAGCATGCCGGCGACCGCGAAGCCGCAGGCGGCCGCGAGCAGTGCCACCACCAGGGCCGGTGGGTCGAACAGTGCGGGCACCAGGGTGAGCGGGGCGAGCACCGCCAGCGGGCGCATCAGGGTTAGCCGGCGGGCCGGCCCGAAGGCCCGCCCGACCAGCAGCCCGCCGAGGATGAAGCCGACCGGATTGGCGGCCATGATCACCGCCTGCGCCATACCCGTGTCGAGATCACCCCCGGCTTTGGTGGCGGCCCAGGGGGCGGCGAGGCCTTCCGGCACGATCGAGAAGAGCATGGCGCTGAACACGAGCACGGCGATGGCCCGCAGCACCGGGGTGCCGAACACGATCTGGAACCCCTGGGAGGTCTCCCGGAGCAGGTGGGTGCGGTGCGCCGGGCTCAGGGCGGCCGGGCGGTCCTCCACGCCCAGGCGGACCAGGACCGCCGAGACGGCGAAGGTGCCCGCGTTGATCAGCAGTGCGGTGACCGGGTCGAGGGCGGCGATCGAGGCCCCCATGAGATAGCCGACCACCTGGGCCGCCTGCCCGACGCTGGCGTTCAGGGACAGCCCGAGGACCAGCCGGTCGCCGGCGAGGATCTGTGGCATCAGCGCGGACTTCGCGGCCTGGCTGGGCGGGTTGGCCAGGGTGGTGAGGAAGAGCAGCGCCAGCAGGACCTGCACCGGCAGGCTCGGGATGGCCATGAGCAGCATCAGCGCCATCCGGATCACGTCGCACGCCACCATCACCCGCCGGTACGGGTAGCGCTCGGCGAGCGCGGCGAGCAGCGGACCGCCGGCCAGCCACGGCAGGTAGCTGACCGCGAAGGCGGCGGCGGAGAGCGCGACCGACTTGGTCTCCTGGTAGACCAGCAGGGTGACCGCGGCCTTGGCGAGGTAGTCACCGACCCAGGAGAGCGAACCCGCCGCGAAGACAGCCCGGAATTCCCGTTGGGCGAAGACCTCGCGGAAGGTGGCCGGCCCCTCCGCTGAGGGTCGCTCGTCGGACACCGTCGCCTCCATGTTCCCCAGGACGGCCACTCGTGACGGCGTCGGCCCGGGAACTGTCGTCAGATCAATTGATCAGCGAGGACGCCAGCACGCTCCGGCGGGGGAACGCGTGCCCCGGATTCTGCCCGATCGTCTGACAACTAGCTAGGGCGAACGGATAGATCGTCGCATCTCCGACTGAACGAACGGACGATACCTGAGGGGCCACGCGGACCGCGACCCCACAACCGACGGCCATATCGGACCGCTCAGGTCGCGCCGCCCCGCCCCGGCTCGCCGTCGGCCGGCGGCCGGCCGGGCAGACCGGGGAAGAGGCGGGCGGCGGCGATCTGCGCGGTGATCCCGGAGTTCTCCAACGCCTCGGCCAGCCGACGACGCAGCTCCCGACCCACCGCGAACTGGCCGTCCGCGGTCGTCTTCACCACCGTGCGGATCACCGCGCCGTCCACCGTCATCTGCTCCACGCCGAGCACCTCCGGCTCCTCGACGATCTCCGGCGCCAGCTCCGGGTCCAGGGCGACCGAGGCGGCCGCGGTACGCAGCACCGCGGTGGCCTCCTCGGTGGCGGCGAACCCGATCGGCAGGTCGACCACGACCAGGGCCCAGCCCTGACTCTTGTTGCCCACCCGGATGATCTCGCCGTTGCGGATGTACCAGAGCACGCCGCGCCCGTCCCGGACGGTGGTGACCCGCAGCCCCACCGACTCCACCACGCCGTTGGCCTCGCCGAGGTCGACGTTGTCACCGACGCCGTACTGGTCCTCGATCAGCATGAACAGGCCGGCGATCAGGTCCTTCACCAGGCTCTGCGCGCCGAAGCCCAGGGCCACGCCGGCGATGCCCGCGCTGGCGAGCAGCGGGGCCAGGTCGAAGCTGAACTCGCGCAGGATCATCAACAACGCGATGCCGAAGAAGAACGCCGTGGTCAGGCTGCGCAGCACCGAGCCGATCGCCTCGGCCCGTTGCCGCCGTCGCTCGGGCACGAACTCGCCGGGCTCCACCGCGGCGCTCGGGATCCGCTCGCGCAGTGGCCGCAGCATGGTCGGGACCCCGGCGTCGGTGGTGGTGCGGACCAGCCGGCTGATGGTCCGGTGCACGGCCCAGCGGGCGATCACCGCCAGCAGCAGGATCAGCACCACCCGCAGCGGCTTGACCAGGATCCAGTAGCTGCCCTCGGCGAACCAGACCGACCTGGTGGTCTCCCAGGTGACCCGGCACACCGTCTCGTTCAGGCATTCCGGGCTCGGGGCGGGGGTACCGGGCACGGCCGCGAGGAGCGTCAGGACGGAGGCAGTCACCCTGTCTTCGTACCGCAACCGGCCCGGTGGCCCGCCGC
The DNA here is from genome assembly GCF_044753725.1 of Micromonospora sp. NPDC093243. Taxonomy (NCBI): domain Bacteria; kingdom Bacillati; phylum Actinomycetota; class Actinomycetes; order Micromonosporales; family Micromonosporaceae; genus Micromonospora; species Micromonospora sp. NPDC093243. The sequence continues at coordinate 36,510 of NZ_JBIVNT010000004.1, read as the reverse complement.
CGACCCACCGCAGGGTGACCGGCCCGTCGCTGTCACCCGGCCGGTGGGTGAACGGAGCGGGCGAACCGGTCATCTCGCGGGGCCCGGAAAAACCTTCACGAGGGAGCCCGGATTAGTACGTGCAATCCGGGGTCCGATCAGGGACTATTGGCGCAACGGACGTCGGTGATCCGGCCGACGTCGACCGTGCTGGGCTGCCGTGCCCGGCCCCGGTCGGCGGCGCGCGGAGGGGGCCGCTGAACCGGGAGGGTGAGCGCGATGCCTGACATACGACCCACGGTGGGCTCCGGTGTGCTGGTCCTCAACGCCACCTACGAGCCGCTGTGTGTCGTGTCGGTGCGTCGTGCCGCGATCCTCGTCCTCTCCGCCAAGGCGGTCTGTGTCGCCGACGGCGACGGCATCCTGCACAGCGCCCGGGACGCCCTGCCGGTGCCCTCGGTGGTCCGGCTGACCCGGTTCGTCCGGGTGCCCTACCGCACCCACGTCGGTCTGTCCCGGCGGGCGATCTTCGCCCGGGACGGCTGGCGCTGCGCCTACTGTCGGGGCCCCGCCGAGACCATCGACCACGTTTTTCCCCGCAGCCGGGGCGGCCGGCACGCCTGGGAGAACGTGGTCGCCGCCTGTGCCCGCTGCAACCACACGAAGGGCGACAAGACCCCCGCCGAGCTGGGCTGGCGACTGCACTCGTCGCCCGCGGCGCCGAAGGGCACCGCCTGGCGGGTGCTCGGCCACCGGGCACCCGACCCGCGCTGGGCCGACTGGCTCGACCTGCGCGAACCCGAGGCGGCCTGAGGCCGGCGGTCGGCCGGTCACTGGCGCACCTTCACCAGCGAGGCGAAGACCACGACGTTGTCCGCGTAGCCGGTCTCTCCGCCGACCCAGCGCCCGCCACAGGTGATCAGGCGCAGGTTGGGCCGGCTGAAGTCCCCGAACACCTCGTCCACCGGCAGATCCGCCTTGTCGAACTTCTCCACCGAGTCCACCTCGAAGACGGCGATCGTGCCGTCCTCCCGCCGGACCTCCACCCGGTCGCCGGGGCGCAGCCCCTTCAACTCGTGGAAGACCGCCGGCCCGGTGGTGGTGTCGACGTGCCCGACGATCACCGACGGGCCGTACTGGCCGGGCGTCGGCCCCTGGTCGTACCAGGCGGCCTCCTGGGCTCGGGCGGCGTCCGGCACTCCGATGCTGCCGTCCGGGGCGATGCCCACGCTGTGCACCGGGGCGCGCAGGTCGATGGAGTGGATGCTGAGGTTCACCGGACGGCTCGCCGGCAGCACCGGGAAGTTCTTCGGCGGCGGCCGGAGCCCGGCGCTGAGCTGCTCCGGCAGCACGTTGATCCCGGTTATCCGCTCGACTCCCAGCATCGCGACGATCAGCACCATCAGCCCCGCGATCAGCAGCACCGGCAGCCCCGGCCCGACGCCGACGCCGATCCGGCGGCGAGCCGTGGGCCGTGCCCGCGGCCGGGCCGGCAGCGGCGGGGCCTCCGGGTCGGTGCTGGCGAGGCTGGCGGCGATCGTGTGCCGGCCGACCCGGCGCAGCCGGCCCGAGGTCCTGGCCACCAGCCGGCCGGACGCCCGCAGGGCCGACCGGGCCGTCGAGCCGGCCCGGGGCCGGTCCGGTCGCCTGCGGCGCGAGGGTGAGCGGGCCATGATGCCCCCGGATCAGGACCCGGACCCGGTCCGTCGGCGGCCACCGGCCATGCCGAGCGCCACCGCGGCGGCCACCACGACCACCCCGCCGATCAGCAGCAGTGAGCCGGTGCCCCGCCCGACGGCTGTGCCGCCGCCACCGGTCGCCGGGCCCTTGCTCGGTTGAGCCATGTTCAGCACGGTGAGAGTGGTGGACGCGGTATTGCCGTTCTGGCACCGCAGGTTGACCGGATAGTCACCGGGCTGCTTGTCGTTCGGCACGGTCGCCGAGCCGGTCAGGAAGCCGTTGTCCGGCCGCAGGGTGACCCGGTTGAACGCCTCGGACTGCACCTCGGCCTGGCGGTTGTTGTCGTTGTCGCAGCTGGCCCGGAGCTGGACCCGGCCGCCCGCCTGCACGCTGTTCGGCGTCACCTCGATGAACGTGTTCTCGCCCGCCCGAGCGGGCCCGGCGCCGGCCAGGACGAACGCCGCGATCAGCGCGATCGCCCCGAGCAGCCTGAAGATGGTCGACGGGGCGGAAAACACGCCACCGTCCGGTCGCAGACCCCGCATGATCCTCCCTCCCGGCACCGGTGCACCGGTCCTGCTGGGGCGACCCGCGGTGCTTTCCCCCTGGTCTGCCGGCTAACCCGGGGCCCTCAGCGGCGGCGGCTGCCCGGGGCATCGTCCGGGCCGGCGAGCGGGGTGACCGGGTGCCAGTCCAGCGGGGTGGAGAGCACCATCGTGCTGGACGGCTGGCCGTACGGGGCGAGCCGGTCGATGACCCGCTCGAAGTCGGTGATCGAGCCCGCTGCGACCTTGAGCATGCTGCACGCGTCCCCGGTGATCCGGTGGATCTCGAGGATCTCCGGCCAGCCGGCCACCTCGGGGTCGTGCAGGATGCAGCGCGAGCCGTAACAGGACATCCGGATCAGGGCGACCACACCACGACCGGCCCGACTCAGGTCGACGTGGGCGTGGTAGCCGGTGATCACGCCGGACTCCTCCAGCCGACGGACCCGCTCGGCCACCGCCGGCGGGGAGAGGTGCACCCGGCGGGAGAGTTCGCTGAAGGAGAGGCGCGCGTCGGCCTGCAGCTCACGCAGCAGCGCCCAGTCCATGTCGTCCACGAGGCGACCTTACATTCGGCAACCGGAAGCAATCTCATGCCTTCGTTGTGGCAGGCCGATCCGCACCGCCGCCGTTGATCCGGCATTCCGTCCGCCGATCCGGGCGCGGGATCATGACCTCACCCCGGTTTCTTGAGGAGACGACGTGGAACAGACGGAGCTGCGGGCGCCCGCCCTGGCCGCAGCGGTGCGCCCCAGCACGCCGCAGCAGCGGGCGGCCGCGGCGGCGCGCAACGGTGGCGGACCGACGCTGGAGTTCGCCGAGCAGGTGCCCTACGACGCGTACACCCACGCCAGCACGCTGCACCGGCTGCAACAGCCGCTCAGTGACGACCCGGGCGAGATGTCCTTCCTGATGGTCAGCCAGATCATGGAGCTCTACTTCGGGCTGACCCGCCACGAGCTGATCGAGGCCCAGCGACTGCTCCGCGCCGACCAGGTCTGGGAGGCGCTGGCGCCGCTGCGCCGCGCCGGGCTGCACCTGGAGGGGCTCAACGCCGCCTGGCGAGGGCTGCGCTGGATGACCCCGGCCGACTTCAACCGCTTCCGCGACCTGCTCGGCGACGCCTCCGGCTTCCAGTCGGCGATGTACCGGCACCTGGAGTTCCTGCTCGGCCTCCGCGACCCCGCGCTGATCCGGCCGTTCCGCCGGCAGACCGAGGTGTACGCCGAGCTGGGCGCCACGCTGGCCGCGCCGAGCCTCTGGGACGACGTGATCGCCCTGCTCGCCCGCAGGGGCTTCGACCTCCCGGCCGAGCTGCTGTCCCGCGACGTCTCGGTCGAGCACCAGCCGGAGCCCCAGGTCGAGGCGGCCTGGGTGCGGATCTACGCCGACAGCGGGCCGGAGAACGATCTGCGGCTGCTCGGCGAGGCGCTCACCGAGGTGGCCGAGCAGTTCGGCGACTGGCGGTGGCAGCATGTCAAGGCGGTGCAGCGGACCATGGGCGCCAAGGTCGGCAGTGGTGGCTCCGCCGGGCTCGCGTGGTTGCAGCGCAGCATGGCCCGGGTGGTCTTCCCGGAGCTGTGGTCGGCCCGCACCAGCATGTGACCGGAGAGCGAGACACCCCCATGAACGCCCCGCACCCCGCACCGTCCCACCTCACCGCCGCCGAGGCCGAGGCGCGGCGGTTGGACGCCGCCGATCCCGGGCACCGACACCTGTTCCACGTGCCGCCGGCCGAGGGCGGTCGCTTCCCCGAGGTCGCCTACCTGGCGGGCAACTCGCTCGGGTTGCAACCTCGGGCCACCCGCGACGAACTTCTCGCCGACCTGGACGCCTGGCGCCAGCTCGGCGTGGAGGGGCACCTGGAGGCCGAGCGGCCCTGGCTGCCGTACCACGAGTTGCTCACCGCGCCGGCAGCGCGGCTGGTCGGCGCCCTGCCGGCGGAGACCGTGGTGATGAACTCGCTCACGGTCAACCTGCACCTGCTGATGGTCAGCTTCTACCGTCCGGCGGGCCGGCGGACCCGGATCGTGATCGAGGACGCCGCCTTCCCCTCCGACAGCTACGCGGTGCGCAGCCAGGCCCGGTTCCACGGGCTGGACCCGGACTCCACGGTGGTCCGGTTGACGCCCCGACCCGGTGAGGACGCCCTGCGCACCGAGGACGTGCTGGACTACCTGGCCACCGAGGGCGACCGGGTGGCGCTGGTGCTGCTCGGCGGGGTCAACTACCTGACCGGTGAGCTGCTGGACATCCCGGCCGTGACCGCGGCCGGCCGGGCCGCCGGCGCGGTGGTCGGCTGGGACCTCGCGCACGCCGCCGGCAACGTGCCGCTGGCCCTGCACGACTGGGACGTGGACTTCGCCGCCTGGTGCTCGTACAAGTACCTCAACTCGGGGCCGGGGGCGTTGGCCGGTGTCTTCGTGCACGAGCGGCACCTCGGCGACCCGACGCTGCCCCGCTTCGAGGGATGGTGGAGCACCGAGGCCAGCACCCGGTTCGAGATGACCCCGGTGTCCCGGCCGCCGGCCACCGTGGAGGCGTGGCAGATCTCGAACCCGCCGATCTTCGCGATGGGGCCGGTCCGCACCTCGCTGGAGCTCTTCGACTCGGTCGGCATGCCGGCGCTGCGCGAGCGGAGCCTGCGGCTCACCGGCTATCTGGAGCGGCTGCTCGACGAGGTGACCGCCGGCCGGCCGCTGACCGTGGTCACCCCGCGCGACCCGGCCCGACGCGGCTGCCAGCTCTCGGTGCGCATCGGGGCGGGCAGCGCCAACGAGCTGACCAAACGGCTGCGGCACGAGCACGGCGTGATCGCCGACGCCCGGGAGCCGGACGTCGTACGGTTCGCGCCGGTGCCGCTCTACTCGACGTACCACGACTGCTGGCGGGTCGCCGACGCGCTGGCCGCGACGGTGGACCCGGTGAGCGCGGGGAGTGAGCCCGGTTTGCGAGCGCCGCAGTCGCGAACGGAAGGCAGGCACGACCGATGACGGAACGCGACGAGATCGCGGTGGTCGGCGCCGGGCTCGCCGGCTGCCTGCTGGCCTGCTTCCTGGCCCGGCGCGGCTACCCGGTGGCGCTCTACGAGCGGCGGCCGGATCCGCGCGCCGGCCGGGTCGAGCGGGGCCGCTCGATCAACTTGGCGCTCTCCGAGCGTGGCCTGGACGCGCTGCGCCGGATCGGCCTGGACACCCAGGTGATGACGGACGCGCTGCCGATGCGCGGCCGGATGATCCACCCGGTGGCGGGGGAGCCGCAGTTCCAGTCCTACAGCGCCGCCGGCGACCGGGCGATCAACTCGATCAGCCGGGGCGCCCTGAACAACGCGCTGCTCGACGCGGCCACGGCGCTGCCCGGCGTGCGGGTCGCCTTCGACCACCGGCTGGTCGGGCTGGACCCGGCGACCGGTGAGATGACCTTCGAGACCCCGCAGGGCAAGGTGGTGGCGACCGCGCCGGTGGTGCTCGGCGCCGACGGGGCCGGCTCGGCGGTACGCGGGCAGTTGCTCGGCAACGGACTGCTGACCGAGAGCCTGGACTTCCTCGACTACGGCTACAAGGAACTCACCATCCCGCCGCTCGGCGGCGACTTCGCGCTCAACCCGGACGCGCTGCACATCTGGCCCCGGGGCACCTCGATGATGATCGCCCTGCCCAACCCGGACCGCTCATTCACCTGCACGCTCTTCTGGCCCACCCACGGCACGGCCAGCTTCGCCTCGCTGGGCAGCCCGGCGGCGATCGAGCGGCACTTCGCCGAGCACTACCCCGACCTGGTGCCGCTCGCGCCGAACCTGGTGGACGACTACCAGCACAACCCGGTCGGCGTGCTCGGCACCGTCCGGTGCACCCCGTGGCAGGTGGACGGGAAGGTCGGCCTGCTCGGCGACGCGGCGCACGCCATCGTGCCGTTCTACGGCCAGGGTGCGAACGCCGCCTTCGAGGACGTGGTCGAGCTGGACCGCTGCCTCGACGAGTGCGCCGACAACTGGGCGAGCGCGCTGCCGCTGTTCCAGCGACGCCGGCAGGAGAACACCGAGGCGATCGCCCGGATGGCGCTGGCCAACTTCGTGGAGATGCGGGACAAGGTCGCCTCGCCGCTGTTCCAGCTCGGCCGCCGGGTCGAGCACGCACTGGAGCGGGCGCTTCCCGGCCGGTACGTTTCCCGGTACGAGCTGGTGTCCTTCTCCACCACCCCGTACGCCGAGGTGCGCCGTCGGGTGCGCCGGCAGCATCGGCTGCTCGGCGCTGCCGCCGCGGGCGCGGTCGTGCTGCTGGGCGGCGTGGTCGGGGCCCTGATCAGCCGAGGGAGGCGCTGATGACGCTCTGGGATCCCCGGCTGATGGCCGGGCACGCGCCGGACGGGCCGGGCCTGCTGCGCAACTTCGTCGGCGGGGAGTTCCTCGACGGCGGCCGACGGTTCACCAAGCTCAGCCCGGTGACCGGCGAGCCGGTGTTCGAGGTGGCCGAGGCGTCGCAGTCCACGGTGGACGACGCTGTCGCCGCCGCCCGGGCGGCGCTGCGCGGACCGTGGGGCCGGATGGGGGAGCGGGAGCGCGCCGAGGTGCTCCGCCGGGTCGCCGACGAGCTGGAACGCCGCTTCGACGACCTGGTCACCGCCGAGGTGGCGGACACCGGCAAGGCCATCTCGCAGGCCCGCACCCTGGACATCCCACGCGGCGCGGCGAACTTCCGGGCGTTCGCCGAGATCGTCGCCACCGCGCCCACCGAGTCGTTCACCACGGTCACCCCGACCGGCGGCCGGGCGCTCAACTACGCCGTCCGCAAGCCGGTCGGCGTGGTGGCCGTCATCGTGCCGTGGAACCTGCCGCTGCTGCTGCTCACCTGGAAGGTGGCGCCCGCGCTGGCCAGTGGCAACGCGGTGGTGGTCAAGCCCAGCGAGGAGACCCCGGCGTCGGCGACCCTGCTCGCCGAGGTGATGGCCGCGGCCGGCGTGCCGGCCGGGGTGTTCAACCTGGTGCACGGCTTCGGGCCGGACTCGGCCGGAGAGTTCCTCACCCGACACCCGGGCGTCGACGCGATCACCTTCACCGGCGAGTCGGCCACCGGCAGCGCCATCATGCGGGCCGCGGCCGACGGGGTGAAGGCGGTCAGCTTCGAGCTGGGCGGCAAGAACGCCGGGCTGGTCTTCGCCGACAGCGACCTGGACGCCGCGGTGGCCGGCTCGGTCCGGTCCAGCTTCACCAACGGCGGTCAGGTGTGCCTCTGCACCGAACGCATCTACGTGCAGCGGCCGGTCTTCGAGGAGTTCACCGCGCGCCTGGCCAAGCGGGCCGGCGAGCTGGCGTACGGCTGGCCGGCCGACGAGGCCACGGCGAACATGCCGCTGATCTCGCACACCCACCGGGACAAGGTGCTCGGCCACTACGACCTGGCCCGGGCCGAGGGCGCCGAGGTGCTCACCGGGGGCGGCACGCCGCGCTTCGGCGACGCCCGCGACGGCGGGGCGTACGTGCAGCCGACCGTGCTCACCGGGCTCGGCCCGGACGCCCGCACCAACCGGGAGGAGATCTTCGGCCCGGTGGTGCACGTCGCGCCCTTCGACGACGAGGAGGAGGCCTACGCCCTCGCCAACGGCACCGAGTACGGGCTGGCGGCGAGCGTGTGGACCCGGGACGTGGGCCGGGCGCACCGGGCCGGCGCCCGGCTCGACGCCGGCATCGTCTGGGTGAACACCTGGTTCCTGCGCGACCTGCGCACCCCGTTCGGCGGGGTGAAGGCGTCCGGGATCGGCCGCGAGGGTGGCGTGCACTCGCTGGACTTCTACTCCGAACTCACCAACGTCTGCGTGGACCTCACGTGAGCGAGCGCAGCGAGCGAACCATCAGGCACAGCAGCGTGGCGTCTCGCGCCGCCGCGGAGCGGAGCGGAGGGGCGGCGTGAGCGAGCGCAGCGAGCCAACCGACGGGCGGCAGATGGACGTCGACATCGAAGCGGCGAACCGTGAACTCGCCGAAGCGCGCAGCAGCGGGAAGCCCTGCCCGCCGCTGCGCGGGCGGCTGCTGCCCGAGGGGGACGTCGAGTCGGCGTACCGGGTGCAGCAGCTCCAGGCGCGCGCCTGGCAGGGTCGCGGCGAACGCCGGGTGGGCGCCAAGATCGGGCTGACCTCCCGGGCGGTGCAGGAGAGCCTCGGCGTCTTCCAGCCGGACTTCGGCATCCTCACCGACGCGATGGCGGTGGGCGACGGGGTCGAGGTGCCGATCGACCGGCTCCTGCAGCCCCGGGTGGAGGCGGAGGTCGCCTTCGTGCTCGGCGCCGACCTGCCCGACGAGCGGGTGACCACCGCGACGCTGATCCGGTCGGTCGACCACCTGCTGCCGGCCATCGAGATCGTCGACTCCCGGATCGCCGGCTGGGACATCTCCATCGTGGACACCGTCGCGGACAACGCGTCCAGCGGTCTGTTCGTGCTCGGCACCTCGCCGCGCCGCCTCGCCGACGTCGACCTGCGGCTGTGCGGCATGGTGCTGGAGCACGCGGGCGAGCCGGTCTCGGTCGGCGCGGGGGCGGCCTGCCTCGGCAACCCGCTGCACGCGTTGGAGTGGCTGGCGCGCACCCTGGCCCGCTCGGGCGACCCGCTGCGCGCCGGTGACGTGGTGCTCTCCGGGGCGCTCGGCCCGATGGTGCCGGTCACCCCGGGCGCGGCGTACGAGGCCCGGATCTCCGGCCTCGGCTCGGTCCGGACCTGCTTCGGAAAGGAAGCGGCATGAGTGCGAGGGCGACCGGGGTGGCGGTGATCGGGTCGGGCAACATCGGCACCGATCTGATGATCAAGGTGTTGCGGCTGAGTGACCGGCTCCGCATGGTCGCGATGGCCGGCATCGACCCGGAGTCGGACGGCCTGGCCCGGGCCCGCCGGCTCGGCGTGGCGACCACCGCCGGCGGCGTCGACGGCCTGGTGGCGATGCCCGAGTTCGCCGACGTCGAGCTGGTCTTCGACGCCACCTCGGCCGGGGCGCACCGGCACAACGACGCGGTGCTGCGCGGGCACGGGCGCACCGTGGTCGACCTGACCCCGGCCGCGACCGGCCCGTACGTGGTGCCGCCGGTCAACCTCGACGAGCACCTGCACGAGCGCAACGTCAACATGGTCACCTGCGGCGGGCAGGCCACCGTGCCGATCGTCGCCGCGGTCGGCCGGGTCACCCCGGTGGCGTACGGCGAGATCGTCGCCTCGATCGCCTCGCGGTCGGCCGGGCCGGGCACCCGGGCGAACATCGACGAGTTCACCGAGACCACCGCCCGGGCGATCGAGGTGGTCGGCGGGGCCGAGCGGGGCAAGGCGATCATCGTGCTCAACCCGGCCGAGCCGCCGCTGTTGATGCGGGACACCGTCTACTGCCTCTGCCCGGACGCCGACGCGGACACCGCCGCCATCGCCGCCTCGGTGGCCGACATGGTCGCCCGCGTCCAGGAGTACGTGCCGGGCTACCGGCTCAAGCAGGACGTCCAGTTCGACCGGGTCGACACCTACGTCCCGTCGCTGGGTCGCCACCTCACCGGCCTGCAGGTCTCCGTCTTCCTGGAGGTCTCCGGCGCCGGGCACTACCTGCCGGCGTACGCCGGGAACCTGGACATCATGACCTCGGCCGCGCTGCGGACCGCGGAGCGGCTGGTCGCGCTGCGGGGCGCCGTATCCACGGGGGTGACCGCGTGACCGACCTCTACATCCAGGACGTGACGCTGCGCGACGGCATGCACGCCGTCGCCCACCGCTACACCGTCGACCAGGTGCGCACGATCGCCGCCGCGCTGGACGCGGCCGGGGTCGCCGCCATCGAGGTGGCGCACGGCGACGGGCTCGCCGGGTCCAGCGTCAACTACGGCCACGGCGCGGCCAGCGACGCGCAGTGGATCGCCGCGGCGGCCGAGGTGATGACCAACGCGAAGCTGACCACGCTGCTGCTGCCCGGCATCGGCACCATCGCCGACCTGAAGGCCGCGCAGGCGCTCGGCGTGACCAGCGTCCGGATCGCCACCCACTGCACCGAGGCCGACATCTCCGCCCAGCACATCTCCTGGGCCCGGGAGAACGGCATGGACGTGGCCGGGTTCCTGATGATGTCGCACATGAACGACCCCGCCGGTCTCGCCGCCCAGGCGAAGCTCATGGAGTCGTACGGGGCGCACTGCGTCTACGTCACCGACTCCGGCGGTCGACTGCTGATGTCCGACGTGGCGCAGCGGGTCGACGCGTACCGGCAGGTGCTCGAGCCGCAGACGCAGATCGGCATCCACGCCCACCACAACCTCTCGCTCGGCGTGGCGAACAGCCTGCTGGCCGTCGAGCACGGCCGGATCGCCGGTGCCGGGCCAGCCGGCGCGCAGGCGCCGCACGGGCGGACCGTCCGGGTGGACGCCTCGCTCGCCGGGCAGGGCGCCGGCGCGGGCAACGCCCCGCTGGAGGTCTTCGTGGCGGTGGCCGAGCTGCACGGCTGGAAGCACGGCTGCGACGTCTTCGCGCTGATGGACGCGGCCGACGACCTGGTCCGCCCGACGCAGGACCGGCCGGTCCAGGTCGACCGGGAGACCCTCTCGCTCGGGTACGCCGGGGTCTACTCCAGCTTCCTGCGGCACGCCGAGCGCGCCTCGGCGAAGTACGGCGTGGACGTCCGCTCGATCCTGGTCGAGCTGGGGCGACGCCGGATGGTCGGCGGCCAGGAGGACATGATCGTCGACGTGGCGCTGGACCTGGCCGGTCGGCGCGAGCAGGAGGAACTCGCATGATCGGGCCGGACACCGTCGGGATCGCCGAGAAGCTGGGGGTGGCGGCCGACACCGCGACCGCGATCGGCCAGCTCGCGGCCGAGACCGGCCTCGACGTGGATGCCGCGTACGCCGTGCAGACCGCGCTCGTGCAGCGCCGGCTCGACCGGGGCGAGCGGCTGGTCGGGCTGAAGATGGGGCTCACCAGCAAGGCGAAGATGGCACAGGTCGGGGTGGACGAGGTGATCTGGGGCCGGCTCACCGACGTGATGCGGGTGCCCGACGGCGGCACGGTCGACGTCGGCGGGTACATCCACCCGCGGGTGGAGCCGGAGGTGGCGTTCCTGCTCGACCGGCTCCCCGAAGCGGGCGAGCCGGTGGGCGACTTCACCGACGCCGTCCGCGCCGTCGCCCCGGCGATCGAGCTGATCGACTCCCGGTACGCCGACTTCACCTTCTCGCTGCCCGACGTGATCGCCGACAACACCTCCGCCGCCGCGTTCGTGGTCGGCCCCTGGTCGCCGGTGCCGGACGGGCTGGCGAACCTCGGCGTGCTGCTGGAGGTCGACGGGCGGGTGGCCCAGGTCGGCTCGACCGCGGCGATCCTCGGCGACCCGCGACGGGCGCTGGACGAGGGGATCCGGCTGGCCGGGCGGCACGGGGTGCGACTGCGCGAGGGCTGGGTCTTCCTGGCCGGCGCGGCGACGGCGGCGGTGCCGCTGCGCCCGGGCGCGCACGTGCGGGCCGTGGTCGAGCGGCTCGGCACGGCCTCGCTGCGGGCGGCGTCGTGACCGCGAGGAGCGACGGGGCCCGGGCTCGGACGGAGGGACCGCGGTGAGCGCGGGTGAGGCCCGGGTGGTGGCCGGCAAGGCCGTACCGCGCGGGGCGTTTCCCCACGTCAAGGTGGCTCGCGGCTTCGTCTTCGTCTCCGGTACGTCATCTCGCCGGCCGGACAACACCTTCGCCGGGGTCGAGGTGGACGAGTTCGGCACCACCGCCCTGGACATCCGGGCGCAGACCCGGGCGGTCATCGAGAACATCCGCGACCTGCTGCGCTCCGTCGGCGCCGAGCTGGCCGACCTGGTCCAGGTCACCAGCTACCTGGTGAACATGAACGACTTCGGCGGCTACAACGAGGTGTGGGCGGAGTTCTTCGACGCCACCGGGCCCACCCGGACGACCGTGGCCGTGCACCAGCTGCCGCACCCGCACCTGCTCATCGAGATTCAGGCCGTGGCACTTCTCCCCCCAGGAGGTCAGTCGTGAGCGAGATCGCCGAGCCGTTCAGCTTTCCCGGATGGATCGCGGAGAACCAGCACCTGCTGAAGCCCCCGGTCGGCAACAAGGAGATGTTCCCCGGGGGGGACGACTTCATCGTGATGGTGGTGGGCGGGCCGAACCAGCGCACCGACTTCCACATCGACCCGTACGAGGAGTTCTTCTACCAGGTCAAGGGCAACATGCACATCAACCTGATGCTCCCGGAGGGGCCGCGTACGGTGCACGTGCGCGAGGGTCAGATGTGGATGCTGCCCCGCAACACCCCGCACTCGCCGCAGCGCCCGGAGCCCGGCTCGATCGGCGTGGTGGTCGAGCGGATCCGGGAGGAGGGCACCCTGGAGAAGTTCCAGTGGTACTGCGCGGAGTGCGGCTACAAGGTGCACGAGGTGGAGTTGCAGGTGCGCGACATCGCCGCCGACCTGCCCCCGGTCTTCCAGGCCTTCTACGCCGACGAGAACGCGCGTACCTGCGCCAACTGCGGCGCGCTGCACCCGGGCAAGGGCTGATGGCGGAACCCGTCCGGGGCCTGCCGGGGCAGGCGCGGTCCCCGGTGGTCGACGTGCACACGCACGTCGTACCGAAGGGGTGGCCGGACCTCGGCGCCGCGTGCGGTGGGTCCGACTGGCCGTGGCTGCGGATCGACTCCGAGCGCGCCGCCATGATCATGGTTGGCGAGACGGAGTTCCGGCCGGTCGGCGCCGAGTGTTGGGACCCGTCGACCCGGCTGGCCGACATGGACGCCGACGGCGTCGACGTGCAGGTCGTCTCGCCGACCCCGGTCTTCTTCAGCTACGACCGGCCTGCCGACCAGGCGGTGAAGGTGGCCCGGATCTTCAACGACCTCACGCTGGCGGTGACCGAGGCCGGCGGGGAGCGGCTGGTGCCGTTCTGCCAGGTGCCGTTGCAGGACCCGGACGCCGCCTGCGCGGAACTGGACCGCTGCCTCGTCAACGGGCACGTCGGCGTGGAGATCGGCAACCACGTCGGCGACCGCGACCTGGACGACGAGGGCGTGGTCACCTTCCTGCAGCACTGCGCGCGGGTCGGCGCCCCGGTCTTCGTCCACCCGTGGGACATGCCGGGCGGTCCTCGGCTGGACCGGTGGATGGCCCGCTGGCTGACCGGGATGCCGGCCGAGACCCACCTGTCGGTGCTGGCCCTGATCCTCGGCGGCGTCTTCGACCGGGTGCCACCCTCGCTGCGGATCTGCTTCGCGCACGGCGGCGGCAGTTTCCCGTTCTGGCTCGGCCGGGCCGAGAACGCCTGGCACCGCCGAGGCGACCTGGTCCGTGGCGCCTCGACCGCGCCACCCAGCTCCTACCTCGACCGGTTCAGCGTCGACTCGGTGGTCTTCGCCACGCCCGCGTTGCGACTGCTGGTGGAGACCATGGGGGAGGACCGGGTGCTGGTCGGCAGCGACTACCCGTACCCGCTGGGCGAACGCCCGGTCGGCCAGGTGGTGCACCAGGCCGACTTCCTCACCGCCGAGCAGCGCGACAAGCTCCTCTCCGGCAACGCCCGCCGCTTCCTGTACGGCTGACGGCTGGCGTCCCGCCCTCCGGGTCACCCTGAGACCGAGCGCAAGCGGGCGGGTCGGGCGATCTGCCCGGGCGGGCCGGCGCGTGACGAGTGCGAGCGGTCGGTCGTCCGGGCAGGATGAGGTCATGGCCGAGCCGCACGACCTGACCGCGCTGGAGCAGGCCGCCGCGATCGCCCGCGGCGAGCTGTCCAGCGCTGAGCTGGTCGCGCACCAGCTCGGCCGGGTGGCCGCCCTCGGCGACACCGTCGGCGCGTTCGTCACTGTCACCGCCGACCTGGCCGCGCAGGCCGCGGCGGCGGCGGACGCGGTCCCGGCCGGGCAGCGCGGCCCGCTGCACGGCGTGCCGACCGCGATCAAGGACCTCACCCTCACGGCTGGGGTACGCACCACCTTCGGCTCGGCCGCCTTCACCGACTTCGTGCCGCCGGTCGACGCCGACGTGGTCCGCTTCATGCGGGCCGCCGGCCTGATCAGCCTCGGTAAGACCACCACCTCAGAGCTGGGCTGCTCGCTCTACTCGGAAGGGCTGGTCGCGCCGCCGGCCCGCAACCCGTGGGACCTGACGTACACCGCCGGCGGCTCCAGCGGCGGCGCGGCCGCCGCGGTGGCGGCCGGGCTGGTGCCTGTCGCGCAGGGGTCCGACGGCGGTGGGTCGCTGCGCATTCCGGCCGCACTCTGCGGCCTGGTCGGCTACAAGCCCAGTCGGGGCCTGGTCCCCGGCGGCCCGCTCGGCTTCGGCGCGTTCGGCCTGCCCACCCACGGCCCGATCGGGCGGACCGTCACCGACGTCGCCGCCCTGCTCGACGTGCTGGCCCAGCCGATGCCCGGCGAGCCCTACCTGCCGCCGGTCCCACCGCCCGGTGGCTACCTGGCGGCGGCCCGCGAAGCGGCGCCGGGCCGCCTGCGGATCGGCCGGTTCACCGCACCGATGCTCGCCGAGGAGCCCGTGCACCCGGACTGCGTCGCCGCCGTGGACCGGGCCGCCGCGCTGCTCACCGCCGCCGGCCACGAGGTGGTCGAGGTGCCACCGCCACTCGGGCCCGCGGCGTGGCCGCTCTTCGAGGTCGTCTGGTACGTGCTGGCGCTATCGCCGGTGCCGCCGGAGCGGGAGAGCCAGCTGCTGCCGCTCACCCGCTTCCTCCGGGCCCGGGGCGCCGAGGTCTCCGCCGGGACGCTCTCCGCCACGCTGGGCGAACTCCAGGCCCAGGTACGCCTCGGCGCCCGCCGCACCGCCGGCTGCGACCTGCTGCTCTGCCCCACCCTCGCCGCCCCGCAGGCGCCGGTCGGCTGGTTCACCGCCGGCGGCGATCCGGCGGCCGATTTCGACCGGCAACGCCGGTTCTCGCCGTACTGCGCCATCTTCAACGTCAGCGGCGAACCGTCCGTCTCGCTGCCGGTCGCGGCCACGGCGGCGGGGCTGCCGGTGGGAGCCCTCCTGACCGGCCGGTACGGTGACGACGCGCGTTTGATCGCCACGGCTGCGCAACTGGAGCACTTCAGTGGCGGATGGGATCACCACCCCGCAATCTGGCGGGCCGTCGACTCCGCTAACGTGAATGGCAGCGGGGTCGGGCGGTCGACGCGTTGACATGTCCACCCGACCTGGATGCTTAAGGTCTCTTCTTCCGCCTGGGGGCGTTGGGATTGTCTGTTACCGACACGTTGCTGGTCTTCGTCGGCATCCCGGCGGCCGCCGTACTGGTGATCGGCGGCCTGGCGTACGCCAGTAGCCGCGGCCGCGGTGGGGGCGGCAGCGCGAAGCGCTACCGGCCGGGCCGACCCTTCGACTTCACTCCGGTCTGGTTCCTGGCCCGTCCGGAGCAGCTGGCCGACTCGGCCGGCACCGCCCTGGCAGCGGGCGCGCAGGCGCCCGCGCTGTCCAGTCGCAAGCAGGAACAGGCTGACCGGGAGGCCCCGGCCAGTGGAACCGGAGGCGCAAGTGACCGTTGGTGAGACGCAGGCCGCTACCGGCAACCCGCCGGAGATGTCGGACGGCCCCTTCTCGACCCGGCAGCTGCTGCGCATCGACGAGGCGCTCCGCCTGGCCGACCACGGCACCGGCCTGGTCTTCTCGATCTTCGTCGGCGGTCTCGACGAGCCGATCCGGGAGCACGCCGAGCGGCTGCACCGCCAGCTCGCCGACCCGGACAAGTCGGTGCTGATCGCGGTGTCGCCCAACCAGCGGCAGCTGGAGATCGTCACCGGCCGGCACGCGCGCAAGCGCATCCCCGACACGTACGCCAAGCTCGCCGCGCTCTCCATGGTCGGCGCGTTCAGCGGGGGCGACCTGGCCGGCGGCATCATCAACGGCCTCGACCAGTTGGCCAGCCACGCCGGCAAGGGCTGACCCACTCCCTACGACGAAGCCCGGCCCGCGCACTCGCGGGCCGGGCTTTTTCGTGCCCGGTGCTGGTGCGCACGAATTGGATGAGGGGCGCTCGCGGCAGGCAGAGTGGCGCCGACAACGGCCCGGGGCCGGCGAGGGCTCGCACCCTCGCCGGCCCCGGGCCGGTCACTGCCGATCAGGCGTTCTGCGCGGCGTCCTTCGCCCGGGCACGCAGGGCGCGGACGACGCCGTCGCGCCCCTCCGCCACCAGCCGCCGCAGCGGGGCCGGGTGCCCCTCCTCGGCCAGCCAGGCGTCCGTGGCCGCCACCGTGTCGTCGTCCACCTGGTAGGCGGGGTAGGCGAGCTGGGCGAACTCCTGCGCCGGCTCGCTGTCCCGGCTGGCCCACACCTGGGCGACCGCGGCGAAGTACTTCTCCCGGTAGGGCGTGACCAGCTCGACCTGGGTGGGATGCACGAAGCCCTGCAACAGCGCCCGGTGCCGCCAGTTCGGCAACGCCTCCGGGCCGGTCAGCTGGGCCCAGACGGCGGCCTTGTTCTCCGCGGTCGGCGCCAGCGCGTGCACGTACGCGGCCTCCCGCTCGCCGCTCGCCGTCCGGTCGTTGGCCAGCTCGGCCTCCACGTCGGCCGGCCCGGCCGCCCCGTTTGCCACCAGCGCGCCGAGCACCCCCCAGCGCAGCTCGGTGTCGATGGTCAGCCCGGCCGGCACCTGGTTGCCGTCGAGCCAGCCACGCAGCGTGGACAGATCCTCGCTGGAGCGGGCCGCCGAGGCGTACGCCCGAGCCCAGGCGAGCTGGAAACCGCTGCCCGGCTCGGCGGCGGCGAGCGCGGTCTTCGCGGTGCGGGCCAGATCGGCCCAGCCGATCGGCGCCCAGGCCGGGTCGGCGTAGAGGGTGAGCGTCGTGGTGGCCTGCCGCAGCGTGGCGGTGACCAGGTTGATGTCGGACTCCGCGGGCAGCCCGGCCAGCACCAGCGCCACGTAGTCCCGGGCGGAGAGCTCGGCGTCGCGGATCATGTCCCACGCCGCGGTCCAGCAGAGCGCCCGGGCCAGCGACGACTCGAAGCCGCCGATGTGCTGCACCACCGTGGACATCGACCGCTCGTCCAGCCGCAGCTTGGCGTAGGTGAGGTCGTCGTCGTTGAGCAGCAGCACGTCGGCCGCGGGAACGCCGGACAGGTCGGTCACCTCGGTGCGCTCTCCGGCGACGTCCACCTCGTAGCGCTCCCGGCGGACCAGCCGCCCGTCGGTCAGGTCGTAGAGGCCGACGCCGATCCGGTGGGTGCGCAGCGTCGGGTAGCCGCCCGGCGCCTCCTGCCGGACCACCACCTGCTGGTAGTTGCCGTCCGGGCCGATCGTCACCTCCGGACGCAGCGTGTTGACCTGCGCGGTCTCCAGCCACTGGGCGGCGAACTTGCGCAGCTCCCGTCCGGAGGCCGCCTCCAACTCGGAGAGCAGGTCGTCGAAGGTGGCGTTGCCCCACGCGTGCTTGCCGAAGTAGGCCCGCAGGCCGGCCACGAACGGCTCCTCGCCGACGTACGCGACCAGCTGCTTGAGCACGCTCGCGCCCTTGGCGTACGTGATGCCGTCGAAGTTGACCTCGACGGCCTCCAGGTCCGGCATCTCGCAGTAGACCGGGTGGGTGGAGGAGAGCTGGTCCTGGCGGTAGCCCCAGTTCTTGCGGATCGACAGGAAGGTCGTCCACGCGTCGCCGAACCGGGTCGCGTGGGTGTTGCACCAGTGGCTGGCCCACTCGGCGAACGACTCGTTCAGCCACAGGTCGTTCCACCAGCGCATGGTGACCAGGTCACCGAACCACATGTGGGCCAGCTCGTGCAGGATCGTGTTGGCCCGCTGCTCGTACTCGAAGTCAGTGACCTGCGAGCGGAAGATGTAGTGCGACTCGGCGTGCGTCACGCAGCCGAAGTTCTCCATCGCGCCGGCGTTGAAGTCGGGCACCCAGAGCTGGTCGTACTTCGGCAGCGGGTAGCGCACCCCGAACTTCTCGTGGAAGAAGTCGAAGCCCTGCTTGGTGATGAGGAAGAGGTCGTCCGCGTCCAGGTACTGGGCCATCGAGGCCCGGCAGAAGACGCCCAGGTCGATGCCGTCGTGGCTGTCGCGCACCTCGTGGTAGGGCCCCGCGCACAGCGCGGTGATGTAGGTGCTCATCCGGGCCGACTCGACGAAGTGGACGAGCTTCAGACCCTCGCCGGCGGGCTCCTCGCGCTCCACCGGCATGTTGGACACCACGCGCCAGTGCTCCGGCACGGTGGCCCGCCAGGTGTAGACGCTCTTCAGGTCGGGCTGGTCGAAGCAGGCGAACACCCGCTGCGCGTCGGCCGTCTCGAACTGGCTGTAGAGGTAGGTCTCGCCGTCGACCGGGTCGACCGTGCGGTGCAGGCCCTGGCCGCTGTTCGAGTAGCCGAAGTCGGCGTCGACCACCAGCGTGTTCTCACTGTCCAGCCCGGAGAGCACGAGCCCCTTCTCGGCCGACCAGTCGGCGAGGTCCACCGGCGAGCCGTTCAGCGTCGCCGAGCGCACCGACTCGGCGGCCACCTCGATGAAGGTGCTCGCGCCCGGCTCGGCACAGCGGAACCGCACCTCGGTGGTGGAGCGGAACGTGCGGCCGTCGGCCGCCTGCACCGCGGTCGACAGGTCCAGACTGATCTCGTACCCGGTCACCTCGAGCAGACGGGCCCGCTCGGTCGCCTCGACCTGCGTCAGGTTGCGCACTCCCGGCACTGTTCGTCTCCATCCCACTCTCGCCGTACGCCGCGGCGGCGTCGTCCGCCGGCCGCTCGTGGCGGTCGGCCCGGAACCGAGTCTTCCATGCACCGGCACCCCGCGGTGGCCGAGGTCACGCTCTCATTCCGCTGTCGATCGACGGTTTCCGGGGTGAAGATCGGGGTTGGACGCCGCAGGCGTGGCGTCACCCGTCGCGAAGGGAACCTCACCGTGACCGATCGTGTCACCGCCGACATGTGGTTCGACCCGGCCTGCCCCTGGGCGTGGATCACGTCCCGCTGGCTGCTCGAGGTCGAGCAGGTCCGTGACGTGGACATCCGCTTCCACGTGATGAGCCTGTCCGTGCTCAACGAGGGCCGCGACGAGCTGCCCGAGGACTACAAGACCTTCCTCAGCACCGCCTGGGGCCCGGTGCGCGTCTGCATCGCCGCCGAGCAGCGGTACGGCGCCGACGTGCTCCGCAAGCTCTACACCGCGTTCGGCACCCGGATCCACCTCGGCAAGGAGGAACGGGGGCCGGAGCTCTACGCCGCCGCGCTGACCGACGCCGGCCTGGACCCGGCGCTGGCCGCGGCCGCCGACAGCACCGACTACGACGAGGCGCTGCGGGCCAGCCACGAGGCCGGCATGCGCCCGGTCGGCCAGGACGTCGGCACCCCGGTCATCCACGCACCCGGCCCGGACGGCAGCCCGGTCGCGTTCTTCGGTCCGGTGATCACCCCCGCTCCGAAGGGTGAGGCCGCCGGTCGGCTCTGGGACGGCGTGCTGCTGGTCGCCGGCACGCCCGGCTTCTTCGAGCTCAAGCGCAGCCGTGAGCTCGGACCGATCTTCGACTGACCCACCGGCCCACCGATCGACAGACCCACTGACCGGCCCCGACCCAGCGTCGGGGCCGGTCAACACCCGTGACGGCGTGATTAACCCCCGTCACCGCTCCGCTTCGACCTCGTTTGGCCCGATGTCCGCCGCAGCGATTCGCAACCCGCAACCTGCAGCTCGTGGAGGCATCCCGATGGCGAAGCACCGCCGCACCCCCGGTGAAGATCTGCTCAACCGGGAGGAGGCGGCCGACACCCCGGCGTACTGGTCGGTCGACGACTCCCGTTGGCCCGCGCTCCGACCCGACCTGCCCGCGGACGTGGCCGACCTGCTCGCCCCGCCGATCGTGGTGGGCGTGGCCCGGGTGGCGCCGACGTCCCGGCTGACCCCGCCCGGAACCGCCGATCCGACCTTCCGGCTGCCCCCGTCCACCGCCACCGAGCCGGCCCGGCCGGCCCCGCCCGGCGTCGCCAACGCGGCCCGGTCGGCCCAGCCCGCGCCCGGCCCGGCCCGCTCGGCCCCGCCCGGCGCCGGCAACCCGGCCCGGCGGACGCTGCCCACCCCGGCCGGTCGTGGCCCGGCCGGTGGTCCGGTGAACACCGGCCGGCACCGCCGCTCGGCCGAGCACGCCGGCTGACCGTGCCGGACCTCCGGCCGGCCCGCCCCTTTCATCTGGTGGACGCCGCCCCGGGTCCGCGTCCGGGTCGGCGCGGGCGACGGTAGCGTCAGCGGTCATGACGGTCGTGCACCCGATCAACCGGGCCTGGATCACCACTGGCGGCACCGGCGCGCAGAACTACGACGAGTTCGCCGACGACGCGGAGATCACCGCGATCATCGAGGGGAACCCGCACAGCGCCCTCGGCATCGAGATGCCGCACCGGGCGCCGGAGAGCGTCGGCAAGTCCTTCCTCGACGCGCTGCCCGACGCGGTCGCCCGGCTCGCCGAGGCGAAGGCCGACGGCAGCTACACCCCCGCCGAGCAGGTGGTGGTGCTCTACCGGATCAGCGCCCCGGGTGAGGAGCCGGCCTACGGACTCTTCGCGATGGTGGACACCGACCAGATCTCCACCCGGGCCGACGAGCCCGGCCTGGTGATCCGCAACGAGGACGTCTTCATCGCCAAGGTGCGCGAGCGGGTCGCCCTCGCCGAGTCGCTCGGGCACCTGCTCTCGCCGGTGCTGCTGCTGCAGACCGGGCGCGGCGAGGAGCTGCACGAGGCTCTCGCCGCGGCCGCCGAGTCGGCCGGCGTGCCCGCCGCCACCGACACCGACCAGGCCGGTCGGACCCACGCGATCTGGTTGCTCGGCCCCGGCCCGCGACAGGACGAACTGACCGCGTTGGCCGGCGGCGGTGAGCTGGTGGTCGCCGACGGCAACCACCGCAGCCTCGCCGCGCAGACCGGTGGGCTGCCGCGCTTCCTGGCAGTGGTCACCACGCCCCGGTCGGTGGCGATCCAGCCGTACAACCGGCTGGTCAGCGAGTTGACCACCACCGGGCCGGAGCTGCTCGACCGGCTCCGCGCGGCGGGCGCGGCGATCACCGGGATCGACGGCCCGGTCGAGGTCCCGGCGGCCGGCGGCACCGTCCACCTCCGCCTGGCGGGCCAGGGGTACGCGGTGACGCTGCCGAACGTCGACGGCGACCGGCTGGAGAACCTCGACCACGCCCTGGTCGAGCGGCTGCTGCTGCGCGACGCCCTCGGTCTCGACCCGGGCGACAAGCGGATCACCTACGTCGGCGGCGACTACCCGGCGAGCTGGCTGACCGGTGAGGTCGACGCCGGCCGGGCCGAGCTGGCCATCCTGATCGCCCCGGTGACCGTGGACGACTTCGTCGCGGTGAACCTGGCCCGGGAGAAGATGCCGCGCAAGAGCACCTGGTTCACCCCGAAGGCGCGCGGCGGCCTGGTGGTGGCCGAGCTCGCCCGCTGAGCTGTGACCAATCCGCCTCGGTGGCGCCGCCCGCGCGGCGCCGCCGTCGGCGGCCTGAAAGACTGCGCGGTATGCGCGTCTACCTGGGATCCGACCACGCCGGTTACGAGCTGAAGGTGCACCTGGCCAACTACCTGGCCAAGCAGGGGTACGAGGTGGTGGACGTCGGGCCGCACGGGTTCGACCCCGACGACGACTACCCGACCTTCTGCCTGCACACCGGCGACCGGGTGGTGGCCGATGCGGGCAGCCTCGGTGTGGTCATCGGCGGCTCCGGCAACGGGGAGCAGATTGCCGCCAACAAGATCGAGGGCGTGCGGGCGGCGCTGGCCTGGAACATCGAGACCGCCCAGCTCTCCCGTCAGCACAACGACGCCAACGTCGTCGCCGTCGGCGCCCGCCAGCACACCCTGGACGAGGCGACCGGCATCGTCGAGGCGTTCCTCGACACGCCGTTCTCCGGCAACGAGCGGCACGCGCGGCGGATCGCCCAGGTCGCCGCGTACGAGCAGTCCCGGGAGCTTCCGCCGCTGCCGTGACGGCCGCCGGCTGACCCCCGCCACCCGCCTCGGGAGTGCCGGGCGGGGGTCAGCGCGGCGAGCGGGGCAGGTCCTCGCGGGGCACCCAGTTGCGCCGGACCACCACCACCCGGGCCTCGGCCGCGGCGAGGTCCTCCTCGTCGGGCCGGGCGGCGTCCCGGGCGCGCAGGGCGGCGCTCAGCCCCACCTGCGACGACCCCGAGCCGACCAGGCCACGCAGCCCGCGTTCGCCGTCCCGGTCGTCGCCGACCGGCCCGCGGCGTCGGGGCGGCTCGGCCCCGTCGTGCACCCCGGCCGTGCTGACCG
The DNA here is from genome assembly GCF_044753725.1 of Micromonospora sp. NPDC093243. Taxonomy (NCBI): domain Bacteria; kingdom Bacillati; phylum Actinomycetota; class Actinomycetes; order Micromonosporales; family Micromonosporaceae; genus Micromonospora; species Micromonospora sp. NPDC093243. The sequence goes on along the minus strand of NZ_JBIVNT010000004.1, from coordinate 14,071 downwards.
AGTGCCCGTCGGTGCCCCGGGCCGCCGGATCGCCCTCGGCGTGGTGCCGCAGCCGCCGTCGCCGTCGCTCCGCATCACCCATCAGCCGACCGTACCCCCGTCGCCGCCGCGCGTCGGCGGCACCGCTCGGGCCGGTGCCGGACTCGGCGACCGATTTGCCGGGTGGCTACCCTCGGAAACAGACGGCGGACGGTGGTGCCGTCGGTCAGGGGGAGGAACGAGAGATGGCGGACCAGACACAGCCCTGGGCGGAGCGGACCGTCGAGGTGCCGCCGCAGCCCGGTGTCGGGGTGCCACCGCAGCGGGACGGGTTCCGCCGGGGCGTCGCCCCGGTCGGGCAGCCGCGGACGCCGCGTACCGAGCCCTTCCCCGTGGTCGGGCAGGAGCCCACCGGGACCGGCTGGCCGGAGGGGCCGACACCGCGCCGGCCGATGAGCTGGCACCTGGCCCAGCTGCGCCGCGGCGGCGAGTGGAGCGCCGCGGGCGGGCTCTTCGCCTTCGTCTGCTGGGGGATCTGGGCGATCTCCGGGCAGGGCGACCTGACCGCGCCGCTGCTGATCCTCGTGTTGAGCCTGCTGGTCGCGGTCGGGCTCTTCGCGCTCTCCCGGCTGATCGGGCGGGTGGTCCTCGAGCGGCAGCTGGGTCGGGTCCGGCGCAGCGCCCGGGGCGCGCACCTGGTCACCGCGGTCTTCCTGGCCGGCCTGGGGGTCGCCTGGCTCCAGCAGACCGAGTGGGTCATGTCGGCCTGGAACTGGATCACCGGCCGCTGACGGCGGTACGCCCGGGCGGGCCGGCCACCGCCGCCCGCCCGCGCGCCCGGTCGCGGGTACGGCCGCGACGCCGGTCGTTCTCCACCAGGCCGGGCTGCTTACCCGGCCGGCCGCGGTTCATCCGCGGCCGGCCGGTCCGGTTGCGACCCTCCGGCGGTCAGTGCGTGCCGCCGTGCCCCTCGGCGTCGGCCCGCGGCGAGGCGACCCGGGCGGCCGGGTCCTCCACGCCCGGCTCGCCGCCGTCCGGCGCGACCACGCCGTCGTAGTTGTAGATCGTCCCGCCCTCGCCGTGCTGCTTCGTGGTCCGGATGTAGCGATGGAACAAGCCGTCGATCTCCAGCTCCACGAGGGCGGCACCGCCCGCGTCGTGGGTGCTGCCGTCCCGAGGCCCGCCGACCAGGTGCGCTGTGCTGTTCGTGTCCATGCCGATGCCCGTACCCGGGTCGCCTCGGCGCAAAACGGACGTCCCCGGACCGGTCACCCGCCGGAACGGCCGGCGGGTGACCGGTGGCGGTGACCCGGCCGCCGATCGGGCGGCCGGGTCACGGGCGGTCAGCCGGCGGCCTGCGCGGCGGCCCAGTCGCGGGCGACCCGGACCATCTCCACCAGACCGCCGGCGTACTCCTGGGATTCGCCGTGCGCCTCCTCGAACGGCGGCTGGAAGCCGACGCCCTCCCACTCGGCGGTGACCGGGTTCCAGCGGTCGTTGCCCACCTCGAAGTCCCAGGCGAAGATGCCGAGCTCGTAGTAGAGCTGGTCCGCCGAGTTGCCGGCGGCCGAGTAGAGCACGTCCGCGACCGGTCCGGTCTGCGACGGCCAGGTGACCGTGCCGCGCTCCTGGGCGATGGCGCCGACGATCCGCCGGGCGCTGTTCAGGAAGAGCGTCGACTCGTCGATCGACGGCCGGGGCAGCGTGACCCGCCCGTCGGCCCGGTACGCCCCCGGCGGCCACATGAAGTACCCGCCGTAGGAGTGCACGTTCATCGCGAACCGGATGTTCGAGTGCGCCTGGGCGAGCGCGATCACGTTGCGGCTCTCCGCCTCGGAGAGCTCACTGGTCCCGGCGTAGGTGCCGGAGAGGCAGTTGCTGCTCGCGCCCACGTACCCGTCGAAGTGCGAGCCGACGGTGTAGTTGCGGTTCAGGTCCACGCCCCACGAGTCGCGGTAGCGCGGGTCACGGTTGGCGCCCGCGCAGTGGTTGACCAGGTTCTTGCGCTGGAAGTTGTAGTCGTGGAAGGAGTAGTTCGCGCCGTCCGGGTTCACCGTCGGGATGACGAAGATGTCCACCTGCTCCAGCAGCTCCCGGGTGGCCGGATCGGTGTGGGCGTTGGCCAGCATCCGCTCCGCGAACTCCAGCGTGACCAGCGGCGTCGCCCACTCCCGCGCGTGCTCCTGGGAGTACGCCAGCACGCCGACCCGGGAACCGTCCCGGTGCACGCCGATGCGCAGCGCCTGCACGGTCCACGCCCGGGTCGGCACCTCCGCGCCCTGTAGCCCGTCGTCCAGCCGGACCGGGCTGACGACCGGCATCGGCAGGCCGGCCGAGCCCTCCTCGACGAAGGCCCGGAACCGGTTCGGGAACCGGCTGCTGATCGCGGCGGCGACGTCGTCGGTGCTGCTGGTGATCTTGCCGGCTCCGTCGGTGGCCAGCGAGACGGTCAGGACCCGGTCCCGGTAACCGACCGTCAGGGCGCGACCCGGTCGACCCGGGTCGACGGTACGCACCTGGACGCCGTTCATGCCCTGGTCGCCGAAGCGCACCGACTCGACCACGACGGCCGCGGCGGCCGGGTCGCCGAGGTACGCCACCGCGGTCCGCCGGTAGCCCTGAGTGCGGTGCGGAAGGTCGATCACGTCGACCAGCCCCGGGTACTGGCGGGCGAGCCGCTTGATCCGGGCCTGGATGTCGACCGGGGTGAGGTAGGCGTCGATGAAGTCCTTCTGGTAGCCGGCGGGAAGCGGCGGCGGGGTGGCGCTCGGCCAGGGCGCCGGGGTGACGACCCGGCTGACCCCGCCGAGGCTGGACGTCGCGGTCACCTGCACCGGCCGGTTCGGCACCGGCTGGGGGAGCGCGTAGTGGTACTGGTACTCGCCGGAGTCCTCGAACCGGAACAGCGGGAAGGACCCCGTCGCCCCGTCGGCGGTACGCCAGTTGACCGTGATCTCCACGTCCGGGTCGTCGGTGGCGGTCGTCGCCACCTGGGTCTGCACGAAGGTCTGGCCCCCGGTGCTCCACCAATACGCCTGAAGGAAGTGCAGGGTGTCCACGGCCGCCGCGGCGCCGGCCGTACGCTGCCCGGCGGTCGGAGCCCGCAGGCCGGCGGCGGTGCGCTGCTGCGCGGCGCGGACGCTCTCCGCCAGGTGTCGGGCGCCGTCGCCCTCGCGCTGCACCACCCGCAGTGCGGTGGCGCCCTGCGCGGTCAGCTCGGCGAGCTGTGCGCCGCTCAGCACCAGGTCGGCGAGGATCCGCCCGTCCGCGGAGCGGGGCCGGTTGGCGAGGTCGGCGCCGCGGGCGACGAGCTGGTCGAGCTGCGCCTGGTCGCGCAGCTGGACCCGGATCACCGCGGTCTCGCCGCTGGCCAGGGTGACCGTGGGTGGTGGTGCGGCTGGCGCGGCCGCGCCGGAGCCGGGATGGGACAGCACCGCGCTGAGCAGGATCGCTGTGGTGGCGGCAGCCGTCCACCGTCGTCGGACGATCATGTGCCCTCCTGACGGACATCGATGTCACGGGTGCTACCCACACCAGTGCACAGATCGACAACTGTCAAGCAGTTGGCTTCCGGTGGCGGCGTTTCGAAGGGTGGGGCCGGGGAACGCGCGCTGCCGTCACCGACCCGGTAGTCGCGAAGGAGCGCCATGTCCGCCATGTCCGCCCTGCCCACCCGGGAAGACCCGCGCCTGACGCCGGTGCTCGCCAACGACCGGGTCTGCACCGGCGTCACCACCGTCGGCGGACGGGTCTTCCTGAGCTTCCCCGGCGCTGATGAGCCGGGAGTGAAGGTCGCCGAGGCGCTCCCGGACGGCCGGCGGGAGCCCTGGCCGGACGCGTCCTGGAACGCGGCCCACGGCGACGGGGCGTACGTCAACGTCAACGGCCTGCGGGCCGGGCCGGACGCGCGCCTGTGGATCATCGACTCGGGCGCGCCGGGGCCCGGTCAGCCGCAGGTGCCCGGCGGTGCCCGGCTGATCGTCGCGGACCCGGCAACCGGGCAGGTGACGCGGATCTACGAACTCACCGCCGCGGTCGTCGAGAGCAGCTACGTCGACGACGTCCGTTTCAACGGCGGCACCGGCTACCTGACCGACGCCGGGGCGCCGGGGCTGATCGTGCTCGACCTGGCGACCGGCGCGGCCCGCCGGGTGCTCGACGGACACCCGAGCACGGTGGGCCGACGGTTGATCGCCGACGGCGAGGTGCTGCACGGCCCGGACGGCGCCGAGGTCGTCCTGCACGCCGATCAACTGGAGGTGTCGCCGGACGGGCGGTACCTCTACTACCAGCCGGCCTCCGGCGGCCTGTCCCGGATCGAGACCCGCTGGCTGGACGACCCGACGATCGCCCCCGAGACGGTGGCCGCGCAGGTCGAGCCCTGGCTGGACACCCCGACGACCGGCGGCACCGCGATCGACGCGGCCGGCACGATCTACCTGAGTGACGTCGAACGGCGGCGGATCCTCGCCATCTCGCCGGAACGCGCGGTGACGACGCTGATCGCCGATCCCCGGCTGGTCTGGGTGGATGCCATGTGGGTCGACGCCGGGGGCGATCTCTGGCTGCCCGCCGCGCAGCTGCACCGGACGCCGGGCCTGGCCGGCGGTGCTCAGCGGGTGCGGTACCCGGCCTGGATCTACCGGCTGAGCATCGGCACCGGTCCGGCCCCCAACGACCACGCCTGATCGACGTTGCGGCCGACGACCGCGGCCGCGGTCGTCGGCGGCCATCGGCGTCAGGGGCGGTCGACGGCCTCCGCCCGGTGGGCGAGCCACTCCTGCCGGGTCAGCGCGTACTCGACCTCGCCGAGTTCGGTGCCCGGCAGCGGGTCGTCGAAGTCGAGGTGGAACGTGCGGACGTACCGCAGCCCGACCGAGGCCATGGTGGCTCGCGACGGGGTGTTGACCGTCATGGTCTCGGCGAAGATCCGGGTCAGGCCGAGATCCTCGAAGCCGTGCCGGACCAACTCGCGGGCCCCCTCGCTGGCCAGGCCCCGGCGCCAGTACCGGCGCAGCAGCCGGTAGCCGAGTTCGGCCTGCCCCTCGATCGGGCCCTGGTCGGCGCGCTCCGGCGGTTCGAGGATCCACCAACCGACGAACGCCCCGTCGACGAGACCGGCCCAGAAACCCAGACCGGGCACCTGCTGCGCGGCCGCGAGCCGCCGCCGGTGCAGGGCCTGCACCTCCGCACGGGTACGCGCCGGGCCGAGGTAGCGCATCACCTCAGGGTCGGCGTCGAGCTCGACCTCGTCGTCTAGGTGCTCGTCGGAGAGCGGGACGAGGTGGATCCGGCTGGTTCGCAGCGTGGCCTGGGACATGCGCGGATTCTCGCCCGCGCCGACGGGGCGGAGCAGCCGATTATTCGCCGGCCGGCGCGTCCGCTGAGGGCCTCGCGTTGTCGGCTCGGCTGTGGCGCCTGACTTGTACGGTGCGGGCGTGCCGACGAAGAGGGCCAGCGGCTTGACGACGCTGGAGGGTCATGTCTGGCACGCGTACCTGCTCGGCGCTCGCTCCGTGTTGCGCCGCTTGGGATCCAGGACGCGGGACAAGACCGCCTTGGCGGCGACGTTCGAGGCCGTGTGCCGCGGCGTGATCTCCCGGCTGGGCCAGTACTGTTGCGGCCCGGCCGAGATTCGCCAGTTCGCTGAGCTTGCGGCGCGAAGCCGGCCAAGGGGTACCGCCGGCCTCACGGCCGACGAGGTGTCGCGTGTGATCTTCAGCGAGCTGGACGCCGGGGGGACGGACAACGACATTGCCCCTGCCCACCGGGTGCTGGCCCAGACGGCGATCCTCACCACCACCGTCCGAGAACTCGGTCTGACCCCGAACGAGTTCGACGAACTGGTCAGCGAAGCTGAATCGCGCGCGACGCAGTGGGGCTACAAGCTGACTCCCTACCGCCCGGGACTGCTGATGCGGTGGCGCTTCGAAATTGCCGAAGGCCGGTGGTACGGCTGGCCCTCGGGACGCCAACGATGGAGCGACGAGCGAATGGGGGCGTTCCTGAGCTGGCTGAGGGAGACCAAGCTGGACCCGTGACCGGCGGAGGCATGATGGGGCAGGTGGAGAGTCAGAACCTCAGCCGCGAGGACTACCAATCCGCCTTACGCGTGGGGGAAGCGCTGCGCGAAAGGGGCTGGCGAACGGTCCGCAGCCTTCCGCAGGCGGTGGACGGGTGGTCGGGACTGATCGAGGAGATCCGTGCCGGCTATGACTGGGGTGTGGACGAGTACCGCAACGACCTGTCCTGCCGCGAATGGATCGAACAGGCGCTGCCGTTGCTCACCGAGCCCGTGCGGGCGAACTGGCAAGGCATCGTGGATGAGCTGGACGAGAAGTTTCGCGAGGTGACCGTCGACGACGGTGCGGCCTTCTGGCCGTTCGGCGTGACCGACCGGTGGTGGCTACGGCGCCGGCCCACGGCGCTGGTCGGCGAACTTGCCCGCGACCTGGGCCACTATGAAGGCGATGGGGCTGACCCCGGCTCGCCGGGTGCTCCTGGCGGTGCGACGGCCTGAGATAGGTTCCCGCTGTGACAGCGCCCGAGATCACCGTCGCCACCCCGGAAGACCGTGCACAGGTCATCACCTCGCTGGTCGCCGCCTTCACCAAGGATGCCGTCCTGCGCTACCTCTTCCCCGACGAGGCGACCTATCCGCTCTACGCCGCCGCCTTCTTCGGGCACCTCTTCGACAAGCGGGTGCACAAGGGAACGATCTGGACGATCGAGCACGGCGCGTCGGTCGCGATCTGGGAACCCCCCGCCGCCGAGAACGAGTGGCCGAACGACGATCTCGCCGCCCACCTTCCCGCCGACGTGTTGGCCCGCGTCCGCGGCTACGACGAGGCGGTGCACTCCGCACTGCCGGCCGGGCCGTTCTGGTACCTCGGTGTGTTGGGTACGCACCCGGACAACGCCGGTCGCCGGTGGGGCCACGCCGTCATGAAGATGGGACTGGACCGTGCCGCCGCGGACGGCCTGCCGGCGATCCTGGAGACCAGCAACCCCGACAACGTCGAGGTGTACCGCCGCGCCGGCTGGGAGGTGGTGCACGCCTTCACGGAGCCCCTGCCCACCTGGATCATGCGGCAGTCGACTCGCTGATTTCGGCGTACCGCTGAACGCAAGTCAAGATTCAGACCCGGCGGAACGGAACGGCCCAGGTGTCGCGGTCTACCTGGGCCTTCTTCGGTGGAGCGGGCGACGGGAATCGAACCCGCACCGTCAGTTTGGAAGACTGAAGCTCTGCCATTGAGCTACGCCCGCGTACGCCCCGACACACCCGGGACGCGGACAGCGTACCCAATGCCCTCGCTCCGCACGCAGTCGTGTCCCCCGCGCGCCGCGCCGCCCGCCAAGATCTACACAGCTTCCGGGATGTTGTCGCCTGGAGAGGCGGGGGAGGCCACAACATCCCGGAAGTTGCGGCCTCCAACCGCCCAGGCGCGCGGGGGCCGCGAGCGGCGGGGGAAAGCGGGCGATGTGTCGGGTTGGTGGTGCCCCGGGGCCCGGGCCGGGGTGCGACGGCATACACTTCTCGTCGCCACGGGGTGTGGCGCAGCTTGGTAGCGCACTCGCTTTGGGAGCGAGGGGCCGTGGGTTCAAATCCCGCCACCCCGACTGTCGTCCGCAGCCGGGTCGTCCGGGGCGCCGCCGATTTTTCCCGTGCGGTCCCCGGGCGCTGCCGGAGCGCCCGACCGGCTCGCCTACACTCGATGGGCTGAATCACGCCCAGACTCAACTGAGATCCGTCAAGGAGTACGCCTGTGAAGAGCACCGTCGAGACTCTGAGCCCGACGCGCGTTCGGCTCGCCATCGAGGTGCCGTTCGTCGAGCTCGAGCCGAGCCTCAAGAAGGCGTACCGGGAGATCGGTTCGCAGGTCCAGGTGCCCGGCTTCCGTCGGGGCAAGGTGCCGACCGCCGTCATCGACCAGCGGGTGGGCCGGGGCACCGTGCTCAACGAGGCCGTGCAGGACGCCATCCCGGAGAACATCCTGGCCGCCGTCCGCGAGCACGACCTGAAGACGCTCGGCCGCCCCGAGGTCGAGATCACCGAGTTCAACGACGGTGACTCCCTCAACTTCACCGCCGAGGTCGACGTCCGCCCGGAGATCACCCTTCCCGACCTGGCCACCGTCGAGGTGACCGTGGACGAGCTGCAGATCGACGAGAGCGAGATCGACGAGCAGGTGAAGAACCTGCGCGAGCGGTTCGCCACCCTGAAGACCGTCGAGCGCGCCGCCCAGGAGGGCGACTACGTCCAGATCGACCTGAACGCCACGGTCGACGGCGAGGACGTGCCGGGCGGCTCGGCGAGCAACATCTCGCACGAGGTCGGCAGCAAGCAGCTCCTGCCGGGCCTGGACGAGGCCGTGGTGGGCCTCGCGGCCGGCGACACCACCACCTTCACCACCCAGCTCGTGGGCGGCGACTTCGCCGGCCGGGACGCCGAGGTGGCGGTGACCGTGCGCACGGTCAAGGAGAAGGAGCTGCCGGAGCTGGACGACGACTTCGCCCAGATGGCGAGCGAGTTCGACACGATCGAGGAGCTCCGCAACGACCTGCGCGAGCGGGTCAGCCGGGGCAAGCAGGTCGAGCAGATCTACGCCGCCCGGGACAAGGCCCTGGAGCAGCTGGTCGCCGCCGCCGAGGTGCCGGCGCCGGAGGGGGTCGTCCGCGAGGAGGTCGACAGCCGCAAGCAGGCCATGATCGACCAGCTGGAGCGGATCGGCGCCACCCTGGAGGACTACCTCGCCTCGGAGGAGAAGACCGAGGAGCAGATCGACGCCGAGCTGACCGAGGCGGCGACCGAGGGGGTCAAGGTCCAGCTGCTGCTGGACACCCTGGCCGACGCCGAGGACGTCCAGGTCTCCGACGACGAGTTCGGTCACGAGATCGTGCACCGGGCCCAGCGCGCCGGGATGGCCCCGCAGCAGTACTACGACCAGCTGGTGCGCTCGGGCGCGGCGGCCGCGGTCTTCGGCGACGTCCGGCGCGGCAAGGCGCTCGCTTCGGTGATGGAGCGGATCACGATCAAGGACAGCGCCGGCAACGAGGTCACCCTCGAGGCGCTGCGCGCGGCCAACGAGGCCGAGCACAACCACGAGCACTGATCGTCGGGTGAGGCCGTCGTCCGCCGCTTCCGGCGGGCGGCGGCCACAACCCTTTTTCGGTACGGCCCGAGGGTGGCTGCGCTGAGAGCGAACAGTGCCACGACCGGGACTCTGCTGCCCGGCCCAGCGGTTAGGGTCGGGTAGGACGGTACGGAGAGCGAAGGGCTGCCATGACCGACATGCACATCCCAGCGAAGCCGCTCCGGGCGATCGATGCCCGAGGTGGCGACAACATTGGCAACCTCGACGACTCGGTCTACAACCGGTTGCTCAAGGAGCGGATCATCTTCCTGGGCAGCGAGGTGACCGACCAGGTCGCCAACCGCATCTGCGCGCAGCTGCTGCTGCTCGCCGCGGAGGACCCGGACCGCGACATCAACCTCTGGATCAACTCGCCGGGTGGCTCGGTCTACTCCGGCATGGCGATCTACGACACCATGCAGTTCATCGACAACGACGTCTCGACGGTGGCGATGGGCATGGCCGCCTCGATGGGCCAGCTGCTGCTCTGCGCGGGCACCAAGGGCAAGCGCTACGCCCTGCCGCACGCGCGGATCATGATGCACCAGCCGTCGGGCGGCGTGGGCGGCACCGCCGCCGACATCGCGATCCAGGCGGAGCAGATGCTCTACACCAAGCGGATGTTCCAGGAGCGGGTCGCGCACCACACCGGTCAGGCTCCCGAGCAGATCGAGGCCGACTCGGACCGCGACCGTTGGTTCACCGCCCAGGAGGCCGTGGACTACGGCTTCATCGACAAGGTCATCACCGGAGCCACCCAGGTTCCGGAAGGTGCCGGGACCCTGAGCTGAGGAGCTGACGATGACCGACCTGAGTTTGCCGCCCCAGTTCGCGGCCGTGCACAACCGCTACGTGCTGCCGTCGTTCGTCGAGCGCACGTCGTACGGGGTCAAGGAGTCCAACCCGTACAACAAGCTCTTCGAGGACCGGATCATCTTCCTCGGCGTCCAGGTGGACGACGCGTCGGCCAACGACGTGATGGCCCAGCTGCTGACGCTCGAGGGCACCGACCCGGACCGCGACATCATCATGTACATCAACTCGCCGGGTGGTTCGTTCACCGCCATGACGGCGATCTACGACACCATGCAGTACGTCCGGCCGGACATCCAGACCGTCTGCCTCGGCCAGGCCGCCAGCGCCGCGGCGGTGCTGCTCGCGGCCGGCACGGCGGGTAAGCGGATGGCGCTGCCGAACTCGCGGATCATCATCCACCAGCCGGCCACCGAGGGCGGCTACGGGCAGGGCTCGGACATCGAGATCCAGGCCCGGGAGATCCTGCGGATGCGGACCCAGCTGGAGGAGATGCTCTCCCGGCACTGCAACCAGCCGGTCGACAAGGTTCGCAAGGACATCGACCGCGACAAGATCATGACGGCCGAGGAGTCCCGCGAGTACGGGCTGGTCGACACGATCCTGACCAGCCGCAAGAAGGGCCTGCTGGCCGCCAACGCGGCCAGCTGACCGGTACCGGGTCGGAGGTCGGCCGGGGCGTTGATCCCGGCCGACCTCTGACACACCCGTTTTGGGGGTCGGAGAAACCTCCGCCAGCGGGTAACGTCGGGTCTGTACCGCTTCGCTGGGACGGCCCGGCGGGGTGAACGAGACGGGCGGGGCGCAGCCGCCGCAGGTCATGGCCGGGTCCCCGGCCGGTGAGTGCAGGGAGAACGTAGGTGGCACGGATCGGTGACGGCGGCGACCTACTCAAGTGCTCGTTCTGCGGCAAGTCGCAGAAGCAGGTCAAGAAGCTCATCGCAGGCCCCGGGGTCTACATCTGCGACGAGTGCATCGATCTCTGCAACGAGATCATCGAAGAAGAGCTGGCCGAGTCCGGCGAGGTGAAGTGGGAAGAGCTTCCCAAGCCGATGGAGATCTGCCAGTTCCTCGACAACTACGTCGTCGGGCAGGACCAGGCCAAGAAGGCGCTCGCCGTCGCGGTCTACAACCACTACAAGCGGATCCAGGCCGAGTCGGCCGGCGGGCCGGGCACCGGCGGCGACGCCGTCGAGCTGGCCAAGTCCAACATCCTTTTGCTCGGCCCCACCGGGTGCGGCAAGACCCACCTGGCGCAGACCCTGGCCCGGATGCTCAACGTCCCGTTCGCGATCGCCGACGCCACCGCGCTCACCGAGGCCGGCTACGTCGGTGAGGACGTCGAGAACATCCTCCTCAAGCTGATCCAGGCCGCCGACTACGACATCAAGCGCGCCGAGACCGGCATCATCTACATCGACGAGGTCGACAAGATCGCCCGCAAGTCGGAGAACCCGTCGATCACCCGGGACGTCTCCGGCGAGGGTGTGCAGCAGGCGCTGCTCAAGATGCTGGAAGGCACCGTGGCGAACGTGCCGCCGCAGGGCGGCCGGAAACACCCGCACCAGGAGTTCATCCAGATCGACACCACCAACGTGCTGTTCATCTGCGGTGGCGCCTTCGCCGGCCTGGACCAGATCATCGAGGCGCGTACGGGCCACGGCGGCACCGGCTTCGGCGCCCGGCTCCGGGCGGTCTCCGAGCGCTCGACCGACGACATCTTCAGCCAGGTGATGCCGGAGGACATGCTCAAGTTCGGGCTGATCCCCGAATTCATCGGCCGGCTTCCGGTGATCACGAACGTGCGCAGCCTGGACCGCGAGGCGCTGGTGCGGATCCTCACCGAGCCGCGCAACGCGCTGGTCCGGCAATACCAGCGCCTCTTCGAGCTGGACGGCGTCGAGCTGGAGTTCGAAGAGCCGGCGCTGGAGGCGATCGCCGACCAGGCGATGCTGCGCGGCACCGGTGCCCGCGGGCTCCGCGCGATCATGGAGGAAGTGCTGCTCTCCGTGATGTACGAGGTGCCGAGCAACCCCGACGCCGCCCGGGTGCTGATCACCCGTGAGGTGGTCCTCGAGAACGTCAACCCGACGATCGTGCCCCGCGAGTTCACCGGCCGGCGTGCCCGCCGCGACCGCGAGGAGAAGTCGGCCTGACCGCCGTGCAGCGGGCCCGGCCGTCCCGGCCGCGGCCGGCTGCTGGCGGCGTCCACCCGACCACACGCCGGCGGTCCATGGCCAACGCTGTCCGGGCGCCGCGCGCCCCCGTACGCTGATTTCCATGCGCGTCGCCGTCTGTCAGCTCAACGCCCGGGACGACCGCAAGGCGAACCTCGCCGCCGCGGAGTCGTTGCTGGAGCGCGCCGCCGACGGCGGCGCAGACCTCGCGATCCTGCCCGAGTACGTCGACTACCTGGGCCCCGCGGCGGGGTCGCCCGCGCCGGAGCCGGTCGACGGTGAGGTGGGCCAGTTCTTCGCGGCCGTGGCCCGCCGACTGGGGATCTGGGTGGTCGCCGGGTCGTTCCACGAGGCCGGGCCGGATCCGGAGCACACCTGGAACACCTCGCTGGTCTTCGACCGCGCCGGCGCGCTGGCCGCGAGCTATCGCAAGATCCACCTGTACGACGTGGAGATCCCCGGTCGGGTGTCCTATCGGGAGTCGGCGACGGTGGCCCCGGGGGACCAGCCGGTGACGATCACCGTGGAGGGCGTCCGGGTCGGCCTGTCGATCTGCTACGACCTGCGCTTTCCCGAGCTCTACCGCCGGCTCGCCACCGAAGGCGGAGCCCACGTGCTGGTGGTGCCGGCCGCCTTCATGCTGCATACCGGCCGGGACCACTGGGAGGTGCTGCTACGCGCCCGGGCGATCGAGAACCAGTGCTACGTACTGGCGGCCGGCCAGATCGGCGACCACGACCCGGGGCGAACCTGCTTCGGTCGCAGCATGGTGGTCGACCCCTGGGGGACGGTGCTCACTCAGATGCCCGACGAGCCCGGTGTCGCCTTCGCGGATCTGGATCTCGACCGGCTCGCCACCATCCGCGCCGAGCTGCCCAGCCTGGCCAACCGGCGGTTCTGATTCGTCCGTCGGTCGGCACCGGCCGGATCAGCGCCGAGCTGGCCGTCGCGTCAGCACTGAGCCGGGACCGGGTGAGCCCGGGCCGGCTCCGGGGTGATCGGCGGGTGGCGTCAGCGCCGAGCGGGCACCGGGTCAGCCCTGCAGCAGGACGCCCACCAGGGCGAAGCCGGCGATCGCCGCGGCGGTGACCAGCAGCGCGGTGGTCATCCGGGACCGGCCGCGTCGGGCCAACCGGCCCACCGACAGGACGAGGACGACGAGCACGAAGGCGCCGATGACCAGCTGCCAGAACGGCAGGAGGAGCCCGAGCAGCGCTTCCTCGGCGAGGAGGATCGCCGGCGGCCGGGATACGTCATCCATGCCAGACACTCTGGCACGCCCGGGCGATCCGCGCGGCGCTGTCGGCCGCCCTATCCACATCGGGCGATCGGGTCGGGCCGGTCGTGGGGGTGCCAGGACCGGCGGAGGGGCCACAGTGACCGCCGTTGATTTGCCTTCTCCGGGCCGTCCGCGTAACTTTCTCTCTGCACGGGGGAGGCCGGACAAACCGGCCGAGAACGGGCGCCAGGCTCGCGGCGGAAACGCCAGCGAGGCTGAGACCGGGCGGTGCGGAACACTCCGGGAAACACGGGGTTGCGAACGCGAAACCGACCGGGTAGAGTTCTGAGGCCGGCAGGAGCCGGGCGGATAGCCGCGAAGCGGCGATCGGCCGGTCTGCGGCTTCCCACGACAGCAACGACCGCCGAGCTTCGGCGTGCGTCGACGTGGGTCCGGATCTCACTTCGTTGATCATCTCGGAAACGAGATTGACAACGCGGGTCGGTCCGAGTAGGTTAGAGAGGTTGCCCCGAGGGGCGCTCCGTGAAGCGGGGTTGCTGTTCGGTGTGTGGTTGTTCTTTGAGAACTCAACAGGGTGCTTGATAAGCCAGTGCCAATTATGATTTATACCCCGGACTGGTCGAATCTTTGGGTTTGGCTGGTTGGGATTCCTTTGGCAACACTTTTGTTGTCAGGATGCTGTTCGACAAGTTTTTGTTGGAGAGTTTGATCCTGGCTCAGGACGA
>NZ_JBIVNT010000003.1:0-885244 GCF_044753725.1 Micromonospora sp. NPDC093243 | reverse complement strand
GATCGGTTTGAGGGCCGTCGCGACCTTCTTGCGGTCGGTGTAGGACACGAACCGCATCGCGGCGCGGATCAGATGCACGGTGCAGGTTTGCACGGTGCTCAACGGCCAGGTCGCCTCGATCGCCTCAGCGAAGCCGGTCAACCCGTCACAGCAGACGATCAGAACGTCGCGGATGCCTCGGTTGCGCAGCTCGGCGCAGACCCCGGCCCAGAACTTCGCCCCTTCGGCGGCCTGCACCCAGATCCCGAGCACATGCTTCACCCCGTCGAGGTCGACACCGACCGCGATGTGCGCGGCCTTGTTGCGCACCTGGTGCCCGTCACGGACCTTCACCACCAGCGCGTCGAGGTAGATGATCGGGTAGATCTCCTCCAGAGGCCGCGACTGCCAGGCCTTGACCTCGTCGAGAACCGAGTCGGTGATCTTCGAGATCGTCTCGTGGGACAGCTCGGTGCCCAGCGTGCGAGCCAGATGGTGCTGGATGTCGCGGACCGTCATCCCACCCGCATACAACGAGATGATCATGTCGTCGAGGCCGCCGGCGCGACGAACCCCCTTGGCCACCAGCCGCGGCTCGAACGTGCCCGCCCGATCCCGCGGCACCTCCAACGGCACCGGACCCACCTCGGTCAGCACCGTCTTCGGCGTGCTGCCGTTACGCGAGTTCGGCGACCCCCGCCCAGCCGGATCACCCTTCTCATAACCCAGATGCCCCGTCAACTCCGCCTGCAGACCACGCTGCAGCACCGCCTTGAGCATCTCCGGCAGGAACCCTCCCTCACCGGTCAACGCCACCTCACCGGCATCCACCCGACGCATCACCTCATCGAGCAAACCGGCATCGATCATCTCGTCGACCGCCGCACGAGCCAACGACGGCGACGGTTCACTCCCGCGCTGATCACCAGTCACGGTCATCTGTGTACTCCTTCAGCTCACGCTGATCTCGTTACACAGACCATCTGACACGCCCCACCCCGAGTGGCTACGGACGGCCAAGAAGCGTCCGCCGTCGAAGCGGCAGGTGCGCGATGCGCAGCTGACGGAACTGGTCCGCGGGATCCACGCCGCGAACTACGGCGTCTACGGAGGAGCCCGCAAGGTCTGGCACGAGCTGCACCGCCAAGGTCACCAGACGGCTCGGTGCACGGTCGAGCGGTTGATGCGTAATGTTGGCCTGTTCGGCGTCGTGCGCGGCAAAAAGATCCACACCACCATGGCGGACCCGGGGCATCAGCGGGCTGCCGACCTGCTCAACCGGGTCTTCACCGCAGCCCGGCCCAACAGGTGCTGGTTCGCGGACTTCACGCACGTCGCCACCTGGTCCGGCGTCGTCTACGTCGCGTTCGTCGTGGACGTCTACTCCCGGGCGACCGTCGGCTGGTCCGCAGCGATAAACAAACGCACCCCGCTGGTCCTGACCGCCCTCGACATGGGCCTGTTCGCCCGCGCCGGGCAGCCCATCGGCGCGGGCCTGGTGCACCACAGCGACGCCGCCAGCCAGTACACCTCGTTCCGGTTCACCACCCACCTCCTCACCGCCGGTATCGATGCCTCCATCGGCAGCGTCGACAACTTGGACAACGCGCTGATGGAATCCACAATCGGCCTGTACAAGACCGAACTGATCAAACCCCGCCGGCCGTGGCGCAGCCTGGCCCAGATCGAACTGGCCACCGCCGAATGGGTCGACTGGTACAACAACCAGCGCCTGCACTCAGCCATCGGCCACGCCCACCGACCGAATACGAATCGACGTTCTACGCTCAACACCAGCCCCGCGAGGTGGTTGTAGTCAACAGCTGAGGTCTCCACAGAACCCGGGGCGGTTCAGGTTCTGGTTCCCGTTGGAGGTGATCGTTGTCGCGGTCCGCTGGTACTTGCGGTTCAACCTGTCCTACCGTGACGTTGAGGAACTGCTGGTTGAACGCGGCGTCAAGGTCGACCGCGTCACGGTCTACCGGTGGGTGTAGCGGTTCACCCCGATGCTGGCCGACGCCGCCCGATTCAGCCGCCACTCACCGGGTGAGAGGTGGTTCGTCGACGAAACCTACGTCAAGGTCAACGGGGTATACCGCTACGTGTACCGGGCCGTCGACCAGGAGGGGCAGGGTCATCGGCGTGCTGGTCTCGGCACGTCGAGACGCCGGCGCCGCCCGGCGGTTGTTCCGACGAGCGTTGTCTGCGTCGAGGGTGACGCCCAGCAAGGTGGTCACCGACGCGAATGGCGGTCTCTCCCGGCGTGCTCGACGCGCTGATCCCGCATGGCACCACGTCGAGCAGTGCGCGAACAATCCGATCGAGGCTGATGCCAGCCAGCTCAAACAGCGGTAGAGAGCGATGCGTAGGCTACGAACGGACAAGACAGCACAGTGACCGTCGCCGGACTTGCCTTCATGCAGAACTTGCGCCGCGGACACCACGAACTCACCATCGACGCCTCGCCGGCTTCGCGAGTGGCCGCGGCGTTACCGATATCACCCGAGCGTTCTGACCTGAAACCGGGACATGGGTTCAGTACGTCCGTCGATCAGGCAACGCAACGGCGCCGACGCGAACGACACCAACAGCGAATTGCTCCTGAACCCCCGACCACGTACCGGAGAACTGCAACCGCTCAACCTCGCCACCGAGCCCGCGCTCGCCGAACTCATCAGCGCGGTCGACCTCGCCGATCTCCTGCAGTAGCTCACGCGTCACATAAGGCCAATTATTGTGTTCCCTTCGAACCTCAGCCCCTGGTCGCCCTCGCCCCGCTGTCGCCCTCTGCCCTACCTGACGGGCTTGGCCGGCTGCCCCGCCATCTCACCGGATCGCAGGCCGGCCCGCTGCACGAATATTGCCCGTCGAGCGACAGCATCGCCCTTGATGTTGAGTTGGTAGCCCTCGAGCCAGAGCCAGCCGTCGTATGTCCGCCAGCCGAGCACCCGGATCACCCGGAAGAAGATCGGGTTGATGAACTGCACGCTGGCCGATCGGGACACGTAGAGAAGGTCACCGGCACGGGGTGCGGTCACCGCACCCACCCGAGGAACCGGCGATGAAGAAGCCCGGCCGGAGCCCAACCCATGTCCTGGCTCGCGGCCACCAGGCACGACCCCATGTATAGAGCTAGGGACATGGGCGCTTCTTCGTACTCGGCCTTCAGCTCCTGCCTCCGAGTGCGGCACGGCCAAGGGGCACCGCACCCACCGCAACTCCAAATAGGCAGAACAGGCGCGTGAGATGTCATCCCGCCTCCCCTGGCCAATGCCGGCGGCGGATGGGGATGCGGTGCCTCGATCGGCACGGCAGCTCGCCCCCGCAGCGACAAATCCTCCGAGCTCTTCTCCATGACCACACCGGCCGATGTCGACGCGCCAAGGTCAGGGCGACTGCGATCACGTACTGGTCGTAGGAGACCTGCCTGCCCACCGTGACCCCTCCCGCATATGGGGGCATGGCAGCCGGGCCACGCTCGGTCATCCGACCACCACACCCGGCGAACACGTTGCCACGCATCACGGCAATTCGCAATATGCGGATTGCCGCCCTGCGTTCCGCGTGTCTGCGAACGGAAGTCAGGTCCTTCGCATGGCAAGATGACCAGGTGCCTCAACGCCAAAGCCCTACCGTCAGGCGCCGACGACTGGCGCTGACCCTGCGGCAGCTCCGTGACAGGGCTGGCATCACCTCTGCCGAAGCAGCCAGGCGGGTGGACCACGATGCGAGCTGGCTCAGTCGTATCGAGACGGCAGAGGTACGGCCCCATCCCAACGACGTGCGGGCGCTACTGGCGCTGTACGGGGTAGAAGGTGATCAAGCGGAAGCCGTCATCGCCGTAGCGCGTCAGGCGAAGCAGCGCGGTTGGTGGCAGCGGTACAGCGACGTCTTGCCAGACTGGTTCGCCGCCTACGTCGGGATGGAGTCCGAGGCGTCGGTCATCCGCACCTACGAATGCCAGATGGTGCCCGGCCTGCTGCAGACCGAGGAGTACGCGCGGGCCGCGTTTGAAGGCGCGCCGGTCCCAATGCGCGACGACGAGGTAGAGCGCCAAGTCGCGCTCCGGATGGAGAGGCAGATCATCCTGTCAGTTGACGATCCGCCGCTGCTGCGCGTAGTCATCGACGAGGGAGCAGCCCGGCGGATGGTCGGCGGACCCGAGGTGCTCCACAGACAACTCAACCGCTTGATCGAGGGCTCGACCAAGAGCAACGTCCAGATCCAACTCCTTCCGTACTCCGCCGGAGTTGGCTTCGACGGCAGCTTCGTGATCCTCGACTTCCCACCGATTCCCGAGCCTTACCCCGACGCCGCCGAGGAGCGGATGGTCTACGTCGACACGCTGACCGGCGCGCTGTACCTAGACCGACCATCGGAAATCGCCGCATACGCCGCAGCACATGAGCAACTCCAAGCCCAGGCACTGGCCCCCAAGCCCACACGAGATACGCTGCGTGCGATTGCCGCCGAGCTGATCACATAGGAGGCCAGGAGCCATGGACCTGTCTCGCGCTGTCTGGCGCAAGAGCACCAGGTCCGGTTCAAGCGGCAACTGCGTCGAGGTGGCCACGCCACCACAGGTCGTCATGGTCCGCGACAGCAAGCAGCCGCACGGACCCATGCTCTGCATCTCCCACGGCGATTGGCTCGCCTTCATCCAGCGCATCAAGGCCGGCAGCTTCCAAGCGTAGGAGCGATCCCGCCCAAGGTGGTCAAGATTCCCTGCCCCACCGCGCACAACATCACCGAGAGCCTGCCAGCGGTTGCGGACGCCCTGCTATTGGGCGACGGGCCTCATGATTTACGCCGTCGCTCGCCCGAGAGCAAGGAGTTCGCCGGCGACCAGGTAGGTATGGATGGCGCAGAGCTCGGCTTCCGGCACACCGACGTCGGCGTGCACCCCCTTGTTGGCGAGCTTGTCGATCGCGTTGAAGCGTTCGATCAAGCCGCCCACTGCTACGTTCACCGTCTCGGCCGTCGTGTCGCTGGGCGTGTGGTTCTTGACGTACTCGTAAACTCGATTGCGGTAAGCCGCATCGTTGAGTGAGTGGCCCGCGTCGGTCTTGGCACCTGGTACGCCGGGTAGCACGTGGTCGGCGACTGCCTTAAGTATGCGCCGACACGTGGTAACGGCCTGCGAGAGTTCCTCTGCGACCGGCACGGCTGGGTCGCTGGTTGCTGCCCGTAGCCGCCGATACACGGCGGAGAACTGATCGAGCAAGGCCGGGGCGCCCTGCGCCAGCATGGCGTCCACCTTGGAACGGAAGCGCTCGAAGATACGTTCGTTGACATTGGCGTAGGTCAGCTGCCGCTCCCACGCGCACAGGGCGGCGAACACCGAGTGTTTCACCCTTTCTTTGACGTCTCGCATGAGTTGCTCGCTGAGCGCTACATCGTAATTCGGTGGGTTCTCCGGGAACATCTGGATGAGGCTTTCGACCGTGCCCAGCCCGTGAGCAGCATGTTTCCCCTTATCGGGTCCTGATGTGATGGCTCGCGAGGCGAGATAGCGCGTCATGGCTGCCTCGACTGGCCCGTCGGGGTCGTCCCACAACGATGGGTCCGCCATCAGGTTCCTGGAGTCCTCAGCGTTGGCGAATGGCTGGCCGCCGGAGGGCTTAAGCTGCATGCCGAGATAGACAGCGAATTCTGTTTCTCCCAGCAGCGAAGCAATCCGGGCCGCCCGTCGGGTTGTCGCGTCGATCGGCCGATCGTCGATCTCGTCCAGCGCTCGCTGCACGAGCGTCAGCACGTAGTCATTGCTCATGTCCGCCACAGGGATGGACCATATCGGCACCGCACGACATTCCATCTGGCTGGCCCCGGCTGCAGTCGGTCAGCGGCAGCAGCAACGGTTCCGGGCATCGCTGTCTTCCTCATGCTCCGCAGTGTCGGCATTGAAGGCCAGGGCTTCGCGTAGCGAGCCGATTTCGTCGGGTAAAGCCCCACGGTGGCCCACCGGCGGGTAGGGCCGTCTCGACGCCTAACTAGCCGGCCACCCCAACCTCGCCGCCGCCGGGCTACCCGTACCGGCAAGGCAGGCCGCAGTCCGGCGCCGCCGGCCCCTGGTCGCCACCGCCAGCGGCGCCCAAGTCGACCAGGACGCGGTGTGGCGGCTGTTGCGCCGCCTTTCGCCACCGCCGGCATCCCGGCTTGGTGTTCGCGCCCGCGCCTCGACCGCGAAGCCGTTCAGGTGCCGCTCGTCGAGTCCCCCGCCATCCCCGACCGCGAGGCCCTCGGCACCCTGCAACCCGGGCCGGCGCAGCACCCGCCGCAGCGCCTCTGCGTCGCCGTCTCGCAACCACGGCACCGAGAAATGCCAGGGCTTCTGGGCCCCATGCCCTGATGACACTACTCAGGCAGTCCACCGACCGACTCCACTTCTGACGCCCCGGCCGCGCAGACCTAAGCGATCCTTCGGACCAACAGCAGGACGCGCGCAAGTGCAGGCCATGAACGGACATTTGCGAGAACTACCCGCTTCGAAAGTTTGTCAGCGTCCGATACATTGAGTAGACGTTGCGTGACTCACCGATGGCAGCGGCGGCGCCGGGTTATCGCCAGGGGGAATTCGTGTCCCGTTCAGTGTGGGAGCAACTCGATCCGCTCACCTTCAACGACGGCGTGTTCTACGTATCCGCCGGGGTCGAATTGCAGCCGCGGCTCAACCTCTGGGGCCATCCCGAGCAACCCGACCTGCGCGAACGGCTCGCCAACGACCGCCCCCACGGCGTCGGCGGCAAGAAGCTACTTTGCCTGCTTTGCATGCGCCACCGGGCCCAGAAAGGACTCCCTCGCATGGCGGTCTGGCTGACCTTCGTCGAAGGCCGGCACGGTCCGATGTTCCGGCACGAGGACGGCCGCTCTCCGCACCCGGAGCACGAGCCCGAGACCGACACCCACAAGGCGCTCAAGGAGCGCAAGGCCCGCACCTGGGAGGCCGTCGGCGGCACCGTCGCGGTCGAGGTGTGGCGGCCACGAGCCCGCCGCCGCCCCGACGTCCTGGCCATCGGCCCGGACCTGCCCCGTGGCCGGGGAGGTCCAGCATTCCAAGGCAACCCCGCGGAGTATTCAGGTCCGGCAACGAGCGCTCCGCAAGGCTGGCGACCGGGTGGTGTGGACGACCGACCGTGGCGCCAGCGACATCGCGTTCCTGCACGCGGTGCCGCACCTGTCCGTGCCGGCCCTCGCCGACCACCGCATGGACCTGTCCGAAACTCGGCTGGAGATCGGCGCCGGCGCGATCACCTTCGAGACGCAGCGATGCGGGTGGGCGGACCTGTGGACAGGCACCACCCGGTGCCCGGCTACCCGCAAGGCCAAGCCCTGCTGCAGCCTGCACCTATACCCGACGCTGAACCCGCACAGTTACAGCCGGCAGATGGCCGCCACGACCGCCATGTTCCCCTGCGGTCCTCGCCCTCACCTCGACCACCTGCTGGAGGGCATCCTCCACGGCACGTGGCTCCGTACCGGCACCGCGACCGCGTCAGCTGGATCCCCGTCGACGCGCACGCCACGGTCACGGCCGAGCGAGGCGGAACCGTCGACCTGGCCGAGAGCGGACGCACGCCGCGCCGTGACAGGCCCGCGGGACGAGCATGCGAACGGCGATACGGTGACGCTATGACACAAGCCGAAGCGGCCGGGGTGGAGAGTTCGCCCCTGTGCTGCGGCCAGACGCTACCTGGAAAGGCCGGTCAGCCGCTGGTTCTCGCCTGCCAGCTCTGCCGAAACTCCCCGAACTACTACAGGCGCGACGAACTCGACCGAGAGCGGGTTTAGCAGCGCGGCAAACCGGAACCCAGACTCCTGCTCGATCCGGTCAAATTCCGGGTCCGACAGTCCAGAGACGAACGCACATACGTCTCTGAGCCGTAGCCGCCTCATCGTTTCCTGACCGAGATTGGAGCCGCTGCATGGCGCTCAGAATCGCACTGGGACTTCCTACCCACACACCAAAGGTGTACGCACCCTTCGCTCCCGAGCAGGTCGCGCTACTTCGTCGGTGGCAAGCAACTCCAGTGGCGGAGCATATGAGGTGCCCGCGTCACGGCAAAGTTCTGCGGAAGAGCTCGGATCTGGTGCCTGGTGACAGTGGTTGGACCTGCACCTTCCGGACGGCGGACTATCCGGACCTTCTCTGTTCGTACACAACCGAATGGGCCTATGCAGGGATGCTAGATGAGGACACCATTCAGAAGCTTGAGGAGATGTCGGTTGAGGCCGTGGAGGTCTCGTTCAACGACAACTCGGACGAACCCTTGCACGTATTCTCGGGCTATGATCTCCTCTTAGCATTCCACGACGCGGCTGACATTGACTGGGAGGAGGTTGCTGAACGCGGCGCTCTTGACGAGCGGCGAGGTCTAGTTATAACTCAGAGCACCGTTTTGGAGGATCTGCTCAGCGATGTGATCGTGCAGTTGGAACGCCCGGACGATCCGGAGACGCGTCTACGCGAGCTAGACCAGTGGATGATCGGGAAACGGCTAAAGCATGTCGAGTCGCTACTTGAGCGTGGTGCGTACCCGGAAGTAAAAAATGCTCTCCCGTTCGAGGAGTTGTGGGACGTAGTAAGGCGTCGCAACGAGCTGGCACACGGGAACCTCATGCGGGTTATCGGCGAGGCTTGTCCGCGTTCTGAAGGTCCGGGCAAGACTCGGCGGGTTGAGTGGCACCTCGTGGACCGTCGGTCCAGGGGGTCCCGACTGATCACGATGGCCGGCTTACGCGAGGACCTGTCCGCCGCCACCACGGCGTACACAAACCTACTACGCTGGTCCAGCAAACTAGAGTAGCGACTTAGGAAGTGCGGCCCCTGAGGTGTAACCCATACCGCAGATATTGAACGCGGGAGTATAGGAGCCAGCGGCGATCAAGCAGGCGAATCCGTCGGAGTCGCATCAAGCCGTTCGACGTCCAAGATGACGTCACGCACGGACTGATAACGCTTCGAGACGTCGTGTGCCGTACATTTGCGCACTATCCGACTCACTTCATCGTCGCTCGACTTGAGGGATTCGCGCCCTGTGAAGATATAAGACAATACCCAGCCGATCGAATAAATCTCATTCCGAACCCCATAGCCCCTGAAGTCGTGGAGGAGCGGATCGCGGATGGTACCGCGCATCTCTGTTTGAGTCCGAGTGAAGTTCGACGACTGATCCTTGACCAAGCCGAAGTCCGACAGCTTTACCAGAACGGCACCGCTTGCATAAACCTTCATAAGAACGTTCTGAAGGCTGATATCACGGTGAAGCAGTTTCTGACCATGGAGGTAGTTAATGCCATAGAGAAATTGGAGCGCGATCCGCTTCCTGGAGGAAAACGACAACTTGTTGTTGCGCTTGGCAATGAAGCCCCTCAACGTGTCGTCACAGTACTCCATGCGATACTCATTCCGCTCTTGATTGTATCGGTACACCTCAAGAACGTACGGAAAGCTGAGACGCTTCATGACTTCGAATTCTCGCTTGAATCGAAGTAGGTCGCGGTCTTCAATGCCTTTCTTGGCGCGTTTTATCGCAAACCTGACGTTATAGTCAGGATCGAGGTAGGAGTAGACGATAGCGTAGGAGCCTTGTCCTTCCATCTTCAGGTTCACCGCCGACTGACGCTTCTCCAGCCTCGCGGTCATTTCCGGTCGGACGAAGACCGGCTCGTACTTAACAACCATGATCTGCTCAAAATCGTCAGGAACCGTACTCCCGCCGCTGCTCGACAGCCATGGATCGCAACGCTTGATCGCCTGCTTGTATCTGTCATCGAATGAGACTTCGATGCCAGCGTGCTTGAGGCCTTGAAGGTCCTGGTTCAGTTCATCAATAAGGGCTATAAGGTCGCGACTGCTATCCGCCCAGTAGTGATGCGTGCTCCTCGCTCGATCATTGATGCTTTCGAAGTGCCGGTTTAGCCGCTCGTGGAGGACCGCAAACATTTGGCTAAAGTCATGGTCTTCGTAGAGTCGCAAGAAAGCCTGCGACGCTTCCTGGGCAGCATACTTCGTTTTGAGATCTTCCAGCAAAAAATCCGAAGGCCTCATTGCGTCGTTCGCCATCGAGCCACACCAGCCTCTATTTGCCGCTTCACAGCAGTCGCTAAGCAGACAGTCGCGGAGATTATACCCGAGCTGAGCGCCTTTAGATTAAGGCAGAGTTGGCCACTGGCCCTCATCGGGATGACAGTGCACCTGTTGCCCGCATTGCCGGGCGCTGCGCGTCACCGCCTCTGGCAAAGCCGCAGCGCGGGCATGGTCGGGTTCGATGTGTTCCTCCGCCCTGGCCCAGAGCCTTCGCACGGGCGGCAGCCTGCCCCCGCGGGTGCGTACCGGATGAGCGTGGGCGAGTCGGCAGAAGCCTCGTCCGATCTCATCAGCGTTGTTGACCGGCAGGAGTCAGAGGCCAAACTCCCGCACGGCCGCCGACCGCCGCCGTCGCACGACTGCTGCCGCGCCAAGCCAGACCAGCAGTTTACGACCGCGCATCAACCCGAGCCGCTCCCAGGCCAAGAGATCCACTAACGACGACAGTGGACATCACCTCCCAGTCCTCGCGCCGGCACCCCGGCCATGATCCATAGCGGGCGACGCCTTCACGGACACGGTCCTCGGGTCGATCGCTGTCTTCAAGGTCGAGTCAGGGCCGATCGCTCAGTCGAGGACTGGGTTGCACTACGGGCGGCGATGGTCGTGATGGAGCGAGAACCGTTTGCATCATAATGCGTCAGTTAGTGCAAACTAAAGAACGCAGAGGAAGGAGTTGAAGGCGATGGTTCGAGCGGCGACGGAGGCAGAGTGAATTGGGCAAAGATAAAACGACTGGACAGCCGGAACACTAGTCGCAACAATAAGTCGATGAGCCTGGCCCGCGACCACGCTGATGATCCGAACTTCGACTTTCCCTGGCCGGTGGATGACACCGACCTGCTGGCCGAGGGCGAGGATTGGTGGCTTGTGGCCTGCATGGACTGGCCGCGGGACCGCTGGATCGGCTACGTCCAGGGCTATTGGAAGGCTGCTACGGTGATCGCCGAGCAGGTCGCTGTCGCCGGTCGAGACCAGGACTACTTGGTCTATCCGTTCCTCATGTGTTGGCGTCGCTACGTCGAGCTCCAGCTCAAGGCCTTAATCCTCCTGGCCAAAGCGTATCGCCGCGAGCCTGCGAACCTACCGTTAACCCACAAGATCGACCAGTTGTGGCGGATGGCTCGCCCGCTGCTGCAGGACGCATTCCCGAGCGACTCTCAAGAAGATCTGGACAACGCCGAGCGGGTTCTCTTGCAGCTCAACAGGTTCGACCCCACCTCCGAGCACTTCCGCTACCCGATCCAAAGAGACGGGTCGGAGACACTCTCGACGCTTGGCCGCGTACACATCCGCCGGTTCCACGAGGTAATGGAGGCGGTCGCCGGCCTGCTTGACGGCTCGGACACCGGCATCCGCGTGATGATCGACCAGCGCAACGAGTACGAGGAAGCTATGCGGGATCTGTACGGGTGCTGAGGTGAGCTCCAGCTCTGCATACTCGTCAGCCTCTACGGGTTCGTCGACACGGTAGGCCGAGAAGAGCAAGGGCTTGTCGATGAGATCGAGCATCTGAAAGCGGACTGCGGTGTACCTGCTTTGTTTGTAGGCCCGCAGGATCGAGCGGCCAACCTCGTCTGCGACGGACTCAAGAGCCTGCCCGGCGTTGTCACGAATGGGTGGGTGCCGCACCGTGGTCCAGCATGGGAGGATCGCAGCCGGTTCGGGGCGAACACGAGGACAGAAGATGGCGTTCGATTTCAGCAAGTTGTCGGCCGGTGGCACGATCGGCCGGATCACCGATCCCGCGAGGCTATTCGACGCTCTGCCGGACAAGGCCGACGGCTACGGCTACCTGCGCGCGGTGCAGAAGGACGTCCTAGACGCCTGGTCGGCGCGGCGCACGGAGCGTGACATCGTCGTCAAGACCAACACAGGAGGCGGCAAGACTATCGTCGGGCTGCTCATGTTGCAGTGCTGCCTGAACGAGAGGACAGGCCCGGCGCTGTACCTGTCCCCGACTCCTGACCTGGCCAAGCGTGTGCGCGCCGAAGCGCGCAACCTCGGCATCGCTACGATCGACGACCCGGCATCATCGAAGTTCCTGCGCGGCGAGGCCATCTGCGTCACCACCATGAACGTTCTGATCAATGGCAAGACCAGGTTCGGTCTGACCGTGCCTGCCAGCCGCCACCAGCCGGTGATGGTCGGGTCGGTCGTGGTCGACGACGCGCACGCCGCGCTGGCCATGACGGAGGAGAACACCCGTCTGCGCATCCCGCGCGACCACTCCGCTTACACACCGCTGTTGGAGCTGTTCGAAGACGACCTCAGGGCCCAGAGCCCGCATCAGTTCCTGGACATCCAAGACCAAGATCCCAGCGCGGTGCTGGCCGTGCCGTTCTGGGCGTGGCAAGACAAGCAAGAGGGCGTATTGCAGATTCTGCATCCCGAGCGCTCGAGCCCGGCATTCGAGTGGTCGTGGCCACTGATCAGCGACATCCTGCCGTGGTGCCAGGCGGTCGTGACGGCCGACGACATCGAGATCATTCCGCCGTGCCCGCCGATCGAGAAGATCCCCAGCTTCGCGCAGGCGCGTCAACGCATCTACCTGACGGCAACCCTGGCCGACGACAGCGTGCTGGTCACCCACTTCGACGCCGATAAGGACAGCATCGCCACGTCGATCTTTCCCGACAGCGCCGCCGACCTCGGTGACCGACTGATCCTGGCGCCGGAGGAGCTCAACCCGGACATCTCCCACGACGACGTACGCGCCCTGGCCGCCTCGATCGCCCAGAACTGCAACGTCGTCGTCCTGGTTCCCAGCAAGCGGCAGGCCGCCCTGTGGGCGTCCGAGGCCACCCTGATCGTCAGCAAGGCCGACGACATCAGCGGCGCGGTCGAGCGGCTGACGGCTGGGCACGTCGGCCTCGTGGTCATCATCAACCGGTACGACGGGATCGACTTGCCCGATGAGGCGTGTCGGCTGCTGATCATCGACAACCTTCCACTCGCCTACGGCGGCTTCGAACGCCGAGAGGCCCTCGCCCTGCGTGACACCGAGGCCATGGTGACCCGGCAGCTTCAGCGTCTGGAGCAGGGCATGGGTCGCGGCGTGCGCAGCCGCGACGACCGCTGCGCCATTCTGCTGCTCGGGCCGCGCCTGACCCAGCTACTGGCCCGCCCAGAGATCGCCGACCGCCTTTCAGAGGCCACGCGTGCGCAGCTCGAGCTGTCCCGCCAGGTCGCCCGGGACCTGGAAGGCACCGACCTGACCGGGCTGCGGGCGGTCATCACCCAAGTCATCAACGACGACCGGGGCTTCCGGCTGGCGTCGCGTGAAGCACTGATCGGCGTGACTTACAGCCCGGCGTCGGTGTCCGCCACCGCTACGCATCTGCGTGCGGCCTACAACAGTGCCATCGGCCATCGGGCCAGCGATGCCGCCGAGCAGGCCAAAGCCGCTGTGGACGCCGCTCGCGACGGCGGTGACGCGCCCCTGGCCGGATGGCTCGGCGAGACCCACGCCGCCTATCTGAACGCAGTCGATACCGTCGCGGCGCAGCAAGCGCTCACCGAAGCGGCGCTGTTGAACAACGCCGTGCTGCGCCCGCGTGCGGGCCTTGAGTACCGCCGGATCAGCCCGCCATCGCCTCAGGCTCACCAGGCTTCGGCGTACTTGGTCGACAAGTACGCGACCGGGCACGACCTGATCGTCGGACTCGACGCCCTCATGGACGACATCGACTGGGACCGGACCCGCACCGACGCCGCCGAAGCAGCGCTCGCCGACCTCGGCGCGCATCTCGGCTTCAGCGCCCAGCAGCCCGAACGCCACTTCGGGATTGGCAGCGACGTCTTGTGGGCCGCCGGCAACCGCACCTACGTGGTGATCGAGGCCAAGACGGGCGCACAAGCCCCCCGCATCTGGAAGAAGGACATCAACCAGCTTTCCGGATCGGTCAACTGGTGCCAGTGTGAATACGGCAGCGATGCCATGGTCATCCCGGTGCTCGTGCACCCCACCCACGTCGTCGAACACTCCGGAACACCCCCGCGGGACACACGGATCATTAGCGAGCCCAAGCTCAAGGCCCTCAAGCACGCGATCCGGCGGTTCGCGCGAGCAATCGCCCTCGACGACAAGTACCGCACCCCCGGCGCCGTCGAACCACAGCTCGCCGCGCTCGATCTCGGCGCGTCCGCGCTGATTACCACCTACACGCAACTCGCCTACCGCGAACCGGCAAGCGCCTGACCCCCGAGGCGTTTTCCATGAGGGCCCTCCAGAAGGTGCGTGCGTCCTGCGGGTTCATCGTCGTCAATCGCTCAGTTTGACGAAGAGCACCGACAGGCGGCGTACGCGGACATCCTCTTGATCCCGCGATGCCCGAGGGTCGTAGCCCATCTTGCCGACCCACGTGTTGATGCAGGCAGGCACCATTGGAGGAAGGCGCGCCGTGGGGCGCTCAGAAAAGGTGTTGACATGACCTCTGCGTCCCCGTCGCCGGCAGTCGTTCGTGAAGGAGCCGACGCCGTCACGTCTGGCTTGGTCCGAACCTTCAGCGACGTTGACCTAGTCATCCTTCCTGTCGGCCAAGACGAGGAAGGCCGCGGCCTGTACCCAGCTGACACAGTCTTCCTGGCCAAGAACCTACGCGCAGCCGGCTATCGCGTTGCGTATGCCGATCCACCAGGTCGACGTCTGTTTGAGGTGCGAAAGAGCGCCGTCACCACAGCAGTCGTCAGCGTTGCCTTGGGGCTGCTGACGAACGCTGCTTGGGATGGCGCCAAGTGGCTCGCGGGGTGGATCCGCCGCCGCCGGTCCGACGGCAATCCACGCGAGCTCGAGATCCAGATCACAGACGCTCGGCCAGATTCGTCGAGCACGACATGGACTGTCCGTGGCGAACCGATGGCGGTCACTAGTGCCATCGAGCGCCTCAGCCCGGTTCCTGCTCCGCCCCTTTCATCGGCACCCGACGACGCGCTCCCAGTCACGTCATCGGGGTTCGCTCAGGCAGGGCCGTCCGATGACCTGCTCGATGCACACCATCAACAGGAAATCGAGTCGCGTCTCAGCAAAGCACGCACCCGCATCGTCGCGGCGCAATCGGCTCTGGTGGCTGACGGCGACAGTGGTGCTGCCGAGGGCAAGGCCCGCGAAGGGCTCTCGGCCTATGCGTCGGCGCTCAACTGGGCAGAAGACACCGACCTTGAAGACACCGTCCACCAGGAAATGGATCGCGCGGCCACTTGGGTCAGGCAGACCTTCGGCTGCACCATCGCGCGGGAGGAAACAGAGTACTTCCAACGCTGTCCGGTGGCGTTAGCTCACACTCGGGTCGGCCTCTCTGTCGGCGGTTACGCCCGCAAGCGCTGCTCGCTTTGCGGTGACGACCTGTCTGAGTGTCAGCACCTCCCGGGTGTTGCCTACCTCGTGCCGGGTGGCCCCGACGACCTTGGGTGGTGCCGGGTTTGTCTCCGGGAGCAGGGTTGCGAGCATGCCAGCGATCAGATGTATCGATCCGGCTTGGTTTCGACGATCGTCGAGATGACCATTGAAGAGGTAAGCATTGTCGCGAAGCCAGCACAACCCGACGCGAGGCTCTCAAGTATCAGCGTTTCCGTCGATGACCTCCGGCGAGCGCTTGGGGACGGATTCGTTGCTGGCATGGATGTCTCGTGCGACCGCTGCCTAAACGCATGCACGGGACTCCATCGAATCTAAGTCCGCAGACAGTCCGCGAGAGCCGGCAACACCCCTTACACACACCCACAGTTGTCTGGGGACCGCAGGGCCTGATGCAAGCGCTTGGGTGCCTCAACGACACCGAACCTGAGATCCAGCCAGCGGTGGCCCGTGCGCTGCCATATCGCGATCTGCGCTCGAATTCGCAGACCAGTAGGCGGATGACTGTCGCGGATCAGCCGACGGAGGGCATAGGGAACGCGCGCCGACTGCCGAGCTTCTAGCAGCTGGCTTTGGCGAGGCGGCGCAGATCCCGCCCGACCAGCAGTGGCCGCCGACGACGCCGGCGCGGCCGGCGTGCGTGACGGTCACAGTCACGACAGTGGATATCGACCCGGATGATGGTCTGAGTGCGGGTCCCTTTCCGCAGGCCCACTGCTCGTGGCAACTCAGTGCTCACCAGCTTGGTCAAGCGCCCTGCGGCGCAGAGGCCGCCACTCCGATCGTGGCAGCAGGTCTCGGAGGTTGCGTCCCATAGCGGCCGTGGAGCAAGCTCCACCCGCAGCCGGAGGACCGGCTCTTCTCCGTTTGGCGTGAGTCACCCGCCCACGATGCCTGATCGTCGCCAACCTGAACAGGATCGGCCGTCGGAGGAGACGGTGGACGGCCGGTTGGACATCGGCACCCGGAGAACTCGCGCCCGCGCGGCTCGCGGACCAGGTCGCGCTTCTCGTGGTCGACCGGTTGCGCCGCCATGACGTTGACGACGGGATCGACGGGCATGTTGGTGGGCCGTGGAGTAGCGTCTCGTTTCGCCAGTTCAGGATCGCGAGCCAGTTGCCTTTGCTCCCAATCTGCTCCCAATTTAAGGGGCAAGACGGCAGAAGCCCGTTACCGGCGGTTCCGGTGACGGGCTTCTGACCTGCAAATATCTGTGGTGGGCGATACTGGGATCGAACCAGTGACCTCTTCGGTGTGAACGAAGCGCTCTCCCGCTGAGCTAATCGCCCTCAGCGCGCATGACTGTACCTGATCCGCTCCCCCGACCGCGAATCCGGGGTCAGTGCGTCGCGAGGTAGTGCATGACCCGGGCGACGACGTCGATGCCGAGGCTGTACTTGAGGGAGAGCCAGACCACCACGGCGACGAAGACCAGGCCGACCGAGCCGAGGACGAGGCGTACCGGCAGTGATCGACTTTTCGCCCACTCGGTCCAGTTGTGCACGTGTCGGCGGGTGAAGGTGAGCAGCCGGCGGGCCCAGTGGTACTCGACCGCCCAGATGCCCAGGCCGGCGATGACCAGCAGCCAGCCGGGGCCGGGCAGCGGGATCAGGGCGACACCGACAGTGACGACGATCGCACCGGCGATGGCGATGAAGATCTTGAGGGTGATCCGGCCGGTGGGGTTGGCCCGGATCAGGTCGAGGGTGCCGGAGACGCGTCGGCGCCACCGTCGCCGCTGCTGCCGGTCGGCCACGGCGACGCCGCCGGCGCCACTGTCGGGCCCCCGGTCGGCCGCCGGCCGGCCCGGCCGGTCGTGCTGATCCATCGGCACTGCGTACCCCCGCTTTTCGGTTGCTCGGCCCGCGACGTTCGGCGTTCCGGGCGCCACCATCGGATCCACTGAGGATCGTTTCGTGACCATTTCACCCCCCAGTGTCGCTCGGGACCGTCACCCCTTCCGACGACTGGACGTTACCGGAGTAAGTCGACGACTGAGCCACCCGATACCGGGCGGGACAACGCACTGGGCAGAACCGGAAATTCTAGATGAAGTTTCACATTCATGTGGCTTTTCCGCCCCCCTTCCCACCACTGGGTGAAGTCAGCGTATGGCGGAGCGTAGCCAGGAGTAGCACCTGAGTATGGGAAAAGCGGGACACGCGCGTTCCGCAGCGGTGCCGGGGGGAGAACGTCCATGAGTGTCATCCGACCGACGACCGTAGAGGTCGAGACGTCGCTAAGGCTCGTCGCGCCTGACGCCACCGCCTTGCCGGTGCGTGCCAGCCTGCGTTACGACCCTGCTGACCCGTATGCGGTCCATGTCCTGTTCCATGCCGAATCGGCCGGGGGCGAGGCAGTGAGCTGGTCCTTCGCCCGCGAACTGCTGGTCACCGGCCTCGACGAACCGGCCGGCATCGGCGACGTTCGGGTGTGGCCCTGGGCCACTCCGCGCGGCGACTTCGTCGCGCTCGCGCTGTCGTCACCCGACGGCAACGCTCTCTTCGAGGTGCCGCGGAGCGTGCTCGTGCGCTTCCTGCGGCGGACCTACGTCGTCGTCCCGCGCGGCCGCGAGGCCGAGCACCTGGACGTCGACACCGCGGTGAACCGGCTGCTCGCCGGCCGCTGAACACCGTCACCAACCGTCAAACCGGGTAACACCGGCCATCCGGCCACACGGGGCCGCGCGGATCTGCCGAGTCCGCGCGGCTCCCGCACACCCGGGCGTACGCGCGCCCGGCCGCCTGGGGCGGTCGGGCGCTCAGCCGTGCGTGG
Organism: Micromonospora sp. NPDC093243; assembly: GCF_044753725.1. NCBI lineage: Bacteria > Bacillati > Actinomycetota > Actinomycetes > Micromonosporales > Micromonosporaceae > Micromonospora > Micromonospora sp. NPDC093243. The sequence goes on along the minus strand of NZ_JBIVNT010000003.1, from coordinate 867,047 downwards.
TGATGCCGCCGTCGACCGGGATGACCGCGCCGGTGAGGTACGCCCCGGCCCGCGAGGAGAGGTAGATCGCGGTGCCGGCCATGTCCTCCGGCCGGCCGATCCGACCCAGCGGCACCTGACCCTCGATGGCCGACCGGGACTCCGGGTCGTCCAGCGCGAACGCCATCATCTTGCTCTCGAACGGCCCGGGAGCGATCGCGTTGACAGTGATCCGCTCGCCGGCCAGCTGGTGGGCCAGGCTGCGGGTGAGCATGTGCACCGCGGCCTTGGTCGCCGAGTAGGCGTACACCTCCATCCACGGCACCCGGATGCCGTCGATCGAGCCGATGTTGATCACGCGGGCCGGGTCGTCGGCGCTGGCGGCGGCGCGCAGCGCCGGCAGCAGCGCGGTGGTGAGCCGGAACACCGCCTTCACGTTGACCGCCCAGAGCTTGTCGAACGCGCTCTCCGGGTACGCCTCCAGCGGCGCACCCCAGGTCGCGCCCGCGTTGTTGACCAGCACGTCCAGCCGGTCGAAGCGTTCCCGGACCGCGGCGGCGAGCCCCTCGGCGCCGGCGTCGTCACCCAGGTCCGCCGGGATCGCCTCGCAGTGTCCCTCGGCCGACAGCTTCTCGGCCACCGCCGCGCAGACCTCCGCCTTGCGGGACGAGATGATCACGTGTGCGCCGGCCCGGACGAAGCCCTGGGCGATCATCAGGCCGATCCCCCGAGAACCGCCGGTGACCAGGACAGTCTTGCCTTCGACCGAGAACAGATCCGTCATGCCCATCCCATCGCGCGTCGGCGGTGAACCGGCCGCCGCCGGTCGACCCGGCCGACGCAGCGCCGGTCGTGCCGGACAGGACGGCCCTACCGCCGGGTAACGTAGCCCGGCGGCCCGGACCGGGACAAGACCGGGCCACGGTCGGGCGACGCGGGCGGCGACGGCGGCGAACGGGTGGGCGGGACCGGTCGGGATGCGGTGACCTGCGGCGCGGGCTAACGTCAGGTGCGATGGTCTCTTCCGGTCAGCTCCCCCCGGCAACGGTCAACACGGCGCCGCCCTTCCCCGTCGAGATAGACACGCTCCCGCTGGCCGAGCTGGCCGGCGACCCGGGCTGGCGTCGCCCGGTGCTCGCGGAGCGGGATCTGCTGGTGCTGACCACCGGCGGGCACGGCGACGCCGAAGTGGACTTCCAACCGCTGCCCTGCCGTCCCGGCACGCTGCTGCGGGTGCGGGCCGGGCAGGTGCTGCGCTGCCCCTGCCCCCAGTTGGACGCGACGGTGGTGCGCTGGGCGGCCGGTGCGCTGCGCGGTCTGGACGTCGACCCCGAGGCCGTGCCGACCTGGCGGCAGCTCGCCGGTGAGGACGAGGACGCGGTCATCAACGAGGTGACCCAGCTGACGGTGGACTGTGTCCGGCACCGCGGGGTGCCGGCCGCGGACGCCCTGCTCCGCCATCAGCTCGCCGTGCTGCTGCTCCGGCTGACCCTCTCCGACGGGGCCCACCCGGCGCACCGGCCGGAGGAGGCGACCTTCCACCGGCTCTGCCGCGAGGTCGAGCGGGGCTACCAGCGCACCCGCCGGGTCGAGGACTACGCCGCCCGGCTCGGCTGCTCGGTACGGACGCTGACCCGCGCCTGCCTGGCCGTCACCGGCCGCAGCGCCAAGCAGGTGATCGACGAGCGGGTGGCGTTGCAGGCCAGCCGGTTGCTCGCCGCCACCGACGACCCGATCGCCCGGATCGGCCGGCGGCTCGGCTTCTCGGAGCCGACCAACTTCGGCCGGTTCTTCACCCGGGAGGTGGGGATGAGTCCGGGGGCGTTCCGCGCCAGCCGCGAGGACCCGCTGCCCGGCCGGGTGGTCCGCCCCCGGCAATCGGCGCAGCCGACCCACACCGCCCACCACTCGCCGGCCTGACGCCCGCGACGCCGGTCGCCCGCCCCGGCCGGGCATGATGGCAGGGTGCAGATCTCCGCGCGCGGCGACTACGCGGTCCGGGCGGCACTGAGTCTCGCCACCGTGTACCCCTCGCTGCTCTCCACCCAGGCCATCGCCGCCGAGCAGGACATGCCCCGCAAGTTCCTCGAGGCGGTCCTGGCCGACCTGCGCCGCGCCGGGATCGTCCGGGCGCAGCGCGGCGCCGAGGGCGGTTACACGCTGGCCCGGCCGCCCCGCGAGGTGAGCGTCGGCGCGGTGCTGCGCGCGGTCGACGGCCCGCTGGCCGGGGTCCGTGGCCTGCGGCCCGAGGAGACCCGGTACGAGGGGGCGGCGGAGAACCTGCCCGGGCTCTGGGTGGCCGTGCGGGCCGCGCTCCGCCGGGTGGTGGACGAGGTGAGCCTCGCCGAGCTCGTCAGTGGTCGCCTCCCCGCCCACGTTCGCAAGCTCACCGCGCTGCCGGACGCCTGGGAGCCGCGCTGAGCCGCACGCGGCACCGATCACCCCGGCCGGCTCCACGCCGTCCGGTCGAGGGTGGGCACGCCCCTCTCAGCGGGGGGCGACCGGCTCGGTAGTGGTGTAGCCGCCCTGGTGGTAGACGAGCGGGTCGCCCTCGCCGCCGTCGCCGAGCGCCAGCGGCTCGGCGATCACCACGGTGTGGTCGCCGGCCGGCACCCGGTGCACCACCCGGCAGAAGAGCCGGGCCAGGACGCCCTCCAGCAGCGGGACTCCGAACGGGCCGGTGACCCAGTGCGGGTAGGCGGCGAACCGGTCGATGCCGCGGGTGGCGAAGACCCGCGCGGCCTGCCGTTGGCCGGCGCCGAGCAGGTGCACCGCGACGTGTTCGGCCCGGTCGAGCACCGGCCAGCTGGACGAGGTGACGTCGAGGCAGAACGAGACCAGCGGCGGGTCCAGCGAGACCGAGGTGAACGAGGTGGCGGTGAAGCCGGCCCGGATCGGCGCGCCGATGCCGCCGAGGCAGACCGGGTCGGTGCCCCGGGCGGCGGTGGTAACCACGGTGACCGTGGTCGCCTGCCGGCGCAGCAGCGCACGGAACAGGTCCCGGTCGACCGGGCGCAGCTCCCCGGCTGCCGGGGCGGGCTCACCGACCGCCGCCGGGAAACCCTCCACGGTGGTCATCCCGACCCCGGCGCTGTTTCGTCCCGCTGCGACATGCCCCCATGCTGCCGAGGGCGGCGGGGACGGTCAACGGCCTTCCAGAAGATGAGATTCACCTATCTGTGCATGTGATGCACCTTCGCTTACCGGCGTTTACCTCGCCGCAACACCTACCTGTTTGGTAGGCGTTCCCGATCGCGGCCGCCGGGCCTCGGCCGGTGACGGACCGCGCCGTCCACGCTGGAACGGGACGGCGTTTCGCGAATCGGCGTTTCGGGAATGTTCGAACTCGACACGGCAGGGAATGGTGATGAAGGGAGCCCCGCGATGGGCCTGATGTTCCGCAAGCGCAAGAAGATTGGCCCGCTGATCCTCAACTTCACCGAGAACGGCTTCTCGTCGTGGAGCATCAAGATCGGCCGATGGTCGTGGAACTCTCGGGCTCGGGCGCACCGGGTCGACCTGCCGGGCCCGCTGTCCTGGAAGCAGGACAAGTCCCGCAGCTGACCTCTCGACGCGAGCGGGGTGCCGGTGACGACGACCGGCACCCCGTTTCCCGTACCGAAATCGGATTCCGGGTCCGGCCGATCGGCCGGATCGCGGGTGCCCGTGCTGGTCAGGCGGGTGGTTGAGGGCTCGCGGCGGTGACCACGACGTCGCCGCCGAGCCGGCCGTCCGCCGGCTCGCGGGTTACCGACCCCGCGTCGAGCAGCCCGGTCAGCGCCCGGACCGCGTCCGACGAGCGGTAGACGGTCGAGGTGAGGGCGTATCGGCGCAGCTCGGTGACCGTACGGGGGCCGGAGCGGGTCAGCTCGGCCAGCAGTTCCCGGCGCAGCGGGCCGGGCTCCGGGGCGAGCGCGATGTCCAGCGGCCTGCCGGCCGGGTCGGCCGGGTCGCGGTAGCGCACGCCGGCGAACTCGTCGACCGCCCAGAGCGCCTCCTTGAACGCCTCCAGGCTGCGGTCCGAGCCGGTGCCGAAGGCGACCGTGGTGGCCGGCCCACCGTCGACCGGCACCAGCTCCACCTCGGTCACCAACGGGAAGCCCGCCTCCCCCAGCGCCGCCCGCGCGCTGCCGCCGGCGCCCAGGCGCAGCAGCACCTCGGCCGGGCGACCGGTCGCCGCGGCGGCCAGCACCGCCGGGTCGACGCCCGCGCCGGGATGTGCCGGTTCGGCGCCGGCGGCGTCCACGAAGGAGAAGACCGGGGCGCCGGCCGCGCCGGCCGCCTTGACCCCGACCGGCAGCCGGTCCGCCTCCCCCGGCACCACGTGCACGGCGACCTCGGCCGGCAGGTCGGCCTCGATCGGGCCGAGCCGGGCCGGCAGGTCCGCGGCCGTGGCGAGCACCAGCACGGTGAGCCGGCGACCGCGCAGCCGGTCGGCGTACTCGGCGACCACCCGCAGGGCCTCGTCGGCGGAGTCGGCGTCGCTCCCGGCGTACGCCAGGGCGACGGTGGCCCGCCGGGAGCGGTTCAGCGCCCCCGGCAGCCAGGTCTCCAGTTGGCGGACGAGCAGTTCGCGGGTGACGGCGTCGGTCGGGTGGCTCGGCATCCTGTGGTTCTACCGCACGGCCGGTCAGGCCGGTACGGAGATGCCGACCCCGCCGCGGGTCTGCCCGCCGTAGCGCTGCCGCTCGCGGTCGAGGTCGAGCCGGCCGATCTGCTTGCGGGCCGCCAGCGCCGCGTCGTCGAGCAGGTCGGCGGGGATCAGCCAGACCACCTCGAACTCCAGGCCGTCCGGGTCCTGGCCGTAGAGGCTCTTGGTGGTGCCGTGGTCGGAGCTGCCGACCAGCGCGCCGGCCGCGGCCAGCCGCTCGGCGGTGGCGGCCAGCTCGTCGAGGGTGTCCACCTCCCAGGCCAGGTGGTAGAGCCCGACGGTGGCCCGGCCGGCGGTCGACCGCCCGGCGCCGGCGCCGATCTCGAACAGGCCGAGGTCGTGGTCGTTGGTGGAGTCGGGCGCCTGGAGGAAGGCCGCGCCGCGGAAGCCGTCGGGGGTCATCTCGACCGGACGGAAGCCCAGCACGTCGCGGTAGAAGGCGACGCTGCGGGCGAGGTCACTGACGTAGAGGACCGCGTGGTTGAGCCGGTGGATTCCCATGCGGCCAACGGTAGCCCGCTTTAGTTGAACTCTCAACCAACTCGACTATGATGGCTGTCATGACACGGTGGCTGGACCAGGACGAGCAGCGCACCTGGCGGGCCTTCCTGGCCGCCTCCCGAGGGCTGATGGACGCCCTCGACCGCGAGCTGCAACGCGACGCGGGAATGCCGCACGCCTACTACGAGATCCTGGTCCGGCTCTCCGAGGCGCCCGAGCGAGCGCTGCGGATGAGCGAGCTGGCCGACGCGACCGGCTCCTCCCGCAGCCGGCTCTCGCACGCGGTGGCCCGGCTGGAGTCCGCCGGCTGGGTCCGCCGCGAGGAGTGCCCGACCGACCGGCGCGGCCAGGTCGCCCACCTCACCGACGCCGGTTTCGCGACGCTCGCCGCCGCGGCGCCCGGCCACGTCGAGGGGGTACGCCGGCACCTGTTCGACGCGCTGACACCGGCCCAGGTCGACCAGCTGCGCCTGATCAGCGAGAGCCTGGTCGAGCACCTGACCGGTTCTTGACCAATCCGCACCGGCGCGGGTCTTGTACTTACCGTCGTCGGATGAGCACGATGGGGCGTGCCTTCCGGCTTCGGCGAACTGACTGATCAGGCGCACCACCTGGTGTCCACCGGCGATCTCGCCGGCGCGCAACGGCTGCTCTCCGACGCGCTGACCGACGCCGACCCGCGCCCGGCCAACGCCACCGCCGAGTTGGCCGAGGCGGCGAGCCTGCAGGCGCGGGTGCTGGTCGCGCTCGGCGAGCCGCACTCCGCCCGGGGCTGGGCCGCGTTCGCGTACGCGGCCAGCACCCGGCTGCACGGCCGCTCGGATCCGCGCACCGTCGCCGCCGCCGCCACGCTGGCCGCGGTGCTGCACCGGGTGGGCAGCCACTCCCGGGCCGCCCGGCTCTACCAGGACGTGATCATCGAACTGACCGCGCAGGACGGGCCGGAGTCGCTACGGGTGCTCGCCGCCCACGCCGACCTGGCCACCGTCGAGTACGCCCGCGGCCAGTGCCAGGTCGCCCGGGACCGCCTCCAGGACGCCTGGGAGCTGCACCGCGAGGTCTACGGCGACGGGCACCCCAGCGGCATCAAGATGCTGGCCCGGCTCGGTGCGATGCAGCGCGACTGCGGGCAGTTCGCCGAGGCGCACGACAACCTGGCGCTGGCCAGGGAGCTGTGCCGGCAGCACCTGGCCGCCGACGACCCGCTGGCCGCCCAGGTGGCGGCGCTGGCCCGGGCCGCCGCGAACCCGGACCACGTCTGCGCCGAGAACCCACCGGCCGCCCGGGACGCACCCGTGGTGCCGGCCGCCCGCACCCCGCCGCAGGACGACGGGCCGACCTACCAGCCGTACCAGCCCCCGGAGCCGGAGCCGGACGGGCCGGCGGTGCCCAACCCGCGGCAACCGGCCGACGACCCGACCGAGGCCGGCCAGGCGTGGTGGCCGCCGGACCGTACCGCCGAACCGCCGCCCAGCGGCGCACCGCCGCCTGGCGGCGCGGTGCCGCCGGCGGTGGTCGCGCTGGCCGGCCCCGGCGAGGAGGCCGACGGGGTGCACCGGGTCCACCGCGGCGTCGAGCCGGACGAGCCCTACCAGCCGTCCCGCCTGCTGCCGGTGCCGGTGCACCGGGCGCCACCGCCGGCGCGCAGCCGACTGGTCCCGCTGGTGGTCGGCGGGGTGGTCGTGGTGCTGCTCGGCGCGGCGGCGGTGATCGCCGGCGTGGCCCGGGTCGACGGCGACGACGACCCGCCCGCACCGCCGGCCAGCAGCGCGGCGAGCAGCGGCCCCGCCGCCCCGACGAGTCCCGCCGCCCCGACCAGCCCCGCCACCACGAGCCCGGCGGCCGCCGCCACGCCCGGCACCCCGCCCGGCGCGGTCAACCTGCGCGACAACCGGGACAACGTCACGCTGCGGTGGACGTACCCGACCGGCGGGGAGGGACCGGTGGTCATCTCGGGCGGCCGGGCCGGCCAGGGCAAGAGCGCCCTCACCGACCTGCCCGCCGGCACCACCAGCTTCGTCATCTACGGGCTCAACCGCAGCATCGACTACTGCTTCACGGTGGCGGTGGTCTGGTCCACCGACACCGTCGCCACCGCCGACGAGGTCTGCACCCGCCGCGGTTGACGCCGTCAGCCCTCGGTGGTGGGCAGCACCGGTAGGCGCAGCGACACCCGCAGCCCCCCACCGTCGGCGTCGCTGAGGGTGATGGTGCCGCCGGCGCGGCGGACCAGTTCCCGCACGATCGCCAGGCCCAGGCCGGCGCCGCCGGCGTCGCGGGCCCGGGCGTCGTCCAGCCGGGTGAACCGGTCGAAGACCCGGTCCCGGTCCGCGGCCGGAATGCCCGGCCCGTCGTCGGTCACCGTCACCAGGTGGTACGCGCCATCGGGCGCGGCGGCGAGGACGACCTCGTCGCGGGCGTGCCGGACCGCGTTGTCGACCAGGTTGGTCAGGATCCGGCGCAGCTCGTCCGGCTGCGCGACGGTCCACAGCGGCTCGTCGGGCAGGACGACCCGCACCGGCGGGGCCGGGTAGCGGGCGGCGACGGTGGTGAGCAGTTCGCCCAGGTCGACCGGGCCGATCCCGCCCCGGCCCGGATCACCGCCGGAGCCGGCGTCGGACTCCTCCAGCCGGGCCAGCAGCAGCAGGTCGTCCACCAGGCGGCTCAACCGCTCGGTGTCGGCGAGCAGGTTCGACGTCACCGCCGTCCAGTCGGTCCGGTCACCGAGCCGCCGGGCCACCTCCAGCTCGGTACGGATGTTGGTGACCGGGCTGCGCAGCTCGTGCGCGGCGTCGGCGACGAAGGCCCGCTGCCGGTCCCGGGCGGATTCCAGCCGGTCCAGCATCCCGTTGAGGGTGACCGCCAGCCGGTGCACCTCGTCCCCGGACGCGGGCACCGGGAGCCGGCCCGGGCCGGCCCGCCCGGTGATCTCCTCGGCGCCCCGGCGCAGCGCCTCGACCGGCCGCAGGGTCGCGCCGACCACCCGCCAGGCGACGCCGGCGAGCCCCGCCACCAGCAACGGGAAGCTGATCAACAGGATGGTCCGGACCACGTGCGTGCTGTGCTGGACGTCCGTCATCGACTTGCCGACCAGCACGGTGAGCGGGTCGGCGGCGCTGCCGGCGGGCACCGTCACCACCCGGACCGGACCGGCCAGGCCGACCCGATCCCCCGACACCAGCAGCCGCTGCCGCAGGTCCGGGTCGAGGCCCTCCGGACGGACCATCGGCACCAGCCGGTCGGCGTCGATCGAGGCGGCCCGCACCCGGCCCTGAGCGTCGACCACCTGGACCCGGAGCTGGCCGCCGGCCACCGGCAGCGGGTCGGGCAGGGCGTCCTCGGCGGCGAGCAGCGCGACCGCGTCCGCGGTGCGGAACGCCTCGCTGTCGACGCTGCGCTGCAACACGTAGCCGAGGACACCGAGCAGCATCAGCCCACCGAGGGCCAGCCCGACCGAGAGGCCGAGCACGCCGATCGCCATCAGCCGGCCCCGCAACCCGAGCGTGGGCGGGCGCGGTAGCGGCAGCGCCCTCACGTGGCCAGCCGGTAGCCGGCGCCGCGGACCGTCTCCAGGCGCTCCCGACCGATCTTGCGACGCAGGTAGCCGACGTACACCTCGACGGCATTCGGCGCGGTCTCCACGCTGGCTTCCCAGACGTGGTCCAGCAGCTCGGTCTTGGAGACCACCTCGCCCGGGCGGCGCATGAGGTAGTTCAGCAGCGCGAACTCGCGGGCGGTCAGCGCGATCTCGTTCTCGGCCCGGGTCACCCGCCGCCGCGCCGGGTCGAGCCGCAGGTCACCCACCGCCAGCACCGCCGGGCGCTCCGGCGCGCCTCGGCGCAGCAGCGCGCGCAGCCGGGCCAGCAGCACCACGTACGAGAAGGGCTTGGTGAGGTAGTCGTCGGCGCCGCAGTCCAGCCCGTCGGCCTGGTCGTACTCGCCGTCCTTGGCGGAGAGCATGAGCACCGGGAGCCAGTGCTCCTCGGCGCGCAGCCGGCGGACCAGCTCGTAGCCGGAGAGGCCGGGCAGCATCACGTCCAGGATCATCGCGTCGTAGCCGCCGTGCCGCGCGGCGTCCAGCCCGGCCGGGCCGGTCGACGCCACGTCCACCACGAAGCCCTCGGCCTGCAGGCCCCGTTGCAGCGCGGCCGCCAACCGCGCCTCGTCCTCCACCACCAGCAGCCGCACGGGTCAAGGGTGCCACCCCGGTACACCCCGACATCTGCATCCTCAGCGCCCTCACAGCAGGCACAAGGCAATATGTTCCCAGGAGGTGCCGTCATGTCCGTCTTGAAGAGCCGTCCCGTCCTGCGCTGGTTGGTCCCGGTGGCCGCCGTCGCCACCGTGATCGGCGGTGGTGCCGCGATCGGCACGTTCGCCGCCGAGGCGGAGCCGAGCCTGCCGTCCCGCACCGCCGCCCAGCTCCTGGTCGACCTGCAGACCTCCCGGCTCGAAGGGCTCTCCGGCACCGTCGTGCAGCGCGCCGACCTGGGGCTCCCGCCGATCGCCGGCCTGGTCGGCGGCAACGAGCTGACCACCCTGCTGACCGGTACGCACACCCTGCGGGTCTGGTACTCCGGGCCGGACAAGCAGCGGGTGGCGCTGCTCGACACCCTCGGCGAGCGCGATGTGATCCGCAACGGCCGCGACGTGTGGACCTGGGACAGCCGCGCCAACGCGGCCACCCACCGCACCCTGGGCGCCGGCGTTTCCGGCGAGCCCGCCGTCGACGAGCACGCGCCGGCGCTGCCCGGCACGCCGCAGGAGGCCGCCGACCAGGCGCTCGCCGCCATCGACCCGAGCACCGCGGTCAGCGTGGGCCGGTCGGCCACGGTGGCCGGGCGGGACGCGTACGAGCTGGTGCTGGAGCCGCGCGACGACGCCTCCCTGGTGCACCAGTTCCGGATCGCCATCGACGCCCGCGAGCACGTGCCGCTCCGGTTCGAGGTCTTCGCCACCGGCAGTGACCAGCCGGCCTTCGAGATGGCCTTCACCCAGGTCGACTACCAGCGCCCGGACGCCGACCAGTTCGTCTTCAACCCGCCGCCGGGAGTGCGGGTCAGCGAGGAGTCGGCCGACCGGTCGGACGGGCCGAACCGCAAGCCGGCGACGGCCGAGCAGCCGCAGGTCCGCGCGGTGGGCAGCGGCTGGACGACGGTGCTGGTTGCCAAGATCGACGCCGCCGGCAAGGCGGATGCCGGTGCGCCGGCTGCCGGTAAGTTGGCCGGCCCGGCCGGTGCCCAGCTCGGCGGCGTGCTGAACTCGCTGCCGGCGGTCAGCGGCGACTGGGGCAGCGGCCGGCTGCTGACCGGGAAGCTCTTCAGCGTGCTGCTCACCGACGACGGTCGGGTGCTCGCCGGCGCGGTGACCCCGGAGCGGCTCTACCAGGTCGCCCGGGGCTGACCCGGGGCGTCCCGAGCGGACGGAAACATGCGGCGCTGCCGGCGTACCTCGCCGGCGGCGCCGCTCGCCGTTGGACCCGCGCCGGCGGCCACCCGGCACCGCCCCGGTCCTAGCCGGTGGCGGCGTCGGCGGTGAGCAGGCCCAGGACGAGGGTCAGCGGCGGCCACCCGGCCCGGCCTCGGCGGGTGACCGCGTACGAGCGCATTCGCACCTCGGGGCCGACGAGCGGGAGCAGGCGTACGCCGGGCAGGGTCGGCTGGTCGGCCGGCAGCAACCCGACGCCCAGCCCGGCGACGATCATGTCCTGGACGAGTTCCAGGCTGTCCGCCCGGTGCTCGACCCGGGGCTCGAAGTCCGCCATCGACGCGAGCGCGCGCACCACCACCTCGTCGGCGGTGTTGCGGGAGTTGACGATCCAGTCGTGGCCCGCGAACCGGCGGAAGACCTCGGGCGAGCCGCCAGGGGCCGGCGGGGCGTCGGCCGGCACACCGAGACTCCAGGTCGTGGACCAGAGCGCGGTGGCCTCGACGGTGTGATCGACGGGTGCCGGGGCGAGGTGGTAGTCGTAGGTCAGCGCCAGGTCGACCCCGTCGGCCGCCAGCAGCGCGTACGCCTCGGTCGGCTCGTGCTCGTGGATGCGGAGCCGGACCGCCGGGTGGCGGACCGCGAGGTCGGCGGCGACCGGCAGCAGTGAGCGGCGTACGGCGGTGGCGAAGCCGGCGACCCGGACGGTGCCGGCCGGCTGGGCCTGCGGGTCGAGGTCCAGCCGGGCCGCCTCGACGGCGGCGAGGATCGTCACCGCGTGCCCGGCCAACCGGCGGCCGGCGGGGGTGAGCCGGACCCGCCGCCCGGCCGGCTCGATCAGGTCGGCACCGACCTCGCGGGCCAGCACGGCGAGCTGTTGGGAGACCGTCGAGGTCGTCACCCCGAGCTCGTCGGCGACCTCCCGCATCGAGCCCAGCCGGGCCAGCTCGCGCAGCAACCGCAGCCGTCTCAGGTCCACGTCAGCGATTGTTCAGCATCATCGAACATTCTGTCCAGCAATGGCACGTGGACACGAACAGTGCGAAGCCGATCTACTGGAGGCATGACACCCACCCGCGCCGGTTCGGCGATGGCCCTCGCCTCGATGATGCTCGTGCAGCTCGGGCTTGCCGCCTCGGTCGGACTCTTCGACCGCATCGGCCCGGAGGGCGCCGCCTGGCTCCGCCTGGCCTGGGCCGGGGTCCTGCTGGTGGTGCTGGTCCGTCCACGCCCGTCCACGCTCACCCGCCCCGCGCTGCTCGCCTGCGTGGCACTGGGCGTGGTGACGGCCGGGGTCACCATCCTGTTCATGGCCGCGGTGGCCCGACTGCCGCTGGGTACGGCCAGCGCGCTGGAGTTCCTCGGCCCGCTGGGGGTCGCGGTGGCGCGCGGCCGGGGCGGCACGAAGCTGTGGCCGCTGCTCGCCGGCGTCGGGGTGCTCCTGCTCACCGAGCCGTGGCGGGGCGGGGCCGACCTCGTGGGCGTCGGGTACGCGCTGGCCGCCGGCGTCTGCTGGGCGGCGTACATCCTGCTCACCCAGCGGGTCGGCGACGAGGTCTCCGGTCTGCGCGGGCTGGCCGTCTCGATGCCGGTGGCCGCCCTGGTCGCCACCGTGACCGTCGGGCCGTCGGTCTTCGCCGACCTGACCTGGGGCATCCTGCTCGCCGGTCTGGGCCTGGCGGTGCTGCTGCCGGTGGTCCCGTTCGTCCTGGAACTACTCGCCCTGCGCCGGCTCACCACCGCCGCCTTCGGCACGCTGATGAGCCTGGAACCGGCGATCGCTCTCCTCGTGGGCCTGGTCGCACTGGGCCAGCTGCCGGGCGTCGCCCCCTTGCTGGGCGTCGCGTTCGTGGTGGCCGCCGGCATCGGGGCGGAGCGCACCGGCGGGCGGGAGAAACCGGTAGAGCCGGCGCCGGCCGAGCCGGCACCGGTCGGAACGACCTGAGGATCAGCCGGCCCCCGGGCTCCGCGACGAGCGCCGGCTTGTCGGAACGACGCTTCAGCGCCAGCGTGCCGGGGCGGTTCAGCGGGGCGCGGCGACGCCTCGCTCGCCGGTCCTGCTGCCGGGCAGCAGCGCCGCGGGGCCGGCGCCGAGGGCCGCGAGAAAGGCGTCGGCGAGCAGGGCGTGCCCTGGTTGGTTCGGGTGCACCCGATCGTCGGCCCAGCGCTCCGGGCCGCTGACCGCGAGCGCCCGGTCGAAGGCCGCCTGGGTCGGCACGTGCACCGCGTCGAACTCCGCGGCGAGCGCGGCGACCACCGCCGCGTAACGGTCGGTGTCGGCGCGCTGCGGTTCGGCCCGATCCGGCTCGATGAGGTACGGGTCGGCGAGGACCAGCCGGCAGCCGGTCGCCTCGACCGCCCGGCCGAGCAGCGCGCGCAGGGTCCGCTCGTACTCGTCGATCGGCACCGCGTCGGCAGTGCGTCCCCGGTAGCGACGCCAGATGTCGTTGATGCCGATCATGACGGAGAGCCAGTCGGGGCGTTCCCCCACCGCATCGCGTTCCCAGCGGGCGGCCAGGTCGCGGACGGTGTCGCCGCTCACGCCCCGGTTGACCCAGTGCAGATCCAGGTCGGGATGGCGGGCACTGACGAAGGCGCGGACCAGGCTCACGTAGCCGTCGCCGTAGGGCGCGGCGGCGACCCGCCGGCCGCAGTCGGTGATGCTGTCGCCGATGAACACGATCCGCTGGCCGGTACGGAGGATCATCGAGTGGCACCTCGCCGCAGCCCGTGCGAATCGCCGACAGGCTTGGTCGGGCCCGCGTCGACGCGCTATCTTTCACTGTTCAGGCACAAAAAAGAACGGCTCAAAAAGCCGTTCCTGCAACAGATTCTAATCTCTAGGGAGACGGGTTGTCAAGGCACTCCGGCGGTACCGGCGAATTGCCGCACGACGACGAGATCGGCCGCGAGCAGGAGTACGTCTCGATGCTCTACGAGCGGCTCGACGGGCTGCGTGAGCAGGCCGCCCAGCGTCTCACCAACGAGCTGCGGGCGACCGGCGGCACCCTGCAGGCCCGCTCCCAGCGCGACAGTTCCGTCCGGATGTACGCCGAGCAGGTCGAGCAGTTCTCCGCGGTGGAGAACGGGCTCTGCTTCGGTCGGCTGGACGACGAGGACGGCGCGCGACACTACATCGGCCGGATCGGCATCTTCGACACCAGCGGTGACTACGACCCGCTGCTGATGGACTGGCGCGCGCCGGCGGCCCGCGCCTTCTACCTCGCCACCGCCGCCAACCCGCAGGGCGTACGGCGCCGCCGGCACCTGCGGACCCGGCAGCGCAAGGTGACCGGTCTCAACGACGAGGTGCTCGACCTGGCGACCGCGTCCCCCACCGCGCACGAGGAGCTGACCGGCGAGGCGTCGCTGCTCGCCGCGCTCAACGCCGGGCGGACCGGCCGGATGCGCGACATCGTCGAGACCATCCAGGCCGAGCAGGACCAGATCATCCGCGCCGACCTGCCCGGCACGCTGGTCGTCCAGGGTGGCCCGGGCACCGGCAAGACGGCGGTCGCCCTGCACCGGGCCGCGTACCTGCTCTACACCCACCGGCGCGAGCTGGGCAGCCGCGGCGTGCTGCTGGTCGGGCCGAACGCGACGTTCCTGCGCTACATCGGCCAGGTGCTTCCCGCGCTGGCCGAGACCGGCGTGCTGCTGCGTACCCAGGCCGACCTCTTCCCCGGGGTGCAGGCCCGCCGGGTCGAGTCCGCCGAAACCGCCGCGCTCAAGGGCCGCACGGCGATGGTCGACGTACTGGCCGCCGCGGTCCGGGACCGGCAGCGGGTGCCCGACGCACCGATGGAGATCGAGGTGGAGCGCGAGGTGCTCACCCTCGACCCGGAGACCGTCCGGGTGGCCCGGGACCAGGCCCGGCGTACCGGCCGGCCGCACAACCTGGCCCGGGCGCTCTTCGACGTCGAGGTGGTGCACGCGCTGGCCGAGCAGGTGGCCGACCGGATCGGCGCGGACCCGCTCGGCGGGGAGAACCTGCTCGACGAGGCCGACCGCGCCGAGATCCGCCGGGAGCTGCGCGAGGAGCCGGCGGTACGGGCCGCCCTGGATCAGCTCTGGCCGGTGCTCACGCCGCAGCGCCTGCTCGCCGACCTCTACGCCGACCCCGACCGGATCGCCGCCGCCGCGGCGACGCTGACACCGCACGAGCGCGCGCTGCTGCACCGCGAGCCGGGCGGCTGGACGCCCGCCGACGTGCCGCTGCTCGACGAGGCCGCCGAACTGCTCGGCGAGGACGAGCGCGCCGCCGCTGCCCGCCGGGAACGGATCCGGTCACTGCAACGCGAGTACGCCGAGGGCGTGCTGGAGATCGCCCGAGGTTCCCGGTCGATCGACGTGGAGGACGAGGCCGACGGCGGCGAGATCCTCGGCGTGACCGACCTGATCGACGCCGACCGGCTGCTGGAGCGGCAGGAGGAGGCCGACCGGCTCACCACCGCCCAGCGGGCGGCGGCCGACCGGACGTGGGCCTTCGGGCACGTCATCGTCGACGAGGCGCAGGAGCTCTCGCCGATGGCCTGGCGGCTGCTGATGCGGCGCTGCCCGAGCCGCTCGATGACCATCGTCGGGGACGTGGCGCAGACCGGCGCGCTCGCGGGCACGCCGTCCTGGCGGGAGGCGCTGGCGCCGTACGTGGCGGACCGGTGGCGGCTGACCGAGCTGACGGTCAGCTACCGCACGCCCGCCGAGATCATGGCGGTCGCCGCCGACCTGCTCACCGAGATCGACCCGACGCTGCGACCGCCGCGTGCGGTGCGGGAGAGCGGCGTACCGCCGTGGGACCGCGCGGTGGACGCGGGCCGGCTGGCGGCGGAGCTGGTCGACGTCGCGAGCCGGGAGGCCGCCGGGCTCGACGACGGCCGCCTCGGGGTGATCGTTCCGGCCGGACTGGTGGACGACCTCGGCGCGGCGCTCACCGCGGCGCTGCCCGAGGCGGCAGTCGGTGAGCACCCCGAGTTGGAGAGCCGGGTGGTGGTGCTCACCGTGGCCCAGGCCAAGGGGCTGGAGTTCGACTCGGTGCTGGTGATCGACCCGGACCGGATCGTTGCCGAGTCCCCGCGCGGACGCAGCGACCTCTACGTCGCCCTCACCCGCGCCACCCAACGCCTCGGCATCCTGCGCCCCACCCCTTGAACAAAAGGCGTTGATCATGAAGTTGTTGTCCGCCGACACGGCGTGTCGGGGCAACAACTTCATGATCGACGCGGAACCCCCGGGCGCCGGAGCCCCCGGGCGCGGGGGCGGGTGGGCGGGGTTAGTCGTTGATGGACTTGGCGGGGCCGGTGGCGGTGGTGGACTGGTCGCTGGTGGAGCCGCCGGCCGGGGTGCTCATGCCGCCGGTGGTGGCGTCCCCGGTGGTGGTCGGGGCGACCTTGCCCGGATGCCGCTCCGGCTGCCGGGCCACCCGGCGAACGCTGGCCGGCCCGGCGGTGCCGCCGGTGGTGGTGACCGCCCCCTGGCCGCCGGTGGGGCCGCCGTCGCGGAGCACGTTCGGGTCGACCCGCACGTGCGCCGGGTCGTCCGGGTCCTCGTCCTGGAGCACCCGCTCAATGTCGGTGGGAGGCAACGTCACCTCGTCCAGCGCGCCCTTGCCGTAGACGCCGCCGGCGATCCGGTCCTCGGCCCGCCGGGCGGCGTCCTGTCGCAGTTCGTCCTCACGCACGTCAACCACCTCGCAGATACGTCGGTCTGACTGCGTGCCCGTCACCGGACCGGCCAAACACCCGCCGACCAGCGGCCGGGCAGACACCGTCCGCGCCGGTTCACCCGTACGTCTCCCGTTGGCCGCCTTCGCGCCGTTCCCGCTGCCCATGCTGTGCGGCGGACTGGCGGGAGAGGCCCGCCGGAGGAGGAGTGACAGCGTGCGCACAGTACGCCGTATCGCGGTCGCGGCCCTTGCCGTCGCGACCGTGACGACCGGGCTCGCCGCGCCCGCCCAGGCGAAGCCACGACCGGACCGGACATTCGACCTTCAGGCCCACCGCGGTGGTCTCGGGCTGCGGGTGGAGAACACCCTCGCCTCGTTCGGAAACGCCCTTCAGCTCGGGGTGAGCACCCTCGAACTGGATGTGCAGATCACCGAGGACGGGCAGGCCGTGGTGACCCACGACCGGAAGATCACCGGCTCGAAGTGCGTCGACACCGCCCCGGTGACCGCCGGCGACCCGGAGTTCCCGTACGTCGGCAGGTACATCAACACGCTCACCCTGGCCCAGGTGCGCACCCTCGACTGCGGATCGAAGACGCTGCCGGACAAGCCCGGCCAGCTCGCCGTGCCGGGTGCTCGGATGCCGCTGCTGCGCGAGGTCTTCGCGCTGGTCAAGCGCTACCAGGCGGACGACGTGAAGCTCAACGTGGAGACCAAGGTGGAGGCCGGCGCGCCGACCGAGACCGCGCCTCGCGAGCAGTTCGTGCAGGTGACCGCGGCCGAGATCCGGGCCGCCGGCATGCTGAAGCAGGTCAGCATCCAGAGCTTCGACTGGGGCGCGCTGATGCGGATGCGCCAGGTCGAGCCCCGGCTGCCGCTGGTCGCCCTGACCAACTACGACTTCCTGCAGACCGGGCAGGCCGGCGCGTCGCCGTGGCTGGGCGGGCTGGACATCGACGACTTCGGTGGCGACCCGATCCGGGCCATCCGCACCTTCGGCGCCACCGCCTTCTCCCCGGTGCACGGCAACCCGCAGAACGGCGCCGTCACCGACCCGGGCTACAAGCCGTACGTGACGCGGGAGATGGTGACGCACGCGCACCGCTACGGCATCAAGGTGATCCCGTGGACGGTCGACGACGTGCCGACCATGGCCAAGCTGATCGACGACGGCGTGGACGGGATGATCACCGACTACCCGGACCGGCTGCGCGGCCTGCTCAAGCAGCGCGGCTACCGGCTGCCCGAGGGGTACGCCTCGCCGTTCGACATCCAGGCGCACCGCGGCGGTCGGGCGACCCGGCCGGAGAACACCCTGCCCGCCTTCGCGAACGCGCTGGCGAACCCGGCGATCTCCACCCTGGAGCTGGACACCGGCGTCACCGAGGACGGCAAGCTGGTCGTCCTGCACGACCGGGCCATCAACGGCTCGCACTGCATCGACACCGCCCCGGCCCGCCCCGGTGACCCGGAGTTCCCGTACGTGGGCAAGCTGGTGCACGAGCTGACCCTCAAGCAGATCAAGACCATCGACTGCGGGACGAAGACGCTGCCCGAACTGCCGGCGCAGGTGCCGGCCCCAGGCGCCCGGATCCCCACCCTGGACGAGGTCTTCGCCCTGGTGCGCGGCAGCGGCCGGGACGACGTCCGGATGAACATCGAGACGAAGCTCAGCCCGCTGGTGGACGACACCGAGCCGTACCGCAGCTTCACCCGCAAGCTGGTCACGGCGATCGAGCGGGCCGGCTTCACCAGCCGGGCCACCATCCAGTCCTTCGACTGGCGGACCATCACCTACGCCCACCAGCTCAACAAGCGGATCGGCACGGTCGCGCTGGTCTGGCAGTACGGCGAGGCCGAGTGCGCCAGCCTCGCCGACGAGTGCTCGCTCCAGGCGGTCTACGGCGACCGGTCGGTCAAGAGCCCGTGGACCGGCGGGCTGGACTGGTGGAAGTACCGGGACCTGGGCAAGCTGACCCGGGCCGCGGGCGCCGGAACGGTGTCGGCGAACTGGCAGGTGCACGACCCGGCGCAGGGCACGGTCGCCTCCGCCGACTGGTACCTGCGGGAGAACCCGGCGTACTTCCACGGACCGGACGTGCGGACCCTGCAGGGGCGCGACGGGCTGAAGGTGATCCCCTACACCGTTGACGACGCCGCGGTGATGCAGCGGGTGATCGACCTCGGGGCGGACGGCATGATCACCGACGACCCGGAACTGCTGGTCGGCGTCGCGGTCCGCAACGGCCTGCGCTGACGCGTACCCCGCCGGTGGCGCCCCCGCACGGGGCGTTACCGGCGGGCCGTGCGCGGCAGATTTCCGGCCGCCGGCCGGTGTTACCTCCTCATCGGCCTCGGGTAGTCGGTGGGCGTCCCCGCCGTGAACGCGAACCGTGCCGTGGCCGAAACGCGGTAGCGGGGCGAGGGAATGCAGGTACGACTCATCGCATCCTGAGGAGGACCAGATGAGCACGCAGGCTGCATCCACCAGGCCGATGAACCGGCCCGCCGCCGACATGCAGAATCGCGCGGCGATGCAGGAGACCCCGACCCGTCAGATGCCGGTGATGCAGGACGGGCACCGGGAGCCGATGCCGCAGACCGGCACGGAGACCAAGCAGGCGTTCCTGACGACCGAGTTCTGGGTCTACGCCGTCGCGGTCGCAGCCGTGGTGATCGCCGCCTTCTGGCAAGGTCCGGCCGGCAACGGGCTGAACATCAACAACCCGGTTCAGTCGTGGTGGATCATCGCCGCTCTGACCGCCGGTTACCTGGTCAGCCGAGGACTGTCGAAGGCCGGGTCGCCGAAGCGTTCGCTGAGCGAGCGGCGCCAGGGTCGGCGCTAAAGCGCCCACGGTCGGTGGCCTCCGGGACTCGCCCCGGAGGCCACCGACACGTCACTCCTCGAAACCGCCGAAGTCCCCGCCGAAGTCGCCCTCGAAGGCGTCCTCGATCATTTCCCCGGCGATCATGCCGCCGGCCACGCCGAGGGCCGCACCGGCGACCATGCCACCCATGCCGGCGCCGCGACCGCGCCCGTGACCGTGGCCCTGGCCGAAGCCCGCGGCGCGCAGGCCACCGTAGTGGGAGGTCGTCTCGCGCAGCCAGCCGTCGACCACCTGCATCCAGTCGACCCGGTCGGCGTCGGCGTGCGACACCTGGTAGCGGCCGAAGGCGTCGTGGCCGGAGCTGAGGAAGCCGCCGCGCTTGTCGCACTCCAGCACCACATCCACCCCGCGCTGGCTGGTCACGAAGGTCAGCTCGACCTCACGGACGGTCTGCGCGTACTGCGGCGCGGCGTAGAACTCGATCTCCTGGTAGAACGGCAGCGTCTGCTGCACGCCGTGGATCCGGCCACGCTCCAGGTCGGCGTGCTTGAACCGGAAACCGAGGCGCTGGAACGCGTCCAGGATCCGCTCGTGCACCGGCAACGGGTGCACGGCGACCTGGTCCAGGTCGCTCTTGTCCACCGCCCGGGCGATCGCCAGCTCGGTACGCAGGCCCATCGTCATGCCGCGCAGCCGCTGACCGTAGACGTCGGTGATCGGGGTCTCCCACGGCACCGGCAGCTGGAACGGGATGGCGAGCTGCTGCTTCGGCGCCAGCTGCAACGGGCCGCTGGCCACCATCCGGTGGAACTCCATGATGCCGGCGTACTCGGTGTCGTGCCCTTCGATCTCGACCCGGGTGACGAGGCTGAGCACCACCTGCTCGATGTTCGCCGGCGCATCACCGCCGAGCAGGTTGACCTGCCCGTCGAGGGCCAGGCCGGGTCGGGTGTTCGGGTTGGTGAGCACCGTGTCGACGCTGGGCCCACCCACACCGAACGCGCTCATCATCTTCTTGAAGACCATCGGAACTCCCGTGCGACCGCCGAGGGCTCCACCATGGAGCCGGAGGTTGACTCGACCGCACACTATCGGCTGGCCCTGTGAGGTCGCTGTGAAGCGGCCTCGGCGCGTCTGTCGGGCCCGTCGGGCGTCATCCGCTCCATTTCGCGGATGTCAGGGCGTCCCCGCACACCGCTACCACGTCAGTGGGCGGTCCGCGCGGCGGGCTCGGGGGCCAGGGCGGTCAGCTCGGTGACCTCGGCGTCGGTCAGCCGGATGCGCGCGGAGGCAATGTTCTCCCGCAGGTGGGCGAGGCTCGTCGTGCCCGGGATCGGCAGCATCGCCGGGGACCGGTGCAGCAGCCAGGCCAGCGCGATCTGCTGGGGTGTGGCCTCGTAACGGGCCGCTAGCGGTGCCAGGGTGCGGGCGACCTCGTCGGCGTTCTCGCCGCCGTCACGGAGGCTGACCGGGTGCCAGGGGGAGAAGATCGCGCCGGACTGTTCGGCGGCGGCGAGCAGGTCCGCGCCGGTGCGGTTGCCGATGTTGTAGAGCGCGGTCACCACAGCGATGTCGGCGATCGACCGGGCGACCTCGTACTGAGCGGCGGTGACGTTGGAGAGGCCGATGTGGCGGATGTACCCCTCACCCTGCATCTTCTTCAACTCGCCGACCTGGTCCTCGAAGGGCGCGTCGGTGGCGTAGCCACTGTGCAGGTAGTAGAGGTCGAACCGCTCTAGGCCGAGGCGCCGCAGGCTCAGCATGGCTGACTGCCGCAGGTACTTCGGGTTGCCCACCCAGCCGAGGGTGGAGTAGTCGTATCCGCCGCGGACGAAGCCGCCCTTGCTCGCGATGGCCAACCCCTGCGGGTACGGGTGCAGCGCCTCGCGGATGAGGAGTTCGTTCGTGTGGGGCCCGTAGACGTCGGCGGTGTCGATGAAGTTCACCCCCTCGTCAAGTAGGGCGCGCAGCAGCGCGACGCCGCCGTCGTGGTCCGGGTACGGACCCCACACCTGCTCGCCGGTGAGCTGCATCGCGCCGAAGCCGACCCGACCGACTTGAAGGTCACCGCCGATGGTGATCGTGGGCAGGGAGGGCGTGGACTCGCGTGTCATGGTCATCTCGATTCGGGGCTCGGAGCGAGAAAGGGCTCGCCGCCCGCTGAAGCGTGTTGCTTCGGCCCGGCGACGTAGGTTGACCAGGCCAGAGTCCCCATGACCGCGCCCCCATCCCGCCGATGCCCGCCCCACGCCAGTGGATCAGACGGCCAACCGGCCCGGCGGTTAATCGCGCCAGATGCCTCGCCGGCGACGCCAGGCCGCGCCGAGCGCGGGTGGCCCGTACCCCTGGCGCCCTTCGCTCTGGCGCGGCGCGCGTGAACACCGCCTCGGTGCGGCAGAGCGAAGGGAGCAACCAGGGGACGCGGGGTAGTCGGTGGTCAGCCAGCCAGTTCGGCGCGGAGCTGTTCGGCAACCGCGTCAGGGGACGGCATCGCGGAGACCTCGGCGGCGATCCGGCGCGCCGCGGCGGTGAACGTGGGCTCGTCGAGCAGCCGGCGCAGGGCCGCCGTGATCGCCGCCGGCTCGGCCTGTCCCGGTGCCAGCGCGAGACCCGCCCCGGAGGCGGCCACCCGGTCCGCCTGGATGAACTGGTCGGCGCCCTGCGGCACGACCACCAGTGGGATGCCGCGGGCCAGCGTGCCGAGGGTGGTGCCCGCGCCGCCGTGGGTGATGACCGCGGCGACGTTCTCGAGCAGCTGCGCCAGCGGCACGAACGGGCTGAACTCCACCCGGTCCGAGTCGAGCTGGTAGTCCTCCGGCTTGCCGTCCAGGCCGAGTGTGGCCACCACGTCGACGTCGAGGGCGGTCAGTGCGCCCAGCAGCGGGCCGACCACCGCCGGATCGGCGAAGACCGTACCGAAGCTCACCAGCACCCGCGGACGCCCGCCGGTCGAGGCGGTGCCGGGGCCGGCCGGGGCACCGGATGCCTGGTGGGGTTCCGGGCGCAGCGCGATCCGCTGCACGGCCGGCGGTACGGCGAAGTCCTCGAACTGGAGTCCGGGCGGGCAGGTGTCCAGCAGCCATCGGCCGAACGGGATGCGCTCCGGCGCTGGCAGTCCCCGCTGCTCGTAGCGGGGGCGGACCACCGCGGTCAGCGCGTCGGTGAACTCGGCCGGCACCGACGGCCCGAAGGCGAGGGTGGCCAGCGGCACGCCGAGGCCGGCGGCGACCAGCGGGCCCACAAAGTCGACCATCTCGTTGATCACCAGGTCCGGCTGCCAGCGCCTCGCCGCCGTCGTCGCCTCGTCGGCGGTGAGGTCGACCCGGACGCCGGCGAAGAACTCGGCGACCGCCTCCGGCGTGGGCGAGGTCGCGGGGTTGCTGCCCAGCTTGCGCCCCACCTCGGCGAAGAGCACGTCCGGCATGGGTCCGGCCGGCAGCAGCTCGAAGCCCTCGGGCGCGACGAGCGGGGTCATCCCCACGGCGGTGACGACGGCCACGTCGTGGCCCTGGGCCCGGAACGCCCGGGCCAGGGGCAGCAGCGGGAGAAAGTGCCCGAAGACGGGCGTGGTTGAGAAGAGGACTCGCATAGTCATCAGAATAGCCTTCTGATGAGATGGGCCGTATAGTGCCCTGGTGGCAGCCGCTCAGCCCCGCGCCAGCCGGCGCCAGGAGAGCGCCGAGCAGACCCGACGGTTGATCTTGGAAGCGGCTCAGGACCTTTTCATCACCCAGGGCTACGCGACCACGACGGTCAACGACATCGCCGCCCGCGCCCGGGTGGCCGTGGCGACCGTTTACACCAGCGTCGGCGGCAAGCCGACCGTGCTGCGGGCGCTGATCGACGCGGGTGTGCACGACCCGGAGACCGCCCGGAACGTGGCGGCGATCGCGGTCGCCGCCGAGCCCCGCGAGGTCCTGCGTCTGATCGGTGTCGGGACCCGGTACGGCCATCAGAGCCGTCCGCACACCATCCAGCTGATGCGGGCCGCGCCCGGCATGACGGCGAGCGCTGCGGCGGCGGCCCGCGACGGGGCGGCGGCCTACCGGCAGGCGCTGCGGGTGGGTGCGGCACGGCTGGACGAGCTGTCCGCCCTGCGTCCGGGCCTCACCGTGGAGCAGGCCACCCAGGTGCTCTGGTTCTACTTCGGACTGCACTCCTGGCCGCAACTCGTGGACGAGGGCGGCTGGTCCTACGACGAGGCGGAGCGGTGGCTGGTCGACCGGGCCACCGAGGCACTGCTGCCCCCGGGCTGATCCTCCCGCCGCTGACCGGACGCGCCGAACGACCGGCGGTCAGGTGACCGGACCGGTCAGGAATCGAGAAGCCGCGGTCACCGAGCCGCGGCTAGCGTGGCCGCCATCGACGTCCCGCCGGCAGCACGCCGGGGTCTGGGGACGCTCGTCCCAGGAGGAGGTTCCCCGTGAGCTCGAACAAGTGGGTTCGGCAGATTCACCGCTGGCTGGCCATCGCCTTCACGGTGACCGTCATCGTCACCTTCGTCGCCCTGGCGCAGGACGAGCCGATCGTCTGGATGTCCTACGTGCCGCTGCTCCCCCTTGCTCTGCTCCTCTTCACCGGCCTGTACCTGTTCGCGCTGCCGTACGCCGCCAAACGGCGGGGAGCCGGGCGGCCGCACTGAGGCTGCGTTCGCCGTCAGGCCGTCAGCCGGCCTCGACGACCATCAGCTCGCCGACCTGCTCGCCGATCGCGGTGCGCGCCTCCGCCGGCAGTCCGCCGTCGGTGATCAGCACGTCGGCCGCCTCCAGGGGGGCGATGGTGGCGATGCCGATGGTCTCCCACTTGGTGTGGTCGGCCAGCACCACCAGCCGGCGGGCGGCGCCGATCAGGCACCGGTTGACCCCGGCCTCCAAGAGGTTGGGCGTGGTGAAGCCGGTCCGCGGGCTGAGCCCGTGCACGCCGAGGAAGAGCAGGTCGACGTTGAGCGAGCTGATCGCCGCCTCGGCCACCGGCCCGGTGAGCGCGTCCGACGGGGTCCGGATGCCGCCGGTGAGCACCACGGTCTGGTCGGCGCGCGGGTTCTGGTAGAGCGCGTCGGCCACCGGGATCGAGTTGGTCACCACGGTCAGCCCCCGTACGTCGGAGAGCAGCGTGGCCAGCGCGGCGGTGGTGGTTCCGGCGGAGAGCGCGATGGCCATCCCCGGCTCGACCATGGCCGCCGCCCGCTCGGCGATGGACCGCTTCTCCGCCTGCTGGCGGATCGACTTCGCGGCGAACCCGGGCTCCTCGGCCGAACCGGGGCCGGCCAGCGTCGCGCCACCGTGGACCTTGTCCACCAGGCCGCGCTCGGCCAGCACCTCCAGGTCGCGCCGGATGGTCATGTCCGACACGCCGAACCGGCTCACCAGGTGGCTCACCCGCACGCCACCGCGCTGCCGGATCAGATCGAGGATGGCGCTCTGCCGCTGCTGGGCGAGCATCTGGTCGACCTCCTTGGACCCGCCGGGTCATCGGCGCCCGGGGCGGCGCGGCGGCGTGTCCTCGTGGACCACCGCCACCTCACCGGCCGGCACCACCAGCTCACCGTCGCACCGCGCGCCGGTCAGCAGCTCCGTGCCGGCGGCGGGTAGCCGCACCTCGTCGCCGGTGTGATTGATGACGAACAGCCAGCCGCGCTCGCCGGCGCGGCGGCGGACCACCTCCACGCCGGGCGGTGCCACCGCGGCCGGTTCGACCCCGGCCTCGGCCACCAGCCGGGCCACCAGGCGGTCGGTCGCCGGCTGGTCCAGCCGGGTGCCGACGTACCAGGCCGCGCCGGCACCGACCGGGTGCCGGGTCACCGCCGCCACCCCGGGCAGCGGGCCGTCGGCGTACGCGGCGAGCACCTCAGCGCCCTCCGGGTGCAGCCACTCGGCCCACACGTCGGCGCTGGCGCCGTCGTCGAGCCGGACCTGCTCCCCTTCCCGCAGCGGGAAGAACTCCTCGGTGCGCAGGCCGAGCAGCTCGCGGAACGCCCCCGGATAGCCGCCGAGCCGAATGTGGTCGTGCTCGTCGACGATGCCGCTGAAGTAGCTGACCAGCGCGGTGCCGCCGGCCTCGACGAACCGGCCCAGCGCCGCGGCGTCGGCGTCGCGGACCAGGTAGAGGGTGGGCACCAGGACGAGCCGGTAACCGGTGAGATCGGTCGAGGGGTGCACGATGTCGGCCGTGATGCCGGCCCGCCAGAGCGATTCGTAGAGCGCCCGCAGCCGGTCGGTGTAGGTGACGTCGGTGCTGGGGTGCGAGTCCAGCTCGACACCCCACCACGCCTCGTAGTCGAAGAGGATGGCCACCTCGGCGTCCACCCGGCTGCCCCGGACCTCGGCCAACGCGGTTAGGTCTGCGCCGAGCTGGCACACCTCGCGGAACACCTTCGTCTCCGGCCCGGCGTGCGGCACCAGCGCCGAGTGGAACTTCTCCGCTCCCGCCCGGGAGGCCCGCCACTGGAAGAAGAGCACCCCGTCGGCGCCCCGGGCGACGTGCGCCAGGCTGTTGCGGCGCAGCTGCCCGGGGGTCTTGGCGACGTTGCGCGGCTGCCAGTTGACCGC
Organism: Micromonospora sp. NPDC093243; assembly: GCF_044753725.1. NCBI lineage: Bacteria > Bacillati > Actinomycetota > Actinomycetes > Micromonosporales > Micromonosporaceae > Micromonospora > Micromonospora sp. NPDC093243. Next base: position 841,451 of record NZ_JBIVNT010000003.1, on the reverse strand, counting down.
GCTGGTGGAGTGCTCCATCAGCAGCCAGGGCTCGCCTCCGGCGACGCCGCGGGTGTGGTCGGCCGAGAGCGCCAGCCCGACGTGCGCCCGGGGGTCGGCCGCGGTCAGGTAGTGGTCGTTGGCGACCAGGTCCACATCGGCGGCCCAGGAGTGGTAGTCCAGGTACTTGATGCCCGTGCCGATCATGAAGTTCGTGGTGACCGGCTGGCGGACCAGCCCGCGCAGCACGTCGCGTTCGGCGCGCAGCTGGGCGCGCTGCTCGTCCGAGGAGAAGCGCAGGAAGTCGAGCTGCTGGGTGGGGTTGGCGAAGGTCGGCGCGGCGCGGGGCGGGTTGATCTCGGCCCAGTCGCCGTACCGCTGGCTCCAGAAGGCGGTGCCCCAGGCGTCGTTCAACCCGTCCAGGTCGCCGTAGCGCTCGCGCAGCCAGCCCCGGAACGCCTCGGCGCTGACGTCGCAGTAGCAGTGCACGTTGTGGCACCCGAGCTCGTTCGAGACGTGCCACATCACCACCGCCGGGTGCTCGGCGTACCGGCCGGCGATCGCCTCGACCAGCGCGAGCGACCGCTGCCGGAAGACCGGCGAGCTGGGGCAGTACGCCTGCCGGCCGCCCGGCCAGAGCACCGTGCCGTCGGCCCGGCGGGGCAGCGTCTCCGGATGCGCCCGGGCCAGCCACGGCGGCGGGCTGGCGGTCGCGGTGGCCAGGTCGACCGCGATGCCCCCGTCGTGCAGCAGGTCCAGCACCCGGTCCAGCCAGTCGAACTCGTACCGGCCGGGAGTGGGTTCGAGCAGGGCCCAGGAGAAGATCCCGACCGACACCAGGTTGACCCCGGCCCGGCGCATCAGTTCGACGTCCTCGACCCAGGTCTGCTCCGGCCACTGCTCGGGGTTGTAGTCACCGCCAAAGTAGATCCGGTCGCCCTGCCATCGCCGCATGGCAGCAGAGCGTGCCCCGATCCATCGGCCAAGTCAACAGTTTCCAACATCGATCTGCTTTACAACGTTTACCTCATAACAGCCCCGTCACGACTGGGTTATCGGCACTTCTCCACCCTCTTGACAGCGCCGTGCGGACGAGTAGCTTGAGGCGCCACTGGCAGTTCGTGTTTGTCAATGTGGATTCACGGTGGATCCCGATGTGCGATCACGGGAGCCGACCGCCACCCCCATGGCCCTTGGGCGCACGCACCTCTTCATCCGCAGGAGGAACCATGTCCCGTCCCCGAACCCAAGCCGAGTACCTGGCCAGGCTCGTACCGCCCTCCGTCGCCGGCGTCAACCGACGCACGCTGCTCACCGCCGCGGCCGGCACGGGCGCTCTGCTCGGCACCGGACTGCTCACCGCCTGCGGTGACGACGACTCCGGCGCCGGCAGCAAGACGGTGTCGGTGGGCTCGAACGCGTCCGACCCGACGCCGAAGGACGTCCTCGCCAAGGTGACCGCGGCCTTCAAGACCTCCTCGGGCCTCGATGCCGCGATCAACACCGTCGACCACAACACGTTCCAGGAGAACATCAACAACTACCTGCAGGGCAAGCCGGACGACGTCTTCACCTGGTTCGCCGGCTACCGGATGCGTTTCTTCGCCGAACGCGGCCTGGCGGGTGACGTCAGCGACGTCTGGGGCAAGCTCACCGGCTTCTCCGACGCGTTCAAGAAGGCCTCCACCGGCGACGACGGCAAGCAGTACTTCGTGCCGTTCTCCTACTACCCGTGGGCCGTCTTCTACCGCAAGTCGGTCTGGCAGCAGCACGGCTACCAGGTGCCGACGACCCTCGACCAGTTCAACACCCTCGGCGCCCAGATGAAGAAGGACGGCCTCACCCCGATCGCCTTCGCCGACAAGGACGGCTGGCCGGCGATGGGCACCTTCGACATCCTCAACCTGCGGATCAACGGCTACCAGTTCCACATCGACCTGATGGCCGGCAAGGAGGCGTGGACCTCCGACAAGGTGAAGAAGGTCTTCGACACCTGGGCCGGGCTGCTGCCGCTGCACCAGCCGGACAGCCTGGGCCGCACCTGGCAGGAGGCCGCCCAGTCGTTGCAGCAGAAGAAGAGCGGCATGTACCTGCTCGGCCTCTTCGTCGCCCAACAGTTCAACGCCGACGAGCAGGACGACATCGACTTCTTCACGTTCCCCGAGATCGACCCGTCGATCGGGGCCAAGGCCCTGGACGCGCCGATCGACGGTTACATGATGGCCCGCAAGCCGAAGTCCGAGGACAACGCCAAGAAGCTGCTGGAGTACATCGGCGGCGTCGACGCGGGGAACATCGCGGTGAAGACCGACCCCGGCACCCTGGTCGCCAACACCGGCGCGGACACCAGCGGCTACAGCGCTCTGCAGAAGAAGGCGGCCGAACTGGTCGGCTCGGCCACCGAGATCGCCCAGTTCCTCGACCGCGACACCCGCCCGGACTTCGCCTCGACGGTGATCATCCCCGCGTTGCAGCAGTTCATCAAGGACCCGAAGGACATCGACGGTCTCACCAACAGCATCGAGAACCAGAAAAAGTCGATCTTCACCAGCTGACGGCGAGAGGGGGAGGACACCGTGTCCGACCTGCCCCTGATCCAAGCGGATCGCGCCGTACCGCCGCCGGCCGCGACCACCACGGGTGGTCGCCGCCGTCGGCTACGGCTCCTGTCCCGCACCGACCGCGTGGTGATCACGCTGATGGTGCTCGTACCGCTGCTGCTCGTCACCGCGCTGGTGTGGCTGCCGGCGCTGGCCACCGTGTTGCTCTCCACCACCGACTGGGACGGCATCGGGCCACTGTCCGACATCGACTTCGTCGGCGGCCGCAACTACAGCGACGTGGTGAACATCTACCCGCCGTTCGTGCCCGCGGTGCAGCACAACCTGCTCTGGCTCGCGGTGCTCTTCCTGGTGGCCACCCCGTTCGGCATGTTCCTGGCCGTGCTGCTCGACAAGGAGCTGCGCGGCACCCGGTTCTACCAGACCGCGCTCTACCTGCCGGTGGTGCTCTCGCTGGCGCTGATCGGCTTCGTCTGGCAACTGCTCTACTCGCGCGACCAGGGCCTGGTCAACGCGGTGCTCGGCACCGACGTCGACTGGTACGGCGACCCGGGCGTCAACATCTGGGCGGTCATGGTCGCCTCGGGCTGGCGGCACGTCGGCTACATCATGCTGCTCTACCTGGCCGGGCTGAAGGGCGTCGACCCGTCGCTGCGCGAGGCCGCCGCCGTCGACGGCGCCTCGGAGGCGAAGAGCTTCTTCCGGGTGGTCTTCCCGGTGATGCGTCCGATCAACATCATCGTGCTGGTGGTGACGGTGATCGAGTCGCTGCGCGCGTTCGACCTGGTCTGGGTGGTCAACAAGGGGCGCAACGGCCTGGAACTGCTCTCCGCGCTGGTCACCCAGAACGTGGTGGGCGAGGCGAGCCGGATCGGTTTCGGCTCGGCGCTGGCGACCATCATGCTCGTCGTGTCGCTGGTCTTCATCACCATCTACCTGGCCACCGTGATGCGGGAGGACCGATGAGCACCGCGACCCTGCCCCGGCCGCCGGTCGCCGACGAGGCGCCGCCGCCCCGGCGCCGCCTCACCCCGCAGCGGGTGCTGCTGCACGTCTTCCTCGCCGCGGTGGCGGTCGGTTGGCTCTTCCCGATCCTCTGGGCGGTGCTCACCTCGCTGCGCTCCTACGAGTACACCGCCACCAACGGCTACGTCTCGCTCGGCGGCTGGACCCTCGACAACTACATCACCGCCTGGCGGACCGCCGAGTTCGGCAAGCACTTCCTCAACTCGGTCTACATCACCGTGCCGGCGGTGCTGCTGACCCTCTTCCTGGCCTCCTGCGTGGCGTTCGTCATCGCCCGGTTCAGTTGGAAGCTCAACCTGGTGCTGCTCGGCCTCTTCACCGCGGCCAACCTGCTGCCCCAGCAGGCCCTGCTCATCCCGCTGTTCCGGCTCTTCACCCAGGTGCCGCTGCCGGAGTTCATGAGCGACTCGGAGCTGCTCTACGACAGCTACTGGGGACTCATCCTGGTCAACGTCGCGTTCCAGTGCGGCTTCTGCGTCTTCGTGCTCAGCAACTACATGAAGGCGCTGCCGCGCGACCTGTACGAGGCGGCCATGGTCGACGGGGCGAGCATCTGGCGGCAGTACTGGCAGGTGACCATGCCGCTGTGCCGGCCGGCCCTGGCCGCGCTGGCCACGCTCGAGGTCACCTGGATCTACAACGAGTTCTTCTGGGCCACCGTGCTCATGCGCACCGGGGACAAGTTCCCCGTCACCAGCTCGCTGAACAACCTGCGCGGCGAGTTCTTCACCGACAACAACCTGGTCTCGGCCGGCAGCGTGCTGGTCGCGATCCCCACCTTGGTGATCTTCTTCCTGCTCCAGCGGCACTTCGTTCGGGGCCTGACGTTAGGAGCTAGCAAGGGATGACGGTCCTGCACCTGCGCCGCGCGCGGACCAGCCTGGTGCTCGACGCGCGCGGCCCGGGGCTGCCCCGGGTGGTCCACTGGGGTGGCGACGTCGGCGACCTCGACGACGACGGCCTGCGGCAGCTCGCGGAGGCCACCGTCCCGCCGGTGGTGCCGAGCAGCTTCGACGCGCCGACGGTGCTCTCCCTCCTGCCCGAGGCGAGCGCCGGTTGGAGTGGTCGGCCCGCGCTGGCCGGGCACCGCGGACGGGCGGACTGGTCCACCGCGTTCCGGCTCGACGCGCTCGACGTCGACGACTCGGCGACCATCGCCGACCCGACCGACCCGAGCGCGGCACGGCTCACCGTCCGGGCCGTCGACCCGGGGGCCGGACTGTCGCTCACCGTCGAACTCACCCTCGACCCGACCGGCGTGCTGCTGCTGCGGCACCGGCTGCGCAACGACGGGGAAACCCCGTACGAGCTGCGTGAGCTCGCCCCGGTGCTGCCGGTGCCGGCGGTCGCCACCGAGCTGCTCGACCTCACCGGCCGGTGGTGCCGGGAACGCACCCCGCAGCGGCACCCCTGGCCGATGGGCGCCTGGGTCCGCGAGGGCCGGCACGGACGTACCGGTCACGACGCGACCCTGCTGCTGGTCGCCGGCACCACCGGGTTCGGCTTCGGGCACGGCGAGGTCTGGGCGGTGCACACCGCGTGGAGCGGCGACCACGTCACCTTCGCCGAGCGGCGCCCCACCGGCGAGGCCACCCTCGGCGGCGGCGAACTGCTCACCCCCGGCGAGGTGGTGCTCTCCCCCGGCGAGTCGTACGCCACCCCCCTGCTCTACGCGGTGTGGTCCGACGCCGGGCTGGACGGGCTCAGCGACGCCCTGCACACCCAGCTGCGGGCCCGCCCGCAGCATCCGCGCTCGGCCCGGCCGGTCACCCTCAACGTCTGGGAGGCGGTCTACTTCGACCACGACCTGGAACGGCTGCGGGCGCTCGCCGACCACGCGGTCGAGGTCGGGGTCGAGCGGTTCGTGCTGGACGACGGCTGGTTCCGGGGCCGGCGGGCGGACACCGCCGGGCTCGGCGACTGGTACGTCGACGACGAGGTCTGGCCGGACGGCCTGCACCCGCTCATCGACCACGTCACCGGCCGCGGCCTGCAGTTCGGGCTCTGGGTCGAGCCGGAGATGGTCAACCCGGACTCGGATCTCTTCCGCGCCCACCCGGAGTGGGTGCTCGCCACCCCCGGGCGGCTGCCGCCGTCCTGGCGCAACCAGCAGGTGCTCGACCTGGCCCGCCCCGAGGCGTACGAGCACCTGCTCGGCCGCCTGGACGCGCTGCTCACCGAGCATCCCGGAATCGGCTACCTGAAATGGGACCACAACCGGGACCTCACCGAGGCCGGCCACGACGGCCGGCCCGGGGTGCACGCGCAGACCGAGGCGATCTACCGGCTCCTGGACGAGCTGCGCCGCCGGCACCCGGGCGTGGAGATCGAGAGCTGCGCCTCCGGCGGCGCCCGGGTCGACCTCGCCATCCTGGCCCGCACCGACCGGGTCTGGGCCAGCGACTGCAACGACGCGCTGGAGCGACTGGCCATCCAGCGCTGGACCGGGTTGCTGCTCCCGCCCGAGCTGGTCGGCAGCCACATCGGCCCGGAGCGCTCGCACACCACCCACCGGGTGCACGATCTCGGCTTCCGGGCCACCACCGCGCTCTTCGGCCACTACGGCATCGAGTGGGACATAGCCTCGATCAGCCCGGCCGAGCGGGCCGAGCTGGCCGCCTGGGTGGCGCTGCACAAGCGGCTCCGGCCGTTGCTGCACACCGGCCGGACGGTGCGGGTGGACCATCCCGACCCGGCCGTCTGGGCGCACGGCGTGGTCGCCCACGACGGCTCCGCGGCGGTGTACGCGGTCAGCCGGCTGGCCACCTCGGTGGCCCAGTTCCCGGGCGCGGTCCGGCTGCCCGGCCTGGACCGGCGTCGCCGGTACGCGGTCCGCCCGGTCGAGGGCGCGCCGGCGCCGGCGACCCTGCAACGGACGGAGCCGGCCTGGCTGCCGGCCGGCGTGACGCTGACCGGGGCGGCGCTGGCCACGGTGGGCCTGCAGGTGCCGGCGCTGCACCCCGAGCAGGCGGCGTTGTTCGAGGTCACCGCGGTCGACTGAGATCCGGCAAGATTTTTGGCCGGACCTGTCGAGAACGGCGGGGCCTGCTTCTACCTCTGGATGAGAGCACCGAGAATGGGGTGCGCAGGCGTGAGGAGCCAACCGTGAAGTACATGCTGCTGATGCAGTTCAGCGCCGCCGGGGCCGACTTCCCGTCGATCGAGACGTGGACCCCGGAGGAGATCCGGGCGCACATCGGGTTCATGGGCGAGGTCAACGCGAAGCTCGTCGCCGACGGGGAGTGGGTCCAGGGCGAGGGCCTGGGCGGGCCGCAGCAGGCCAGAATCGTCCGGGCCGGCGAGGGCGGTGCGCCGGTGGTGACCGAGGGGCCGTTCGCCGAGACCAAGGAGTTCCTCGCCGGCTGGTGGATCGTGGACTGCGAGACCCCGGAGCGGGCCGTGCAGATCGCCGCGCACATCTCCACCGCGCCCGGACCGGGCGGCCGGCCGCTGAACATGCCCGTCGAGGTGCACCCGGTGATGTCCGCACCGCCGCAGGAGCTGTGACGCCTGGCCACCACCGACCAACGCACCGAGGACCTGCTGCGCGAGCTGGCGCCGCAGGTCCTCGGCGTGCTCGCCCGACGCTTCGGTGACTTCGCCACCGCCGAGGACGCCGTCCAGGAGGCGCTGCTGGCCGCCGTCACGCAGTGGCCGGCCGAGGGCGTGCCGGCGAACCCGCGCGGCTGGCTGATCCAGGTCGGCTACCGCCGGATGATCGAGCTGGTCCGCGCCGAGACCGCACGCCGGCGGCGCGAGGACCTCGCGGCGCGGCGCGAGCCCGAGCACCGGCAGGCCGCCCCCGCGGCGGACGAGCAGCTGACCGCGGAGCGGGACGACACGCTGGTGCTGCTCTTCCTCTGCTGCCACCCGGCGCTCTCCTCCGCGTCGGCCGTCGCGCTGACGTTGCGCGCGGTCGGCGGCCTGAGCACGGCCGAGATCGCCCACGCGTTCCTGGTGCCGGAGGCCACGATGGCCCAGCGGATCAGCCGGGCCAAGCAGCGGATCCGCGCCTCCGGGGAGCCGTTCCGGATGCCCGACCAGCCGGAGAGGGCGAGCCGGCTGGCCGCCGTCCGGCAGGTGCTCTACCTGATCTTCACCGAGGGTCACACCAGCAGCGCCGGCCCCCAGCTGCACCGGGTGGACCTGTCGGCGGAGGCGATCCGGCTGACCCGCGCGCTGCACGCGCTGCTGCCCGACGACAGCGAGACCATCGGGCTGCTGGCGCTGATGCTGCTCACCGAGGCACGCAGCCCGGCGCGGACCGGCCCGGCGGGCGAGCTGATCTCCCTGGCCGACCAGGACCGCGGCCGGTGGGACGCCACGGCGATCGCGGAGGGGATCGCCCTGGTCACCCACGCGCTGCCGCGCGGGCCGGTCGGCCCCTACCAGGTGCAGGCCGCCATCGCCGCGTTGCACGACGAGGCGCCGACGGCCGAGCAGACCGACTGGCCGCAGATCCTCGCCCTCTACGAGGTCCTGGCGGGGCTGTCGGGCAGTCCGGTGGTCGCGCTGAACCGGGCGGTGGCCACCGCGATGGTGCAGGGCCCGGCGGCCGGCCTGGCCGCGCTGACCGAGCTGGCCGCCGATCCGCGGCTGGCCGGACACCACCGGCTGCACGCCGCCCGCGCGCACCTGCTCGAGATGGCCGGCGATCGGGCCGCCGCGGTGGCCGACTACCGGGCCGCCGCCGGCCGGACGAGCAGCCTGCCGGAGCAGCGCTACCTGACCATGCGCGCCGCGCGCCTGGCCGCCGGCCAGGGCGCACCGACCGACGACTGACGAGGTGGCACGTGGCGTACGTCCTGCTGGGCATCGCGATCGCGGCGGAGGTGTTGGCCACCAGCCTGCTCAAGAGCACCGCCGGGTTCACCCGGCTCTGGCCGACCCTCGGCTGCGTGGGCGGCTACCTGGTGGCCTTCGTGCTGCTCTCCCAGGCGGTGAAGGAGATACCGGTCGGCGTGGCGTACGCACTCTGGTCGGGGCTGGGCACGGCGACGATCGTGGCGATCGGCGCGGTGTTCCTCGGCGAGCCGGTCGGCGCGGTGAAGCTCGCCGGCATCGGGCTGATCATCGCGGGCGTGGTCATCGTGAACCTGACCGGGGCGCACTGACGGTCGTACGCCGCGCCGGTGGCCGGCCCCGGGCGGGCCGGCCACCGGTGTCGGTCGGTCAGCTCGCGGCGCAGCTCACCGTGGGGCGGGTGTTGCCGCCGGTGGCGCTGCCCAGGAAGCCGAAGCTGGTGCTCGCCCCGGCGTCCAGCCGACCGTTCCACGCCACGTTGCGCGCGGTGACGCTCGACCCGCTGCTGGTCAGCGCGGTGTTCCAGGACTGGGTGACGCTCTGCCCGTCGGCGAAGGTCCACCGGGTGGTCCAGCCGGTGACGGCAGCCGCGCCGGCGGTGACCCGGACCTCGCCCTGGAAACCGCCCTGCCACTGGTTCACGATCGTGTACATCGCGGTACAGCCGCCCGCCGGTGGTGGCGTGGTGGGGGGCGGCGTGGTCGGCGGGGCGCCGCCGAAGACGCTGGCCTCCCGGGCGGTCTGCCGGATGCCGTTGGCGCCGTTGAAGATCCGTTGACCCCAGTTGGTCAGGGCCGCCGGGTCGAAGCCGGTGGCCATGTCGAGGTACTCGACCCCGCCGCCGTTGCCGCTCCACGACCAGCCCAGCCAGCCGATCCCGTTGGCCTGGCTGTAGGCCAGGACGGTGTCCTCGTCCGGGTCGCCGTCGGAGTGGTTGAAGCCGAACTCGCCGACCACGATGGGCAGCCCCGCCGCGCGGAACCGGCCGAGATAGTCGGTGATCTCCGCGGCGGTGTCGAAGACCCCGTACATGTGGATCGAGAAGACCGTGTTGCGCGCCGGATCGGCGGCGAAGACGGCGGCGGCGTTGTCCCGCATGGTGAAGGACCAGTCCTGACCCCAGTTCGGCGCATCCACCATGATCGTGTGGGTCAGGCCGGCGGCGCGCAGCCGGTTGACCGCGTTCGCGGTGTCGGTGGCCCAGGAGGCGTAGTTCTGGTTGCCGTACGGCTCGTTGCCGATGTTGACGATGACGTACTCCTCCTCACCGGCGAGGACGTCGGCGATGCTGAGCCAGTAGTCGACCGCCCGGCCGAGGCTGATCGCCCCGCTCTGCTCCCCGTAGCCGGTGGTGTCGTGCACCTCCAGCACGCAGATCAGCCGATTGGCCTTGCAGAGCGCGATGACGTTGGCGACGTCGGCGTTGCTGTTGCGGGGCCACCGGTCACCGCTGGCGAGCACCACCCGCACGGTGTTCGCGCCGAGCGCCTTGACGTCGGCGAACGAGCTGGTCCGCTGCGGGTACCAGGTGTGCGCGTGGTTGACCCCGCGCATCACGAACTCGGTGCCGTTGGCGTCGTAGAGCCGGCCGTCGGCGACGGAGAAGCCGGCTGCGGCGTGCGCGGGCTGCCCGAACGCCAACACGGCGAGCAGGCACGCGAGCAGGGCCGCGCCGGCGGCGGAGAGTCTTGTCTTCATGGCCTTCCTCAGGGAGCACCCTCGGTGCCCGGCCGAGGTGGGACGTGACAGGGGAAGGCGGCTGCAGCCCGACAGCCGCCGCCCGGATCCGCGGCGCAGGGATCAGCGTAGGTCGATGGGACGGCGCCGACAACCGGACGCCGAGGGTTGACCCGGGCCGTCCGGGGTATTCGGGGACGATCCGCCGGTGGAGGGAGACACCACGATGGTCAACGTCGGCTACACCCTGATGTGCGAGCAGGCCGGCCCGAAGCAGCTGGTCGACCACGCGGTGCGCGCCGAGGCGGCCGGCTTCGACCAGTTGGTCATGTCCGACCACTACTACCCATGGCTGGATTCCCAGGGCCACTCCCCGTACGCCTGGTCGGTGCTCGGCGCGGTCGCGCACGCCACCTCCCGAGCCGAGCTGATGTCCTTCGTGACCTGCCCGATCCGGCGCTACCACCCGGCCGTGGTCGCGCAGAAGGCCAGCACGATCGGGGTGCTCTCGGACGGCCGGTTCACCCTCGGGCTGGGCGCCGGGGAGAACCTCAACGAGCACGTGGTCGGCGGCTGGCCGCACGTGCAGCAGCGGCACGAGATGTTCGAGGAGGCGTTGCAGATCATCCGTCCGCTGCTGAACGGCGAGACGCTGACCTTCTCCGGCAACCACTTCGACGTGCCCGACGCGTACGTCTGGGACCGGCCGGAGACCCCGGTACCGATGGCGGTCGCCGCCTCCGGCCCGCAGTCGGCCACCCTCGCCGCCGAGTACGCCAGCGGCATGATCTCCAGCGAGCCCGACCGGCGGATCATCCAGCTCTACGACGACGCGGGTGGCGCCGGCAAGCCCCGCTACGGGCAGGTGGCCATCTGTTACGGCCCCGACGAGGCGGAGTGCCGCAAGATCGTGCACGACCAGTTCCGCTGGTTCGGCCTCGGTTGGAAGGTCAACGCCGACCTGCCCGGGACGGAGGCGTTCACCGCCGCCACCCAGTTCGTGCGGGAGGAGGACGTCGCCGAGGGCATCCCCTGCGGCCCGGACGTCGAGCAGCACGTCGAGGCGTTCCGCAAGTTCGTCGACGCCGGCTTCACCCATGTGGCGTTGCTGCAGGTGGGCGGCGAGAGCCAGCCGATGTTCCTGGACTGGGCGCAGGAGCAGCTGCTACCTCGGCTACGCGAACTGTGAACCGACTGCGGGAGGCGCGGCTCGACGGGTCGGGACGGGCCGGGGCGTGGCCCCCGCGCCCCCGAACCGGTCCGGAGCAGACCCGACCCACACCCGCCGGCCGGTTCCGCATCGCGCAGCTGCGGCTGGCGCTCGCCGCGCCCCGACCCGCCGCCGGGTTGAGCAGCGAGTGGCGGCTGGTCGACGGGGTACGCACCCACACCCGACGCGGGGTCGACCCGGGCACCGGCGCCCCGCCGGTGGTGCTGGTGCACGGCCTGGCCGTGTCACACCGCTACCTGACCCCACTGGCCGTCGCGCTGGCCACCACCCATCCGGTGTACGTGCCGGACCTGCCCGGCTTCGGGCTCAGCGAACGCCCGGGGCGGGCGTACGACGTGGCGCGGCACGCCGCGCACCTGGCCGCCTGGCTCGCCGCCCATCGACTGCCGCCGGCCTGCGTGCTCGGGCACTCGTTCGGTGCGGAGGTCGCGGCCGCGCTCGCCGCCCGGCACCCGGACGCGGTCCGCGCGCTGGTCCTGGCCGGACCGACCAGCGATCCGGCGGCCCGCTCGCGGCGTGCCCAGATCGGCCGCTGGCTGGTGGACACCCGGCGCGAGGCGAAGGCGCAGGCGCCGATCCTCCTGCGCGACCTGTGGGACGCCCGGCCCTGGCGGGTCGCCGCGACCCTGTCGCACTCGGTACGCAACGCCGTCGAGGCGGACCTCGTGCGGATCACCGCCCCGACGCTGGTGCTGGCCGGCGCGTGGGATTCGGTGGCGCCGGCGGCCTGGCGGGACCAGGTCGTCCGGCTGGTGCCGCACGCCCGGGCGCTCGTCGTGCCGGGCGCCGCGCACAACGTGGTCACCACCGCCCCGACACAGGTCGCCGCGGCCATCCGCGGACTGCTCGACCCGACTCCCGCCCTGCGGCCCGAGACTGACGAAGGTGAGACCGATGCGCTTCGGCAACGTGGAGATTCGCCCACTCGGCGGCGGCCTCGGCTGCCTGCTGATGATCCTCTTTTCGATTCTCGCTTCGATCGTGCTGACCGTCCTGCTCAACCTGGTGTTCTGACGCCGACACCGCCCGCTCAGCGGCAGGGGCCGGACCGGCGGGGCCGGGGCTGGCGGTTCAGCGGCGCAGACCGAGCGCGATGAGCACCTCGCGGCTGGCCTGCCGGGTCGGCCGCACCACGGCGTCGCGCAGCCACCGGGCTGCCGGCGTGACCGTCGCCCGCCAGGCGACGGCCACCGCCCGCCCGACCGGCGCGATTGCGTGCCGCCACAGCCAGCCCCCGGCGAGCAGCACCGGTCGCAGCGTCACCAGGTAGCACCACCACAGCAACCGGCCCGCCACCCGCCACGCCCAGCCGAGCGCGTCGAACAGCACTGCGGCGACGGCCACGACGCCGCGCCACAGCCACCGGCCCAGCACCGCGAGCCCGGCCGCGACCAGCCGCCCGACGGGCGCGAGCAGCCGGGCCAGCCAGGCCGCGGGCAACCAGAGCAGGTGGTACGCCAGCCAGACCAGTGGCCGCCACAGCAGCGTCCGGCCGAGCCAGCCCAGCGCCCGGACGAGTGCGCGCAGGGGCACCCAGATCAGCACCCGGATCAGCCACGCCAAGCCGCGCCCGAGCCAGGTCAGCGGCAGCCAGAGCAGGTGGTGCAGCAGCCAGCCGAGTGGGCGGAGCAGCCAGCGGGCCAGGAACCGGCCGACCGGCGCGAGCAGCCACCGATGCAGCAACCCGCCGGCCGCGGCGACGAACTCCCAGAGCAGCCGGACCGGCACCACCACGACCAGCGCGATCCCCCGCGCCACGGCGGCGATCAGCGGCGGTGGTGCCGTCTCCGGCCGGGCCGGCGGGCGGGGCGGCGACGGGGTGTCGATCACGCGGTCACCGTAGCCAGCGACGGCAACCACTTCCCCCACCGCCGCGTCGGCACGGCGTCGGCGTCGGCATGGCCGGGGCGGCCGGTGCGCCGCTACAGCGGACGCCAGGCGGCCAGGTCGTCGCTGCCGTCGACCATCCGGATCGAGGCGGCGAGATCCAGCGCGCCGCTGCGGCCGCCGATCGCGGTCCACCCCGCCTCGCTCTCCGAGCCGACCTCGGCGACGCAGCGCGGGCAGCCAGGCATCTGCGCCACCCGGTAGACCCCGAAGCCCTTCGGGCCGTCGGTCGCCCCTCCAACCCGGCCGGCCACCACGACCCGGTCGCCACCGGCGTCGCTGCCGTCCCCGGCGAAGATTCCGTTGCTCACTCCGAGGGCGACATCCCGGCGCAGTTCCCCGGTACCGGGGGCGGTGGACGCGACGTAGCGGACCCGGGCGTCCAGCCACGTCCCGCGGTACACGCGCAGTTCGGTGCCCCCGATCGTGGTGCCGTTCGGCGGACCAACCGGCGCGAACGGCACCGTCACCCGCTCGGTCTCCCAGATCAGCGCGGCCGCGACCTGGCGGGCGACCATCTCGGGGTCGTCGTAGCGGTAGACGGTGATGGAGATCCAACCCTCCGGTGCGTACTGCCAGGAGAGCACCATTCGGTCCTCGCTCGGATAGAGAAACGCCGGGTGCCCGTCGATCGGCGCGACCGGTGTGCCGGGCAGGTCCACCGACGACGGCGTCTGACCCGGAAACACAGCCGGCTCCCGCTCGTTCCAGAAGAGATCGACTCCACGTGCCCCCATCCGGACCGTCACCGACCTGGCAATCCCCATCATTGGCCCGGGTTCCCACGGGTCGCCCACCCGGGCCCCCTCGGGCACCTCCGCGCTCACGGAGAGCAGCCGGCGATCCGTCTCCAGCGTCTGGTGGGTCGCTCCCGGGGGAAGCCAGCCCATCCGAAACAGCCGTCGGGTGGGGTCGAACCCGGCCGGCGCCACGGCCGGCGGTTGACCACTGCCGGTCACGGCCGGCGACGGCGTCGCACTTTGACGTGCCGTCGACGACGGGGAGACACCGCCACCTGGCGTGGGTTGCGCCTGTGGGCGTACCCCCTGCAACAGAACGGCCGCGCCGAGCACCGCGACCACCGTCGCCACGGCCGCCGCGCCGACCGCCCGGCGCTGGCGGCGCCGGACGGCCCGCTCCCCCTCGGCCAGCAGGGCGTCCGTCGGCATTCCCCCGGCCGGCAGGTCCTCGGCGGCGTCGGCCAGCAGCCGCCGGACGAGCGTCTCCTCCCGATCGATCATCGGACCTCTCCCTTCGCCTCGGCGTCCAACGGCAGCTGGCGGCGCAGCGCGGCCAGCCCGCGCGCGGTCTGGCTCTTCACGTTCCCGGTCGAACAACCCAGCACCTCGGCGGTCTGCTCGACGCTGAGGTCGGCGTAGAACCGCAGCACCAGCACCACCCGCTGGCCGGGCGGCACCGCGGCGAGCGCGGTCCGCACCGCCACCGCGTCCGCCGCGGCCTCCCCCGTGCCGCCCGGGTCGCCCCGGGGCACCGGTTCGGGTGTCCGGTCGAGCAGTTGCACACCCCACCAGCGGGACCGCCGCTCCTGCCGGAAGGCGTTGACCAGCATCCGGTGCACGTACGCGCCGATGTCGTCGGCCCGCCGCACCCGGCTCCACTTCACGAAGAGCTGGGTCAGGGTCTGCTGCACCACGTCGTCGGCCCGGTGCGCGTCGCCGGTCAGCAGGTACGCGGTGCGCCGCAGCTTCCCCGTCGCGCCCGTGACGAAATCCACGTACTCCTGCCGCTGCACGGCCTGCATCGACCACTCCCGTTCCGGCTGCCGGTGCTGTCACCGTACGGATGCGGCCGGAGCCCGATCCGGTTGCACCGGTGTCCGGGCGTCGCCCGTCAGGCCGGATCCAGCGCCACCTCGGCGAGCACCGGATAGTGGTCGGAGGCGTAATCGGCGGCGCCGCCCCGGACCACCCGACAGTCCCGCGTCCTCGCGGCCAGCGCCGGGGTGCCGAGCAGGTAGTCCAGCCGCATCCCGGCGAACTCGGCCCCGCCGTGCCGGGTCGGAACGGTGAGCCCCTCGGCCTCGTCCGGACCGCCCGCCGCCCGGTACAGGTCGACCAGGCCGGCCCGGAGCAGCACCGCCACCGCACGGGTGTCCACGGTGCGGCCGTCGCGGCGCAGGTGCCGGCGGCGGTACGCGGGCGGCAGCCGGTCGAGCCGTCCGGCATGGTCGGTCGCCGGGTCGAGGGCATTCAGGTCCCCGCCGAGCAGCGCCAACCCGCCCGGCGCCCGCCGGACCGCCCGGGCCAGCCAGTCGACCTCGATGCGACGCCAGCCACCCGAGTACGGGTTGAGATGGGTGCCGAGCACGGTGAGCGGCCCGGCGTCGGTGGCCAGCGCCACCCGCGCGGCGGCGTGGTGGAACGGCCGGCGCAGCGACCCGGCCGCGAGGGTACGCAGCGGCGGCCGCACCAGCACCGCGACCGGCTGCCCGAGACAACTGCGGGCCAGGTGCGGCCGCAGGCCCAGCCGGTCCGCGAACCCGGCGAGCAGGTCCGCGTCGAAGCCGCGCAGCTCCTGCAGGGCCAGCACGTCCGGCCGCTGGGCGGTGATCACCTCGACGATCGCGTCCCGCCGGTCGCGGCCGTCGCCGTCCCGCCCGCCGGTCCGGATGTTCCAGGTCATCACCCGCAGCACGACGCGCTCACTCCACCCGACCGGCCTTGGCCAGCTCGTCGTCGAGGGTGTCGACGTCCTCCGACTCGATGCTCGGCCGGTTGCCCTCCCGCAGGTCGGCGTTGGGGCGGATCACCCAGTAGAGCAGCCCGATCCAGAGCGCGCTGAGCAGGATCGCGCCCATGAAGTCGGTGGGGTGGTGCATGCCCCGGTACATCCGGGAGACGGCCACCCCGACCGGCATGATCACCGCCAGGGCCACGAAGATCCAGCGCCACCAGCGGTCGGTGCGCGGCAGCACGATGACGGCGATCGCCAGCCAGATGCAGATCGTCGCCGCGATGTGCCCGGAGGGAAACGAGGAGGTGGGCATCGGCCCGTCCAGGTTCTCCACCGGCGGGCGTGGCCGGTCGACCGCCCGGGCCGAGGCGAGGAAGAGGGTCAACTCGCCGACCATGGCCAGCGCCACGAAGAGCACCGGCCGCCAGCGCCGCCACACCGCCAGCACCAGCGGGCAGAACACCAGCGAGATCAGCAGGATCGCGTGCGTGTCGCCGAACTTGCTCCACCACCAGCTCACGTCGGTCAGCACCTCGGTGTGCCGCTCGGCGAACCAGCGCGGCACCTCGGTGTCGAGGGTCGCCAGGAACGTCCCGCCGGCGTAGTAGCTGACGAACATCCCGAAGCCGTAGAGCGCGCCGAAGACCAGCACCCAACCGACCAGCAGCTCCGCCACCGCGGAGCGCGGATGCTCCAGCACGTGCTCCTCCGCCGGGGCCGCGGCGATGTCGTGTCCCGCCTCCGGCTCCAGCCCCTCGGTCAGCGGCGGCACCGGCCGGCCACGCTCACGCCGCCAGAGCCGGAAGGCGTACGCGGTGACGCCGAGCCAGGCCGCGCCGAGCAGCCAGCCGGCGAGCACGTCGGAGACGAAGTGCACGCCCAGTGCGATCCGGGTCAGCCCGATCAGCGCCACCAGCGTGGCGACCAGGGCGATGGCGGGCTTGCGCCACCGGGGCGCCAGCGCCGGCAGGAAGACCAGCAGCAGCGCCCCGTACGCGACGAACGAGCCCAGCGCGTGCCCACTGGGGAAGCTGTTGCCCGGCGCGCTGGCGACCGGCACGTCGACCACCGGGCGAAGCCGGCCGACCAGCGTCTTGAGCGACGGGTCGAGGATCAACCCGCCGACGCCCGTGATGATCAGATAAACGGCCAGTCGGGGCTGTCGGCGGATCAGCAGGCCGATCACGGCGATGGTGACCAACCAGATCAGGATCGGTCGTCCACCGAGGTCGGTGACCGCCTGCAGGACCGTGACCAGCGGGCCGTGCCGCGACACGAGCTGGTTGAACCATTCGGCGACGGCGTGGTCGGCGTCCTGCAACGGGCTCCACCGGAACCGGACCAGCATCAGCAGCAGGCCGAACGCGACGCCGGCGCCGGTGACGGCGATCAGCCCGGCGACGCTCCGCTCCGTGAAATGCCCGAGCGGTCGCCGCAGCACCTCTTTGACCGCGGTCACCCCGCACCTCCCTTGTCGCCCATGGCGTGGCGCTTTACCCGATCAGCGGGGGCCGTACACCGGGAGCGGGCCGGGCCAGGTCAGAGCGCGGTCATCTCGCCGGTGTCGAGCACCTCCGCGCGTTCGGCCTCGGGCTCCCACAGGTCCGGCTGGGCCGGCTCCTGCACCCCGATCCGCAACGCCTCCAGCTGGGCGGCGAAGGCCAGCCCGCCGAAGAGCGCCATGCCGGTGAGGTTGGCCCAGAGCAGCAGCGCCATCATGCCGGTGAGCGCGCCGTAGGTCTGCCCGAAGCCGTCGCTGAACCGCACGTACGCGGCGAGCAGCAGGCTCGCCAGCCACCAGAGCGCGGTGGCGATGCCGGCGCCGAAGAACAGCCAGGAGAGGCCGGGCTGCCGGCGGCGCGGCGCGTGCCGGAACAGCACCGCCACGGCGAGCACGGTCAACCCGAGGCTCAGCGGAAAGCGGATGACGTCCCAGACGCCGTTGGCGGCCTCACCCCACTCGTAGTGCTCGCGCACCGAGTCGCCCATCGCCCCGCCGCCGACCAGGATCAGGAAGCCGGCCAGCGCGGGCACGCCGGCGGTGACCGCGAGCACCGCGGCTCGCAGGTACTTCCAGAGCGCCGGACGGTCCCGCTCCACGCCGTAGATCCGGTTGGCGCCCCGCTCGATCTGGGCCATCGTCGTGGTCAGCGCGACCAGGCCGGTGAGCAGACCGAGGGTCAGCGCCAGCTCCCCGGCGTCCTCGACGCGTTCGCCCTCGCCGAGCAGCTCGGCCACCACCTGCTCACTCTGCCCGGGGGTGAGCGCCAGCACGGTGTCGGCGACCACCTGGCCGCCCTCCTCGACGCCGAGTTCGGTGATCAGGCCGGTGAGGGCGATCAGGAACGGCACCACGGCGAGGCAGAGCTGGAGCGCGAAGGCGCGGGAGTGGCTGAACCCGTCGCCGTAGCGGAACCGGATGAACGCGTCGCGCAGCAGGTGCCAACTGCCCTCGCGGCGCAGGGTGTGCCAGGCGTCGTCGGCGGAGAGCTCCTCGTTCGACATCAGCCGGGTCTCGGGCACCATCCGGGTGCTACTCACGGCGCGCCTCCTCGACCAGCTGCTCACCCCGCTCGGCGGCGTCCCTCGCGTCGACGGCGAGATCCGGCGCGCGCTCGGGCTGCGGCACGCAGAGCCAGAGCGCCTCGGGCCGGATCACCGCGCGCAGCCGGCGGCCCGGTTCGATCAGGTCGCCGTCGAGTTCCCGGGGCTGGGTCCGGGTGCTGGTGATCACCACCCGCCGGCCACGGAAGACCTCCATCCGGGGCACCCGGCCACGACGGCGGATCACCGCCCAGCCGAGCGCCGCCCAGTGCCGCAGGTTGTTGGGGGTGAGTACGGCCACGTCCAGCCAACCGTCGTCCGGTTCGGCCTCGGTGAGCAGCCGGACCCCGCCCTGCAACCGGCCGACGTTGGCGATCAGCACCGAGCGGGCGCGGCGGCGCACCGGCGGGCGGTCGTCGATCCGGATCGACACCCGCATGGGGCGGTCGCGCAGGTGTCGCGCGGCTCCCATCACGTACGCGGGCCAGCCGATGCGCGCCTTGGTCGTCTCGGAGGTGGCGGCGAGCATCTGGGCGTCGAAGCCCATGCCGGCCATCACCGTGAAGTACCGCCCGTCGACCTCGCCGACGTCGAGCCGCCGCCGGCCCCGGTCGACGGCCACCTGCAGCCCGGCGGCCAGGTCGGTGGAGAGGCCCAGGTTGGCCGCGAGCAGGTTGCCGGTGCCCTGCGGCAGCACGGCCAGCGCCACGTCGGTGCCGACGAGCGCGCTGACGCAGGACATCACGGTGCCGTCGCCGCCGCAGGCGAAGACCACGTCGACGCCGGCCTTGACGGCCTGCTCGGTCTGGCCACGGCCCGGGTCGTCGACCGTGGTCTCGAACCACTGCGGCTCGGGCCAACCGGCGCCGGCCAGGGCGTCGTTCACGGTGCGGCGCAGCTCGTCGAGATCGGCGACCTTCACCGGATTGACCACCACGGCGGAGCGCAGCCCACCGTCGCGGCCCGACGGCCGGCTGTCCTGTCCAGCATCCACGGCGTCAGTGTGCAGGACCGGAGCCGCTTCAGCGAGCCCGCGAGCGGCCCGGGTCGGAAGTGCCACAGACAGGTTTCAACGTGGCCGTGGCTGATCGGCCCGCTCACCCGATCCAGCCGAGGCGCGCCGCCCCGGACCGCTGATCACCGGATGGTCAGGCCGCCGTGCGCAGTGCGCTCTCCACCCTTCGGCGCAGATCGTCGAGGTCGACCCCGGCCTCGCTGAGCACCAGGGCACCGAGCCCCTGCCCCTCCCGGAGCAGCCCGAGCAGGATGTGCTCGGTGCCGATGTGGCGGTGGCGCAGCCGCAGCGCCTCGCGCAGCGACAGCTCGAGGGCCTTCTTCGACCGGGGCGAGAAGGGCCCGCCCAGGTATCGCCGCCCGCGCCGCCACCACCGCCGCGGCGCCGGCACGGCCTCGCGCAGCGCGTCCGGGCCGAAGGACTGCTCGATGCGGGCCACGATCGCGGCCAGGTCGATGCCGATCTCGCGCAGCGCGGCCGCGTCCGCGTCGCCCAGGCCGGCTCCGCCGTCGGCGGTGTGCCGGCGGATGCGCTCGCGCAGGTCGTCGGCGCGGACTCCGGCGTCGGCCAGCACCCGGCTGGCCAGCCCGGCCTCGTCGGCGAGAAGCGCGAGCAGCAGGTGCTCGGTGCCGACCGGCCGTTGGCCCTCGACCCGGGCCTCCTGCACCGCCCGCCGGACCACGCCGCGCGCCCGGTCGGTGAACCGTTCGAACATCACGCCTCCCAGGATTGGTTGACCGCCGGTCGCCCGGCGTGCTTCTTGTGGACCGCCTGCCGGCTGACCTCGAGCGCGTCGGCGATCTCCTGCCAGGACCAGCCCTGTCGACGGGCGTTGTCCACCTGGACGACCTCGAGGCGCTCGAGCAACCGACGTAGCGCGCGGACGGCGCGTAGCCCGACCCGGGGGTCGGTGCTGCCGGCTGCCGCCGCGAGTTCCGTCGCCTGACTCATGTCGTCAACATACGTTGACAGCGCCACTCCTGTCAACCTTTGTTGACGAGCCGGCCCGACCGGCGTCGACGGCGCTGCCCGATCCGGCCCGCCGCCACGACCGCACGACTACCCTCGGTCGAGGGAGCTGGTCGTGCCGGGCGCGACGCCCGGGAGGTGATGTCGGATGGCCGCATCCGCCGATGCAGCGGTGCTGGTCGGCCTCGGCTCGGACCGCGACCTCGGCGTCGTCCGGCTGGCCGCGCAGGAGGCCGCCGCGCACCGTCGACCGCTGCACCTGTTGCACACCTTCGACTGGCAGGCGGCCTTCGCCGCGGACAGCGTCGCCGCGCCCCGCGACCAGGCCGAGGATCTGATCACCCGGGCCGCTCAGCTGGCCCACCAGATCGAGGTGGGGCTGACCGTCCGCAGCGAGATCGTCGAGGGCGCCATGCTGCCCACCCTGATCCGCCGGTCCGAGGCGGCCTTCCTGCTCGCCGTCGGTGACGGCGGAATGGCCGGCAGCGCCGAGTGCGTCCCGTCCGACGCACCGGCCGTGCAGCTCGCCGCGCGGGCCGGCTGCCCGCTGATGGTCGTACGCGGCGAGCCGCCGCCGAAGGGCCCGGTGCTGGTCGGGGTGGACGGCTCACCCAGCTCGAACCTCGCCCTGGAGTGGGCCCTCGAGTGCGCCGCCCTGCGCTGCGCGGAGCTGCTGGCGCTGCGGGTGGTGGAGCCCGACGAGGACACCCAGGCCGTCACCGACGCGGTCACCGAGGTGATGGACCGCTACGCCGCCCGTCGCACCGACGTGGCGGCCGAGTGCCGCGTCGTCGAGGGGGATCCCGGCCAGGTGCTGGTCGACACCTCCCGCTCGGCGCAGGTGGCGCTGGTCGCCGCCCGTGGTGACGAGCCGGGCCGCGGCATGCTGGGCGCGGTCGCCCAGTCGTTGCTCTACCACTCCCCGGCCCCGGTGATGGTCGTCCGCGGGTTGGCCGAGGCGCCGCTGACCGGGTCCGACGCCCGCCCGGACCGGGACCAACGGCCCTGACCCGGGCCGCCGGCCTTGGCGATGCTGGACGCCGGATGCCCCACTCCCTACCCGCGAGAGGCTCAGCATCATGGACACCGCTCTCGACGCGAACCCTCCGCTCACCGACGACGAGCTGCGCCGACTGGACGCCTACTGGCGGGCGGCGAACTACCTCACCGTCGGGCAGATCTACCTGCTGGACAATCCACTGCTGCGCAACCCGCTGACCCCCGACGACATCAAGCCCCGGCTGCTCGGGCACTGGGGCACCAGCCCCGGGCTGAACCTGCTCTACGCCCACCTCAACCGGGTCATCGTCGGCCGTGACCTGAACGCCATGTTCATCACCGGCCCCGGCCACGGCGGCCCGGCCATCGTGGCGAACACCTGGCTGGAGGGCACCTGGAGCGAGCGTTACCACGGCATCGACCGCGACGAGGCCGGCATGGCCCGGCTGTTCCGCCAGTTCTCCTTCCCCGGTGGCATCCCCAGCCACGTCGCGGCGGAGGTGCCGGGCTCCATCCACGAGGGCGGCGAGCTGGGGTACGCGCTCAGCCACGCCTACGGCGCCGCGTTCGACCACCCGGACCTCCTGGTCGCCTGCGTGATCGGCGACGGTGAGGCGGAGACCGGTCCGCTGGCCGGCAGCTGGCTCTCCAACGTCTTCCTCAACCCGGCCCGCGACGGGGCGGTCCTGCCGATCCTGCACCTCAACGGCTACAAGATCGCCGGCCCCACCGTCTTCTCGCGGATCCCCGAGCCGGACCTGCTGGAGCTGATGCACGGATTCGGGTACCAGCCGTACGTGGTCGCCGGGGACGACCCGGCGCAGGTGCACCAGACGCTCGCCGCCACGCTGGACCGGGCGTTGGACGAGATCGCCGCGATCCAGCGCCGGGCCCGCACCGGCGGCGCCGCCGAACGTCCGCGCTGGCCGATGATCATCATGCGTACGCCGAAGGGCTGGACGGGTCCGCGGGACGTCGACGGCAAGCAGGTCGAGGGCACCTACCGCGCGCACCAGGTGCCGCTCTCCGAGGTACGCACCAACCCGACGCACCTGGCCGAGCTGGAGACCTGGCTGCGCAGCTACCGGCCCGAGGAGCTCTTCGACGCCACCGGCGCGCCCGTCGCCGAGCTGCTCGCGTTGCCGCCCCGCGGCGACCGGCGGATGAGCGCCAACCCGGTGACCAACGGCGGGGTGGTGCTGCGGGATCTGGACCTGCCCGATTTCCGCGACTACGCCATCGAGGTCCCCCGGCCGGGCGAACCGATGGCCGGCGCCACCGGGGTGCTCGGCGGCTGGATCCGCGACGTGATCGCCGCGAACCCGGAGTCGTTCCGCCTGTTCGGCCCGGACGAGGTCGCCTCCAACCGCCTCGGCGCCGCCTTCGAGGTCACCGGCCGGGCCTGGGTGGCCGCCACGGTTCCCAGCGACGACCACCTCTCCCCCGACGGGCGGGTGATGGAGGTGCTCTCCGAGCACCTGTGCCAGGGCTGGCTCGAGGGCTACCTGCTGACCGGCCGGCACGGCGTGTTCACCAGCTACGAGGCGTTCATCCACATCGTCGACTCGATGGTCAACCAGCACGCCAAGTGGTTGAAGGTGACCCGGGCCATCCCCTGGCGGCAGCCCCTCGCCTCGCTGAACTACCTGCTCTCCAGCCACGTCTGGCGACAGGACCACAACGGCTTCTCGCACCAGGACCCGGGCTTCATCGACCACGTGGTCAACAAGAAGGCCGAGGTCGTGCGGGTCTACCTGCCGCCGGACGCCAACACGCTGCTCTCCACCATGGACCACTGCCTGCGCAGCCGGCACTACATCAACGTGGTGGTGGCCGGCAAGCAGCCCGCCCCGAACTGGCTGACCATGTCGGAGGCCATCCAGCACACCCGGCGGGGCCTGGGCATCTGGGAGTGGGCCAGCACCGACGCCGGCAGCGAGCCGGACGTGGTGCTCGCCTGCTGCGGCGACGTGCCGACCCTGGAGGCGCTCGCGGCGGCGGACCTGCTCCGCCGGCACCTGCCGGACCTGAAGGTACGGCTGGTCAACGTGGTCGACCTGATGCGCCTGCAGCCGCCCACCGAGCACCCGCACGGCCTGCCGGACAACGAGTTCGACACCATCTTCACCGCCGACCGGCCGATCATCTTCGCCTACCACGGATATCCGTGGCTGATCCACCGGCTCACCTACCGCCGCACCAACCACGACAACCTGCACGTGCGCGGCTACAAGGAGGAGGGCACCACCACCACGCCGTTCGACATGGTGATGCTCAACGACCTGGACCGCTTCCACCTGGTCATCGACGTCATCGACCGGGTGCCGGGGCTGGCCGCCCGCGCCGCGCACCTGCGGCAGCAGATGGTCGACGAACGGCAGTCCTGCCGGGACTACACCCGCCGGTACGGCGAGGACGACCCCCGGGTGTCGGAGTGGCGGTGGATCCGCGAGACCGAGCCGGGCCTGCGGAGCGGGCAGTGACCGGCGAGCAGATCCTGGTCGGCTACGACGGCTCCCCGGACGCCGCCTTCGCCCTGGAATGGGCGTTGGACGAGGCGAGTCGCAGCGGTCGCCCGGTCCGGCTGGCGTACGTCTTCGAGTGGCTCACCGTGGTCGGCTGGCTCGGCCCGGGCGTCGCCCCCGGCGCCTGGCCCGACGAGACCGCCCGGCGCGAGGTCGAGGAGCTGGTCCGCCGGGCGGCGGCCGAGGCCGCTGCCGCGCACCCGGACCTGGACGTCACCGGTGAGGTGTTCGACGGGCCGCCCGCGCTGGTGCTCCAGGAACACTCGGCGCGGGCCGCTCTGCTGGTGCTCGGCAGCCGAGGCCACGGCGGGTTCGGCGGGCTGCTCGCCGGCTCGACCGCGGTCGCGGTCACCGCGCACGCGCACTGCCCGGTGGTGGTGGTCCGCACTCCGTCCGAGACCGCTCCGGCGGCGCCCACGGACGGCCCGGTGGTGGTCGGGGTCGACGGCTCCGACGTGTCACTGGCGGCGCTGGGTTTCGCGGTCGAGCGGGCGGTGCAGCGGCGGGTTCCGCTACGGGTGATCCGGGCCTGGTCACCGCCGGAACCGCCCTGGCGCGGCCCCGGCGGCGGGGCGGCGACCGACGCGGACGAGGCCACCGCGGCCGAACGGGCCGCCGTGGACGGTTCGGTCGCCCCCTGGCGGCAGAGTTTCCCGGAGCTGGCGATCAGCGTCGAGGTGGCCGCCGGCGGTCCGGCGTCGCTGCTGGTCGAGGCGAGCCGGGGCGCGCAACTGGTGGCGGTCGGCAGCCGGGGGCGCGGCGGGCTGCGCGGAATGCTGCTCGGCTCGGTCAGTCAGCAGCTCATCCAGCACGCGCTCTGCCCGGTCGCGGTCGTCCGTGAACGCTGACGCCGCAGGGTCCAACGGCCCGCCCGGACGGGACCTGCGGGCCGTGCGGCGGCCGGCGCGAGGGCACAGGATGAAGAAACCAGCTGCCCGCCGCACGTGGAGCGACGGGAACGGGCGCAGACGAGAGGGTGGACGATGAGCCAGCAGAGCCCGACGGACCGACCGCTGACCACCGCGTTGGCGGAGGCGGCCACGACCGCCGGCCATGCTCCCTCGGTGCACAACACCCAGCCCTGGCAGTGGCGGGTGCTGCCCGACGCGCTGGAGCTGCGGATGGCCCGCAGTCGGCAGCTCGCCGCCGCCGACCCGGAGGCGCGGCTGCTGGTGCTCAGCTGCGGCATCGCCCTGCACCACGCCCGGATGGCGCTCGCCGCCGAGGGTTGGACCGCGATGGTGGAGCGGCTGCCCGACCCGGCCGAGCCGGAGCTGCTGGCCCGGCTGAGCGGCTTCTCCCGCACCGACCTCGACCCGGACGCGATGCGGCTGGTGCAGTGCATGCAGATCCGGCACACCGACCGCCGCCCGGTGAGCGAGGAGCCGGTGCCCGACAGCGCGATCGAGGAGATCACCCACGCGGTCGCCGCCGAGGGCAGCAGGTTGCAGATCCTCGACTCCGACCAGGTCATGGCGCTGGCCGCCGCCGCCTCGCACGCCGACATCGTCGAGGCGGAGGACCCGGAGACACGCGAGGAGCTGGCGTACTGGACCAGCCGGGCGGGCACCGGCACCGGGCTGCCGCCGGAGGTGCTGCCCGAGCAGGCGCCGCAGACCACCGTCCCGGCCCGCGACTTCGGCCGCTCCGGCAGCCTGCCGGTCGGCCCCGGGCACGACCGCGCGGCCGCGTACGCCCTGCTCTTCGGCGACGAGGACGAGCCGGAGAGCTGGCTGCGCGCTGGCGAGGGACTCTCCGCCGGCTGGCTGACCGCAACCCGGCTCGGCGTCTCGATGGTGCCGCTCAGCGGTGTGGTGGAGGTCGACAGCACCCGGCAGATCCTGCGCGAACTGCTCGCCGGGATCGGCTTCCCGTACCTCGTGCTGCGGCTGGGGATCGCGGACCCGGCGCACGCCGGCCCGCCGCGCACCCCGCGGCTCGCCGCCCACCAGGTGGTGGACACCTCCGCGGTACGCGGCGAGCACGGCTGAGGCGCGTCACCCGGATCCCGGCCGGCGATAACATCGCCCGGTGGCACCCCGCACCCCGCACCCCCGGCCCGAGTCTCGACCGACGCCGTCACTCGGGTTGAGCCCGCTGTCCCGGGTGCACCTCGACGAGCTGCTCCAGGAGATGCTGGACCGGGTCGGCGAGGTGGTCGCCAGCCGGGAACGGCTACGCGCCCTGCTCGACGCCGTGGTCGGCATCGGCACCGACCTCGACCTGCGCAGCACCCTGGGGCGGATCGTGCAGGCCGCCTGCGAGCTGGTCGGCGCCCGCTACGGCGCGCTCGGCGTGGTCGGCCCGGACCGGCTGCTGCACGACTTCATCGTGCACGGCATCTCCCCCGAGCTGCACGCGAAGATCGGAGACCTGCCGCACGGGCGCGGAGTGCTGGGCCTGCTGATCGACGAGCCGCGCCCGCTGCGGATGCCCGACATCACCAAACATCCGCGCTCCTACGGCTTCCCGGCGAACCACCCGCCGATGCACAGCTTCCTGGGCGTGCCGGTACGCATCCGCGAGCGGATCTTCGGCAACCTCTACCTGGCCGAGAAGCAGGACGGCGCGGAGTTCACCGAGGACGACGAGGAGATCGTCGTCGCGCTCGCCGCGGCCGCCGGCGTGGCGATCGAGAACGCCCGGCTCTACGCGCTGGCCCACCGGCGGGAACGTTGGCTGTCGGCCACCGCGGAGATCACCTCGGTGCTGCTCGGTGAGGTGCGCCGCACCGACGCGCTGGCGCTGGTGGCCCGCCGCGCCCGCGAGGTGGCCGAGGCGGAACTCGCCCTGGTGCTGCTCTACGACCCCGAGGCCGAGGCCTTCACGGTCGAGGTGGTCGACGGCGCCGACGAGCCCGCCCGGGCGCTGGTCGGGAGTGTGCTGCCGGCCGCGGAGACCAGCTTCGGCGCGGCCGCCGCCGCCGGCCGCCACGACCAGGTGGACGACCTGGCCCACGCCGCGCCGTGGCCCGCGTTGCTGCGCACCGGGCCCGCGGTGATCGCCCCGCTGACCACCGCCGACACCCTGCACGGGGTGCTGGTGATCGCGCACCGGCCGGAGCGGGGCGGCGCGGCGACCGACGACGATGTGGCCATGCTGGGCAGCTTCGCCGGGCAGGCGGCGCTGGCGATGGAGCGGGCTCGCGGCCAGGAGGAGCGGGAGCTGCTGGTGGTGCTGGAGGACCGCGAGCGGATCGCCCGGGACCTGCACGACGTGGTGATCCAGCGGCTCTTCGCCACCGGCCTGCAACTGCAGAGCGCCGCCCCGATGAGCGCCCGACCCGAGCTGGCCAAGCGGATCAACACCGCGGTCGACGACCTGGACGCCACCATCAAGGACATCCGCCGCACCATCTTCGAGCTGCGTACCCCGATGACCGCCGCGCTGCGCACCGAGATCCGCGAGGCCGTCGAGCTCGCCGCCGAGTCGCTGGGCTTCCGGCCCAGCCTGGAGCTGACCGGGCCGGTCGACAGCGCCGTCCCCGACGCGCTGCGGTCCGAGCTCACCGCCGTGCTGCGGGAGGCGCTGTCCAACGCGGTCCGCCACGCGCAGGCGCACCACGTGGCCGTCGCCGTCCGGGTGGACGCCGGCGAGGTCACCGTCACCGTCACCGACGACGGGGTGGGCTGCGAACCGTCCGCCCCGCGCGGCGGCCTGGTCAACCTGCGCGAACGCGCCGAGCGGCACGGCGGCGAGTTCACGCTGCGGGCGGCGCACCCGCGCGGCACCGAGCTGCGCTGGTCAGCCCCGTTACGCGACTGAGCCGGGCGGCGGCTCGCGGTTGTGGGTTGCCGGGGTGGCCCGCACGAATCGTCGCGCGCCGCGTCGAACCGGCGTGACCGGACGGGTGCGCCAGAGCGAGATACCTCAGCGGCATATTGATGCCCCTGAGGTATATCGCGCGCGCAGGTCGCCGCCGGCGCGCTCAGCGCGAGCGGGGTGACCGACCGTTCCGCGTGCGCTCAGTGGCGCTGGCCGAGCAGGCGGGTGGCGAGCACCGCGGCCTGGGTGCGGCGCTCCAGCCCGAGCTTGGCCAGCACGCTGGAGACGTAGTTCTTCACGGTCTTCTCGGCCAGGAACATCTTCCCGGCGATCTCCCGGTTGGTGAGCCCCTCGGCCACGTACTCCAGGATCCGCCGCTCCTGGTCGGTGAGCGACTTCAGCTCCTGCGGCTGCTCCACCCCGCTGCGGATGCGCTCCAGCACCCGGGTGGTGATCGCCGGGTCGAGCAGCGACTGACCGGCCGCCACCCGGCGTACCGCGTCGACCAGGTCGGTGCCGCGGATCTGCTTGAGCACGTACCCGGCCGCGCCCGCCATGATCGCGGCGAACAACGCCTCGTCGTCCTCGTAGGAGGTGAGGATCAGCCCCTTGATGCTGGAGTCGACGGCGCGGACGTCCCGACACACGTCGATGCCGTTGCCATCGGGCAACCGCGCGTCGAGGATCATCACGTCCGGCCGTAGCGCCGGGATGCGGCGGGTCGCCTCCGGCGCGGAGCCGGACTCGCCGACCACTTCGATGTCGCCGCTGCTGGTCAGCAGGTCGGCAAGGCCACGACGGACGACCTCGTGGTCGTCGAGTAGGAACACCCGGATCATCCCTCGTTTCTACCCGCTGCCCACCGGGTGCCGCACGGGCCGAAGGTCCCGACCCGGCTGGCCTGCGGCGGGTCGGTCGGTCCCGGCCGGTCGGGACGTCCGGCCCTGCCCGCCGTCGGCCGCCCGGGCGCACCGTGGAGCTGCACCACCCGGCCGGCGCATCGTCACCGGCCGCGACGACCAGCTCGGCGAGCCCCGAGGGAGCAGCATCATGGAGACCCGCTACACCGCCGCGCAGCTGCGGGCTGCCGCCGCGGACGCCGTCCGGGCGCCCTCCCTGCACAACACCCAGCCGTGGCGGTTCCGGCTGCGCGACGGCGGGATCGAGGTGCTGGCGGACCCGGCGCGCCGGTTGCCGGCCACCGACCCGAGCGGCTGGGGCGTCCGGATCGCCTGCGGTGCGGCGCTGTTCAACCTGCGGCTCGCGCTCGCCGTGGCGGGCATCCCCGCCTCGGTGCGGCTGCGCCCGTACCCGGCCGAGCCGGACGTGCTGGCCCGGCTGCACCCCGAGACCCCGCGCCGGCCCACCCCCGCCGAACAGGCCTTGTACGCGGCGATTCCCCGCCGGTTCAGCAACCGCGCGCCCTTCTGGCCGGACCCGGTGCCCGCCGACGCCCGTTGGCGGCTCGGCGAGGCGGCCCGCGCCGAACAGTGCTGGCTGGAGCTGCTGATCGGGGTGAGCGCGGTGGCGGCGTTCGCCGAGATCGCCCGCGGCGCCCACCGGGTGCTCGAACGCGACCCGGCATACCGGGCCGAACGCGACGAGTGGGTCCGCGTGACGCCCGCGCCCGACGGAGTGCCGGTCGCCTCCGGCGGCCCACGGGGCGAGCCGCACGACCCGCTGCCGTCCCGCGGCTTCGGCGGGCGGGACCGGGCGCCCGGACGGGACTTCGAACCGGAGCCGCTGGTGGCGGTGCTCGGCTCGGTCGGCAACACGGCGATCGACCAGGTGATCGCCGGGCAGGCGTTGCAGCGGGTGCTGCTCGCCGCGACCGACGCCGGGCTGAGCGCGTCGCTGCTCTCCCAACCGATCGAGGTGCCCACCGCGCGCGAGCAGCTGCGGCTCTCGCTGGGCCGCTTCGGCACCCCGCAGATGGTGCTGCGGATCGGGTACGGCCAACCGGGCTGGCCGACCCCGCGCCGCCCGGTCGACGAGGTGCTCGACCTGCCGGCGCCCTGAGCAGGACCGGCGGAGCCGTGGTGTGTTCCGCCACCGCGGCGGACCGCCCCCGTCGGTCGGCCCGCCGCGCATTCGTCCCGACCGGTCAGCCCCAGACCGGTCAGGCCGCGGGCGTGGCCGCGAGCAGCGCCGCCTCGCGGGTCGGATCCAGGCCGACCGGGGACCGGGCCGGGCGGCCGGCGCGCGGCGGCACGGTGCCCACCTCGCCCAACCACCGCCAGGTGTCGGCGACCGTTTCGGCCAGCGGGCGGCAGGTCAGCCCCGCGGCGTACGCGCGCTCGACGTCGCGCTCCTGCAACCAGCGGTACTCGTGGCCGAGCGGCACCCAGATCGGCAGATCGTTCCAGGGGATCACGCCGGCGGCCAGGATCGGCTCCGGCGCGGTCCAGCGCAGCCGGGCGTCCGAGCCGGTCACCGCGACGCAGGCGTCGAGCAGCTCGCCCATGGTGGCGTGCCCGGTCCGGCTCACCACGTTGAACGCGCCGCCGCGCCCCCGCGCGCCCGCGTCCAGCAGCCAGGCCGCCAGATCGCGCACGTCGATGTACTGCAGCGGCAGGTCGACCGGGCCGGGCGCCAGCACGTCGCCGCCCCGGGCGATCCGCCCGAGCCACCACGGCAGCCGGCCGATGTCCTCCCCGGGGCCGAGGATCAACCCGGCCCGGGCGAGCAGGACCCGCTTGCCGAGGACCTCCCGCAGCGCCCGCTCGGCGCCGGCCTTGTTCCGCGGGTAGTCACCGTCGTCGGCGTCCGCGGCGGCCTCGACCAGCGGCGCGTCCTCGTCCGAGCCCGGCTCGACCGGCTCGGCGTAGACCGAACCGCTGGACACGTACACGTAGTGCCCGACCGATCCGGCCAGCGCGCGGGCCGCGTCGCCGGCGACGCGCGGCGCGCCGTCCCAGGTGTCCACCACCAGGTCCCACTCGCCGCCGGCCAGCGCGGCCAGGCCGCCGGGCGCGGTCCGGTCACCCCGCAGCCGGTGTACGCCTGCCGGCAGCGTCCCGTGCATCCCCCGGTTGAAGACCGTCACCGACAAACCCCGGCGCAGCCCCTCCGCCACCGTCGCGCCGCCCACGAAGCCCGTACCACCCAGCACCAGAAGTCTCATCCGGCCACTGTGCCCGCTGACAGGCGCGGATCGGTGCGAT
This sequence comes from Micromonospora sp. NPDC093243, assembly GCF_044753725.1. Lineage (NCBI taxonomy): Bacteria > Bacillati > Actinomycetota > Actinomycetes > Micromonosporales > Micromonosporaceae > Micromonospora > Micromonospora sp. NPDC093243. The sequence goes on along the minus strand of NZ_JBIVNT010000003.1, from coordinate 810,612 downwards.
GTTCACGGTGAGCGGATCTGCCGTCGGCAGAACGCCCCCGAAGCCGTCGGCGGCAGGGGGCACAAGCAGAACGGCTCGTCACCGCAGGTCCGGTGACGAGCCGATCGAACTGTCCGTGAAGGTGGTGGGCGATACTGGGTTTGAACCAGTGACCTCTTCCGTGTCAAGGAAGCGCGCTCCCACTGCGCCAATCGCCCGTGGTCACCGCCCACGCCCGGTAAGCCGGGCACATCTCGGGGCGGGTCGCGAGCGGACGACGGGATTCGAACCCGCGACCCTCACCTTGGCAAGGTGATGCGCTACCAGCTGCGCTACGTCCGCGTGCCGCCGGCGTCAGCCGGCGACGGGTGGAACTCTACCCGATGCCAAGATCGCCCGACGCGGCGACCCGGCCGGCCATGGTTGCGCTGCTCAACGGCGGGGTACTGAAGCCCTTCGACAGCGCACCACATCCACATCCCCAGGAGAAGGAGGCTGTCGTGGGTATCGGCACCAGCATCTTCCTGATCGCGGTCGGCGCGATCCTCACCTTCGCGCTCGACGCGAGCCTCGGCGGCATCAACCTCGACGTCGTCGGCTGGATCCTGATGGCAGCCGGCGTGCTCGGTCTCATCATGACCACGCTCGTCTGGGGCCGCCGCCGCGAGGTGGTCACCACCAGCGAGCCGGTCGAGTACCGGCGGGTCGAGGAGCGGCGGGACGTCGCCCCGCCGCTGTGACCCCACGCCGGCCCTCGCCGGTTACACCGAACGCTGACCGCCCGGGCCGGCCACCTCGACCGAGGTGGCCGGCCCGCCGCGCCTGATCGCCCGGCCCGGCGGCCTGGCGTGGCACCGGCCATCCGGCGCCGGCCGCCGCTCAGCGCATCAGCGCGTTGAGCGTGCCGTAGTCGAGGGCGTCCGCCAGCGCGCCGTACGTGCCCGCGCCGAACGCCTCGTCCGCCGCCTTGCGGACGACCGCGTACGCGGCCTCGGCGATCGCCGAGCCGAGGCTCACCCGGGCCACGCCCAGCCGGGCGAACTCCGCGATCGGCGGCGCACCCGGGCCGGCGAGCACGTTCAGCGGGGCCGGGATCGCCCGCACCAGCGCGCCGACGGTCTCCGGGTCGACCACCCCGGGCACGAAGATGCCGTCCGCGCCGGCCGCGAGGTAGGCGGTGGCCCGGGCCACGGTCTCGCCGACGCCCCCGGTGCCGCTGAGGAACGTGTCGATCCGGGCGTTGAGGTAGAGCGGCAGGCCGGCCGCGTCGGCGGCGGCCCGCACGGCGGCGAGCCGGGCGCACTGGTCCGGCAGGTCGCGCAACGGCGTTCCGGCGTCGCGCCGGGCGTCCTCGACGTTCACGCCGACGGCACCGGCGGCGATCACCGCCCGTACGGTCGCGGCGACCTCGTCCGGCGTCGCGCCGAACCCGGACTCGATGTCCGCGGTGACCGGCAGCGGCACCGCGGCGACCAACCGGCGTACGAGGTCGACTGCCGCGTCGCGGCCGAGGACGTCGCCGTCGGCGGCGCCCAGGCTCCAGGCGACGCCGGCGCTGGTGGTGGCCACCGCGCGGGCCCCCGCGGCCGCCACGATCCGGGCGCTCGCGGCGTCCCAGGCGTTGACGAGGACCAGCGGCGCCCCGGGGGTGTGCAGGGATCGGAACAGTTCAGCTCGGGTGTGGTGTTCGCTCACCCGGCAAGTCTCGGCCAGCCCGCGACGCCGCAGTAATGTTTCAGTCCCAGCTGAATCCACCGGGGGTGCCGTGGTCGCGATCGGCCTGTCGGCGGGCGCCGTCGCCCGCATCCGGTTCGCGGTCTCCTGCCTGTGGGAGGTCGTCGCGAGCGTCCGGGTGCTGCGCGACCCCGGGGACCACGCGATCCACCTGCCGTGGGTACGCCGGGTCCGTCCGCAGCTGACCGCCGCCGGACTGGTCGGCCCCGACGGCGGGCTGCTCTGGCAGCTCGTGCCGGCGCCGCCCGGCTACCTGCCCGACTTCCTCACCCCGCCGCCCGCCGGGCTCAACGCGGACCTGGCCGCCGAACTCGACGCCCTGCGCGCCACCCCGGCGGACACTGTCCGGGCCCACCTGGACCTCTGCCCGGGTGACCGCGCCCCGGCCGTCGCCGCCCTGTATGCCGACCCGCCGGCCGGGCTGCGCCGGCTGGCCGAGGAGATCGAGTCGTACTGGCGGATCGCCCTCGCCCCGCAGTGGCCCCGGCTGCGGCTGCTGCTCGACACCGAGATCGCCGCCCGCGCCCGCCGGCTGGCCGAGGACGGCGCGGCCGGGCTTCTCAACGACCTGCATCAGCAGGTCCGCTGGGAGGACGACACGCTGCTGATCGCGCAGCGGCACTGCCTGGCCCCGGACGTTGCGAGCGGGCCGGGTCTGGTGCTGGTCCCCTCGGTCTTCGTCTGGCCGTCGGTGTTGAGCGTCTCCGCCGGGGACGTACCGCAGCTCGCCTATCCGGCCCGTGGCCTCGGCGCGCTCTGGGAGCGCCCGAGCGGCGTCCCGGACGCGCTGGCCGCGGTGATCGGCCGGGGACGTGCCCGGCTGCTCACCGAGCTGGCCTCGCCGGTGAGCACCACGGAGCTGGCCCGGCGCACCGGGATGTCACCTGGCGGGGTCTCCCAGCACCTCACCTCGTTACGCGCGGCCGGTCTGGTGACGACCCACCGGCGGGGCCGGGCACTGCTCAGCTCCCGCACCGACCTCGCCGAGGCGCTGCTCTCCGCCGCCGGCTGAGGCCGCGTATTCCTCGCGACCGGGCGGGAGGCCGAGGACGACGCATTGTCGCTGGTCAGCTGGGTTCGACCCCGCGTTAAGATCCAACTCATGGAGTCCCTCGACACGGTGCTCGCCGCGCACCGGGCCTATCTCCTCGGCTGGAACATCGGCACCGCCGGGGGCCCGGAGCTACTCACCTACCGCAGCGAGGTGCCGCACGCACCCCTGAACGGCGTGCTGCGCGTGACCGGATGTACGCCGCGCGACGCGCTCGTCGAGGCCCGCCACCGCCTGCACGGCGTGCCCCGGATCTGGTGGGCCGGCCCGGACAGCGACCCCGGCACGGCCGAGGCCTTGCTCACCCTCGGCGCGGTCGAGGTCGCCCGCCTGCCGATCATGACCACGACGATCGACCAGGCGACCGTCGCGCCCACGCCGACCGGGCTGCGGATCAGCGAAAGCACCGACCCGCACGAGTTCGTCGCCGCCTACGCCCGGGTCTCCGGAGTCCCACCGGAGGGCGTGCCGGCCGCGATCGACCGGGAGAAGGCGTTCACCGCGGACGGCACCGTGATCAGGCTGGCCGGGCGCTTCGACGACGGACGGATCGCCGGGACGGCGGTCGCCTGGCTCAACCACGGCCTGGTCACGCTCTACTTCGTCGGTACCCAGCCCGAGCACCGCCGCCGGGGCGTCGGCGCCGCGATGACGGCCGCCGCGCTCGACCTGGCCCGCGAGCGGGGCGTACGCACCGCCGCTCTCACCTCGAGCGCCGCCGGTGAGTCGCTCTACGGGCGCCTCGGCTTCCGCACCGTGGGCACGTTCCGGCTGCTGTCGTTCTGACCCGCGGCCGGGGTCACGACTGACGGATCGCCTCGCCGGCGATCTCGATACGCACGTTCTTGCCGACCAGCACGCCGCCGCCCTCCAGCGCGACGTTCCAGAGCAGTCCGTAGTCCTCGCGCTCGATCTCGGCTCGCGCGGTGAACCCGAAGATGTCCTGCCCGTAGGGGTCGCGCCGGGCCCCGCCGTACTCCACCTGAAGATCGACGGGCCGGGTGATGTCCTTGATGGTCAACTCTCCGGTGAGCACGAACCGCCCCGAGGTACGGACCGGCTGCGACGCGAGGTCGACTCCGCCGCGGCGACCCACCAGCCGGTTGCTGCTGCGCAGCCGGGCCCAGTAGAAAATCGAGTCGGTCTGGTCCTGGAGTTTGACCCCGGTGCTGCGATATTCGAGCGTCGGATAGCGCTCCACATCGAGGAAATCGGCGCTCTTCAGGTGCACGTCCCGATCGTCGTGCCCGGTGACGATGCTCGCCGAACGCATGGTGGCGGTCACCGAAGAGCGCAACGGGTCGTCGTCCACGACGATCTGGGCCTCCGCCTCGGTGAACTCGCCACGCACCGGACTCACCATCATGTGCCGGCCGACAAACCCGATCCGCTTGTGCGCCTGGTCGAGCAGATAGGTGCCGGAGGCCGGGACCGTCAGGCCATCCCAGTTCCGCGTGGCGGGACCCGTCATTTTTCTTTGCCTTTCCCTGAACCTCGGGGTCCGTCTGGCTGCCCACGCCGCCACCTGCCGCGATGGCCGTGGACACTCCCCCCGCCCTCAGGATAGGCGTGACGAGATGGCGTCTCTTGAACGGCGACGAGTCGACGTCCACGGGAGTCGCGCTTTCCGGAGAGGATGCCGGATCGCGCCGGATCGCGCCGATCCCCAAGCGAACAAAGGGATTGCGACCCCCGCCGATCAGGGCGCGCGTCGCTCGGCGTCGATGCGGAAAGCCGGTTGCCAACTGTGACGCGGACGCCGGCGTGAAGAATCTCACCCGAATAAGCGGGTCGTTTATAAGCAAATTGAATGGACGACCCGATAGCGCAATCGGCGGTTTCGGCGGACCACCGATAGTGGTCTTGCCGTCACAGCGCCCGTGAGGCGCCAATCGACATCGCATTCTGTTCGGCGTGCGGCGGATGCGTGGGCGCGGAAACCAAAACGGCTCGCTACCGGGTTACCGGTAACGAGCCGTCGTGCTGTGCCTACTGGTGGGCGATACTGGGTTTGAACCAGTGACCTCTTCCGTGTCAAGGAAGCGCGCTCCCACTGCGCCAATCGCCCGCGTCTGTTCGTCTTGCCGAGGTGGGGACGGGATTTGAACCCGCGTACACGGCTTTGCAGGCCGTTGCCTCGCCTCTCGGCCACCCCACCGAGGTTGCCCCCGTCATGCGTGGCGGCAGCTCCGAGCGGACGACGGGATTCGAACCCGCGACCCTCACCTTGGCAAGGTGATGCGCTACCAGCTGCGCTACGTCCGCGTGTCATCGGCGTTTCCCGGTGACGGATGAGAACTCTAGCCGAGCCGCGGAACGGTTGCCAACTCGGGGTGCCTGTCGGCGCGTCCCGTCCCGTTCCGGCCGATTCTTCCGCAGCCCGTGCGGCGAGGCGACTATCCCTATGGCTTCCTAGGAGACTGGTCTGAAGCCCGACGAGCTGGCGACGGGAGGGGGATGCCCAGGCCAGAGCCGGTGAGAAGTGTCCGGCTTCCGACTGTTCTCGCAGCGATTCAGGGCATCACGGTAACTGCCCGTGTTCATCCCGATGGGTTACGGTAACCGTCGTGACGAGACGTGCGGCCGAGATCCGCCTGGATGCCCTGCTGCGCACGGCCTGTGACGTGATCGCGGAACGCGGTCTGGCCAACACTCGGACGGCCGACGTGGCGCAGGCCGCAGGGGTGAGCCAGGCCCTGGTCTTCTACCACTTCGCGACCAAGGAACGGCTGCTCGCCCAGGCCTTCGCGTACGCGGTCGAGCAGGACCTGGCCCGGCTCGACGCGGTGGTCCGCTCCACCGCCCCGCCGCTGACGAAGCTCCGCCGGATCATCAAGCTCTACACCCCGGCCGGGCGCCCGACGTCGTGGTCGATGTGGATCGACGGCTGGTCGGAGTCGCTGCGCACGCCCGAGCTGGAGCGGGTCTCCCGGCGGCTCGACCTGCGATGGCGGGAGGACCTCGCCGAGGTCATCGCCGACGGCGTACGGGAGGGCACCTTCGACTGCGCCGACCCGGCCGGCGCCGCCTGGCGGATCAGTGCGGTGATGGACGGGCTGGCCGTGCAGCTGGCGGTGCACGACCGGGTCATCTCGCGGCGACAGTTCACCGAGTGGGTACGCCTGGTCACCGCCCGGGAGCTGGGGCTGGACCCGACCGAGCTGGACTGAGGCCGCCACCACGGGCGGAGGGGTCGACCGACGCGCGGGCAGGCCGGCTGACCGACCGGTGGATCACGGCTGGTCGACCCGGCACGAAGCGGGCAAAACGGCTCATCCGGCCTCAGTGGCCGGAACAATCGGCGGCATGGACCTGCTGGAGACGTACCGCCGTAGCCTGGCCGAATTCACCGACCGGGTGGACCAGGTGGGCCCCGGGCAGTGGTCGGAGCCGACCCCCTGCCCCGACTGGGACGTCCGGACGCTGGTCAACCACGTGGTCGGCGAGGACCGGTGGAGCGTCCCACTGCTCGCCGGCCGCACCATCGCGGAGGTCGGCGACCGGTTCGACGGCGACCAGCTCGGCGACGACCCGATCGCCGCCGCTCGCGACGCCGCAGCGCAGGCCGAGATCGCCGCCACCCACCCCGGGGCGGTCGAGCGCACCGTGCACCTCTCCGCCGGAGAGACGCCGGCCGCCGAGTACCTGCACCAACTCCTCGCCGAGCACCTCATCCACGGCTGGGACCTCGCCGTCGCCATCGGCGCCGAGCCCCGGCTCGACCCCGACGCGGTCCGCGAGTGCGCGCGCTGGTTCACCGGGCGGATCGGCGACTACCGGCGCGACCAGCTGGTCCGCTCCGAGGTGGAGCTGCCGCCGGGCGCCGACGAGCAGGATCGGCTCCTCGCCGCCTTCGGCCGTGACCCGAACTGGGCCCCCGCCGACTGAACCGGACGCCCTTCACAGGAGGCGGCGGCACGGCGGCATCTCATCCCGCAGTGGCCTGGGCCTTGTCCCCCGACCGAGTGGGCTGGTATCCACAGATGCGCATGCGTCATCGCGCAGCGTGGGGCCGGCAGTGTGCCGGCCATCCCGCTCCCACGAGGAGGTCCTGTGCCACACCCGGAGTGGTCAACCTGGATGAGCCGGCCTAGACGCCGGCTCATTCCCGTCCTGGCGGCGAGCGCGGTGGTCGCCGCCCTGCTGCCCACCGGAGTCGGCGCCGCGGCGCCGGCCGGTGCCGCGTCCGCCGAACGTCGCTCCGGCCCGTTCGCGGAGGGACACCAGCACGCCGACGTCGACAACCGGGCCGGCACGGCGGCCCCGGACGCCCGCCAGCGCGGGCTCGCCCGCCAGGCCGACCCCGATGTCCGGTGGAACCGGCTGGGCACCCCGCACGCGCTCGGCCCGGGCAGTGCTCCGCTCGCCACCGGGCTGCCCGCCGAGCCGGAGGCCGCCGCCCGCGCCTACCTCGCCGACAAGCGCGACCTCTTCGGGCTGGACGCCGCCGCGGTGGCCGAGATGGAGCGAGTGCTGGTGCGCCCGATCGGCAGCGGCGCGGTGGTCACCCTCCGGCAGCGCTTCGGCGACCTGCCCGCCGGGCATGACGGCCTGGTCACCGTCGCGGTCACCGGCGGGAAGGTCATCTCGGTCAGCTCCTCGCTCGCCCGGGACTCCGCGGCCCCCGCGCCGGCCACCCTCACCGAGGAGCAGGCGTACGCGGCCGCGCTCGCCGACGCCGGGCTGGACTCCGCCGGCGTGGCCAGTCACAGTGTCCGCGCGGTCGCCGTACCCACCCCGTTGGAGGGTCCGCGCAGCGCCTACGAGGTCACCCTCATCGGATCGGACACCGACCACCCGGCGGCGTTCACCACGTACGTCGACGGGATCACCGGGCGGGTGCTGGTCCGCGAGGACCTGGTCGACTTCGACTCGGACAATCCGAGCTGGGCGGTCTTCCCGGCCACCCCGCCGCGGGATCTCGGCCCGGGCCAGGACCCGCGGGTCCGCTGGTGCGGCGACCCCGCGCCGGGCTGCCAGGCCGCGTTCCGCGACCCGGCCAGCGGCCAGCCGTGGGACGTCGACCTGGCCACCGGCACGCCGACCTTCACCTCGCGCGGCAACTCCGCCAACAACGTGGTCTCCTGGGGCGCCGGCACTCCGGCCGTACCGGCCACGCCCAGCCCGGAGCGGCGCTACGAGTACCCGTTCACCGACCAGTGGCACCAGTCGAAGTGCAACCCGGAGGTCTTCACCTCCGCGCAGCGCAACGACGCGGACGCCGCGATCAGCAACCTCTTCGCCATGCACAACCGGATGCACGACTGGGCGTACCAGTTGGGCTTCACCGAGTCGGCCTGGAACCTGCAGGCGGTCAACCTGACCCCGGACGGCCTGGGCAACGACGCCGAGCAGGGTCGGGCCCAGCAGGGTGCGCTCAGCGGCAACCGGAACAACGCCAACCAGGGCACGCCGCGCGACGGCCTGCCGCCCACCACGAACATGTACCTGTGGCAGCCGCAGGCCGGCGGGCCCTACCCGCCCTGCGTCGACGGCGACTACGACATGACGGTGATCGGCCACGAGTACACCCACGCGATCAGCAACCGGATGATCGCCGGCCCGGACAGCGGGATCGGCGGCCACCAGGGCGGGTCGATGGGTGAGTCGTGGAGCGACCTGCTCGCCGCCGAGTACCTGTTCCAGCACAACCTGCGCGCCCCCGGCGAGACGCCGTTCATCATCGGCGGCTACGTCACCGGCAACCTGGTCAGCGGCATCCGCAACTACGACCTCAGCCGCAGCCCGCTGAACTACTCCGACGTCGGCTACAACACCGGCGGCCCGGCCGTGCACGCCGACGGGGAGATCTGGGGTGCCACCAACTACCGCGTCCGCTCCGCCCTGGTGAAGCGGTACGGCCTCGGCACGCCCCAGCGGCAGCTGGAGTGCGCGCAGGGCAAGGTGGCCGCGGACAAGTGCCCGGGCAACCGGCGTTGGTCGCAGCTGGTCTTCGACTCGTTCCTGCTGCAGGCGGCGAGCCAGGTCAGCATGCTCGACATGCGCGACAACATGCTGACCGCCGACCAGCTCCGCTTCGGCGGCGCGAACCAGGACCTGATCTGGGCCGAGTTCGCCCGCTCCGGGATGGGCCGGGACGCCGTCACCAACGGCGCCGCGGACACCGACCCGACGCCGAGCTTCGCCGCGCCGCAGGGCGGCAACGCGACGTTCACCCTCCGCCCCCGCGGGGACAGCGCCGAGGCGCCGATCCGGCTCTACGTCGGGGAGTACGAGGCTCGGGCGACGCCGATCGCGGACACCGACCCGGCTACCCCGCTGCCGGACACGGTGGAGCTGGTGGCCGGCACGTACGACCTGCTCGCGGTGGCACCCGGGTTCGGGCACCAGCGGCTCAGTGTGGTCGCCAAGGCCGATCGTGACGGCTACATCGACCTGCGGATGAGCCGCAACCTCGCCTCGACGGCCTCCGGCGCCACGATCAGCGGCGACGGGGTCAACCTGGACCGGCTCGGCGACGACACCGAGGCGACGAACTGGGCCGCGCTGGACGGGGTGACCGGCAAGCAGGTCACCGTGGCGCTGCCCGGGGACGCGCCGCAGGTGGTGAAGCGGGTGAACGTCAGCGCCATGCTGCGCCCGGCGATCACCGGCGACGCCGACGCCGGCAGTCAGAACGCGCTCAGCGCGCTGCGGTCGTTCGCGGTGCTGGCCTGCAACGCGAAGACGACCGACTGCGCGAACCCGGCGAACTTCCGGCGGATCCACACCAGCGCGACGGACGCCTTCCCAGGCGGGGCGTACCGGGCGTACACCCGGGACATCAACCTGCGTTCGTTCCCGGTGCCCACCACCCTCGCCACCCACCTGCGGCTGGAGGTGCTGGACAGCCAGTGCACGGGCGGTCCCGCGTACGCCGGTGAGCAGGACAACGACCCGGCGACCACGACCGACTGCGCGACCGCCAGCCCGGCGCGCGACCAGGTCCGCATCGCCGAGTTCCAGGCGTTCTCGAAGTGACGCCCGCCGGGGTCGGCCACGGCCGGCCCCGGCGGCACAGCTCGCGCCGGCCCGGGCGGATTCCGCCCGGGCCGGCGGCCGTTCACCAGCGGACGGGTTCCCGGCGGCGGTAGCCGCCAGGGCTGGGCCACCGGCCGTCCGACACCGCCTCGTCCTCGTCCGCAGCGCCGGACGTGCGGGTCAGGTGCCGCAGCCGCAGCAGCAGACCCAGCCCGAGGGAGAGCAGCAGCCCGCCGAGCAGGAAGGCGGCCTGCACCGTCCCGAAGCCCCCGGACCCGGACACCGGCCGGCCCGCTCCGGCCGCCGGTTCCGCGGCCAGCGGCTCCTCGCTCGCCGCGGTCTCCTCGTCGCCCCCCGCGGTCGCCGGCTCGGTCGGCTCGGCCACGCTCTCGGTCGGTTCCGGTGCCGACTTGCTCGGCGTCGCCTCGGCGCCGACCACGGTCCGGCTGGCGGCCTGCCGGGAGAGCAGCCGCAGCCGGGCGTCGTACGCCTCCGCGGCGAGGGTGACCCGGCCGCGGCCGATGTCCTCGGCGAAGGCCACCCGGTAGTGGGCGGTGACCGTCCGGCCCGGACAGAGCGTGCCCGGGTCGAGTTGACGGTCGGTCAGCCGGGCCACGTCGCCGTCGGTGCGGATCTGGAACGGGAACGACCCGTCCTCCTCCACCCGGTCCACCTTCACCTGGTCCAGCCGGATGTCCTGCACGGTGAGTACGAGCGACCAGCGCACCTTCACGCAGCCGCCGTCGGTGCGGGAGACCACGGCGGAGACGGTGCGGACCTCGCCGCCGGCGGTGAACCGCTCCGGCAGACCGCTCAGCCGGGTGCTGAAGGCGGCCTGCGCCGGCCCGGCCTGGGCGAGCGCCGCCCCGGTAACGCAGGCCAGCACCACCCCGAGCCGCAGCGCGTACCGCCACACGATCACCACCGCCTCACTTCTCCTCGTCCCTCCCGGGAACGCTAGGAGCACGGGGGTGGGCGGGCCAGACGGGTGTCTTCGCACCGGTCGCCAAGGAGAAGGGCTGATATCACCGAGCGTGGTGAACCGGTCACCCGACACTCCCGCCACGCGAGTGAAACGCCGTGGGAGAGAATCGCCGGATGCCCGAACTCTCCAGCGCCTTCGTCCGGCTGCACGCCCGGCTCACCCCGGTGGCGTTCGTTCCGGAGGTGCGACTGCACCAGGCGGACGAGCCCATCGGGCTCTGGGAGTTGACCGAGGGTGAGTTCAGCAGCGACCGCCCGCCGCCGTTCTGGGCCTTCGCCTGGGCCGGCGGCCAGGCGCTCGCCCGCTACGTGACCGACCACCCGGAGCTGGTCGCCGAGCGCCGGGTGCTCGACCTCGCCTCCGGCTCCGGCCTGGTCGCCATCGCCGCCGCCCGGGCCGGCGCGGCCACCGTCCGCGCCGTCGAGGTGGACGAGCTGGCGGTGGCCGCTGTGGCGCTCAACGCCGAGGCCAACGCGGTACGCGTCGACGCCGAGTTCGCCGACATCCTCGACGGCGACGCCGGCGACGCGCAGGTGGTGCTCGCCGGGGACGTCTTCTACAGCCAGGCGATGGCCAACCGGGTGCTGCGGTTCCTGCTGCGCGCCGCCCGCGCCGGGGCGCTGGTGCTGGTCGGCGACCCCGGCCGGGCGTTCCTGCCCCGGGACCGCTTCGACGAACTGGCGGTCTACGACGTGCCGGTCCCGCCGGCGTTGGAGACCGTACGGGTGAAGCGCACCACGGTCTGGCAGCTGCGGCCCGGCCTGCCGAAGGCCGCCGACTAGCGTGTCGGCGTGCTGTTCCGCAGCTGGGCGCAGGTCGCCGACACCAGGTGGCCGGACGTGGCCCGGGTGGCGGACCACGTCGGCGTGGAGCATCTCGTGGTCACCCGGCACGCGCTGGTCCGCCAGGTGCTCACCGATCCGGTCACCTTCCGGCCGGACAACGCGCTCGACGCGGTGACCCCGATGCCGGTGACGGCGCTGCGGGTGCTGGCCGGGCACCGGTTCCGGCTGCCGCCGACGCTGGCGAACAACTCCGGGGCCAGCCATCCGGAGATCCGGGCGATCGTCGCCGACGCGCTGCACCCCGCCCGGGTCGCCGCGCAGCGTCCCTGGCTCACCGCGCTGGTCCGGGAGCGGGTCACCCGGCTGAGCGCGACGCTCGACGCCGGCCAGTCGGTCGACCTCTACGCGGAACTCGCCGCCGACCTGCCACTGCTGGTGTTGGCCCGGCTGGTCGAGCTGCCGGACGCGCCGGTCGGTGCGGTCAAGGAGTTCGCCCGGGCGGCCCTGGAGCTGTTCTGGGCGCCGCTGGACGCCGACCGGCAACTGGCGCTCGCCACCGAGGTCGGGCGGTTCCACGGGGTGCTCCGCGACTTCGCGGCGACCGGCGGCGGACTGGCCGCCCAGCTGCGCGCGGTCGGGCATTCGCCGGACGTGGTCGTCGGCGCGCTCTTCTTCCTGCTGGTGGCCGGGCAGGAGACCACCTCGCAGTTCCTCACCCTGCTGCTGCACCGGCTGGCCGGCGAGCCCGCGGTGCGGGCCGGGCTGCGCGCCGGCGAGGTCGCGGTCGCCGACGTGGTCGAGGAGGGGCTGCGGCTCGAACCGCCGATCGTCACCTGGCGCCGCGTCGCGGCGGTGGACACCACGTTGGGTGGTACGGCGGTGCCGGCCGGCAGCAGCGTCGTGCTCTGGCTGGGCCGGGCCGGCCGCGATCCGGCGACCGTCGACGCGCCCGACGAGTTCCGCCCCGGCCAGCGCGGTTCACGCCGGCACCTGGCGTTCGGGGCCGGCGCGCACCGCTGCGTCGGCGACGTGCTGGCCCGGATGGAGGCGGCCGTGGTGGTGGCCGAGGCCGCGCCGCTGCTGGACGGAGTGACAGTCATCCGACCGCCGTGGTGCCCGGACAACCTCACCTTCCGGATGCCCGACGCCTTCGTCGTCCGCCGGGTCGGCGCGACCGAGCGACCGCCACCATCGCCACGGCCCCGGCCGGCCAACGCGGGCCCAGCCGGCGCGAGCAGCCAGCCGAGCGGACCCGACACCAGGCACGCGCTCCTGTCGAACTGCCCCATATTTGAGTAGGTGGCCGACCCAGCAGGAGACGGGGCAGCACCCGAAGCTGGTCCGACGCAACGGCCCATCCCGGCACGGCCAGGACCCGACGCGGCAGCCAGCCGGCGCTCGCGACACCGGCGCGATCCGACGCGGCGGCCCCGACAGCGGCCGCGATCCGACGCGGCGGCCACCCGGCGGCCCCGAAAACGGCCGCGATCCGACGCGGCGGGCACCCGGCGGCCCCGAAACCGGCCCAGATTTGGGGCAGGTCGACAGCGCGGCGGCGCCTCGACCCGGCTCGCATCGCGAACGAGCGAACGAGCGAACGAGCGAACGAGCGAACGAGCGAACGAGCGAACGAGCGAACGAGCGAACGGAGACGGCGGCAGCCCTCGACCCGGCCCTGGGCTGACGAAAGTCAGGGTGCCGTGGTGCCGTTCGGGCACGGCGGGACGGCGGCCCGCTCGCCTAGCGTCGGCGCATGATCACACTACGTGGGTTGACGAAACGGTTCGGTGGGACGACCGCGGTCGACGACCTGACCGTCGACATCGCGCCCGGCCGGGTCACCGGCTTCCTCGGCCCGAACGGGGCCGGCAAGTCCACCACCATGCGGATGGTCCTCGGCCTGGACCGGCCCAGCGCCGGGCAGGCGTTGGTCGGCGGCCGGCCGTACCGGGAGCTGCGGCACCCGCTGTACGAGGTGGGGGCGCTGCTCGACGCGACGGCGATCCACCCGGCCCGCTCCGGCCGGGCGCACCTGCTGGCGATGGCACGCAGCAACGGCATCCCGGCCCGCCGCGTCGACGAGGTGCTCGCCGCGGTCGGGTTGGACGACCGCGCCGCGGCCAAGCCGGGGCGCACCCTCTCGCTCGGCATGGGCCAGCGGCTCGGCATCGCCGGCGCGCTGCTCGGCGACCCGGCGGTGCTGATGTTCGACGAGCCGGTGAACGGGCTCGACCCGGACGGGGTGCGCTGGGTCCGGCAGCTGATGCGGTCCCTGGCCGGGCAGGGGCGCACCGTCTTCGTCTCCAGTCACCTGATGAGCGAGGTGCAGCTCACCGCCGACCAACTGGTCGTCATCGGCCGGGGGCGGCTGCTCGCCGACGCGCCCGTCGACGAGGTGGTCGCGGGCAGGCCGGTCGCGGTCCGGGTCCGCAGCCCCCACCCCGACGGGCTGGCCGCGCTCGCCGGACGGCTCACCGCCATCGGGGCCGGCGTCGACGCGACCGGCCCGGACGAGCTGACCGTCACCGGCGCCGGCGTCGACCGGGTCGGTGACCTGGCGTACGAGCTGGGGCTGCGGCTGCACGAACTCAGCCCGCAGGGTGCCTCGCTCGAGGAGGCCTTCATGGAACTCACCGCCGACAGCGTCGAGTACGCCGGCGTACCGACCGGAAGCGAGGCCGCCCGATGAGCAGCACCCTCACCCGCACCCGACCCACCACCCGTCCCACCGGGCCGGCCGGGTTCGCCGGCTTCGGCGGCACGGTCGCCGCCGAGTGGACCAAGCTCTGGTCGGTGCGCAGCACCTGGTGGACGCTGCTCGCGGCGGTGGTGCTGACCGCGGCCGCCGCCGGACAACTGGCGATCTACGCGGCCAACGCGAACACCAACGACGACCCGGCCGACGACGCCGGGATCGTCACCGTCGGGCACATCGTCATCGGCTCGATGGAGCTGACCCAGTACGCCGTGCTGGCGCTCGGGCTGCTCGCCATCACCAGCGAGTTCACCAGCGGCACCATCCGTACGACGCTGCGCTGCACGCCGTCGCGCGGGCGCGTACTGCTGGCCAAGGCCGTGGTGACCGGGACCGTGACGTTCGTGGTCGGGCTGCTGGTCGGCGGTATCGGCGCGCTGGTCGCCCGGCCGGTGCTCGGCGAGTGGGGCACCGCCCCGGCGGCCGGCACGGCACGGGACGTGCTCGCGGTCGCCGGTTACCTGGCGCTGATCGGGGTGCTGGCGCTCGGCCTGGGCGCCGCCCTGCGCAGCGCGGTGCTCACATTGACCGTGCTGGTCGCCGTCCTGATGATCGTGCCGCTCTCGCTCCAGGAGCCGGACATCACCGTGCTCAACCGGGTCGCGGACGGCTTCCCCGGGGTGGCCGGCGGACACTTCCTGGCCGGCGACGCCGACCCCTATCCGGCCGTCGTGGGGCTGTTGCTGCTCGCCGGCTGGGCGCTCGCCGCGCTCGTGCTCGGCCGGGCCGCGCTGCGCCGCCGAGACGCCTGAATCCCCTCGGGCCCGGGGCGTCCGGCTGACAGATCTTCACCTTCGCCCGATAGGTTGCCGGCGTGCCATCCGCCCCCGCTCGTCGCCTCCTTGCCGTGCTCCCGCTCCTGGCTCTGCTCGCCGTGACCGGCTGCGCGGCCCGCCCCACGTACACCGCTCGGCATTTCACCGCGGACCAGCGCGGCCCGACCGCCTCGCCCCAGCCCTCGGCGGGGCGGGCGGGGCCGCAGTCGCCCTCGCCGTCGGCCAGCGTGCCGCCCGCGTACAAGAGTCTGGCCTGGTACCTGGCCCAGGTGCCGGACTTCCCCGAGGCCCCGCCCCCGCAGCGGGTGCCGCTGCCCGCGAGCGGCGCGGCCCCGTTCTGGCACCGGGTGCCGACCGAGCAGAAGGTCGCCTTCATCACCATCGACGACGGTGGGCTGGCCCGGCCGCCCGCCGCGATCGACTTCATCCGGGAGGCGCGTATCCCGGTCACCATGTTCCTGAACTCCCCGGCCGCCGCGGCGCACACCGACTACTTCAAGCAGATCGAGGCCGCGGGCGGGGTGGTCGAGAACCACACGATCACCCACACGTCGCTGTCGGGCCGGTCGTACGCCTTCCAGAAGCACGAGATCTGCGGGGCGGCGGAGAAGCTGGAGGAGCTGTTCGGCAAGCGGCCGACGTTGTTCCGCCCGCCGTTCGGCAACCGCGACGCGAGCACGCTGCGGGCCGCGCACGACTGCGGCATGAAGGCCGTCTTCCACTGGAGCGAGACCGTCGACAAGGGCAAGGTGCGCTATCAGACCCCGACGAAGGTGGTGCAGCCCGGCGACGTGCTGCTGATGCACTTCCGGCCGGCGCTGATGGACGACCTCCTCGGAGCGCTCAAGGCGATCTACCGCTCCGGGCTCACCCCGGCGCTGCTGGAGGACTACGTGAACTGACCGGGTGCGGTCACTGCTCGACCAGCCCGGCCTCGTACGCGACGATCGCCGCCTGCACCCTGTTACGCACCTCCAGCCGGGTGAAGATGCTGGTCAGATAGGCCTTCACGGTCCCCTCGACCAGGTACAGCCGGCGCGCGATCTCGGCGTTGGAGAGCCCGGCTCCGACCAGCGCCAGCACCTCCCGCTCCCGGTCGGTCAGGCCGGCCGTCCGCTCCCGGGCCGCCGGTCGCCGAGCCAGCCGTCCGCCGCCCAGCTCGATCACCCGGCGGGCCACCCGCGGCGACAGGTACGCCCCGCCGTCGGCGACCGCGTGCACCCCGGCGATCAGCTCGCGCGGGTCGCCGGACTTGAGCAGGAAGCCGCTCGCCCCGTGCCCGAGCGCCCGGGCGACGAAGTCGTCCTCGCCGAAGGTGGTGAGCATGACGGTGGCGGTCTGCGGCACCAGGCGGCGGATCTCCGCGGCCGCGCTCAACCCGTCCAACCTCGGCATCCGGATGTCCAACAGGGCGACCTGGGGTCGGTGCGCCCGGACCAGTTCCACCGCCGCGCGGCCGTCGCCCGCCTCCGCGACCACCTCGATCCCCGGGTCCGTGGCGAGGATCGCCCGGACACCGGCCCGGATCATCGCCTCGTCGTCGGCCAGGACGACCCGGACCGGGACGGCCTCGGCGCTGTCGGTGCTCACTGGTCGATCCGCTCCTTGCTGATCAGCCGGCCGTCGGCGAAGCAGAGCCGCCAGGTCGGCTGGGCCAGGGGGAAGTTCCCGTCGGTGTAGTACTCGCAGCCGGCCCGGTCGGCTCCGGTCGGCCGGTCGAGCTGGCGGCGGGGCAGCCCCGGCAGGTCGGCCCGGGGCGCGCCGAGTGGCATCCCGTCGAAGGTCGCCCGGTCGAGCACCGTGCCGGCGGTCGCCATCGGGTAGTAGATCAGCGACAGGGCGAGCGCGAGGCCCGCCGGCGCGCCGAACGCCACCAGCAGACTGCGCCGGACCCGCCGGCGGGCCTCGCGCAGCTCCGGTCCCGGCGAATCGGCGAGCACCGGTGAGTCCACCCGCCCGTCCGCCGGACCGGTCGCGGGCCTCGGCGTCGGGCCGGTCACCGGCAGCCAGGCCCGCACGGCGAAGCCACCGTCGGGAGACGGACCGGCCGCCACGGTCCCGCCGGCGAGGCGTACCCGCTCGCCGAGCGCCACCAGCCCGCTGCCGTGCGACGGCCCGACGGGCGGCGGCCCGGCCGGTGGCGGGGCGTTGACGACCGCGACCTCGACCCGGTCACCGGCGCGGGAGAGGCGCACCTCGACCGGCGCGCCCGGGGCGTACCGGGCCGCGTTGGTCAGCGCCTCGCGTACCACCCGGTGCGCGGCGTGCCCGGTCAGCGCCGGCAGCCGCGGCGAGTCGAGGGCGTCGTCGAGGCGTACCACCATGCCCGCCTCGCGGGCGCCGTCGACCAGGTCGGCGACCGTCTCGTCGGACGGCCGGGTGGAGCTGGCGCCGCCCTCCTCGCGGAGCAGACCGATGATCTCGTGCAGCCGCTCGGTGGCGGTGGCGACGCTGGCCCGCAACTCCCCCGCCGCGCCCCGGTGCCGCGGGTCGAGGTCGGCGGCGACCTCCAGGGCGGCGGCCCGCAACGCGATCAGGCTGAGTTCGTGGCCCAGCGAGTCGTGCATCTCCTGCGCGATCCGGGCCCGCTCCCGCAGCCGGATCCGCTCGGCGGTGCCGCGCTGTTCGCGAACCAGCGCGTCGGCGTGCCGGCGACCCGCCTCGGCCAGCTCGTGCTGCTGCCGCCGGTAGCGGCCGACCAGCCATGGGAACACCCCGGCGAAGAGCAGCACCGAGGCGAGCAGGAACCAGGTCGCCGCTCCGGAGCCGAGCAGGCCGAGGTTGAGCGCCGTACCGCCGGCCGCGATCAGGGCGAAGACCACCGCGGCCGGGCCGGCGCCGGCGCTGCGCCGCCCGGTCAGGTAGCTGAAGACCGGAATGGCGAACACGAAGTTGCCGTCCACCAGTGAGCCCAGCACCACCAGCACCAGGGCGGCCAGCGGACGCCGCCGGCTCACCGCCACCGCCACGGTGAGCAGCAGCAGCCCGCCGACCAGCAGCCACAGCGATCGCCACGAGTGGGGCGGGGTGATCCGGGCGTATCCGACGGGGGCGGCGAGCACCACCCAGAGCAGCACGTCCCGCGCCACGCGCGGCCGGTCGGCCGTCGCGCGCCGGGCCTCGCGCACCCACCGCCAGCTGGTCACGGCGGCCAGGCTACCCACGGTCGGGCGGGGCGGACACCGACGAAAGTCAGGTGTTCAGCCGATCTCCTCGGCCCAGGCGCGCCAGTCGTCCAGCACGCCGTGCAGCGCCGGGGTGAGCCAGCCCGGCGCGGAGCGCCGGAACACTCCCGGGTCCATCGCGCCGGCGCCGGACGGCAGGGCGCCGAGCAGGTTCGGCAACAGGTCGCTGAGGTTGGTCCAGTGCACCAGCTCCGGAGCGTTCGGCCAGGCGCCGATGACCACCCCGGCGGGCACCGCGCGGCGGTCCAGCGCCTCCATGGTCAGCGCGGTGTGGTTGAGCGTGCCCAGCCCGGCCCGGGCCACCACCACCGCCGGCGCACCGAGCGAGACGGCCAGGTCGGCCACCGTCCACGGCTCACCGGACGGACGCAGCCCCATCGGCACGAGCAGACCGCCGGCCCCCTCCACCAGCACCAGATCGTGCTTCTCCGCCTCCTCACGGACGGCGTCGACCGCGGTGTACAGCTCCAGCGGCTCCAGCTCGGCCACCCGGGCCGCGGTGAGCGGGGCGAGCGGGTCCGGGTAGCTGGCCAGGGTGCGGCCGGTGAGCGGGGCGGCCAGCCGCTGCACCGAGTCCACGTCGCCGGGCTCACCCGTCGCCGTACCGGTCTGGCCGGGTTTGACCACGGCCACCCGCAGCCCGGCGGCCTGCGCGGCCGCGGTGATCGCCGCGGTCACCACCGTCTTGCCCACCTCGGTGTCGGTGCCGGTCACCACGACCGTCCCCCGCCACGGCACACCCGCGCTCATGGCGCACACTCCAGAATCACGTCCAGGGCCCGGTCGAAGTCGGCCCGGGGCACCCCGGCGTTGATGGTCAGCCGCAGGCGCGAACGGGTGTCCGGGGTGGACGGCGGCCGGAAGCAACCGACCGCCACGCCCCGGTCCCGGCAGTGCGCGGCCCACGCCGTCGCCGCCTCCGGGCCGGGCGCGGTCACCGAGACCACCCCGGCGTCGGGCGTGGAGACGGTCAGACCACCGTCGCGCAGCCGCCGTACCGCGAGCGCGGCCCGCTCGGCCAGTTCGGCGCGGAGCGGGTCGCCCGCGCGGGCCAGGGCGACCGCAGCGTGCACGCCGGCGGCGACCGCGGGCGGCAGCGCGGTGTCGAAGATGAACGTCCGCCCGGTCTCGACCAGGTGCCGGACGTACTCGGCCGGACCGGTGACCACGCCGCCCGCGCCGCCGAGCGCCTTGGACAGGGTGGCGGTCACCACCACGTCCGGCTGGCCGGCCAGCCCCGCCGCGGCCACCGCCCCCGCGCCGGCCGGGCCGGTGACGCCGAGCGCGTGGGCGTCGTCGACGAGCAGCAGGGCGCCGTAGCGGCGGGCGACCGCGTGCAGCCGGGCCAGCGGGGCGAGGTCGCCGTCGACGGAGAAGACCGACTCGGTGACCACCACGGCCGGCCGGCCCGGTGCCACCGCGAGGGCGGCGGCCACCGCGGTCACGTCGGCGTGCGGGGTGACCACCGTCTCGGCGCCGGAGATCCGGCAGCCGTCGATCAGCGAGGCGTGGTTGTGCGCGTCGGAGACGAGCAGCGTACGGGGCTGCACCAGGGCGCGCAGCGCGCCGAGGTTGGCCAGGTAACCGGAGGAGAAGACCAGCGCCCGGTCGGCGCCGAGCCAGTCGGCGAGCGCGTCCTCCAGCGCGTGGTGGGCGTCGGTGGAGCCGCGCACCAGACGTGAGCCGGTCGCACCCAGCCCGTACGCCGAGAGCGCCCGCGCGGCCGCGGCGACGACCTCCGGGTGGGTGGCCAGGCCGAGGTAGTCGTTGCCGGCGAGATCGGTGATCGCCTCCCCGGCCGGACGCGGGTGCAGCCGCCGGGTCAGCCCGGCCTTCGCCCGCAGCTCGGCGCGGCGGTCGAGCGCCGCCAGCCAGTCCGCCACCGTCACCCTCCCCAACGCCCGCGCCGGTCGAGCCGACCGTCCCGCCGGGCGAAATTACCACCCGCCACCAGCGGGCCGGCGCATCCACTCGGTACGTGTGGTTGACCTCAACCAAACTTCAGCCTGCCCACCGCCCGGCTACGGCGCCGCCGACCCGACCGGCCCCGGCGGGCGCGGACCGGGCTCGCCGCCTCGACGGCCGGGGCGCCGGCGGGCGCGCTCGTGTCCGCTGCCCAGCCGGCCTTGTAGGGTACGAGCCATGCCAGAGATCCTCGACCAGGCCCGCACCCAGGTCCTGGGTGACGGCGTCGGCCTCGATGAGGCCGGCGTCCTCGCCGTGCTGAACCTGCCCGACGAGCACCTGCCCGCCGCCCTCCAACTCGCCCACGAGGTGCGGATGCGCTGGTGCGGCCCGGAGGTCGAGGTCGAGGGGATCGTGTCGCTGAAGACCGGCGGCTGCCCGGAGGACTGCCACTTCTGCTCGCAGTCCGGGCTCTTCACCTCGCCGGTGCGCTCCGTCTGGCTGGACATCCCCTCGCTGGTCGAGGCGGCGAAGCAGACCGCGGCGACCGGGGCGACCGAGTTCTGCATCGTCGCGGCCGTGCGCGGCCCGGACGCCCGGCTGATGAAGCAGATGCGCGAGGGCGTGGCCGCGATCAAGGCCGAGGTCGACATCCAGGTCGCCGCCTCGCTCGGCATGCTCAGCAAGGAGCAGGTCGACGAGCTGGTCGACATGGGCGTGCACCGCTACAACCACAACCTGGAGACCTGCCGCTCCTACTTCCCGAACGTGGTCACCACGCACAGCTGGGAGGAGCGGTGGGAGACGCTGCGGATGGTCCGCGACTCCGGCATGGAGGTCTGCTGCGGCGGCATCCTGGGCCTGGGCGAGACCGTCGAGCAGCGGGCCGAGTTCGCCGCGCAGCTCGCCGAACTGGACCCGCACGAGGTGCCGCTGAACTTCCTCAACCCGCGCCCCGGCACTCCGCTCGGTGACCAGCCGGTGGTCGAGGGCAAGGACGCGCTGCGGGCCATCGCCGCGTTCCGGCTGGCCATGCCGCGCACCATCCTCCGGTACGCCGGCGGCCGGGAGATCACCCTCGGTGACCTGGGCACCCGCGACGGCCTGCTCGGCGGCATCAACGCGGTGATCGTCGGCAACTACCTCACCACGCTCGGCCGGCCGGCCACCGAGGACCTGGCCATGCTGGACGAGTTGAAGATGCCGGTCAAGGCGCTCTCCGCGACGCTGTGAGGAGTTCGACGGTGACGGACGCTGCGGGGTTGGCGGTGACGAACGGCACGGCGCCGACCTGGTGCGACCGCTGCGGCGAAGCGGCCGGGGTCGGCGCGCACGGCGCGTGCGCACGGGCCCGGGCGCTGGAGCCGCCGCGGTTCTGCGCGCACTGCCGTCGCCGGATGAAGGTGCAGGTGCTGCCGGTCGGCTGGTCGGCGGTCTGCGTCGAGCACGGCGAGATCCGGGGCTGAGCCGGATGCCGGAGCTGCGGGGCCGCGCGGTGACACTGCGGCCGGCCACCGCGGCCGACGTGCCGGCCCTCTCGGCGATCCGGGCCACCCCGACGGTCCGCCGCTGGTGGCGCGGCGACGACGACCTGGCCGCCGCGGTGCGCGCCGACCTCACCGACGAGTCGCTGACGGTCTACACCATCGGATACGACGGGCAGGTGGTCGGCGCCATCCAGTGGTACGCCGAGGACGACCCGGACTACCGGCACGCCAGCCTGGACGTCTTCCTCGACCCGGCGGTGCAGGGCCGCGGCCTCGGCCCGGACGCGATCCGCACCCTGGTCCGGCACCTGATCGAGGCGTACGGCCACCACCGGTTCACCATCGACCCGGCGGCGGCGAACACCCCGGCGATCCGCAGCTACGCCAAGGTCGGCTTCCGCCCGGTCGGGGTGCTGCGCCGCTATGAGCGCGGTGCGGACGGACGCTGGCACGACGGCCTGCTGATGGACCTGCTCGCCGACGAACTCGTGGACTGAATCCCTGGATCTTGGACAGTTGCCGTTAGCGGCGAACGGTAACTGTCCAAGATCTGCTCGCCGCACGCCCGGCACGGCGCCCAGACTCGGCCGGTGTTGCCGAGGATCCCCGCCGACGACGCGGGCGCGCTGGACTGGCTGGCGTTCGAGCAGGCCGGCGTCCTGACCACGGCCCAGGCGACCCGGCTGCTGACCGACGGCGCGGTACGCGGAATGGTCCGGTCCGGACGATGGCGCTCGATCTGCCGGGGAATCCTGCTGGCCGGTAACGGCCGACTGACCCGGGACCAGCAGCTGTGGGTGGCGGTGCTGGCCGCCGGCCCGGACGCCGTGCTGGGCGGGCCCACCGCCGCCGCCGAGGCGGGTGTTCGCGGACTGCGACCGGAGCCGGTGCACGTCCTCGTGCCGGCGGCCCGACGTGCCGGGCGTACGGTGCTGCGCCGGTTGCCGATCGACATGGCGGCGGTCGTCGTGCACCGCACCTCGGTGCTTCCCGACGCGCACCGGCAGATCGCCCGGCCGCCCCGCACCACCACCGCCCGAGCCCTGGTGGACGCGGCCGGCTGGGCGGCCGACGACCGGGCGGCGCAGGTGTTGCTCGCGGCCGGCTGTCAACAGCGTCGGGTGCTGCCCGAAGAACTCGACGAGGTGCTGGACACGCTGCCCCGGGCGCCCCGACGGGCCCTGATCCGGCAGACCGTCGCCGACATCGCAGGCGGCGCCCAGGCCCTGTCCGAGATCGACTTCGTGCGGCTCTGCCGCGGACACCGACTTCCCCGGCCGGACCTGCAGGCGCACCGGGTCGACGCGGCCGGCCGGACCCGCTGGCTCGACGCGTACTGGCGGGAGTGGCGGTTGCAGGTGGAGATCGACGGGGCGCACCACATGGACGTACGACAGTGGGCGGCCGACATGCGACGGCAGAACGACGTGTGGACG
Organism: Micromonospora sp. NPDC093243; assembly: GCF_044753725.1. Classification (NCBI taxonomy): domain Bacteria; kingdom Bacillati; phylum Actinomycetota; class Actinomycetes; order Micromonosporales; family Micromonosporaceae; genus Micromonospora; species Micromonospora sp. NPDC093243. The sequence continues at coordinate 787,553 of NZ_JBIVNT010000003.1, read as the reverse complement.
TCGGGCGACCGGATCCTGCGCTTCCCGGCCGGGCTGGTCCGCGCCCGCCCGGACGAGGTCGCCGCCGCCGTCCGCGCCGCGCTGATCGCCGCCGGCTGGCAGCCCGAGCACTAGATCTTGGACAGTTACCGTTCGCGGCGGACGGTAACTGTCCAAGATCTCGACTCGTCGGCTCGGAGCCGGCGCAGCGTCTGACGGCTCGTACGCGTTACACCGACACACCCAGGATCGGCGGAAAGTTCGGCCCTATCTTGCCGTCGGGTCCGCGCGTTGTCCCAGGTCAGACCGATCGTCCGATGTCGCCTGTCGATCCCGCTCATGGGATCATGTGCCGTCCCCTCTACCGATCTCGGAGGATTCCTCATGCCTCAACGTCGGCATGTGGCGCGCGCCGCCCTCACCGCGGCCGCCGCCACTGCCTGCCTCGCCGTCGCCGCGCCGGGGTGGGCCAACGCCGCGGCCCTGTCCCAGGCGCCGGGCGGTCACAATCCCCCGGGCGACAACGGCACGGTGAAGATCGACGGCGCTCCGTTCAGCGACAAGGTCGACAACCAGCCGCACGTGACGTGCGACTTCGAACTGGAGTTCTTCAACTTCGACGCCAACCAGGCCGCCGACATCACCCTGACCGCCCAGCCGCCGTCCGGGAAGGACATCGTGGTCTGGTCGGTCCGCAACCGCGTCATCAGCACGGACGCCGCCGGCGGCGCGGAGAACGACCACGACGAGGTGATCCGCCTCTCCGCCACCGACCTGGCGCTCGGCGGCCTCACCGCCCACCCCAAGCAGGGTTACCACCTCAAGCTCGACGTGGACCTGGTGGACGGCAGGTCCTCCGACGCGAAGCACAAGGTGTTCTGGCTCCAGCCGTGCGAGACGCCGGACGGCCCGCCCCCGACCACGCCCGGAACGCCGCCGCCCACCACGCCCGGAGGCGGCGGCGGTGGCGGCAACGACGGTGGTGGCGGCATCGGCGGCGGGGGTGGCGGCGGCAGCCTGCCGATCACCGGAGTGGCGGCGACCAGCATCGCGCTGACCGGTCTCGCCCTCATCGGCGGCGGCTTCGCGCTGACCTGGCTGCGCCGCCGGCGCGACCGGATCACCTTCACCAGCTGAGCCGACCATCGGGGTTCCGGCCGTCGGACATCGGTCCGGCGGCCGGTTGCCGCTCTCGGGCCGGGTTGATCCGCCGCGACCGGTGATCCGTACTGACGGGTAACTGGCCGACGACGCCCGGGGAAAGCTCACATCATCGACGGGTATAGATAGGCTCGCCGCGTTCCGCCCAGGTCAGCACGGAACGAGCTGGGCCGGGAGCCGCACCGGCGGCAGCGCGACGTGTCCCGCCGTACGAACGTACGGTTGCTGGGCCGTCACGCGACGCGGGACAGTACCCGACACCAGCGGTGCCATCGACGCCGCCGCTCCCCGGTCAACCCTGAGGAGGACGCGATGGCCCTACGACTCGCCGAAGGCACCGCCTGGTCCGACACCCTCGCCCGCGCGGTGGCCGCCACCCCGGAGGCGTTCGGCGCCCCCGTCGACGGCGTCAGCACCCTGCACAATCTCATCGAGGGCGAGTGGCGGGCGGTCGGCGTACCGACGCCGGTCCGCACCCCGGTGGACAACACCGTCCTGATCAACCTGGCCCGGATCGACGCCGGCACCGCCCGCGCCGCGGTCGCGCAGGCGACCGCCGTGCACCGCGACTGGGCCGACACCCCGCTCGCCGAGCGCAAGGCCCGCGTCACCGACGCCCTGGACGCGCTCACCGACCACCGTGACCTGCTCGCCCTGCTGCTGGTCTGGGAGATCGGCAAGCCGTGGCGGCTCGCCTGCGCGGACGTGGACCGGGCGCTGGACGGCGTCCGCTGGTACGTCGGCGAGATCGACCGGATGCTCGCCGACGGACGCGAGCCGCTGCCCGGTCCGGTCAGCAACATCGCCTCGTGGAACTACCCGATGAGCGTCCTGGTGCACGCCGAGCTGGTGCAGCTGCTGGCCGGCAACGCGGTCATCGCCAAGACCCCGTCGCAGGGCGGCGCCGTCTGCCTGAGCGTCGCGCATGCGCTGATGCGCCGGGCCGGGCTGCCCGCGACGCTGGTCTCCGGCGGCGGCGAGGAGCTCTCCGAGGTGCTGGTCCGGGCACCGGAGATCGGCGCGGTGGCCTTCGTCGGCGGCCGGTCCAACGGCGGCAAGGTGGCCGCCGCGCTGCTCGACTCCGACAAGCGGCACTTCATCGAGCAGGAAGGGCTCAACGCCTGGGGGATCTGGAACTTCTCCCAGTGGGACCTGCTCGCCGGGCACCTGAAGAAGGGCTTCGAGTACGGCAAGCAGCGCTGCACCGCGTACCCCCGGTTCGTGGTCCAGCGCGACCTGGTCGACGAGTTCCTCGACATGTACCTGCCGGTCGTGCGCTCGGTCCGGTTCGGACACCCCCTCGCGGTCGGCGACGACTGGTCGGCCGGCGACCCGCTGCCCGAGCTGGACTTCGGGCCGCTGATCAGCGCCGCCAAGGCCGACGAACTGCGCCGCAAGGTGGACGAGGCGGTCCGCGGTGGCGCGGTGCCGCTGCACCGGGGCAAGCTCACCGGCGCACCGTTCCTGGACGGGCAGGACACCTCGGCGTACGTGGCGCCGTCGGTGCTGCTCGCACCGCCCGGGCGGTCCCGGCTGATGCACGCCGAGCCGTTCGGCCCGGTCGACACGATCGTCGTGGTGGACACCACCGACGAGCTGCTGGCCGCGATGAACGCCTCCAACGGCGCGCTGGTGGCCAGCCTCGCCTGCGACGACACCGACGAGGCCGCGAAGCTGGCGGTGGACCTCCAGGCGTTCAAGGTGGGGATCAACAAGCCCCGCTCCCGGGGCGACCGCGACGAGCCCTTCGGCGGCCGGGGCGCCTCCTGGAAGGGCGCGTTCGTCGGCGGCGACCTGCTGGTGCACGCCGTCACCCAGGGCGGCGCCGGACGCCTCTACGGCAACTTCCCCGACTACAGCAGCTACCCCACCACCTGACACCGACGGGCCCGGCCCGGGGCGCGCGCCCCGGGCCGAGGTGGGTCAACGGCGGACGGGGGCCGGCGCGGCCAGCGCAACGGTGAGGGTGACCACCGAGCCGTCCCGGTCGGTCGCGGTGGGCCGGTCCAGCCGGCGTACGGTCCGCAGCATCGGCCCGTTCTCCGCCTGCACGTGCAGCACCAGCGCGGCGTACCCGGACCGGTCGGCGTGCCGGACCAGCCGGCGCAACAGCGCCGAGCCGAGCCCGCGCCGCTGCCAGTCGTCACGCACCAGCAGCGCCGCCTCGGCCTCGTCCCCCTCGCCGAGCAGGTTGGCCATGGCGACCACCGACTCCGCCGCCCGGTCGGAGCCGGTGGTCGTGGCGAGCAGGGTCAACCCACGGGACGGCTCCAGCAGCCGGCGCAGCCGGGCCGGCGCGGGCACCGCGGCGCCGCCCAGGTAACGGCGCTGCCGGCTGCGCGCCGAGCAGCCGTCGTGCAGGTCGAGCACGCCCGGCAGGTCGTCGGCGACCGCCGGCCGTACGGCCAGTTCGGCGCCGTCGGGCAGGACCAGGGTGACCTGCTCGGCGGCCCGGCGCACCACGCTCGCCGCCAGCTCAACCAGCGCCTGGGCGCGGGCGTACTCGGCGGGGGTGAACTCCGGCGCCGCCCGGCGCAGGGTGAACGTGCCGCCGCCCGGGTCGGCCAGCCGCATCGTGGTGTCGGTGATCCCGGCGCTGAGGGCCGCCTCGTCCGGCCGCCACGTGACCGTGTCCGCGCCGAGCAGCGCGCGCAGCACCTCACCCGTCGCGTCCGGGTCGCGGACCAGCCGGTTGGCCAGGCCGAGCACCCGGGTGGGCTGGTCGGCCAGCCCGCGCGCCTCGCTGCGCGCCACCCAGCAGTCCCGCCCCCGGCCACGCTCGACCGCGGCCACCAGCTCGGCCTCGCCGAGCGCGTCCGGCGCGTCGACGAGGAAGTCGTCGACCGCGCCCCGCTCGGTGGTGTGCACCTGCACGGCGAGGATGTTGACCCCGCGCAGGGCCAGGCTCGCCGTGAGCACCGACAGATAGCCCGGTCGGTCGTCCACGGTCGCTCGGATCCGCCACAACGTCATGGTTGGCTCCCTTCCCCGCTACCACCATGGCCGCCGGCTGTTGCCGGCCGATTGCTCCGGGGTGACGGCTGCCGACCGGTGGTACAGCTCACGCCGCGGGCGCGAACCGGCTCAGGAGCCGGCGGTCACCGACGGCGTGCCCACCAGGTCGAGCCGGTCGCCGAGGATCACCGCGCTGGCCCGCACCAGCTGGGCCAGCCGGTCGACCTCGGTGGAGTGGAACGCGGCGGCGGTGAGCGGGTCGGTGTGCTCGCGGGCCACCACCAGGACCAGGCCGGCCCGCCCGAACGGCGCGACCGCGTAGTGGGTGCCGTCGGGCGCCGTCATCGACCGGGCGCGCAGCGGCGTCACCTCCGGCAGCGGTGGCGGTACGGGGGCCCGCCAGCTGGCGTGCCCGACGGTCGCGTCCCCGCCACCGGCCCGGGACGCCCAGTCCACCGGGACCATCGCGGCGACCGCCCAGTCGGCGGCGAGCAGTCCGGGCACCGCGTCGACCAGGGTGGCCAGCCCGTCGGCCGGGTTCGCCGCGACCTGGGCCAGCAGCTCGGCGTCCTGGCCGGTGGTGGTGGGCGCGCCGATCGCCCGCCACACCCCGTCCACCCGGACGCCCGGGATCGCCCCGAGGCCGGCCAGCATCCGCTCCACCCGGGCGGCGCCCGGCCAGACCACGGTGAAGTCGTCGACCGCCCGCCCGCCGAGCCGTTCCAGCACCACCACCTGGACGATGTCCGCACCGGAGACGCCCAGGGTGCGGGCCACCTGACCGAGCGTGCCGGGACGGTCCGGCAGGGTGACCCGAAGACGCAGCAGCATGGTTGTCCCTCCGCTCGGCGGGCCGGCGACAGCCGGCAGGCTGGTCACAGCCTGGCCGTTGACCATTTCGTCCCTGTTGCAGGGGCATGTCCCGAGCGGAAATTGCCGGCCGGTGACCGGCGAAGGGCTGGTTTCGGCAGGTGGGGACCCGGACGCCGACGCTCAGGGCAGCCCGCCCAGGGGCAGGATCGGTGTGGAGGCGAGCTGTGCGTGGTAGTCGGCCGCGGAGGTCTCCCGACCCCACTGGGGCATCCCGGCGGGCAGGTCCAGTGGGTCGGTTTCCACCTCGATGAGGGTCAACTGGGCCGGGGGTCCGTCGATGCCGGCCAGGACAGCGGCGAGCTCGCCTTCGGTACGGGCGACGTGTGCGGTGAAGCTCCTGTCCCGTGCGAACACCGCGGGCAGTTCCGTGTACCGCCAGTTGTCGATGTCGTTGTAAGGCTGGTGCCGTCCGTCGATTGCCCGTTCGACGGTGTAGCCGCCGTTGTTGACCACGATGATGATCGGACGTTGGTTCGTGGCGAGCATCCGGCTGATCTCCTGCACGGTCAGTTGAAGTGATCCGTCGCCGGTGACCAGCACCGTCCGCCGATCCGGTGCCGCCACCGCGGCACCGAAGGCTGCCGGGGTGGCGTAGCCGATCGAGCCCCAGATGGGCGGCTCCACAACGGTGACCCCGGCGGGCAGGCGCATCGTCGCTGCGCCGAAGGACGGGGTGCCGGTTTCCGGGACGAATATGTCCCCCCGGCGCAGCATGCTCTGGATCGCCGGCCAGAGCCGTGCCTGCCGGATCGGTTCGTTGCTCGACGGGTCGAGCACGGGCGGGTCACCCGCCAGCAGCGGCGCGCGTGACCACCCAGCCGTACGGTTCGGGGCGATCTCGTGCAGGCACCGCAGCGCCGCCGGCAACGCGACCGGGGCGAAGCGGGTGCCGGCGACGACGGCGGCGTCCCGGTGCAGGCTGATGACCCGGTCCACCTTCAGGTCGGCGGTGAACAGGCCGTCCCAGTCGAAGAACGTGGTGCCCACGCAGACCAGTGCGTCCGCGCCCTCCACGACCTCACGGACCTCATCGACGCTGTCACCGCCGTTGTAAATGCCCACGTAGTGGGGGCCGGACTCGTCGAGCAGTCCCCGTCCCAGCGACTGCGCGGCGACCGGCCAGTTCCGTTCGGCGGCCATGGCGGTGACGGCACGGCTGAGGTCGAAGCGGATCGGCAGGTTTCCCACCAGCATGGCCGGCCGCTCGGCACCGGCGAGCAGCCGCCGGGCGGCCGCGGCGAAGGCGTCGAGCTGCCCGGGCGCCACGACCGGCTCGGGGCGGGTGAACCGTTGCCCCGGCCGGGCGACCTCGGCGTGGGCCACGTCGCCGGGTATCCGGATGTAGACCGGACGCTGCTGCGACCAGCACTCGGTGAGCACCCGGTCGACCTCCTCCAGAGCGTTCTGGGGGGTCAGCGAGGTCTGGGCGACCGTCACCTCGCGTGCCACCCGTACCCAGTGCTCGAAATCGCCGTCGGCGAGCGAGTGGTGCATGGAGGTACGCTGCCGCATGATCTCCGCGGTCGGGCCGCCGACGATCGAGACGATGGGTACCGACTCAGCCATGGCGCCGGCCAGTGCGTTGACCGCCGACAGCTCACCGGGACCGAACGTCGTGAGGATCGCGGCCACGCCGGCGAGGCGGGCACATCCGTCGGCGCTGAAGCCGGCGTTGAGCTCGTTGCAACTGCCGACCCACTCGATCCCCTCGAACGCCTCGATCTGATCGAGGAAATCCATGTTGTAGTCCCCTGGCAAACCGAAGACATGGCGCACCCCGAGGTCGTGGAGCCGGCTCAGCAACAGCTCGCCGACCGCCGTCGTGTCCCTGCTCGCCTTCACCACGATTGACCCCCGTCGCTCCGGAGACCGCCTCCACGGCCCGCCATCAAAGACGATATCCAGACAATTGTCGGAATAATGTGGACTGTCCGCCATGTCGGCTCAACCGGCGGCGGCGCTGCGTCCGAGGGGCCGAAGCCCTCCCGACGAGGCGTCAGGTGAGCCCGACCTTGACAACGTGAACGGGCTGCCATCAACTAGTCGGATGACTGACCCGGCCGTCGCCGCGTCGCGGCCGGAGGCCGTCCCCGCCTCACCCGCGGGTCTGGCCCTGGACCGGCTCGCCGGCTATCTGGCCCAGCACCGACCCGAGCTGGCCGGCGGGCCGCTGGGCGCCCACCTGATCGCGGGTGGCAAGTCCAATCTCACCTACCTGCTGCGCGCCGCCGACCGGGAGGTGGTGCTGCGCCGCCCGCCGCTCGGGCACGTGCTGGCCACCGCGCACGACATGGGCCGGGAGTTCCGGGTGATCTCCGCGCTGGCGCCGACCGAGGTGCCGGTGCCCGGCGCGCTGCTGCTCTGCACCGACCCGGACGTGATCGGCGCCCCGTTCTACCTGATGGAACGGATGCCCGGGGAGGTCTTCCGCACCCGGGCACAGACCGACCCGCTGGGCGACGAGCGTCGCCGGGCCCTCGCCATGGCGATGATGGACACCCTCGCCGCGCTGCACACCGTCGACCCGGCCGCGGTCGGGTTGAGCGACTTCGGCCGCCCCGAGGGCTACCTGGCCCGGCAGGTACGCCGCTGGGCCGGGCAGCTCGACCGCTCCCGCAGTCGGCCGCTGCCCGGCATCGACGAGCTGCGCGACCGGCTCGCGGCGACCGTGCCCGAGGGCGCCAACGCGGGCCGGATCGTGCACGGCGACTACCGGCTCGACAACCTCCTCGCCACCGTCGACCCGGTGGCGGTCCGCGCGGTGCTCGACTGGGAGATGGCCACCCTCGGCGACCCGTTGGCCGACCTGGGCCTGCTGCTGACCTACTGGGACGTGCTCGGCGGCAGCGAGTCGGCCGCCGGCAACCCGGTCGCCGACGGGCTCGGCCCGCGAGCCGGCTTCCCCACCGGCGCCGAGCTGATCGAGCGCTACGCCGGCCGCAGCGACGTCGACGTCGGCCCGCTGCACTGGCACATCGCGCTCGGCTGCTTCAAGCTCGCGGTGATCTGCGAGGGGATCCACTACCGACACACGCTCGGGCAGACGCTCGGCGAGGGATTCGACCGGATCGGCGAGATGGTGGCACCGCTGGTCGCGTACGGGCTGACCGCCGCCGGGGAGCGCTGATGGACTTCGCGTACGACAGCCGCACCGAGGAGCTGCGGGCCGAGCTGGCCGCCTTCCTCACCGAGCACGTCTACCCGGCCGAGCCGGTGCACGCCGAGCAGGTTGCCGCGGCCGGTGACCCGTGGGCGCGGTCGCCGGTGCTCGCCGAGCTGAAGGTCGAGGCGCGCAAGCGCGGACTGTGGAACCTCTTCCTCCCCGACCGGCGCTTCGGTGCCGGGCTGACCAACCTCCAGTACGCCCCGCTCGCCGAGCTGACCGGACGCAGCCCGCACCTGGCGCCCGAGGCGCTCAACTGCGCCGCGCCGGACACCGGCAACATGGAGCTGCTCGCCGAGTTCGGCTCCGCGCAGCAGCGGGAGCGCTGGCTGCTGCCCCTGCTTGAGGGGGAGATCCGCTCGGCGTTCTGCATGACCGAGCCGGACGTCGCCTCCTCGGACGCCACCAACATCGCCACCCGGATCACCCGCGACGGCGACCACTACGTGATCAACGGGCGGAAGTGGTGGTCGTCCGGGGCGATGGACCCGCGCTGCGAGATCTTCATCGTGATGGGCAAGACCGACCCGGACGCCGAGCGGCACCGCCAGCAGAGCATGGTGCTGGTTCCCCGGGACACCCCGGGCGTCACGGTGCGGCGGGGCATGACGGTCTTCGGCTACTCAGACGCGTCGCACGGCGGGCACGCCGAGATCGACTTCACCGACGTACGGGTGCCGGTGGAGAACCTGGTCGGCGCCGAGGGCGGCGGCTTCGCCATCGCCCAGGCCCGGCTCGGCCCGGGCCGGATCCACCACTGCATGCGACTAATCGGAATGGCTGAGCGGGCATTGGAGCTGCTCTGCAAGCGGGCGCTCGAGCGGATCGCGTTCGGCCGGCCCCTCGCCGAGCAGGGTGTGGTCCGGGAGTGGATCGCCGAGTCCCGGGTTCGCATCGAGCAGGCCCGGCTGCTGGTGCTCAAGACCGCCTGGTTGATGGACACCGTCGGCAACAAGGGCGCGCACACCGAGATCCAGGCCATCAAGATCGCCACGCCGGCGATGGCCGAGTGGGTGATCGACAAGGCCATCCAGGGGTACGGCGGCGCCGGGGTCAGTCAGGACACCCCGCTCGCCGCCCTCTGGGCGCAGACCCGCACTCTCCGCCTGGCCGACGGCCCCGACGAGGTCCACCGCGCCTCCCTGGCCCGCCGCGAACTCCGCCGCTGGTCCCCCACCCCCGCCTGACCCGGAGGCGGGGGTCAGGCGCTGGCGCGTTCGATCAGTTGGGTGTCGAGCAGGATGTGCGGGGCGGGGAGTTCGTCGCCGCGGATCCGGGCGACCAGCAGCCGGGCCATCTGCCGGCCCATCTCCTCCACCGGCTGGAAGACGGTGGTCAGCGGCGGGTCGGCCTGCCGGGCGATCGGCGCGTCGTCGAAGCCGACCACCGCGACGTCCTCCGGCACCCGTCGACCGGCCTCGCGCAGCGTGCGCAGCGCGCCGAAGGCCATCAGGTCGGAGGCGACGAAGACCGCGTCCAGCTCCGGACAGACCTCCAGCAGCCGGCGCATGCAGGCCGCGCCGCTCTCCTCGCTGAAGTCGCCGTACGTGATGAGGTCCGGGTTGACGGTGCCCACGGCGGCCCGGACGGCCTCGGTATAGCCGGTCAGGCGGGCCAGGCCGGCGCCCATGTCCTGTGGGCCGGCGATGGTGGCGATCCGCCGCCGGCCGCGGCCGGCCAGGTGTTCCACCGCGTGCCGGGCGCCGCCGACGTTGTCGACGTCGACGAACCAGGCCGGCTGCGCCTCGGGTTGCAGCATCCGCGCCGGCCGGCCGCCGAGCACCGTGGGCAGGCCCCGCTCCTCGAGCAGGGTGGGCAGCGGGTCGGAGTCGTGCAGGGAGAGCAGCAGTACGCCGTCGACGTGCTGGTTGGTCAGGTGGTGCTCGACCCGCTCCCGCTCCACCGGCGACTGGGCCATCGCCAGCCAGAGCTGCATCGGCGTCTCCAGCAGGGCGGAGCTGATGCCGCGCACGATCGCCGCGAAGAACGGCTCGGTGAAGATCCGTTCGCCGGACTCCGAGACGACCAGCGCGACGGAGTCGGTCCGCTGGGTGACCAGCGCCCGGGCCGCCCGGTTCGGCACGTACCCCAGCTCGGCGATGGCCTGCTGCACCGCGGCCCGGGCCTCCGGACTCACCTGCGGGGAGCCGTTGACCACGCGGGAGACCGTTCCGCGCCCCACACCGGCACGGGCAGCGACCGCGTCGAGGGTCGGGCGCCCGAGCGACCGGGTGCGCTGCGTTGTCATCGTCTGCTCCTCCGACGTCGGGTCGTCCCGACGCCCACCCGCGCGGGGGCGGACGTCGGGGCCGCCCGTTGGTGGCTGGCCCTCGCCTATTGTGCGGCCAGACCGTTGCGTCGGATCACCTCGGCGTACCACCTGGCGCTGGACTTGGGGATGCGGTTCTGGCTGTCGTAGTCGACGTAGATCATGCCGAACCGCTTGGTGTAACCCCAGGCCCACTCGAAATTATCCATCAATGACCAGGCGAAGTAGCCGCCCAGGGGCACGCCGGCGCCGATCGCGGCGTGCGCGGCACGCAGATGGGCGTCGAAGTACGCCAGACGGTCGATGTCGTCGACCCGCCCGTCCACCACCTCGTCGACGAAGGCCGAGCCGTTCTCGGTCACGTAGAGCGGCAGGTCGGTGTACTCCTCGTGCACCCGGCGCAGGGTCTCCACCAGGCCGGGGGCGTCGATCTCCCAGTTCATGTCGGTGACCGGCACGCCCCGGTGGACGAACCGGACGTCCTCGCTCCCCGGCCAGCAGGACGCCGCCGGCACGTCCTGCTCGGCCGGCGAGGCCGGCACGTCCTGGGCGGCCGGCGCGGCCACCACGTGCCGGCTGTAGTAGTTGATGCCGAGCAGGTCGAGCGGGCTGGCGATGGTGGCCAGGTCACCGTCGCGCACGTGGCCGAAGTCGGTCACCCCGCGCAGGTCGGCCAGCAGGTCCGCCGGGTACGTCCCGCGCAGCAGCGGGTCGAGGAAGAACCGGTTCGCCAGCGCGTCGATCCGCCGCGCCGCGTCCCGGTCGGCGGGCGCGTCGCTGGCCGGCGTGACCGGGTAGAGGTTGACCGTCACACCGACCTCGGCCTGTGGCCTGGCCGCGCGCAGCGCCTGCACGGCCAGGCCGTGCCCGAGCATCAGATGGTGCCCGGCCCGGACCGCCTCGGCGCCGTTGGTACGGCCCGGCGCGTGCACCCCGGAGCCGTAGCCGAGGAACGCCGAGCACCACGGCTCGTTGAGGGTGGTCCAGTGCCGCACGCGGTCGCCGAGGGCCTCCGCGACCAGCGCGGTGTAGTCGGCGAAGCGGGCGGCGGTGTCCCGGGCCGGCCATCCCCCGGCCTCCTCCAGCGGCTGGGGCAGGTCCCAGTGGTAGAGGGTCAGCCACGGCTCGATCCCGCGCCCCAGCAGTTCGTCGACGAGCCGGCGGTAGAAGTCGAGCCCGGCCGGGTTGGCGGGGCCGGCGCCGCCGGGTTGCACCCGGGACCAGGAGACCGAGAACCGGTACGCGTTGAGGCCCAGCTCGGCCATCAACCCGACGTCCTCGCCGAGCCGGTGGTAGTGGTCGCAGGCCACGTCGCCGGTGTGCCCACCGACCACCCGGCCCGCGGTGTGGCTGAAGGTGTCCCAGATGGACGGCGTGCGTCCGCCCTCGGCGGCCGCCCCCTCGATCTGGTACGCCGCGGTCGCCGCGCCCCACCGGAAGCCGGGCGGGAACCTCAGCGCCGGCCCGTGGTCGAGAACGTCGACGGCGGGCGGGCTGGCGGGGTTGCTCACGACTTGACGGCACCTTCCATGATCCCGCCGATGATCTGGCGGCCGAACAGGACGAACACGATCAGCAACGGCAGGGTCGCGAGGGCCGTGCCGGCGAAGAGCGCGGTGTAGTCGGTCTGGTAGAGACCGGACGAGAGGATCTTGAGGGAGTACTGCACCGTCGGGGTGTCCGGGGTCAGCACGATGAACGGCCAGAGGAACTCGTTCCAGGTCTGCATGAAGGTCAGCAGTCCCAGGATCGCCGCGGCCGGACGCAGCGCGGGCAGCACCACGTTCCAGTAGATCCGCCAGGTCGAACAACCGTCGAGGCGGGCCGCCTCGATCAGCTCGTCGCTGATCGCGGACATCGCGTACTGGCGCATCATGAACACGCCGAAGCCCTGGACCAGGAACGGCACGATGACGGCCTGCAGGGTGCCGGTCCACTCCAGCTCGACCATCATCAGATAGAGCGGGATGATCCCGAGCTGGGTCGGCACCATCATGGTCAGCACGATCACCAGGAGCAGACCGTTGCGGCCGCGGAAGCGGAGCTTGGCGAACGCGAAGCCGGCCAGGCTGGAGAAGAAGATCACCGAGATGGTGACGATGCTCGACACCACGGCCGAGTTGACCAGGCCGTAGAGGAACGCGGCGTCCTCGTTGGCGAGCATCCGCTCGATGTTCTCGAAGAGCATTCCGCCCGGGGTGGGCGGCATCTCGTAGACGGCGCTGTTGTCCCGCGAGGCGATGATGAACGACCAGACGATCGGGAAGATCGACAGTACGCAACCGATGATCAGCGCGAAGTAGGTCAGCGGGCTGGCCTGCCAGAGCCGGCCGCCCGGCGTACCGCGCCGCCGACGACGCGTCCGGTTCTCCGGTGGCGGCGCGACAGAGCGAGGGAGGGCCTGGGTGGTGGTCACTTCTTCTCCCCCTTCACCGAGCGCCGGACCAGCGCGAAGTTGATCAGCGCGAAGATGACGATCATCAGGAAGAGCAGCCAGGACATCGCCGCGCCGTAGCCGTACTCGGCGTTGCCGGTGAAGGTCTGCTCGTAGATGTACATGGCCAACGTCTGGAACTCGTGCTCCGCGCCGCCGCGTACCATCCCGTGGCCGTACATGAGCGGCTCGGTGAAGATCTGGAAGCCACCGATCGTGGAGATGATGACCGTGAAGACGATGGTCGGGCGGATCAGCGGCACGGTGATCTGCCAGAACTGCCGCCACGCCGAGGCGCCGTCCAACGAGGCCGACTCGTAGAGGTCCTTCGGGATGGCCTGCATGGCGCCGAGATAGATAAGGGCGTTGTAGCCGGTCCAGCGCCAGTCGACCATGAAGGCGATCGCCAGCCAGGAGGCGTAGCGGTTGTCGCGCCAGGCCACAGGGTCGACGCCGACGCTGCCGAGCAGCCAGTTCACCAGGCCGTACCGGTCGGCGAAGATCAGCGCGAAGATGATGCCGACCGCCGCGACCGAGGTGATGTTCGGGACGACGATGCCCATCCGCAGCAGCGTGCGGCCGCGCATCTGACGGTTCATCAGGTTGGCGAGCAGGAGCGCCACGATGAGCTGCGGCACCGTGCTCAGCAGGAAGATGCCGACGGTGTTGTACGCGGCGTTCCAGAACTGCGCGTCCACGAGCAGCTCGCGGTAGTTTTCCAGCCCGGCGTACTCGCGGGTGCCACTGAGCAGCTCGTAGTCGAAGAGCGAGACGTAGACCGTGTAGAGCAGCGGGAAGAGGCCGAAGATCCCGAACAGGACGAAGAACGGCGCGACGTAGAGGTAGGGCGAGTACTTGAGGTCCCAGCGGCCGAGCCGGTACGAGGAGCGGCGGGGCTCTGGTCGCTGGCGGGGTGGCGTGGCGGTCCGCCGTGGCGGCGCCTCGCCGACAGTGGAGCTCATGGCAGGTCCTTCCGGGAAAAGGGGAGCGGCCTCGGCGGCGCCCACACCCTGCCGGGACCGAGCGCCGCCGCCGGCTCACGGCACGTCGTGTCCGTGAGCCGGCGGGTCACCGGCGGATCAGGCGACGGCCTTCTTGGCCTCGTTCATCGCCTTGGTCCACGCGGCGTCCGAGCTGGTCTGGCCGCGCTCGGCCGCCTGCATCTGCGGCTCGACGATGGTCTCCCAGACCTGCTGGTGCTTGGCGCCGAGGAAGACCGGCTTCATGTTCTTGACGCTGTCACCGAAGATCTGACCGATCGGGGCGCCACTGAAGTACTCGCTCGTCTTGTCCTTGAAGGCGGGGTCCTCGATGCCCGGGATGCTGGAGGGCATCGCGCCGGCCTCGTTGAACGCCGCCAGGTGGCCCTCCTTGCTGGTCAGGTACTTGGCCAGCAGGTACGCCTCCTTCGGGTGCTTGGTCTGCGCCGGGACGGCGAGGTAGGAGCCGCCCCAGTTGCCGCCGCCGCCCGGGATCTTGGCGATGTCCCACTTGCCGGCGTTGGTCGGGCCGGAACGCTGGGCGATGATGCCCTCGGTCATCCAGGCCGGGCAGGGGATCGTGGCGAAGGCGTTGTTCTTGAACGCGGCGTCCCAGTCGGCGCTCCAGCGCTGCGCCTTGGCGGTCAGCCCGTCGGCGGCCATCTGCAGACCCAGGTCCCACGCCCTGCGGACGACCGGGTTGGTGTCACCGATGAACTTGTTCTCCTTGTCGAAGAAGAACGTCTCGGAGTTCTGCATGACGTACGGCTGCATCAGGCTGGTGGCGCTGTCCAGCCACGCCGCCTTGACCTTGCCGCTGTTCTTGAACTGACGGCCCAGCGCGACGTAGTCGTCCCAGGTGCCGATCTTCTGGGAGACCGCGTCCCGCTCGGTGGGCAGGCCCGCCTGCTGGAACAGGTCCTTGCGGTAGCACATGGCGAGGCCGCCGACGTCGGTGCCGAGCCCGATCAGCTTCTTGCCGTCCGGCGTCATGGCGTTGTTCCACTTCCACTCCGGGAAGTTGGACTTCACCTCGCTGGCACCGAGGTCGAGCAGGTTGGTGAACTTGTCGTGGTTCTGCACGTACTGGAGCAGCACGCCCTCTTCCAGACCGACCACGTCACCGGCGCCGCTGCCCGCCGCGAGCCACTGCACCAGCTTCGGCTGGAAGTCCCGCAGCTCGCCCATCTTCTGGTGCTCGACCTTGATGTTCGGGTTGGCCGCCTCGAAGTCCTTGATGGCCTTGTCGTACCCGAAGTTGGAGAAGGTCTGGAGGACGAGCTTGACCTGCCCGTTCTCACCGCCTGCCTCGTCGTCGTTCTTCTTGCTGCACGCGGTGCTGCCGAGGGCCACGCCCACGGCGATCGCGGCGACCGCGGCAGTGCGGAGCCGGCGCCTGATGACGCTCATCCCTGACCCCTCTCAGGTGGGTGATTCGTGTGGTGGTTCCGGTGCCTGGCGATGCGGGCTCTCCGGTCGCTGAACCGTCGTGGCGGCTACCTGCCCGCCCCCGAAGTCGCGCACCGGGCAGTGCTGACGCCCACGCATCGGGAGCGCTCCCATGAGATTGCGGGCGCGTGTCGGGAGTGTCAATAGACGCTTGGGAGCGTTCCCAATTTGTTACCGGCACCCGCCGCGCGCGGTGAGCGGCCGAGGGCACGCGGGAACGGCCGCCACCGGGACGGCCATGCTCGACGGATCAGCAGAAGCGGCGCAGCAGGGTGCCGGCACGCCCGGCGTCGAACGCGCCCGGGTCGAAGTGGCCACCCGTCCAGTCGCGCATCGCCCAGTGCTCCGGGTGCTCCGGGTCGGCCAACGCGACCAGCAGCGCCTGGTAGCCGGAGGGTCCGCCGACGTCCTCCGGCGGGCCGGCCCGCTCACCGTCCAGACAGGTCGGATAGCGCTCGTCCGGGTCGGCGGTGACCGCGTCCTCGACCACCAGGTCGTGCTCCCACCAGTCACCGAAGTCGTAGGTGTACTGGAACCGGCTGCCCTTGCCGAGCACCGCGTCGAGCCGGACGTCGAGCTCGTCGTGCAGCGCCAGCTCGCCGTCCGGGTCGGGCTCGCCGTACTGGAGCCCGTCGATCTCGAACGAGTGCAGATGGCAGTCGCGCCAACCCATCGCGTGCTGGATGACCCGGTGCAGCCGGTCGAGGGTGTAGCCGGCCGGAACCAGCACCCGGCGCCACACCGGCGGACGGACCCCGGCCAGGGAGATCCTCAGCTGGAAGATCTGACGCGGCATGCTGTCTCATCCCCCCTCGCTAAGCTGCGAGCATGATCTGCGGAGCGTGCCGGGCGAGGCGGCACGGCGACTGTCGGGGTCGGAACTGGTGCGACTGCCAGCACCGTACCCCCCGACCGACCCCTCCGGTCACCGGTCCGGCCAGCGAATGAGCGTCGGAATCCCGATCGACCGGATCTGGCCGGCGGGCGCCTCGGAGCCGCTCGACGACGCCGCGCTGACCACCCTCTACGGCCGGGCCGACCGGCCGCACCTTCGGGTGAACTTCGTGTCGAGCCTCGACGGCGCGGTGGCCCTGGACGGCTACTCCGCCGGGCTCTCCGGCGAGCCGGACAAGCGGGTCTTCGGCCTGCTGCGGATGCTCTGCGACGCGCTGGTGGTGGCCGCTGGCACGCTGCGCCACGAGGGTTACCGCGCGCTGCGGCTGGACGAGCGGCGCCGGGCCTGGCGCCGCGAGCACGACCTGCCCGACTACCCCACGCTGGTGGTGGTCTCCGGCGGGCTCGACCTCGACCCGACCCAGCCCGTCTTCGCCGACGCGCCGGTGCGGCCGGTGGTTCTCACCCGCGCCGACGCCGTACCTCCGCCCGGGCTCGCCGAGGTGGCCGAACTGGTGCGCTGCGGCACCGACCGGGTGGACCTCGCCGCCGGCCTCGCCGAGCTGCGCCGGCGCGGCCTCGACCAGTTGCTCTGCGAGGGCGGGCCGCAGCTTTTCGGCGCCCTCACCGGAGCCGACCTGGTGGACGAACTGTGCCTCACCGTCGCGCCGCTGCTCGCCGGCCCCGGCCCGGGCCGGATCACCGCGGGCGAGGCATCCCCGCCGCGCAGCCTCGCGCTGCGGCACGTCCTGGCCGCCGGCGACGGGGTGCTGATGCTGCGCTACGCCCGGGACTGACGGCGCGTCGGTCGCCATACCCGGATCGGCACGCACGGTGCCGGCCTCGTGACGCTGCGACCGGCGGGGCCGCCCACCGGCGTGGCGTCCGCCGCGTCGCGTGGCAACCTGTCGTACTACTCGGGCAGGATGCAGGACGTGTGCCCCGACCGTGATGACCAGCCGACCGGAGTTGCCTGATGACCGATGACGGGTTCGACGGTCCGGGCGAGGTGGTCGGCCGCGTGCTCGGCACCGCCGACGCCACCCCGCTGCAGTTCTGGACGGCCGTGGCACCCGGCAGCTACCTCCAGCTCGACGACGTGGTGGTCACCCGGCGCGAGCTGCCCGACCGGGAGCCGGTGACCATCGCCGGAGTGGTCACCCAGGTGCGGGCCCGGCACGAGGGCGCCCAGTTCGACTCCGACGTCTTCGCCATCGCCGACGGCACCCTGCCCGCCCAGGTGCAGGAGGCGGCCGAGGTGACCACCACCCGGGTCGACCCGGAGTTCTACGTACCGCCGACGCCGGGTGCGGTGGTGCACCGCGCCGAGGGCGACGCCCGGGCCCGGGCGCTGCACTTCGACCGGATGGAGCGGCGGATCCCGATGGGGATGGGTCGCGACGGGGTGCCGGTCTACCTCAACGCCGACTTCCTCGACGGCAGCCGCGGCGCGCACGTCTCCATCTCCGGCATCTCCGGCGTGGCCACCAAGACCAGCTTCGCCACCTTCCTGCTCTACTCGGTCTTCCGCTCGGGCGTGCTCGGCGGCGACGCGGTCAACGCCAAGGCGCTCATCTTCAACGTCAAGGGCGAGGACCTGCTCTTCCTCGACCACCCCAACACCCGGCTCGACGACGCCACCCGCGCCAGCTACGCCAAGCTCGGCCTCGACGCCGGCGCCTTCCCCGACGTCCGGGTCTACGCCCCGCCCCGGGTCGGCGACTCGTCGGGCACCCCCGACGTGAGCAGCCGGCTCACCGGCGTCGACAGCTTCTACTGGACGCTCACCGAGTTCTGCGCCGACCGGCTGCTGCCCTACGTCTTCGCCGACGCCGACGACGAACGCCAGCAGTACACGATGGTGGTCCACTCGGTCGCCGCCCACCTGGCCCGCTACGCCCAGCCCGCCGACGGCGGGGTGAGCATCGACGGGGTTCGCCTCGGCACCTACGCCGACCTGGTCGACCACGTCGTCGAGCAGCTCAACGACGACGAGACCCGCTCCGACTGGGCCGGCAGCGCGGTCGGGCTCGGCACCGTCAACGCGTTCGCCCGGCGGCTGATCGGCAGCAAGAAGGACCTCGGCCGGCTGATCCGGGGTGACCTGGCCACCCGCCGCCCACACAGCATCAACACCACCGAGAGCGCCCAGGTCACCGTGGTCGACCTGCACAACCTGCCCGACCGCGCCCAGCGGTTCGTGGTCGGCGTGACGCTGAAGAGCGAGTTCGAGCGCAAGGAGAAGGCGGGCACCGCCAAGCCGCTGCTCTTCGTCGTCCTCGACGAGCTGAACAAGTACGCCCCGCGCGAGGGCTCCTCCCCCATCAAGGAGGTGCTGCTCGACATCGCCGAGCGGGGCCGCTCACTGGGCGTGATCCTCGTCGGCGCGCAGCAGACGGCGAGCGAGGTCGAGCGGCGCATCGTGACCAACTCGGCGATCCGGGTGGTCGGCCGCCTCGACCCGGCAGAGGCATCCCGACCGGAATACGGCTTCCTGCCGCCGGCCCAGCGTCAGCGGGCGCTGCTGGCCAAGCCGGGCACCATGTTCGTCAACCAACCGGACATCCCGGTGCCGCTCTGCCTGGAGTTCCCGTTCCCGGCCTGGGCGACCCGGGTCAGCGAGGCGGGCCGGGCACCGTCGCAGACCCTCCGCTCGATCACCCAGTCCGCGGACCCGTTCGCGGTGGTGGGCACCGGTGGCGGCAGCGACGACGACATCCCGTTCTAGGTGAGCATCAGCGGAGGGCGGGCACCGGTGAGCGCGAACGAAGGGCGGGCACGGTGAAGATCCTGCACACCTCGGACTGGCACGTCGGCAAGGTCCTCAAGGGCCAGTCGCGGGCCGAGGAGCACAAGGCGGTGCTGGCCGGCGTGATCGAGATCGCCCGTGCCGAACGACCCGACCTGGTCATCGTCGCCGGTGATCTCTACGACACCGCCGCGCCGACGCCGGAGGCGACCCGGCTGGTGACCCGGGCGCTGACGGCGTTGCGCCGCACCGGCGCGGACGTGGTCGCGATCGGCGGCAACCACGACAACGGAGCCGCGCTCGACGCGCTGCGCCCCTGGGCCGAGGCCGCCGGGATCACCCTGCGCGGCAGCGTCCGGGAGAGTCCGGACGAGCATGTGATCGACGGCAGCACCGCCGGTGGCGAGCGGTGGCGGTTGGCCGCGCTGCCGTTCCTGTCCCAGCGCTACGCCGTCCGCGCGGTGGAGATGTACGAGCTGACCGCCGCCGAGGCGAACCAGACGTACGCCGACCACCTGGGCCGGGTGCTCGGCCGGCTCACCGAGGGCTTCAACGAGCCGGACCGGGTGCACCTGGTGACCGCACACCTGACGGTGACCGGCGCGGCGGCCGGCGGCGGCGAGCGGGACGCGCACACCGTGCTCGGCTACGCGGTGCCCGCGACGGTCTTTCCGGCCACCGCGCACTACGTCGCGCTGGGCCACCTGCACCGCGCGCAGCGGGTCGAGGGCCCCTGCCCGGTGCGCTACAGCGGCAGCCCGCTGGCGGTCGACTTCGGCGAGCAGGAGAACGTCCCGTCGGTGACCCTCGTCGAGGTCACCGCGAGCACCGCCGCCCGGGTGCGGGAGGTGCCGGTGAGCGCGGCGGCCACGCTGCGCACCGTCCGTGGCACGCTCGCCCAGCTCGCCGAGGTGGAGCAGCCGGACGCCTGGCTGCGGGTCTTCGTCCGCGAGCAGCCCCGGGCGGGCCTGCGCGAGGAGGTGCAGGAGCTGCTGCCCCGGGCGCTGGAGATCCGGATCGATCCCGAGCTGGTGCCCGCACCGGGCAGTGGCACCCGCGTCGCACAACGCTCCGGGCGCTCACCGCGCGAGCTCTTCGCCGACTACCTGGAGAGCCGGGGCCACGCCGACGACGGCGTCCAGGAGCTCTTCGACGAGCTCTTCGAGGAGGTCGACCGCTGATGCGACCGATACGGCTGGACATGGCCGGCTTCACCGTCTTCCGCGAGGAGACCACCGTCGACTTCACCGACGCCGACTTCTTCGCGCTGGTCGGCCCGACCGGTTCGGGCAAGTCGACGGTGCTGGACGCGATCTGCTTCGCCCTCTACGGCACGGTGCCCCGCTGGGGTGGCACCCGCGGCCTGGGCAACGCGCTCGCGCCGTCGACGGCCGAGGCCCGGGTGCGGCTGGTCTTCGAGTCCGGCGGGGCCCGCTATGTGGCCACCCGGGTGGTGCGGCGGGACAGCCGGGGCAACGTGAAGACCGCCAACGCCGGGTTGCAGCTGATGCCGCCCGGCTTCGACGTCACCAAGCTGGAGACCGGGTTGAGCCCGGAGGATCTCGGCGAGGTGGTGGCGGGCACCCCCGCCGAGATGGACGAGGCGGTGCTGGAGGCGGTGGGGCTGCCCTACGAGCAGTTCACCAGCTGCGTGGTGCTGCCGCAGGGCCAGTTCGCCGACTTCCTGCACGCCAAGCCGGCCACCCGGCAGCAGATCCTGGTCAACCTGCTCGGCCTCGGCGTCTACGAGGAGGTGCAGAAGCAGGCCACCGCCCGCGCGGCGCAGGCCGAGGCGAAGCTGGAGGGGGTCGACCAACTGCTGGCCGGGCTCACCGACGTCGACGACGAGGCGCTCGACCGGGCGACCGGTCAGGTCGGGCGGATGAGCGAGCTGGCCGCGGCGGTGACCGCCGCCGTACCCGAGCTGGAGGCGGCTCGGGCGGCGGCGCGGGAGGCGACAGCGGCGCTGACCGCCCTCGACGCCGAGCTGACCGTGCTGGACGCGGTCCGGGCGCCGGCCGGGGTCGCCGAGGTGGCCCGGGCGGTGACCGACGCGCGCGCCGAGGCCGACGCGGCGGCGAACGCGGTGTCGCTGGCCGAGGAGCGCGAGGAGAAGCTCCGCGGCGAGCTGGCCGCCGCCGGCGACGAGAGCGCCCTGCGGCTGCAGCTGCGCGGGTACGCCGACCGGGAGAAGCTGGCCGGCGAGGCGGAGGTGGTCCGGGCGGCGATGGGCGCGGCCGCCACCGAGCACGACGCCGCCGTACGGGCGCTGGCCGAGGCGCGGGCCGCGGCCGAGCGGGCCGAGGAGGAGTTGACGGCGGCGTTCCGGGCCCACGAGGAGGCGAAGGCCACCGATCAGGCGGTGGCGCTGCGGGCGCACCTGGTCGACGGCGGGCCCTGCCCGGTCTGCGAGCAGGTCGTCCCCCGGGTGCCGGCGGTGCCGGCCGGTTCGGCGGTGGCCGAGGCGGTCGAGTCCGGCAAGGCCGCCCGGGTGGCCAGCGAGGCGGCCAAGCGGGTGATGCAGGAGCGCGACACCGCCGCCCGCGAGCTGGAGCGGGTGCTGGTGCAGGCCCGGACCCGGCAGGAGCAGTTGGACGCCCGGCTCACCGAGCTGGACGGGCAGCTCGCCGGGGCCGCCACCGCCGAGGCGCTGCGTGATCAGCTGGCCGAGCACGCCCGGCTACGGCGGGCGCTGGACGAGGCGGCCACAATGGTCCGGGCCGGTCGGGACGCCGCGCGGCGGGCCCGCGGCGCGGTGGACGCCGCCGAGGAGCGGCTGCGGGCGGCGTGGCGGCGCTTCGATTCGGCCCGGGACGGGCTGGCCCGGTTCGGGCCGCCGGCCGCCGACCGGGACGACGTCGCCGGCGCGTGGCGCACCCTGGCCGACTGGGCCGACGCGCAGGCGCGGCGCCGCCGGTCGGAGCGGGACGGGCTGGCGGCGGCGGTCGCCGAGGCCGACGGCGCGGCCAGGACCGTGGCGCAGCGGATCGGCGGCATCTTCGCCGACGCCGGGCTGCCCGCCCCGGACGACCCGGTGCGTGCCGCCGCGGTCGCGCTCGAGCGGGCCGAGGCCGACCGGCGCCGACTGGTCGAGCGCCGCGAACAGGCCGCCGAGCTGCGTGAACAGCGGGCCGGGCACGAGCGCCGGGCGCAGGTGGCGCGGGCGCTCGCCAGTCACCTGCGGGCCAACAACTTCGAGCGGTGGCTGCTGGCCGAGGCGTTGGATCTGCTCGTCGACGGCGCGTCCCGGATCCTGCGGGAACTCTCCGGCGGCCAGTACGACCTGATGCACGACAAGGGTGAGTTCTTCGTCGTCGACCACCACGACGCCGGGCTGCGCCGGGCTGTGCGCACCCTTTCCGGCGGCGAGACGTTCCAGGCGTCGCTGGCCCTGGCGCTGGCCCTCTCCGAGCAGCTCGCCGGGATGTCCACCACGGCGGCGAGCCTGGAGTCGATCGTCCTGGACGAGGGCTTCGGCACGCTCGACGCGGCCACTCTGGACACGGTCGCCGCCACCCTGGAGAACCTCGCCGCCCGGGGTGACCGGATGGTGGGCGTGGTCACCCACGTACCGGCGCTGGCGGAACGCATCCCGGTCCGGTTCGAGGTCCGCAAGGACGCCCGTTCGGCGCGCGTCGAACGGACCGGCCGGTGAGCACGCCGGCGGGGCGGTTCTTCGTCGACGCCTGGGACCCGTCGTACGGTGCCTCGTTCGAGGCGTCCGCCACCGGCCCGGCCGCGCCGAGCAGCGCGCAGGTGGAGACGGACGCCGAGCTGCCGGCGGCGCAGTGGCGGGCGATCGACGTACGGGCCGGGGTGCGGGCGCCCGACGTGGTGCTGCTGGTCGACGGGGTCCGCCGGATCGACGCCAGCATCTGGACGGCAGAGTCCGACGGTGGCTCCTTCCCGGGCCTGGCCGCCTCCTACGCCGCCGGAGTGGTCCGCTGCGACCTCGAGCGGGGCGCGGCGCAGTTGGCCGGCACCCGGGTGGGGCGGGGCCTCTTCACCGCCAGCCCGTCGGCCGAGGAGGTGGTCGCCGGGACGATCCGCTACCCGGTGCACCGGGTGGGCGGCACCGGCGAGCTGGCCAAGCTGCC
Source organism: Micromonospora sp. NPDC093243 (assembly GCF_044753725.1). NCBI lineage: Bacteria > Bacillati > Actinomycetota > Actinomycetes > Micromonosporales > Micromonosporaceae > Micromonospora > Micromonospora sp. NPDC093243. The sequence continues at coordinate 764,550 of NZ_JBIVNT010000003.1, read as the reverse complement.
GGCGGCGGTGCAGGGGCCGCTGACCGCGTTGGAGGTGGCGGTCTCCGACGCCGCCCGCACCGACGGGGACCTGCTGGTGGTGGACGGTCCGCTGCGCAGCCGCCGGCAGCTGCCGCGCACCCTGGGCTACATCAAGACCCAGCACAGCCAGTACCTGGACGCCCGGCTGACCGCGGTGGTGACCGGCCTGGCCGCCGGCCAGCGCTGCCCGGTGTTCCGGGTCGGCACCGCCTGGGGCGGCTGGTCCTGGTATCTGCGGCTGCCGGTGGCGGCCGGCGCGCCGTGGGCCGGCATCGTCCGGCTGGAGTGCTCCGCCGAGCTCGACATCGCCGAGGCGGTCGAGCTGGCCGACCTGTCCCTGGTGACGCTGCCCCGGTTCGCCTCCACGCCGTACAAGGATCCGCGCGCCCCGCAGAACCTGATCCCGATCGCCGGGTTGGAGCGCCGACTACGGGCGCTGCTCGGCGATTCCCGGCTGCTGCACCGGGCTCTCACCGCCGCCGCCCGCGCCGGCACCCTGCGCGGCTGACCGTCCACCATCCGGCATGCGCGTGCGGCCGGGCGCGGGCGGGCAGCTCGGGGCGGGGCGGGATACTGGGCGGGTGGGACGGAAGCGGGCCGCCGACCGGGTGGTTGAGCAGGTGGAGACCGGGCGGGCCGAGCTGGTGCCGGACCGGGACCGGCCGGGCTCGTGGACCCTGCTGCTGGACGGCGCGCCGCAGTCGCACGTCGACCTGACCGACCCCACCCACCTGGAGTTCGAGTACGTCCGGCGGCTGGCCGCCGCGGTCGACCTGATCGCCCCGGCCGGCGCCCCGCTGCGGGTGCTGCACCTCGGCGGGGGCGCGCTCACCCTGCCCCGGTACGTCTCGGCCACCCGACCCGGCTCCACCCAGCGGGTGGCCGAGGTGGACGGCGCGCTGGTGGAGCTGGTGCGCCGGGTGCTGCCCTGGCCGGCCGACCCCCGGCTGCGGGTACGGGTGGCCGACGCGCGTGCCGTGCTGACCGGCAGCCGGGACGCCAGCTACGACGTGGTGGTCGCCGACGTCTTCGCCGGTGCCCGCACCCCGGCGCACCTGACCTCGGTCGAGTACGCCGCCGAGGTGGCCCGGGTGCTCCACCCCGCCGGCTGGTACCTGGCCAACCTGGCCGACGGCCCACCGCTGCGGCACGCCCGCGGGCAGGTCGCCACGGTCCGTGCGGTACTTCCCCGCGCCGCCATGGTCGGCGACGCCGCGGTGCTGCGCGGACGCCGGTACGGCAACCTGGTGCTGCTGGCCGGCCGGGTCGAGCCGCCGGTGCCGGAGCTGACCCGGCGGGCCGCCGGTGACTGGTTCCCCGGGCGGGTGGTCGCGGGGGGGGACCTGGACCGGTTCGCCGGCGGCGCGAGCATCGTCCGGGACGCGGACGCCACCGGCTCCGCTCCGCCGCCGCCGGGCCTCTTCTCCACCGGCCACTGACCACCGCCGACCGGCCCCTGCTCCGCGGCCACCGACCGGCGGCGACCGCCCGCCGCGCCGGCCGCCGAAATTTCTTCGCTCGTTGTTGATCCGCTCGCGCCGGCGGTGCGTACCACCGGGCGGCCCGCCTGGGTGGGCCGTTGTGGTCACAGGACAACCCGGAGGTCTGCATGCATGCGGTGGCGGCCGGTTGGCACGGCGATGTGGTGCGGGCGGACTGGATGTCCGCGCGATCCCAGTCGCGGCCAACTTCACGGGGGGTCGACGGCCGCCCGGCGCCTCGCCAGAATGGTCCGGTGACGCCGCGACCGGCGCCCGGACGCCACCAGGCGACGTCCACCGAGGCCAGCCACTCCGACCAGTTGGTCCGGCAGCTCTATGCCGAGCATGCCGGGCCACTGCTGATGTTCGTCATGCGGCTCACCGGGGGGGACCGGCAGCGCGCGGAGGACATCGTCCAGGAGACGCTGCTGCGGGCCTGGCGCAACGCCCACCGGCTGGGGACCCAGGGCCAGGGGTCGCTGCGGCCCTGGCTGGTCACCGTGGCCCGCCGGATCGCCATCGACGAGCACCGCAGCGAGCAGGCCCGACCGGCGGAGACGTACGACCGGGACCTGACCGCGTTCGCCCAGTCGGACAGCACCGACCAGGTACTACGCACGATGACGGTGGCTGACGCGCTACGTACGCTGAGCCAGTCGCACCGCGAGATCCTGATCGCGACGTACTTCCGGGGGCGGACCGTGCCCGAGGCGGCCGAGGAGCTGGGCCTCCCGCTCGGCACCGCCAAGTCGCGGGTCTACTACGCACTGCGCGCGCTGCGCACGGCTCTGCAGGAACGGGGGGTGACGGAATGAGCCGGCCAGATCACATGGACGTCGCCGCGTACGCGCTCGGCGTGCTCGACGAGCAGGACACCGAGCGCTTCGAGGAGCACCTCGCCACCTGCTGGGCGTGCGCGGCCGAGCTGGAGACCATGGTGCCGGTGGTCGGGCTGCTCTCCGGCATCGACGGCGAGACGATGACCGCGCTGGAGCAGACGGCGACCGACCCGGGGCTGCTGGACCGCACGCTGGTCGCGGTCCGCGCCGACCGGCGACGGACCCGGTTCCGGCAGCTGCTGGCCGCGGCGGCCGCGGTGGTGGTGCTGGGTGGTCTGACCGGGATCGGCTTCAGCAACGTGATCAGCGACGCCGGCCCGACCGACGTGGTCGCCGAGCCGACGCGCGACGCGCCGATCGACCAGCCGCCCACCGCCGCGCCCACCGCCCCGACCGGGCCGGGAGTCGGCGGCAACGAGGAGGAGGGCGACCAGTTCGACGCCACCGATCCGACCACGGGCGTGCAGACCACGATGTTCCTGGCCACCAAGGACTACGGCACCAAAGTCAGCTTCAGTCTCCGGAAACTGCCCGGCCCACGCGTCTGCCGGCTCGTGGTGGTACGCAAGAACGCCACCACCGAGGTGATTTCCACCTGGTCCGTCCCGGACGAAGGATACGGCACCAACGCCCGGTCGCAGGGGCTCGAACTGAGCGCGTCGACCTCCGCCCGGCTGACCGACATCAAGCAGTTCCAGGTCGAGTCGGTGGACGCGAACGGGGTGGCGAGCCCGCTGGTCACGGTGGAGTTGAGGTAGCGCTCCCCGTAGCATCGGCGCCGGTCATCGACAAAGACCGGCGCCGATAACTCGTTTCGCGACGGACATTGCTCGGAAAGAGCCCACGCAGCGGCCCGCGAAACGGTTCAACGAAATCTTATGAAATTGACCACTGTTAGTGGTTCAACCTTGACACCCTCCCTTCCGTACTCATGGGCGAACTGCCGAGAAACGAGGAGGGCACGTGGCACAGATGAAGCGGACGGTCATCGTCGTCGCGGGCGCGATGGTCGCCCTGACGGCCTGCGCTCCCGCGGGTTATGACCCAGCGAACCAGAGCGCGGCGGAGCCGGTCGCCGTCGCCGCGGCCGAGCCCACCGCGTCGGCCGAACCCGAGGCCTCCGCGGAGGCCCCCGTCGCCGACGCGCCGCCGGCCGACGTGGACCTCACCGAGAAGCTCGTCGGCAAGAGCGTGGCCCGGATGGGCAAGGTGGTGACCGACCAGGACGGCTGGGTCCTGTACCGGTTCGACAAGGACACCGCCGACCCGCCGTCGTCGAACTGCGTGGACAAGTGCGCCGAGGTGTGGCCGCCGGCGCTGACCGACGGCGATCCGCAGCTCAGCGGCGTCTCCGACGACAAGGTCGGCACGGTCACCCGGCAGGACGGCACCCGCCAGCTCACCCTCGCCGGTTGGCCGCTGTACCGCTACATCGGCGACAAGAAGCCCGGCCAGTGGAAGGGCCAGGGCGTCGGCGGCACCTGGTTCGTGGTCGCGCCGGACGGCAAGAAGAACCTGTCCTGCCTGCCGAAGGGCACCCCGAAGCCGGTAGCCCCGCCGTCGGACAGCGAGGCGGGCTCGGACGCGGGCAGCTCCGACTACTCGTACTGATCCCGCGAGACACGGTGGCCGGTCGTAGCCGGGGAGGGCGCGGCCGGCCATCGTCATGCCGGGATGCCGGACACACCGGGGCGGCCCGTGGGGCCCGCCCCGGTCGTCGCTCTGGCACAGTTGCGGGATGACCGGGACCGAGCCCACCGCGCGGCGGTTGCTGCACCCGCCCGCCGGCTACCGCCTCGCCGGCTCGGTCCGCGCCCTGACCTTCAGCCCGTACGATCCCTGCGCCCGGATCGCGGCCGGCACGTTCTGGTGGGCCACCCGCACCCCGGACGGCCCGGCCACGCTCACGCTGCGGCCGGTCGCCGGTGATCTGCTGGCCGAGGGGTACGGCCCGGGCGCCGACTGGGTGGTGGCGCAGGCCGATGCGGTGGCCGGGCTCCGCGACGACCTGACCGGCTTCGCCGACCTCGCCGCGACGCACCCGCTGGTCGCCCGGCTGGCCCGCGAGCACCACGGTCTGCGGATGCCGGCCACCGGACTGGTCTTCCCCCGGGTGCTCCGGGCGGTCTTCGAGCAGAAGGTCACCGGCAAGGAGGCGTACCGCGCGTACGCCGCGACGGTGCGGCACTTCGCCGAGCCCGCACCGGGGCCCCTGCAGCCGCTGCTGCTTCCGCCGGAGCCGGCCGCGATCGCCGCCGCGCCCTACTGGGTCTTCCACCCGTTCGGGGTGGAGCAGCGCCGGGCCGACACGCTGCGCCGGGCCGCCGCCGTCGCGGACCGGCTGGAGCGCTGCGCGGACGCGGCCGAGGCGACCCGCCGGCTGACCGCCGTGCCCGGCATCGGCGCGTGGACCGCCGCCGAGGTGGTCCGGGTGGCGTACGGCGACCCGGACGCGGTCAGCGTGGGCGATTACCACGTCCCGAACACGGTCGCCTGGGCGCTCGCGGGCGAGCCGCGCGGCGACGACGCCCGGATGCTGACGCTGCTGGAGCCGTTCCGGGGTCACCGCGGGCGGGTCTGCGTGCTGTTGGAGGCCGCCGGCATTCAGGCGCCGAAGTACGGGCCGCGCGCCCCGATCCGCTCCTTCGCCCGGTTCTGACCGGGCAGGATCAGGATGCGGCGCAGAGCCGGCGCAGGGTCCGGCCGAGCCACCAGGCGTAGCCGTGCTGGAAGGCCCGGCCGAGCGGGCCGGCCGCCCGCATCAGCCAGCCGGCGGGACGGCTGAACGCGATCACCTCGAACCAGATCCGGCCGGCGTCGTCGCGGCTGACCACGAACGCCTCCTCACCGCGCGCCGGGTGCCCCGGCAGCGTGCCGTACCCGAAGCCGGCCCGCTGCCCGTCGTCGGCGGCCCAGACCACCTCGCACGGGGCGGGCAGGCGCAGCGGACCGAGGCCCAGCCCGGAGACGACCCGCACGCCGGGGGCCGCGCGGGGCGCGTCCGCCTCGATCCGGATCCCGGCCGCCCGGTGCAGCCGCCAGCCGAGCACCGCCGCGGCCGCGGCCGCGAAGCACCCGTCCGGCAGCCGGGTCCGGTGGCGGACGTGCCGCCAGCCACTCGGCAGCGCACCGGTGCGGGTGGCGCCGACGTTCGGATAGGTCAGTGCCGGCATACCGGTTACCTCCGCGCTCGCCTGCCGGCCAGCGTACGGCCGCCGGGTCGCGGCCCGTGCGGGGTCAGGCGGCCGCCTCCCGCAGGTCGGCGAGGGTGAGCGGGGTACGACGGCGCAGCAGCTCCGCCAGCTCGGCGATCGAGCCGACCTCGCCGAGCACGTTCTTGCCGCCGCCGAAGTGTCGGGGATACCGGTGCACCAGCCGGTAGCGGTACCGGCCCCGGATCAACTCCACGCTGACCCGGTAGCGCCCGCAGCAGCCGCACGTCCACTCCGACATTCCGCGAAAGTAGCTCTGACCTGCGGTTTCCTGATTCGCCCGGTGGTGACGAGGCGGGACGGCGGCGGACACCACGCCAGGCGCCGGGCGGTGATCTGCCTCACGGTTGTCGGTACCGTCTGGTTGACTGGTCGCCGTGGAGCTGCCGATCAACCCGCCGGTCGAGCCGATGCTGGCCAAGAGCGTCCCGCGGATCCCCACCGCACCCGGGATGACCTACGAGCCGAAGTGGGACGGCTTCCGCTGCATCATCTTCCGCGACGGCGACGAGGTGGAGCTGTCCAGCCGCGGCGGCAAGATGATGACCCGCTACTTTCCCGAGGTCGTCGAGCAGGCCCGCCGGCAGCTGCCGGCGCGTTGTGCGGTCGACGGTGAGCTGATCGTGATCCGCCGCGACGGTCCGGGCGGGCAGCCACGGCTCGACTTCGAGTTGCTGGGCCAGCGCATCCACCCGGCCGCGTCGCGGGTGAAGCTGCTGGCCGAGACCACCCCGGCCGATTTCGTCGCTTTCGACCTGCTGGCGATCGACGACGAGACCCTGATCGACCAGCCCTACCCGCAGCGCCGGGCCCGGCTCGAGGCGGCGCTGGCCGGCGTCCGCCCGCCGATGCACGTCACCCAGGTCACCACCGACCCGGAGACCGCGCACCGCTGGTTCGACGTCTTCGAGGGCGCCGGCCTCGACGGCCTGATCGTGAAGCCGGCCGACCTGCCCTACGAGCCGGGCAAGCGGCTGATGTTCAAGGTCAAGCACGCCCGCACCGCCGACGTGGTCGTCGCCGGCTTCCGCTGGCACAAGTCCGGCCCGGTGGTCGGCTCGCTGCTGCTCGGCCTCTACGACGCCGACGGCCTGCTGCACCACGTCGGGGTGAGCGCGTCGTTCAGCATGGCCCGCCGGGCCGAGCTGCTCGAGGAGCTGGCCCCCTACCGGGACACCGGCGGGGAGCACCCGTGGGTGCACGGCGACCACGAGCGGGGCCAGCGCATCCCCGGCGGGGTGAGCCGGTGGACGGGCACCAAGAACCTCGAGTGGGAGCCGATCCGTCCCGAGCTGGTGCTCGAGGTCGGCTACGACGCGATGGAGGGCGACCGGTTCCGGCACACCGCCCAGTTCGTGCGCTGGCGGCCCGACCGCGACCCCCGTTCCTGCGGCTACGACCAGCTCGACCGCCCAATCCGGTTCGACGTCGACCAGGTGCTGCGCGGCGACCCGACGGCGACCGTGACACCGGCCACCGCCGGCCCCGCGTAGCCTGTCGGCGAGACGATCACGGAGGCCCACGTGTCCCGCACTGCCGACCGGATCCGCCGGGTCCGCCGCATAATCGCCGGCCTCGCCGTCGTGCTCCTGCTCACCGCCGGCTGCACGCTGCCCACCTTCGCGCCGCGCACCGAGCCCGACGGCGCGGCGGCCGCCCCGGGCACCGCGCCGACCTGGAAGGCCTGTCCGGAGGTCGCCAACGACCTGGTCGGGCGTGGCGCGCCAGACATGCGCTACGAGTGCGCCCGGATCGCGGTGCCGCGCAACTGGGGCGCCGGCACCGGTGCCACCACCGGCCCGGGCGCCGGCGAGACGTTCGAGATCGCCCTGCTGCGGGCCCGCTCGACGAAGCAGCGCGACCGGATCGGCTCGTTGGTGATCAACCCCGGCGGCCCCGGCGGGTCCGGGGTCGACACCGCCGTCTACCTCTCGTTCGGGCCGGCGTTCGGTGGGCTGCCCGCCGCCGTGACCGACCGGTTCGACATCGTCGGCTTCGACCCGCGCGGGGTGGCCCGGTCCAGCCCGGTCAAGTGCATCCCCGACGCCGACCTCGACGCCAGCTTCGGCTCCGACCCCGACCCGCGCAGTCAGTCGACCTTCGACGACTTCGTCGCGCTCAACCGCCGCATCGGCCAGGGCTGCGGCGACCGCTACGGCGACCAGCTCCCGCTCTACGCCACCGAGCAGGCCGCCCGCGACATCGACGCGGTCCGCGCCGCGGTCGGCGACGACAAGCTCACCTACCTCGGCTACTCCTACGGCACCCTGCTCGGCGCCACCTACGCCCAGCTCTACCCCCAGCGCGTCCGGGCGCTGGTGCTCGACGGCGCGGTCGACCCGCGGCAGGGGCTGGTGGCCGGCTCGGAGAGCCAGGCCAAGGGCTTCGAGCGGGCATTCGGCAACTTCAGCCGCTGGTGCGCGGCGAACGCCGGGCGCTGCCCGATCGCCCCCGACGCCCGGGCCGCGGTGACCTCCGCGATCGACAAGGCCCGGGTCTCACCGGTCCGGGGCGCGAACGGGCGGGAGGCCACCTCGGGTTGGGTCTTCTACGCGATCATCTCCTCGCTCTACACCGAGACCGGTTGGCAGGAGCTGGCCCGCGCGATCGACCGGCTCGAGGGAGGCGACCCGGCGGAGGTGTTCCGGCTCGCCGACGCGTACGCCGGGCGCGAGGACGACGGCCGTTACTCCAACCTGTTCGACGCCAACCTCGCGGTGAACTGCGCGGACGAGGACGAGAAGCCGAGCCTGGCGCGGATCCGCCAGTTGCAGTCCGAGTGGCGGGAGAAATATCCGCTCTTCGGGCCGGCCCTGGCGGTCGGGATGCTCAGCTGCGTCGAGTGGCCCGGCGGGCGTGACCCCTACCCGACCGGCGCGGCGGCCGGCGCGCCGCCGATCGTGGTCGTCGGCACCACTGGCGACCCGGCCACCCCCTACGAGCAGACCGGGGCGCTCGCCTCGATGCTCGGCGTCGGCCGGGTGCTCACCTGGGAGGGTGAGGGGCACACCGCCTACCCGCAGACGGCGTGCATCACCAACGCGGTCGACGCCTACGTGATCGAGCTGACCGTTCCCAGACAGGGGCTGCGCTGCCCGGCCCGCTGACCGGCCGGTTGGCTGGCGGCTCCGGCGGCAGCTCGATGCCGTGCCGGCTGGCCAACTGCTCCAGCAGGGCGCGCATCCGGCGCACGTCGGCCTTGAGCTGTTCCTGCTCCTCGTGCTCGAAGGCGTCGTCGTCGACGATCAGCCGGCTGGCGAAGTGCGCGGTGATCAGCGGGATGACCAGCAGCACCATGGTCGAGATGAGCAGTGCGGCGAGGGTGCGTCCCTGCCAGGTCGTCGGTGAGATGTCGCCGTAGCCGACGGTGGAGGCGGTGACCACCGCCCACCAGACCGCGTCGGCCGGGCTGCGCGCCTCCACCTCGCCGTAGATCACCCCGGCCACCACGATCATCAGCAGGTACGAGGTGATCAGCGTCCGAGGGGAGTTGGCGAACCAGACCAGCGCCCGGTAGACCCACCGGAACGGCAGCAGCAGGACGTCCATGCCGGTCATGCTGCCCGCTCAGGGCAACCGGCGTGTACCCATCGACCCTGGCCGCTGTGCCAGGCTCAGCGGATGGCTGACGTGATCTTCCGGGAGGCCGTCCGGGCCGACCTGCCCGCCGTGCTCGCCCTGCTCGCCGACGACGTGCTCGGCAGGACCCGCGACGTCACCGAGGTCGACGCCGCGTACGAGCGGGCGTTCGCGGAGATCACCGCCGATCCGCGCAACCACCTGATCTTGACCGAGACGGACGGTGAGCTGGTCGGCTGCCTGCAGATCACCTACATTCCCGGCCTCGGTCGGCACGGCGCCGAGCGGTCACTGATCGAGTCGGTCCGGGTCCGCTCCGATCTGCGCGGCGCCGGGATCGGCCGGCAGATGATGACCTGGGCCATCGACCAGGCCCGGCAGCGCGGCTGCGGCCTGGTCCAGCTCACCACCGACAAGTCCCGCCACGACGCGCACCGCTTCTATCTGGGCCTCGGCTTCGTCGCCAGCCACGAAGGCATGAAGCTCCCGCTCTGACTGACCCGCGTCGATCATGCAGTTGTGGTGCCGCGCACAAGCCGCGAAACGGTGTGCACCGCCCACCACAACTGCATGATCGACGATGGAAGCGGTCAGGCGTCGACCAGACGGCCGTCGCGGAGGGTGAGGGTGCGGTCGGCCAGCTCGATCAGGGCCGGGTCGTGGGTGGCGACCAGGACGGTCGTGCCCCGGGCGCGTACCACCGCCCGGAGCAGATCCATGATCGACCGGCCGGTCTCCGAGTCGAGCTGACCGGTCGGCTCGTCAGCGATCAGCAGGTCCGGTTCGTTGGCCAGGGCCCGGGCCACGGCCACCCGCTGCTGTTGCCCGCCGGAGAGCTCGTACGGCCGCTGCGCCGCGTGCCGGCCGAGCCCGACCAGTTCGAGCAGCATCGCCACCCGCTCCTCCCGCTCCGCCGCCGGCACCCGGGCCAGCCGCAGCGGCACCCCGACGTTCTCCGCGGCGGAGAGGATCGGCACCAGGCCGAAGGTCTGGAAGATGAAGCCGACGGTGCCGCGGCGCAGCTCGAGCAGCTCCTGCTCGCCCGCGTCGGTCAGATCGTGCCCGGCCACCACCACCCGGCCGCTGTCCGGCCGGTCCAGCCCGCCGACCAGGTTCAGCAGAGTGGTCTTGCCCGCGCCCGAGCGGCCCCGGACGGCGAGCAGCTCGCCCCGCCGGGCGACGAACGACACGTCCCGCACCGCGTGCACGGCGCGCTCACCCCGGCCGAAGGTCCGGTTCAGCCCCTCGACCCGGAGCACCTCGTCGTGGTGCCCGGCCTCGCCGACGAAACCGGTCGACGGCCCCGCCGCCCCGGACGTCGCCGTGCCGATCCCGGGGTGGGCCTGCCCGGTCGCCGCCACATTCCGCGCGCTCATGCCGACACCTCCCCTCGGTGAGTGCCGGCAAGAGGCTCGACCGCACTGCGCCTGATGATTCGCTCGCTACGCACGCTCATGCTTCCGCCTCCCGTTCGGCGCGGGCCTGGTCACCGGGCCGCACCTCAACGTGGTCCGGCTCCAGGTTGAGCCGAACCCGGTCCCGCATCGCCAGCGCCTCGACGAAGGCGGCCGGCAGCTGCATCCGTCCGGTCCGGTCGAGCACCGCGTACTCCTCGCTGACCAGCTCGGTGTTGCCGTCCGCGCCGATCCGCGCGGTCCGGCGTACCTCCGAGGCGGTCCGGCCGTCGCGGATCGCGACGGTCCGCCGGACCTGGCCGGCCACCGCCTGGTCGTGGGTGACCACGACGATGGTGACGCCCAGTTCGGCGTTGATGGTGCGCAGCGCGGTGAAGACCTCCGCGCCGGTGGCCTCGTCCAGCTCGCCGGTCGGCTCGTCGGCGAAGAGCACCTCCGGGTCGTTGGCGACCGCGACCGCCACCGCGCAGCGCTGCTGCTCGCCACCGCTGAGCTGCCCCGGCCGCCGGTCGGCGCAGTAGCCCACCCCGACCATGTCGAGCAGCTCCCGGGCCCGCTGCCGCCGGGCCCGGCCGCCGCGCCGGCCGGCCAACTGCATCGGCAGCTCCACGTTCTCCAACGCGGTCAGGTACGGCAGCAGGTTGCGGCCGGTCTGCTGCCAGACGAAGCCGACCTTCTGCCGGCGGTAGCTCAGCCGCCGGCGGGCGGAGAGGTTCAGCAGGTCGTAGTCGGCCACCCGGGCGATGCCGGCGGTCGGGGTGTCCAGCCCGGAGAGGATGTTGAGCAGGGTGGACTTGCCGGAGCCGGAGGCGCCGACGATCGCCACGAGCTCGCCCCGGTCGATGACCAGGTCGAGTCCCTGCAGGGCGACCACCTCCACCCCCTCGGTCTTGAAGATGCGGACCAACCCGTCACAGACGATGTGGCCGCGCAGCCGGTCCCGACCGCCGGCCCGCTCGGCCGCGCGCTGCGCGGCCCGCTGTTGCAGGGCGGCCAGGTCCGGTACGGCCGTTGTCTCGGCGGTAGCGGTCATCTCAGCTCTCCTCTCCGAGCCGGAGCACCTCACCGAGGCGCAGCCGGCGGTTGTTCAGGGCCTCGACGGCGATCGCGAAGCCGAGGGCGACGGCCCCGAGCACGACCACCGCGGCCACCAGACCAGGCTCGAACGCCACCCGGACCGGGATGCCGCTGGTGAAGGCGGACAGGCCGAGCAGCGGGGTGAGCAGCAGCGGGAGCAGCGCACCCACCACCGCGCCGGTGAGCACCGCGACACCGACCAGCGGGGCCAACTCGACCAGCAGCAGGCCCCGCCACTGCCGGCGGGACAGGCCGAGGGTACGCAGCCGGGACAGCACCTGCCCGCGGGCTCGCGCCCCGGCGAGCACGGTGAACGCGATGGCGAGCAGGCCGAGCACCGTTCCGCCGGCCGCCCCGGCGACGAAGGCGAAGACCAGCAGACCGTTCACGCCGCCCCCGCCCACCTGCCGCCGCGCCTGCTCCCAGGTGAGCACCTCCACGCCGAGCGGCCGCTCGCCGCCGGTGACGATCCCGCTGTTCTGGAACCGGGACTGGCCCTCGTCGCCGACCCGCCGCAGCGTCTCGGTGTCGAGATCGTCGCCGGCGACCAGGAAGCCGGTCGGCGCCGGGGCGTTGCTCCGCTCGGGCAGCGCCTGCCAGGGCAGGATGACGAAGCGGTTGGTCTCCGGTCCGAGCAGCGGGAAGTCCGCCACCGCTTCGGCCACCCGGAACTCGTAGCGCAGACTCTGTATGCCGATGAAGGCGGAGCCGTCCAGACCCTCGTGGGCCAGGTCGGCGGCGAGCGCCGGAGAGACCAGTGCGGGCACCGGGCCGCCCGGACCGCGCGGGGTAAGCAGCGCCTCGGGCACCGACACATCGGTGCCGCTCTGCCGGGCCAGCCGTTGCAGCGCCGGACCGTCGACCAGCAGCACGGTGGCCACGCCGAGCTGAGCGTCCGTACCGTTCGCGTCCGTCAGCAGGCGCTGCCCCGGCTGGTAGGCGACCGCCGCTGCGGCGCTCACCCCGGGTAGCTCCTCCAGTTGGGTCCCGGTGTCCGCGGCCAGCCGGTCGCCCTGGATCAGGGCGTCCGCGGGGACCGACCGGGTCGCGGCCCGGTCCCGGCTCGTCTCGACGCCGGCCGCCACCACCGCGCAGAACGCCGCGGTGGCGATCGCCAGGACGACCACGACCAGTGGGGTGGCCGCGACCGACCGGCCCGCCCGGGCGGTGCCGAGGAAGGTGACGCTGCCGCGGGTCCGGGCGGCGAGCCGACTGGCCAGCCGCAGCGGCCACGGGTACGCACGCAGCGCCAACACCGCCGCCGCGACCGACAGCAGCACCGGCACCGAGAGCAGCAGCGGGTCGAGTTCGCCGAGCGTGAGGCCCCGGCGCCTCAGCAGGACGACCGCCAGCCCGGCCAGCAGGAGCAGGCACACCTCCACCAGCACCCGGCGCGCGGAGGGGCGGAGCCGGATCAGGTCGCGCCGGCCGGTGTCCCCGGTGCCGACGGCGAGGGCCGCCACCGGCAGGGCCGACGTGAGCAGCACGGTTGCGGCCACCGCGACTGGCAGGGTGCCGCCGGACGGGCCCGGGACCAGCCCGCCGAGCAGCCACCCGATCGCGGCGGCGGGCAGGACGACCAGCAGCGACTCGGCCAGGCTGCGGCGCACACCGGCGGTGGTCGCCCCGCCGCGGGCGCGCAGCAGGACGAACTCGTGGCGTCGGCGGCGCACCGCCAGCGTGGCGGCGAGCACGACCAGCCCGGCCAGCGTCGCCAGGACGCCGGCCCCGACGACCGCGAGGATGGTACGGGCGGAGGCGAGCGCGGCGGCGAACGCCCGCAGCGGCACGTCCACGCCCTGCACCAGGTTCCGCCCCTCCGGGGCGGTCCGGGACATCTCCCCGATGCCGTCGATGAGCTGGTCCAGTCGTCGCGCGTCGATGCCGTCCACCCCCAGCCGGTAGCGCCAGCTGAACCGGGTGGGCCATCCGGCGGCGGCCTGCCGGTCCAGCGCGGCCGGGTGGACGACCCCGACGGCGTCGAACGGCTCGCCGTCGCCCCGCGGCTCGGTGACCCGCAGCGTCTGCGGCAGGGTGTCCCAGATACCGGCGGCGCGGTCGCGGGGCTGGAACACGCCCACCACCGTGATCGCGGTGGCCGGGCCGCCGGCCAGGCGTTGCAGGGAGGCCAGGCGCAGTCGGCTGCCGACCCGCAGGTTGAGCTTGCGGGCGACGTCGTCGGCCAGCGCCATCTGCACCGGCTGCCCGGCCGCCCCACCCTGCGGCCACCGACCGTCGAGGAGCGTGCCGGCCTCCTCGACCCCCGGCATCGCACGCGGGATCAGGTCGACCAGGAGGTTCTGGGCCGCCAGGTCCGGGCCGGTCAACCGGCCCGGCTCGCCGTCGGCGACGTACCACCGTTCGTCGACGAGGTCCCCCACGATCGGTGGCATCCGGGACTGCAGCGTTGTGAGTTCCCGCTGCTGGGCCTCGATGAGGGAGGTGCCGTTGTTCGCCGCGGTGAGCGGTTCGGTGGAGTAGGTCAGGTCACGCTGCGCCGGCGGCGCGGCAGCCAACTGTTCGCGTAGGCCCTGCTCGGCGAGCCGGTTCACCGCCCGGGGCACGCCGCTGATCAGCAGCGTGACGACTGCCGTCAGCGCCGCCAGGAGCAGGAACTGCCCGCCGTACGCCCGGACCCGGCGGGCGACCGCGCCGATGCTCATCGCGCCACCCCCGCGCGTCCGGTCCGTCCGCTGCACCCGGTCACCGTTCTCCCCCGATCCGAAGCTGTGCCGCCGCCACCCGGTGCCGGATGCCGACTGCGATGAACGCGCTGCAGGCGAGCGCCGCCAGCAGCAGGCCGAGGGCGGTCAGCCCGATCGGCGTCCAGGGCAGCGTGAAGGCCGCCTCGGGCACCGGCCGGCCGGCGGCCGGCGTGAGGATGACCAGCGGTGCCATGGTCGCGCCCACCCCCGCACCCAGCAGCAGCCCGACGCCGACCCCGATCCCGGCCAGGAAGGTCTGCTCGGCCAGCAGCGCCCGGGCCAGCAGCCGCGGGGTCGCGCCGAGCGTGTGCAGCACGGCGAACTCGGACAGCCGGTGCCGGGCGGTGGCCCACACGTCCACCATCAGCCCGACCAGGGCCAGCAGCACCGACCCGAGCGCGGCGGCGAGCAGCGCGGTCCGCGCCCCCCGCCAGTACGGGTCCCGGGCGGACGCCTCGGCCACCTCGTGCCGGTCGACGACGGTCGTCTGCGGCAGCTCGGCGACGGCGCGCAGCGCCGCGGCGTGCCCGCCGTCGTCGGTGCCCAGCCACCACTCCGGCACCGGCCGGACGGTGCCCTCGGCCCGGATCAGCCAGTCCACCGCGGCGGGCAGGTCGAGCAGGATGCCGTTGCCGGCGGTGGTCGGCACCGATTCGATCTCCCCGACCAGCTTCACCGGCACCGACGCGCCGGAGAGGGCGAGGTTGACGGTGTCTCCGGTGCGCAGGCTCAGTGCGTCGCGGACCGCCGGGGTCATCAGCGCCGGCACCGGCGGGCTCTCGCCGGTGGGCACGACGGCGAACCGGGACGGCGGCTGGAACGCGAACCGGCCGCCCGCCATCAGGTTGACCTGGTACTGGGCGCTCAGCCCGGTGGGCGTGGCGGACAGCTTCGTGACGCTACGGGGGTCGCCGTCGGTCGCCGTCCACGCGTCACCGAGCTGGAGCGGCTGTGCCGCGCCGTCGGCGCCGACCCGCCGCAGGTCGGTCACGTCGAGCTGGTACGCGGTGCCGGCCGCGACGCCGCCGTCCGCCTCGAACCCGGCCAACCGCAGCTGGCCACCGACCTCGGGCAGCGTGACCCGGAACGGGACGGCCCGGCCGCTGCCCGGGGCGGTGACCGCCGGCAGTCGGAAGGCCAGGCCGTCCGCCCGGGTCAGCAGCATCGAGACGGCGATCTGCTGCGGTTGCACCGCGTCCCGCACGGGGGTACGCACGGTGCCGGTCAACGCCCGGGTGCCGGCCGGCAGTTCGACCCCGGCGAGGGCGCCGCGCTCTCGGGCCAGCCGCTGGTACAGCGCCGACACCGGCTCATCGGCCAGCCGGTCGCTGAGCCGCACCAGCCCGGCCGCGTTCGCGGTGTCCAGGCTGACCACGGTCGTGGACAGGCTGTCGCGGCCGAGGCGGATCTCGTCGCGCCAGGCCGGCAGCACCTGCTGCACGCCGGGCAGCGCGGCCAGCTCGCCGGCCCGGCCGAGCGGCGCGACCCCGGCGCGTTCGGTCAGCCGTAGGTCGGCGCCGACGCTGTGGCTGGCCTGCTCGACCTGGGACCGTTCCCCGGTGCTCACCAGCGACCAGGCGAGGGTGCTGCCACCCACGGCGAGGGCGAGCAGCAGCACCGGCCCGGCGTGCGGGCGCCGGCCGGCCTGCCACATGCCGAACATGGTCGCCGTCCAGAGCCGACGGTTGACGAACCGCTCGGCGAAGCGGGTGGCCGGCGGGAGCAGCCGCAGCGCCACCGCCGCGCCGGCCAGCACGCCGAGCGTGGGCGCGGCGACGAGCAGCGGGTCGAGGCCGAGGCGTTCCCCCGCGCCGGCCAGCGGTGAGTCGTACTGCCGCAGCTGCACCCAGGCCAGCACCGCGAGCGCGACCAGCGCCAGATCGAAGCTGGCCCGTTGGACGGCCGCCGCGCGGTTGGGCCGGGACCGGGCCGCCATGTCGGCCACGTAGGTTCCCGCCCCTCGAAGGGTGGGTGCGACCATCGCGACCAGGCAGCCCGCCGCGGTGGCCACGGCCACCGCCCAGAGCAGGGTCGGGTCACCACCGGCGAGGGTCAGGCCCTCGGTCGAGCCGGCGTCGACGTGCCGCAGCGCCTCGCCGGCCAGCAGCGGCCCGAGCAGGGCGGCCGGCAGCACGACGAGGGTGGCCTCCCGCGCGGTGAGTCCGGCCAACTGCCGGCGCGCCGCGCCCCGGGCCCGCAGCAGCGCGGTCTGGCTGCGCCGGTCCTCGTGCAGCAGCGCCGCGACCAGCACCAGGGCGTACCCGCCGAGCACCACGATCAGCAGCAGCGGGGTGGCCAGGGACGAGCGTCCCACCAGGTCGGCCCGGGCGGTCCGGTCGAACAGCCGGTTCATCGCCGTGACGGCCTGCGCCGAGGAGCCCAGACCGGCCGCCTCGGGCACGTCGGCGATCGCGGTGTTGACCGTCGCCCAGAGGTCGGGCAGCCGGTCGGCCGGTACAGCCGTGAGGTCCGGCTCGACGACCCAGGCCGCGGAGACCGAACCCGGGAAGGTCACCGCGAAGTCGGCCGGGTCCAGCACGAACGGTCCGTACGACGTGGTGGACTCGGCGGCGCTGCCGGCGCCCACGCCGGGCGCCAGCCGCCAGTACGGGTCGGCGGCGTCGCGCGGCCGCCAGGTGCCGGCGAGCAGCAGTTGGCTGGGCCGACCGGAGCGGCGGTCGAGCATCGGCACCCGGTCGCCGGCGGTCAGCCCGAGCGCGCCGGCGACCTTCTCCGGCAGGGTGACCTGCAGCGGGGTCGCCTTCGGGCTGGGCCAGGCGCCGGCGGTCAGCTCGGCGTGCGCCGGCAGGTCGTCCAGGGTGGCGAGGTTCGCGAAGATCGGGTCGTCACCGCTCCGGCTCACCGAGCCCAGCGAGCCGGTGAGTTCCCGGCCGCTGCCGTAGCGGGCGCCGTCCACGGCGACCGGCGTGCCGCCGAAGCCGGCGGTGAAGCCGTCCCGGACGGTTTGGTCACGACGGGCGAACTCGGCCGCGTCCTGGCCGCCGGAGCCGCTCACCAGCAGGCTGCGCTCCTCGACCGGGGCGCCGGCGAGCAACGCCTTCTGGCCGGCCGTCACCGAGCGGCGGCTGTAGTCGGCGAGACCGGTGACCAACGCGACCGCGACCAATGCGGCTACCACTGCCGCTGCAAGCAACCCCCGTGCCTCGCGGGCCCGCCTCCACACCAGCTTCATCCGACGCCCTCCCCTGGCCCCGGTCGGGCCGACGATCAGGGAGAGCGGTCACGCGCCCGGAAAGGTTCGCGCCCGTTACTTGATCGTTATTCCGGTATGGAGCCGGCGGGCGGCCGTGCGTAACCGGCGTCACCGGCCGCGCGGCGTCGGCGCGACGGTCGGCCACTCGGTCGGGAACCGGCAGCCGGCCTGGTGAGCGGGCGGGGTGTCAGCGGGGGCGGTCGCGGTCCCGGGAGGGTTGGACCCGCTTCGGTTCACCGGGCATCTTGGGGTGATCCGGTGGGTAGGGCAGGTCGCCCTGGCCGGCGGCGGCATCGCGCTCGGCCCACTCGAGCAGCGGGGTGATGTCCCACGGGGTTTCGTCGATGTCGGCGTGCGGGTCACCCCGCTCGGCCAGCCGGCTGGGGACGCTGCCCAGGTCGAAGTCGTCCGGGTCGACGTCGGGCAGCTCGTCCCAACTGACCGGGGTGGAGACGGTGGCCCGGGCGTTGGCCCGCAGCGAGTAGGCGCAGGCGATGGTCCGGTCGCGGGCCATCTGGTTGTAGTCGACGAAGACCCGGCTGCCGCGCTCCTCCTTCCACCAGGCGGTGGTGACCAGCTCCGGCCGGCGCCGTTCGAGCTCGCGAGCCAGCGCGATGGTGGCCCGGCGCACCTCGACGAACGTCCAGCGGGGGTGGATGCGCAGGTAGACGTGCATGCCCCGACCGCCGGAGGTCTTCGGCCAGCCGGTGGCGCCCAGCTCGTCGAGCAGGGCACGCAGCTCACCGGCGGCCTGTGCCGCGTCGGCGAAGTCGGTGCCGGGCTGCGGGTCGAGGTCGATGCGCAGCTCGTCGGGGCGGTCGACGTCGGCCGCGCGGACCGGCCACGGGTGGAACACGACGGTGCCCATCTGCGCGGCCCAGGCCACGTGCGCCAGGTCGGCCGGGCAGAGCTCGGCCGCCTTGCGGCCGCTGGGAAAGCTGATCTCGGCGGTCGACAGCCACGGGGGCGTGCCCCGGGTGGGCACCCGCTTCTGGAAGAACATCTCCCCCTCGATGCCCTCGGGGAACCGCTGCAGGGTGGTGGGTCGCTCGCCCAGGGCGCGCATGATCCCGTCGCCCACGGCGAGGTAGTAGTGGAAGACGTCGGCCTTGGTGAAGCCCCGCTGCGGGAAGATCACCCGGTCCGGGCTGGTCAGCCGGACGGTGCGCCCGGCGACCTCGATCTCGGTGACGCTTGCCTTTGTGGTGCCGCCCATCTGGCGACCATATGCGACGGGTGCGACGTCGGGCGTACCGTTGGCGGGTGAGTCTTGACGACACTGAACTGCCCCGCACCGAGGAAGAGTGGCGGGTCCGGCTGACCCCGGAGGAGTTCCGGGTGCTGCGCGAGGCCGGCACCGAGCGCCCGTGGACCGGCGAGTACGTGGACACGAAGACGCCGGGGGTCTACCACTGCCGGGCCTGCGGGCTGGAGCTCTTCTCCAGCGACACCAAGTTCGACTCGCACTGCGGCTGGCCGAGCTTCGACGACGCCATCCCGGGGCGGGTCAAGGAGATCGAGGACCGCAGCCTCGGTATGGCTCGCACCGAGATCCGCTGCGCCCGGTGTGACAGCCACCTGGGGCACGTCTTCCACGGTGAGGGCTTCACCCCGAAGGACACCCGGCACTGCGTGAACTCGGTCTCCATCCGGCTGGAGCCGCGCTGACCGTAGGGCTCGCCGAGGTCGGCCGTCCGTCGGCGTCGTCGTCGTCGGCCGCCGCTGACCGGCCGCCGCTGACACCGGCTGCTTGACCGGCCGCCGCTGACCGGCACCGCAGCGCCGGTCAGCCGGCGGTGGGCGCCGCCATCAACCGCACCTCGGCGCTGCGGGACTGCTCGATGCGCTGGGCCAGGTCGCGGATCCGGGGGTCGGTGCCGCCGGCCAGGTGCGCGCGGGCCAGGTCGGCCGCCGCCCGCTGGTGGGCGGTGAGCACCTCGCGCAGCACCCGGTCGACGTCGGCGCCGGTGGCCGTCCGCAGCCGGGCGAGCTCGTCAGCGGAGACCCCGTGCCCGTCGTGCACGTGCCGCCCGGAACCGGCCGGCGGGCTGGCGGCGGCGAGCCACGCGCGCATGGTGGCCAGTTCGTCCGCCTCGGTCGCGTCGATCGCGGCGACCAGGGTCCGCAGCTGCGCGTCGGTGAGCCGGTCACGGACCAGCCTGACGATCTCCAGGGTCTGCTCGGTGTGCGCCACCATCATGGTCAGGAAGAGCACGTCCAGGCCGCTCGGCGCGGTCGCGACGGCGGACGGGGCGGACGTGGCGGACGTCGGTGGCGGCGACACCGCGGGCGGCGACGCCGGGCCCGCGGCGCAGCCGGCGGACAGCAGCAGGGCGACGAGCGGCGGCAGCACCCAGCGGCGGGTCATGCCGTCCTCCGAACTCCGGCGGGAGGGAACGGGGGCGCGGCCCGATGCCGGGACGAGCCGCGCCCGTACGGTCAGAGCTGGCTCCAGAGCGCCGGTACGTTCGGCGGCTCCCAGCCGGCGATGGCGGTGTGCGCCTGCCGGCAGCGGTAGCTCCGCCCGCCGTAGGTGACCTGGTCGTTGACCTGGTAGGCGCGGCCCGCCGTCCAGGTGCCGCCGGCCGGTGGGTTCGTCGGCGTGGGCGTCGGCGTCGGGGTGGGCGGGGGCGGCGGCGGAGTGGTGGGCGGCGGCGTCGACCCACCGCCGCCGATCTGCAGGTCGATGCAGGAGTAGAACGCGTTGGCGGTGTCCGCGATGTTCCAGATGGCGAGGACCTTCTGCCGGCCGGAGAAGCCGCCCAGGTTCACGGTGTGCGACACGGTGGCGCCGGGCTGCTGGCCTCCACCGTTGACGACGGCGACGCGGGTGTTGCCGATGTAGTACTCCCAGTTGCTGGTGGCGTGCCGGGCGGTGTTGACCCAGGTGAAGGTCACGGTGCTGCCGACCGAGGTGGCCGGCCAGCCCCGGCTGTCGTCGTTGAGCACGGCGAAGTGGGCGATGTTGGCGTGGCAGTTGCGCAGCCCCTTCGGGCCCTCGACGCTCTGCGGCTCGTACTTGATCTGGCCGCAGTCCGGAACCCGGTTCTGCGCGCAGAGCGCCTGCCGGCTCGCCGGCGAGGACACGTAGCCGTGTGCCTGGGCCGGGGCGGCGATGGCGAGCGAGGACACGACGGCACCCGCCGCCACGAGCGGGACGGTGATTCTTCGACGCATGGTGGCACCTCCGTTGCCTGGTGACGATGCCCCCAACATAAATTAAACTTTATTAACAGTAAAGACCCCTGTCGATAAAAGACATCGGTAATCACAGATGCGATGTCAGAGCACCAGGGTGCAACCGCGCTCGTCGACCCGGTCGGCCGTGTCGTCGTCGAGCCAGACCCCGCCGGTGGCCAGGTAGCGGAACCGGTACACGCCGGGGCGGAGCCGCACCGTCACCGTCCGGGTGCCGTCCCGGCGGGCCACCAGCTCGTGCCGGCCGGGCTCCCAGTCGTTGAAGCAGCCGACCACGCTGACCGCGCCGGGCGGGGTGTCCCGGGGCAGGCAGAAGGTGATCCGGGTCAGGTTGCCGAAGAGCTTGTTGCGCTTGATCACGGGGGGACCTCCAGCGGGCTTCGGGGTCGTCACCAGGCCTAACGGCAGACACGCCGGTGCCGACACGCCGCACCGGCCGGACCGGCTTACGGCATTTCGCCCGCCCGAGACCAGGAGTGGCGCAGGCTGGGGGCACATGTACTGATTCGGGGGGTTTCTCGTGGCAACCTGTGAGAGCTGCGGCAACGACTACTGGATGTCGTTCGAGGTGCGCACCGTCAGCGGCGACGTGCACACGTTCGACAGCTTCGAGTGCGCGATCCACCGGCTGGCGCCGATCTGCGAACACTGCGAGATCAAGATCGTCGGGCACGGCGTCGAGGTCTCCGGCCGGTTCTTCTGCTCCGGGCACTGCGCCCGGGCCGTCGAGGGCGCCCAGGGTGCCGAGATCCGCGACGCGGTCGGCGCCCGCCCCGCCTGAGACGGCAGCCTGGGGTACGGTCGTCCGATGCGGCCGTTCACGGGCGTTCTGCCCCCGCCGCGCTCCTGACCGGAGCGCCGCGCCTCCGACCGACCGGTTGACCCGGCTCGGTCACCTCGCCGTACGCGCTCCGCCGACGTGGTCCCCAGTCCGCGGTTCACCCCTTTCGGAGCGCCCGCATGTCCTCTCGTCGTACGCCGTCCGCCCGTCGCTCGGCGGCCACCCCCGGCGCGCACGTCCGCACCGGCCTGATCCAGATCACCGTCACCGGAGTGCTCTGGGGCACCACCGGGATCGTCGTGCACCTCGTCCACCACGGCACCGGGCTGAACCCGGTGGCCATCGGCTTCCATCGCCTCGCGATCGCCGCGCTCGTACTCTCGGCCTTCGCCGCGACCCGGCTGCGGCCGATGCTGGCCGCGCTGCGCGCGGCACCGCTACCGCTGCTCTTCACCGGCGTCGGGCTCGGCCTCTACCAGGCGCTCTACTTCGCCGCCGTGGCGCTGGCCGGGGTCGGCGTGGCCACCGTGGTCAGCCTCGGCCTGGCCCCGGTGCTCACCGCGGCGTGGGAGTCCGTCCGCGCCCGGCGGATGCCCGGGCCGCTCCGGCTGGGCACGCTGCTGGCCGCGGTCGCCGGTCTGGTCCTTATCACCGGAGCCGCCACGCAGCCCACCGCGGCGGCGCCCCGACCGCTGCTCGGACTGCTCGCCGCGGCCGGGTCCGGGCTCGGCTACGCCGCTACCACCATCGTCAGCCGGCACGTCTCGCAGCACACCGCGCCGATGACGCTGACCACCATCTCCACCACCGTCGGCGCGTTGGCCCTGGCACCACCTGCCCTGGCCGTGGGCCTCACCGTTCCGGCCCGCCCCGAGGTCGTGGCCCAACTGCTCTACCTCGGGGTGGTCACCACCGCGCTGGCGTACGCGCTCTTCTATGCCGGGCTGCGCACCACCGAGGGCAGCGTCGCCGCGGTGCTGACGCTGGTGGAGCCGTTGACCGCGGCGGCGCTCGCCGTCGCCCTGCTGGACGAGCCACTGCCGGCCCCGGTGATCATCGGCGGGGTGCTGCTGCTGGCCGCGGTCGCGGCGACGTACCTGGCGCCGGAGCGACCCGCGGCGCCACCGCCGTCGCCGGCCACGCCGCCCGGCCGGCTCGCCGCCGTGGGGCGCGAGGGCGGCGAGGGCCCGGGCGTCGCGACGTAGCGTCGGGTCGTCCGCGACGGCGGCCTACCATCGCAGGATGCCGTCGCAGACGATCGAGGTACGCACCGCCGCCTTCGCCGACCTCGACACCCGCACCTTCCACGACCTGCTCAAACTGCGGATCGACGTGTTCGTGGTCGAGCAGGACTGCCCCTACCCGGAACTCGACGGGCGGGACGTCGAGCCCGGCACCCGGCACCTCTGGCTCACCGGCGGCGACGGTCCGCTGGCGTACCTGCGCATCCTGGCCGACCCGGGCGGCGTGGCCCGCATCGGTCGGGTGGTGGTCGCCCCGCGGGCCCGTGGCGGCGGGCACGCCGGCCGCCTGATGGCCGAGGCGCTGGCCGTGGTGGGCGAGCGTCCCTGCGTGCTGGACGGGCAGTCCTACCTGGTCGACTTCTACGCCCGGCACGGCTTCACCGTCGCCGGCCCGGAGTACGTCGAGGACGGTATCCCGCACATTCCGATGCGCCGGGAGCCCGGCCATTGACCGATGCCGATAGATGTGGGAGTCTGCCCAGCGGAGCCAGCATGAGAGCCGCGTGAGCGCGGGCTCGGGAGGGGCAACTCCCGGCCGTCCGGGCGTCGTCGTCCGACCTCTCCCCCGGGGGCCCTCGTGTCCACTGCACTCCGATCACCCCGCATTCTCTGGCTGCTCGCCGTCGCGGCGACCGCCATCCTGCTGCTGACCACCGCCCTGGCCCGACCCGTCTCCGCGCACGGGTCGGTGGTCGACCCGGCGTCCCGCAACTACGGCTGCTGGCAACGCTGGGGCAGCGACTTCCAAAATCCCCGGATGGCCACCGAGGATCCGATGTGCTGGCAGGCCTGGCAGGCCGACCCGAACGCCATGTGGAACTGGAACGGCCTGTTCCGCGAGGGCGTCGCCGGCAACCACCAGGCGGCCATCCCGAACGGCCAGCTGTGCAGCGGCGGCCGCACCGCCAGCGGGCGCTACAACGCCCTCGACACGGTCGGCGCCTGGAAGACCACGCCGGTCGCCAGCAACTTCCGGGTCCGCTTCTTCGACCAGGCCAGTCACGGCGCCGACTACATCCGGGTGTACGTGACCCGGCAGGGCTTCAACCCGCTCACCGAGCCACTGGGCTGGGACGACCTGGAACTGGCCGGCCAGATCGGCAACACCCCGGCGTCCCAGTGGAAGCCGGAGACGGGCGGGGTGTCGATCGAGATTCCGGCCAGCGCGCCGGGTCGTACCGGCCGGCACATCGTCTACACCATCTGGCAGGCCAGCCACCTGGACCAGTCCTACTACCTGTGCAGCGACGTCGACTTCTCCGGCGGACCGACCACCCCGCCGCCGACGACTCCCCCACCGACCACGCCCCCACCGACCACGCCGCCGCCCACCACCCCGCCGCCGGCGGGGGCCTGCACGGCGACGTACCGGGTCACCGGGCAGTGGACGGGCGGCTTCCAGGGTGAGGTCCAGGTGACCGCCGGCGGCTCGGCGCTGCGCGGCTGGTCGGTGAGCTGGACGTACGGCAACGGCCAGCAGATCAGCTCGGCGTGGAACGCGACCGTCTCGACCACCGGGTCACTGGTCACCGCGCGCAACGTCGGCCACAACGGCAGCCTCGGGGCCGGGGCGAGCACCACCTTCGGCTTCCTCGGCTCGTGGAACGGCAGCAACCCGGCACCCGCGCTCACCTGCACCGGAACCGGCTGACCTCCATCGGGTCCCCGTCCGGGGTCGCGTCCCACTCCCTCCGGGCGCGGCCCCGGCCGGCCCGGTGCCGGCGCGAAACGGGACGGCGGAGGGCGGCGCCGACCAGCCGCGGCTGGCGGTCATGACGCGAGGGCGGCTCGACGGCGACGACCGGCTCCCCGCCCGAGCGGACGTCCTCCGGTCGCTGTCGAACTGCTCCAGATATGAACCGGGCCGCGAACGGTCCAGAGCGCCCCAACCAGCGGGCCAGGACCCGTCCGGACCGGCGGCCGGCGGCCAGCGGCCGGCGACCAGCGACCGGGCGACCGGCGACCAGCGGCCGGGCGACCAGCGACCGGCGGTCGGGCGATCAGCGGCCGGGCAACCGGCGACCGGCGACCGGGCGACCAGCGACCAGCGGCCGGGCGACCAGCGGCCGGGCAACCGGCGACCGGCGGCCGGGCGACCAGCGACCAGCGGCCGGACGGTCGGGCGGTCGGGCGGTCGGGCGGTCGGGCGGTCGGGCGGTCGGGCGGTCGGGCGGGTCGGGCGGGTCGGGCGGGTCGGGCGGGTCGGGCGGGTCGGGCGGGTCGGGCGGGTCGGGCGGGTCGGGCGGTTCATATTTGGAGCAGTTCGACAGCATGGCGAGGCGGACCGCCGCGCTGGCCCACGTCCCGATCTGGGCCGGCTTCGTCGTCAGACCAGGCAGTTGACGATGTCGGCGACCGAGCGGCGGCGGCCCGTGTAGAACGGGACCTCCTCGCGTACGTGCCGACGGGCGGCCGAGGCGCGCAGGTCACGCATCAGGTCGACGATCCGGTGCAGCTCGTCGGCCTCGAAGGCGAGCATCCACTCGTAGTCGCCGAGGGCGAACGAGGCGACCGTGTTGGCGCGCACGTCCGGGTAACCGCGGGCCATCTTGCCGTGCTCGGCGAGCATCTCGCGCCGCTCCGCGTCGGGCAGCAGGTACCACTCGTAGGAGCGGACGAACGGGTAGACGCAGATGTAGTGGCGGGCCTCCTCGCCGGCGAGGAACGCCGGGATGTGGCTCTTGTTGAACTCGGCGGGCCGGTGCAGGGCCGTCTGCGACCAGACCGGGGTCAGCGCCCGGCCCAGTGTGGTGCGGCGGAAGCGCAGGTACGCGTCCTGCAGGGCGTCGCTGGACGGCGAGTGCCACCAGATCATCAGGTCCGCGTCGGCGCGCAGGCCGGCCAGGTCGTACGTGCCGCGGACCACCACCTCCTTGCCGGCCAGCTCCGCGAAGAGGCCCTCGACCTCGTCCGTCACGTTGTCCCGCAGGGACGGAAGCGGGCTGCTGGCCCGGAACACCGACCACATCGTGTAGCGGATGCTCTCGTTCAGCTCCCGCAGCCGGGCCGCGTTGCTCTGCTCCGTCATGTCGCCGATCCTCCCCGTGCAGTGATGATCTCGTCGGCCGCCGTCTCACCCGAGCGGACGCAGACCGGGATGCCGACCCCGTCGTAACCGGCGCCGGCCAGGGCCAGGGTCGGATGGCCGGCCCGCAGCGCGGCCCGGACGCCGGCCACCCGGTCGGTGTGCCCGGGCGGGTACTGCGGCAGCGCCCCGCCCCAGCGCTGCACGTGCCCGTCGACCGGTGCGGGCAGCGGGGCGCCGAGCACCGCCGACAGTTCGCGGTGCACGGTGGCCGCCAGGTCCTCGTCCGGGCGTTGGAGCTGCGCCTCCTCGCCGTACCGGCCGACCGAGGCGCGTACCAGGGCCAGCCCGTCGGGGCGGCGCAGGTGCCCCCACTTGGTGGTGAAGAAGGTGGCCGCCTTGATCAGCAGACCCTCGGTGCCCGGCACCAGGAAACCCGAGAGCGCGGGCAGCTCCGGCGCGGGCAGTGCCAGGGTCACCAACGCGACGCTGGCGTAGTCCAGCCCGCCCACGGCGCCGGACAGCTCCGGTGCCGGCCCGCCGAGCAACCGGGCGGCCGGCCGGGCCGGCACGGCGAGCACCACGGCGTCGACCTCGACGTGCTCCGGATCCCGGGTCGGGCCGACGGTGAGCCGCCAACCGGTCGGCGTCGGGCGCAACTCGCGGACCGCCGCGTCCCGGCGGATCGTCGCCCCACTCTCCCGCTCCGCCGCCTCGACCAGGGTGCCGAGCCCGCCGACCAGGGTGCCGAAGACCGGGGCGCCCGGGGCGCGGGGCGCGGCAGCCTGCGCGGCGCGGACCGCGGCGACCAGGGTGTGCTCCACCCGACCCGCCCGGGCCAGCGCCGGCATCGTGGTGACCAGGGAGAGATCGTCGGCGCGGCCGGCGTACACCCCGCCCAGCATCGGGTCGACCAGCCGCTCCACCACCTCGTCGCCGAACCGGGACCGGACCAGGGCGCCGACCGACACGTCCTCGTCCGGGCCGAGCAGCGGGCGGCCGTCGTCCCGGTCGGCGTCCGCGTCCGGCGTCGCCACCGTGGTCACCTTGGTCAGGTCACCGGGTACGCCGACCAGGGTGCCGCCCGGGATCGGCCGCAGCCCGCCGTCGACGGCGAGCGCGGCCTGCCCGACGGTGGGGTGGACGATCCGGTCCGCCAGCCCGAGCCGGCGGGCCAACGCCACCGCGGCCGACTCGCCGCCGGCCGGGTCGCGCATCAGGAAGGACTCCGCGCCGAACTCCACCGGTTGACCGGCCAGCTCGCCGGTGCGCAGCTTGCCGCCGAGGGCGCCGGACTGCTCGTACACCGTGACCTCGGTGCCGGCCGGGGCGCGGTCGCGCAACCGGACGGCCGCGGCCAGCCCGGCGATCCCGCCGCCGACCACCGCCACCCGCCAGGGCCGCTGCATGTCGCTCAGCCCCGGTCGGCCTGGCCGGCGGTCAGCTCGTGCACCAGCGCGATCACCCGGGTCAACACCTCCGGGTCGGTCTCCGGCAGCACGCCGTGGCCGAGGTTGAACACGTGTCCCGGCGCGGCCCGACCCTCGGTCAGAATCCGCCGTACCTCGGCCTCGACCACCGGCCAGGGGGCGAGCAGCACGGCCGGGTCGAGATTGCCCTGCACGGCCTTGTCGGGGCCGATCCGGCGGGTCGCCACGTCCAGCGGGGTACGCCAGTCGACGCCGACCACGTCCGCGCCGGCCTCGCCCATCGCGCCGAGCAGCTCGGCGGTGCCCACCCCGAAGTGGATCCGGGGCACGCCCGCGTCGGCGAGCCCGGAGAGCACGGTCACCGAGTGCGGCAGCACGTAGCGGCGGTAGTCCGCCTCGGACAGCGCGCCGGCCCACGAGTCGAAGAGCTGCACCGCGGAGACCCCCGCCGACACCTGGACCCGGAGGAACTCCAGCGTGACCTCGGCCAACCGGGCGCAGAGCGCGTGCCACAGCTGCGGGTCGCCGTACATCAGCGCCTTGGTCTTCGCGTGGGTCCGCGACGGCCCGCCCTCGACCAGGTAGCTGGCCAGGGTGAACGGCGCGCCGGCGAAGCCGATCAGCGGGGTGTCGCCCAGCTCGGCGACGAGCAACCGGACCGCCTCGTCGACGTACGGCACGTCGTCTCGGCTGATCGGGCGGATCCGCTCGACGTCCTCGGCGCCGCGCACCGGCTCGGCCACCACCGGACCGGTGCCGGGCACGATGTCCAGGTCGACCCCGGCCGCGGCCACCGGCACCACGATGTCGCTGAACAGGATCGCCGCGTCCACGCCGTGCCGACGCACCGGCTGCAGGGTGATCTCGGTGACCAGCTCGGGGCGACGGCAGGACTCCAGCATCGCCACGTTCGCCCGGATCTTCCGGTACTCCGGCAGGGAGCGACCGGCCTGGCGCATGAACCAGACCGGGGTGTGCTGGGTCGCCTGACGCCGGCAGGCCCGGACGAAGGGCGAGTCGCCCGGTCCGGCGGGGGCGGATTCTCCGTCTCGGGCGGCGGTGCCCGTGGTGTCCGTGCTCATCGCGGCAATCGTGCCACGTGCGGGGGCGCCGCCAACGGCCGCCGCCCCGCTTTGTGACCCGTCCCGCCCGACGCGCTCGACGGCGACCGCCCGCCGTGGTGGCACGGGCCACGCCGCCCGCGTCGGCGCGCCGTCCCGGCGGTGGCGAGGGCGCGGCATAGGCTGCCCGCATGGCCCCCCCGATCGCGCTCCCGGAGACCTTCGCCCGCGCGGTCTCCGGGCTCCGGTCCGCGGCGCCCCGACCGGAGATCGTGCTCGAGGAGGTCGGCGCGCCGCAGCGGCTCGCCCCTTACGCCTTCGCGCTCTCCGCCAGCGTGCTGCGGGACGGGGAAGAGGTCTCCACCGGGCGGCTGATCCTGCTGCACGACCCGGCCGGGCACGAGGCGTGGCAGGGCACCCTGCGGCTGGTCACCTACGTGACCGCCGAGCTGGAGGCGGACCTGGCCGCCGACCCGCTGCTGCCGGGCGTGGGCTGGACGTGGCTGACCGACGCGCTGGAGGCCCAGGACGCCGGCCACCGGGCCATCGGCGGGACGGTCACCCAGACGATGTCGACCCGGTTCGGCGACCTGGCCGGCCCGCCCGCCGCGGGGGACGTCGAGATCCGCGCCTCCTGGACGCCTGTCGACGACGACCTGGCCCCGCACCTGATGGCCTGGTGCGCGCTGCTGGCCTCGACGGCCGGGCTGCCACCGCCCGGGGTGACCGCGCTGCCGGAGCGTCGCCCCGCCGGCGCGGCCTGACCCCGGGTCGGCCGCTCAGAGGTAGTTCTCGGCCTCGTCGCAGACCTTGTTCAGGCCCTTCGTGGCCTTCTCGTACTCGCTGCGGTTGCCGGCGGACGCCGCGGCGAGCGCGGTGGTCAGCTTGTCCAGGCAGCTGGCGATGACCTTCTTCTGCCGGGCCTGCTCGTCGCGGTCGTTGCGGGTACCGGTGAGGTCCTGCTCGGTGTCGGCCAGCTTGTCCTGCATGCCCTGCAGGTCGACCCGGAGCTTCTCGATCTCCTTGGTGTTCGCCGCGATCGTGCCGTCCCGCTCACTCACCTGACCGGAGAGGCGCTGCTCGGTCCGCTCCAGCTCTCCGCTCTTGGTCACGTACAAGCCGGTCATCACGCCGCCGAGGACGAAGAGCAGACCGGCCACGAGGGCCAGGATCAACACCGGGCGGGCCTTGCCGGCGGTCGGGGCGGTGGGCCCGTACGGCGGGACGGCGCCGGGCGGCGCGGACATCGGCTGCCCGTACGCCGGACCGGAAACCGGCGGCGCGGACATCGGCTGCCCGTACGCCGGACCCGAGACCGGCGGCGCGGACATCGGCTGCCCGTACGCCGGACCGGAGACCGGCGGCGCCGACATCGGCTGGGCGCTGGCGGGCGCGGGATAACCGCCCGGCGCGGCGACCGCCGGGAACGCGGTGGTCGGCGCCGCGTACGGGTCCGCGGACGGGGCCGAGAACGGGACGGTCGGCGCGGTGGGCGGCTCCGGGTGGGCGAGGCCATCGCCGCCGGGCTGCTGCGGCGCCGGCTGGCCGGTGCCGTACTGCGGGTCCGGCTGCTGCGGCGGATAGGGGGTGCCGGCGGGCGCCGGCTGACCGGGCGCGGCCGGCGGCTGCGCCGGGTACGCCGACGGGAAGCCCTGCGGCCCGGTCGGTGGCTGGGACATCTCTCTTTCCTCCAGGTGAGCTGGCCCGACGCCGGGCAGGCGCGACGGACCGGAAGTGGTACGGCCAGGTACCGCCCGGGTGGTACGACCCGGACGGGTGTCGGTGCGGCGACCGGGGACGGCCGCGGTGGGGGTGGCTCTCGCGCGCGGCGCCGATCAGCAGATCTTGAAGCCGTCGCAGGCGGTCTTGATGGGAACAGCGAGGCCGATGCCCTCGGCGTCACGTGCCTTGGCGGTGGCGATGCCGACCACCTGCTTGCTGCCGTTGATCACGGGGCCGCCCGAGTTGCCGGGGTTGATCGGCGCGTCGAACTGGATCGCCGGTGGGCCACCGGGCTCGGCCTTGCGGAACGCGCTCACCACGCCGGTGGTGACGCTGTCCTCCAGCCCGAGCGGCGCGCCGACCACCACGATCTGCTGGCCGGACTTCACCGCGGTCGACGCGGCGACGAGCCCGGTGAACTTGCCGGTGGTCCGCAGGTGGGCGATGTCGTTGGTCTTGTCGACCTTGACGATGGTGGCCGGAAAACGTTGGTCGGTGCGCTCCAGGAAGACCTGCCGTCCGCCGCTCTCCCAGACCGCCTCCACCACATGGAAGTTGGTGAACAGGTTCGTCCCGCCGCCGGCGGCTGGTTTCCCGATCGCGAAGGCGGTGCCGGTGAACTGACCGGCCCGGACCCGGAACACGCTGGGCAGCGCGGCGCTGGCCACCGCCTCCGGGTTGAACGTCGCCCCGGCCTGCTTCTCCAGCGCCTCGGTGCGCTGCTCCAGGCCGTCGAAGCGGGCGCCGTCGTCGCCCTGGGCCCGCGCCAACTGGCGGTCGGTGTCGGCGAGCCGGCCGGTGAGCCGGTCGATCTGATAGGCCTGGAAGCCGGCCAGCCCGGCCAGCACCAGCACGACCAGCACGGCGGTCAGGGTGAGCCAGCGCCTCCGGCGGGGGCGGACCGGCGGCACCGCGCCCGGCGGCACCGCGCCCGGCGGCATCGCGCCCGGCGGCATCGGGTAGGCCGGCCCACGCGCCGGCCAGGCGGGACCGGCCGGGTAGCCGGAGCCGGTCGCCGGGGTGCTCGACTGCGGCGCTCCGAAGGGCGCGGAAGAGCCGGGGCCTACCGGCGGCGCGATGGCGGGGCCGCCGGGCGGGGCAGAGCCGGGCGCCGGGGCGAGCCCCGGCGCGGCGGACGTAGGCGCGGCGAAACCCGGCGCGGTGGAGGCCGGTGCGGCGAAAGCCGGTGGGGTGGAGGCCGGTGCGGCGGCGCCGCCCCACGGCCCGGTGTTCGGCGGGGACGACCAGCCGCCCCGGGCGGCCGGCACCGCCGGCGGGTGCGCGCCGGCGCCGGACGCGGTCGGCTGACCGGCGGGCGACCAGCCGGACGGGGCAGGGACGGACGCCGGCGGAACGGCCCCGGGCGCGGCCGGTTGCGCGGGTACGCCGGGCTGGCCGGCGGCCGGGGACGGCACACCGAGCTGATCGGCGGCCGGGAACGGCGCACCAGGCTGACCGGCGGCCGGGAACGGCGCACCGGGCTGACCGGCGGCCGGGGACGGCGCGCCGGGCTGGCCGGTGGCCGGGGACGGCGCGCCAGGCGCCGGCTGGGCCGGCCAGGGTGAGCCGGCGGCCACCGGCTCGATCCGTGGCGGCAGCGGCCCCGGGCGGCCGGACGGCGGACCCGCCGTGCCGGCGTCGCCGGCTCCGGCGTCCGCCGGTGCCCCGTCCGCCGAACCGAAGCCAGCCGAACCGTAGCCAGCCGTCATGATCGCCACGTCCTCCCCGTTGACGCCCGTGCCGCCGCCGGGTCACCTGGACCCTGGCCGGCGGCTCGATGGACCGTACCGGCGCGAACGGGCTTTGTCTTCCCCGATGTCCGCTCCGGAACAGCCATCTTCCGCCACCCGACCGACACACTCCGGACCGGCTGCACCCGCCGGATCGTGTCGCGCACTAGGGTTGTCAGGTGACCGACGAACCACCCCTGCGCCGTCGGGCCGCCGAAAGCCGTACGGGAAACGAACCGCACCACCCGCCGTCGGCCCAGCCGGAGCCGGCGGACGCGGGGACCGACCCGACTTCCGGCGGGCCCGTGCCGCTGACCGCTCCCCGCGAGGGGACCCCGCAACCGGTGGCCACACCGGAGGAACTCGCCGAGGTCGTAGCCCGTTTCGCCGCGGGCAGCGGCCCGGTGGCGCTGGACGCCGAGCGGGCCTCCGGCTACCGCTACAGCCAGCGCGCCTACCTCGTGCAGCTGCGCCGCGCCGGCGCCGGCACCGCGCTGATCGACCCGCTGCCGCTGGCCGACCTGACCACGCTCGACGAGGCGATCGGCGAGGCCGAGTGGGTGCTCCACGCCGCCAGCCAGGACCTGCCCTGCCTGGCCGAGGTGGGGCTGCGACCGCGCCGACTGTTCGACACGGAACTGGCCGCTCGGCTGGCCGGATTCGAGCGGGTCGGCCTGGCCGCACTGACCGAGCAGCTGCTCGGATTCACCCTGGAGAAGCACCACTCGGCGGCCGACTGGTCGAACCGGCCGCTGCCCGAGTCCTGGCTGACCTACGCCGCGCTCGACGTGGAACTGCTCACCGACCTGCGCGACGCGCTCGACGAGGAGCTGACCCGGCAGGGCAAGTCGGCGTGGGCGGCGGAGGAGTTCGCCGCGCTGGTCCGCACCGGCGCCCGTCCGCCACGGGTCCGCGCGGAGCCGTGGCGGCGCACCTCCGGCATCCACCGGGTACGCGGGGCGCGGGCGCAGGCCCGGGTCCGCTCGATGTGGTACGCCCGCGACCAGATCGCCGCCCGACGGGACGCCGCGCCGGGCCGGGTGCTGCCCGACTCGGCGATCATCGCCGCGGCGGAGCTGGACCCGAAGGACGAGCAGACCCTGCTCACCCTCCCCGGCTTCGGCGGCCGCTCGGTACGTCGCCTGGCGCGTACCTGGTTGGCCGCGCTGGACGACGCGCGGCAGTTGCCGGACGACTCGCTGCCGGTGGCCCCGGTGGTCGAGGGTCCACCGCCGCCGCACCGGTGGGCGGAGCGCGACCCGGTGGCCGCGGCCCGGTTGGCCCGGTGCCGGGAGGTGGTGCTGCGGATCGCCGGCGCGCACAACCTGCCCGCCGAGAACCTGATCGCCCCGGACTCGGTTCGCCGGCTCGCCTGGGTGCCACCGGAGGAGGTCACCGAGGAGACGGTGGCCGAGACGCTGCGCGGCTTCGGCGCCCGCGAGTGGCAGATCGGCCTGCTCAACCCCGACCTGGCCACCGCTCTGATCGACCCCCCACCCACCGCCTGACCATCGCGCTCCACCCGGAGCGCCCGGCTTCCCACACCTGCCGCCCGCCGGTCGGCCGGCAGGTGTGGGGTGGGCCACACGGGGGGTGGTGTCGGGGTTGGTTACTGGCGAGTAGCATCCGAGGGAAACGCCAGTGCCGCGACCTTCGTTCGGTTCGTGGTGCCGCCTGCCGGCACTACGGCCGACACGTGGTCGAAGAGGAGGCTCAAGTGCCCCGTGAAGTTCGGGATGTCGTGTTCGTCGACGGCGTCCGTACCCCGTTCGGCAAGGCGGGTGGCATGTACGCCAACACCCGCGCCGACGACCTGGTCATCCGCTGCATCCGCGAGCTGCTGCGCCGTAACCCGCAGCTGCCCCCGGAGCGGGTCGAGGAGGTCGCGATCGCCGCCACCACCCAGATCGGCGACCAGGGCCTCACCATCGGCCGGACCGCCGCCCTGCTGGCCGGTCTGCCCAAGACGGTGCCCGGCTTCGCCATCGACCGGATGTGCGCCGGCGCGATGACCGCGGTGACCACTGTGGCCGGTGGCATCGCGATGGGCGCGTACGACATCGCCATCGCCGGCGGCGTCGAGCACATGGGCCGCCACCCGATGGGTGAGGGCGTCGACCCGAATCCGCGCATCATCGCCGAAAAGCTGGTCGACCCGTCCGCACTGGTCATGGGCGCCACCGCGGAGAACCTGCACGACCTGGTCCCGCACATCACCAAGGCGCGCACCGACGCGTTCGCGCTCGCCTCGCAGCAGAAGACCGCGAAGGCGTACGCCAACGGCAAGCTCCAGGACGACCTGGTGCCGGTCTCGATCCGCGACGCCGAGGGCGCCTGGGGTCTGGCCACGGTGGACGAGGCGCCCCGGGACACCTCGATGGAGAAGCTCGCCACCCTGAAGACCCCGTTCCGCCCGCACGGCAAGGTCACCGCGGGCAACGCGGCCGGCTTGAACGACGGCGCGACCGCCAGCCTGCTCGCCGACGAGGCGACCGCCCGCGAGCTGGGCCTGCCGGTCGCGATGCGGCTGGTCTCGTACGGCTTCGTCGGGGTGGAGCCGGAGGTGATGGGCGTCGGCCCGATCCCGTCGACCGAGAAGGCGCTGCGCATCGCCGGGCTGAGCATCGACGACATCGGCCTCTTCGAGCTGAACGAGGCGTTCGCCGTGCAGGTGCTCGCCTTCCTGGACCACTTCGGCATCGCCGACGACGACCCGCGGGTCAACCAGTGGGGCGGCGCGATCGCCATCGGGCATCCGCTCGCCTCGTCCGGGGTGCGGCTGATGACCCAGCTCGCCCGGCAGTTCGCCGAGCAGCCCGAGGTCCGCTACGGCCTCACCGCGATGTGCATCGGCATCGGCATGGGCGGCACCGTGATCTGGGAGAACCCGCACTGGACGGAGTCCGGCAAGCCGGCTCAGGGGGAGGGCAACAAGTGAGCGCGCTCGCCGCACCGAACGAGGTCGTCACCAGGGCGCTGCTGCGCCAGGTGGCCGTGCCGGGCCTGGACCGCCCCGCCGCCCTGATCACCCTGGACAACGGCTTCGACCACACCAAGCCGAACACCTTCGGCCCGGCCGGGCTGACCAGCCTGGACGAGGCGATCACCGCGGCCCTCGCGGCGGACCCGGCGTTCGTCGCGGTCACCGGCAAGCCGTACATCTTCTGCGTCGGCGCGGACATCACCGGCCTGCCGCTGCTGGCGGACCGCGCGCAGGCGCTGGAGATCGGCCGGCTCGGCCACCGGGTCTTCGCCCGGCTCAAGGACAGCACCGTGCCGACCTTCGCGTTCGTCAACGGCGCCGCGATGGGCGGTGGCCTGGAGCTCGCGCTGCACTGCCACTACCGGACGCTCTCCGGGGGCGCGGCGGCTCTCGCGCTGCCCGAGGTCTCCCTCGGCCTGGTCCCCGGTTGGGGCGGCACCCAGCTGCTGCCGAACCTGATCGGCATCCCGGCGGCGACCCAGGTGATCATCCAGAACCCGCTGATGCAGAACAAGATGCTCAAGCCGAAGCAGGCCGCCGAGCTGGGCATCGCCGACGTGCTGCTGGAGCCGGCCGACTTCCTGGAGCGCTCGCTGGAGTGGGCCGCCGGGGTGGTGCGCGGTGAGCTCACCGTGACCCGGCCCGAGGTCGACAAGGACATGTGGGCGGGCGTGCTCTACTTTGCCCGGCAGACCCTGGACCAGCGGCTGCACGGCGCGGTCCCGGCCGCGTACAAGGCGCTGGACCTGCTGGAGACGGCGAAGGACGGGGACTTCGCCGCCGGCACCGCCGCCGAGGACGAGGCGCTCGCCGACCTGGTCTTCTCCGAGGAGCTGCGCAGCGGCCTGTACGCCTTCGACCTGGTGCAGCGGCGGGCCAAGCGGCCGGCCGGCGCGCCGGACAAGAGCCTGGCCCGCCCGGTCACCAAGGTGGGCATCGTCGGCGCGGGTCTGATGGCCAGCCAGCTCGCGCTGCTCTTCGCCCGCCGTCTCCAGGTGCCGGTCGTGATGACCGACCTGGACCAGTCCCGGGTGGACAAGGGCGTCGGCTACGTGCACACCCAGATCGAGAAGGCCGTCAGCAAGGGCCGGATGGACAAGGGCACCGCCGCCAAGCTGTACGGGCTGGTCAGCGGGTCGGTCGACAAGGGAGTCTTCGCCGACGCGGACTTCGTCATCGAGGCGGTCTTCGAGGACCTGGCCGTCAAGAAGCAGGTCTGGGCCGAGCTGGAGAAGATCGTCAAGCCGGAGGCCGTGCTCGCCACCAACACCAGCTCGCTCTCGGTCACCGCCATGGCCGAGGAGCTGGAGCACCCGGAGCGGGTGGTCGGCTTCCACTTCTTCAACCCGGTCGCGGTGCTGCCGCTGCTGGAGATCGTCCGGGGCGAGCGGACCGACGACGCCACCCTGGCCACCGCGTTCGCGGTCGGCAAGCAGCTGAAGAAGTCCTCGGTGCTGGTCTCCGACGCCCCGGCGTTCGTGGTCAACCGGCTGCTCACCCGCTTCCTCGGCACGGTGTTCGCCGCCGTCGACGCCGGCACTCCGCTGGACGTGGCGAACAGCGCGCTGGACCCGTTGGGTCTGCCGATGCGCCCCCTCGCCCTGCTCCAGCTCGTCGGCCCGGCGGTCGCGTACCACGTGGGCGGGACCCTGCACGCCGCGTTCCCGGACCGGTTCGGGGTGAGCGAGAACCTCAAGCGGATCGCGGACTCCGGCCAGCCGATCGTGGTCGACGACCGGATCAACGAGGAGGTCGCCAAGCTGCTCGTGGTCGGTGACCAGCCACTCACCGCCGAGCAGGTACGGCAGAACGCGCTCGACGCGCTGGCCCAGGAGATCCGGCTGATGCTCGACGAGGGCGTCGTCGCCGAGGCGCAGGACATCGACCTGTGCATGATCCTCGGTGCCGGCTGGCCGTTCCACCTGGGCGGCGTCACGCCGTACCTGGACCGGACCGGCACTGCCGAACGGGTCACCGGCCAGCGGTTCCTGCCGCTCGGGGCGGCGAGCCTGCGCGCCTGATCCCACCCCGCTCCCCCGGCATCGCGGTGGCCGGCAGCGTCCTCTGGACGTCGCCGGCCACCGCGATCGTTTCTGCGCTCGGCGGCGGATCCGGCGGACGACCGGCCGTTCAGGGACAGCGGCACGGGCACCTGGCTGGCTAACATCACGCGTTCTGCTTTTCTGACCAGGAGCTGACCCATGTCCTACCCGCCCGACGACTCCTACCCCCCGCCCTCCGGGCAGGGTTCATACCCACCGCCCCGCCAGCCGGGCGGTTACCCCCCGCCCCAGCAGGGCGGCTACCCCGCGGCGCAGCAGGGGGGCTACCCCGGACAGGGCGGCCACCCCGGACCACAGCAGGGCGGCTACCCCGGACAGGGCGGCCACCCCGGGCCGCAGCAGGGCGGCTACCCGGGACCGCAGCAGCACGGATACCCGGAACCGCAGCGCGGCGGCTACCCCGGTCCGCAGCAGGGCGGATACCCGGGGCCGCAGCAGGGCGGGTACCCGGGCGAGCAGGGGGGCTACCCGGGGTCGCAGCAGCCGGGGGGCTACCCGCCGGCGCAGCGGCAGCCGGACGCCTACCCGCCCGCCCAGCAGCCCGGTGGCTACCCGCCGCCGCAGCAGGACGGCTTCGGACCCCAGCCCGGTCAGACGTACGGCGGTGACCCGTCCGGCTCGGTCCCCCCGCCGCCGAAGAAGTCGCGCACCGGCCGGATCATCCTGATCGCGGTCGCCGTGGTGCTGCTGCTCTGCCTGGGCGGCACCGCCGTCGCCTGGTTCGGCCTCAAGGACGAGGTGAGCGAGGGCGTCGAGGCGAGCCGGACCCGGGTGGAGGCCCCGGCCACGCTCGCCGGGCGACCCAAGATCACCGACCCGGAGCTGAAGTCGCTCTCCGACCAGATGGTCGCCGAAATGAAGAAGACGGCGCAGAACGAGACCAGCGCGGTCGGCGCCTTCTACGGCGACCCGGCCAAGCAGGACCTGGTGATGGTGATCGGCGTCTCCGGGCTGATGGCCGATCCGAAGAAGGAACTCGACGACGTGGTCACCGGCCTCGGTACCGAGCTCGGCGTCAAGGAGATGACCCCGGTGGAGGCTGGTCCGCTGGGCGGCGAGGCCCGCTGTGGCGACGGCAAGGCCGAGAGCGCGCCGCTGGGCGTCTGCGTCTGGGCCGACAAGGGCAGTGTCGGCGCGGTCGTGGTCTTCTTCAGCTCCGCCGAGAAGGCCAAGGCCGATTTCGTCACGATGCGTGGCGAGATCGAGAAGCGCGGCTGAGCCGGAGCCGACACGGGGCCCCTGCCACCATTCGGTGGCAGGGGCCCCGCCGCGTCAGGCCGTCCCGCGCTCGCGGGTCGAGCCGGTCACGAAAAAGCCGGCGTCACTCGGCCGCCGGCGCCGCCGTGGCAGCCGACGTCGCCGCCCGCTCGCCGGCGCTGCGCAACACGCAGAACTCGTTGCCCTCCGGGTCGGCCATGAGGACCCACCCCGAGCCGTCGGAGCGGCGGTGGTCGGCGACCTGCGTGGCGCCGATGGCGAGCAGCCGCTCGACCTCTTCGTCCCGGGTCCGGTCGGTCGGTTCCAGGTCCAGGTGGAGCCGGTTCTTCACCACCTTGTCCTCCGGCACGGCGAGAAAGAGCACCTCCGGACCCCCGGGCGGCAGCAGCATGGCCTCGGGGTCGCCGGGGAAGTCGTCGGGCTGGCGGGGGCAGTCGAAGACCTGGGCCCAGAATCCGGCCAGGGCGTAGGTGTCGTGGCAGTCGATGCCGATGTTGTGGATCCGTACGCTCACGGTCGCTCCTTCGAGCTGGATGACCGCGCTCCGCAGTGCCGGCAGGGTCAGCGGTGGCCGGAGCGGGGCGCGGGACTGGTCATGGTGGACATCAACCACACCCCCTCTCGGTCGTCAGGCTGACGCCGACGATCTTCGCAGCCGTGCCCGCGGCCCGCAACCCCCGGCCGCCCGCAGCTCCCGTCGGCCGGTCAGCGCCCGGTGGCCGGCTCCGACCCACCCCGCCCCTCGACCGGCACGGCGACCGCCGGAACCACGTCGGCCGACGGCAGGGTGACCGTCACCTCGAGGCCGCCACCGGGCTGGGCGACCACGTGCACGGTGCCGCCGTGCGCGTCACAGACCGCCCGGACGATGGAGAGCCCCAGGCCGGAGCCGCGGGCGCCGGTACGCTCCCGCCCGCCGCGCCGGAACGGCTCGAAGAGCCCCGGCACGTCCGCCGGATCGACCTCGAAACCGGTGTTCCCGACCACCAGCCAGGAGCGCGCGCCGTCCGAGCCGGTCCGCACCCAGAGCCGCCCGTGCAGGTGGTTGTAGCGGACCGCGTTCTCGATCAGGTTGCCGGCCAGCCGGTCCAGCAGGCCCGGGTCGCCGACCACCGGGGCGGGCTCCAGCGACGTCTGCACCCGCAGCCCGATCCGCTCCACCTCCCGGCGCATCGCCGAGAGCGCGTTCGCGGTGCCGGTGGCCAGGTCGCACTCGGTACGCCGGCCGAGTCGGCGACCGGCCTGGGCCTCGCTGCGGGCCAGCACCAGCAGCGCGTCGACCAGCCCGTTGGCCCGCTCCGAGGCGTCCCTGACCACGGTGGCCATCCGGCGGTACTCGGCGATGTCCGCCTCGTCGTCGCTGAGCGTCACGTCGATCTCGGTCCGCATCACCGCGAGCGGGGTGCGCAGCTCGTGCGAGGCGTTGGCCACGAACCGCTTCTGGGCCTCGAACGCGGCGGCGATCCGGTCCAGCATCGCGTCGAAGGTCTTCGCCAGCTCGGCCACCTCGTCGTCCGCCCCCGAGTAACCGATCCGCTGGTCCAGGGTGGCCTCCCCCAGCCGCTGGGCGGTGGCGGTGACCTGGTGCAGCGGGCGCAGCGCCCGCCCGGCCACCGCGTACGCGCCGGCCACCCCCACCACGCTGATCGCCAGCAGCGCCACCAGGCCCTTGGCCAGCAGCTCGCCGGAGGCCGCGTCGACCAGCTGCCGTTGCCACTCGGCGGCGTCCAGCGCGCGGCCGTCGGCGAGCACCACGGTGGTGCCGGGCAGCAGCTCGTCGGTCGGGCGCAGCGCGTCGCGGACCAGCAGCCAGGCGAGCAGC
Organism: Micromonospora sp. NPDC093243; assembly: GCF_044753725.1. Taxonomy (NCBI): domain Bacteria; kingdom Bacillati; phylum Actinomycetota; class Actinomycetes; order Micromonosporales; family Micromonosporaceae; genus Micromonospora; species Micromonospora sp. NPDC093243. Next base: position 724,730 of record NZ_JBIVNT010000003.1, on the reverse strand, counting down.
ACCAGGATCGCGCCGGCACCGACCAGCAGCACCCCGTTGAGCAGGGTGAGCCGCAGCCGCAGCGTCGGCCTCAGCCGCCGGGTCACGGGGTCACCTCGGCCGTCCGATAGCCGGCGCCCACCACCGTCTCGATCAGCGGCGGATCGCCGAGCTTCTTGCGCAGCGTCATCACGGTGACCCGGACGATGGTGGTGAACGGGTCGGTGTTGGCGTCCCAGACCCGCTCCAGCAGCTCCTCGCTGGAGACCACCGCGCCGCGTGCCTTGAGCAGCTCGGCGAGCACCCCGAACTCCTTGTTGGTCAGCTCGACCGGCACGCCGCCCCGGGTGGCCACCCGCCGGGCGGGATCCAGCACCAGGTCGGCCACCGAGAGCACCGGCGGCGCGGCCGGGGTGGCCCGTCGGCCCAGCGCCTGCACCCGGGCGACCAGCTCGTCGAAGGCGAACGGCTTGGGCAGGTAGTCGTCCGCGCCCAGCTGCAACCCCTCGACCCGGTCCGCCACCGTGCCGCTGGCGGTGAGCATCAACACCCGGGTCAACGCACCCGAGGCGGCCAGGTCGGCGCAGATCTGGTCGCCGTGCACACCGGGCAGGTCCCGGTCCAGCACCACCACGTCGTACCGGGTGACGAAGGCCAGTTCGTGCCCGGCATCGCCGTCGTAGGCGACGTCGACCGCCATGCCCCGCTTGCGCAACCCCCGCGCGATCGCGTCGGCGAGGTTGCGCTCGTCCTCCACCACCAGTACCCGCATGCCGGCCTCCTCGCTACTGACCCCCGACAACCTAGTGCCGGCCACCAAACCAGCGTCCCTCGCCGCGCAGCTCCACCCACCGTTGCCGAAGCCCACCGGCTTACGCGATGCTGTCCGGCGGCCAGCCACCTCGACGGACGGACGCGCAGATGACCGCAGCAGCCCCGCCCCGGCCCCGGGACATCGTCTACCGCGGGTTCCGCTTCCCGGCCGACCTGGCGTCCGGCACCACCGAGGGGCTGCGTGGCGAAGCGGGCGGGCTGCTGCTGGCCGAGCCGGACGGTGTCCCGACGACCCGGCCCGGGCCGGACGACGACGACCGGCGGTACGAGTGGGGCCGCTGGACCGCGCCGCCGGTGCCGGTCGGCTTCGCCGTCGGCGAGGTGGTCCCGTCCTGGACCGCGCTCGCCCCCGAGGGCTGCTGGATCGAGGTCGAGCTGCGCGGCTGGCACGACGACGCCCCGGCCACCGGCTGGTACGTGCTGGGCCGCTGGGCGGCCGACGACCGGGCGCTACGGCCGACGTCGGTGCCCGGGCAGCGCGACGGGGCCGCCCGGGTGGCCACCGACACGCTGGTCGTCACCGGGGCCACGGTCACCGGCTGGCAGGTGCGGGTGACCCTGCTCCGGCCGGCCGGCAGCACGCTGACCCCGGTGCTGCGTACCGTGGGCGCGGTCGCCTCCGGCCCGGACACGGCCGCCAGCCCGGACGTGACGGCCGGCCCGGACACAGCCGCCGGCCTGGACACGGTGGCCGGCCCGGACGGCGCATCCGACCGGCGCGACCCGACGTCCGCCACGGAGCCGGGGCGGCGCACCGCCCACGGGGTCGTGCTGGCGGTGCCGCGGTACTCCCAGCGGCTGCACGCCGGGACCTACCCGCAGTGGGGCGGCGGGGGTGACTCGTGGTGCAGCCCCACCTGCACCTCGATGGTGCTCGCCTACTGGGGCGCCGCGCCGCCCGCCGAGCGCTACGCCTGGGTCGACCCGCCTGGTCCCCGGCCACTGGTGGTGCACGCCGCCCGGCACTGCTTCGACCACGCCTACGCCGGCGCCGGCAACTGGCCCTTCAACACGGCGTACGCCGGGCTGCACGGGGTCGACGCGTTCGTCACCCGGCTGCGCTCGCTGGCCGAGGCGGAGGCGTTCATCGCCGCCGGCATCCCGCTGGTGGTCTCCGCCGCGTTCACCGCCGGCGAGGTGCCCGGGCTCGACTACGACACCCGGGGGCATCTGATGGTGCTGGTCGGCTTCTCCCCGAGCGGGGACCCGGTGCTCAACGACCCGTACGCGCCGGACGACGAGGCGGTGCGGCGGACGGTGGACCGGGGCCGGTTCGAGGCGGTGTGGCAGCGCGGCAGCGGCGGGGTGGCGTACGTCATCCGCCCGCCCGGGGTGCCGCTGCCCCCGGCGCCGGCGCAGCCCAACTGGTGATCGCCCCCGCGCCGGCTGATCCGCCGACCCCGCAGCCGGCCGGACCGCGAGCTACCGGTGCAGCTGCCACAGTCCGTACGATCCGTCCGGCCGCCGGCAGATCAGCCGGTCGCCGCCGGTCTGACAGTCCCCGGCGGCGTCGGTGAGCACGTCCAGCGGCCGGACCGTGCCGGTGGAGAGGTCCAGTTCGGCGACGAGCAGGCCCCCGTCCGGGTGCCGGCGCAGCCCGATCACCGGGTCGTCCAGGTGGGCCGGCCGGGCCAGATCCCACCGGCCCAGCTCACCGATCACCCGGCCGGTCGTCGCGTCGAGCAGGCTGAGGTCCTCGGTGCCCGGTCCGGCGCTGCTCTGCGCGCTGGCTATCAGCTGGCCGTGACTCGGCGTCACCGAGGCCCACCGGTCGTCCGTCCAGCCCGGCCGCCCGGTTGCCGCGTCCAGCGTCCGTAGCCCGCCGGAGCGGGTCTGCAGGCAGATCACCCGGCCGCAGTCCATCGCGTAGAGGGCCTGGTCGACCGGCGTCCGCCAGCGCCGCTCCAGCCGGTCCAGCCCGTAGGCGTTGACCACCGGCGGCGTGCCGCCGATGGTGAGCAGCAGGTCGCCGACCACCTGCACGCTCTGCGGCCGCCCGTCCGCCGGGCCCCACAGGTCCTTCGTGACGAGCACCGCCCCGGTAGTGGCGTCGCGCACCTCGACCCGGCCGGCCGCATTGTTGTGGACGATGCGGTCCGCCCTCGCCTCGGTGAACCGCAGGTTCACCTCCCCCGGTTCGACGTCGGCGCGCCAGCGCACCGTGCCGCAGCACCTGTCGACGGCGCGCAGCGTGCCGGCCCGGTCCCAGTCGCCCGAAGCGAGCAGCAGGTTGCCGTCGGCCAGCTCCACCGCGCCGTCCGGCTGCTGCCACCGAAGCGCGCCGGTCGCCCGGTCCACCACCGTGGTCACGTTGGCCGCGCCGTCCGACGTGGCGCCGTAGCCGTTGACCAGCAGCGTTTCGGCCAGGGCGGTGACCATCCAGAATCGGCCGTTCACCGGCAGCGGCGCCTGCCAGGCCGGCTCCCCGCCGGGCAGCCGGTAGGCGGCCAGCCGCCGCTGCCGCCCCTGCTCGACGGTCGGCTCGACGAGCACGAAGAGGTCCCCGGCGACGAACGCCTCCGCTCCGAGCCGGGCCGGCACCACCACCACGGCGCTGCGGCTCTGCACCGGGGCGCTGGCCGCGAGGCCGGCGAGCACGAGCAGCAGCACCAACGCGCAGCGCAGCGGGCGGCCGGCGCCCCGGGGCGGCCGGGGCAGCGCCTGCGATTCCGGCTCATGGCGCAGCTCGCCCAGCTCGATCGTCGGCCCACTGCTCATTTCCGCCACCGCCACGTGCCGAACGACCCGTCCAGCCGCCGGCACACCAGGGCGCCCTGGCCGGCCTGGCAGCTGCCGGCCGCGCCGGTGAGCACGTCGAGGAGCTGGGCGCGCCCGGCGGCGACGTCCAACTCGGCGACGACCAGCCGGCCGTCCGCGGCCAGCCGGATGCCGAGGATCGGGGCGTCCGGGTCGTTCGACGACACCAGCTGCCACGTACCCAGGTCGGCGACCAACCGCCCGGTGCCGGCGTCCAGCACCGCGAACCTGCCGCTGATCTCCTGCTCGCGCAGGACGAGCAGCCGGTCCGCTTCGGCGGCGAGCACGAACGCCCACTCCGACGAGCTCCAACGCACCGCGCCCGTCGCCGGGTCGAGCGCCTGGATCCCGCCGGACCGCAGGTAGGCGCAGAGCACCTTCCCGCAGGACATCAGGTATGGCGTCGTTGCCAGCTCGACCGTCCAGAGCGGCTCCAGCCGGTCCAGGTCGTACCCGGACAGCGACGGCCGCCGGTCACCGGGGGTTGGCCGGGCCCCCTGGTCGCGGCCGGTCAGCAGCAGGTCGTCGATCATCTGGACCGGCTGTTCCTCCGGCGACACGGCGAGGTCGAGGTCGGCACGGCGCAGCACGTCGCCGGTCGCGGCGTCACGCACCTCCACCTCGCCCCCGGGCCGGACCAGCACGACCCGGTCGATCACAGCGCCCCGGATCCGGAACTGAGCTCCCGGCGGCGTACTGGGTGCCGACCAGAACGGACGACCCGAGCGGACGTCCACCATCTGGACGGTCGCCGAATCGGGACCGGGCGGCATCTCCAGGAAGACCCGCCCTGCTGCGTCGAGCCAGCCGAACCCGGGCTGCCGCCACCGGACCTGACCGGTCTGCGCGTCCAGCGCGATCGTCTCGGGCTCGCCGTCCTGACCGCCGGCGTAGAGGACCAGCGCGCCGCTGCCGGCCTGGACCCGCCCGAATTCGCCGGTGAACGGCAGCGGGATCCGCCACAGGGGCGCGGGTCGCTGCCCGGCGCGGCTCGCCCGATCCGGCAGCGGGTAGGCGAGCAGTTCGCGGTTGCGGTCGGTCACCCCCTGGACCGGCTGCGAGATGAGAAGCAGGTCGCCGGCGAGGAACGCCTCGGCGGTGGGCGACCCCGGCACGACCGCGCTGACCCGGCCCGCGACGGACTCGGCCCCGGCCACGGTCGCCAGCACGAACACCAGCACCAGGACGATCCGCAGTGGACGGCCGATGGGCGGAAGGCGGCGCTCGGGCGCGTTCGTTGCCGGGCCCTCGCGCAGTTCGCCCAGGTCGATGACCGCCATCCGCCGTCCCTCCGTCACCTACCGCAACCGCACCCCTGGCAAACCGGCCGTGGACGTACCTGCCCGGCAAATGCGACGCACCGCCGCCTGTACGATGGCGCGTCGTGGCTGTGCCGGTGGTAGATCCCTCACTGAATCCCGTTGCCGAAGCCGACCTGGTCGAGGTCCGGCCGTCGCGGCGGCCTCGACGCCGACCGGCTCGCGCCGACCTGTTGGCTCTCGGAGCCTATGTGCTGCTCGGCGTTCTCGTCTGCCTCAACTACTGGGGAGACGTGCAGGGCCGCGTCTCCTCGCACCTGCCCACCGACCACAGCTGGTTCGAGTGGCTCTTCGCCCACGGCGCGTACTCGGTGCGGCACCTGGAGAACCCGCTCTTCACGGCCCGGCAGAACGCCCCGGACGGGGTGAACATGATGGCCAACACCTCGCTGCTCGGGGTGACCCTGCCGCTGGCGCCGCTGACCATGCTGCTCGGCCCGCAGGTGATGTACGCGCTCTATCTGGGCGGCGCGTTGGCCGCCACCGCCGGCACCAGCTACTGGGTGCTCTCCCGGCACCTGGTGCGCTCGCGCGCGGCGGCCTTCGTCGGCGGCGCCTTCCTCGGCTTCGCGCCCGGCATCGTGCACCATGCCAACGGGCAGCCCAACTTCGTCTCCAACTTCCTGCTTCCGCTGATCGTCCTGCGGGTGCTGCGGCTCGGCGAGCCGGGCCGGTGGCGGCGCAACGGGCTGGTGCTCGGCCTGCTGGTGGCGTACCAGATCTTCATCAACGAGGAGATGCTGCTGCTGACCGCGCTGGCCTGCCTGGTCGTCGTGCTGGCGTACGCCGTGCAGCGGCCGAGGGCGGCGTGGGCCGCGGCCGGTCCCTTCGCCGCCGCGCTCGGCGTCGGCGGCGGACTGGCCCTGCTGCTCACCGCCTACCCGATCTGGTTCCAGTTCAACGGGCCACAGTCCTACCGGGGGTTGCAGGGCGGGGTGTTCCACAACTGGGGGGAGGACCTGGCCGCCTTCGTCACCTTCGCCCGGGACACCGTGGCGGGCGATCCCGCCGTCGAGCAGACCATCGGCCTGACCGAGCAGAACACCTGGTTCGGCTGGCCGCTGGTGCTGGTGGCCCTGGCGGCCCTGGTGCTGCTGGTCCGCCGGTCGCTGGTTGCCCGGATCCTGGCCGTGCTGGTCGTGGTCTTCAGCGTCGCGGCGATCGGGCCGCGAGTGCGGCTGGGCGGTGTGGAGACCGGGGTGTACGGCCCGTGGCACTACATCTCGGACGACCTGCCGCTGGTCGAGATGATGATGCCGACCCGGCTGACCCTGGTGGTCGCCGGGGCGGTGGGCGTGCTGCTCGCACTGGCCTGGGACGCGGCGGCCCGCGCCGGGCGTCCGGCCGCCGGCCGGGTGCGGGTGCCCGCCCAGCGCACCGGCGAGCCCGCCGACGCCGACGACGGACCCTCGTCCGAGGTCGCCGCGCCCGCGTCGACCGGGCGGCGCTGGCTGCGCCCGGTGGGGTACGCGGCGATCACGCTCGCCGTGCTGCCGCTGGTGCCCCGGCCCCTGCCCGCCCAGCCGGTGGAGCCGCCGCCGCACTTCATCACCGCCGGCGGCTGGCGGCCGTACGTCCCCGCCGGACGGACCCTGGTGCCGGTGCCGATCCCGAGCAACGTGCACGGGCTGCCGACGTTGCGCTGGAGCGCGCTGACGGGGCAGGAGTTCCCGGTCCCCGGCGGCTACTTCATCGGCCCGAACGAGAAGGGTGAGGGCGTCTTCGGCGCGCCGAACCGCCCCACCAGCACCCTCATCTACTCCACCATGGACTCCGGCACCGTGCCGCCGCTCACCGACGAGAACCGCCGGCAGGCGGTCGAGGACCTGCGCTGGTGGCGGGGGTCGGTGGTGGTGCTCGGGGCGCATCCCCGGGAGGCGGTGCTGCGGGAGCTGATGACCGGCCTGCTCGGCCCGCCGCAGCGGGTCGACGACGTCTGGCTCTGGGACGTCCGGCCTCTGGTCGGCTAGCCGGTCCCCCGCCCGGCCGCCGGCCCTCCACGGGCCGGCGGCCGGGTCGGCCGACCCGATCGGGGACGCGTCAGCTCACCCGGTCGCGGACGTCCCACACCAGCGCGCCGTCGATCTCACGGCCCGGCCCGAGCAGGTCGTCGACGGCCCGGCGGACCGGATCACCGTGGATCAGCACACCCTGCACCACAACCGCGGCCCGCCAGTGCCGCAGGTCCGCCACGGCCTGCTGACGATCCGCATCGGTGATCACCGGCACCTCCCCGGTCTCGGCGACCCGCCGCAGCAACACGGCGGTGGGCCGGTCCGGGGCACCCCAGCGCGCCGACGGGTCGTCGCGGGCGCTCGGGCCGATGAAGTATCCGCCCGGGGCCGGAAACGCCAGCCCGGTGCGCGCCGACCAGAACATCGCCGGGCTGAAGGCCGCACCGGTGACCGGCGGCACCGCGACCAGCGTCCGGCCGGCCGGCACGTACGCCCGCCACCCGCCGTCGGTCACGAACGGCGGGACCGGGGCGGTCGGCACGGTACGGATCGGGGTCGGCGTGAGCGGCAGCAGCGCGGCGGCCACCGCCCCGGCCCAGAGCAGCCGCACCGGTACGCCGGGCCGGGCCGGTGCGGGGCGCATTTCGCGGACCCGCTCCAGGGAGAGGGCGAGCAGGATTCCCAGCACCGGCACGCAGACCAGCGGGAAGCGCGCCGGCACCGCCAGGTCGAGCAGCGGCAGTCCGGCCACCAGCCGGTACGGGCCGGGGACGCCGGTGTCCGCCCCGTTCACCCGGATCTCGGCGCCCAGCGACAGCAGGGCGAAGATCAGCCCGCAGCCGGCCAGGGCGCGGACCAGCGGTCGCCGCCGGAGCCAGATGACGATGACCACGGTGAGCACCAGCAGCCCGGGCCCGAAGAACGAGTTCTCCTCCGTCGGGTTCGGCGAGAGCAGCCCCGGCAGGTAGTCGTCGCCGACCACGGTCTGCCGGGCGGCGGCGGTGAACGACGCGGCGTCGAGCTGGTAGCCGTACGCGTTGAAGGCCATCCCCCGGTAGTGCTGCGGGCCGAGGAACTGGAACCAGAGCGGGTACGCCAGCAGCACACCCGCCACCGCGGCGCCGACGCCGAGCCGGCCGAGCAGTGCGGGTGCCGCCCGGCGCGCCTCGGCGGGGTCGGCGAGCGCGTACCCGACGACGAACACCCCGGCGGCGAGGGCCAGGAAGACCAGCACCTCCTCGCCGAGGAAGACCTGCCAGGTGACCAGCAGGCCGAGGCAGATCCCGGGCCGGGTCACCCGGCCGCCCGCGGGCCGGAACACCACGGCCAGGATCGCCGGCACCAGGAACTGGGCGGCCATGTGCAGGTGCGCGCCGGCCTGCGACACCATGCCCGGGGCGAAACCGCAGAACAGTCCGCCCACCGCGGCGGCGGCCCGGGAGCCGACCAGGCGGCGGCGCAGCAGCACGTACCAGGCGGTGGCGGTGCCGGCCAGGCAGCAGAGCACCGCCACCGTGAACGCGGCCTGCGAGCCGAACAGCAGGGTGACCGGGGTCAGCGGCACTCCGAGGCCGAGCACCGAGGTGTTCGCCATCAGGTTGACCCCGTCCGGCGCGTTCAACGCGGTGCTGTAGAGCGGGTTCTCCAAGCCGACCACGGCTCGGGCCGCCCGGGCCAGCATCCACTCGAAGAGGACCTGGTCGCCCGCCTGGTGGAAGAGCCGGCCCGGGTGGCGCCACTGGCCGCTGGTGAGCAGCAACGCCAGGCCGAGGTAGCCGGCGACCACCAGCGCGTCCGGCGTCCAGGCCGGGCCACGCGGTCGGCGCGGCTCCGCCTCGACCTCGGTCCGGGCGGTCGTCCCGGTGGCCATCAGAGCGCGCGGTCGGTCAGCGCCCGCACGTCCCAGACCCAGACGTCCAGCTCACGGCGGCCCGGACCGACCAGCTGCTCGACGGTACGCCGCAACGGCTCCGCGTTCTGTTGGCGCACCGGCAGCACCAGGATCGCCGCCCGCCAGTGCCGCAGCTCGTCCAGCGACCGTCGGCGCTGCCGGTCGTCCAGCTTGGACGTGCGGCCGGTGGTGGCCACCTCCTCCAGCAGCTGGCCCACTCCGCTGGGTCGGCCGCCGAACCGGCCCGGGTCACCGGTGTTGCCGTTGCGCGGTGCGAGGAAGTAGCCGCCGGGAATCTTGAAGTCGAGGTTGGTGGCGGCCGCCCAGCGCATGCCGTGGGTGTTGCCCATGCTGGGCACCGGGATCGGCACCAGCGTCTGGTCCGGCCCCACGTACGCCCGCCACCGGTCGGCGGTGATGAAGTCCGGCACCGGCGGGCGCGAGACCACCCGCAGCGGCATCGGCGCGATCGGCAGCAGCGCGAGCACCAGGCCGGCGACGGCGAGCGTCCGCACCGTACGTCGGTCGGCCGGGCGCAGCGACCAGGCGCGCTCGACGGCGAGGGCCAGCAGCATCGCGATCACCACGGTGGTGATCAGGCCGAACCGGGTCGGCACCACCGCGTCGAGCAGCGGCAGATGGACCAGCCATTCCCACGGGCCGGTGAACAGCTCCCGGTCCCACCAGGAGACCCGCTCGCCGAGGGAGAGCACGGCGAAGAAGACGCCGGTCGCGGCGAGGGCGCGGACGAGCAGTTCCCGGCGCAGCCAGACGACGATGCCGACGGAGAGCAGGGCCAGGCTCCAGCCGAAGAAGGCGTTCTCCTCCGAGTAGTTCGGGGCGAGGTTGATGTTGGCCCGCTGGTGGCCGCCGAGCGTCGGGGAGCCCGGGGCGAAGAAGGCGGCGATGTCGTTGCCGTAGTCCCGCACCGCGTCACTGAGCCCGTGGTAGGCCATCGGCCCGGCGAACTGGATGTAGAGCGGGTAGGCCAGCAGCGCCCCGGCCAGCAGCGCGCAGGTCGCCAGCCCGGCGCCCAGCGGACGCCACGCCGCCGACCAACGGGCCGGCTCCTGGACGAGCACGGCGAGCAGGAAGACCCCGCAGGCCAGCGCGGTGAAGAGCAGGATCTCCTCGTTGATGAACGCCTGCGCGGTCACCAGCAGGGCCAGCAGCGTCCCGTCCCGGAGCGGCCGGCGGGACCGGGTGAGCACCAACACCCGCCACACGATGAACGGCAGCAGGAACTGGCTGATGATGTTCGGGTGCCAGCTGGCGTGCGAGAGCATCGCCGGCGAGAACCCGCAGAACCAGCCGCCGACGGCCGCGGCCAGTGGGGTGCGGACCAGGTGCCGGGAGAGCACGAAGTACCAGGCGGCGGCGGTGCCGGCGAGACCGAGCGTGACCAGCACCACAAAGGAGACCGCCGGGCCGAAGAGCAGTGTGATCGGCACCATCGGGATGCCGAGCGCGAGGACGGCGGTGTTGGCCATCAGGTTCACGCCGTCGGGGTAGTTGAACTGTTCGGTGTAGAACGGGAACTCACCGTGCAGCACCACCCGCACGGAGTGGGCGAGGAAGAACTGCACCTGCGCCGGGTCGCTGCTGTAGAGCGAGGCCACCCGGCCGGCGGGGTCCACCCAGATCCGGCTGGTCACCCAGAGCGCGGCGAGCAGGAAGAGCCCGTAGACCGCGAGGTCCTGCCGGCGGCGGGTCCACCGGCGCCGGGGCTCGGGCGTGGGCGTACCGGCGTCGTCGGCGGTCGGGGTCGCCCCGGACCGCGCGGCGTCGTCCACCGGGGCCCGGCCGTTACCGGCGGCGGTTCCCGACGGCGCCTCGATGGTCGCGGTCCGCGTGGCGAGGGCGGTGGGGACACCCGCGGCGGCGTCGGTCTCCGGAACGGACTCGGCGCGGGGCTCGGCAGGCGTCACAGTCGGCGGAGTCTACCCGAGCGCCGAAAAAGCACTAAAGCCACCGCGTCGGTCCTTTGTGGTGCACCGTCCGGTGTGCGCGGTCGACCCGGTACGAGGTGCCGCGCCACCCTGGTCGGACATCTCGTACTATGACGCTTCCGACATCAGGGTCGAGCGATCGGGGGCGTACAGGTGGCTCGAGTCCGCGGGCGCGGCAAGCTGGCCACCGCGCTGCTGGCCGTGCTGCTGGCCACGACGGCCTGCGGTCCGGTCGCCGACCGGCAACCCGCCGACCTGCGCGTCGGCTACGACAGCCTGGACGGCTCCCTCGCGGTCTGGCCGCCTCGCGGGAGTCTGGCCGGCGATCCGGCGGTCACCGCCGCGGTCACCGCGGCGGTGCGGGCCTGGCGGTCTCCGGCGGACGACCGGGTGCACCTCTCCTCCTCCGGGATCCTCTTCTCCGGCGAGGTGGACGGCGCGCCGCTGGCCCTGGTCGCCGCGGACGTCCCCGGCGAGAGCGCCTCCTGGCTGTTGCAGCTCACCCCCGACGGCGAGCGCTACACGGTCGGACGGGCCACCGAGTACACCGACCCCGGCTACCTCGTCTACTCCGACGTGCTGCCGGTGCAGACCGCCGGCGGACGCCGCTACCTCACCTCGGGCCGGGTGGAGCGACTGCTGGGGCCGGACGGTCGTGCCCTGCCGACCCGCGACGGCATCAGCGCGGCGGTCGACGTGCCGGCCTGCCGGGCGGTGCCGCTGACGGCCACCCTGCGGGCCACCGAGTCGCTGCCTCGGGGCCGCGCCGCGGACCGGATGCTCGACCTGGGCACCGGCACCGCCGACCCGCGTTACCCGTTGGTCCGCGACGAGACCGGCTCCGGCAAGCGGGCGCTGACCGGGTTGGACACCTGCGTGCTGGCCGGCGAGCGGGGGCCGTTCGGCAGCCTCCCGCGCCGGGTGGGCGACCGGACCGCCCCGCAGTCGGCGCCGGAGTCCTGGCCGATGGCGAAGGTGGCCGTCCGGTCACTCGGTGAGGTCGCCCTCGGTGGCGGCGAACCGGCCGAGCTGGAGCAGCTCACCTGGGAGAGCGCCACCGGCCCGATGACCGCGGTGGTCTACCGGCCGGCCGGCGGCGGTGCCCCGGTGGTCTCCCCGGCCGACCGGTCCGCCCCGCTGCAGACGTACCGGCTGCCGGTGCCCGGCCAGCCATTGGTGGTGCTCAGCTGGCGGGCCAACCGGGACAGCTCGCTGTCGGTGCCGCCGGGCACGCCGCTGCTGGTGGAACGGCCCGGGCTGGCGGTCGTGCCGGAGCCGGAGCGCGCCGAGACGTTCAGCCTGGCCGGGACGGGCAAGACGCAGTACCGGTCGGTCGGCGGTCGCTGACCGGTCGCTGTCACCCAGCGCATCCTGCCCGTAGTGCGCTCACCCGACGCGACGGCGGGCGACCCGTCCGGGCCGCCCGCCGTCGTTCGCGTCAGTTCTGCGCGGCCGCGTCGTCGGCGGTGAACCCGACCGGCTCGACCGGCGTGCCGTCCAGCCCGGAGATCCAACCGGTGACGTCCCGGGCCACGTCCTGCGCGGTGAGACGCAGGTCCGTGAGGATCTGCGCCCGGGTGCCGTGCGGGTGCCAGTCCGCCGGTACGCCCAGGTCGCGCAGCGGCACCCGGACGTCGGCGTCGCGCATGGCCTGGCCGAGCGCGTCGCCGACCCCGCCGACCCGTACGCCGTCCTCGACGGAGACCACGAGCCGGTGCCCGGCGGCCAGCTCGACCAGCTCGGCCGGGACCGGACGGACCCAGCGCGGGTCGACCACGGTGACCCCGTAGCCCTGCTCGGCGACCCGGGCGGCGACCTCCATGCCGAGGTGACCGAAGGCGCCGACCGCGACCAGCAGCACGTCGGTCCGCGCGGACTCGGCCAGCACGTCGACCGAACCGACCCGGCGGACGGCCGGCAGGTCGGCGGCGACCGTGCCGGTCGGGAAGCGGACCACGGTCGGGCCGTCGTCGACCCCGATCGCCTCGCGCAGCTCCTCGCGCAGCGTGGCGGCGTCGCGGGGCGCGGCGATCCGCAGGCCCGGCACCACCCCGAAGACGGACATGTCCCAGATGCCGTAGTGGCTCGGCCCGTCCGGGCCGGTGATGCCGGCCCGGTCCAGCACGAAGGTCACCGGCAGCTTGTGCATCGCCACGTCCAGCAGCACCTGGTCGAAGGCCCGGTTGAGGAAGGTGGCGTAGACCGCCACCACCGGGTGCAGCCCGCCGAGCGCCAGGCCGGCGGCAGAGGTGGCCGCGTGCTGCTCGGCGATGCCGACGTCGTAGGTGCGCTCCGGGTACTTGCGGGCGAGCGCGGCGATGCCGGTCGGCTCGGCCATCGCCGCGGTGACGCCCACCACGTCGGGCCGCTCGTCGGCGATCGCGACCAGCTCGTCGGCGAAGACGTGCGTCCACTTCACCGAGGGGGCGGCGACCAGCTTGCCGGTCTCGATGTCGAAGGCGCTGCCGGGGCCGTGCAGGCAGTCGGCCTCGTCCTCCTCGGCCGGCCGGTAGCCGTAGCCCTTGCGGGTGACCGCGTGCACGATCACCGGGCCGCCGAAGTTCTTCGCGGCCCGCAGCGAGGACTCGACCGCGGCGATGTCGTGCCCGTCGACCGGACCCACGTACTTGATGCCGAGGTCCTCGAACATCGCCTGCGGGGCGACCGCGTCCTTGATGCCCTTCTTGACCGCGTGCAGCACCTCGTACATCGGCCTGCCGACCAGCGGGGTGGAGCCGAGGGCGTCCTTGACCGTGTCGAGCACCTTCTCGTAGCCCGGGTTGAGCCGCAGCGAGGAGAGGTGGTCGGCGAGCCCGCCGATGGTCGGCGCGTAGGACCGGCCGTTGTCGTTGACCACGATCACGAGGGGGTTGCCGGCGGTGGCGATGTTGTTCAGCGCCTCCCAGCACATGCCGCCGGTCAGCGCGCCGTCGCCGACCACGGCGACCACGCTGCGCGACTCGCCGCGCAGCGCGTACGCCTTGGCCAGCCCGTCGGCGTACGAGAGCGCGGTGGAGGCATGCGAGTTCTCGACCAGGTCGTGCTCGCTCTCCGCCTGGCTCGGGTAGCCGGAGAGGCCGCCGCGCTGGCGGAGCCGGTCGAACCCGGCCTGCCGGCCGGTGACGATCTTGTGCACGTACGCCTGGTGGCCGGTGTCGAACAGGAGGCGGTCCCGCGGCGAGTCGAAGACGCGGTGCATGGCGAGTGTCAGCTCGACCACACCCAGGTTGGGGCCGACGTGCCCGCCGGTGCGGGACACCTTGGCGATCAGAAAGTCACGGATCTCGGCGGCGAGGATGTCCAACTGTTCGGTGGACATCCGCTTGACGTCCTGCGGGCCCCGGACCGTGGCCAGCAGCCTGCCGTGGTTGGCCGTGTCCTCTTCAACACTCATGAGGGCAGAGTCTAACGGCCGTTCGGCACTCCGCAGCCCGGGCCGACAACCTACGGGGGCGCGGCAGGGCGCTGAGCAGCCGGTCAGGAGCGGATTCGCAGCCGGCGCGGTGGCACCACCGGGCCGGCCTCCGGGCCCGGCCCGGCGGGGGTCCAGGAGCCGAGCACGGCCGCCCGGGAGGCCCCGGTGACCGAGCGGATCGCGCCGGGCAGGCCGTGCCAGGAGAGCCAGCCGAGCAGCGCGAAGGCGTACGCCTCCTTGGCCTGCGCCGGCACGCCCAGTTCGTCCGTGGTGCGCAGCCGCCAGCGGCCGGCGCCGAGCGCGGCGAGCCGGCCGCGCAGGGTGGGATTGCGCACCCCGCCGCCGGCGGCGATCACCTCGGCCACCCGGTGCCGGTCGCACTCGGCGGCGACCACCCGGGCGGTCAGCTCGGTCAGCGTGGCCAGCACGTCGTCGGCCGGGACCGGCTCGCCGAGCCCGGCCAGCCGCTCGTCCAGGTACCCGGCGTGGAACAGCTCCTTGCCGGTCGACTTCGGCCGCGCCGCGGCGTAGTACGGCTCGGCGAGCAGCGCGTCGAGCAGGCGCGGGTGCACCCGGCCGGCCGCCGCCCGGGCGCCGTCGAGGTCGCAGGGCCGGTCCAGGAAGCGGCGGGCCGCCGCGTCGAGCAGGGCGTTGGCCGGCCCGATGTCGTACCCGAGCACCGGCGCGCCCGGGGCGACCACCGTGAGGTTGGCGATCCCGCCGAGGTTCAGCGCGGCCCGCGGCCCGGCCGTGCCGTCCGGCGCACCGGCGTCCGGGGCCAGCAGCAACGCGTCGAAGGCCGGCACCAGCGGCGCGCCCTGCCCGCCGGCGGCGATGTCCGCCGAGCGCAGGTCGCTGAGCACGGGTACGCCGACCCGGGCGGCCACCCGGGCCACCGCGCCGAGTTGCAGGGTGCCCCGGACCACGCCCTGCTCCACCCAGTGGAAGACGGTCTGCCCGGGCGAGACCACCACGTCGGCCGCGCCGCCGGCCAGCTCCACCCCGACCGCCGCCGCCTCGGCGAAGACCTCGCCCAGCCTGTTGTCCAGCTGGCAGACCGCCTCGATGGTGGTTGCGGCCGGGGGCAGCAGCGCGCCGATCCGGGCCCGCAGCTCCGCCTCGTAGTCGAGGCCGCGGTGCCCCAGCGGTCGCAGCCACAGGGTGTCCCCCTCGGCGGTGAACTCGGCGGCAACCACGTCCACCCCGTCGTACGAGGTGCCCGACATCAATCCGACGATCTTCACCGCGCCAGGCTAGTGGCCCAGCCTCGGAGCCCGACAGCTCGCCGGGCCGGCAGCGGCGCTCAGTCGGCCGGCAGCAGCAGCCCGACCAGCTCGACGTGCTGGGTCATCGGGAACAGGTCGAACCCGCGCAGCGCGGCGAGCCGCCAGCCCAGCTCGGCGAAGGTGCGCACGTCCCGGGCGAAGGCGGCCGGGTCGCAGGCCACGTACCCGATCGCCCGCGGTCCGGCAGCGGCCAGCTCGCGGACCACCCGGGCGCCCGCGCCGGTACGCGGCGGGTCGAGCACCACCACGTCGACCGGTCCGGTGATCCGCCGACGGGCCAGCGCGGTCTCCACCCGGGCCGCGACCACCTCGACCCGAGGCAGGTCCCGTAGGTTCTCCCGAGCCGCCGCGACGCCCTGCGCGGCCGCCTCGACCAGGGTGATCCGGCCGGTGTCGCCGACCCGGGCGGCCAGCGCCGCGGCGAAGAGCCCGGCCCCGCCGTAGAGGTCCCAGGCCGACTCGCCGGGGCGCGGGTCCACCAGCTCCAGCACCGCCGCGACAAGGGTGTCCGCCGCCGCGGGATGGACCTGCCAGAACGCGCTCGCCGGCAGCGTCCAGTCCCGCCCGCCGGCCACCTCGCGGACGGTGCTGGGCCCTTCCACCTCGGTGGCGACGCCGTCGACGACCGCCGCGACGGAGACGTCGCCGCCGGTCGAGGCGACCGTCTCCACCGCCTCGGCGTCCGGCCAGCGGGTACCGCTCGGGCTGAGCACCGGCAGCTGCTGGATCGCCGGGTGGGCGATCAGGCAGCGGTCGATCGGCACCACCTCGTGCGAGCGGTGCTTGAGCAGGCCGGCCCGGTCGGCCGCGTCCACCGCGTAGCGGACCCGGGAGCGCCAGCCCAGCGGCCCGCCCGGCAACGCCTCGACCCGGACGCCGAGCCGGTCCAGCTCGGCGTCGGTGAGCCCGCCCAGCCGGGTCAGCTGCTCGCGTACCACCGCGGCCTTCCACTCCAGCTGCGCCGCGGGCGCGACGTGTTGCAGGTCGCAGCCGCCGCAGCGGCCCGGCCGGGCGTACGGGCAGGGCGCCTCGACCCGGTCCCGGGAGGCCGACAGCACGGTCACCGCGTCGGCCCGGACGAAGCCCCGGTGCACCTCGGTGACCTCGGCGACGACCCGCTCGCCGGGCAGCGCGTGCCGGACGAAGACCACCTGCCCGTCCACCCGGGCCACGCAGTGCCCGCCCGGGGCGACCGGGCCGACGGTCAGCTCGACCCGCTCCGCCTCGGCCAGCCCGCGCTCGTCGCCCGCGCCACCCGTCTCCGGGCCGCCCGGTACCGCGACCGGCTCAGTCACGACCGCTCCCCGACTCGCCGGGCGGCGCGGAGACCACCGGCGGGACGTCCGGCGGCAGGGCGCTGCGCGGCACCACCCGGGGCCCGCGGGCCGGGCCGAGGGAGAGCGTGGCGTCCAGCCGGTCCAGGTCCTTCCTCGCGGTCGAGGCGAGCTGCCACGGCACGCTGGTCACCATCACCCCCGGTTCGAAGAGCAGCCGGGTCTTGAGCCGCAACGCGCTCTGGTTGTGCAAGAGGTTCTCCCACCAACGCCCGACCACGTACTCGGGGATGAAGACGGTGACCACGTCGCGCGGCGACTCCCGGCGGGTGTTGGCGACGAAATCCAGGATCGGCCGGGTGATCTCCCGGTACGGCGAGTCGACCACGGTCAGCGGCACCGGCAGCTCCCGCCGCTCCCACTCCTGCTGCAAGTCCCGGGTGTCCTTCTCGTCCACGTTCACGGTCACCGCGGTGATCGTGTCCGGCCGGGTGGCCCGAGCGTATGCGATGGCCCGCAGGGTCGGCTGGTGCAGCTTGCTGACCAGCACGATGGCGTGGTTGCGGGCGGGCAGCACCGCGCGGCCCTCGTCCGGCGGGGTCAGCTCGGCCGCGACCCGGTCGTAGTGCTGACGGATGCCCAGCATCACCACGTAGATCAGCGCCATCGCGGCGATCGCGATCCAGGCGCCGAGCAGGAACTTGGTGATCAGGACGATCACCAGCACCGCGCCGGTCATCACCATGCCGAAGGTGTTGATCGCCCGGGACCGGTAGATGCGGCGGCGCGCCTCCGGGTCCCGCTCGGTACGCAGGTGTCGGTTCCAGTGCCGGATCATCCCGGCCTGGGAGAGGGTGAACGAGACGAACACCCCGACGATGTAGAGCTGGATCAGCTTGGTCACCTCGGCCTGGAAGCCGACGATGAGCACGATCGCGAAGACGGCGAGGAAGACGATCCCGTTGGAGAGCGCCAGCCGGTCGCCGCGGGTGTGCAACTGCCGGGGCAGGTAGCGGTCCTGGGCGAGGATCGAGCCGAGCACCGGGAAGCCGTTGAACGCGGTGTTCGCGGCGAGGAAGAGGATCAACGCGGTCATCCCGGCGACCACGTAGAGCAGGATCGACCCGGAGCCGAAGACCGTCTCGCCGAGCTGGGTGGTGACCGTCTTCTGCACGTATCCGGCGGGGCCGGAGACGATCTGGGCTCCCGGGTCCTCGACGAACTGCAGGTGGGTCAGCCGGGCCAGCCAGATGATCCCGACCAGCATGCTCACCGCGATCACACCGAGCAGCAGCAGCGTGGTGGCCGCGTTGCGGCTCTTCGGCGCCTTGAACGCCGGCACCCCGTTGGAGATCGCCTCGACCCCGGTGAGCGCGGCGGCGCCCGAACTGAACGTCCGGAGCAGCAGGAAGACCAGGGCGAACCCGGTCACGCTGTGCTCGGCCTGGATCACCAGGTCGGCGCTGGGCGCGCGGAGCTCGTCGCCGAGCACGAAGACCCGGACCAGGCCGGTGAGGAGCATCCCGACGATCACGATCACGAAGCCGTAGGTGGGGATGGCGAACGCGGTGCCCGACTCGCGCAGCCCGCGCAGGTTGACCGAGGTCAGCAGGACCACCGCGATCACCGCGATCAGGACCTTGTGGGTCGCCACGAAGGGCACCACCGAGCCGAGGTTGGCCACCCCGGAGGAGACCGACACCGCCACCGTGAGCACGTAGTCGACCAGCAGGGCGCTGGCGACGCCGAGGCCGAACTTCGGGCCCAGGTTGACCGTGGCCACCTCGTAGTCGCCGCCGCCGGAGGGGTAGGCGTGCACGTTCTGCCGGTAGCTGGCGACCACGGTGAGCATCACCACGACCACGGCGAGCGCGATCCAGGGGGAGAACACGTACGCCGAGGCGCCGGCGATGGAGAGGGTCAGCAGGATCTCGTCGGGCGCGTACGCGACGCTGGAGAGCGCGTCGGAGGCGAAGACGGGCAGCGCGATGCGCTTCGGCAGGAGGGTGTGCTGCAGCCGGTCGGACCGGAACGGTCGACCGAGGAGGAGTCGCTTCAGCAGCGAGGTGGGACTGGCCACGAACGCCAAGGGTACGACCACCCCGCCGGGATCGGTGGGGTGGGCGATCATCGCCCGCCGTGCCGGCGCGGTACGGTCGGTCCCCGTTCCCGGCCGGGACGTGGCAGGCTCGCACTCGACGGGTCCGGCGCGGACGGGTACGCAGCTTGGGAGGGAAGCGTGCATGTCGTGATCATGGGTTGTGGGCGGGTCGGGTCGACCCTCGCGCACAGCCTGGAGGCCCGCGGGCACTCGGTCGCGGTGATCGACCACGACGCCGACGCCTTCCGCCGGCTCGGCCCGGACTTCGCCGGGATCACCGTGACCGGCGCCGGTTTCGACGGTGACGTGCTCCAGCAGGCCGGCATCGAGCGGGCCGACGCGTTCGCCGCGGTCTCCAGCGGCGACAACTCCAACATCATCTCGGCCCGGCTGGCCCGCGAGACGTTCGGCGTCTCCCGGGTGGCGGCCCGCATCTACGACCAGCGCCGGGCCCAGGTCTACGAGCGGCTCGGCATCCCGACCGTGGCCACCGTCCGGTGGACCGCCGACCGGATGCTGCGGCACCTGGTACCCGAGGGAAACGTCGAGATCTTCCGCGACCCGACCAGCACGGTGTCGATCGTCGAGGTGCCGTTGCACAAGGACTGGGTCGGCCGGTCGGTACGCGCGCTGGAGGAGACGACCGGGGCGCGGGTGGCCTACCTGACCCGGTTCGGCATCGGCACCCTGCCCACCGCGTCCAGCCTGGTGCAGGAGGGTGACCAGGTCTTCATGCTGGTCACCGACGACATCGTGGCGACGGTCACGTCGGTGGCGGCGACGCCGCCGGAAGGGGGGCACTGAGCCATGCGGATCGCCATCGCCGGCGCCGGCAACGTGGGCCGGTCGATCGCCCAGGAGCTGATCGAGAACGGCCACCAGGTGATGCTGATCGAGCGGCAGCCGAAGATGCTCCGGCCGGACCGGGTGCCCGCCGCCGAGTGGGTGCTCGCCGACGCGTGCGAGCTGGCCAGCCTGGAGGAGGCCAACCTCGCCGGCTGCGACGTGGTGGTCGCCGCCACCGGCGACGACAAGGTCAACCTGGTGGTGTCGCTGCTGGCCAAGACCGAGTTCGCGGTGCCCCGCGTGGTCGCCCGGGTGAACCGGGCGGAGAACGAGTGGCTCTTCACCGAGCAGTGGGGGGTCGACGTCGCGGTGAGCAAGCCGCGGGTGATGGCCGCCCTGGTCGAGGAGGCGGTCACCGTCGGCGACCTGGTCCGGCTGATGACCTTCCGGCAGGGCGAGGCGAACCTGGTGGAGATCACTCTGCCGCCGACCGCGCCCTACGTCGGCCAGCCGCTGCGCGCGGTGCCGCTGCCCCGCGACTCCGCGCTGGTGGCGATCCTGCGCGGCAAGCGGGTCCTGGTGCCCAGCCCGGACGACCCGATCGAGGCCGGCGACGAGCTGGTCTTCGTCTGCACCGCCGAGGTCGAGGACGCGGTTCGCGCGGTGGTGCTCGGCGCGGACAGCGTGGAGCGCACCCGCGAGTCGCGGTGACCGCCGCGCCGCGCCGGCGGCGCGGCGCTCAGACCCGCACGAGGCGGGTCAGCTGCCCGGCAGCGGGGCCGGCTGGGGCTCCCGGGTCACCCGGCGCACCGTCCAGACCGTGATCAGCAGCAGCAGCGCGTACGGCGGGTAGCCGAGCGTCAGCCGGGCCACGCCGAGCGCGGTGTCCTGGTGAGCGAGGTAGAGACCGGCCTGCACACCGACCTTGGCCAGCCAGACCACGCCCCAGAGCACGGTCAGCCTGGTGAACGTCCGCACCAGCCGCGGGTCGTCGCGCCACTCGGAGCGCCCCTTGGCGACCAGCACCGACCAGATCCAGCCCACCAGCGGCTGGCGGATGGCGGCGGAGAGCAGCAGGGCCAGCCCGTAGCCGATGCCGTAGAGGATGCCGGGGAGGTAGAAGTCGCGCTCGTCGCCCGTCCGCCAGGCGATCGCGGCGCCGATGGCGACGCCGAAGAGCCCGTTGACCGCGTGTCGGACCGGGCGGCGCTGAGCCAGCCGCAGCCCGGCGATCAGCAGCGCCACGGCCACCGAGGCGATCACCGCGGGGCGCAGCTCACCGATGATGTTGGCGATCACGAAGACCACCACCGGGATGCTCGACTCCACGAGCCCGCGCCAGCCGCCGAGCTGGTCGGCCATCTGCTCGGCGACGGTGGGCAGCCGCTCGTCGTCGGGCCCGGTCTCCGGCTGGGTGGCCCGGTCCTGTCCTGTGGTCATCGGCCGTCCGTCCGCCCTGCCAGCGCCGTCACTTGGGCGAATCCAGCTCGTAGTACGGGTTGTAGATGACCTTGCGGTCGTCCCGCATCGCGCATCGGCCGCGGGCGGTGAGGTGCCGGCCGGGCTCGATGCCGGCGATGTGCCGCCGGCCCAGCCAGACCAGCGTCACCACGTCGCTGCCGTCGTAGAGGTCGGCCTCCAGCGTGGGCAGGTTGGTCCGCGGCGTGTAGACCACCGTGCGCAGCCGCCCGGTGACCGAGACCACCTGACCCCGGGAGCACTGCCGGGCCGGCATGCAGCCGGACTCGGTGCTCTCGCGCTGCAGCTCCTCCGCCTCGATCTCGGCCTCGCTCGCGGTGAGCCGTTGCAGGAAGCGCCGCAGCGACACCCGGCTCTCGTCGGTCGTCATGACCTCCGCGTCACCCTCTCCACGCTGGCCGGCTTCGCACCGGCGCTGGCCCGGTCCCGGCGTCGCCGGGACCGTCCCGCCAGCGTACGCCGATCCGGTCGACGCCGACGGCCCGGTGACCGTCGGTCAGACCTGCCGCGGCTGCGCGCCGTCCGGCGTGGCCCCGGCCTGCTCGGCCTGCTCGGCGACGTCGCGCGGCAGCCGCAGCGGCAGCGGCTCGCGGACCGGCTTGGCCTCGTTCCCCCGGTCCACCACCAGCCCGTCCAGGCACTCGGCCAGCGGGCCCGCCGCGGCCGGGTCGGTCGCCACCGTGCCCTGGTAGACCCCACGGACCATCCAACGCGGGCCGTCGATGCCGACGAAGCGCAGATCGGTCACGCCGTCCTCGGTACGCACCTGGGCCCGCAGCTCGGTGCCGTACTCGCCCTCGACCTCCTGGGCGGCGGTGCCGTCGTTGAGCAGCGACTGGCGGATCTCCTCGCGCACCTCGTCCCAGATCCCCTCGGACCGGGGGGCGGCGAAGACGCCGAGCTGCAGCGCGTTCTGCCCGTGCACCAGCACCACCTGCTGGACGACGCCCTGCTGGTCGGCCTGCACCCGCACCTCGACCTCGGGCACGGCCGGGATGTGCAGGCTGCCGAGGTCCAGTCGGTCCACGCCGGCCGGGGCCTCCGAGATGTCGTACGGACCGCGGGCGAGCACCGGGGCGGCGGCCTCCTCGCTCTCGAGGTCGAGGACCACCTCGGCGGCCCGCTCGTCACGGCTCTGCCGCCCGTCGCCGGCCCGCTTTCGGGAGAAGATCACTGCGTCCACCCTCCGCTGTTCGCGTTCACCCTGTCACCTCTTCGCTGCGCCGGTCCGCCCGCGGCGGTTCCGCCGGCGACGGCACCAGCCCGGCGTGCCCACCGGTGGAGCCGTGCCCGCCGGTCCCCCGTCGGGACGGGGGCAGCTCGGCCACCGGCTGGAAGTCCGCCCGCGCCACCCGCTGCACAACGAGCTGGGCGATCCGGTCGCCACGGGAGATCTTCGCCGGTGTGGACCGATCGTGGTTGATCAGGTTCACCAGGATCTCCCCCCGGTAGCCGGCGTCGACCGTACCGGGCGCGTTGAGCACCGTCACACCGAGCCTGGCCGCGAGGCCGGACCGGGGGTGCACCAGGCCCACGTACCCCTCCGGGAGCGCGATCGCCAACCCCGTCGGCACCAGGGCGCGCCCGCCGGGGGGCAGCTCGACGTCCACGGCGGCCAACAGGTCGGCCCCGGCGTCGCCGGGATGGGCGTACGCGGGCAGCGGCAGCTCGGGATCGAGCTGCCGTACGGGCACGGGCACGAGGTCGGTCACGGTTCCCCTCTTCCGTCCGGATCTGCGGTGACCCTGCCATCCTGCCGGGTACCCGGGCCGCCGTCCGCCGTACCCTCGGACTGTGAGCCTGTCGCCGTCGTCGCCACCCCCGGCACCGTCCGTGCCGGCCCCCGCCGAGCACTCCGAGCGGCTCAGCCTGCCCTGGTGGCTCTGGCTGGCCGGGCTGGCATCCGCCGGGCTGCTCGCCACCGAGATCTGGATGGGGGCGCCCGGTGTGCGCGCCTGGTTGCCGTTCGCGGTGCTGCTGCCGGTCACCGTGGCCGGGCTGTGGTGGCTGGGCCGGATCCGGGTCGCGGTCCACGACGGCGAGCTGTGGGTGGACGACGCCCACCTGCCGGTGCGATACGTGGCCGACGTGGTTCCGCTCGACGCCGCCGGCCGCCGGGAGGTGCTCGGCGTCGGCGCCGACCCGTTGGCGTTCGTGGTCCAGCGGCCATGGGTCGGCGGCGCGGTCCAGGTGGTGCTGGACGATCCGGCCGACCCGACCCCGTTCTGGGTGGTCAGCACCCGCCACCCGGTGGAGCTGGCCGAGGCGGTCCTCGCCGCCCGCGACGCCCGCTGACGGCGGCGTCCACCCGACCCCGAGGCGGTCCTCGCCGCCCGCGGACGGGTACCCCGCCCGTTCCCCGGGGTCGGCGCTCAGGGCCGGTCGGACGACCAGGGCAGAGCTGACGATGGGCCGGGCAGCGCCGGGCGCTTGCCGCGCAGGTCGGTGCGGACCTGGTCGCCGAGCGACCGGGTGGCCCGTCGGTTGAGGTAGCTGGCCACGGCCGCGCCGGTGAGGAAGGGCCCCAGCGTGGTGAGGTTGCGCCCGAAGCGGCGCAGTACGGTGTCCCGCAGCTCCCGCCGGGCGGCGGTGCCGAGGACCGCGCCGACGCCAGCGCCCGGCATCATCGGATTCACCCCGCGCTGAGTGGCCCAGGCGTGCACCAGGGCGACCGCGCGCGGACCCCGGCCGGTGGGCAGCGGGACGCGGTAGATCTCGTGCAGCTCGCCGATCAGCTTGAGCTCGATCGCCACCACGGCGACCGTCTCCGCGGCCAGCAGCACCGGCGCGGAGAGCAGGGTCGGCGTGACCGCCCACTCGACCGCGGCGACCCCGCCACCGGCCGCGCCCACCCCGGCGGTCGATCGGGCGGCGTTACGGACCAACCGGTCGGCCAGCGCCTCGTCGTCGAGCCCCTCGAAGTGCCGGCGCAGCGTGGCCAGGTCACGGACGGGCACGTGCGGCGCGACCTCGGTGACAGTGTCGACCATCCAGCGGACCGCGGCCCGCGGCTTGAACAGATCACCCAGCCCGCGGGCGCGGGCCTGGCCGACCAGCCGGCCCAGCAGCTGCCGGCGCCGGACCGGCGCGATGTCGTCGGCGGTCAAGGCCGCCACAGTGGCGCCCAGCTCCGCTGGCTCGCGCTCAGGCGCGCCACCTCGCTCGCTCATCGGTCCGACCTCCCGGGTGGCTGACGCCGTCGTTGGCTACCCGTTACGAGTCAAGCAGCTCCCCACGATCGGCGCACGGTGACGCCGGCAGCGGCGGCCTCGCTCTGGAGGCCGCCGCCGGTTTGGACAAAGGTCAGACGCACTCGCGGCAGATCAGCTCGCCGTTGCGCTCGACCGCCAACTGGCTGCGGTGGTGCACCAGGAAGCAGCGGGCACAGCGGAACTCGTCCTGCTGCATCGGCAGCACCTTGACCGTGAGCTCCTCGTCGGCCAGATCGGCTCCGGGCAGCTCGAAGCTCTCGGCCACTTCGGCCTCATCGACGTCCACGGCGCCCGACTGTGAGTCGACGCGTCGGGCCTTGAGCTCTTCCAGGCTGTCCTCGCCGAGGTCGACCTCGTCGCGACGCGGGGCGTCGTAGTCGGTGGCCATCGGTTTCACTCTCCCATATCGATGTTGTCGCTTCCGGTTGTAACGCCGGACGACGCTGTTTCGGTTCCGCTGGCCGGCCACCCGTTGTGTCGGTCACCCGACCCGGGATCCGTCCCGATCGAAGCCTCCGGGGTAAACCCCCCGGCGAGCGCGGTACCTTACCCCCCCTTTGGGCGAGGCATGTATACCGCCCTCGGCGCAGAGATGTACGCCCCCGCACGGGAAGTTGTTCCCAATGTGACTCAGGCGACACGAAGATAGGGGTAGTAGTACCTGGTTCCCGGGTGGCGCGCCGGCATGTCCGGCTGTTTCCACGCGACGGCCGGACAACAGTTAACCTCAGCGGCGTACCCGGCGGCCGGGGTGCGGCGCGTCTGCCTGCGGTCGCCGCCACCCACCTGGAGTCCGGGGAGCACCCAGATGAGTTTTGCGCGAGTGCGGGCGCTCGTTGTCGTCGGCCTGCTGGCGGCTGTCGCCCTGGTCTTCGTGGTCGTCGCGGTGGTCCGCGACACCCAGGGCAACGCCGGCACCGCCAAGGGCTGCCCGGAGGGCTGGCCGCTCGCCGACGTCACCCTCCGGGAGTACAAGGACGTCAAGATCAATGTGCTGAACGCCACCGACAACCGAGGGCTCGCCGGCAACGTCGCGGACGACTTCCGCAACCGCAAGTTCCAGGTCAAGAAGGTGAGCGACGCGCCGAAGGGCGTCGACGACGTGGCCGTGCTCCGGTTCGGCCCGAAGGGCGTGGGGTCGGCCCACCTGCTCCGGGCGTTCTTCCTCAACAACGCCGACCGGGAGTACGACCCGAAGCGGACCGACGACACGGTGGACGTGGTGCTCGGCAACAGCTTCCAGCAGCTCGCCACCACGACCGAGGTGAACCAGTCCCTCGGCGACCTCGGCTCGCCCGAGGCGCCGCCCGGCACCTGCCCCGTGTCCAAGGACCAGTGACCCGCCGCCGACCCGGCGGCGTACCGTCCGACCGGGTCGGCGGCCCTGGCGTCGGCCGGCAGTCCGGCAGGCGGGCGTGGACGTCGGCCGGCGGTCGTCAGGGACCGCCGGAGGCGTCGAGGTCGGCGAGCCGGTCGTGCAGCGGCGTGAAGAGCGCCGGCGGGGCGGCGATCACCAGGTCCGGCCCGGCCGGGCGGTTGTCGAGTCCGGCCACCCGGAGCCCGGCCTCGGTGGCCACCAAGGCCCCGGCGGCCTGGTCCCAGGCGGCCAGCCCCTTCTCGTAGTAGGCGTCCAGCCGGCCCTCCGCGGCCAGGCAGAGGTCCAGCGCGGCGGCGCCCAGCCGGCGGATGTCCCGGACGTGCGGGATCAGCTCGGCGACCACCCGGGCCTGGTGCGCGCGTCGCTTCGGGTCGTAGCCGAAACCGGTGGCGACCAGCGCCTGGCCCAGGTCGGTCTCGGTGGAGCACCGCAGCCGCTCGCCGTCGCGCCACGCGCCGCCGCCGGCCGTGGCGGTCCACTCCTCGCCGGTCGCCACGTTGCGCACCACCCCGGCGACCACCTCGCCGTCCACCTCGGCGGCGAGCGACACGGCGCAGTACGGCAGCCCATAGAGGTAGTTGACGGTGCCGTCGATCGGGTCGACGATCCAGCGCACGCCGCCGGCGCCGACCGGCCCGGTGTCGCCCGCGCCGTACTCCTCGCCGAGCACCGCGTCGGTCGGCCGGATCCGGCGCAGCGCGTCCAGCACCTGCCGCTCGACCGCCCGGTCGGCCGCGGTCACCACGTCGGTCACCGTGCTTTTTGTGGCAGCCACCGAGACGCCCTCGGCCCGCATCCGGTGCGCCGTCGCGGCGGCGTCCCGGGCCACCTCGATCGCGATCTCCAGCAACTCCCGGGGTGGCGGCGGCGTCGTACGGTCCATCCTTCGTCCCCTTCCCGCACGACCGGGGCGTTCCCGCTCACGCGCGAGTATCATCCTTACAAAGTCCACATCTGCGTCGAATTGGCGGTCCCCGCACCCAGTACGCCGTGCGGCGCAGGATGATCGCCGCAGACGGCGTTACAATTCACCCCTGCCCACGCGCCACGGGCGGCCGAACGACAGGCCGACCGGGGACACGGGGGCTCCTCAACCACATCGCTCGGCACGGTGGCCCCGCTGCGCCGGACGACCCGGCCGTGCTCGCTCTTCGCCTCCGGAAGGTCATTCGTGACAGAACCCCGCCAGACCGGCGCCGACGTTCGCTCGCTCACCGACACCCTGATCGCCCACGCGCAGAGCGCCGGCGGCCAGCTCACGTCGGCCCAGCTCGCGCGCACCGTCGAGTCCGCCGAGGTGACTCCGGCCCAGGCCAAGAAGATCCTGCGGGCGCTCTCCGAGGCGGGAGTGACCGTGGTCGTGGACGGCTCGGCGAGCACCCGCCGCCGGGTCGCCGCCGCCCGCTCGGCCACCCCGGCGTCCCGGGCCACCACCGCCAAGACCACCAAGAAGGCCGCCGCGCCCGCCCCGAAGCAGGCGCCCGCCGCCGACGAGGCCCCCGCGCCCGCCCCGCGGAAGGCGACCGCGCGCAAGGCCGCCGGCACCACCGCCGAGGTGGCCGCCAAGGCGGCGGCACCGGCCAAGGCGGCGAAGGCGACCCGCGCCACCAAGGCGACCGTCGCCGCGACCGGCGGTAAGCCGGCCAAGGCCGGGGCGGAGGGCGCCGAGGGCGAGATCGACCCGGAGGAGTTGGCCGCCGAGATCGAGGACGTGGTGGTCGAGGAGCCGGCCGAGCTGACCAAGGCCGCCGAGGCCGACGCGGCGAGTTCGGCCACCGACAACGACTTCGAGTGGGACGACGAGGAGTCCGAGGCGCTCAAGCAGGCCCGGCGTGACGCCGAGCTGACCGCCTCCGCCGACTCGGTCCGGGCCTACCTCAAGCAGATCGGCAAGGTTCCGCTGCTCAACGCGGAGCAGGAGGTCGAGCTAGCCAAGCGGATCGAGGCCGGGCTCTACGCCGCCGAGCGGCTGCGCGCCGCCGACGAGGGCGAGGAGAAGCTCACCCGCGAGATGCAGCGCGACCTGATGTGGATCTCCCGCGACGGCGAGCGGGCCAAGAACCACCTGCTCGAGGCGAACCTGCGGCTGGTGGTCTCGCT
This sequence comes from Micromonospora sp. NPDC093243, assembly GCF_044753725.1. Taxonomy (NCBI): domain Bacteria; kingdom Bacillati; phylum Actinomycetota; class Actinomycetes; order Micromonosporales; family Micromonosporaceae; genus Micromonospora; species Micromonospora sp. NPDC093243. Next base: position 697,015 of record NZ_JBIVNT010000003.1, on the reverse strand, counting down.
GGCCAAGCGCTACACCGGCCGCGGCATGGCCTTCCTCGACCTGATCCAGGAGGGCAACCTCGGTCTCATCCGGGCGGTCGAGAAGTTCGACTACACCAAGGGCTACAAGTTCTCCACCTACGCCACCTGGTGGATCCGGCAGGCGATCACCCGGGCGATGGCCGACCAGGCCCGCACCATCCGCATCCCGGTGCACATGGTCGAGGTGATCAACAAGCTCGGCCGCATCCAGCGGGAGCTGCTCCAGGACCTGGGCCGCGAGCCCACCCCGGAGGAGCTCGCCAAGGAGATGGACATCACACCGGAGAAGGTGCTGGAGATCCAGCAGTACGCCCGGGAGCCCATCTCGCTCGACCAGACCATCGGTGACGAGGGCGACAGCCAGCTCGGTGACTTCATCGAGGACTCGGAGGCCGTGGTCGCGGTCGACGCGGTCTCGTTCTCCCTGCTGCAGGATCAGCTCCAGCAGGTGCTCCAGACGCTCTCCGAGCGCGAGGCGGGCGTCGTGCGCCTGCGCTTCGGCCTCACCGACGGCCAGCCGCGCACGCTGGACGAGATCGGTCAGGTCTACGGGGTGACCCGGGAGCGGATCCGGCAGATCGAGTCGAAGACCATGTCCAAGCTGCGCCACCCGTCCCGGTCACAGGTTCTCCGGGATTACCTGGACTGAGCCGAAAACGTCAACTCGGTGTGTCGTTCTGAGCACCACGCGTGCAACACCGGATGGTGATCCGGCGGTTGCACGATTGTGATCGTTGACGTGGCACCCTTGGTGCACGGCACACTGTCCCTGCCATGTGTGACCTCGGTCCCCCGCGGGCACACAGGGAAGGCCAGGCGCGACAAGGATGTTGCACGATAGGTGAGCAACGACCGAAGAGATTGTTCATCGGTGACGACCAGAGGAGGAAGGCGATGACCCCGACCCTCACGCCGCCGCCCGAGACGGTGAGCCCCCCGGCCGCCGATGAACGGTGCGACCGCTGCAATGCTGCCGGCAAGCTCCGGATCACTCTGGCGGGTGGGAGCGAGCTGGTGTTCTGTGGGCACCACGCGAACAAGTACGCCGAGGATCTCGTGAAGATCACCGTGCGGTTCGCGACGGACCCGGAGTTCAGCTGGCGTGGCGCCGATCTGGTGGCGAACTGAATCCATAACTAACCCGACATAGCCGGCCGGAGGCACCCGAGAGGGGCCTCCGGCCGGCTTTTTGCGTCCACCTCGCCCGCCGGTCCATCGTGATCATGAGGATGTCGGCGGAGTCGATCGCCGAAACGGCCGCAAACCTCATGATCGAGCCTCCGGCGGAGAATCCGGCGGGGTCAGAGGGTCTGCACGGTGGCGATGCGCTCTTCGAGCTGCTCGATGGTGGCCTGGGCGCTGGGCGGGCCGCCGCACAGCCGGCGCAGCTCGGCGTGAATCTTGCCGTGCGGCTGGCCGGTGCGGTGGTGCCGGGCGGCCACCAACGCGTTGAGCTGCCTCCGCAGCGCCACCCGACGCTGGGCGGCACTCATCGGTGCCGGCGGCGCCGTCGACGCCGCAGCGGCCGGCTCAGCCGCCCGCACGGCCGCCTTGCGGCGCTGGTTGGCCAGCTGCTCGGCCTGCCGCTTGGTCAGCAGCATGCTGACCTGATCGGCGGTGAGCAGACCGGGCAGGCCCAGGTACTCCTCCTCCTCGGGAGTGCCGGCCTGGGCCGCGGTGCCGAACGACGCGCCGTCGAAGATCACCTGATCCAGCTCGGCGGTGGCGGAGAGCGCCGCGAACCGCTTCTCCAGCTCGCCGCTGGCCTGGTCGTCGCGCTGGGCCCGCTCCAGCAGGTCGTCGTCGAAACCCTCGCGGTCCTTCGGCTTGCCCAGCACGTGGTCGCGCTCGGCCTCCATCTCGCTGGCCAGCCCGAGCAGGTGCGGCACGCTGGGCAGGAAGACCGACGCGGTCTCCCCCTCGCGGCGGGCCCGGACGAACCGGCCGATCGCCTGGGCGAAGTAGAGCGGGGTGCTGGCGCTGGTGGCGTAGACCCCGACCGCGAGCCGCGGGATGTCGACCCCCTCGGAGACCATCCGCACCGCGACCAGCCAGCGCTGCTCGGACGTCGCGAACGTCGCGATCCGCGCGGAGGCGCCGGCGTCGTCGGAGAGCACCACCGCGGCCCGCTCGCCGGTCAACTGCTCGATCAGCTTCGCGTACGAGCGGGCGGTCTGCTGGTCGCTGGCGATGACCAACCCACCGGCGTCGCTCATGCCGGCCTGGCGCAGCACGGTGAGCCGGGCGTCGGCGGCCCGCAACACCTGCGGCATCCAGTCCCCGGCCGGATCCAGGGCGGTACGCCAGGCCTGGGCGATCAGATCCTGCGTCATCGGCTCGCCGAGACGCGCCGCCAGCTCCTCCCCGGCGTTGGTCCGCCACCGGGTCTCCCCGGAGTACGCGAGGAAGAGCACCGGCCGGACCACCCCGTCGCGCAGCGCGTCGGCATAGCCGTAGACCGAGTCGGCGCGGGAGCGGAGCAGTCCGTCGCCGCCGCGCTCGTAGCTGACGAACGGGATCGGGTTGTCGTCGGAGCGGAACGGGGTGCCGGTGAGCATCAACCGGCGTACCGCGGGCTCGAAGGCCGCCTTCACCCCGTCGCCCCACGACCGGGAGTCGCCGGCGTGGTGGATCTCGTCAAGGATGACCAGGGTGCGCCGCGTCATGGTGCGCCGTCGGTGCACCTGCGGGGCCATCCCGACCTGGGCGTAGGTGACCACGGCCCCGTGGAAGTCGGCCGAGGAGTGCAGGTCGGCGTTGCGGAAGGCGGCGTCGAGCTGGATGCCGACCCGGGCGGCGGCCTGCGCCCACTGGCCCTTCAGGTGCTCGGTCGGGGCCACCACGGTGACCGCCTCGACCGTGCCGTCGGCGAGCAGCTCGGCGGCGATCCGCAGGGCGAAGGTCGTCTTGCCCGCGCCGGGCGTGGCGACCGCGGTGAAGTCCTCTGAGCGGCGGCGCAGGTACTCCACCAGGGCCTTGCGTTGCCAGGCGCGTAAGGCCGGAAAGGTGTCGATCTCCGGCAACCTGGCTGCCACGCGTGGGCTCCTCTCCGACCGCACGAAGGCGGACCCCGGCCGAGGGCCACGGGTACCGCCGCCCATGAAAACGCCTCCGCGCAAGAACCTGCCGCGAAGGCCGACTCAGCATAACCAGCGGGCGCCGCTCGGCCCAGGCGACGCCACGCTGGTCACATCCGACGCCTCGGGTGCCGTCCGTCACGGCAGCGAACCGGCCGGCCGACCGAGCAGGCCGAAGCCGGTCACGAAGGACGCCGGCAGCCTCGCCGGAACGGTCCTCCAGTCACCAGAGCGGACCGGGGCCGGGCCCCCGGGTGCGCGGCGGACGCAACGTCGCCACCGGCGCGGCCCAACGGCGGCGCAGCGCCACCACCCGGAGCCCGAAGACCAGGACCGCGGCGGCGGTGAGCGGCAGCGTGCCGGCGAGCCCCAGACCGTGCAGCACCGCCACCATGATCGAGCCGGCGAGCGCGGCCACCGCGTAGATCTCGCGGCGCAGCACCACCGGAATCTCGCCGGTGAGCAGATCCCGGCCCAACCCACCGCCGATCGCGGTGAGCATGCCGATGACGCAGGCCCCTACCGGCGGGACCCGGGCGTCGAGGGCCTTCAGGGTGCCGGTGACGGTGAAGAGCGCGAGCCCGGCCGCGTCCAGCACCAGCACGGTGGTGCGCAGCCGGGCCAACTGGGGATGCAGCCAGAAGACCGCGGCCGCGGTGGCCACCGCCGCGGTGGCGTAGCGCCAGTCGGCGAAGGCGAGCGGGGGCACCTCGTCGACGGCCAGGTCACGGAAGATCCCACCGCCCAGGGCGGCCACGAACCCGACGAAGACGACACCGAAGAGATCGAGCCGTTTGGCCACCGCGGCGGAGGCGCCGGAGGCGGCGAAGACCGCGACACCGGCCAGGTCGGCGAGGAGCAGGGCGGTGGAGGTGGTCACCGCAGCAGGCTACGTGGGCGGCCGGAAGGGCCGCCCCGGTTCACTCGCCCCAGGAGTCGTAGATCTCCTTGCACTTGGGGCAGACCGGCGAACCCGGCTTGGCAGCCTTCGTCACCGGGAACTTCTCGCCGCACAACGCGATCACGAAGGTGCCCATCACGGCACTCTCGGCGATCTTGTCCTTGCGGACGTAGTGGAACATCTCGGGACCGGTGTCGGCGTCCTTCAGCTCTGGACGCTCGAGAACCTCTGTACTCACGTCTGCACCTCCAACCGACAAGTCTGGCAGGTCGCCGCGGTCCGGTCCACTTCACCCGTTCCGGAGACGGCGTCGTACGGTGATCGTTGTGACCAACTTTCACATCCGTTACGGCGCCGAGGTGGCCGAGGCCCTGCGCGACGCGCGACCCGTCGTCGCCCTGGAGAGCACCATCGTCTCGCACGGTCTACCCCGACCGGAGAACCTGCGGGTCGCCCGGCAGATCGAGGCGACGGTCCGGGCGGCCGGCGCGGTCCCGGCCACCATCGGGATGGTCGGTGGCGCGCTGGTGGTCGGCCTCGACGACGCGCAGCTGACCCGGCTCGCCACGGTCGACGGCGTGGCCAAGCTCTCCGTCCGCGATCTCGCGGTGGCGGCGGCGACCGGCGCGGACGGCGCGACCACCGTGGCGGCGACCAGCGCGGTGGCCGCTGCGGCGGGGATCGGCGTCTTCGCCACCGGCGGCCTGGGCGGGGTGCATCGGGAGGCGTCCCAGACCTTCGACGAGTCGGCGGACCTGACCACCCTCGCCCGTACCCCGATCGCGGTGGTCTGCGCCGGGGTGAAGTCGATCCTCGACGTGGGCGCCACGCTGGAGCGGCTGGAGACGCTCGGGGTGGGCGTGGTGGGCTACCGCACCCGGCGCTTCCCGGGCTTCTACCTCACCGACAGCGGCTTCGACCTGGACTGGTCGGTCGAATCGCCCGAGCAGGTGGCGGACGTGCTCGCCGCCCGGGCGCAGCACGCGGTGCACGCCGGCGCGCTGATCGTGGCCAACCCGCTCCCCGCCGACGAGCAGCTCGACCCGGCGGTGCACGATCGCACCCTCGCGGAGGGCCTGGCGCGGCTCGAGCGCGACGGGATCACCGGCAAGGCGGTCACCCCGTACCTGCTCGCGCACTTCCACTCCGCCACCGAGGGCGCCAGCCTGACGGTGAACGTACGGATCATCCTGCGCAACGCCGACCTGGCCGCCCGGATCGCGGTGGCCGCCGCCGTGCGCCGCACCGACGAGCGGGCATGACCCGTCCTCGACGGGTCGTCATCGTCGGCGACGTGCTCACCGACGTGGTCGCGGTGCTGGCCGGGCCGCTCGCCACCGGCTCGGACACCTCGGCCGAGATCCGGTTCAGCGGGGGCGGGCAGGCGGCCAACACCGCCGCCTGGATCGCCGCGCAGGGCGCGCCGGTGACGCTGGTCGGCGCGGTGGGCGACGACGCCGCCGGCCGCGACCGGGTGGTCGAGCTGGCGGACGCGGGCGTCGACTGCGCGGTGCAGCGCGTCGCGGGCGAGGTGACCGGCACGGTCATCGTGCTGGCCGGCGACGACGAGCGGAGCATGATCAGCCAGCGCGGCGCGAACCTGCGGCTGACCGCCGAGCACGTCGAGCGGGCCCTCGCCGCGGTGCCCGACGCCGGGCATCTGCACCTGTCCGCGTACACCCTGTTGGACGCCGGGTCGCGCGGGGCCGGGCTGCGCGCGCTGGCCGCCGCCCGCGAGCGCGGGCTGAGCACCAGCGTCGACGCGGCGTCCGCGGCGCCGCTGCGGCGGGTCGGCGCGGCGGCCTTCCTGGCCTGGGTACGCGACGTCGACCTGCTGCTGGTCAACGCGGACGAGGCGACCGTGCTGGCCGGTGGGCTGGACCCGGCGGCCCAGGCGCGGGCGCTGTCGGCCGCGGCCCGGCGGGTGGTGGTGAAGCGGGGCGCGGCCGGCGCGGTCTGGGTGGACCGGGCGGCGACGATCAGCGTGGCACCGGCCCGCCGGGTGGCGGTGGTCGACGTCACCGGCGCCGGGGACGCCTTCGCGGCGGGCCTGCTGACCGCCTGGATGGGCGGCGCGGACCCACGGGCGGCGCTGGCCCGGGCCGGCGACCTCGGTGCGCTCGCCGTCTCGACGGTCGGCGCCCGCCCCGCCCCCTGACGCCGCTCCGGTCAGGGCTCGGCGTCGATGACCTTGTGCGGCCGCTCCTCGGCGGTCAGGCTCATCGGCGGGGTGTCGTCCTGGTGCCGGGGGTGGAACCGGTTGGCGAGCCGGTGCTCCTCCTTCGGCGGCCGGTCGTTGGCCAGCAGCACGGCGAGCCACGGGATGAGCACCATGCCGAGGGCGCAGAGCGACAGCCAGAGCCAGAGCATGGGTGCCTGCGCGCCGACCAGGATCGCGCCGACCACCACACAGGCCACCCGGACGCCCATCATCAGGATGTAGCGCCGCTGGCGGCTGGTGAGCTGGTCGTCCTGGCTGCGTGAGGCGTCGGTGATCAGGATCGGCTGGTAGGCCTGACGCTTCACCACGAACCTCCTCGAGGGGACACGCCCATCCTGTCACTCCCCTGCCGTGATCAGCGAGATTCGACGCGGCAGCGCTCGTATTACGTTCGTGGTACGCTCCGCGCGTGGGCAGCAGGTTCAGCTTCACCGACGAGGCGTTGGCCAACCTGAAGGTCTACGACGTCACGCCCGGGGAAGTCTGGGAGGCGCTGCACAGCGCCCGACGGGTCATCCGTCACCTGGGCGACGACGTGATGGTCGTCTACGCCGCCGCCCGGCGGGGCCGCCGGCTGGCGGTGCTGCTCGCCGAGGCCGACGGCACCGACAACGACTGGGACATCCTCTCCGCCCGCGAGCTGAGCGACGTCGAGTCAAAGCGCTACGACGAGGCCGTGCGGAGATCTCGCCGATGAGGAGGCGGTGACGATGCACCGTAACGACGCGACCAAGCAGTTCCACAGCGGCGACGACCGGCTCGCGGAGCTGATCGACGAGAGCCCACCGGTGGAGCTGCCGACCCCCGACACCGACGTACCGATGGTGAGCCGGTCGGTCCGGCTGCCGCTCGAGACGTACGAACGGGTGCGGGCGGTGGCCGACGCCCGTGGCATCGGCGTCACCACCCTGATGCGCCAGTGGATCGAGGCGGGCCTCGCCGACCTGGACGACTCCGCCACCGTCTCGCTCGCGGACGTCCGCCGGGCGATCGCCTCGCTGGCCCACCCCACCGCCGCCTGAACGCCGTTCCACCGGTGCGCCGGCCGCTGCGGCGGCCGGCGTCCACCCTGTCCGGCAGGTCGTGCGGCGAGGGCCGACGGCCGGCGTCCGCCCTGCTCGGCGGGCCGTGCGCCGGAAGCTGACGGCCGGCGTCCGACCGTAGCGTCAGCCGGTCGCCTTCGCCTTGGCCGCCGCCTTCATCTGCTGCTTGTACTCGCGGACCCGGCGCAGTGAGTCGGCGTCGGTCACGTCGGCCACCGAACGGTGCGCGCCCGGGTCGCCGTACCCGCCGGCCGCCTCGCGCCAGCCCTGCGGCTGGACGTCGAACCGCTTGCCCAGCAGGGCGAGGAAGATCTGCGCCTTCTGCTTGCCGAACCCGGGCAGCTCGGCGATCCGACCGAGCAGCTCCCGCCCGTCGGCGACGTCGGCCCAGAGCCGGGACGCGTCGCCGTCGTAGCGCTCGACGAGCACCCGGCACACCTCCTGCACCCGGGCCGCCATCGCCTTGGGGAACCGGTGCAGCGCCGGCGGCCGGGCGAAGACGGCGACCAGCTCCTCCGGGTCGTGTTCGGCGAGCTCACGGGCGTCCAGATCGTTGCCGAGCCGCTGGGCCAGCACGTACGGCGAGGAGAACGCCTTCTCCATCGGCACCTGCTGGTCGAGCACCATGCCCACCAGCAGGGCGAGCGGGCTGCGCTCCAGCAGCCGGTTTGCTTCCGGGTCGATGGGCAGCACGAGCGTCATGTGCCCCATCCTGCCCGGTCGCCGGAGCGCAGGCGTACCGCCACCCCGACATCGGCGCGCCAGCCCGGCGGGTTGAGCCGGGACGCCGCGCCCGATCTCCCGGGTGGTGCCGGGCCGGGACGGCGCGGGGGGCAGGATGACGACGTGGACGAACACGACATGCTGCTCTCCCCCGCCGGGGTCGAGGCGTTGCGTACCGCGCTGACCCGGGCCGACTTCACCTCGAACGGGATCGCCAACCGGCTCGGCCCGCAGGGCACCGGCGGGGTGGCCCGCAACGACTACCGGGCCGCGCTGCGGGCCACCGAGGAGCGCGACCCGCTCGGCACGCTGATCCGGGTGTTCATCTGCGACCAGACCGAGGCGGAGGCGACGGTGGCCGCCGCGCTCGCGCCGCTGGACGTGGCGGAGGCGCTCGCCGGCGGGCTGGTCGAGCGGCACGGCGACGGGCTGCGCGCCGGAGTGGACCTGGAGCCGTACGGCGACGACTGGTGGGTGCTCGCCGACGTGCCGGCCAGCGCCCGGCCGGGGCGGCCGCTGCACGCCGAGCACGTGCTCGGCATCGGCGGGGCGACCCAGACGCTGATCGGTGCCGCCGTCCGGCGGCCGGTGGGCACGGCGCTGGACCTCGGCACCGGCTCCGGCGTGCAGGCCCTGCACCTGGGTACGCACGCGCAGCGGGTCACCGCCACCGACGTCTCCGACCGCGCGCTGCGCTTCGCGGCCACCACGGCCGCGCTCAACGGCCAGGACTGGGAGCTGCTGCGCGGCGACATGGTCGCGCCGGTGGCTGGCCGCCGGTTCGACCTGGTGGTGAGCAATCCGCCGTTCGTGGTCGGCCCGGGCACCACCACACACGTCTACCGCGACTCCGGCCGGGTCGGCGACGCGATCGGCGCCGAACTGGCCGCCGCCGCGCCCGACCTGCTCACCGAGGGCGGCACGATGCAGTACCTGGCGAACTGGGTGCACGTGGCCGGCGAGGAGTGGGACGAGCGGGTGGCCGGCTGGTTCGCCGGCACCGGCCTGGACGCCTGGGTGATCCAGCGCGAGGTGGCCGACCCGATGGCGTACGTGAACCTCTGGCTGACCGACGTGGGCGAGACGGCCGATCCGCAGCGGATGGCCGACTGGTTGGACTGGTTCGACGCGCACAAGGTGGAGGCGATCGGCTTCGGCATCGTCTCGCTGCGCCGTAGCGGGCACGCCGCTCCGGTGGTCCGGGTGGAGGACCTGCGGCAGCGGGTGGAGCCGCCGATGGGTGACCAGATCGCCGCGTGGTTCGACCGCCAGGACTTCCTCCGGGTACGCGACACCGAAGGGCTGCTCGCCGAGCGCTACCGGGCCGCCGAGGGTCTCCAGCTGCGGCAGGAGGCGACCATGGGCGACGAGGGCTGGGCGGTGGACCGGCAGGTGCTGGCCATGCCGCGCGGGCTGCGCTGGACCGAGGAGGTCGACCCGCTGGTGCTGGCGCTGGTCGGCGGCGCCGACGGTCAGCTGCCGCTGCGCGATCAGCTCGCCCTGCTCGCGGCGGCGCACGACGTGCCGGTCGACGAGTTGGCCGAGGCGGCCGGTCCGATCGTGGCGCACCTGGTGGAGCGCGGCATCATCGAGCCGGTGGCCGGTTGATGGCGGCGGGCACCTTGATGGCGCCGGGCACCGTCGCCGGGGCTGGCGGCCGGTCGAGGTGCGTACGGAGGGCGGGCTGATGCGGGCGGTGGTGCAGACGGTCGGCCGGGCCAGCGTCACGGTCGACAGCGAGGTGGTCGGCGCGATCGACGACGGGCTGCTGGTGCTGCTCGGCGTGACCCACACGGACACCGTCGAGACGGCCCGGACGATGGCCCGCAAGGTGCACGAGCTGCGCATCCTCGACGAGGAACGGTCCGCGGCCGACACCGGCGCCCCGATCCTGGTGGTCAGCCAGTTCACCCTCTACGGCGACGCCCGCAAGGGCCGCCGTCCGAGCTGGACCGCCGCTGCCCCGGCAGAGGTGGCCGAACCGCTGGTGACCGAGGTCGTCGAGGCGCTGCGCGCCCGCGGCGCCAAGGTGGAGACCGGTCGCTTCCGCGCCCACATGCTGGTCGAGAGCGTCAACATCGGCCCCCGCACCCTCCTCCTGGACCTCTGACCAACCCCCACCCATCTCCCCCACCCCCCTCCCTCCCCCGCCAGACTCTGTTGATCAAGAGGTTCGCGTCAGATCGGCCGGCGATCCTGACGCGAACCTCTTGATCACCGAGGCGAGGGGCGGGGTGGGGGTGGGAGGGGTTAGGAGAAGAGGCCGCGGCGTTGGAGGGACTGGCGCAGCCAGCCGTCGAGCTGGGCGGTCCAGTCGGTGCGGTCCAGGGTGACGTAGTCGACGGTGAACCGGCCGAAGGCGTCCCGGCCCTCGGTGAGCAGGCCGCCGCGCTTGTCCATCTCCAGCACCACCTGCATCTGCTGCGGGTCGGCGATGAAGGTGACCTCCAGCTGGTTGATCGCCCGCGCGTACTGGGCCGGGGGGTGGAACTCGATCTCCTGATAGAACGGCAGCGTCTGCCGTACGCCGTAGATGTGGCCACGCTCCACATCGGCCCGGGCGAACCGGAAGCCCAGCCGCAGCAACGCCTCCAGCAGGCGCTCCTGCGCCGGCAGCGGATGCACCGCGACGGCGTCCAGGTCGCTCTTGTCCACCGCCCGGGCCACCTCCAGCTCGGTACGCAGCCCCATGGTCATGCCGTGCAGGTGCTGCCCGTAGAGCTCGGTGACCGGGGTCTCCCACGGCACGTCGAAGCGGAACGGGATCTCGTGGCGCTGCCCGGCTGCCAGCCGGAACGCGCCGGTGACCCGCTGACGGTGGAACTCCTGGTCGGTGTTGTAGTCGTTGTCACCGCTCTCGACCTCGACCCGGGTCATCAGCCCCAGCGCCACGTACTCGACATCGACCTCATGGTCGCCGCCCACCACCTGGATCCGCCCCTCCAACTGGCCGCCCGGGCGGCAGTTCGGGTTGGCCAGCACGGTTTCCACCGATGGGCCACCGACACCCATCGCCTGCATGAGCCGCTTGAAGACCACAACACCCTCCGTCGCCTGTCCCGGCCGGCCCGGTCGGCCAGCCGCTGGCACGGTAACCGGGGCCGGCAAGCCCGCCCGGCCGACACACCCGGCCCGGCCGGCCCGCCCGAACCTCCGTCGATCCGACCGGATTCCTGTCGGGTCCCCGATCGCCTCACTCCCGTTTTACGCCCCGCCCGCCAAGCTGTTTGTCACCGGCAGCACTTTGGCCGGCACGGCACCACACGGACACGGGGAGAGAAGACGATGGCCCAGCAGATGACGGAGCACCGGACGCGCCCGGCCGCGGGCACCGACACCGACCCGGGCACCGAGACCCTGATCGACCTGGACGCTACCGACGAGCGCGGTGTCTCCACCGACCTGGTCCGGGCGTACCTCAACGGGATCGGCCGCACCAAGCTGCTCACCGCCGCGCAGGAGGTCGAGCTGGCCAAGCGGATCGAGGCCGGGCTTTTCGCCGAGGAGAAGCTGGCCACCTGCACCCCGGTCTCCGACGAGCTGCGGGCCGACCTGGCGCTGATCGTCACGGAGGGTCGCGCCGCCAAGAACCACCTGCTCGAGGCGAACCTGCGGCTGGTGGTCAGCATCGCCAAGCGCTACACCGGCCGGGGCATGGCCTTCCTCGACCTGATCCAGGAGGGCAACCTCGGTCTGATCCGGGCGGTGGAAAAGTTCGACTACGCCAAGGGCTACAAGTTCTCCACCTACGCGACCTGGTGGATCCGGCAGGCGATCACCCGGGCGATGGCCGACCAGGCCCGCACCATCCGCATCCCGGTGCACATGGTCGAGCAGGTCAACCGGATGGTCCGGGCCCGCCGCGAACTCTCGGTCGCGCTGGGTCGGGAGCCCACCGTCGCCGAGGTCGCCCGTGCGCTGGACGTCCCCGAGTTCCAGGTGATCGAGCTGATCTCGTACGACCGGGAGCCGGTCAGCCTGGACCAGGCGGTCGGCGAGGACGGCGAGAGCGCGCTGGGCGACTTCGTCGCCGCGGTCGACCCGCGGGACGAGCCGGGCGACGCGGCGGCGAACGGCGAGTTGCGCAACGAGGTGCACATCGTGTTGGCCACCCTGTCCCAGCGTGAGCAGGCGGTCATCCGGCTCCGGTTCGGGCTCGACGACGGCCGGCAGCGCACCCTGGACGAGGTGGGCCGCGAGTTCGGCCTCTCCCGGGAGCGGATCCGGCAGATCGAGAAGGTGACTCTGCTCAAGCTGCGCGCCCCGGAACGGGCGCAGCGTCTGGAGGCGTACGCCTGCTGACGCACCTGGTTCCACGGAAGGCCCCGGCGGTGCGCCGGGGCCTTCCGTGCTGTCGAGGTGCTTGACGCGGCCACCGATCCGGGATACAAACCAAGCGGTTATAAAACCAGGAGGTTATCAAGCGGTGGGCACCGATCTGCTGGACTCGACCTTCGCGGCGCTGGCCGACCCGACCCGGCGAGCCATCCTCGCCCGGCTCGCGGCCGGCGAGGCGACCGTCACCGAGCTGGCCGCGCCGTTCGCGATGAGCCAGCCGGCCATCTCCAAGCACCTCAAGGTGCTGGAACGCGCCGGCCTGGTCAGCCGCGGGCGGGACGCCCAGCGCCGACCCTGCCGGCTGGAGGCCCGGCCGCTGCGGGAGGCCACCGCCTGGCTGGCCGGCTACCGCGACTACTGGGCGGAGAGCTACCAGCGCCTCGACGCCCTGCTCGACGAGCTCCAGGCCGTCGAGCGGGCCGACGGACGTGGCGGCGGCCGATGACCGGCCCCGACGATCCGCTGGTCGTGCACACTCCGGGCGATCGGGAGATCGTCCTGAGCCGGGTGTTCGACGCACCGGCGCACCTGGTGTTCGCCGCCTTCACCCGGCCGGAGCTGCTGGCCCGCTGGTACGGCGCGCGCGGCTGGCAGCTGGTCGAGTGCGACGTCGACCTGCGGGTCGGCGGGCGGTGGCGCTACGTGTCGCAGGGGCCCGACGGTGACCGAATGGTCCAGTCCGGCGTTTACCGGCAGGTGGAGCCGGCGCACCGGTTGGTCTGCACCGAACTCTTCGACGACCAGTCCTACCCCGGCGAGACGCTGGTCAGCCACGAGTTCACCGAGCTGGCCGGACGCACCACCGTCACCACCACCCTGCGCTACGCCACCGCCGAGGGGCGGGACACCGTGCTGCGCTACCCGATGGCCCGGGGCTACGGCGAAGGCCTCACCCGGCTCGCCGAACTGCTGCACCTGACAACGACGACGCGAGGAGAGAAACCGTGAACTGGACGCTGGAAGTGGTGATCGTGCCGGTCTCCGACGTGGACCGGGCGAAGAAGTTCTACGCCGACCAGCTCGGCTTCAACGTGGACCACGACACGGTCGTCGGCGACGGCGCGCGGATCGTGCAACTGACCCCGCCCGGCTCGGGCTGCTCCGTCGTGATCGGCAAGGGCGCCGTCCCGGACATGCCGGCCGGGTCGCTCAAGGGGCTGCAACTGGTGGTGCCCGACCTGGAGCGGGCCCGGGCGGAGCTGGTCGCGCGAGGCGTGGAGGTCAGCGAGATCCAGGTGCTGGGCGCGAATCCCCAGCCCACCCCGCACCCGCTGGACAACGTCGGCTTCGTCTTCTTCACCGACCCGGACGGCAACTCCTGGGCGGTCCAGCAGATCTCCGACCGCGCCTGACCCGTCGGCGCCACACCCCGGCGCCGGTCCTCACAAACGGCGAGGGCCGGTGTCGGGGCGATCGGTTGCGGAGCCGGTGCGCACCGTGGCGTGCAGCACGGAGAGGCCGTCGGGGCGGACGAGCACCGGGTTCAACGTGAGCGCACGCACCCGTGGCTGTTCGTCGGCGAGCCGGCCGATCCGCAGCAGCAGGTCGGTCAGGGCCACCAGGTCCACCGGTGCCGCACCCCGGTGCCCGCGCAGCAGTGGCGACGCCCGTGGCTCGTCGACCAGCTCCGCGGCGTCCCGATCGGTCAGCGGCACCGCCCGCCACGCCCGGTCGCCGAGCAGTTCGGTGGCGACGCCGCCTAGGCCGAAGCCGACCACCGGGCCGAACGCCGGATCCTCCACCATCTCGACCACGCAGGCCACGCCGGGCGGGACCATCGGCTGGACCAGGACGTCCGCGCCGAAGAGCGCGGACATCTCGGCGTACGCGCGGCGCACGGCGGGCGCGTCGGGCAGGTCGAGTCGGACCGCGCCGAGGTCGAGCCGGTGCCGCAGCCCGGGGGCCGCCGCCTTGAGCGCCACCGGGAAACCGAGCCGTTCCGCGGCGTCGGCCGCCTCCTGCGCCGAACGCGCCGGCACGGACTCCACCACGTCGATCCCGTACGCGGCGAGCAGCCCGGCCACGTCCGTGCCGTCGCGGCGCAGCGCGGCCTGTCCCGCGGCACGGTCGATCCCGGGCAGCTCCGGCAGGCTGCCGGGCGGGCGGCGCAGCCAGTCCGCGTAGCGGTGCACCCGGGCGAGCGCCCGAACCGCCTCCTCCACACCCCCGTACGCCGGCATCCCGGCCGGCATCCGTCCAGCCAGGACCGTGGTCACCACCGGCTTGCCGGTGCCGAGGACAGCCGGCAGCGCGGCGGTGAGGTCGGCGTGGGCCGGTTGCCCGGGCAGCGGCGGGGCGAGCACCACCGCGATCGCGTCGACCCGCTCGTCGGCGGCGGCCCCGGCGAGCGCCGCGGCGAACTCGACCGCACCGGCGCTCGGGCCGACGTCGCGCGGGTAGCCGTAGGCAAGGGTCAACCCCTGGGCAGCGCAGGCGGTGGCGGCCAGCCCGGTGAGCGCCGAGGAGTTGCCGACCACGGCGACCCGCGGGCCGGCCGGCAGGGGCTGGTTGGCCAGCAGCACCCCGACGTCCAGCAGCTCGGCCACGGTGTCCACCCGGATCACCCCGGACTGGGCGAAGAGCGCGGCCACCGCCACCTCGTCCGGGCCGGTGGAATCGCCCACCCCGGCCGGCCGGGCCGGCGAGGCGAGCGCCACCACCGGCTTCGCCCGCCCGATCCGCCGCACCAACCGGGCGAACTTGCGGGGATTACCGAAGGTCTCCAGGTGCAGCATGATCACGTCGGTGCCGGCGTCGTCCTGCCAGTACTGGAGCAGGTCGTTGCCGGAGACGTCGGCCCGGTTCCCCGCCGACACGAAGCTGGACAGGCCGAGCCCGCGCCGGTCCGCCTCGGCCAGCAGGGCCACCCCGAACGCGCCGGACTGGCTGAAGATGCCGACCCGACCGGCCGGCGGCAGCCTCGGGGCGAGGGTGGCGTTGAGGCGTACCACCGGGTCGGTGTTCGCCACACCGAGGCAGTTCGGGCCGACCACCCGCATGCCGGCCGCGTGCGCGGCCCGGACCAGCGCCCGCTGCGCGGCGGAGCCCGCCGCGCCGGCCTCGGCGAAGCCCGCCGAGATGACCACCAACCCGTGCACCCCGGCGGCGGCCGCGTCGGCGACCACCGTCGGCGCCGCCTCCGGCGGGACCGCCACCACCGCCAGGTCGACCGGCACCCCCGCGTCGGCCGCCGAGGAGTACGCGGGCAGCCCGGCGACGGTCGACGCGTACGGGTGCACGGGGACGAGCGCGCCGGAGAAGCCGCCGTCGCGCAGGTGCCCGAGCACGGCCGCGCCCACCCCCTGCCCGGTGGCGCTGGCACCGTAGACCGCCACCGCACGCGGGGCGAGCAGCCGGGCGATCGAGCGCGCCTCGGTGCGGTGCTCCCGGCCGCGCTGCACCTCGAGGGTCGCCTCGGTGGGCGCGATCGGAAACGTCAGGTGCACCACGCCGTCGGCGAACTGGCGCTGCACCTGGTAGCCGAAGTCGGAGAAGACCCGCAACATCGCCCCGTTGGCCGGGAGCACCTCGGCGACGAAGTGCACGATGCCGACCCGGCGGGCCGCGTCGGCCAGGTGCTCGAGCAGCACCGAGCCGATCCCCCGCCCCTGGTAGGCATCCTCCACCACGAAGGCCACCTCGGCCTCGGGCGCCGCCGGCCCGAGCCGCTCGTACCGGCCGACGGCGACGATCCGCCCGCCGACCAGCACCACGAACGCCTCCCGGTCGTGGTGGTCGACGGTCACGAAGCGCCGCAGGTCGCGCTCCGGGATGCGTGGGTACGGCGAGAAGTAGCGCAGGTAGCGGGTGCGCTCGGAGAAGCGCGAGTGCATCGCCACGATCGCGGGGGCGTCCTGCGGGCGGATCTGTCGCAGCTGGACGGTGGTGCCGTCGCTGAGCAGCACGTCCACCGGTTGCTCCACGGTCGTCACCGGCAGCCCTCCTCCGGCCGGCTCAGTCGCGCGGGTCGTACGGGTCGAGCCCGAGCAGCGGGAAGACCGTCTTGCGCGTCGCCGCGATCGCCCGGTCCACCGCGTTCGGCTCGCCGGTCGGCTGCCACGGCTGGTGCGACGGGTCGACGTCGTCGGTCATCCGCAGCGGCACCTCCCGACCCGGCCGGCGGCTGGCGGCCAGCTCCCTCCAGGCCGGCGGGGTGAGCGCCGCCGGGTCGATCGGCTCGCCGCTGGCCACCGCCAGCAGATGGGTCCAGGCGCGGGGCACCACCTCGACCAGCGCGTAACCGCCGCCGCCGGTGGCGACCCAGCGGCCCTCGCAGAGCTCGTCGGCGAGCGCCCGCAGGGCCAGGTAGGTCGCCCGCTGCCCGTCGACGGAGAGGTGCAGGTCGGCGAGGGGGTCGAGCCGGTGCCCGTCCGCGCCGCACTGGGTGACCAGCAGCTGCGGCCGGAACGCGCGCAGCACCGACGGAACGATCGCGTGGAACGCGCGCTGCCAGCCCGCGTCGTTGACGCCCGGGGGCAGCGGCATGTTGACCGCGGTGCCCTCCGCGCCGGGGCCGCCGGTCTCGTCCGGGAAGCCGGTGCCGGGGAAGAGAGCGAGCGGGGTCTCGTGCAGGCTGACCGTCAACACCCGCGGGTCGTTCCAGAAGACCTGCTGCACGCCGTCGCCGTGGTGCACGTCCACGTCCACGTACGCGATCCGCTCGGCGCCGAGGTCGAGCAGGCGGGCGATGGCCACCGCCGGGTCGTTGTAGACGCAGAAGCCGGCGGCCCGGGCCGGCATCGCGTGGTGCAGCCCGCCGGCCACGTTGACCGCCCGGCGGGCCTCGCCCCGCCAGACCGCCTCGGCGGCGGCCACGCTCGCCCCGGTGATCAGCGCGCTGGCCTCGTGCATCCCGTCGAAGACCGGATTGTCGGAGGTGCCCAGGCCGAAGCCCGCGAAGAGCGGGTCGCTCGGCGCGGCCCGCACGGCCGCCAGATAGCGCGGGTCGTGCACCCGGGTGAGCAGCGCGTCGTCGGCCGGCTCCGGCTTGACCAGGCGCACCCCCGGCCGGTCGAGAACGCCGAGCTCGCGGGCGAGCGCGACGGTCAGCTCCACCCGGACCGGGTCGAGCGGATGGTCACCCATGTCGTAGGCGAGCAGGGACTCGTCCCACACCACCACCGTGTCGTCGGACATGAGCCCATCGTCGCACGTGGACCGGCGGTGCCCCACCGCACGCGCTGCTCAGGCCCCGGGTGTCGGCCCGGTGGCGACCGGGCGGGCCGGGTCGGCCACCCAGTTGCTCCACGATCCGACGTAGAGCGCGGCGTCCGGCCGGCCGGCGAGGTGCAGGGCGAGCACCGCCTGCGCGGCGGTCACCCCGGAGCCGCAGTACGCCCCGACCGGTTGCTCGTCGGCCACCCCGGCCGCGGCGAACCGCGCACGCAGCGCCTCGGCGGCCGGGAAACGTCCGCCCGGGCCCACGTACTCCGGGGCGGGCAGGTTCGCCGCGCCCGGGACGTGCCCGGCCACCGGGTCGATCGGCTCGGTCTCGCCCCGGTAGCGCGGCGCGGCCCGCACGTCCAGCAGCAGCCCGTCGCCGGCCGCGAGTCGCGCGGCTGCCGCCGCGTCGAGCACCGGCAGCGCGCCGGGCCGGACCGTCACGTCGCCCGGCTCCGGCTGCGGCACCTCGACCGTGCCGGGCAGGCCGGCGGCGAGCCAGGCCGGGTAGCCGCCGTGCAGCAGGCGGACCTGCCGGTGCCCGGCCCAGCGCAGCGTCCACCAGGCGCGGGCCGCGGCCATGCCGTCGCCGCCGTCGTACACCACGACGGGGTGACCGGCCCGCACGCCGGCGGCCCGCAGCGTCGCCTGCAGCGCCGCCGGGTCGGGCAGCGGGTGCCGGCCGGCGGCGCCGGGCGGCCCGCAGAGGGCGGTGTCCAGGTCGACGAAGATCGCGCCGGGCAGGTGGCCGACGGCGTAGTCGTCCCGGCCGGGCGGGCCGACCAGGCGCCAGCGGACGTCGAGCAGGGTGGGCGGATCGGCGGAGTCGAGCTCGGCGGCGAGCCGGTCGGGCTCGACCAGCAGATCGTCGGTACCGGACATGGCGACCAGTGAACACCATCCGCACGGCAAGCCCGCGGTTCGGCGGCGGTCGTTACTCGTACAACGCGGTAACATCGATCACCGGAGGACCACTGCTGTGAGACACGACCTGGTTGTTTCGACTGATCGCGCAGTTGACTCCGCCGCCGAAAGGGGACGGAAGTGAACAGACACGACCTGGTCGACACGACGGAGATGTACCTGCGCACCATCCTCGAGCTCGAGGAGGAGGGTGTGCCGCCGCTGCGCGCCCGGATCGCCGAGCGCTTGAAGCAGAGCGGTCCCACGGTGAGCCAGACGGTCGCCCGGATGGAGCGCGACGGCCTGCTCACGGTCGAGGGCGACCGGCACCTGATGCTCACCTCGCAGGGCCGCAACACCGCCGTCTCGGTGATGCGCAAGCACCGACTCGCCGAGCTGCTGCTGGTGAACGTGATCGGCATGCCCTACGAGGAGGCCCACGACGAGGCCTGCCGGTGGGAGCACGTGATGAGCGACGCCGTCGAGAAGCGGGTCTACGACCTGCTCAACCGGCCGACCCGCTCGCCGTACGGCAACCCGATCCCGGGGCTGGAGGAGCTCGGCTCGCCCGAGCCGGAGGCGGCCTCGGTGGTCGAGGGCGAGCGCAATCTGGCCTTCCCCGGCCTCTCCGGGCCGGTGGTGGTCCGCCGGATCTGCGAGAGCGTGCAGACCAACGCCGACGTACTGCGCCAGCTGCACGCCGCCGGCGTCGACCCGGGCGCCACGGTGACCGTGGCCCAGGAGCGCGACGGGGTGTCGATCGACCGGTCGGGCGACCGCATCCGGCTGCCCCGCGAGGTCGCGTCCCGGGTCTTCGTCGCCGCCGGCTGACCGTCAGCCGTGGCCCGGCGGCCTCCCGTCCGGTGACGGGGAGTCGCCGGGCGATCTGCGTCACAACGCCCGGGTGTTGAGCTTCTTGGCCAGCGCCACCAGCTCCGCGGCGATCTTGTCAACGGCCGCCTTCGCGGTGCCGCGCGGGCTGACCCAGCTCAGCGTGGCCAGCCGACCGTCGCTGGAGAGCCAACCGACCTCCGCGACCGGGCCGTGCCCGCCCGTCGCGGCGGTGGCCCGCCGGAACGCCTGCTGACCCAGCCCGGTGACCTTGGCGGCCGAGTCCGGCACCACGTCGGCGGCGAAGGTCGCCTTGTCCATCGAGGTCTCGGTGACGGTCAGGGTCAGCTCCGGCAGGGTGGCCTTGTCGGCCCGCACCACGCAGCTGTGCGTGTCACCGCGCTCGCTCGCCGCCGCCACGTCGAACCGGGCCTTGACGTGCTTCTCGATCACCGCGAAGTCCAGCAGCCGGCAGGCGCCGCCGGAGGAGGCGGCGGCCACGTCGACCGCGACCGGCGCCGGCGGTGGCACCGCCACCGGCTCGCGCTCCGACGCGCACCCGGCGGTCAGCAGTACGGCCGAGGCGACGAGCCAGATCCGGGCGCGCAATGGAACCTCCGCGATCGTCCGGCGGGGGGTGCCCGCCGTTGTCCGTCGGACACCGTACGGGCATCCCCCGCCGGACGGAAGACGTGGTGCCGAAAGACCGCGCCGGGTCAGTCGTCGACGTACGGGCAGTGCCGGCAGCCGCGGCCGCAGCAGGTGCCCCGCCGGGCCAGGAAACCGGCGGTGAGCACGAAGAGTCCGCTCGCCGGATCGAGGTAGCCGGCCTCCCCGGCGGTCAGGGCGGCGGTGTGCGCGGCCAGCACCCGCTCCCGGTCCGGGTGCTCGGGCGGCAGCCGGGACGGGTGCGGCTCGGTCAGCGCCCGGGGCGCCAGCGGACGTCGCTCACCGGTCACCGGCGCAGTCTAGGAACACCGGCCGGCGGTCAGCGGAACCGGGCCAGCACATCGACCAGCGCCGCACCCTCCAGGCCGGCGGCGAGCAGCAGCCGCAGCAGCACCCGCGCCTTGTACGGGTCGAGCAGTCCGCCGTTGAGCAGCCCGCGCCGCTGCAGGTCGGTCTCCGAGCCGACCGCCCCGTACGTCTGGCGCAGCACCGAGCCCGCCCCGGACCGGGAGGTGAGCAGCACCGGCATCCGGCCGGCGAGGTCACCCAGCACCGGGGCCAACGCCGCCGGCACGTGCCCCACCCCGAAGCTGGCGACCACCAGCCCGTGGTGGGTGTCGGTGACCCCTGCCAGGAGCAGGCCGTCGTCGTCCAGGGTGACCGGGTAGAGGGCGACCCGGGTGGCGTCGAGCCGGTCCGGGTCGACCGGTGGCAGTGCATCGCGACGCGGCGGCCGGGCCAGCACCCGCACCTCCCCCTCGATCACCTACCCGATCGGTCCGGCGTTCGGCGAGGCGAAGGTCGCGGTGCTGGTGCTGTGCGTCTTGCGGACGAAGCGGGCGGCGTGCACCTCGTCGTTGACCACGACCAGCACGCCGAGGTCGCGGGCCGCCTGCGCGGCGGCGACCCGGGCGGCGGCGAGCAGGTTCGCCGGCCCGTCGGCGCCCGCCAGCGTGGGATTGCGCATCGCGCCGGTGAACACCAGCGGCGCGGTGTGCGGCCACACCAGGTCGGTCAGGAACGCGGACTCCTCGAGCGTGTCGGTGCCCTGGGTGACCACCACCCCGGTCGCCCCGCCGGCCACCGCCCGCGACGCGTCGTCGACCACGTCGAGCAACTGACGGTAGGTGAGGTTGGCGCTGGGCACCGCGTGGACGTCGCGGACCTCCAGCGGTACGCCCAGCTCGTCGAGGCCCGGCACGGCGGCGGTGAGGTCCGCGCCGGTGAGTCGGGTGACCACGCCGGGTCGCGCCCGGTCCACCCCGCCCATCGCGATGGTGCCGCCGAGGGTGATGAGCGCGACGGACACCGCCGGGACCTCCGTTCCGCCGCCCGACCGGCCGGAGCGGCCTCCGGACCGTACCCGTGCCGCGCAGTTCGGCCGGCGGCGGCTGGTGGCGGTGGGCCGATAACCGGTGGCGTGGGCGGTCTGTCCGGCGGAGGCTCACCTGATGCCGTACCGACTGTGCGAGACCGACCCCGCGCGGGACGCGGTCGGCCGGTTGACGGTGGTGGCGTTCCTGCCGGACGGGAGCTGCGCCGCCGTGCCTGATGCGGACGGCCGGCCCCGGCTGCCCGGCGGGTCGGTGCGGCCCGGCGAGCACTGGCTGCTCGACGCGGGCCTGCGGATCCCGTTGGAGACCGCCGGGTTCCGGCGGCAGCGGATGCACCCGTTCGCCGCAGACGGCGACCATTGGTACGTCTGGGCCGACGGCGACCGCTATGCCGGCGGTCGGCCGCACGCCCGGGTGGCGCTGATCACCGGACCGGCCGAGGTGATCGCCGAGCGGCTGGCCGCCGCCGGGCGCGCGGCCGAGGCGACCGCGGTACGGGACGGGCAGCGCTCCTACGCTCGCCAGGACGACGCCGGCTGGTACGCCGACAGCCGGCGGCTGCTGGAGCCGGCGTACCTGCGCGGGTCGACGCCGCAGCAGGGCTCGGGGTTCGGCGGGGACGCGGCGGCGTGGCGCGCCGGCCGGGAGATGGTGGTCGACGGGATCGACCGGGACGGCAGCTTCCTCGACCTGGGCTGCGCCAACGGGCTGCTGATGGAGTCGGTGCGGGAGTGGGCGGCCGAGCGCGGCCACCGGGTCGAGCCGTACGGCGTCGACCTGGCCCCCGGACTGGTCGCGGCGGCCCGGGCCCGGCTGCCGCACTGGGCGGACCGGATCACGGCGGGCAACGCGATCGACTGGCGGCCGGCCGACGGCAGCCGGTTCACCTTCGTGCACGTGCTGCTCGACCTGGTGCCGGTGGCCCGCCGGGCGGATTTGGTGCGGCACGCGCTCACCCACCTGGTCGCCCCGGGCGGACGACTGCTGGTCAGCCACTATCAGGCCCTCGGGGGCACCGACCTGGACGCCGCCGCGCACCTGCGCCGGCTCGGTTTCCTGGTGGCCGGGGCGAGCGGCGCCGACCCGAGCGCGACCACGGCCTGGCTGGACGCCGGAGCCCTCCCGCCGGCTTAAATGCCGCGCCCGCCCGTGGAGCCCCCCGGTAGGGTCCGCGAGGCCCTCCTGGGCGAGCCGCCCGGATCGCCGCCGGCGCGGCACCGTGTCCGTTCGCACAGACAGGCAAGCACGTGAGCCAGCACGTCGCCGATCCGCCGGCCTCCGCGACCACCCGAGCACCGTCGCTGCTGCGGAGCCGGAACTTCCTGCTGCTGTGGAGCGGCCAGACGGTCAGCGAGTTGGGCACCCGGATCGCCGGCGTGGCGGTCCCGCTGCTGGCCGCCGACACCCTGCACGCCAGCGTCTTCCAGGTCTCGCTGCTCACCTTCCTGGCCTGGCTGCCGTACCTGGTGTTCTCCCTGCCGGCCGGGATCGTCGCGGACCGGGTGGACCAGCGCCGGCTGATGATCCTCTGTGACGTGGGCCGGGCCGCGCTGATGCTGGCGCTGCCGGTGGCCGCGCTGGTCGGTCAGCTCACCCTCGGCTTCCTGTACGCGGTGGTCGGGCTCTCCGGGGTGCTGACGGTCTTCTTCACCGTGGCGTACAAGAGCCTGCTGCCCCGACTGGTGCCGGCGGCGCAACTGGTCGACGGCAACGCCAAGCTCATCATGAGCCAGGACGGCGCCGAGTTGGTCGGCCCGACGGTCAGCGGGGTGCTCATCGGGCTGGTCGGCGCGACCCGGACGTTCTTCAGCAACGGGCTGGCCTTCCTGCTCAGCGCGGTGACCCTGCTGCAGATCCGGGAGGCGGCCCCGGAGAACCCACCGGCACCCCGGGAGCGGGTGCCGCTGCGGGTGGAGATGACCGACGGGCTCGGCTTCATCCGCCGCCAACCGATCCTGGTGAAGATCCTGGCGTGCACCACCACCTCGAACTTCTTCGTGATGGCGTCCGCCTCGATCGAGGTCACCTTCATGCTGCGCGAACTGCACGCCTCACCGGTGCAGGTCGGCCTGGTCTTCTCGGTCAGCGCGGTCGGCGGGCTGATCGTCGGCGCGCTGGCCGCGCGGCTGGCCGCCTGGATCGGGTCGGCCCGGGTGATCTGGGTGGCGATGGCCGTGCCCGGCCCGTTCTACCTGCTGATGCCGCTGGCCCGCCCGGGCTGGGGTGTGCTGCTCTACGGCGTCGGGTTGGCCGCCTTCTCCGCGAACGCGGTGCTGTTCAACGTGGCGTCCACGACCTACCGGCAACGGATCACCCCGCCGGCGATCCTGGGCCGGGTCAACGCGGCCTTCCTGTGGATCTGCTTCGGGGTGATCCCACTCGGCGCACTGGTCGGTGGGGCGCTCGGCACGGCGCTGGGCCTGCGGACGGCACTCTGGATCTGCGTGCTCGGCACCTGGAGCGCCTGTCTCTTCGTGGTCTTCTCCCCGCTGCGCACCATGCGGGACATGGCCGAACCGGGCGCGTCGGCAGCGGTTTCGTCGTAGGGTCCGGGCAAGCTCGACCGGGATCATCGACGCCGCGGAAGGGGCCCGAATGAGGAAGATCATCGTCCAGATGAGCGTCTCGCTGGATGGCTACTTCGAGGGGCCGGGCGGTGACATCAGCTGGCACCAGGTCGACGACGAGCTGCACGAGCACTTCAACGCCGAACTCCGCACGATGGGCGCCTTCCTCAACGGACGGACCACCTACGAGTTGATGGCCGCGTTCTGGCCGACGGCCGATCAGGAGCCGTCGAGCCCGGCCCCGGTGAAGGAGTTCGCCGCCATCTGGCGTGACATGCCGAAGATCGTCTACTCACGCACGCTCGGTCGGGCCGAGTGGAACGCCACCATCGTCCGGGAGGTCGACCCCGACGAGGTGCACCGGCTCAAGGCCCAGCCCGGCGGTGACCTGGCGCTCAGCGGCGCCGAGCTGCTGGCCGCCTTCGCCCGGCACGACCTGGTCGACGAATACCGGACCTACGTGCACCCCGTGCTGCTCGGCCGGGGCCGCCCGCTCTTTCCCGTCCGGGACGAGCGGGCGCAGCTGCGGCTGGCCGAGAGCCGGGTCTTCGGCAACGGCGTGGTGCTGCTCCGCCACGAGCGCGCGGTGGGCTGAGGCACCACGACCCGATCGCGGCCGCGCCCTGGCCGGTGGCGGCTCAGACGCCGACGCCGCTGGTCTCGGTGACGACCCGGGCCAGCAGGTCGGTGAACGGGCCGGGTCGCTCGAAGAGTGACCGGTGGCCGGCCCCGTCGAGGACCACCCGCTCCTTGCGGGGCGCCTGGAGCTGGTCGTACCACTCCTTGAGCAGGGCCAGCCGGCCGGGCACCTCGTGGGCGCCGTCGACCAGCCAGACCGGCACCTGGAGCTGGCGCACCTGACGCCGGAGGTCGACGTCCTGCACCTTCGGGTAGAGCGCGTCGAACCCGTCCAGCGGCCCGACGAGCGCGTGCACCTGCTCCAGCAGTGTGTACTCCGGAACGTCGACGATCCCCGACGTCCCGACGCCCGGCCGGTCGTAGTCGAAGGCGCCCGCTTCGTTGGCGAGCAGCGCCTCGTAGGCGTACATCCGGTCGTAGGGCGGCGGGCCCAGCTCGGTGAGCTGATCGGCGAGGCCGTCGCGGCCGGTGCGGCGGGCCCAGGCGACGGTGTCGGCGTACTGGCGGCGGTCGGCTTCCCGCAGGTCGACCGCCTGCCCCACGCCGACGTAGGCGTAAAACAGCTCGGGGCGGCGCTGCACGGCGGTGACCCCGACCAGCGAGCCGCCGGAGTGCGCCACCAGGTAGATCTTCTCCTGCCGGAAGCGCGTCCGTAGCCGCTCCACCACGGCGACGAGATCGGCGACCTCGCTGTCCAGGGTGAACGACGACGACGGCGCGAAGGCGTCCCACGATTTCGCCGCGCCCCGCCGATCCAGGGTGGCCACCACGAACCGCTGCTCCAGCGCGGCGAGGTGCCGACGCATCGCGCCGATCTCCGACGAGCCCGGCCCGCCGGGCACGAAGAGCAGCACCGGCGCGGCCGGGTCGGCCCCGCGCAGCATCAGCCCCAGCGAGCGGGCCCCGGTGTCCACCGTGCTCAGCTCGGCGATGCCACCGTTGATCCGGTCGGTGCGGGCCGGCAGCGCCGCCACCACCGCCACCAGCAGGACCACCGCCGCCAGCAGACCCGTGGCACCCCGGCGCAGCCACACCCGACCCGGCCGGCGCGGCGCAGTCGTTGGTTGCCGGGCGGCGGCTGGCTCGCCAGCGACAGCCGATTGGTCGGCGATGGTTGATTCACCGGCGGCAGCCGACTGGTCAGCCGCGGCCGTCTCGCCGGTGGCCGCGGGTCCGCTGGCGGCTGGCGGTTCGCCGGCGACCGGCCGGGTCGCGCGCCGGGCGAGGCCGGCCCCGTAGGCCGCGCCGACCAGCAGCGGCAGCAGCGTGAACAGGCCGTGCAGGCCCCGCCCGAGCAGCAGCGCGGCGAAACCGAAGCCGCTCAGGTGCGGGGCGTCCACGGTCGGACCACGCAGCCGGATCCGCACCAGTTCCACCGCCACCGCGAAGAGCGCGGGCCCAGCGAGCATCGCCCAACGCGACCGGCTCAGCCAGCCGGCCACCAGGCCGACGGCGAGGCTGACCGCGACCGACGCGACGGCCTCGAAACCCGTGCCCGGCCCGCGCGGCGTCCAGTAGCCGACGGCCAGCCCCCAGAGCAGTGGCAGCAGGAACGCGGCCACAAGACCCGGCGTGGGACGCGGGAACGATGGCTTCGCCATGAGCACCTCACCAGGGTCGGGCCCTCGGGAGCCCGAGCCTACTGATGATCGATCTCACGCGCTGTCCCGTTCCGGTGACGGTCAGCCTTCGCTCACCCGACGCCGCCTTCGTCAGCTCGCGCGGGCAGCTCCGCGTCGAACCGTCACCCCATCCAGACCATCGCCTGCCCGTGCCCCCGGGTCCAGGCGAGCGGCGTTCCGTCCAGCGCGAGCACGTTGTGCATCGCCTCGCCGGGCGACGCCGGCAGCGCGGCGTGGGGCAGCACCTCCGGCGCCTCGTTCGCGAGCCAATGGCCGGGCAGTGCGCGTACCAGCTCGACGAACGCGTCGCGCCGGGGCTGGGGCACCTGGTAGAGCACCGAGGTGTGGAACACCACCAGCGTCGCGTCGGCCGGCGCCTGAGCGGCCAGCGCCGGGAGGTCGTCCACCAGGTCACCGCGGACCAGCCGCGGTGGCTCGGCCGCGGCGACGGCGGCCGCGGCGCGTAGCCGGGCCCGGCGGTGGGTCTGTTCCGGCCAGATCAGGGCATCCAGCCAGGCGATGTCGGCCGGGTCGGTCACGTCGAGCGGATTCAGGTCCAGACCTGCCCGCCACACCACCTCGGGCCGCGCGGCCGGCACCGGCACCCCGACCGCGGCGCAGTCGAGCACCGGCTCGCCCGCGCCGACCTGACGCTCGCCGTAGCGGTAGGCGTACCGGTCGGGGTAGAGGCAGAGCCCCGCGGACGCGCCGACCTCCAACAGGGCGAGCGGCTGCGGCAAGGCGGCGAGCACCGGCAGCAGCACGGCGCACCGCCCGGCCTCGTTCGTCTGGGTGGCCCGTACCCGCATCTGCGCCGCGATCGCCGGCCAGTTCGCCACCACGTGGTCGTGGAAGGCGGCCGGGTCGTCGAGCGGGCCGCCGAGCAGCCGTACGACGCCGAAGAGCAGATTGGGCTGCCGCTTGGCCGGCGGCAACTCGTCGAGCAGGTCCAGCAGCTCGCGATCGCGGGACACCGCGAGCGACAGACGCTCGTACGACGGCGAGACGCCCCGCGTCTCCCGGGTGCCGAACTCGACGTACGCATCGGCGGTCGTCATCCCCCGATCCTCGCAACCCACCCCGGCCGCTGTCCCAGGTCCGTGACGCAGCTCCCACCGGGCCCCGCGCAGTTCATCCGTGGTTCCCGCGCCCGTATCCCCGATGACGTCGGCCGCCTCCGGCACCTCGTAGAGTTCACCGCCGGCCGGCACGTCGAGCAGCAGCTCAGCCGGCGGTAGGGGCACCGAGGAGGAACTGATCGTGCGGGGCGAGGGGATCCGGGTACTGATCGTCGGCGGTGGCGTCGCCGGGCTGGCCACCGTCGCCGCGCTGGAGAAGTGGGGCGCGACGGTGGACGTCGTCGAGCGCTCCACCGGGCCCGCCGACTCCGGCACCGGCATCTACCTGACCGGCAACGCGACCCGGATGCTGGGCGAGTTGGGCCTGCGGGAGGCGGTCACGGACGTCGCCGTGCGGATCACCCGGCAGCGCAGCGCCAACCAGCGTGGTCGCCGCCTCTTCGACATCGACGTCGCCGCCCTCTGGCAGGGCGTCGGGCCCTGCGTCTCGCTGCCCCGGGCGCGGCTGCACCAGGCGCTTTTCGCCGGCGTCGGGGACGCCCCGATCCGGTGGGGCCATCAGCCGGTCGCGCTCGTGCAGGAGGGCGACCGGGTCGCGGTCGAGTTCGACGACAGCAGCACCGAACGCTACGACCTGGTGATCGGCGCGGACGGGGTGAACTCGGCCATCCGCCGGCTCGCCTTCGACGGGCAGGCGGCACGCCCCCTCGGCCAGTACGCCTACCGGTGGCTCGCCCCGCGGATCGACGCCGAGCCGGTCTGGTCGGTGCAGCTGGGGCGCGGCAAGCAGTTCCTGACGATTCCGATCAGCGCCGAGCAGACGTACTGCTACTACAACGACGGCCCGGTCGCCGACCGGCCGGGCTGGCGCGACGAGCTACGCGCGAGCTTCACCGAACCGGTCGCCACCCTGCTCGACGCCCTCGACTCCGACTCGAGCACCCTGCACGCCGGGCCGAACCAGGAGGTCGTACTCGACTCCTGGTCGCGGGGCTCGGTGCTGCTGGTCGGTGACGCCGCGCACGCCACCTCGCCGAACATGGCCCAGGGCGCGGCCATGGCCCTGGAGGACGCGTTGGTGCTGGCCGAGTCGCTGGCCGCCGCCGAGAGCCTCGCCGGGGCGCTGCGCGGGTACGAGCAGCGCCGCCGTCCGCGTACCGACTGGGTGCTCAGCCAGACCCATCGTCGGGACAGGGCCACCGGGCTGCCGCCGGTGCTTCGCGACGCGGTGCTGCGCCGCCTCGGCGAGAAGATGTTCCGGTCGAACTACGGCCCGCTCTTCGCCCAGCCCTGACCCCGGCGTGCCCGTCCGCCCTGGTGATACGGCATCATCGAGCTACCGGCGACTGGCGGCACAGGGATGGTGGAACCATCGGGGAGCCTCTCGCGGGCGTCGACCGCCTGGGCGCCCGCGCCGAGGAGTTCCTACCCAGATGACCAGCGCATCTACCGAGATCACCACGTCGGGCCCGGCCCGGCTGCTGCCCGGCGCGCCCGTCGCCGAGGCCGTCCTGGCCGAGACCTCCGCCGCTGCCGCCCGGCTGGCCAGCCGTGGAATCACCCCGAGCCTGGCCACCATCCTCGTCGGGGACGACGACGCCAGCGCGCGCTACATCGGCATCAAGCAGCGCCAGGCCGCCGCCCTCGGGTTCGCCTCCCCGCACGAGCACCTGCCCGCCACCGCCACCCAGGACGACCTGCACCGGGCCATCGCCCGCTTCAACGCCGACCCGGCCGTGCACGGGCTGCTCGTGCAGTACCCCGTACCGGCGCACCTGGACTACGACGCGGCGTTGCAGACCATCGACCCGGACAAGGACGTCGACGGCATGCATCCGCTCAACATGGGCCGACTCGCCGTCGGCGTGCCCGGCCCGCTGCCGTGCACCCCCGCCGGCATCGAAGCGCTGCTGGCGTACTACGACATCCCCGTCGCCGGCCGTGAGGTCGTCATCCTCGGCCGCGGCGCCACCCTCGGGCGGCCGCTGGCGATGCTGCTGTCGCAGAAGCGCCCGACCGCGAACGCGGCCGTCACCGTCGTACACACCGGTGTCCCCGACTGGCCGCGCTACACCCGCCGCGCCGACATCCTCGTCGCCGCGGCCGGCGTACCCAGCATCGTCCGACCCGAGCACGTCAAGCCGGGTTCCGTCGTCATCGGCGCCGGCGTCCGCTACGACGGGCGACGCCTCCTGCCGGACGTGGACGAGGCCTGCGCCGAGGTCGCCGGCGCCATCACCCCCCGGGTCGGCGGGGTCGGGCCGACCACCGTCGCGATGCTGTTCCGCAACGCCGTACGCGCCGCCGAGCGCGCCAACCAGTAGCCGGAAGTCCGCGCATACCAGTGGCCGCCCGACCCCGGTACCGGGGTCGGGCGGCCACTGTCGTTCAACCGCGTCGCAGCAGACGCTGCTCGTACGTCAGCTGCAACCGCTGGTGGAGCCGCAGCCCTCGCAGACGTAGCAGCTGCCGGCCGGGCGCATCTTCGTACCGCAGGTGAAGCAGAGCGGCGCGTCGGCGGCCTTGCCGATCACGGCCTCCAGCAGCTCCGTGCTGGAACCCACCGACGGCGCCGGCTTGGCGGCGACGATGTCGGCGGTCTCCTTGGCCGGCTGGGCGACCGGGCCGGTCTTCGGCTCCTCCGGCTTGGTCTCGACCGGGGCGGACGAGGCCATCGCGGTGAGCTCGGCACCGGTCACTGCGGCGCTCTCCGCCTCGGCCTCGGCCCGCAGCTGGGCGGCCCGCTCGCTGGCGGTGAAGATGCCCAGCTCCGCACGGCGCTCGTAGGGCAGGAAGTCCAGCGCCAGCCGACGGAAGATGTAGTCCATCACCGAGGCGGCCATCCGCACGTCCGGGTCGTCGGTCATACCGGCCGGCTCGAAGCGCATGTTGGTGAACTTGCTGACGTACGTCTCCAGCGGAACGCCGTACTGCAGGCCGATGGAGATGGCCACCGAGAAGGCGTCCATCACCCCGGCCAGGGTGGAGCCCTGCTTGGACATCTTGAGGAAGACCTCGCCGAGGCCGTCGTCCGGGTAGGACGACGCGGTGAGGTAGCCCTCGGCGCCGCCGACGGAGAAGGAGACCGTCTCCGACGGGCGCTTCTTCGGCAGCCGCTTGCGCACCGGCCGGTACTCGATGACCTTCTCCACCGCAGCCGGGGCGGCCGGGGCGGCCTCGACGGCGGCCGGCTCGGTGGCCTTGTTGGACTTGGCCACCGAGAGCGGCTGGCCGACCTTGCAGTTGTCCCGGTAGATCGCCAGCGCCTTGAGGCCGAGCTTCCAGCCCTCGAAGTAGATCTTCTCGACGTCCTCGACGGTGGCCGCCTCCGGCATGTTGACCGTCTTGGAGATGGCGCCGGAGACGAACGGCTGGATCGCCGCCATCATCCGCACGTGGCCCATCGGGGCGATGGAGCGCTCGCCCATCGCGCAGTCGAAGACCGGGTAGTGCTCCGGCTTGAGGCCGGGGGCGTCCACCACGTGGCCGTGGTCGGCGATGTGCTCGACGATCGCCTCGACCTGCTCCTCGGGGTAGCCGAGGCTGCGCAGCGCGCGCGGAACGGTCTGGTTGACGATCTGCATCGAGCCGCCACCGACCAGCTTCTTGAATTTGACCAGCGCCAGGTCCGGCTCCACGCCGGTCGTGTCGCAGTCCATCATGAAGCCGATGGTGCCGGTCGGCGCGAGGACGCTGGCCTGCGAGTTGCGCCAGCCGTTCTTGTCGCCGATCTTGTTGCCCTGGGTCCACTGCTTGGTGGCCTCGCGGACGATCGCGGTGGCCACGGTGCCGGCCGGCTTGATCTCGTCGTTGGCGGCGGCGTGCTTGCGCATGACCCGCTTGTGCGGCTCCGCGTTGCGGGCGTAGCCGTCGTACGGGCCGACGACGCCGGCCAGCTCGGCGGACCGGCGGTAGGCGGTGCCGGTCATCAGCGAGGTGATCGCCGCGGCGACCGAGCGGCCCTGCTCCGAGTCGTACGGCATGCCGGAGGCCATCAGCAGCGCGCCGAGGTTGGCGTAGCCGATGCCGAGCTGCCGGTAGGCCCGGCTGGTCTCACCGATCTTCTCGGTCGGGAAGTCGGCGAAGCAGATCGAGATGTCCATCGCGGTGATGACGAACTCGACCGACTTGACGAACTTCTCCACCTCGAAGCTGCCGTCGGCGCGGAGGAACTTCATCAGGTTCAGCGAGGCCAGGTTGCACGAGGAGTTGTCCAGGTGCAGGTACTCCGAGCACGGGTTCGACGCGGTGATCCGGCCGGTCTCCGGGCAGGTGTGCCAGTCGTTGATCGTGTCGTCGTACTGCAGGCCGGGGTCGGCGCACTCCCAGGCGGCCTGGGAGATGGTGCGGAACAGCTTCTTGGCGTCAATGGTGTTGATCACCGAGCCGTCCAGCCGGCCACGCAGGTCGAAGCCGCCGCCGTTCTCCACCGCCGTCATGAACTCGTCGGAGACCCGCACCGAGTTGTTGGCGTTCTGGTACTGCACGCTGACGATGTCGGAGCCGCCGAGGTCCATGTCGAACCCGGCGTCACGCAGGGCGCGGATCTTGTCCTCTTCGCGCGCCTTGGTGACCACGAACTCCTCGATGTCCGGGTGGTCCACGTCGAGGATGACCATCTTGGCCGCCCGCCGGGTGGCGCCGCCGGACTTGATGGTGCCGGCCGAGGCGTCGGCGCCACGCATGAAGCTCACCGGGCCGGAGGCGGTGCCGCCGGAGGAGAGCAGCTCCTTGGAGGAACGGATCCGGGACAGGTTGACCCCGGAGCCGGAGCCGCCCTTGAAGATCAGCCCCTCCTCCTTGTACCAGTCGAGGATCGAGTCCATCGAGTCGTCGACCGCGAGGATGAAGCACGCGCTGACCTGCTGCGGCGACGGCGTGCCCACGTTGAACCAGACCGGCGAGTTGAAGCTGAACACCTGGTTGAGCAGCATCCAGGTCAGCTCGTGGGCGAAGACCTCGGCGTCCGCCGGGTTGGCGAAGTAGCCGTACTCCTCACCGGCGGTCCGGTAGGTGGTGACCACCCGGTCGATCAGCTGCTTGAGCGACCACTCCCGCTCCGGGGTCCCCACCGCGCCCCGGAAGTACTTGGTGGTCACGATGTTCGCCGCGTTGACGCTCCACGACTCGGGGAACTCCACCCCGCGCTGCTCGAAGTTGATCGAGCCGTCCCGCCAGTTCGTCATGACGACGTCCCGGCGCTCCCAGCTGACCTCGTCGTACGGGTGGACCCCCTCCGTCGTCCAGACCCGCTCGATCTTGAGGCCCGCGCCAGCCTTGCTCCGTGACCTGCTCGCTGTCACACCATCCCCCGGCATCTCATCCGCCCCCTCGTCCACACGGCCGCCTGCCGTGCGATCCGACTGTCAGTAACTCGCAAAAAAATCAGCTGGTACGGCCGGCGGCCTCGACCGCGTCGGCCCCGTTGCTCTCCCGGGCGCGGGCCGCGGCCCGCAGCGTCTCGATCTCGCGCTCGAAGTCGGCGAGCGAGTCGAAGGACCGGTAGACACTGGCGAACCGCAGGTAGGCGATCTCGTCCAGGTCACGCAGCGGGCCCAGGATCGCCAGCCCCACCTCGTGGCTGGGGATCTCGGCGGCGCCCTTGGCCCGCACGGTCTCCTCGACGCGCTGTGCGAGCAGCGCGAGCGAGTCGTCGTCCACCGGCCGGCCCTGGCACGCCTTGCGCACCCCGCCGATGATCTTCGTCCGGCTGAACGGCTCGGTCACCCCGCTGCGCTTGACCACCGCGAGGACGGCCTCCTCCACCGTGGTGAACCGCTTGCCGCACTCCGGGCAGGACCGTCGCCGCCGGATGAGCTGGCCGTCGTCGGCCTCCCGCGAGTCGACCACGCGGGAGTCGGCGTGCCGGCAGTACGGACACCGCATCGCTGACCTCCTTGATCGACTGCTGCCGCACCGGGCACTCCCGGACACCATCGGCCACGGCGGCGCCATCGCTCGAATGGCCGCCCGCCGTGCGACTGTACGGGAGTGCGGTCGGTAGTCGGACCCAACCTATAGGCAACTTACGCCCATGTGACTACTACATCTAGGGGTCGACCGTATGTCGCCGACGGACCCGGGTCAAGTTGGCCGGCGTGTCCGGCGCGTCACCCGGCACCACGGCCGATCCGCCCCGCCCGACCCGGCCGCGCCCCGATGACCGACCCGCCGGGAAGCCCAACGGGCGGACCCTCGCGGGGTTACCGTCCGGCCGGCCGAGCCCACCCGACCGTCCGGCGGAGCGCACGATCGGAGCGGCGAAGCTTCGAACACACGTACCAACCGACGTACCATCTATCAGAACAGGCGTACGAGGGGAATGGTTTTCGCCGCGACACGCCGGTGAGACGTCGTACAGATGTTTGAAAATGACCGATCTCACCTATACGGTCAAGAACAACCGGTCGCGGCGGATCTCACCGCACCGGCCACCGCACCACCCCGCAGCGCACCATCATGCACAACCGCACCACCGCACGCACCACGAGCCGCCAAGGCACCCAGCGCCGACCAGGGAGGACGGACGTGACCGAGGACCGGGCCAGCCGGCCGAAGCACCCGCAGCAGATCGCCGAGGCGGGTCCACCGGCCACTCGGCGCCGGAGCGCCGCGCGCAGCCGGACGGGCCAGCCCACCGTGCGCCCGGTCACTCCGGTGGTCAGCGCCTTCCCCGACCCCGCGTCGGTCGACCTGACCGCCCGGCAGCGGCGGATCCTGGAGTTCATCCGCACCTGGGTGGAGCGGCACGGCTACCCGCCGAGCGTCCGGGAGATCGGCGAGGCGGTCGGCCTGGTTTCGCCGTCCAGCGTCGCCTACCAGCTCAAGGAGCTGGAGAAGAAGGGCTTCCTGCGGCGCGACCCCAACCGCCCGCGGGCGGTCGACGTCCGCGCCCCCAGCGACATCGTCGACGACGAGCTGACCCGCGCCCAGCGCCCCGCCCCGGCCTACGTGCCCATGCTGGGCCGGATCGCCGCCGGTGGGCCGATCCTCGCCGAGCAGGCGGTGGAGGACATCTTCCCGCTGCCCCGCGAGCTGGTCGGCGAGGGCGAGGTCTTCATGCTCCAGGTCAAGGGCGACTCGATGCTCGACGCGGCGATCTGCGACGGCGACTGGGTGGTGGTCCGCCAGCAGCCGACCGCCGAGGCCGGCGACATCGTGGCCGCGATGCTCGACGGTGAGGCGACCGTCAAGACCTACCGGCGTCGCGACGGGCACGTCTGGCTGATGCCGCAGAACCCGGCCTTCGACCCGATCCCCGGCGACGACGCCACCATCATGGGCCGGGTCGTCGCGGTGCTGCGCCGGATCTGACGCAGCCGCCACGGGTGACCGCCGAGCAGGCGGTCACCCGGGCCATGCCGTTCAGTGATCGGGCGAGGTTCAGTAACGGTCGCCCCGGTAGGCGCGACCGCCACCGGGGTACTGGTCGTAGGGATCCCCGTCGTCGCGCCGGCGCCCACCGCGCTGACCCCGGTAGTCCGGGTCGGGCCCGCCACGCCGGGGCGGCTCCGCGCGACCGCCGCCGTAGCCGCCACCTCGGGGCGGCTGCCCGCCGCCGGGCTGGCCGCCGTACACGCCGTTGCCGGGACGCCCGCCGGCGGGCGGGCGGCCCCCACCGGAACCCCCACCGCCGTAGACGCCACCACCGCCACCACCGCCGGCCGGACGGGCACCGCCGTAGACGCCGCCTGAGCCGCCGGCCGGTCGACCACCGCCACCCGAGCCGCCGGCCGGTCGACCACCGCCGTAGACGCCACCGCCGGCCGGCTCCGCAGGGCCGCGGCCCGGACCGCCGCCGTAGACCCCGCTGCCCGCGGGGGCGCCGCCGTAGACCCCGCCACGAGCGCCCCGGTCGTCGTCCGCCCGCCCACCGGGCAGGTCGTCGTCACGCTCCGAGCCACCGGGTCCGTCGTCGGGGGCCGGCTTGCGCCGGGCCCGCAGGATGCCGACGATGCCGGCGCCGACCAGCAACGCGCCGACCACGCCGACCGCGGCGATCAGATAGGTGAGGTCGGTCAGGCTGAGGCTGCTGAACCAGGACGGGCCGGCAGCCGACTTGGCCGCCGCCTCGTCGGAGACCGGCACCGCGCCAGTCGTGGAGGGGGTGTAGCTGAGGATGTCGACCGGGTCTTCCTCGGTGAACTGCCCGCCGTCGGAGACGGTGAGGAAGGTCTTCCCGTCGGTCGAGTAGCTGATCGCCTCGCCGAACGGGTCGGTCAGCGGCGTCACCCGGGGCTTGCCGGTGGTGAGCGCCCCGACGATGTCACCGCCGGCGACGTCGTACTCGAAGGCGTCGGCGTAGGTCCGCAGCACGACCTTGCTGCCGTCGGGCGACCGGGTGGCCCCGGTGATCGCCACCCGGCCGAAGGTGTTGAGCGGGTTCTCCGTCTGCGTCTTGGGCAGCGTGATCTCGCCGACCTTCGCCATCGGCACCGGGTCGGTGTCGCCGTTCTTGAGCGCGCCCGACGGACGGTAGATCTCGGCCTTGCCGGAGGTCACCTTGGTGATGACCAGCGGCTTGTTGTCATCGCCGATCAGCAGCGCTTCGGCGTCGTGCGGCTTGCCCTCCGGATAGGAGAGGCGGTGCAGCACCGGCCGCTTGGTGCCGGCGACCGGCATGGTCCAGACCGCCACCCGCTCGCGGCGGGTCTTCGACGTGACGTTGTCGCCGGTGTCGGCGATCCAGATCGTCTTGCCGTCCGGGGAGAGCGCCAGGTCCTCGGTGTCGAACGGGCCGCCGCCGGAGTAGCTGACCGGGTCCTTCGAGATCTTGCACTTGGTGTCGAGGTAGAAGACCCGCTTGCGGGCCTCGATCTCGGTGCCGTCGTTGATGACGATGTAGCCGCTCTTCGTCGCCACCAGACCGGAGAGCTCACGCAGTCGCTCGTCGGCGATCGTGCACCGCTTCTTGCCCGGTACGGGCTCGGGGGCGGGGGCGGCCGGGGCGGGTGCCGCCAGTGCGGCTCCGGTGAACGCCACGGTCGCCCCGAGCATTCCGAGGGCGACCGTGACCGAGGAAACAGCGCGGCGCATTGCGCCAGTGTCGCATGTCCCAGGTTTCCACCGGGTGACGCCGGTACGGCTCACGCCCCGGCCGGGACCGCGCGGCCCTCCTCGTACGGGGCCAGCTCGGCGGCGAGCGCCTCGTTGACCCGCACGTGCAGCCGGGTGCCCTCGGGCAGGTGGGAGGTGCTGAGCACCTCGCCGTGCCGGTGCACCCGGGCCACCAGATCGCCGCGGTCGTAGGGCAGTACCGCCCGGACCTCCACCGCCGGCTGCGGCAGCCGCGCCTCGACGGCGGCCCGCAGGTCGTCCATGCCGCGTCCGGAACGGGCCGAGGCGAAGATCGCGTCCGGCCAGAGCCGCTTCAACCGCAGCAGGGTCTCCTCGTCGGCCGCGTCGGTCTTGTTGACGACCAACAGCTCGGGCAGCCGGTCGGCGCCCACCTCGGCGAGCACCTCGTGCACCGCCCGGACCTGCTCCTCCGGATCCGGGTGGGTGCCGTCGACCACATGCACCACCAGGTCGGCTTCGGCGACCTCCTCCAGCGTCGAGCGGAACGCCTCGACGATCTGGTGCGGAAGGTGCCGGACGAACCCGACCGTGTCGGAGAGGGTGTAGAGCCGCCCGTCGGCCGCGGTGGCCCGGCGGGTGGTCGGGTCGAGGGTGGCGAACAGCGCGTTCTCGACCAGCACGCCCGCGCCGGTCAGCCGGTTGAGCAGGCTGGACTTGCCGGCGTTGGTGTAGCCGGCGATGGCCACCGCGGGGATCGCGTTACGGGAGCGACGGGAGCGCTTCGTCTGGCGTACCGTCCGCATGCCCTTGATCTCGCGGCGCAGCCGGGAGATGCGGGTGCGG
The DNA here is from genome assembly GCF_044753725.1 of Micromonospora sp. NPDC093243. Lineage (NCBI taxonomy): Bacteria > Bacillati > Actinomycetota > Actinomycetes > Micromonosporales > Micromonosporaceae > Micromonospora > Micromonospora sp. NPDC093243. The sequence goes on along the minus strand of NZ_JBIVNT010000003.1, from coordinate 660,026 downwards.
ATCCGGCGCCGGTCGGTCTCCAGCTTGGTCTCACCGGGACCACGCAGACCCACGCCACCGCCGGCGCCGCCGCCGCGGGCGCTACCACCGGTCTGCCGGGACAGCGTCTCACCCCAACCGCGGAGCCGGGGCAGCAGGTATTCGAGCTGGGCCAGCTCAACCTGCGCCTTACCTTCCTTGCTCTTGGCGTGCTGGGCGAAGATGTCGAGGATCAGCGCGGTCCGGTCGACGACCTTGACCTTGGTGCGCTGCTCCAGGTTGCGCAGCTGGGACGGGGAGAGCTCACCGTCACAGATGACCGTGTCGGCGCCGGTGGCGAGCACCACCGAGCCCAGGTCGTCGACCTTGCCGCGACCGATGTAGGTGGCCGGGTCGGGTCGGTTGCGCCGCTGGATGAGCCCCTCGAGCACCTGGGAGCCGGCGGTCTCGGCCAGTGCGGCCAGCTCGACGAGCGAATTCTCGGCGTCACGCTGGCTGCCGTCGGTCCAGACGCCGACGAGCACCACCCGCTCCAGCCGGAGCTGGCGGTATTCCACCTCGGTGACGTCGGTGAGCTCGGTGGAGAGGCCGGGGACCCGCCGCAGCGCCTGCCGCTCCGACAGCTCGAACTCGCCGGTGGTGGCGTCGAGCTCCTCGTCCTCGAAGGGAGCGACGACGGTGTCCTGGTCTCGCAAGCTGTTCTCCTGTCCGTTCTGCCGGGTACTGAGCAATCCTGACATGTAGCAACGCCCGACGCACCTGCTATATGCCCGTGGCCGTACCCACCGGTAGCGGGGTCGGATGCCGGCCGAGCTGGGCATGCGGGTAGAAATGCGAGTCGAGCCGCTCAGCGCTGACGGAGGGAACACTGTGGCCATCACCCGCTTGCCGAGTGCCGGATTCTCCATCACGATCCGGATCGCCGTACCGGCGGACGCCTCGTCGATCGGGCGGTTGACCACCTCCGTCGGGGAGGCCGGGGCGATCGTGACCGCGCTGGACGTGGTCGACTCCGATCCGACGCACGTGCTCGTCGACCTCACCTGCGACACCGCCGACGCCGGGCACGCCGACCAGGTCGTCGAGGCGCTGACCGCGCTCGACGGCGTGGACGTCCGCAAGGTTTCCGACCGGACCTTCCTGCTGCACCTGGGCGGCAAGATCGAGGTCACCCCGAAGGTCGCGCTGCGCACCCGCGACGAGCTGTCCCGGGCGTACACCCCCGGGGTGGCCCGGGTCTGCATGGCGATCGCGGAGAACCCCGCGGACGCCCGGCGGCTGACCATCAAGCGCAACACCGTGGCCGTGGTCAGCGACGGCTCGGCGGTGCTGGGCCTGGGCAACCTCGGGCCGGCCGCGTCGCTGCCGGTGATGGAGGGCAAGGCCGCGCTGTTCAAGCGCTTCGGCGGGGTGGACGCCTGGCCGGTGGTGCTCGACACCCAGGACACCGACGAGATCGTCGCCATCGTCAAGGCGATCGCACCGGCGTACGGCGGGATCAACCTGGAGGACATCGCCGCGCCGCGGTGCTTCGAGATCGAGGCCCGGCTGCGCGAGGCCCTGGACATCCCGGTCTTCCACGACGACCAGCACGGCACCGCGATCTGCGTGCTGGCCGCGCTGACCAACGCGCTGCGGGTGGTGGGCAAGCAGCTCGCGGACGTCCGGGTGGTCGTCTCCGGCGCCGGCGCCGCCGGCACCGCGATCATGAAGCTGCTGCTGCGTCAGGGCGTCGGCGACATCATCGCGTACGACCGGCAGGGCGCCCTGCACCGCGGGCTCAGCGACCTGAACCCGGCCTGGCAGTGGCTGGCCGACAACACCAACAGGGAGAACTACTCCGGCGACCTGCCCGGGGCCATCGAGGGCGCGGACGTGTTCATCGGGGTGAGCGCGCCGAACCTGCTCACCGGTGACGACATCGCCAAGATGGCCAAGGACGCGATCGTGTTCGCGCTGGCCAATCCGGACCCGGAGGTCGACCCGCGCGAGGCGCGCAAGTACGCCGCGGTCGTCGCCACCGGCCGGTCGGACCAGCCCAACCAGATCAACAACGTGCTGGCCTTCCCGGGTGTGTTCCGCGGCATGCTGGACGCGCACGCCGAGGAGTTCACCGAGGAGATGGCGATCGCCGCCGCCCGGGCCATCGCGGACGTGGTCGGCGAGGAAAAGATCAACCCCACGGTGATCGTGCCCAGCGTCTTCGACTCCCGGGTCGCCCCGGCGGTGGCGGCAGCGGTCCGCGCCGCCGCCAACAACCCGTCCCCGGTGCCCGCCGCCGACCCCGGCCCCGCCGACCTCCCCGAGATCGCCGCCGGAGCCTCCGCGACCCCCTGACCGTTCCTTCCGGCGCCGCAGCCGCCCGGCATACCCGCCGGGTAGCACGGCCCGGTTGGCAGGTCCGCCCGGCACGTCCCTTGGAACGCTCGGCCCGTCCGGCGTCTGCCACCGGAAGGCACAAGCCGCCCGGTACCGCCCCGGGAGAGGCCGGCACCGCCCGGGAGGGGAAGGCCGTCGCACGCTTTGCTCTGCTTCAGCCACGGCAACACCCGGTGTTCGGATAGCGGACGCCGGGTGTTGCCTCTGCTACAGCAGAGCAAAGGCTGCGGAGGGGTTGGCGCCGCGGCGCCGGCTGACGAGGATGGCCCCGCCAGGTCGGCGACATCGCGGTATGCGGCGTGCCGGGATACCGCCAGGTCGGCGACTCGCGGTATGCGGCGTGCCGGGATACCGCCAGGTCGGCGTAACGGAGTCGATCATCCGAAGGGAGGCCGGGTCATTCGCGGCGCGGCCGGATCAGGCCGCAAGGGCGGCCGGGTCATCCGCAGCGCGGCCGGGTCACGCCGGAAGGGCGGCCGGGTCAGGGCAGGAGAGCGGCCGGGTCAGGGCATCAGGGCGGTGGGGATGACCTCACCGGTGGCGAGCAGTACGGCAGGGCCGGCCAGCCAGCAGGAATCCGGGGTGACGGTGACCGTGAGACGACCGCCGGGGACGTCGACCGCGACCACGCCGGTGTCCCGGGAGTCGTCGTGCAGGGCCACCGCGGCCACCGCGCAGGCCCCGGTGCCGCAGGAGAGCGTCTCGGCCGAGCCACGCTCGTAGACCCGCATCAGCACGTGCCCGTCGGCGCCGTCGACCGGGTCGCCGGGAGTGATGAATTCGACGTTCACCCCGGCCGGGAAGACCGCCGGGTCGAAGCCGGGCGCCCGGGTGAGGTCAAGCGTGGGCAGGTCCAGCCCGGCGGGCAGCGAGCAGACCAGGTGCGGGTTGCCCACGTCCACCGCGGTGCCGGTCAGCGTCAAACCGCCCAGCGAGGCGGTGGACGCGTCGTACAGCTGGGGGCGGCGCATCTCGACGGCGATGGTCTCCTCCCCCTCGACGCGCGCGCGCACGACGCCGGCCCGGGTCGCCACCGGCAGCACCGCGCCGTCCGGCGTGGCCAGCCCGGTGTCGAGCAGATAGCGGACGAAGACCCGGGCGCCGTTGCCGCACATCTCCGCGTACGAGCCGTCGGAGTTCCAGTAGTCCATGAACCACTCGGCCTCGCCGGCCTGACCGGCGCCGTCCGGGTGCTTCGCCGCCCGGACCACCCGCAGCACGCCGTCCGCGCCGATCCCCCGCCGCCGGTCACAGAGGCCGGCGACCAGGCCCGGAGTCAACTCGAGCTGATTGTCCGGATCGGGCAGCACGACGAAGTCGTTGCCGGTGCCGTGCCCCTTGGTGAACTCCACCTACCCATCATCGCGCAGCGGCCGGCACCAACCGCAGGGCGGCCTCGATCAGGTCGGGCGCGGCCGAGTCGAGCCAGTGGATGCGCGGGTCACGCCGGAACCAGGAGCGCTGCCGGCGGACGAACCGGCGGGTCGCGCGGATCGTCTCCTCGTGCGCCTCGTCTTCGGTCAACTCCCCGGCGAGAAGACGCAGCACCTGCTGGTAGCCGAGCGCGCGGCTGGCCGTGCGGCCCTCCGGCAGGCCGTGGCCGACCAGCTCCCGGGTCTCGGCGACCAGCCCGTCGGCCCACATCCGGTCGACCCGCCGGGCGATCCGCTCGTCCAGCAGCGGGGTGTCCAGGTCGACGCCGAGCTGCACCGACGGGTAGTACGGGGTGGGCTCCGGCAGCGAGGCGGTGAACGTCCGCCCGGTCAGCTCGATCACCTCCAGGGCCCGGACGATCCGACGGCCGTTGCCGGGCAGGATGCTGGCGGCGGCGGACGGGTCGATCTCCCGCAGCCGGGCGTAGAGGGGCGCGGGGCCCGCCTCGGCCAGATCCCGTTCCAACCGTTCGCGCACCGCCGGGTCGGTGCCGGGGAACTCGAAGCGCTCCAGCACCGCTCGGACGTAGAGCCCGGAGCCGCCGACCAGCAGCGGCACCCGACCCCGGGCCAGGATGTCGTCGACCGCCGCGCGGGCCAGCCGCTGGTACTCGGCGACGCTCGCCGGCTCGGTCACCGCCCAGATGTCCAGCAGGTGGTGCGGCACGCCGTCCCGCTCGGCCGCGGTGAGCTTGGCGGTGCCGATGTCCATCCCTCGGTAGAGCTGCATCGAGTCGGCGTTGACCACCTCCCCGTCGAGGGCGTGCGCGAGCGCGATGCTCAGCGCCGACTTGCCGGCCGCCGTCGGCCCCACCACCGCGACGACCGTGCCGACCGGCGGGCGGCTGCCGCCGGGATCGGTCGGCCCGGTCACGCCGGGGTCCAGCTGGCGACGAGGTAGGCGACGCCGTAGGGGGCCGCGTCGTAGCGCAGTTCGCCGCGCCAGTCGCCGCCGGCGGCGCGGGCCGCGCCGGCCAGCACCTGCCAGGGCGCACGCCCGGCGACCCGCAGCTGCGCCGAGAGCACCGGGTCCAGGCCGAGCAGCGCGTCGGCGTCCGCGCCGGCCAGGGCGGTGGCGACCGCCCGGTCGTACGGCTCGGCGCGCGGGTCGTGGTAGCCGGGTGCCTTCTCGCCCCGGCAGGCCGAGGCGTCGCCGAGCACCAGCAGCCCGACCCGTGGGCCGTGGTCGTGCACCTGCCCGGCGAGCTCGCGCAGCAGCGCCGGCCCGGCGTCGGGGGCGACCTGGAGCGCGGCCACCGGCGGTCGCGGATCGTGGCGGGTCAGCAGCCAGGCGCCGATGGTCAGGCTCAGCGGCAGCACCGCGCCGCGGTCGGGCATCGTCGGATCGAGCGGTACGGCCAGGTCGACGCCCCAGGGTTGCAGTGAACCGGTGGCCGGCGGGCCGATCCAGCCGGTGACGGGCCCGTCACCGATCAGCACCACGGCGTCCGGCCGGTGGGCGAACAGCGCGGCGACGGCGCTGTCGCAGGCGGCGCGGAGATCGTCCAGTTCGGGCGCGGCGGCGCCGGCCACCTCGGGCACGAGCAGGGGCGGATGCGGGCAGACGGCGGCGGCGACCAGTGGCACCCGATCACCGTAGCCGGACTTCCCGGTGAGTCTCCGCGCCGATCCGGTCATCCGGGCGCTAGGACACCGTATGGTCACGGTCGGCGATAGGCGCTCGACGGGGACCGGGTCGGACCTGTGACAATGCCGGGAGAAACTTGGCTGCGCTGTGGCGGTGATCGGGAGACTGCTCTTCCGACGCCGGGAGAACGAGGATGGGCACATGAGCGACTGGACTGCCTTCGGACGGGTGGACGCGGACGGCACCGTGTACGTCAAGACCGCCGAGGGTGAGCGGGTGGTCGGATCCTGGCAGGCAGGGGCACCGGAGGAGGGGCTGGCACACTTCGCGCGCCGCTTCGCCGACCTGGTGACCGAGGTGGACCTGACCGAGGCCCGGCTCAACTCCGGTGCGGCTGACGCCGGCCACTCGCTGACCACGATCCGCCGGATCCGGGCCTCGCTCGCCGAGGCGCACGTGGTGGGCGACATCGACGCGCTGGCGGCGCGGCTGGACAAGCTCGCCACCGTGGCCGAGGAGAAGGCCGGGGAGGCCCGCGCGGCGCGGGACGCGGCCCGCGGCGAGGCGTTGGCCCGCAAGACGGCCCTGGTCGAGGAGGCCGAGAAGCTCGCCGCCGAGTCGACCGGCTGGAAGACCGCCGGCGACCGGCTCAAGGAGATCCTCGACGAGTGGAAGACGATCCGCGGCGTCGACAAGAAGACCGACGGCGAGCTGTGGAAGCGGTTCGCCGCCGCCCGGGACGGCTTCACCCGTCGGCGGGGCGCCCACTTCGCCTCCCTCGACGCGCAGCGCAAGCAGGCGCAGTCGGTGAAGGAGGAGCTGGTCGCCGAGGCCGAGAAGCTCAAGGAGTCCACCGACTGGGCGGCCACCGCCAACCAGCTCAAGGACCTGATGACTCAGTGGAAGGCCGCGCCGCGTGCCTCCAAGGAGGCCGAGCAGAAGCTCTGGGACCGGTTCCGGGCCGCGCAGGACGAGTTCTTCACTCGGCGCAGCGAGGTCTTCTCGGCGCGCGACAACGAGCAGCGCGCCAACCTGGAGCGCAAGCAGGCGCTGCTCGCCGAGGCGGAGGCGCTCGACGTGGACGCCGACCCCAAGGGCGCCCAGGCGAAGCTGCGGGAGATCCAGGCACAGTGGCATGAGGCCGGTCGGGTCCCGCGTGAGGCGGCGGCCGGGCTGGAGCGGCGGCTGCGGGTCATCGACGACCGGGTCCGCGAGGTGATGGACTCGGCCTGGCGTCGGACGACCCCGGCGGACAATCCCCTGCTGGCCCAGATGCGTGCTCAGGTCGCCGAGGCTGAGGAGCGGCTGGCCCGCGCCCAGGCGGCTGGTGACGCCCGGCGGGTCCGGGAGGCCGAGCAGGCGCTCGCCTCGAAGCGGCAGTTCCTCCAGCTCGCCGAGCAGTCCGGCTGAGCTGACGTACGTCGGAAGCCCCGGTCCGTGCGGACCGGGGCTTCCGTGCGTCAAGCGTGACCGCCGGGCCGGCGGCCGGGATCAGCGCGCGGCGCAGGCGTTGTCAGCCGCCGGCGCGGCGGCCGGGGCGCCGAGCCCGGGCAGCCCGAGCAGCACCCCCGGGGTACGCGGACCCGGGCCGGCCTCGGCGGCGTCGCCGGCCCGGGTCCGCCGGTGCGACAGCGGGTCACCGTCGGCGTTGAGGTGGTGCGGGGCGGCGTAGGTGACGGTGGTGTGCACGATGTCGCCGGGGCGGATCTGCCCGGCGAGCGCGCCCGTGGCGAAATGCACGAGCCGGCCGTCGCGGGCCCGGCCGGAGAGCCGACCGGTCCGGTCGTCCTTGCGCCCCTCGCCGACCGCGACCAGCACCTCGACGGTCTCGCCGAGCTGGCGCTTGTTCTCCGCCCAGGTGATCTCCTCGACGCAGGCGATCAGCCGCTCGTAGCGCTCCTGGACCACCTGCTTGGGCAGTTGTCCGTCCATCGTGGCGGCCGGGGTGCCGGGGCGCTTGGAGTACTGGAAGGTGAAGGCCGAGGAGAACCGGGCCTCGCGGACCACGTCGAGGGTGCGCTCGAAGTCGGCCTCGGTCTCGCCGGGGAAGCCGACGATGATGTCGGTGGTGATCGCCGCGTCCGGCATCGCCGCCCGGACCTTCTCGATGATCCCCAGGTAGCGGTCAGACCGGTACGACCGGCGCATGGCGCGCAGCACGTCGTCGGAGCCGGACTGGAGCGGCATGTGCAGCGAGTGGCAGACGTTCGGCGTCTCGGCCATCGCGGCGATCACGTCGTCGGTGAAGTCCTTCGGGTGCGGGCTGGTGAACCGGACCCGCTCCAGGCCGTCGATGTCGCCGCAGGCGCGCAGCAACTTGCCGAAGGCGAGCCGATCGCCGAACTCGACGCCGTAGGAGTTGACGTTCTGCCCGAGCAGGGTCACCTCCAGCACGCCCTCGTCGACCAGCGCGCGGACCTCGGAGAGGACGTCACCGGGGCGGCGGTCCTTCTCCTTGCCGCGCAGGGAGGGCACGATGCAGAACGTGCAGGTGTTGTTGCAGCCCACCGAGATCGACACCCAGCCGGCGTACGTCGACTCGCGGCGGGTCGGCAGCGTCGACGGGAAGACGTCGAGGGACTCCAGGATCTCCACCTCGGCGGCGGCGTTGTGCCGGGCCCGCTCCAGCAGCACCGGCAGCGAGCCGATGTTGTGCGTGCCGAAGACCACGTCGACCCAGGGCGCCTTACGGACGATGTCGCCGCGGTCCTTCTGGGCCAGGCAGCCGCCGACCGCGATCTGCATCCCGGGGTGCTTGTCCTTGACCGGGCGCAGATGACCGAGGTTGCCGTAGAGCCGGTTGTCGGCGTTCTCCCGGACCGCGCAGGTGTTGAACACCACCACGTCGGGTTGCTCGTCGGCCTCGGGCGCGCGGACGTAGCCGGCCTGCTCCAGCAGCCCGGAGATGCGCTCGGAGTCGTGCACGTTCATCTGGCAGCCGTACGTCCGCACCTGGTAGGTGCGCGGGCTGCCCGCCGCTGCGGTAGTCATGACGAGGACAGCGTATCCGGGCCCACCGGATGGACCAGAACCGAGGAGGAGCCGTGTGCCGGAGCATCAAGACCCTGCGTGAGCCGTACACCCCGCAGGTGACCGACGCCGACGTCGAGGCGGCGGCGCTGCAGTACGTCCGGAAGATCTCAGGCTTCCGGGCGCCCGCCGCGCACAACGCCGCCGCCTTCGACGCGGCGGTGGCCGCCGTGGCGGAGGCCACCCGGACCCTGCTCGACCAGCTCGTGGTGCGCGGCGGGGCCGCGTCACGGGACGGTCAGGCCGCCGCGAGCACCGGGGCGACCGTGTCGGGGGCCCACCGCGAGCGGTGACACTGCGACCAGCCCCGGCACCCGGGGTCGGCTTCGGTGCAGAGCCGCTGGTTGCTGAGCACCTCGCCGTCGTCGGTCTCCTGGACGTCGAAGTGCACCGGGCGGATCGTCCCGTCCGGGGTGACCAGCAGGTGCCGGCCGGCGTCGAGGGTGTCGTCGCGTAGCAGGCAGTTGCGGTCCAGCAGCCGGGCCAGCCCGGCGATGCTGGCGTGCTCGGAGAGCCGGTCGGGCACCCCGTAGCAGTCCACGATCGTGGCGAACTCCCCCGGCGCCTGCCAGACGTCGCAGATCACCGCGTACGTGGGCAGCCGCGCCGGGTCGGCGACTGCCAACGGCATCACCACCCGACCGAGTGCCTCGGCCAACGCCGGGTAGATCGCCACGGGTCGTACCTGGTCGATTCTCCAGTTCCACAGCTCGGTCATGCCGCCTCCTCGCTGCGTTCGTCCCACCGGCCCCGGATCGGGCCTTACTGACGATGGTGGGGTGCATTTGACCCCAGCCGGGGGCAAGTTACCGGTCTGTGACCATTCCGGGCAAAATTTACTGGACCGGCATTGCTCCTAGTAGCGGGAAGATGACAGATTATCGGGTATGGTGCCGCTTCGCCGCTCGACACGGGCGACCGCGTCTCAGCGGATGACGACCCGATGCTCGCCGGCCGGGAGCAGCTCGCCGACCACCGGCGCGCCGGGCAGCTCACCGGCGACCAGCAGCCCGCCCGAGGTCTGCGCGTCGGCCAGCAGCAGCCGTTCTTCCTCCCCGACGGCGCCGAAGTCGGTCCACGGGCTGACCCAGTCGAGGTTGCGCCGGCTGCCCCCGCTGACGTGGCCGTCCCGGACCGCCTCCCGGGCCCCGGCCAGGTAGGGCACCTGGGCCGCGTCGATCGCCACGGTCAGCCCGCTGGCGCGGGCCAGCTTCGAGGCGTGCCCGAGCAGGCCGAAGCCGGTCACGTCGGTGCCGCAGCGGATGCCGGCGGCCACGGCCGCCCGGGCGGCGTCCCGGTTCAGCGCGCTCATCGTGGCGACCGCCTCGGGGAATCGCTCGCCGGTCGTCTTGTGCCGGGTGTTCAGCACCCCGACGCCGAGCGGCTTGGTCAGCGACAGCGGCAGCCCCGCCCGGCCCGCGTCCAGGGTGATCAGGTCCTCCGGGCGGACGACTCCGGTGACCGCCAGCCCGTACTTCGGGCCGTCGTCGTCGACGCTGTGCCCGCCGGCCAGGTGGCAGCCGGCGTCGCGGGCCACGTCCTGCCCGCCGCGGAGCACCTCCCGGGCCAGCTCCAGCGGCAGCACGTCGCGCGGCCAGCAGAGCAGGTTCAGGGCGACCAGCGGGGTGCCGCCCATGGCGTACACGTCGGAGAGCGCGTTGGCCGCGGCGATCCGGCCCCAGTCGTAGGCGTCGTCGACGACCGGGGTGAAGAAGTCGGCCGTGCTCACCAGGCCGGTCCGCTCGTCCAGCCGGACCACCGCGGCGTCGTCGCCGTGGTCCAGGCCGACCAGCAGCTCCGCGGTGCCGGTGGCCGGGCCGAGCCCGGCCACCATCGCCTCCAGCTCGCCCGGCGGGATCTTGCAGGCGCAGCCGCCGCCCCGGGCGTACCGGGTCAGCCGTACCGGTTCGGTCATCCCCCCATGATCCCGGCACCGGGCCCGTCAACGCCACCGCCGCCGAGACCGATTCGCGGTCGAAATCGGACACCCGACGCCGATCACAGCTGGTGTTACCGCTCCGTGACCAACCGAGTTGCGTTCCGCCACATCCCCCCGCCTACAGTTGCCCAACCGGGGGTCATCGCACCCCGATCCGGGAGACGACAGGGACGGTGGACGACGTGACGACGGGCGAACCGCTCATCGTGCTGGACTCGGTCAACAAGTGGTTCGGGCCGCTGCACGTGCTGGACGACGTCTCGCTGTCGGTCGGCCGGGGCGAGGTGGTCGTGGTGATCGGGCCGTCCGGCTCCGGCAAGTCGACGCTGTGCCGCGCCATCAACCGCCTGGAACCGATCAACTCCGGCACCATCACTTTCGACGGCCAGCCGCTGCCGGCCGAGGGCAAGGCCCTGGCGAAGCTGCGCAGCGAGGTCGGCATGGTCTTCCAGTCGTTCAACCTCTTCGCGCACAAGACGATCCTGGAGAACGTCACCCTCGGCCCGATCAAGGTACGCAAGGAGAAGCCGGCGGTGGTCCGCGAGCGCGGCCTGGCCCTGCTCGACCGGGTCGGCATCGCCAACCAGGCCGACAAGTTCCCCGCCCAGCTCTCCGGCGGCCAGCAGCAGCGCGCCGCGATCGCCCGCGCGCTGGCCATGCAGCCCAAGGCGATGCTCTTCGACGAGCCCACCAGCGCGCTCGACCCGGAGATGGTCGGCGAGGTGCTCGACGTGATGACCTCGCTCGCCAGCGACGGCATGACGATGGTCGTGGTGACCCACGAGATGGGCTTCGCCCGGCACGCGGCGAACCGGGTCATCTTCATGGCCGACGGGCAGTTGGTCGAGGATGCTCCGCCGACCGAGTTCTTCGCGAACCCTCGCAGTGAGCGGGCCCGGGACTTCCTCTCCAAGATCCTCACGCACTAGGCGTCTGTCAGTGGAGCGCGCCATCCCCCGGCGGGTCCAACCGAAGAAGGAGAAGAGTATGCGTATCACGCGTGTAGCGGCGCTCGCGGCGGCCGCCACCCTGGCGCTCGGCCTGACCGCCTGTGGTGGCGACGACGCCGGCGAGGGCACCGGCGCCGGCAGCAAGTCGTTCGCGGCCGGCAGCACGATGGAGCGGCTCAACAAGGCGCAGGCCATCAAGATCGGCACCAAGTTCGACCAGCCCGGCTTCGGCCAGAAGGGGCTGTCCGGCAAGCCGGAGGGCTTCGACGTCGAGGTCGCGAAGATCATCGTCAAGGAGCTCGGCATCCCCGAGGACAAGATCGAGTGGGTCGAGGCCCCCTCGAAGGTCCGCGAGGACGTGATCGTCAACGGCACGGTCGACCTGGTCGCCGCGACGTACACGATCAACGACAAGCGCAAGGAGCGCATCGCCTTCGCCGGGCCGTACTACGAGGCCGGCCAGAACATCATGGTGAAGAAGGACGACGCCGCGATCACCGGCCCGGACTCCTTCAAGGACGGCACCAAGAAGGTCTGCTCGGTGACCGGCTCGACCCCCGCCGAGACGATCAAGCAGTACGTCAAGGACGTCGCCACCCAGCTGGTGCTCTTCGACACCTACGACAAGTGCCGGGACGCCCTCAAGGGCGGCCAGGTCGACGCGGTCACCACGGACAACGTGATCCTGCTCGGCTACATCGCCAAGGACGAGGCCTCGTTCAAGCTCGCCGGTGACAACTTCACCAAGGAGCCGTACGGCATCGGGGTGAAGAAGGAAGACAACGACTTCCGCACCTTCATCAACGACACGCTGGACAAGGCCTTCGCCGACGGCAGCTGGAAGAAGGCGTGGGACGACACGGCCGGCAAGTTCGGCGCCGAGCTCGGCAGCGCCCCGACCGTCAACCGCTACTGATCTGATTCCGCCGATCTGGAGGGTGGGGAGGAAGACCGACCCGTGAGTGTTCTCATCGACAAGTTCGACGTCTTCGCGGGTGGTTTCTGGCTCACCCTCCAGATCTGCGTGCTCGCCGCGATCGGTGCCCTGATCCTGGGCGCCATCGTGGCGGTGCTCCGGATCTCGCCGGTCCCGCCGCTGCGGGCGGTCGGCACCGGCTACGTGAACATCTTCCGGAACATGCCGCTGACCGTGGTGATGTTCTTCGCCGCGTTCGGCCTGCCGGCGCTCGGCTCGAACGCGGACTTCCTCCGCGTTCCCGGCCTCGAAGCGGTCTTCAGCCGGCTCGACACCGACCTGCCCTACTTCCGCTTCGCGCTGATCGCCCTGGTGCTCTACACCGCGGCGTTCGTCTGCGAGGCGCTGCGCTCGGGCGTCAACGCGGTGCCGGCCGGGCAGGCCGAGGCCGCCCGGTCGCTGGGGCTGACCTTCGGCCAGAACCTGCGGTACGTGGTGCTGCCCCAGTCCTGGAAGGCCTCGATCGTGCCGCTCGGTTCGGTGATCATCGCGATGATCAAGAACTCGGCGCTGATCGGCTTCTTCGGCGTGGTCGGTGACCTGTCGGCCACCGCCGACCAGCTCACCGGGGCCGAGGGTTACGCCTTCATCCCCGTCGCCATCGGCATCTCGATCGGATACCTGATCATGACGGTTCCCCTCGGCGCCCTCCTCGACCGGATCGAGAAGCGGCAGGCGGTGGCCCGATGAGCCAGCAGACCGTCCTCTACGACGTACCCGGGCCCCGGCAGCGCCGGATCACCCTCGTCAGCAGCCTCGTCGCCACCGTGCTGCTGCTGGTCGGCGCGTACTTCCTGATCTACCGGCCGCTCAGCGACAAGGGCCAGTTCTCGATGGAGCTCTGGGGGCCGCTGATCGACCCCGCCAACGAGAACTTCTCGCTGGTCTGGGACCGGATCGGGCTCGGCCTCAAGAACACCCTGATCGCGGCGGTGCTGGCGATCATCTCCTCACTGGTGATCGGCACCCTGCTGGCGGTCCTGCGGATCCAGCTCAAGAGCCTGGCCCGGCGCCGGTTCACCGGCTTCGCCACCCCCGTGTCGTACCTGCTGCGCGGGCTGAGCGTGGTGCTGTCGGGGGTCACCCGGGTCTGCGTCGAGGTGTTCCGCGGCCTTCCCGTGGTCATCACCATCTTCTTCGTGGCCCGGGGCTTCCCGGAGTTCGGCGTCACCTTCGAGACGCTCTGGTACCTGGTCATCGGCCTCACCATCTACAACTCGGTGGTGATCGCCGAGATCCTCCGCTCCGGCATGGAGGGCCTGCCCGGCGGGCAGGGCGAGGCCGCCGCGGCGATCGGTCTCTCCCCGCTGCAGACCACCCGGATGATCCTGCTCCCGCAGGCGTTCCGGATCATGCTGCCGGCGCTGATCAGCCAGTTGGTGGTGGTGCTCAAGGACACCTCGCTCGGCTTCATCATCAGCTACGAGGAAACCCTGAACATCGGCAAGCAGATCATCGGCGTGCTGGGCAACCCGATCCAGGTCTACGTGGTGATCGCGGTGCTCTTCATCGCGGTCAACTACTCGCTGTCGAAGCTGGCCCAGTACGTCCAGCGCCGGCTCTCCCGGGGCCGCAAGACCGCCGGGACCGCGGGGCAGAACCCGCCGCCGGCAGCGCTGATGTCGCAGGCCGAGGGCGGCGGCATGGGCGGCGGCGTCTGAGCCAACCCGCAAGAACGACCAAGGGCCGCCCCGACATTCGGGGCGGCCCTTCGGGTTACCGTCCCCCGGCCGGTTGCCCGGCCGGGGGACTCGGCTCAGGGTTCGGGTCAGCGGGCGATCTCGGTGACCCGGGACTCGCGGACCACGGTGACCCGGATCTGACCGGGGTAGGTCAGCTCCTCCTCGATCTGCTTGGCCACGTCCCGGGCCAGCACGGCCGCGCCGATGTCGTCGACGTCGTCCGGCTTGACCATCACCCGGATCTCCCGGCCCGCCTGCATGGCGAAGACCTTCTCCACGCCGAGCTTGCTGGCCGCGATCTCCTCGATCCGCTCCAGCCGCTTGACGTACGCCTCCAGGCTCTCCCGCCGAGCGCCCGGCCGACCGCCGGAACAGGCGTCGGAGGCCTGGGTCAGCACCGCCTCGATCGTCTGCGGCGGCACCTCGTTGTGGTGCGCCTCGATGGCGTGCACCACGTCCTCGCTCTCGCCGTACTTGCGGGCCAGGTCGGCGCCGATGATGGCGTGGCTGCCCTCCACCTCGTGGGTGAGCGCCTTGCCGATGTCGTGCAGGAACGCCGACCGCTTGATGGTCGGCACGTCCAGCCGCAGCTCGGCCGCCATGATGCCGGCGATGTGCGCCGTCTCGACCAGGTGCTTGAGCACGTTCTGCCCGTACGACGTGCGGTAGCGCAGCCGGCCGAGCAGGGTGACCAGCTCGGGGTGGATCTCGGTGATGCCGACCTCGACCAGCGCGTCCTCGGCGGCCCGCCGGCAGAGCTGCTCGACCTCCTGCCGGGCCAGGTCGTAGACCTCCTCGATCCGGTGCGGATGGATCCGCCCGTCCAGGACCAGCTTCTCCAGGGTGAGCCGGCCGACCTCCCGGCGGACCGGGTCGAAGCAGGAGAGCAGCACCGCCTCGGGGGTGTCGTCGATGATCAGGTTGACCCCGGTCACCGACTCGAAGGCGCGGATGTTGCGCCCCTCGCGACCGATGATCCGCCCCTTCATCTCGTCCCCCGGCAGGTGCAGGACGCTGACCACGCTCTCCGCGGTCTGCTCGCTGGCCACCCGCTGGATCGCGTCGACCACGATGTGCCGGGCGCGCTGCTCGGCGGTGCCGCGGGCGTCCGCCTCGATGTCCCGGACCAGCAGCGCGGCCTCCCGCTTCGCCTGGGTCTCGATCGCCTCGATCAGCTCCGCCCGAGCCGAGTCGGCGGTGAGCCCGGCCACCCGCTCCAGCTCCCGGCGGCGCAACTCCTCCGCCTCGGCCAGCTCGGCCTCCCGCTGGTTGAGCGCGGTCTCCCGGGCGGCCAGCGCCGCGCTGGCCGCGGTGAGCTGCCGCTCCCGCTCGGCGAGCCGCTCCACCTCCTCGGTGTGCAGCCGCTCCCGCTCGTCCATCCGGGCGGCCCGCCGCTCCACCTCGGCCGCCTGCTCCCGGGTCGTCGCGGCGAGTACCGCGACCTCGCGTTCACCGCTGCGTCGGGCGGCCGTGCGCAGCTGCTCCGCGTCGGCCTCCGCCTGCTTGTGGGCCCGCTCGAGCACGGTGTCGGCCTCGGCACGCGCGTCGTCGAGCATCCGCCGGGCCTCGGCCCGTGCCGACTTCGCCTCCGCGTTCGCGGCCGCGGCCTCGGCCCGGGCGGCCGCCGCCGCGGACTTCGCCACGTCGATGGTGCTGTTCGCCTGGTCGGCCGCGCTGCGCAGAGCGGCCAGGGACTGCTCCTGCCGGTCCTTCTCGGCGATGAAGGCCGGGTCCTCCGGCACCGGAGCCACGCCGATCTGGCGAAGAGTCCGGACGCCGAACAGCACCGCGCCGATGACCACCACGGCCAGGATCAGTACGGCGGCGAGGAGCACGATGTCGAAGCCGCTCATGCCGGCACTCCGCTGCGCTGCGTGCCGCCATGAGGCACGGCCGCCCTGAGTCGATGATTCGCTCGCTGACGCTCGCTCATGCCGGCACTCCGCGCGGACCGCTGCTTAACCTGTGCCGCCCCGCCATGGCCGCCTCCCCTGAACGTCGGCGCCGCAGTCACCGTGCCGACGGCACGCTCCTGCGACTCTGGACGCCCGACCGGAGCGGCTGGCCGTGGGTGGGTAGCTTTCTCCGCCGGCGGTGCCCTCGGGCATCGTCGGCGGCCGGGTGCAGTTGTCGCGGGCTCCGGGCCGGCCTGCCCGGAGCTGTCGCCAAAGGCCGATGAGTCGGCCAAAGTGATGCTGTTCTGTTACGAGATCTATGTTGTGCGCTTAGCCTGCGCTGGTCGGGCAATGTGAGCCTGTATGGCGAGGCTAGGTCGCGAGGGGTGGTCTGGTCAAGAACTCATGATCAAACCCCCCGAACGGAGAGAAGTTGTGATGTCACTCACCGCTGATATCGCCTCGGACACCATCGGACAAACGCGGCGAGTCGAGCGACGTCATGCCGGTCCCGCGCCTGTTCAAGGGCCCAGGACGCTCGGCAGGAGGCGGGAAACCGCCGGTGCCGGGCACCCGGTCGACAGCGATCGGTGACATCGCCGCATCCGGTGCCGCGGATCCCGCCGGGTCGTCGAGACGAAGTGGATCGTCCGACGCCGGCGCCGACGGGCCGGGCCCGTCAGTGCGCGCCGGCCGCGAGCGCGGCGGTTACCAACGCCGCGTTGTCCGCGACGGGCTCGCCGCCCGGCAGCTGGAGCGTGTCCTCCAGGCCGATTCGGGTGTGCAGGCCCCGGCGGATCGCCTCGGCGAGCAACGGCCAGGTGGCCGCCCCCTCGGCGTGCAGCAGCACCGGCGGGGTGTCGTCGCCACCGGTACGCCGGGCGTCTCCGCCGGCGGCCCGCAGCGCGGCGAGGATCCGGGCCGCGTCGGCCAGCGCCACCGCGGGCTGCTCGGCCATGCACTCGACGAGGATCCGGCCCGCCGGCACCCGCCAACGCCGGTAGGCGGCAACCGCGTCGACCGTCCAGAGTCCCGCCTCCACCATGACGCCCCGCTCGTGCAGCACAGCGGCAACCGCTTCGGCGCCCTCCTCGTGGGCGTTGACCGAGGCGAAGTCGGGCAGCCCTCGCCAGGCCCGGATGGCGGCCACCCGGGCGCCCGGGTCCGGCTCGATCCAGGCGCCGGTGCTCACCCCGATCGGCAGGCCGGGCCGGGCAGCGCGGATCGCGGTCAGCGCATCGGCGATCACGTCGGGGCGCAGCGACTCGGCGCCGGTGGCGTCCCGCGGATGGACGTGCACGGCCAGCACGCCGAGCGCGGCACAGCGGGCCGCGTCGGCGGCCAACTCGGCGGGGGTGAGCGGCACGGCGGGGTGCTCGTCACGACCCCGCCCGCCGTTGAGGCACGCCTTCAGCACGGCTCGCACCGCCTCGGCGCATCGGACGAACGCCGGCGGCGTCGACCGTCTTGCCACGTACGCCGCGAGCCGAGCTGGCCGCCGGTCAACCGGCCGGCCGGCTGTCGCGGTCGAGCTCCCCCTCGGCATCGGCGAGCGCGTCGGCGTCGATCTGCTCGGCGAACTCGGCGGCCTCGGCGCTCTGCGCCGCGAGCGCGTCCTTCACCGCCCGGATCGCCACGCCGGGCGGGTAGCCCTTGCGGGCCAGCATGCCCACCAGCCGGCGGAAGACCGCGTCGGGCTCACCCCGGGCGGTACGCAGCTTCCGCTCGACCAGGGCGCGAGCGGTCTCCGCCTCGGTCTCCTCACTCAGCTCACCGAGGGCCTCGCTGGCGACCTCGCCGTCGACACCGCGCTGGCGCAGCTCGTTGGCCAGCGCCCGCCGGGCCAGGCCCCGCCCGTTGTGGCGGCTGGAGATCCAGGCCCGGGCGAACGCGGCGTCGTCGATGATGCCGACCTCGTCGTAGCGGTCGAGCACCTGGGCCGAGACCTCGTCTGAGATGCCCCGTTTCGCCAGCGCACCGGCCAGCTCGGCCCGGGTGCGCGGGCGCACGGCGAGTTGCCGCAGGCAGATCTCCCGGGCCAGCTCCGCCTCGTCGCGCGGCGGAGTCGGCGAGCCGCCGCCGTCGGCCGCGTCGAGACCGGCGTCATCGCCCGCGGGGCGGGATCGCCGGCCTCGGCGGGGAGGAGGTGGGGTGTTGGCGTCGCCCGAGCGGGGCGGGCTGGCATCCCAGCCCCGCCCCGTCCGGGCTCGTCGTCCTGCCACGGGTCAGATCAGAAGTCGACCGGCGGCAGCTCCGGCCCGCCGGCCGCGTCGCCGGCGCCGATCCCGACGCCGAGCTTCTCCAGGATCTTCTTCTCGATCTCGGCGGCCACGTCCGGGTTCTCCTTGAGGAACTCCCGGGCCTTCTCCTTGCCCTGGCCGAGCTGGTCGCCGTCGTAGGTGTACCAGGCGCCGGACTTGCGGATGATCGCCTGCTCCACGCCGACGTCGATCAGCGAGCCCTCGCGCGAGATGCCCTTGCCGTACATGATGTCGAACTCGGCCTGCTTGAACGGCGCCGCGACCTTGTTCTTCACGACCTTGACCCGGGTGCGGTTACCGACCACGTCGGTGCCGTCCTTGAGGCTCTCGATGCGCCGCACGTCGAGCCGGACCGAGGCGTAGAACTTCAGCGCCCGACCACCGGTGGTGGTCTCCGGGCTGCCGAACATCACGCCGATCTTCTCGCGGAGCTGGTTGATGAAGATCGCCGTGGTGCCGGTGTTGCTGAGCACACCGGTGATCTTCCGCAGCGCCTGGCTCATCAGCCGGGCCTGGAGGCCCACGTGGCTGTCGCCCATCTCGCCCTCGATCTCGGCGCGCGGCACCAGGGCCGCCACCGAGTCGATGACGATGATGTCGAGCGCGCCGGAGCGGATCAGCATGTCGGCGATCTCGAGCGCCTGCTCGCCGGTGTCCGGCTGCGAGACGAGCATCGCGTCGGTGTCGACGCCGAGGGCCTTCGCGTACTCCGGGTCGAGCGCGTGCTCGGCGTCGATGAAGGCCGCGATGCCGCCGGCCCGCTGGGCGTTGGCCACCGCGTGCAGCGCCACCGTCGTCTTACCGCTGGACTCGGGGCCGTAGACCTCGACCACCCGGCCGCGCGGCAGACCGCCCACGCCGAGCGCGACATCGAGCGCGATGGAACCGGTCGGGATCACCGCGGTCTGGATGACCGGCCGCTCCCCCAGCCGCATCACCGAGCCCTTGCCGAACTGCTTGTCGATCTGAGCGAGAGCAAGGTCTAGTGCCTTCTCCCGGTCAGGCCCTGCTGCCATGGTTGCCACCCCTGCCTTCGCCGGCGTCTTTGCTGAGCTTCGCGTCACGCGGACACGCTAGGCGCTGGGTCCGACAGAAAACCAGCCGACGGGCCGCGAGCTGTGGACGAGCACCCCGCTGTGGACAATAGCCGAACAGGTGTACGACTCGGCAAGCGACACGCGGAGCGGCGGAAATCGCTGCTCAGCGTAGCCGCGCGGGCACCCGGTCGGGGTACGCGGCGCAGACCGCCCGCCACACCAGGTGCGCCTGCTCCCCCGACGCCAGCGCCTGCTCGATCGTCCGTCCGTCGAGCTGGGCGAGCACCTGGTCGCGGGCGATGCTGGCCGCGTAGCCGGGGCCGAACGCCTCCTCCAGCCGCGCCCAGAAGTCGGTCAGCCGCACGTGATCAGCCCTCCTCGTCCGGTGCCCCGGTCGGCACCGGCCGCAACGCTAGCGCCACCAGGGGCACGGCCGCGACCGCCGCGAGCAGGGCGAGGACCGGATAACCGGCCATCCGCATGACAAACCCGCTGAGCGCGGCGGCTCCCGCGCCGGCCAACCCCATGGTCAGGTCGGAGAGCCCCTGCACACTCGGCCGGATGCCGGTCGGCACCGACTCCGAGAGCAGCGTGGAACCGGCCACCATGGTCCCCGACCAGCCCAGACCGAGCAGGAGCAGGCCGACGGAGAGCCGGGGCGTGTGGTGCCCGGCGGTGCCGGCGACCGCGCACGCGGCCAGCAGCAGCCCGACGCCGCCGAGGATCACCGGCCGCCGCCCCAGCCGGTCGGTCAACCAGCCGACCAGCGGGGCGAGCGCGTACATCCCGGCGATGTGCAGGCTCAGCACGATGCCGACCACCCGCAGCACGTCGGCGTCGGAGTGCGACTCGCCGAGCCGTACCGGGGTCATCGACATCACCGCCACCATCACCAGGTGGCCCACCGCGACCGCGGCGATGCCCAGCCGGGCGGCCGGCCGGCCGCGTACCGCCGACCAGGCCGCCCGCATGCCGGCGCCGCGGGCGGTCGCGGCCGGTGCGGCGACCGAGCCGGCCGGGGCGTCGGCCGCCGCCAGCCGGCGCGCGGTGAGCAGCGGGTCGGGCCGCAGCAGCACCAGCAGTACGCCGGCGGCGAGCACGAACGCGGCCGCGCTGAACGCGAACGGGCCGGCCAGCGGCGGCAGTCCCCAACCGCCGGTGGTGTGGTCGGCGAGCGCGGCGAAGTTCGGCGCGGCCACCGCGCCGATGGTGGTGGCCCAGACGATCAGGGAGAGCTGCCGCCCCCGACGCGCCGGTTCGGCGAGGTCGACCGCGGTGTAGCGGGCCTGCAGGTTGGCCGCGCTGCCGCCGCCGAAGAGCAGCATGCCGAGGAAGAGCAGCGGCACCCAGCCGGTGGCCGCGGCCAGCACCACCAGCACGCCGCCGGCCGCGCCGACGAGGTAGGCGACCACCAGGCCGGGGCGCCGGCCGTGCCCGGTCATGATCCGGGTGACCGGGACGGCGAGCAGAGCCCCACCGACCACGCCGCAGCTCTGCGCGAGGCCGGCCGCCGCCGTGCCGGCGATCCGCGCGGCGAGCAGCGCGCCCACCGCGATGCCGATGGTGACCCCGACGCCGCCGATGATCTGGGTGGCGAAGAGCAGCCGGAGGGTACGCCGCTGGATCGGCGCGACGTCCGGGCGGACCGGAGCCGGCGCGGTGAGGTCGGTGGCCATGCGAACTCCTCGCCGGTAAGGGGTGCCGAGCGTCCCCATCCTTGCGCACCCGGGCCGGCCGGCGGCAGTCGGTTTCGCTGTCGGCCGATCCGACCCGGGCGACGGGGCCGGCGGTGGCGTGGGTGCCGCCTACGACGTGTTCGGCAAGATCACGGCGGGCGGCTGACCGCCGCCGGCCGTCAGGTGAGCGCGCCGGCGGCGACGGTGAGGTCGGCGACCAGTCCCTCGTACGCCTTGTCCTGGTCGTCGGCGCGCAGCACCGCCGACGGGTGGATGGTGGCGAGCAACTGGGCCGGCGGGGTGTCGGCCACCTTTCCGGCGCTGTCCACCGGCACCCGCTGGAAGTCCTCCGGGTGCTGGGCCGACGCCGGCCAGGGCAGCAGTTCGCCGCGCTGCCGGGTGACCCGGAAGTTCGGCCCGAGCAGCGCCTTGGCGGCGGTGGCCCCGAGCACCACGACGATCTCGGGGCGCAGCCGGGCGAACTCCGCGACCAGCCAGGGCCGGCAGGCGGTGATGTGCACCCGGTCCGGGGTCTGGTGGATGCGCCGCTTTCCGCGCAGCTCGAAGCGGAAGTGCTTCACGGCGTTGGTCAGGTAGATGTGCCCCGGTTCCAGGCCGGCGTCGTCGACCGCCCGACGCAGCAGCCGGCCGGCGGGTCCGACGAAGGGCAGTCCCTTCTGGTCCTCCATGTCGCCGGGCTGCTCGCCGACGAAGACCACCCGGGCGCTCTCGTCACCCCGGCCGAAGACGGTCTGCGACGCGTCCCGGTAGAGCTCGCAGCCCCGACAGCCGCCGGCCGCGGCCCGCAACTCGTCGAGGGTGTCCGCACCGGGCGGGATGAACCGCTGGGCGCCGGGGGCGGTCTCGGTCTGCTCGGCCATGCCGACTTTATATACCTCTTCGGGCGGCATCGCCGGGTACGCCGCCACGCCGGAAGCGCTGCCCGCCCGCGCCGCACGGCTGCCGCCGTCGCACCTCAGTACCCGCCGCCGCCACCGCCGCCACCGCCGGACATCAGCGCGATCACCACGATGATGATCACGATCACGGCCACCGCGATCGCGATCCAGATGCCCCTCTTCGTACCGGTCGACGCCATGCTGGCTCACCTCCGGCGCCGCGCTTACCCGCCCGCACGGCCGCCACGCCCGGACCGCCCCGGGCAACCGGTCGCGCCAGCCCGGGCAACCGGTCGGGCCGGCCCGGTGGGCGCGGCTCAGGCGGTGAACCCGGTCGGCCGCGGCGGCCGGACGGCGCGGGCCACCGCGTCGGCGAGCGGCCCGATGTCGGCGTCGGCCAGCGAACTGACCGTGATCCGCAGGCCGGGCGGCCCGGCGATCCGGTAGAGCGCGCCGGGCGCCACCGACCAGCCGCCGTCGCGCAGCGCGGTCACCGCGCTGGTCTCGTCCGGGACGGGCAACCAGACGTTGATGCCGCTGCGGCCCTGCGCGGAGAGCCCGCGCTCGGCCAGCGCGACGAGCAGCGCGTCGCGGCGCCGGTCGTAGCTGTCGGCCGCCCGCTCGACCAGCTCGGCGACGGCCGGGTCACGCCAGAGCGCGAGCAGGAGCCGTTGCAGCACGGTGGAGACCCAGCCGGCACCGACCCGGGTCCGGCCGGCCACCCGGGCGACCGTGGTCTCGTCGCCGACCAGCACCGCCAGCCGCAGGTCGGGGCCGAAGGGTTTGCTCGCCGAGCGGAGGAAGGCCCAGCTCGGGGTCGCCCCGGCCAGCGGGTGCAGCGGCACCCGGGCCAGCTCGGCGGCGTGGTCGTCCTCGATCAGCAGCAGGTCCGGCCGGTCGGCGAGGAGTTCGCGCAGCGCCGCCGCGCGGGCCGCCGAGACGGCGGCTCCGGTCGGGTTCTGCGCCCGGCTGGTGACGATCAGCGCCCGCGCCCCGGCGGCGAGCGCCTCCGCCACCCCGGCCACCACCGGCCCCTCGTCGTCGACCGGTACGCCGATCGGTCGCAGCCCGAGCGCGGCGACCAGGTCGAGCAGGTTGGCCCAGCCCGGGTCCTCCACCGCCACCGCGTCACCGGGGCGCAGGTGCGCGCCGAGCAGCCGCTCGATGCCGTCGAGCGCGCCGCCGGCGAGGGTCAACTCCCCGGCGGGTACGCCGTCGGCGGCGAGCCGCGCCCGGGCCGCCTCGGCCAGCTCGGGCAGCACGCCGGCACCGGAGTAGCTGACCGGCGGGCCGGCGTCGGCGGCGAGGGCGGCCAGGTGTGGGCCGAGCGGGGGCAGCAGGCCCGGATCCGGTTCACCGGCGGCGAGATCGCGCAGGCCGGGGGCGCGCGGCGGGGCCAGCGCCGCGCGGGGGGCGGCGACCGGCGGCCGGGACCGGACCCGGGTGCCGTGCCGGCCGGCGGTGGCGACCAGCCCGCGTTGGCGCAGCTCCTGGTAGGCGCGGGCGACCGTGGCCGGGCTGACCGCCAGCTCGGTCGCGAGCGCCCGGACGGGCGGCAGCGCCGACCCCGGCGGCAGGGCGGTGGTGCGGATGCCGGACTCGATGCTGGCCGAAATCTCGACTGCCGTGGTCCCGGTGACCTGATAGCGTGCTGACACAAATAAGGGATTGTACTAGAACAAAGGCGGACGCGATGCACCCAGTCGACCGGAGCACCTATCCCCGGACGCCGCGAACGACGGCGAGCCGCTCCCGGGACCGGATGAGCTACGACCGGGCCGCCGCCCACGAGGTGCTGGACGAGGCGTACCACTGCGCGCTCGCGTTCACCGTCGACGGCGAGCCACGGGTGCTGCCCACCCTGCACGTCCGGATCGGCGACACCCTCTATCTGCACGGCTCGACCGGCAGTCGGCCGCTGCTCGCCGCCCGGGGCGACGGGCTGTCGGTCTCCGTGGCCGTCACCCTGCTCGACGGGCTGGTCTACGCCCGTTCGCAGTTCCACCACAGCGCCAACTACCGGTCGGTGATCGCGCACGGCACCGCCCACCTGGTCACCGACGAGCGGGAGAAGGCCGACGCGATGACCGCCCTGGTGGAGAAGGTCGGCGCCGGACGCGCCGCGGAGAGCCGGCCGCCGAACCGCCGGGAGCTGGCCGAGACCGCCCTGCTGGCGCTGCCGCTGCACGAGGTCTCGCTCCGGACCCGCACCGGTGGGGTCGGTGAAGACCCGGCCGACCTCGGCCTGCCGCACTGGGCCGGCGTGGTGCCGTTGCGGCTGACCAGCGGCCCACCGGAGCCCGACGCCGGCGTGACCGCGCCGGTCCCCGCCTATCTGCGGGCGGCCCGGTCGCCGTGGCACGAGCCGGCGACGATGCGCGGTGAACACGTCGTCCTGGAGCCGCTCGACCTCGCGCACGCCGACGAGCTGCACGCCGCCACCGCCGAGGAGGAGGTCTGGCGGCATCTCGGCACCGCCCTGCCCGCCGACGCGGCCGCGACCGCCGAGGTGGTCGCCACCGCGCTGGCCGCGCAGCACCGGGGCGAGCGGGTGCCCTGGGTGCAGCGCTGCGCGGTGACCGGCGCCGTGGTCGGCACCACCTCCTACTACGAGGTGGATCCGCAGCGGCGGGCGGTCGCCATCGGCTACACCTTCCTGGGCCGGCCCTGGTGGCGCACCGGGATCAACACCGAGGCGAAGTTGTTGCTGCTCACCCGGGCCTTCGACGAACTGGGCGCGCTGCGGGTCGTCTGGCACACCGACATCCGCAACGAGCGCTCGCAGCGGGCCATCGAACGGCTCGGCGCGACCCGCGAGGGCGTGCTGCGGATGCACCGGCAACGCGCCGACGGGTCGTGGCGGGACACCGTGCAGTACGCGATGACCGTCGACGAGTGGCCCAACGCACAGCTCGCGCTGCGGGAAAGGCTTCGCCGGACGACACCGGTGGCGTGATGATGGCGGGCGTGCTGGGCATCACCGACCTCGGAACGTACGTGCTGGGCACCGTGGCGATCATCCTGTTGCCCGGGCCCAACTCCCTCTTCGTGCTCTCCACCGCCGCCAAGCGGGGAGTGGGGGCCGGCTACCGGGCCGCCGGCGGAGTCTTCCTCGGCGACGGGGTGCTGATGGTCCTCTCCGCCGCCGGGGTGGCCTCGCTGCTGCAGGCGTACCCACCGCTCTTCCTCGTGGTCAAGTACGCCGGCGCGGCGTACCTCGGCTACGTGGGGTTGACCATGCTGCGCGGCGCCTGGCGGCGCTGGCGCGACCGCAACGACCCGAGTACGCCGCGGCTGATCGACGCGGCGGAGCCGGCGGCGATGCGCAGCCCGTTCCGCAAGGCGCTGGTGATCAGCCTGCTCAACCCGAAGGCGATCCTCTTCTTCATCTCGTTCTTCATCCAGTTCGTCGACCCGGGCTACGCCTGGCCGGCGCTGTCGTTCGTGCTGCTCGGGCTGATCGCGCAGGTGACCAGCGCGCTCTACCTGACCATGCTGATCTTCGCGGGCACCTTCCTGGCCGCGCAGTTCCGCCAGCGCCGCCGGCTCGCGGTCGGCGCGACCACCGGCGTGGCCGCCCTCTTCCTCGGCTTCAGCATCAAACTCGCCACCGCCAGCATCTAGGCACCCGGCCGACCCGCCGCCGGCGGGTCAGGTGCCGTCGCCGCCGCCACCGCCCCCGCCGATGCCGGCGCCGCCCGCCGTGCCACCGAGGCCGTAACCGGGCGGCACCGGCTCGTCCGGTGCCCGGCTGACGTGCGCCGACTCCTTGATCTGCGCCGACCAGTCGGCGTGCGAGGCCGCCGCCGCGTGCCGGTTGATCGCCATTCGCAGCCAGCCGTCCACCGTGGACACCCAGTCGCGCCGGTCGGCGTCGGCGTGCCAGATGCGGAACCGGCTGATGCTCTGGTGGGTTATCCCGGCCAGGGCCAGTCGGCGGTCCATCCAGAGGATCACCTCCAGGCCGGCCGAGTTGGCCACGAAGACGACCTCCATCTCGGTGATCGGGCCGGCGTAGAGCGGCGCCACCCAGAAGCCGACCCGCTGGTGCAGCGGCAGGGTGTGCGCCACCCCGGGCAGCCGGGCGTCGACCAGCCCGGCCTGGCGCAGGGTGAAGCCGAGGGTGTCCAGCGCCGCCAGCACGTGCGCCTGAGTGGGCAGCGGGTGCACGAAGACCGGCACCATCGCGCCCTGGTCCAGCTCCGGCTCGACGGCCACCTCGGTACGCAGCCCCATTCGCAGGCTGAGCAGCGGCGCCCCGCCGAAGATGTTCACCGGGGTCTCCCACGGCATCGGGAACTGGAACGGGATGGTCCGGCCCCGGCCGGCGGGCAGCACGAACCCGCCGGTCAACTCCGCCTGGTGGAACTGCACCAGGCGGCGCGGCGCGGACGGGTCGTCCGGCTCGGCCGTGGTGACCAGGCCGAGCCGGACATGCCGCACCGACACGTCGAGCGCGCCGGCGATGACCGTGACCCGGCCGGGTAGCCGCAGCCCCGGGCGGGTGCTCGGGTTGGCCAGGGCGGTCCGCACCGACAGGCCGGTGCGGCCCGACTCCGGCGACACTCCCGTGTACCGCACCGGATCCCCTCCGTCCCGGGCCGCGCGCCCGCCCTCAACTCTGGCGGACCGCGCGGGTGGTCACCCCGGGTTCGGCGAAGCGTCCGATTTATCGCAACCGGCGTCCGCGCGGCACCGTGTCGGTCTCGTCGTCGAACTCGCCGATGACCTCCTCCAGCAGGTCCTCCAGCGCCACGAAACCGATCGGCCGGGCCGGCCCACCGCCGTTGCGCACCAACGCGAGCTGGGACTGACGGGACCGCATCGCGGCCACCGCCTCGGTCACCGACGCCGCGGCCGGCAGGGTGAAGGCGCTGCTCATCAGCTCACCGGCGGTCGCCGACTGGCCGGTCGTGACCGCCCGCACCGCCTCCCGGACGTGCACCAGCCCGCAGACGTCGCCGCCGGCGTCCAGCACCGCCAGCCGGGACCGGCCACTCTCCCGGCTGACCTCCTCGATCCGCTCGGCGGATTCGTCCCGGCGGACCGTCACCATCGTGGCGAACGGCTCCATCACCTGGGCCACCGTGGTGCCCTGCAACTCCAGCATGCTGGTCAGCAGCTGGTGCTGCTCGGCGCCGAGCAACCCGTGTTCGCGGGACTGCTCCAGCAGGATGCGCAGCTCGTCCGGGCCGTGCACCTGGGCCAGTTGGTCCTGCGGGTTCACCCGGACCAGCCGCAGGATCGCGTTGGCCACCGCGTTGAGCGCGGAGAGCACCGGCCGGGCGACCCGGGCGAAGGCGCGGAACGGCAGGGCCAGCAGCGTGGCCGAGCGCTCCGCGTCGGTGATCGCCCACGACTTCGGCGCCATCTCCCCGACCACCAGGTGCAGGAAGGTGACCAGGCCCAGCGCGAACACCAGCGCCACCGCGTGGCTCGCCGCGTCGGGCAGCCCCACCGCGTGCAATGCCGGGCTGAGCAGGTGCTCGATGGCCGGCTCGGCGAGCGCACCGAGGCCCAGCGTGCACAGGGTGATGCCCAGCTGCGCGCCGGCGAGCATCAGCGACAGCTCGCGTACGCCGTCCAGCGCGGCCCGGGCCGCGCGCCCGCCGCCCGCCGCGGCCTGCTCCAGTCGGTAGCGCTTGCTCGCCACCAGGGCGAACTCGGCGGCCACGAAGAAGCCGTTCAGCGCCAGCAGCACCACCGAGGTGAGCAGCGCGATCCCGGGGCTCATCGGGCCCGCCTTTCGTTCGCGACTGCGGGGCTCGCAAGCTCACTCCTCGCGCTCACGCGGAGCAGCCTTTCGTTCGCGACTGCGGGGCTCGCAAGCTCACTCCTCGCGCTCACGCGGACACCTCGCGGCGGGGGGAGCCGGGTTCGGTGACCCGGAGCCGGACGGAGTCGGCCACGTGCCGGTCGACGGCGAGCACCTCGACCAGGGCACGCCTGTCGACCTCGCCGTCCTCACCGTCGGCCAGCAGGCTGATCTCCAGCCGGTCGCCGACCTCGGGCACCCGGCCCAGCTCCCGCATGACCAGGCCGGAGAGGGTGTCGTACTCCGGAGCCTCGGGCAGCGTGATGCCGGTGCTGTCGGCGACCTCGTCGATCCGCCAGCGGGCCGGCACCACCCAGGAACCGTCGTCCTGTCGGGCCGGGGCCCGCTCGGGCGGGTCGTCCTCGTCGCGGATCGGGCCGACCAGCTCCTCGGCGATGTCCTCCAGGGTGATCACCCCGGCGAAGCCGCCGTACTCGTCGACCACGCACGCCAGCTGCCGGTGACCCGAGCGGAGCCGGTCGAGCACGGTCGGCAGCGGCAGCGTCTCGGGCACCAGCAGCGGCGGTACGGCCACCGCGCTCACCGGTGTGGTGGCGCGCTGCTGCGGGGGCACGCCGAGCACGTCGGCGATGCCGACCACGCCGACCAGGTCGTCGACGCCTTCCGCGCCGCGCACCGGAAAACGGGAGTGGCCGGTGTCCAGCAGCTCGACCACCCGGCTGACCGGCTCGTGGGCGCGCACCGTGTGCACGTCGACCCGGGGCACCATGGCCTCGCCGGCGGTCAGCTCGCGGAAGTCCAGCCCCCGGTCGAGCAGGGTGGACATCTCCGCGTCCAGGTGCCCCTCCTGGCGGGACTCGGCGATGATCTGCTCCAGGTCCTCCGGGGTGGCGCCGCTGGGCAGCTCCTCGATCGGCTCGATGCCGATCCGGCGTAGCAGCCGCACCGCGGACCGGTCGAAGAGCCGGACCACCGGACCGGCCACCTTCAGGTACATCAGGGTCGAGCGGGACAGCGCCCGGGCCACCGGGACGGCGCGCGCGATGGCGAGGTTCTTCGGGGCCAGCTCACCGAGGACCATCTGCACCACGGTCGCGATGACCAGGGCCAGCACCACCGAGAGCGGCAGGCTGAGCGACTCGGCGATCCCGGCCACCCCGAGCAGGTCGGCGAGGCCGGCGCCGAGGTACGGCTCGGCGGCGTAACCGACCAGCAGGGCGGTGACGGTGATGCCGAGCTGCGCACCGGAGAGCATGAAGGAGAGCCGACCGGTCACTTCGAGCGCGCGGGCGGCGGGTTGGTCACCGTCGTCGGCGAGTTGCCGGAGTTTGCCCCGGTCGACGGCCACGTAGCCGAACTCCTGGGCCACGAAGTAGCCGGTGGCGGCGGTGAGAACGATGATCAGGACTAGGCCTAGGACGATCAACACGGGACGCTCAGGGCTCCCCGCGACGACGTGGGGGCCATCGGATGCCGGGCACGACCCGGCTGGCTACTGCTGCCCTCCTGGGCAGAAGAGTCGATCATGCCGCCATTTTATCGGCGTCCGCTGTACGTCCGCTGAGGGTGGGCCGAAGGCGCCGGTTGTCCGGTTCACCCCGTCGGAGCGCGGTCATCGGTCGGCCAACTCGTCGACGTCGAGCAGCTCCCGGTTCACCCGGCCGGAGCGGTACGCGGCCCGACCGATCATCTGGGCGGCCACCGGGGCGGTGGCCAGCTGGAAGACCGCGACCAGCAGCACCATGCCGAGGTCGGCGACGGTACGCAGCCGCAGCGCGACCCCGGCCAGCAGGAGCAGCACCCCGAGCACCTGTGGCTTGGTGGCGGCGTGCATCCGGTCCAGCACGTCCGGGAAGCGCAGCACCCCGATCCCGGCGGCGAGCGCGAGCAGCCCGCCGGCGACCAGGAAGACGGCGCCGAGCCAGTCGGCGATGGTGGCGAGCATCAGATTTCCTCCCGTACGGCGAACCGGACCAGCGACACCGAACCGACGAACCCCAGCAGGGAGAGCACCACCAGCACCGGCAGCGTGGTGGCGTGCCGGTTGACCGCCGCCTCGGCGCCCACCGCGCCGACCATGGTGGCGAGCAGCATGTCGGCGGCGACCACCCGGTCCAGCAGCGAGGGCCCCCGGTAGAGCCGGACCAGCGCGAGCAGCGCGGTCACCGAGAACAGGACGGTGAGGACGACGGCGAGGAACGTGATCACGGATGGTTCTCCTTGTCGGCAGGGTCGGCCTCCACCCGGCGTACCTCGGCGGCCGAGCCGAGCGCCCGGACGATCCGCCGCTCGACCTCCAGCACCCGGGCCCGGTTCTCGACCAGGTCCGCCGGCCCGCGGACGTCGAGCACGTGCATGTAGAGCGTTCCGGTGTCCCGGTCCACCTCGAGGATGAGCGTGCCCGGGACCAGCGAGATCGCCTCGGCGGTGAGCGCCAGGTTCAGGTCGGTGCGCACCCGCAGCCGGACCGCGATGATCGCCCCGCGCGGCCGGCAGCCGGGCTGCACCGCGATCCGGGCGACGTGCGCGCTCGCCGCCACCAGCTCCGTGACGAAGCGTGCGGCGAACACCAGCAGCGCCCGGGGGCGCAGCCGGCCGCCGAACGTGACCGGCGGCAGCGGGAAGAAGACCAGCACCGCGCCGCCGACCAGCAGCCCGCCCGCCAGGTTGCCCCAGGTGAAGTCGCCCCAGAGCAGGTTCCAGATCAGCACCAGCCAGCCGAGCGCCAGCGCCTGGTCCCGCCAGCGCCCCACCCGGCTGCGCTCCGGCCGGGTCACGGCGGACCACCGGGCAGGACGGCCCGCAGGTACGGGGTCCGGTCCCGCAGGTCGGTGGCGGCGTCGGCGGTGACGTCGAAGAGCGGACCGGCGATCACGGTCAACGCCAGCCCGAACGCGACCAGGCCGACGGTGGCCCCGATCATCAGCCCGGGCAGCCGGGCGGCGCCGGCGTCGGCCAGCCGCGGCGCCCGCCAGAACGCGATGTTCCACACCCGGGAGGCCACGTAGAGGGTGAGCAGGCTGGTCACCGCGCCGGCCGCGACCAGCGCCCAGGGCAGCGGTCCACCGGCCGCCACGCCGGCCTGGAGCAGCCCCAGCTTGCCGAGGAAGCCGGAGAACGGCGGCACCCCGGCGAGGTTCATCGCCGGTACGAAGAAGAGCACGGCGACCAGCGGTGTCACCCGGGCCAGCCCGCCGAGCCGGCGCAGGTCGGTGCTGCCGGCCCGCTCCTCGACCAGGCCGGCCACCAGGAAGAGGGTGGTCTGGATGGTGATGTGGTGCACCACGTAGAAGATCGCGCCGGAGAGCCCGGCCACCGTGCTCAACGCCACCCCGAAGATCATGTAGCCGATGTGGCTGACCAGGGTGAACGAGAAGAGTCGCTTCATGTCCGACTGCGCCACCGCGCCGAGGATGCCGACCAGCATGGTGAGTCCGGCCACCACCATCAGCAGCTCGTCGACCTGCCCGCCCGGGAAGAGCAGTGTCTCGGTCCGGATGATCGCGTAGACGCCGACCTTGGTGAGCAGGCCGGCGAAGACCGCGGTGACCGGGGCCGGCGCGGTCGGGTAGCTGTCCGGCAGCCAGGCCGAGAGGGGGAAGACGGCGGCCTTCACCCCGAAGGCGAGCAGCAGCATCAACTGCAACGCCAGCCGTACGCCGTCCGGCAGCGCGTCCAGGCGCTGGGCGAGCTGAGCCATGTTGAGCGTGCCGGTGGCCGCGTAGACGAGCCCCACCGCGGCCAGGAAGACCATCGATGACAGGATGCTCACCACCACGTACGTCGACCCGGTCCGGATCCGGGTCTCGGTGCCGCCCAGGGTGATCAGCACGAAGCTCGCGGCCAGCAGGATCTCGAAGCCGACGAAGAGGTTGAACAGGTCACCGGCGAGGAAGGCGTTGGTCACGCCGGCGGTCAGCACCAGATAGGTCGGGTGGTAGATGGTCACCGGGGCGGTCTCGCCGGTCTCCCCCTGTCCCTGGCCGATCGAGTAGAGCAGCACGCAGAGGGTGACCGCCGAGGAGACCACCACCATCAGCGCGGCGAGCTGGTCGGCGACCAGCACGATGCCGACCGGCGCCGGCCAACCCCCGATCGCCAGCACCACCGGCCCGTGCCGGTACGCCTGCACCAGCAACGCCACGGCGACCGCCAGCGTGGTGGTCAGCCCGACCACGCTGACGCTCCGCTGCAGCCGGGGCCGGTTGGCCAGCAACAGGGTGAGCGCCGCGCCGAGCAGCGGCACCACCACCGGCAGCGGCACCAGCCGGTTCACCGGGCCACCCGGTTCGGGCCGGGGCGCGGGTTCCCGGTCATTCGACGCCCTCCCCGCGCCGCAGCCGGCGTCGCGCCGGCTCGGGGTCGACCTGTTCCGGATCGGCGTCCGGGCCCTCTCCGCCGAGGTCCGTGGTGGCCACCTCGTCCCGCTCGGCCCGGCGGATGATCTGCAGGTCCTCGAGGTCGTCCGGCACCTCGTCGTCGCCGGTCAGATACCAGCTGCGGTAGCTGACCGCGAGCAGGAACGCGGTCAACCCGAAGGTGATGACGATCGAGGTCAGCACCATGGCCTGGGCCAACGGGTCGCTCATCCGGTCCACCGGGCCGGTGCCGACCACCGGGGCGCTGCCCGACCGGCCGCCCAGCAGGATGAGCAGGTTGACCCCGTTGCCCAGCAGGATGACGCCGAGCAGGATCCGGGTCAGGCTCCGCTCCAGCAGCAGGGTGACCCCGCTGGCGACCAGCACCCCGACGGCGATCACCAGCACCAGCGTCGGCCCCGAGCCCCCCGCGGTCATGGCCGCTGCTCCCCCGGCTCGACGGCCAGGCCGCGCGCGCCGGTGCCGGCCGCTTCGATGTGCTGGTCCACCTCGGCGCCGAGGCTGCGCAGGATGTCCAGCATCAACCCGACCACCACCAGGTAGACGCCGATGTCGAAGAAGAGCGAGGTGACCACGTAGAAGTCGCCGATCAGCGGGACGTAGAGGTCGATCCGCGCGCTCTCCAGCAGCGACCCGCCGGCGAGCAGGGCGACCACGCCGGTGCCGATCGAGACGGCCAGCCCGGCGCCGAGCACCGTGCCGGCCCCGATCGGCGCCGCCTCGGCCAGCTCGTACCGGCCGCCGGCCAGGTAGCGCACGACCAGCGCGAGACTCGCCACCAGCCCACCGGCGAAGCCCCCGCCCGGCGCGTTGTGCCCGGAGAAGAGCAGGAACAGGGAGAAGAGCACGACGGTGTGGAAGATCAGCCGGATGACCACCTCCAGCACGATGGAGCGTCGCCGCTCGTGCAGCCGGGCGCCACCGCGCAGCCAGACCGGCCGGCCGGGTCGGTCCGCCCGGCGGGCCGGCTCCGGCCGGCGCGGGCGCGGCCCGGTCCGGGAGCGCTGGAAGATCAGGCTGGCCACCCCGGTCGCGGTCACCACCAGCACCGACAGCTCCCCCATGGTGTCCCAGGCCCGGATGTCGACCAGGGTCACGTTGACCACGTTGCGGCCGTACCCCTCGTCGAACGCCAGCTCCGGAAAGGCCGTGGAGATGGCCGGCGCCTGGCGGGCGCCCACCGCGGCCAGGGCCAGACCGGCGGTGACCAGTCCGGCCGCCACGCCGATCGCCCGGCGGAGCCACCGGGCCCGGCGCAGCGGCCGGGCCGAGAACCGTTCCGGCAGGCGGCGCAGCCCCAGCACGAAGACCGCGATGGTCGCCGTCTCCACCAGGAACTGGGTCAACGCCAGGTCGGGCGCGCCGTAGAGGACGAAAAGCATGGCGGTGCCGTAGCCCGTCACCCCGACCAGCAGCATCGCGGTCAACCGGCGACGCGCGCGGACCGCGAGCACGGCCGCGACCGCGAGCACCAGCGCGACGACCGGTTGCAGCGGGGTGTCCCAGGCGGCGATCCGCTCCTGCCAGGGGCGGGCGGCGAGCATCGCCCCGCCGGGCAGCAGCACCAGCGCGACCAGGATGATGCCGAGATACTGCGGAAGGGATCCGCGCTGGGTGGCGCCGGTGACCTCCACGGCCAACCGGTCGAAGCGACCGATGATCCACTCGTACCCGGCATTGCCGCCGACCGGCGAGCGGAGCCGGGCCAGCACCGGGGCGAGCGGGCCGCGCAGCGCGAAGAGCAGCCCACCGGCGACCAGCACCAGCCCGGAGAGGCCGAGCGCGGGGGTCGGCCCGGGCCAGAGCGCCAGGTGCGCGTCGAGGGCGCCGAACAGCTCGGCGTACGGGCGGAGCAGCACGTCCAGCCCGCCGGCGAGCGGACCGGCCACCAGCCCCGCCACGGCGAGCACCGCCGGCGGTACGAACAGCGGCGGGGCGATCCGGGTGAGCCGGGTGGGTTCCACGTCGGGGCGGTCGGCGAACGCGCCCCAGAGGAAGCGCGCGCTGTAGGCGACGGTGAGGACCGTGCCGATCACCAGCCCGGCGAGGATCACCGGCTGGTCGGTGAACGCGGCGAAGGCCGCCTCCTTGGCGACGAAGCCGA
The DNA here is from genome assembly GCF_044753725.1 of Micromonospora sp. NPDC093243. Lineage (NCBI taxonomy): Bacteria > Bacillati > Actinomycetota > Actinomycetes > Micromonosporales > Micromonosporaceae > Micromonospora > Micromonospora sp. NPDC093243. Next base: position 626,043 of record NZ_JBIVNT010000003.1, on the reverse strand, counting down.
CCAGCGGGGGCACCCCGGCCATGGACGCGGCGGCGAGCACCGCGACGGCGACCAGCGGACCGGCGCCGTGCCGCAGCCCGGAGAGTTCGCGCAGGTCCCGGGTGCCCACGCCGTGGTCGATCACCCCGACCACCAGGAACAGCGCCGCCTTGAACAGGGCGTGCGCGAGGAGCATGGCCACGGCGGCCAGCGCGGCGTCCGGGGTGCCCGCGCCGATCAGCACCACCAGCAGGCCGAGCTGGCTCACCGTGCCGTACGCCAGCAGCAGTTTCAGGTCGGTCTGCCGCAGCGCGGCCCAGCCACCGGCGAGCATGCTGGCCAGGCCGGCGACGACCACCACCGGTCGCCACGGCCCGACGGTGGCGAGCACCGGCGCGAGCAGACCGATCAGGTAGATGCCGCCCTTCACCATCGCCGCCGCGTGCAGATAGGCGCTGACCGGCGTGGGCGCCGCCATCGCCACCGGCAGCCAGGAGCTGAACGGCAGCACCGCCGACTTGGAGAGCGCCCCGACCAGGACGAGCAGCACCGCGGCCACCAGGTAACCGCCGCCGGGCAACGGCCGGGCGGCGATCTCCGACCAGCGGTAGGTGCCCGCGTGCTCGCCGATCATGATGAAGCCGACCAGCATGGCCAGCCCACCCAGCGTGGTGACGGTGAGCGCCTGGGCGGCGGCCCACCTGCTGGACCGCCGCTCGGTGCTGTGCCCGATCAGCAGGTACGAGAAGATCGTGGTCAGCTCCCAGCCGACGTAGAGCAGCAGCAGGTCGTCGGCGAGGACGAGGCAGAGCATCGCCCCGGCGAATCCGACGAGGACGCCGGCGAAGCGGGCCAGGCCGAGCGAGCCCGGGGTGAAGTACCGGGCGCAGTAGACCAGCACCAGCGCGCCGACGCCGCCGACCAGCAGGGTCAGCAGCCAGGAGAGGGTGGTCAGCCGCAGCGCGATGTCGAGCCCCAACTGCCCGATCCACGGGTAGGTCTCGACCACCGCTGACCCGTCGCGGACCGCGGGGGTGCGGGCCAGCGCCCAGCCGAACGCGGCGGCCGGCGCCAGGGCCAGCGGATAGCAGGCGCGCGGGCCCCACCAGCGGACGAGGAACGGCGCGAGGAGTGCCGCCACGAGGTGGAGGATGAGCAGTACGAGCACCCGCACTCCCGGTCGTGGTGGCAGTGGCGGACGCCGCCCGCGGTCGGCGCCTACGAGCGATCAGACGCCAGTTCGCTCCCCTTCGGGCACCTTTTCCGGAAATCACCCTCAACGCCGGTCTTGCCCGGCCGGTCGGCGGGCGGCATCAGGGAGCGCCGAGCGGGCGGGGACGGGCGAACGACCCACGGCGAGGCTTTGGCGAAGCGTCAGCCGGGCTCCGGGGCGACGGTTCAGCGGGAGACGGCGTTCCCGGGGCGGATCGACTCCCGACTGGCGACCAGGTCGTGGCGCGGCGGCTCGGCCAACAGGTCGGCGCGGCCGAGCTGGCGGGCGACCCGGTCCACCACCCGCTCGGCGGCGGCCAGCGAACGCACCGACAGCAGCCGGCCACGGCTCTCGCGGCGCAGCACGAAGTAGTGGACCGCGGCGCGGACCTGGCCGCGGTCGGCGGCGCTCGCCTGGGCGGTGGTGACGACCAGCTCGCGTAGGCAGCGGGCCAGCCGCTCGGCGAGCTCAAGCTCGGGCCCGTGCAGGCCGACGCGGACGGCGGCGAGATGGCTGTCGACCTTGCGGATGAGCACGTCGGTGCCGGGCTCGACGTTGCGCCGCTCGACCGGCATCCGATCCCCTCCGCCCCGATTCTTGTCCTGAGTGAAGTTACTTTATGTTGTGCATCACAAGCAAGCAGTTAAGTGAGACTTAACGCATCAAGCGTCATATCCGCCTCGTAAGCGCTGTTGCCGGACACAAACAGCGCTCCAGCCGGCCGGGTTGTCACACCGGCGCGGCAGGATGGAGAGGTGGCGGATGTGACTGGCGGCCCCGACGCGGTGGGCACCGACGTGCTGGCCGGGTTCGGCCCGGCGACCCGGGAGTGGTTCCGCGCTGCCTTCGCCGCCCCCACCGCCGCCCAGGCCGGCGCCTGGCGCTCGGTCTCCGCCGGGCACAGCGCGCTGGTGGTGGCGCCCACCGGCTCCGGCAAGACGCTCGCCGCGTTCCTCTGGTCGCTGGACCGGCTGGCCCGCGAGCCCGCCCCGGCCGAGGCCCGGCACCGCTGCCGGGTGCTCTACGTCAGCCCGCTCAAGGCGCTCGCGGTCGACGTCGAGCGCAACCTGCGCGCCCCGCTCGCCGGCATCCGCCAGGCCGCCACCCGACTCGGCGTCGCCCCACCCGAGATCACCGTCGGAATGCGCACCGGCGACACCCCCGCCGACGAGCGTCGGGCCTTCGCCCGCACCCCGCCGGACATCCTCATCACCACGCCTGAGTCGCTCTTCCTGCTGCTCACTTCCGCCGCGCGCGACTCGCTGCGCGGCGTCGAGACGGTCATCGTCGACGAGGTGCACGCGGTCGCCGGGAGCAAGCGCGGCGCCCACCTCGCCCTGTCCCTGGAGCGTCTCGACGAGCTGCTGCCCGCCCCGGCCCAGCGGATCGGCCTCTCCGCGACGGTCCGGCCGATCGACGGCTGCGCCCAGTTCCTCGGCGGCGCGCGGCCGGTCGACGTGGTGCAGCCGCCCAGCGCGAAGACCATCGAGGTCGCCGTCCAGGTCCCGGTCGAGGACATGACCCGCCTCGACGAGCAGGAGCAGCCGCCGGAGGACGACCTGGGCGGGCCGGGGCCCCGCCGCGCGTCGATCTGGCCGGCGGTGGAGGAGCGGGTCTTCGCCCTGATCCGGGCGCACCGCTCCACCATCGTCTTCACCAACTCCCGGCGCAGCGCCGAGCGGCTCTGCGCCCGGCTCAACGAGCTGGCCGCCGAGGAGGTCGGTGACGCTCCGCCCGCGGGCGGGGCCCGGCCGCCGGCCGAGGTGATGGCCCAGTCCGGGGCGGCCAGCGGCGCGGCGCCGGTGATCGCCCGGGCCCACCACGGGAGCGTCTCCCGCGAGGAGCGCAAGCACATCGAAGAGGCGCTCAAGTCGGGGCAGCTGCCGGCGGTCGTCGCCACCTCCAGCCTGGAGCTGGGCATCGACATGGGCGCGGTCGACCTGGTCGTACAGATCGAGGCGCCGCCCAGCGTCGCCGCCGGGCTGCAACGCGTCGGCCGGGCCGGCCACCAGGTCGGCGCGGTCTCCCGCGGGGTGGTCTTCCCCAAGCACCGCGGTGACCTGCTCTCCTGCGCCGTGGTCGCCGAGCGGATGAGCGACGGCGCGATCGAGGAGCTGCACTTTCCGCGCAATCCGCTCGACGTGCTGGCCCAGCAGGTGGTCGCGATGGTCGCGCTGGAGCCGTGGCGGGTCGGCGACCTGGCCGTGCTGGTGCGCCGCGCCGCGCCCTTCGCCGAGCTGCCCGACTCCGCGCTGCACGCCGTGCTCGACATGCTCTCCGGCCGCTACCCGTCGACCGCCTTCGCCGAGCTGCGTCCCCGGCTGGTCTGGGACCGGGCCGCCGACCTGCTCACCGGTCGTCCCGGCGCGCAGCGGCTCGCGGTGACCAGCGGCGGCACCATCCCCGACCGAGGCCTCTTCGGCGTCTTCCTGGCCGGCGCCGAGCGTGCCGCCCGGGTCGGTGAGCTCGACGAGGAGATGGTCTACGAGTCGCGGGTCGGCGACGTCTTCCTGCTCGGCTCCTCCTCCTGGCGGATCGAGGAGATCACTCCCGACCGGGTGCTCGTCTCCCCCGCCCCGGGGCAGGCGGCCCGCATGCCCTTCTGGAAGGGCGACTCGCTGGGCCGGCCGGTCGAGCTGGGCCGCGCCATCGGCGCCCGGATCCGCGCGCTGCTGCGGCAGAGCGACGAGGCGGCGATCACCGCCCTGCGCGCCGGTGGGCTCGACGACTGGGCGGCCGGAAACCTGATGGCCTACCTGCGCGAGCAGCGGGGGGCCACCCGCTCGCTGCCCGACGACCGGACGATCGTGGTCGAGCGGTTCCGCGACGAGCTGGGCGACTGGCGGCTCGCGGTGCACAGCGTCCTGGGTGCCAAGGTCAACGGGCCCTGGGCGCTCGCCATCGGGCGTCGGCTGGCCGAACGCTACGGGGTGGACGCGCAGGTGATGCCCTCCGACGACGGCATCGTGGTGCGCCTGCCCGACACCGCCGAGGAGCCGCCGGGCGCCGACGTGGTCGCCTTCGAGCCCGACGAGATCGCCCAGCTGGTCGAGGAGTCTGTCGGCACGTCCGCGCTCTTCGCCTCGCGGTTCCGCGAGTGCGCGGCGCGGTCCCTGCTGCTGCCCCGCCGCGACCCGCGCCGCCGGCAGCCGCTCTGGCAGCAGCGCCAGCGCGCCGCCCAGCTGCTCGACGTCGCCCGGGAATACGCCGACTTCCCGGTCACCCTGGAGGCCGCCCGGGAGTGCCTCCAGGACGTCTTCGACCAGCCGGCGCTGGCCGAGCTGATGGGTGACCTGGCCGCCCGCAAGGTCCGGCTGGTCGAGGTGGAGACCAGCCAGCCCTCACCGTTCGCCCGCTCGCTGCTCTTCGGCTACGTCGGGGCCTTCCTCTACGAGGGCGACGCCCCCCTCGCCGAGCGGCGAGCCGCCGCGCTGGCGCTGGATTCCGCCCTGCTCGGTGAGCTGCTCGGCCGGGTCGACCTGCGCGAGCTGCTCGACCCGGCGGTGCTCGTCGAGACCGAGCGGCAGCTGCGCTGGCTGACCGAGCAGCGCCGCCCGCGCGACGCGGAGGACGTCGTCGAGCTGCTCCGGGTGCTCGGCGACCTCAGCACGGTCGAGCTGGCCGAGCGCGGGGCGCCGGTCGAGTGGCTCACCGAGCTCGAGGCGGCCCGGCGGGTGCTGCGGGTCCGCATCGCCGGCGAGGAGCGCTGGGTCGGCGTGGAGGACGCAGCCCGGCTGCGCGACGCGCTCGGCGTGGCGCTGCCGGTCGGGGTGGCCGAGGCCTATCTCGCGCCGGTCGCCGACCCGCTCGGTGACCTCGTCGCCCGCTACGCCCGCACGCACGGCCCGTTCGCCGCGGCCAGCTGCGCGGCCCGGTTCGGGCTCGGCGTCTTCGTGGTGGAGCAGGCGCTGCGCCGGCTCGCCGCCACCGGCCGGGTGGTCTCCGGCGAGTTCACCCCGGACACCGCCGGCAGCCAGTGGTGCGACGCCGAGGTGCTGCGGCTGTTGCGCCGCCGTTCGCTGGCCGCGCTGCGCCGCGAGATCGAGCCGGTGCCACCCCGGGCGCTGGCCTCCTTCCTGCCCCGCTGGCAGCAGGTCGGCTCGTCCGCCCGTGGGGTGGAGGCGCTGGCCGCGGCTGTCGAGCAGTTGCAGGGCGCGGCGGTGCCGGCCTCGGCGCTGGAGCGCCTGGTGCTGCCCGGGCGGGTCGCCGACTACTCCCCCGCCCAGCTCGACGAGCTCTGCGCCAGCGGCGAGGTGCTCTGGGCCGGCTCCGGTGCGATCGCCGGTGGGGACGGCTGGGTCACCCTCGCCTACGCCGACGCCGCGCCGCTGCTGCTCCCGCCAGCGGACGAGGCACTGGCCCTCACCCCGCTGCACGAGGCGGTGCTCGACGCCCTCGCCGACGGTCAGGCGCTCTTCTTCCGCTCACTCGCCGATCGGGTCAACTCCACCGACGACGCCGCGCTCACCGCCGTCGTCTGGGACCTGGTCTGGGCCGGGCACCTCACCAACGACACCCTCGCCCCGCTGCGGGCGGTGCTCGGCGCCGGTGGGGCGCACCGGTCCCGGCCGTCCGCGCCGCGGACCCGCTACCGCCGGCCCGGCCGGGTGGCGCTGCCCACCCGCAGCGGCCCGCCCACGGTGGCCGGGCGCTGGTCACGGCTGCCCGAACGCGACACCGACCCGACCCGACGGGCTGCCGCCCTGGCCGACGTGCTGCTCGAACGGCACGGCGTGGTCACCCGGGGCGCGGTCGTGGCCGAGCAGGTGGTCGGCGGCTTCGCGGCGGTCTACCCGGTGCTCTCCGCGCTCGAGGAGCGCGGCGCGGCCCGCCGGGGCTACTTCGTCGAGGGGCTGGGCGCGGCGCAGTTCGCCGTGCCCGGCGCGGTCGACCGGATCCGGGCCCTGGCCGAGCCGGCCGACGGCGCCCGGGGGCGCGGCGGGGCACCCCTGGTGCTCGCCGCCACCGATCCGGCCAATCCCTACGGCGCCGCCCTGCCCTGGCCGGAGCGCGCGGTCGACTCGGGCGACGGCGACGCGCCGGCCAGCGGGCACCGGGCCGGCCGCAAGGCGGGCGCCCTGGTCGCGCTGGTCGGCGGCGACCTGGCGCTCTACGTGGAGCGGGGCGGCCGCACGCTGCTCTCCTTCACCGCCGACGCCGAGGCGCTCGCCGCGGCCGCCAAGGCGCTCGCCGACGCGGTCCACTCCGGTGCGCTGGGCGCCATCTCGGTCGAGCGCGCCGACGGCGAGGCGGTGCACGCCTCACCGCTGCGCGACGCGTTGACCGCCGCCGGTTTCCGGGCCACCCCCCGCGGCCTGCGCCTGCGCGGCTGACCAGCCGATCGGGTCGCTACAGGCCGGCGAGCACCCGCTCGTAGCGGGGGCGGTCGGCGGCCGGCGTCCGGGCCTCCAGATAGTTGAGCACCACCGGACCCCGGCGGTACGACTGGCCGCCCCAGGTCGCGGCGAGATCGCCGGCGCTGGTCTCGTCGGGGAAGACGTAGACCGTGACCGCGTCGGTGGCGATCAGCTCGGAGCAGCCCAGGCCGAGCCCGTCAGGTCCACAGTCGACGGAACGGTCGCGGGGGTTGGGCACCTTCAGGCCGGCGGCCCGGAACGCGTCGATCACCTGCTTGGCCCCCGGCGACCCGGCCGGGCGGCGGGGCAGCACCACCGGTGGCGGGCTGGCCGGGCGACGCTCGGTGGGCGGTTGCACGGCCGGGGCGTCCCCGGCCCGGGGAACCGCCGGGGGCGAGTCGGCGGCGGTCGGCGACACCGCCGGGGACGGGCTGGCCGCGGCGGAAGGGCTGGCCGCTGGCGGGGCGGCTGCGGGCCGGTCGCCGTCGGCACCACCGCAGCCGGCGGTGAGGGCAGCGGCGACCACGAGTACCGCGACGGCGGGCAGGCTCCGATGTGTCACCAGGGCAGTCTGCCGAACCGGCCCGGGCGGCGGCAGTGGCCGGTCGGCCAGTCGCCGTGTCCCATATCCGCCAGCTCGACAGACCCGCGCCGCCCGGTCGCCCCCCGGCTACCATCCGGTGCCGGCGAGGGAGGGTGACGTGGACGGGATCACGGTACGGGCGGCGCGGCCGGGCGAGCGGGCCGCGGTGGACGCGCTGCACGAGCGGGAGTGGGGCGGCCCGTACGTCATCGCCCACGACACCCGCTACGACCTGCGTACGCTGCCGACGTTGGTGGCGGTGGACGCCGCCGGCGCGGTGCTCGGCGCCCTCGCTCACCACCGCGACGGCGACGGACTCGAGGTGGTGAGTCTGGTGGCCGGCTTGCCCGGTGGTGGCGTCGGCACCGCGCTGCTGGCCGCGGCGGCGCAGACCGCCCGGTCGGCGGGGCTGGCCCGGCTCTGGCTGATCACCTCCAACGACAACCTCCGGGCGCTGCGCTTCTACCAGCGGCGCGGCCTGCGACTGGTCGGGGTGGACCCCGGCGCGGTGGATCGGGCCCGACGGCTCAAGCCGGAGATCCCGCTGACCGGCGAGGACGGCATCCCGCTGCACGACGAGCTGATCCTGGAGCTGCGCACCGCACCCTGACCTCCTCCGAGGCACACCCGCGCGGGCCGGGCCGCGGGCGTTAGCCTGCCGGCATGCCCGCCGCACCCTGGATCTCGCTGACCACCGACTACGGCCTCACCGACGGCTTCGTGGCCGCCTGCCACGGCGTGATCGCCCGGATCGCGCCGGCCGTCCGCGTGATCGACGTGACCCACCTGGTGCCACCCGCCGACGTGCGGCGCGGCGCGACGGTGCTCGCCCAGACCGTGCCGTACCTGCCGGTCGGGGTGCACGTGGCGGTGGTCGATCCGGGCGTCGGCACGGCACGGCGCGGGATCGCCCTGGCCAGCCCGGGCGGGTTCCTGGTCGGGCCGGACAACGGGCTGCTGCTCGACGCCGCCGACGCGCTGGGCGGGGTGAGCGCCGCGGTCGAGCTGACCGACCCGGCCTGGCTGGCGCCCCGGGTGTCCGGCACCTTCCACGGTCGGGACGTCTTCGCGCCGGTCGCGGCGCGGCTCGCGCTCGGCGCGCCGCTGGCCGAGGCCGGTCCCGCGCTCGACCCGACGGAGCTGGTCCGGCTGCCGGCGCCGGTGGTGACCGCGCATCCCGGCGGCTTCACCGCCGAGGTGCTGACCGTGGACACCTTCGGCAACGTCCAGCTCGCCGCCGCGGCGGAGGTGCTGGACGGGCTGCCGCCGGCGGTCCGGGTCACCGCGCCGGCACCCGGAGCGGCCGTGGACTCCGGTCCCGGCTGGCCGGCGGTACGCGGCCGGACGTTCGGCGACGCGCCTCCGGGCGCCCTGCTGGTGCACCCCGATTCGGCGGGCCGGGTGGCCGTGGCGGTCAACCGCGGTCGAGCGGTGGAGCTGCTCGGCGTGACGCCCGGTGATCTGCTGACCATCCACGGTCGAGTGCGGGTGGGCGACTGATTCTCAACTGTGGAATGCTGCCCCGGTGGGTGAGCACTGGGTTCCCGTTGCCTGTCCCTGCTGCGCCTCCCGGACCGGTGGTGGCACCTGCCCGGTCTGCTTCTGGACGGATGACGGCCAGTCCGACACCGACGCCGACGTGGTTCGCGGCGGCCCCAACGGCGACCTGAGCCTGACCCACGCCCGACTCAACTTCGCCGTCTACGGCGCCAGCCACCCGCGCTACCAGGACATGGTCCGCCCGGCCCGCCCGGACGAGCGCCCCTGACCCCCGACCCGCCCGGGGCGCCGGGCCCCGGGCGGTCGAGCCCGGGTCAGCAGCGCGCCACGGTCGCGCCGTAGACGGCCGAGATGTACGCGTGGCTGACGTACTGCCCGCCGGCCAGGCGGTTCCACCGGGTGGTGGTGCGGTACGGCCCGCTGACCGACTGGCCGGTCACGTAGCACTCGATCGGCACGTTGGCGTAGCGGGCGGCCAGTCCCCGGACCGCGTAGCCGGTGCCCGCACCGCTACGGATGTTGAGTGGCCCGTCGCCGACCACGCCACGCGACCCGCCACCGGTCCACAGGTAGGCCACGTCGACCCAGGCGTTCGTGGTGAGTTGCAGCCCGTCCCAGAAGGTGCCGTCGGCCAGGTCGATGCCCGCCGGGTTGAGCACGGTACGGCCGAACTGGTCCCGCCCACCGTTGTAACCGGACTGGTAGGCGGCCTGCGCCTCGGGCCGGCCCTGCGGCAGGTCCTTCCAGTTCTCCCGAACCCAGCTCGGGTTCCAGTAGTCGTCCCGGGTGTTCCACGGCCCGACGTCCCAGACCGGGGCGTACTCGCAGCGGCTGCCGGTGGTGGTGCAGACCCGGACGGTGTAGTCGCCGCTGTTCTGCGGCGCGAGCCCGCGCCGGGACGGCAGCGCGACGAAGTGGTCCCGCGGTTGGACGATCCGCCCGTTGGCGGTGGTCTCGCCGACGAGCCCGATCCGGGTCGCGTACACCCGGTAGGTGCGCGCGGGGATGGTGGCGGAGACCGCGGCCCGCGAGTCCGCGGTGAGCTGGACCCCGGTGACCGTGGCGGCGGCCCGGGCGTCGCGGGCGGTGAGCACCACCCGGGTCTGCGCCCGGGTGACCGGCCGGTCGAAGACCGCGCCGGCGGCGGCGCTGCGCCACTCGGTCCAGCCGCTCGCGCGCCAGCCGCGCACCTGGGCCTCCACCGTGGCGCCCGGGGCGGTCCGCGCGGTCACCTCGGCCCGGATCTGGGTGACCGGCCGGGACAGGGTGCGCGGCGCGGTGAGGAGAGTCCCCTCGGCCGCCGCGCTGTGCGGGCTGCGGGCGGCCCGGGCCGCGCTCGGGCGGGCGTCGCGCAGCTGGAGCCCGGCCGGGGTACGCCGGATGTTGACGTCGTCGCCGTCGACGACCGAGAGATCGAGGCTCCACCGTTCCGCGGTCGGTGCGGCGGGAGCGAGGGTGAGGGCGTTGCCGTGGGTCGGCGCGGCCGGTACCGGGCCGGCGGCGGGCACCAGCGCGACGGTCAGGGCGAGGGAGAGGGTGGCGGCGAGGACGGCGGGACGGACACGGCAACGAGCTACTTTCATGTGCATTCTCCTCAGAACTCCCTGATAGTCCCCTTATCGGGAGATCAAGCGGAAGTACGGTACAAATAGCGATACATGCGAATGCAGCTCGGACGAGAGAGGATGGGAGGATGCCCGAAGGCGACACCGTCTGGAACACCGCCCGCGTCCTGCACCGCGCGCTGGCCGGTGCGACGCTGACCGCGAGCGACTTCCGGGTGCCGCAGCTGGCCACCACGGACCTGACCGGCTGGACCGTGCGTGAGTCGGCCAGCCGCGGCAAGCACCTGCTGCTCCGGCTCACCGCCCCGACCACCGCCACCCCGACCCCCGCCGCCCCGACCGCCGCCGCCCCGACCACCGACGCCGCCCCGGCCGAAGCCGGCACCGGCGAGCCGGTGCCGGACCGGCACTGGACGCTGCACTCGCACCTGCGGATGGACGGTGCCTGGCGGGCGTACGCCCCTGGGGAACGCTGGTCCGCCCGGCCGGCGCACCTGATCCGGGTGGTGCTGCGCAGCCCCGGGGCGGTGGCGGTCGGCTATCACCTGCACGAGCTGGCGCTGCTGCCCACCGCGGCGGAGGAGAGCCTGGTCGGCCACCTCGGCCCGGACCTGCTCGGCCCGGACTGGGATGCGGCCGAGGCGGCCCGTCGACTGGCCGCCGACCCGGACGCCACCATCGGCGAGGCGCTGCTCGACCAGCGCAACCTGGCCGGCGTCGGCAACCTCTACAAGTGCGAGCTGCTCTTCCTGCGCGGCCTCTCGCCGTGGACGCCGGTGCGCGCGGTACCCGACCTGCCCGGCCTGGCGGCCCTCGCCCAGAAGCTGCTCGCGGCGAACCGGGGGCGCTGGACGCAGAGCACCACCGGCTCGCTGCACCGGGGGCAGACCAGCTACGTGTACGGCCGACGCGCCCAGCCGTGCCGCCGCTGCGGCACCGCGATCCGCAAGCAGGAGCTGGGTGAACGGGTCACCTACTGGTGCCCGAGGTGCCAGCCGGAACTGCCGGCCGGCTGACTGCCCGGGCCCACCCCACCCGCCGCCCAGAAACGGACGATTGGGTAATTCCTAACCGGCCGTCGGCGTCGCATGCTGCGTTTGGACGCTCACCGATCGTCAGCAGAGCCGGCCCGACCGGGTCGCCACGCCGGGGTGGCAACGGTCGCGCCCCGACCCCGGGGAGAGCCATGGCGATGTTTCGCAGACTCCGGGCCACCTGGACCGACCGCGCGGCGCGCGGCGCCAACGGCCACACCGTCGAGGCCGACCGGGCGGCGGCAGCCGTACCGGCCGCCCGGACCGCCGAGGACGCTGCCGCCCCGGCACCGGCGAGCCTGGATCCCGCCGCCGTGCCGCGGTGCTTCGGCCCGGTGCCGAACTTCGCTTACAGCCCGCGGCCGGTCCGCGACGCCGACGACCGGGTGCTGGCCGGCACCGGGCTGCGCAAGTTCGTCGACGCGCTGCCGCGCCCGGGGCCGCTCGGCCGCACCGAGCTGGGCGGGTACCTGCCCGTGGCGGTGCCCGACACCATCAGCTACCCGGGCTGCGACTACTACGAGATCGGGCTGCAGCAGTACGCCCAGCGGCTGCACCGGGACCTGCCGGCCACCCGGCTGCGCGGCTACCGGCAGCTCAACCTCGGCACCGACCCGGCCGGGCACAACACCGTCGTGCCGCCCGGCCGGCCGTGGTTCCTCGGCCCGCTGATCCGGGCCCGCCGGGGCCGGCCGGTCCGGATCAAGTTCATCAACCAGCTCCCCACCGGCCGGGCCGGCGAGCTCTTCCTGCCGGTCGACGAGAGCGTCGAGGGGGCCGGCATCGGGCCGCTGGACGGCCCGGCGCCGTACCCGCAGAACCGGGCGGTGCTGCACCTGGCCGGCGCGCAGACCGGCTGGATCAGCGCGGGCAACCCGTGGCAGTGGGTCACCCCGGCCGGCGAGATCACCCCGTACCCGAACGGCACCGGGCTGACCCACGTCCCGGACATGCCGCCGCCCGGGGCCGGCGCCACCACGCTCTACTACCCGAACGAGCAGAGCGGCCGGCTGATGTGGTTCCACGACAACACCGTCGGTCTCGCGCGGCTGACCGTCTACTCCGGACAGCTCGCGCTCTACCTGCTCACCGACCCGGCTGAGGAGCAGCTCGTCGCCGACGGCGTGCTCCCCGAGGACGAGCTGCCGCTGGTGATCCAGGACAAGACCTTCGTGCCGGACGACACTCAGCTCGCCGGCGAGGATCCGACCTGGGACCGGGACCGCTGGGGTTCCCGGGGCAGCCTGTGGCACCCGCACGTCTACCAGCCCCGGCAGAACCCCTACCGCGGCGGCGGGATCAACCCGACCGGCCGCTGGGACTACGGGCCGTGGTCGCGTACCGCGACGGACGGCGGCCCCGACCTCGACGGCCACCCGCGCGCGGCCACCGACCCGAACGGGACCGGGACGGGACACCCCGGGCCGGTGTCGAACCCGCACCACGACCCGGTGGCCGCCGCCGAGGAGCCACCGCTGACGCCGGGCGTGCCGCATCCCAGCGCGGTGCCCGAGGCGTTCGGTGACACCCCGCTGGTCAACGGGGTCGCCTACCCCTACCTGGAGGTGCAGCCCCGGACGTACCGGTTCCGGATCCTCAACGCCTGCCTGGACCGCAGCCTCAACCTCCAGCTCTACCGGGCCCGCTCGGACGCGCCGATGTGGGACGACGAGGGCAACCTGCTCGACGCCGACGCCGGGGAGGTGCCGATGGTGCCGGCGGTGCGGGCCCCCGGCCGGCCCGCACAGTGGCCCGTCGACGGGCGCGACGGCGGAGTGCCGGACCCGGACGCGGCCGGGCCGGAGCTGATCCAGGTGGGCAACGACGGTGGGCTGCTGCCCGCCCCGGTGGTGATCCCGAACCGGCCGGTCGGCTACCGGTACGACCGGCGCGACCCCACCGTGCTCAACGTCGACGGGCACGCCCTGCTGCTCGCCCCCGGCGAGCGGGCCGACGTCGTGGTGGACTTCTCCGCCGTGCCCCCGGGCGGCACCCTGATCCTCTACAACGACTGCCCCGCCCCGCTGCCCGGCTTCGACCCGCGCTACGACCACCACACCGACGCGCCGGACCGGACCGCCGAGGGCGGCGCACCCGCCACCCGCCCCGGCTACGGCCCGAACACCCGCACCCTGCTGCAGTTCCGGGTGAACGGCGCCCCGGCGCAGCCGTACGACCTGGCCCGGCTCCGGGAGCGGCTGCCCCGCGCGTACGCGGCCAGCCAGCGCCCGCCGATCGTGCCGCAGCCGGCCTACGACGCGGCGATCGGCACCCGGACGACGACGGCGACGGTGGTGCCGGTGCACGCCACCACGGTCGCCTTCACCCCGCCCGGCGGCGCCGCCCCGGTCACCGTGCCGATCGCCGTCAAGGCCGTGCAGCAGATCTTCGAGGCCGGCCACGGCCGGCTCGCCGGTCGGCTCGGCGTCGCCCACCCGCACGCCGGCCCGCTCTCCCCCGCCACCCTGCCCCTCGGCACCACCGACCCGGCCACCGAGATCCTCTTCGCCGCCGACCCGGCGGTGCCGGTCGGCGCCCCGGCCGACGGCACCCAGCTCTGGCGGATCGTGGGAAACAGCCGGCAGACCGAGCCGATCCGCCTGGACGGTTGCGACCTGCAGGTGGTCAACCGGGTCGGCTGGGACGGCACGATCCGCCCGCCCGACGGCGGTGAGCTGGGCTGGAAGGAGGTCGTCCGGGTCAACCCCCGGGAGGACGTGATCGTGGCGCTGCGCCCGGTCGCCCCGGTCCTGCCGTTCAAGATCGGCGACAGTGTCCGACTGCTCGACCCGTCCCGTCCGGCCGGCGCCAGGACCGGCTCGACTCCGGTCAGCCCGGTCGACGGCCGGCCCGCGCTGGTGGTCAACCAACTGGTCAATCTCGGCTGGGAGTACCGCTGGCACACCCAGCTCGCCGGGCACCGTGACCTGGGGATGAGCCGGCCGCTCGTGCTGCGGGTCTCGCCCCGGGCACCCACCGGGCTGACCGCCACCCCCGCCCCCGGCTCGGCCACCGCGCTGCCGGCGATCGCGCTGGCCTGGACCGGCAACGGCGGTCGCCCCCCGGCCACCAGCCACCTGCTGCAGCGGGCCACCGACGCCACCTTCACCGACGGGCTCACCACGATCACCGTGGCCGCCACCGCGACCCGGTACACCGACGCCACGGTCACCCCCGGCGTCACCTACCACTACCGGATCCGGGCCGAGAACGCGGTCAGCTGCTCGTCCTGGTCGAACAGCGTGCCGGCGTCGGTGCAGCTCACCGCCCCGGCCGGGGTGACCGCGGCGGTACCGCCGGCCGCACCGCTGCGGATCTCCGTGCGCTGGGCGAACCGCTCCTTCGCCACCGGCATCGACGTGCAGCGGGCCACCAACCCGACCTTCACCAGCGGCCCGGGCACCACCGCGATCGGTGTCGGCGACAACCACCTGGACGCCGCCGTGGCCCCGGACACCACGTACTACTACCGGGTGCGGACCACCTACCTCGGCGCGGCCTCACCCTGGTCGACGGTGGCCGCGGTGACCACGCCACCGGCGCCGGCCACGCCGACCTCGGTGAGCGGCACCGCCGCCACGCCGGGCCCGGACACCGCGACGGTGATCCTGGGCTGGGCGCCCGGCGCCGCCGCCGGGCCGGGCTCGGGGTTCATCGTGCAGCGGGCGCTGGACCCGGCGTTCGGCCAGGAGGTGGCCACCTTCACGGTGAGCGGGCGCGGCTTCACCAACACGGGGCTGGCCCGCGGTGTGACGTACCACTACCGGATCCGGGCGTTCAACGTGGTCGGCAGCTCACCGTTCACCGCCCCGGTCGCGATCACCACGCCGCCGTGACCCGGAACGGACGGTCAGCGGGTGGGAGCGCGCAGTGGGTCGCCGACCGCGCGCAGCTCGGCCAGCGCCGACGCCACGCCGTGCAGCAGGTCGGTCGCCTCGGTCAGCCGGGACGCGGCCGGGTGCGGGCCGTCGGGACGGGCGTCCTCGGCGACGTAGCCGGCGGCGGCCACCACCAGCCGCTCGTACGCGGCGACGCCGCTCTCCAGCTGCTCGGTGAGCACCCGGTGCGCGTCGGCCAGCGGCGGCCGGGCGTCGACCGGGGCGAGCCGCAGCGCCCGCTCCACGCTCGCCACCCGGTGGGCGAGGTCCCGCAGCGAGCGGTCGGCGGCGGCGGCCTCCAGTGCGGCCGGTTCGGCGATTCCGGTCAGCCGGTTCGCCATCCCGGCGAGGGTGAGCGCCGCCCGGTCCAGTCGGGCCCACGACGCGGCCGCGCCGGTGCCACGCAGCGCCACCCGGGCACGGACCCGGCGTACCTCGGACAGCACGCCGGGGCCGATCGGAAGGCGCTCGACGGCGGCGACCAGCCGGGCCCGGGAGCGGGCGGCGGCCTCCGCCGGGTCGAGCGCCGGCGGCGCCGGCTGGGCGGCCAGCGCCCGCAGGTCGATCCAGCGCCAGGCGGCGAGAGCCACCGCGCTGCCCGCGGCACCCATCCAGGCCGCGTCGGGCAGACCGAGCCCGGCGTACGGGGTCAGCACGACAGCCGCGCCGCCGAGCCCGCCGGCCAGCACGCTCCACCGTCGGGCGGAGCGGCGCAGCCGGCTCAGCCGCCGGAAGTGCCGCGTACGCTCGTCTGCCACCCTGACCTCCTCGGACCGGCCGCTCAGCCGGCGGCGGTGGTGTCCCCGGTGCCCCGCTCGCGGGCCATGCTGGCCCGGAGCTCGTCGAGCCGGGCTGCGGCGGCCGGATCGGTGGCCGGCCCGGCCGGCGTCGGCTGCTCCGCGGCCGGCCGCTGCTGCGCGCCGAGCTGCTCGCCGGCCATGCTCGACCGGATCTGCTCCAGCCGGGCCGAGCCGGCCGAGTCGAGCGTCGCCTTCTGGATCTCGAGCATCCGGCCCTCGGCCGAGTTGCCGGCCAGCTCGGCGCGGCCCATCGCGGTGGCGTAGCGGCGCTCGATCCGGTCCCGCACCTCGTCCAGCGAGGGAGTGGTGCCGGGGGCGGTGAGCGCCGACATCGACTCCAGCGAGCGGGCCACGCTCTCCTGCATCTTGGCCTGCTCCAGCTGGCTGAGCAGCTTGGTGCGCTCGGCGAGGCGCTGCTGGAGGATCATCGAGTTGTTTTCGACCGCCCGGCGGGCCTGGGCTGCCGCGCCCAGCGCCTGGTCGTGCAGGGTCTTCAGGTCCTCGGTGGCTTGCTCGGCGGTGACCAGCTGGGTGGCCAGGGTCTGCGCGGACTGCTCGTAGCGCCCCGCCTCGGCCTCGTCGCCCCGGGCCCGGGCCTGGTCGGACAGGACCAGTGCCTGCCGGGCGTTGGCCTGGAGGCGTTCGACCTCGGACATCTGCCGGGAGAGCTTCATCTCCAACTGGCGCTGGTTGCCGATCACCGCGGCGGCCTGCTGGACGAGCGCCTGGTGCTGGCGCTGCGACTCCTCGATGGCCTGCTGGATCTGAACCTTCGGGTCCGCGTGCTCGTCGATCCGGGCGCCGAAGAGCGCCATCAGGTACTTCCACCCCTTGACGAACGGGTTGGCCATCTCCGCGGTCCCCTCAGTAACGTCGCTCCGCCTCGACGGTGCCGGGTGGGACGACCCCGCCCTGGCGCGGCAGTCACTCCATCGTCCCAGCCGAGCGCCAGACCGGCACCCGTACCGGGCGAGCCGACGGGCCGACACCCTCCGCGATCAAGCCTACGCGGACCGGGCGATGCCGGCCATGGCGTGCGGGCGGGCGGGAATCAGGCGGCGCAGACCACGTCGCGGTCGCGCTTCGCGGAGCGGACCCGGGTGCTGCGCAGGGTGGCCTTGAGCGGCGAGTCCTGGCGGACCGAGACGGCGACCTTGCCGTCGGCGCTGACCTGGCGGACGCCCCGGCCGGCGGACCTGGCCACCGCACCCGCCGGCACCTTGGCGGGCTCGGCCGGCTCGTCGTGCACCGGAACCAGCACGTTGGGCATCTGCTCGGCGAGCGCGACGGTGTCGCTGACCTCACGCAGCAGCTCGGAGAGGCGCGCGCCGAGCGCGTCACAGATCGCGGCCAGCAGCTCGCTGGACGGCTCCTTCTGGCCGCGCTCGATCTCGGAGAGATAGCCGAGGCTGACGTTGGCGGCGGAGGAGACCTCCCGCAGGGTGCGCTGCTGCCCCTGCCGGCGCGCCCGCAGTGCGTCACCGATCACCCGGCGTAGCAGGACCATCGCACCTCCCCCTGAGGGCTGAACTCGCTCCGGGCGACCGCCCGACCGGACGCGGCGGACCGCGCCGGCCCCGACCGTCGGAGCCTTCCCGCAACCGTACCCGTTGCCGGGCCCGCCGACATCCCGCCCCGCCCGTCAGATCCGCGCGGCGCCGCTTCAGTGGCCGACGGCCGCCGGGTCGGCCTCGGCCGCCTCGGCGTCAGCCACGTCCGCCTCACGGATCCGCTCGGCCAGCAGCCGCAGCGCCTCGATCACGGCGGCGGAGCGGATGTGGTCCCGACCGCCGTCGAGGTCGAGCTGCCGGACGACGGTGCCGTGCGGCCCGGCCACCGCCGTGTAGACCAGCCCGACCGGCTTGCCGTCCTGGGGCTCCGGACCGGCCACGCCGGTGGTGGCCACCCCCCAGTCGGCACCGCAGCGCCGCCGGCCTCCCTCGGCCAGCGCCACCGCCACGTCCGGGTCGACCGGGCCACGCTCAACCAGCAGCCCGGTCGGCACCCCGGCCAACTCCGCCTTCAGCTCGGTCGCGTAGACCACCAGGCCGCCCCGGTAGACCCCGCTGACCCCGGCGATCTCCACGATGGCGGCGGCGAGCAGCCCGCCCGTGAGCGACTCGACGGTGGCCAGCGTCTCGTGCCGTTCGGCCAGGCTGTGCACCACTCCGGCCGCCGGGCTGCCGACCGGCCGCTCGCCGTTGGCGTCGCTCTCCATGCCCCCGTCCTTCCCCGTCCGGCGTCCGATCAACCCGACCGGCTCCCGACCAGCCATCCTGCCCCAGTTCGGTCGATCATGAGGTGAACCAGGCTTTCTCGCACGTCCAACGCCAGAGTCGACGTGACGGAGCGCCGGAGGCGGGTCAGGGGCGCGGGCGGCGCAGGCGGACGGCCTGGGCGATGTAGTCGAAGCCGGTGACCACCGTCACCAGGACGGCCGCAGCCATGATCCACGGGCCGACCGGTGCGAGGGCGTCGGGCATCGGCCAGAAGTACCAGGCGATGGCGAGGATCTGGAGCGCAGTCTTGATCTTGCCGCCGCGGCTGGCCGCGATCACGCCGTGCCGGATCACCCAGAACCGCAGCGCGGTGATGCCGAGTTCGCGGACCAGGATGACCGCCGTCACCCACCAGGGCAGCCGGTCGTACCAGCTGAGCAGCACCAGGGCGGCGCCGGTGAGCGCCTTGTCGGCGATCGGGTCGGCCACCTTGCCGACCGAGGTGACCAGCCCGAAGCGGCGGGCGATCCAACCGTCGACCAGGTCGGTCGCCGAGGCGATCGCGAAGATCAGACAGGCCGCCATCTGCCAGCCGGCGTGCGTCATCTGAGAGGCGACCACGGTGGCCGCGAAGACCGGCACCAGCAGCAGGCGCAGCGCGGTCAGCGCGTTGGCCGCGTTGAGCAGCGGGACCGCGCGGACCACCCGGGCGGGCGTCGACTCGGTCGCCCCGGTCACCGCCGCCCTCCGCCGTGGCGTTCCCGGCACCCCACCACGTGGCCTCCCCGCCTCGTCCGGCCCCGCCGTCACCGTGCCGCGCCGGGCGCCGCCGAGATCATCTCATCCGGTACGGCGAGCAGATCCACGCCTTCGGTACCGGTCACCGTCGCCCGGACCAGGTCGCCGGGGCGCAGCGCGGAAAGATCGACGCCGCCGCCCTCCGGGGCGACCAGCGTGGTGGAGCCGTCCACCTCGGGGGCCTGGTGCGCCGCCCGCCCCTCGACGACACCGTCGTCGACCGAGTCGACCAGGACCTCGACGGTCGACCCGAGCCGCTCCTCGGCCCGCTGGGAGCAGAGCTCGTCGGCGAGCGCGCTGAGCCGGTCGTAGCGACGCTTGATCGTGGCGGCGGAGACCTTGCCGGGCAGCCCGGCGGCCTCGGTGCCGTCCTCGTCGCTGTAGTCGAACATGCCGATCGCGTCGAGCCGCGCCTCGGTGAGGAACCGGACCAGCTCGCTGACGTCGGCGCGGGTCTCGCCGGGGAAGCCGACGATGAAGTTGCTCCGCGCCCCCGCCTCGGGGGCGAGCGACCGGGCGCCGGCCAGCAGCTCCAGGAAGCGGTCGGTGGAGCCGAACCGACGCATCCGGCGCAGCACCGGCTCGCTGGAGTGCTGGAAAGACAGGTCGAAGTAGGGCGCCACACCCGGCGTGGTGGCGATCGCCTCGACCAGGCCGGGCCGGGTCTCGGCCGGCTGGAGGTAGCTCACCCGCACCCGCACGATGCCGTCGACCCCGGCGAGCTGCGGAAGCAGCTTCTCCAGCGCCCGCGGGTCACCCAGGTCCTTGCCGTACGACGTCGAGTTCTCGCTGACCAGCACCAGCTCCCGGACCCCGGTCTTGGCCAGCCACTCCGCCTCGGCGAGCAGCTCGTCCGGCGTACGCGAGACGAACGCGCCGCGGAAGGCGGGGATGGCGCAGAACGCGCAGCGGCGGTCGCAGCCGCTGGCCAGCTTGAGCGAGGCGACCGGGCCGGTGTCCAGCCGGCGGCGCAGCACCTGGCGCAGGTGCGCCGGGGTGTGCTCGTCGGTCTCCACGGCCGTCCGGGCCAGCGTGCCGTGCCCGGGCAGCGACACCGCCGCCTCGCGACGCTTCACCGGGGTGAGCGGCAGCAGCTCGCGGCGGTCGCGCGGGGTGTGCGCGGTCACCGTCTCGCCGGCCACCACCGCGTCCAGCCGGGCGGCGATCTCCGGGTAGTCGTCGAAGCTGAGCACCGCCTGCGCCTCGGGGAGGCTGTCGGCCAGCTCCCGGCCGTACCGCTCGGCCATGCAGCCGGCGGCGACCACCTTGGCGCCGGTCCCGGCGGCGGCCAGCAGGGTCTGGATCGAGTCCTGCTTGGCCTTCTCCACGAAGCCGCAGGTGTTGACGACCACCACGTCGGCCCCCTCGCCGTCGGTGGTGACCTGCCAACCGTCGGCGTGCAGCCGCGCGGCCAGCTCCTCCGAGTCGACCTCGTTGCGGGCACAGCCCAATGTCAGCAGGGCGACGCGGCGGCCCGCGGCGGACGACAGCTCGCCACGCGGCGCCAGACGCGCCGAGCTGGAGTTGTCGGAAGGGGAGAAGGCAGACACCCTCCGAGGGTACCGGGCCGATCAGGGGGTCCCACGCACGTGGGCTGCCGAGGCGCTACCGATCAGCCCGTCGCGGCGCCCACGCGGGCCAGCCGGTCGAGCAGGAAGACCTCGGTGCCGGCCAGGCCGGTGGAGCAGAAGAGCGAGATCTGGTCCGCGTCGGTCCGGCCGGGGACCGCCCCGGCGAGCACCGCGCCCAGGTCGTGCAGCCGTCCGGCGTACGCGGGCAGCGCGGCGAGCATCGGCGGGTGGTACGCGGCCGCCTGGGCCGGCGAGTCGGTGACCAGGAGAGCGGCGCTGTCCAGCAGGTCGAGCCCGAACTCGGCGCGGTCGCGCTGCTTGAAGCCGACCGCGTTGACGTGGGTGCCCGGGGCGAGGTGGGCGGCGTCGAGCACCGGCGCCTCGCTGGTGGTGGCGAGCACCACCACGTCGCGGTCGCGGACCGCCGCCTGGGCCGAGTCGACCGCCCGGGCCGGCACGTCCAGCTCGGCGCGGACCCGGGCGGCGAACGCCTCCCGGCGGGCGGCCGAGCGGCTGTGCACGGTCACCTCGCGCAGTGGGCGCACCGCGGCGGCTGCCCACACCTGCGTCCAGGCCTGCCGGCCGGAGCCGATCACGCCGAGCGTCGCCGCGTCGGGTCGGGCCAACGCGTCCACCGCCACGCCGCCCAGGCCGCCGGTGCGCCGCGAGCCCAGCTCCTCGCCGACCGCCACCGCCCGCACCGCGCCGGTGCGCCCGTCGTGCAGCACCACCACCTGCTCGGACTCCGGGTGGCCGAAGGTGTCGTACGAGCGGTAGCCGTACCACTCGCCGGTGAGGTGCCCGGCGGTCAGCACCATCCGGCCCCCACCCAGCGAGGCCGAGGCGCGCGGCGGGGCGACCAGCCGGCCCTCGTACGCGGCCAGCACGGCGGCGCGCATGGCGTCGACCGTGGTGGCGGCGTCCAGCGCGGCGGACACGTCGGAGTCGGTGAAGAGCACGGTCATGACCGCAATCCTGCAAGCTGAAGTCAGCTTCAGGTCAACGCGCGGTGGCTTGGTTCACTCCGCCCCGGCGTGTCGGGAGGGGTCCGCCCCGGTCCGGCCCGGCGGCGGCCACGCCCGGTGCTACCGTCGGCTGAGGTGGCCCGGTCGGCCACCCCGGACGAGCGGTGGGCGTACCCGGTCAGGTGAAGACGCCCCGACTGACGTACAGACCCGACTCGTCCCGGCCCCGGTGGTCCGGGCGCTCCCCGCAGAGGTGACGCGATGGCCTGGATCGTGCTGGTGATCTCCGGACTGCTCGAGACCGCGTGGGCGATCGCCCTGGACCGCAGCGCCGGGTTCAGCCGCCCCGTGCCGTCGGCGGTCTTCGCGGTGACGCTGGTGCTGAGCATGGCCGGCCTGTCGTACGCGCTGCGCGACATCCCGGTCGGCACCGGCTACGCGGTCTGGGTCGGCATCGGCGCGGTCGGCACCGCCGTGGTGGGCATGGTCGCGCTGCACGAGTCGACCAGCCTGCCGCGGATCGTCTGCCTGCTGCTGGTCATCGCCGGCGTGGCCGGCCTGAAGATCTTCCACTGAGCCGGCCGACGACCGGCAACCGCTCGGCCGCAGGGCCGGTATCGACCCGGATGCGTATCGGACGGCCGGAATGGGTAGTCAGGGCCGCGACCGACAAGGCTCTCACCTGGAGGACGTCATGACTGACATTCCCACCACCGCTCGGCCCCGCAGCAGCGCCGCCCGCGTCTGCACGATCCTGGCCTTCGTCTTCGCCGTCCTGGCGATCTTCATCGTCCCGGTGCTCTTCGGCCTGGTTGGCCTGGTCCTCGGCATCGTCGGCGCGGTGCTCGGCGACAAGCCGCTCGGCTGGTACGCCGCCGCAGCCAGCGTGGTCGGCGCGGTCCTCGGCATCGTGCTCTTCAACGCGATCATCAACTCCTGACCCCACCCCCATCCGGGCCCGCCGCACGCCGGCGGGCCCGATGCTGTCCGGGGTCAGCCCCGGTCGGCCACCAGCACCCGGTTGCCGTCCGGGTCGAGCACCGCCGCCATCCGCTCGCCCCACGGCTGCGCCGCCGGCTCAGCGACCACGGGCACGCCGGCCGCCCGCAGGCGGTCGACGGCGGCCGCGCAGTCGGCCACGTAGACCCAGAGCGTCACCCGGTCGTTGGTCAGCGTGCCCGGCTCGTCCTGCCGGCCGATGCCGAGCTGACCGGTGCCGAGGCTCAGCGCGACGTAGGCCGGCTCGCCCGACTCGGGAAAGCGGTAGGTCTCCGTGCCGCCCAGCAGGTCCCGGTAGAAGCGCAGCGCCGCCGGGAGGTCCCCGGTGGTGAGGATCGGGAAGATCTCCTCGGCCAGCGGCGCCACGTCAGTCATCGCCGCCACGGAGGCCGACCAGGACCTCCTCCAGCTCGTCCGGCTTGACCAGCACGTCGCGGGCCTTGGAGCCCTCGGACGGCCCGACCACGCCCCGGGTCTCCATCAGGTCCATCAGTCGGCCCGCCTTGGCGAAGCCCACCCGCAGCTTGCGCTGGAGCATCGAGGTCGAGCCGAACTGCGAGGTGACCACCAGCTCGACCGCCTGCACGAGCAGGTCGAGGTCGTCGCCGATGTCCTCGTCGATCTTCTTCTTGTTCTCCTGCGCCGGGGCCAGCACGTCCGGGCGGAACTCCGGCTCCCGCTGGTCCTTGCAGAACTTGACCACGTCGGCGATCTCGCGCTCGGTGACCCAGGCGCCCTGGATCCGGATCGGCTTCGAGGCGCCCATCGGCAGGAACAGCCCGTCACCGCGGCCCAGCAGCTTCTCCGCGCCGGGCTGGTCGAGGATGACCCGGGAGTCGGCCAGCGACGAGGTGGCGAAGGCCAGCCGGGACGGCACGTTGGCCTTGATCAGGCCGGTCACCACGTCGACCGAGGGGCGCTGGGTGGCGAGCACCAGGTGGATGCCGGCGGCCCGGGCCAGCTGGGTGATCCGGACCACCGAATCCTCGACGTCGCGCGGGGCGACCATCATCAGGTCGGCCAACTCGTCCACGATCACCAGCAGGTACGGGTACGGCCGCATCTCCCGCTCGCTGCCGGGCGGGGCCTTGATCTCGCCGTTGCGCACCTTGCGGTTGAAGTCGTCGATGTGCCGGACCCCGTTCGCGGCGAGGTCGTCGTAGCGCATGTCCATCTCGCGGACGACCCAGTCGAGCGAGTCGGCCGCCTTCTTCGCGTTGGTCACGATCGGGGTGACCAGGTGCGGGATGCCCTCGTAGCCGGTCATCTCGACCCGCTTCGGGTCGATCAGCAGCAGCCGCACCTCGTCCGGGGTGGCCCGGGTGAGGATCGACACAAGCAGCGTGTTGAGACAGGACGACTTGCCCGCGCCGGTCGCGCCGGCGATCAGGATATGCGGCATCTTGGCCAGGTTGGCGACCACGTAGCCGCCCTCGATGTCCTTGCCGAGCGCCACCACCATCGGGTGGTGGTCGCTGGTCGCCGTCCGGGACCGCAGGACGTCGCCGAGCGCCACATTCTCCGGGTCGGTGTTGGGGATCTCCACGCCGACCGCGCTCTTGCCCGGGATCGGGCTGAGGATCCGCACATCCGGCGACTTCACCGCGTACGCGATGTTGCGGGAGAGCTGGGTGATCCGCTCGACCTTGACGCCCGGACCCAGTTCGACCTCGTAGCGGGTGACCGTCGGGCCGCGGGTGAAGCCGGTCACCGCGGCGTCCACGTCGAACTGGTCGAAGACGCCGGTGAGCGCGGCGATGACCTCGTCGTTGGCCTTGCTCCGGGTCTTCGGCGCCGCTCCCCCGCTCAGCATGTTGGCCGGCGGCAGGGTGTAGTCGCCGGCGAGGCCGGTCAGCGCGAGCTGCTCGGCCCGGGTCGGTGGCGCGGGCGAGTGCTCCGGCGGCTCCACCGGCCGCCGGCTGGCCGGCACCTTGCCCGGCGCCTTGCGCGGCAGCACAAGGGTTTCCTGCAGGTCGGCGCCCTCGAGGTCGTCGTCGAAGTCGTCGGGGTCGAGCGGCGGCACCCGCTTCGCGGGCCGCTTGCGCGCCGGCTTGACCGGAGTCTCCTCGGCGTCCGGGGTGGACGGTGCGGCGACCAGCGTGCCGGCCAGCAGACCGAGCCGCTCCGGGATCTTGTTGATCGGCGTCGCGGTGACCACCAGCAGGCCGAAGAGCAGCAGCAGGATGAGCAGCGGCACGGCGACCCAGGCGGTCACCGCGCGCTCCAGCATGCTGCCGACCCCGGCGCCCACCAGGCCGCCGGCGAAGTCACGCTGACCGGGGTCGACCGGTTGCTGCCCGATGTGCAGCACGGCGGCGGTCGCGATCAGCATGGAGCCCCAGCCGACCAACCCGCGGCCACGGTGCTCGGGGTCGCCGGGCTGACGCATCAACCGCCAGGCTCCGATCATCAGCAGCACCGGCACCACGACGGAGATCGCGCCGAGGAAGAGCCGGACCGTGTCGGCCAGCTGCGCACCCACCGGACCGGCGCCGGAGAACCAGATCCCCACCGCGCTGAGCAGGGCCAGCCCGAAGAGCAGTAGCCCGGCGCCGTCGCGCCGGTGCTCCGGGTCGAGGTCGCGGGCCGAGGCCGCCTGCCGGCCGGCCGCCCGGAACGCCCAGCCGACGCCGTGCGCCAGCCCCATCCACAACGCACCGACCGCCCGTCCGACGTAGACGGCGGGGCCGGGGCGGGCGGGCCGGGTGCGGCGACGGACCGGGGCGCGGGTCTTCTTCGCCGGTTGACGGGCGCGAGTGTTCGTCGCACCGCGCGGCGACGCGCCGCGCCGCCGGCTCGCCTGAGAGGTACGGCCCGCCATAGCATCACCGTAACGGCGCGGCCCGGCAGAACGCCGCTTTTCCGGGTCGTGTCCGCGCGTCGCAGCACGGACTCCGCTGCAAGCCGTGATATCTGCCTCAGAAGGGATGCCCGATGGCGTCGCCGGGAATCGAGGACGGTCCGGACGACCCGCTGGCCGGGCACCCGCGGCGGCTGCGACCGCTGACCGGCGAGCTGATCGCCGCGGTGCTGCGCAATCGTGGGTACGTCGTCACGCCGGACTCCGACGGCGATCTGGTCGGCCGCTGGGAGGACAACCTGATCTGGTTCCTCCGGCTGGGCGCCGCCGGGGAACTGCTCCAGATCCGCACCATGGTCGCGCCGACCTTCCCGATCGAGCAGGTACCGGCGCTCTACGAGTTCTGCAACGGGTGGAACCACGACCAGCTCTGGCCGAAGGCGTTCGTGCACGTCGACGACGGCGGTCGGGCCCGGATCTGCGGCGAGGTGATCACCGACCTGGAGCGCGGGGTGACCCCGCACCAGCTCGACCAGTTGCTCGACTGCGGCATCACCGCCGGCTGCCAGCTCGCCGCCGGGGTCCGCCAGCTCCCCGGCGGGGTGGTGGCGTGACCGGGCCCGGCGAACGGCGGCCCGGCCGCCTGGGCGACCTCGCCGACCTGGTCGGGCGCAACCGTGGGCCGGCACCGCGCAACCGCGAGCTGACCGCCGCGCTCGCCGACGCCCGGGACCTGCCCGACGGCCCGGCCCGGCTGGTGGAGCTGGAGCGGATCGCCGCGCAGGCCGACGCGAGCGGCGACGACCGGTCCGCGGTGGACGCCCGGTTCGCGTTGATCGAGACGGCCCTGCTGCACGGCGAGCGGTGGCGGCTGGTCGAGCCGGTGCGGCGCTGCCTGGCCGTCCTCGACCGCCGGCCGGAGCTGTTCAGCGACATCGAGGCCGACCTGCTGCTGCGCCACCAGCGCTGCGCGGTCGAGGCGCTCCTGGGCACCCCACGCGTCGGGCTGGACCAGGTGCGGTCCGTGGACGACCTGGCCCGCCGGGTCGGCGCCGACGCCGAGGCGGTCGCGGAGCTGCGTAGCCGGATCGCCGACCACCTGGGTGACGAGCCGACCGCCCGCGACTGGTACGACCGCTGGGCCGCGGCCGAGCCCGGGCCGGCCGACGGCTGCCCCGGCTGCGCGCCGGCCCGCCGGGCGGAGCTGCTCGCCGGCTGGGGCGAGTGGTCCGCCGCGCTGGCCGAGCTACGGGAGGTGCTCGACGGCACGGTCGACTGCACCGACCAGCCCGAGCGGGCGCTGGTCGTGGCGCTGCTGCCCTGGCTGCGCACCGGGCAGCCGGAGCGCGCCGGCGCGGCGCACGTGCGGGCCTACCGGCGGCACCGCGGGGAGCGTGCCGCCTTCCCGCACCTCGCCGCGCACCTGCGGTTCTGTGCGATCGGTGGGCATCCGGGCCGCGGACTGGACATCCTCGCCGAGCAGCTGCCCCGGCTCGACCAGCCGCACGACGACCTTCCCGCGATGGAGTTCGCCGCGGCCGGCGCCCTGGTCTGCGCGCTCGCCGTCGAGGCGGGGCTGGGCGGGCGCACGGTGCACCGGCCGGCCTTCGGCGACCGACCGGCCACCGACCTCGACGTCGCGACGCTCGGTGCCGTGCTGCTCGGCATCGCCACCGAGCTGGCCGGCAGCTTCGACGCTCGCAACGGCACCGGGCACCAGTCCGGCCGGATGGCGGCCTGGCTGGCCGAGCGGCCGGTGGCCACGCCGGCGACGCTGCCCGCCGACACCGACCCGGCCGACGACGCCGCAGACGCGGCGCCGGACGACCCGGAGCCGCCCGAACTGGAACCGGCGCCGCTGACCCTGTCGATGATCACGGCCGCGCTGGACCGCCGGGGCGACCGGTACGCGGTGGACGACGGCGGCACGGTGGTCGGCCGGTGGGGCGCGGCGGTCATCCAGTTCCGGCAGGTCGGCGAGCGCGGCGAGATCCTGCACGCCCGGGCGCTCGCCACCCGCCGGCTGCCGGCGGGGCGGCGGATCGAGGCGTACGCGTTCTGCAACGCGTGGAACCACGACCGGCTGCTGCCCAAGGCCTACGTGCACGACCTCGGTGTCGAGCTGGCGTTGGCCGGCGACGTCAGCACCGACCTGGCGCACGGGGTGGCCCCGGCGCAGCTGACCGTCCTGCTGGACGCGGCGGTGAGCACCGGCGTCGCGTACGCGGACGCGGTCGCCGCCCTACCCTGACCCGCGAGCGGCCCCGACGGTTGCGGCCGGGGTTGTCACAGGCGGCGATCCGACAGCGACGCAACCCGGTCCCCGGCACGGGGGTGATGTCACCGTCACCCACACCGAACCGGGAGCCCACGATGATCCGTCCGTTCCGCGCCAGCGCCCTCGCCGCCGCCGCCACGCTGCTCGGCCTGACCGCCGTCGCCGCGCCCGCCGCCGCGCACGCCCCGGCGGCCCCCACCCCGTCGTCGTCCCCCACCTCCTCGCCGAGCGCCACCGCCCGGGCCGGCGGGCCGACCATCCTCGCCCGGGCGGACATCGTCTTCCTCAGCAAGGACCCGTGGCGGCCGTCCGGGCCGCTGGCGGTCACCGTCGTCAACGAGGGAGCCGCGGCGGCGAAGGGCTTCTTCGTGCTGCGCCTGCCGCCCTGGACGGAGCTGACCGGGCGTGGGGACTGCCGCCCCGCCGGCGCTTCCGGCCAGGACTGGACCTGCGGTGGCGCGCAGATCCCGCCCGGCGGCAGACGCGAGTACCGGTTGACGGTGACCTCGTCCACCCCCGAAGCGGTGTTCGGCGTGAGCGCGCACGGAACGGTCGCCGGCCGGGACGCGGCCGGCGCCACACAACGGCCCACCGAGTTCCGGGTCAACTGGCCGGACAGGATCGCGCTGCGGTTGCGGGCCAGCGCCGGCCCGGTCGTCAACGGGGAGACCACCGTGACGGCGCGGGTGACCAACGCCGGCACCTTCCGGCTCGGCGGGTACTCGCTGAACCTGATGACGCCGCAGGGCGTCCGGGTGATCGAGCCGGGCTGCTCGGACAGCGGCCGGATGAACGGCGCGGGCTGCGAGGTGCTGCGCGCCGGTGAGCTGGCCGCCGGCGCCACCGAGACGGTGCGGCTACGGCTGGCCGTCACCGGGGGCAGCAAGACCGTCCGGCTCTTCCTCGGCCCGGGCAACCGCTACACCAACCCGGACACCTCGGTCACCCTGCGCCTCGCCGGCGCCGGCGCCCCGGCCACCACCGCGCCGCCGGCCGGCGCCACGGGTACGCCCACCGCGGCCCCGGTCGGCCAGAGCACCGGGGAACTGCCCCGCACCGGGCCGGCCGGTCTGACGTACGCCCTGCTGGGCGCGGCGTTGCTGGCCCTCGGAGCCGGTCTGCTGCTGCTCCGGCGTCGCCTCGCCCGCGGCTGATCCGACGGCCGGCGGGCCGCCTAGAACAGACCCGGGTCGGCACCGACGTTCACGGGGACGTCGGAGCCGACCCGGGTCGACGTGGTTCGGCGCCGGTCAGACCTCGACCACGGTCGGAACGATCATCGGTCGCCGGCGGTACGCGTCGTTGACCCAGCGCCCCACCGTCCGGCGGACGATCTGCTGGAGCTGGTGCGGGTCGGTGATGCCGTCCGCGGCGGCCCGGTTGAGCGCCTCGGTGACCAGCGGGATCACCGGGTTGAACGCCTCCGGGTCCTCCGAGAAGCCCTTCGCGGAGAGCGTCGGGCCGGCCACCACCTTGCCGGTGACCGAGTCCACCACCACGGTGGTGGCGATGAAGCCGCCGTCACCGAGGATTCGCCGCTCGGTCAGCAGCGACTCGCTGACGTCGCCGACGGCGAGGCCGTCGACGTAGACGTACCGGCTCTTCACCCGCCCGACCAGGGCGGCGCGCCCCTCGACCAGGTCGACCACGTCGCCGTCCTCGCAGAGCACCACCCGGTCCGCGGCGACCCCGGACTCGATGCCGAGCCGGGCGTGGGCACGCAGGTGCCGCCACTCGCCGTGCACCGGCATGAGGTTGCTGGGCCGGACCACGTTGAGCAGGTAGAGCAGCTCACCGGCGGGCGCGTGACCGGAGACGTGCACCTTGGCGACGTCCTTGTGCACGACCACCGCGCCGGCCCGGGCCAGCCGGTTGATCACCCGGTAGACGGAGGTCTCGTTGCCGGGCACCAGCGAGCTGGCCAGCACCACCGTGTCGCCGGGGGCGATCGTGATGTGCCGGTGGTCGCCGCTGGCCATCCGGCCCAGGGCGCTCATCGGCTCACCCTGCGAGCCGGTGGACATCAGCACGATCTGCTCGGGCGGCAGCGTGGTCGCCTCCTCGATGCTGACCACCAGGCCGGCCGGGATGTTGAGCAGGCCGAGGTCGCGGGCGATGCCCATGTTGCGGACCATGGACCGGCCGATCAGCGCGACCTTGCGGCCGTGCTCGATGGCCGAGTCGAAGACCTGCTGCACACGGTGCACGTGCGAGGCGAACGAGGCGACGATGATCCGCCCCTTGGCCTTCGCGAAGATCGAGTCGAGCACCGGCCCGATCTCCCGCTCCGGGGTGACGAAGCCGGGGATCTCGGCGTTGGTGGAGTCCGACAGCAGCAGGTCCACACCCTCGGCGCCGAGCCGGGCGAAGCCGGCCAGGTCGGTGATCCGGCCGTCGAGCGGGAGCTGGTCCATCTTGAAGTCGCCGGTGTGCAGCACCAGGCCGGCCGGGGTGCGGATGGCCACCGCGAGCGCGTCCGGGATCGAGTGGTTGACCGCGAAGAACTCGCACTCGAACGGGCCGAGCCGCTCCCGGCCGCCCTCCCGCACGGTCAGCGTGTACGGCTGGATCCGCCGCTCGGCGAGCTTCGCCTCGACCAGGGCCAGGGTGAACTGCGAGCCGACCAGCGGGATGTCCGGCTTGTGGGCGAGCAGGTAGGGCACCGCGCCGATGTGGTCCTCATGGCCGTGGGTGAGCACGATCGCCTGGACGTCGGCGAGCCGGTCCAGGATCGGCCCGAAGTCGGGCAGGATCAGGTCCACGCCCGGCTGCTCGACGTCGGGGAAGAGCACCCCGCAGTCGACGATCAGCAACTTGCCGTCGTACTCGAAGACGGTCATGTTCCGACCGATGGCGCCGAGCCCGCCGAGCGGAATGATCCGCAGTCCGCCCTCCGGCAGCGGTGGGGGGAGTTCCGCCTCGATGTGCGCCTCGGTCACGCGTCCACCTCATTCTTGGACGCCGTCATCCGGCGTCCGTAGTGTCGTTCGGTCATTCAGGGAGCTCCAGACCCGCCGCCGCGCAGTCGGCGCGCAGCTGGGCGATCTCGTCGTCGGTGGCGTCCACCAGCGGGGGCCGCACCGGGCCCGCGGGCAGGCCGGCCGCCGCCAGGCCCGCCTTCACCAGGATGACGCCCTGGGTACGGAAGATGCCGGTGTACAGCGGCAGCAGCCGCCGGTGCAGGGCGAGCGCCGCGGCGTTCTCGCCCGCGTCGTACGCCTCGATCATCTGCTTGGTCAGCGCGCCGGTGAAGTGCGTGGAGGTGCCCACCACGCCGACCGTGCCGACGCCCAGCGCGGGCAGGGTGAGCGAGTCCTCGCCGCTGTAGAAGGCGAGGTTGGTGCGGCTGGTCACCCAGCTGGTCGCGGTGAGATCGCCCTTGGCGTCCTTCACCGCGACGATCCGCGCGTGCTCGGCGAGACGCACCATGGTCTCGGTGGCGATCGGCACGCCGGAGCGGTGCGGGATGTCGTAGAGCATCACCGGGAGGCCGGTGGCGTCCCCGACCGCGGTGAAGTGACGCAGCAGCCCGCTCTGTGGCGGCTTGTTGTAGTACGGCGTGACCACCAGCAGCCCGTGCGCGCCGGCCTTCTCGGCGGCGGCGGCCAGCTCGATGGTGTGCCGGGTGTCGTTGGTGCCGACCCCGGCCACCACCTTCGCCCGGTCGCCGACCGCCTCCGCCACCGCCCGGATCAGTCGTTCCTTCTCCGCGTCGGTGGTGGTCGGCGATTCGCCGGTGGTGCCGTTGACCACCAGCGCGTCGTTGCCCTGCTCGTCGACCAGGTGGTTCGCCAGCCGGGCGGCACCGTCAAGATCGAGCGAGCCGTCGGCGGTGAACGGGGTCACCATGGCCGTGAGCACCCGCCCGAAGGGACGGGACACCGCCCGGGCGGGGGTGTCAGGGTGGTCGTGCGTCATGCTTCCAACCTAGCGGACGAGCCTCGGCCGCCCGCCGGGGAAGGGCTCAGGAGAGCTCGGCGTGCGGGCTGGACGCCACCTCGGTGCCGTCCGGGAGGGTGGTGATCACGAAGTCGGCGAAGACGTTGGGGGCCGCCTTCTGCAGCTGGCGCAGGCACTCCACCGCCAACTCGCGGATCTCCACGTCGGCGTGCTCGGTGGCCCGCATGGCGACGAAGTGCCGCCAGGCCCGGTAGTTGCCGGTCACCACGATCCGGGTCTCGGTGGCGTTGGGCAGCACCGCCCGGGCCGCCTGCCGGGCCTGCTTGCGCCGCAGGGTCGGGTTCGGCTCGTCGGCGAAGCGCTGCTCCAAGCCCTCCAGCAGCTCGGTGTACGCCCGGACGCTCGCCTCGGCGGCCTCGACGAACTTCTTGTGCAGCTCCGGGTCCTCGGCGATCACCGCGGGCTCGACCATGGCCGCGTCCCGCTCCGGGACGTACCGCTGGGAGAGCTGGGAGTACGAGAAGTGCCGGTGCCGGATCAGCTCGTGGGTGAAGGAGCGGGAGACCCCGGTGAAGTAGAAGGTCACCGAGCCGTGCTCCAGCACCGAGAGGTGGCCGACCTCCAGGATGTGCGCCAGGTAGCCGGCGTTGGTGGCGGTGGCCGGGTTCGGCTTCTTCCAGCTCTGGTAGCAGGCCCGCCCGGCAAACTCGGCGAGCGCCTGGCCGCCGTCGGCGTCGGTCGACCACGGCACCTCGTCCGGCGCCTCGAAGTGGGTCCACGCGACGAGCTTCACCTGGGGCTGCACCATCTCCGGCATGCCTGGGACTGTAGTGGTGGCGGCGGCACGGCCCAAGTCCGGCTCGCCCCGATGCAACGTCAGTCACCCCACCGGCCGCCCGACGCCCCGCCGAAGGCCCGCTCGACACCGGTCACGTCATCATGCGGCGCTGTCGAACTGCTCCATATGTGAACCAGCAGGGTGGTCGCCAGCCGTGCGCCGCTGGCCCCGAACAGATGCCCACCGTCCGGCAACGAGGACGCGCACCCCCGGGTGTTCATATCTGGAGCAGGTCGACAGCTTCGGAACACCGGGACAGCCCAGGCCCGGCGGCCTCGGCAGGCGGAGCCGGGGCCGGGTCAGCCGGGGCGGTCAGACGTAGAGCGAGGTGAAGGGGGCCCAGGGCAGGTTGCGCAGCACCGAGAAGGCGAGCCAGGCGGCCAGGAACCCACCGATCACCTTGCTGCTGATCCCCAGTTGCGGCAGCCGCCAGCCGAACGCCTGCCGGCCGGCCCAGGCCACGAAGAGGTAGGCCAGGAAGGGCAGCGCGAAGACGAAGAGGAAGTGGTGCCGGGCGGCGGCCGGCAGGTCGGCGTGCAGCACGTACCAGAGCGCGCGGGTGCCGCCGCAGCCCGGGCAGTCCAGCCCGGTGGTGAGCTTCAGCAGGCAGGTCGGTGCCGCGTCGGGAGACGAGTGGGTCGGGTCGCTGATCAGCGCGTAGCCGATGCCGGCGGCGACACAGCCGACCGCGGCCAGCGGCACCGCCCAGCGCGGCGAGCGGTCGTGCAGCCGGACCACGAACCGGGTGAGCCGGTCGGGCTCCGGCATCGGGTAGGGCGCCGGATAGGGCGGAACCTGCCCGGCCGGCCACGGCTGAGGCGGGGCGTCCAGCGCGCCCGTCGGTGGCTGAGGCGGGCCGGCGCCGTCAACGCTCGTCACGGGGTCACCGTACACCGGCGACGCCCACCAGCGCGGCGGCCAGCGGGCCGGCCAGGTCACCGCCGGTGGGCGGGGCCACCGCGTCGAGACCGAGCCAGCCGGCGAGCCGGTAGAGCTCGGCGGCGAGGGCGACGGCCGTCTCGCCCGGGTCGGCGCCGGGCTCGACCCAGGCGGCCGGCACCAGCAGCACCCGGGACTTCCGGTCGGCCTTGAGGTCGACCCGGGCGGTGAACCGGTCCCCCTGCAGGAAGGGCAGCACGTAGTAGCCGTAGACCCGCTGCGGGGCCGGCACGTAGATCTCGATCCGGTAGCTGAAGTCGAAGAGCCGCTCGGTGCGGGCCCGCTCCCAGATCAGCGGGTCGAAGGGGCTGACCAGGGTATTGCCGCGGATCCACCGGG
This sequence comes from Micromonospora sp. NPDC093243, assembly GCF_044753725.1. Lineage (NCBI taxonomy): Bacteria > Bacillati > Actinomycetota > Actinomycetes > Micromonosporales > Micromonosporaceae > Micromonospora > Micromonospora sp. NPDC093243. The sequence continues at coordinate 592,488 of NZ_JBIVNT010000003.1, read as the reverse complement.
GCAGCCGGGCCTGGGCGTGCAGCCACGCCGGCTGCCGCCAGCCGGGCACCGTGACCGGCAGCAGCTCGCCGGCCTCGGCCAGCTCGGCGATCGCCTGCCGGGCCCCGAGCAGCGGCAGCCGAAAGTAGTCGCGCAGCTCCGGCTCGGCGGCCACCCCGAGCGACCGGGCGGCGAGGGCGACCAGGGCCCGGTAGGCCTCGGCGTCGGTCGGGGTGGGCGCGTCCAGCGCCGCCGCCGGCAGCACCCGCTCGGGCAGGTCGTAGCGGCGCGCGAAGGAGCTGGTGCGCTCGGCCGCGGTGACCTCGCCGGCCCAGAACAGGTATTCCAGCGCCCGCTTCACCGCCGACCAGTTCCAGCCCCAGTTGCCGGTCTCCCGGGGTGCGTCGTGCTCGATCTCCGCGGCGGTCAACGGCCCCCGGGCGGCCACCTCGTCGCGCACCCAGGCGACCAGCTCGGGCTGCTCCTCGGCGATGCGCTGCATGCCGCCCCAGGACGCGCTGCGCGCCCGGGCCATCCGCCAGCGCAGCGCCGCGTGCAGCGCGACCGGGACCAGGGACGCCTCGTGCCCCCAGTATTCGAAGAGCTCCCGGGGGCGGCGGTAGGCGGCGGTGTCGAGCAGCTCGGTCGGGTAGGGCCCGAGCCGGCTGTAGAGCGGCAGGTAGTGGGCGCGTTGCAGGACGTTGACCGAATCCATCTGGATCAGCCCGACCCGGTCGAGCACCCGGCGCAGGTGCCGGCGGGTCGACACGCCGGTGGGCGGCGGGTCGGCGAAGCCCTGGGCGGCGAGCGCCACCCGCCGGGCCTGGGCGAGCGAGAGTGATTCCGGTGCGGTCATCGTCGGCGACCTTAATTCATGGGTACGACGCCGTAGCGCGATACTGGACCTACCGCCCCGTGAGGCATAGAACGGTGCAATGCTCACCATCCGCTCCGAGGAGCCGGACGACGCCGAGGCGGTCGCCCGGGTGCACGTGCACGGCTGGCAGGCCGGCTACGCCGGCATCATGCCGGACGAGGTGCTGCGGCGGCTGAACGTGGCGGCCTGGGCGCAGCGTCGCCGCGACATCGGCACGGCCGATCCGGAGCACCCGTTCACCACGCTGCTGGCCGAGGCGGACGGCGGGGACGTCGTCGGCTTCACCTCGTTCGGCCCGTACCGGGTCAACCAGGACCGGGCCGAACTCGACCCGGGCTGCGGCGAGGTGCTCGCCCTCTTCGTCGAGCCGGCGCACTGGGGGGACGGCACCGCCCGGACGCTGCTGGCCGCGGCGCGGGACGGGCTGGCGGCCCGGGGATGGTCGGCCTACCGACTCTGGGTGCTGGCGGAGAACCACCGGGCCCGCCGGTTCTGTGAGCGGGCCGGCCTGTCACCGGACGGTGAGCGGTCGACCTATCCGGTGCCGCTGGCCGGCGGGCGCCCGCCCGTCGGCCTGGTCGAGCTGCGGTACGCCGGACGCCTCGGCGGCTGACCCGTCCCGCGCGACCCAGCGGCGGACCGGCAGGAACGCCACCACGGCAAGGCTGATCCAGACGTAGGTGTTGCTGCCCAGGAACCCGTCGACCCCGGTGAAGTCCTTCTCCCACGCCCAGACGATCCGGCTGCACAGCAACCCGTACCCGACGATGGCGGCGACCAGCAGCAGGCGGCGCCGACGGCCGCCGGCGGACGCCCGCACGGCGTGCTCCACCAGCAGGATCAGCGCCGGCAGCAGCCAGACCAGGTGGTGCACCCAGGTCACCGGGCTGACCAGGCACATCACCGCGCCGGTGAGGGCGAGCCCGGTCGCCTCGTCGCCGGCCGCGGCGGCGAGGCGGGAGCGCCAGGCCCAGAGCGCCAGCGTGCCGAGCACCAGTACCAACCAGGCCAGCGTGCTCGGGTGCTCCGGGTCGAGCCGGGCGACCACGCCGCGCAGCGACTGGTTGGAGACGAACGCCAACTCGCCCACCCGGCCGGTGTTCCAGAGCGCCTCGGTCCAGAACTCGCGGGAGGCGTCCGGGAAGAGCGCGGCGGCGAGCAGGCTCGCGCCGGCCGTGGTGGCCATCGCGGTGAGCGCGGCCCGCCAGCGTCGGGTGACCAGCAGGTAGACGATGAAGATGCCCGGGGTCAGCTTGATCGCGGTGGCCAGCCCGATGCCGATGCCGGCCCAGCGGTTGCCGGCCGGCAGCAGCCGCAGCAGGTCGACCGCGACCAGGAAGAGCAGCAGCATGTTGACCTGGCCGAAGTTGACCGTCTCGCGCATCGGCTCGAAGGCGGCGGCGAGACAGAGCGCCACGGCGAGGGTGAACCAGGGGGTCCAGCCGGCCCGGCGGACGATCGGGTCGAGCAGCCACCAGAGGAGCATCGCGGTCACCACCACGGTGGCGGTCACGCTGACCACGATCGCCGCCACCCACGGCAGGTACGCCATCGGCAACATCACCAGGGCCGCGAACGGCGGGTAGGTGAAGCCGTACTGCGTGAACGGACGCAGGTAGTCGTAGATCTCCCCGCCGTCGTGCACCCACCAGGTCAGCGCGCCGTAGTAGACCTGAAGGTCGAAGAAGCCGTGCCGGACGGCGGCGACGGACAGGAACGCGGCCACCGCCACGGCGAGCAGGAGCACGCCCACGACCTGCCCGGTCGTCCTTCTGGCACCCTGCGCCACCGTCGCCTCCCTCGCCCTGCGTAGGCTCACGTCCCATGGCTCTCGGGTACGTCCGCCCGGCGCGTCCCGAGGACGCCGGCGAGATCGCACGCATCCAGCTCGCGACCTGGCGGGTCGCCTATCGCCGGATCCTCCCCCGGCACGTCCTCGACAACCTGGACGAGGCGTGGCTCGCCCGGCGGTGGACCGCCGCGGTGCAGGAGCCGCCCTCCGGCGCCCACCGCGTGCTGGTCGCCGTCGAACAGGCCGAGCAATCGTATCTGGTGGGGTTCGCCGCCTCCGGTCCGGCCGACGCCGAGGCGCTCGCCCCCGGCGAGCCGGCCGAGGGGCTGGGCGACGGCGTCGTGGCCGTCACCGACCTGCTGGTGGAGCCGCGCTGGGGCCGGCGCGGGCACGGCAGCCGGCTGCTCGCCGCCAGCGTGGACCTGTGGCGGGAGGACGGCGCGGACCGCGCGGTGGCCTGGGCGTTCGACGCCGACGAGGCGACCCGCAAGTTCCTCACCAGCACCGGCTGGGAGCCGGACGGCGCGGTCCGTGCGCTGGACGTCGACGACATGCTGGTTCCCCAACTGCGGCTGCACGTCGCGGTCCCGACCGAGCCGGTCGAGGCGGACTGAACGCACCGCCGATCGGTCGTCCACTCCTCCGTCACCGTCGTGTCGCCCGCGCACGTCGGATCGCGCGCCTACTGTGACGCAGGAAGGGCCCAGCGGCCCGGCACGACCCACCGACGGAGCACGACCGGACGAGGGAGACGACCATGTTCGCGGACTCGCGGGCGTTCAGTGGCTTCTCGGTCGACGACACCGACCGGGCGCAGCGGTTCTACGCCGACACGCTCGGCCTGCGGGTGACGCGGGACGACGCGATGGGCGGGCTGCTGACGCTGCACCTGGCCGGGGACCGCCCGGTGCTGGTCTATCCGAAGGCCGACCATGTGCCGGCCAGCTACACGGTGCTCAACTTCCCGGTCGAGGACGTCGACGCGACGGTCGAGGAGCTGACCTCGCGCGGGGTGACCTTCGCCCGCTACGAGGGGATGCCGCAGGACGACAAGGGGATCATGCGCGGCAACGGGCCGACCATCGCCTGGTTCACCGACCCGGCCGGCAACATCATGTCGGTCATCGAGCAGAGCTGAGCCGGTGGTGGTCCCCGGCACACCCGGGGACCGCCACCGCTCAGCTCAGCCCTTGTCGGAGCCGTCGTTGGCGTCGCGCACGAAGTAGCGCTGGAAGATCACGAAGATGATCGCGACGGGGATGGTGGCCAGTAGGGCGGCGCCCAGCTTGAGCGGATACTGACTCCCCTTGCCCAGGGAGCCACTGACCAGGTCGGCCAGGCCGCGCGGCAGGGTGAACAGGTTCGGGTCCTGCACCGCCACCAGGCTGTGCGGGAACTCGTTCCAGGAGCCCTGGAAGGAGAGGATGGTCAGGGTGATCAGCGCCGGTTTCGCCATCGGCAGCACCACCGACCAGAAGGTCCGGAAGACTCCTGCCCCGTCGATCCGGGCCGCCTCCTCGACGCTGACCGGGATCGACTCGAAGAACTGCTTCATGATGAACACGCCGGCCGCGTCGGCGAGCAACGGCACGATCAGGCCGGCGTAGCTGTTGTAGATGCCGAGCTGGTTGAGCACCAGGAACTTCGGGATGAGCAGCACCACGCCGGGCACCGCCATCACCGCGATGACCGCGGCGAAGAGCCCGGACCGCCCGCGGAAGCGCAGCCGGGCCAGCGCGTAGCCGGCGAGCGAGTCGAAGAACACCCGGCCCACCGTGACCAGCACGGTGACCAGCAGCGAGTTGCCGACCCAGAGCGGGAAGTTGGTGCCGGCGAAGATCCGCTCGAAGCCGGCCAGCGTCAGCGGGTCGGGGAAGGGCGAGAGCGGGTTGGCCGCCGAGTCCGGCTCGGTCTTCAGCGAGTTGGCGAGCTGGATGACGAACGGGTAGAGGAAGACCAGCCCGAAGAAGACCAGCGTGGCGTACCCCAGGAAACGGGACACCACAGTGCGGGCCGGGCGGCGGCCGCGCCGCGCGGGCGCCGCCGCCACCGGCGGGCGGTCGGTCAGCACGGCCATGTCACGACCCCTCCGGTACGCGCCGACGCCACCGGCCGCGCCGCCGCCGGACCGGGTCCCGGTCGGCCAGCACCCGGCGCTGGATCAGCGTCAGCACGATGATGATCAGGAACAGCACGAACGAGATCGCCGCGCCGGAGCCGTAGTCGAAGTCCCGGAACGCGGTGCGGTACGACAGGTAGGCCGGGGTGAGCGTGGTCTTGGCCGGGTCGCCCTGGCTCATCACGTACACCTGGTCGAAGACCTGCCAGGAGCCGATCAGGCCGAGGGTGAGCACCAGGAAGGTGGTCGGCTTGATCATCGGCAGGGTGACGTGCCGGAACCGCTGCCAGCGGGTCGCCCCGTCCAGGGTGCTGGCCTCGTCCAGCGTCACCGGGACGTTCTGCAACGCGGCGAGGAACATCAGCATGAAGGTGCCGGAGGTGGTCCAGATGACCAGCGTGATGATCGAGATCATCGCCACGCTCGGCCCGGACAGCCAGTCCCACCAGGTCAGCCCGAGCGGGCCGCCCGAAGTCATCGCGGCGGGCGGGGTGTCCACGCCGACCGCACCGAAGAGCAGATGCAGGACGCCCCGGGAGTCGGCGAACCATTCCGGCCCGTCGATGCCGACGAAGCCGAGCAGGTTGTTGATCACGCCCGAGTTGGCGAACAGGAAGAGGAAGACCACGCTGATCGCGACCGAGCTGGTGACCGAGGGGAAGTAGAAGGCGCTGCGGAAGAAGCCCTTCCCCTTGAGCATCCGGTTGTTCACCATCAGCGCGAGGCCGAGGGCGAGCGCGGTCTGCACCGGCACCACGATGCCGACGTAGTAGATGTTGTTCCGGATGCTGGTCATGAAGTCGCGGCGGTCCAGCCCGTCCTCGGTGAACAGCCGGGTGTAGTTCTCGGTGCCGACGAACGGCACGTCGGCGGTGAACGGGCTGCCCTGGCCGTTCCAGTCGGTCAGGCTCACCCAGAGCGCCATCAGGATCGGCAGCAGCAGGAACAGCCCGAGGATCACGATCACCGGGGCCATGAAGAGCCAGCCGGCGGCGTTCTCGTTGCTGCGGGTGCCGCGGCCGCGCCGACGGGGCGCGTCACCGCCCGCCGTGGCCGGTGCCGCGATCGCCTCGGTCGCCATCTCCCCTCCCTCCCTGTCCGGGCGGAGGCGGGTGCGGGGGCCCGGGATCTCCCCGGGGCCCCCGCACCATCGCCTCAGCTGCCGCCGAGCGCCGCCTCGGCGTTCTTGTCGAAGTTCGCCAGGACGGTCTTCGGGTCGCCGTTGGCCAGGCTCTGCAGGCCGGCCTCCAGGTCCCGCAGCACGCTGTCCATCTTCGGGGCGTTCACCGGGCCCTGCGCGTACTCGACGCCGTCGATGAACGGCTTGTCCGCCGGGAAGGCGGCGGTGTACTGGTCACGCACCGACTGGCGGGACGGCATCACACCGAACGCGGTGGCGAAGGCCATCTGCTGCTCGCCGCTGGTCATCGCCTCGACGAACTTGATCGCCTGCTCCTTGTGCGCCGACTTGGCGGCGATCCCCCAGCACTGGGTGAAGGAGAGCGTGCCCTGCCCCTTCGGGCCGGCCGGCAGCGGGACGACCTTGTACTTGACGTTCGGGAAGTCGTTCTGCAGCGCGCCCTTGATCCAGTTGCCCTCGATGGTCATCACGGCCTTGCCCTTGCCGAACGCCTCGCCGGACCAGCCGGCGTCGAGCTGCTTGGGGTAGCGGGCCAGGCCGGTGGTCAGCATGGTCTTGACGTACTGGAGGGCGGCGAGGTTCTCCGCCGTGTCGGCGGTGGGCTGCTTGCCGTCCTTGCTCATCAGCCAGCCGCCGTTCTGCACCATGAAGGCGCCGATCCGGTCCCGGGTGTCTCCCAGCGCCAGCGCCACCTGACCCTTGGCCTTGATCTTCTGGGCGGTCGCGGTGAGCTGGTCCAAGGTGGTCGGCACGTCCGCGTCGGTCAGGCCGGCCTTCGTCCAGAGGTCGGTGTTGATCTGCAGGGCGAGGGTGGAGAAGTCCTTCGGCGCGCAGTAGAGCTTGCCGTCGTAGGTGAAGGTGGTGCGCAGGCTCTCGTAGAAGTCGCCGGTGTTGCTGATCTTGTCGCCGTACGGCTCGAGGGCGCCGACGCTGGCGTAATCGGCGAACCGGGTCGCGTCCACGTAGAAGACGTCCGGCGGGGTGCCGCCGGCGAGGGCCTGGCCGAGCTGCTGGGTGAGGTCCTGCGCGGCGGTCACCGTGGCGGTGTTGCCGGAGCTGCTGGCCCACTTGGCCGCCGCGTCCTGCACCGCCTTGGTCTCGGCGTCGCCGGAGGAGCCGATCAGGATCTGGATGTTCGCCGGGCCGCTGGACTGGGCGGCGTCACCCGAGTTGTCGTCGAAGCCGCTGCCACAGGCGGCGGAGCCGAGCAGGGCGACGGCGGCGAGGCCGGCCACCGTCGCCCGGGTGAGGGTTCGAGGTGCCATCTGGTTCTCCTGTTGGGGGAAGGGGGTTAAGCGGTGTGCCGCAGGGCCAGCGAGGGCTGGAGCAGCACGGGGGCAGGGGTCTGTTGGTCGCCGTCGAGGACGGCGGTGAGCAGGTCCACGCAGCTCGCGGCGGCCTCGGCGAGGGGCTGACTGACGCTGGTCAACCCGATCGCGGCGGCGACCGGGGTGTCGTCGAAGCCGATCACCGCGACCGCCGGCTCGGCGCCGCGGACGGCCTGCATGGCCCCGAGCGCGAGCGAGTCGCTGGCGCAGACCACGGCGGTCGGCGGCTCGGCGGCGACGAGCAGGTCGCGCATCAACCGCTCGCCCTCGGCGACGCCGTCCTCGGTGGCCCGGTCCAGGTCGGTCGGGTCGATCCCGGCCGCGCGCAGCGTCTCCCGCCAGCCGGCACGCCGGTCGTCGCCGACGCCGGACCCGGCGGGCCAGCCGAGAAAACCGATCCGGCGGTGGCCGCGGGTCAACAGGTGGGCGGTGGCCCGGGCGGTGCCGGCGGCGCCGTCGACGTCGACCCACGGGTGTGCGGTCGGGTCGTCCCACGGCCGGCCGAAGGTCACGAAGGCCACGCCGCGCTCGGCGAGCCAGGCCGTACGGGGGTCGCCGTGGTCGGTGCCGGTCAGCACGAAGGCATCCAGGTCGTACGCGCTGAGCAGGTCGTCGTAGGTGGCGATCTCCTGCTGGTCGTCGGCGGCGGTGTAGAGCAGGGTGCGGTAGCCCGCGGTCTCGGCGGCCTCGGTGAGGCCGTGCAGGAACCGGTCGAGCACCGAGCCGTTGATCCCGTCCCGGGTCGGCTCGATCCGGACGGCGATCAGTTGCGAACGGCCGGTGCGCATCTGCCGGGCGGCCTGGTTGGCCCGGTAGCCGAGGACGCTGATCGCCTCCTGGACCCGCTGCCGGGTCTCCTCGCGCACGATGTGCGGCGCGTTGATCACGTTGGAGACGGTCTGGCGGCTCACGTGGGCGTGCCGGGCCACCGTCGCGATGGTCACCTTTTCGGCCACAAAATCCCTCTCGCCATCTTGAACGATCCAATTTGGATACGGCAGGATTAGATCGTTCAAGTTTCTGGAATGTTTCGCACTTTGCACCGCCCGGGACGAGTTGTCAAGACGTCCGTCCCGCCCCCACAGGATCTGGAGCCGCACCGTGACCGAACGCCTTCTGCAACCCCTGCTGCACGAGCTGGTGGGTACCGTCCTCGCCCCCACCAGCGCGCTGGGGGATGCGACCGGGCAGATCCGCCCGGCCGGTGTCCAAGGCGTCTTCCACGCCGACGCCCGGGTGCTCTCCCGGGCCGAGCTGCGAGTCGACGGCCGGGAACCCGAAGGGCTCACCCAGGGCGCCGACGGTCCGCACGCCGTGCGTTTCGTCGGCCTGGCCCGGTGGCTCGGCGACCCGACCCCCGACCCGACCGTCCGGATCGAACGGCTGCGCCGGCTCACCCCGCGCGGGCTCAGCGAGGAGCTGCGGGTCGTCTCCACCGCCTCGGTACCGGTGCGGGCCCGGGTCAGCGTCGAGCTCGGCTGCGACCTGGCCCCGATCGAGGTGGTGAAGTCCGGCGGCGCCACCGAGGCGCTGACCGCCAAGACCGGCCGGCCCGGCGAGCTGACCTGGGCGGCCGACGGCATCACGGTCACCGTGACCGGCGACGACGCCGAGACCGAGGCCACCGGCGAGCGGGCCAGCACGCCCCGGCTGACCTGGCCGGTCGAGCTGCCGCCCGGCGGCACGGCGGTGCTGCACTGGCGGCTGACCGTCGACGACCCGCGGGCGGTGGTGGTCTGCCCGCCGGGCGAACCCACCTGGTCCCGGCCGGCGCTGCGGGCCGACGACCGGCGGCTGGTTCGGCTCCTCGACCGCAGCCTGGACGACCTGCGCGGCCTGCGGCTGGCCGAGACCGGCGCACCGCACGACGTCTTCCTCGGCGCCGGGGTGCCCTGGTTCCTCACCCTCTTCGGGCGCGACAGCCTCTGGGCCGCCCGGATGATGCTGCCGCTCGGCACCGAGCTGGCCGCCAGCACGCTCCGGGTGCTCGCCCGCCGGCAGGGCACCCGGGTCGATCCGCGCACCGGTGAGGCGCCCGGCAAGATCCTGCACGAGCTGCGGCGGCACGAGTTCACGCTGGACGACGCGCTGCGGCTGCCGCCGGCCTACTACGGCACGGTCGATGCGACCATGCTCTGGATCAACCTGCTGCACGACGCCTGGCGCTGGGGCCTGCCCGCCGAGCAGGTCGAGCCGCTGCTGCCACACCTGGAGGCGGCGCTGGGCTGGCTCGCCGACCACGCCGACGCCGACGGCGACGGGCTGGTCGAATACATCGACACCACCGGTCACGGCCTGGCCAACCAGGGGTGGAAGGACTCCGGCGACGCCGTCCGGTTCCGCGACGGCACCCTGGCCACCTCGCCGATCGTGCTGGCCGAGGTGCAGGGCTACGCGCACGAGGCGGCCGTTCACGCCGCCGCGCTGCTCGACGCGTTCGACCGCCCCGGCGGGGAGCGCTGGCGCGGGTACGCCGACCGGCTGGCCCGCCGGTTCCGGGCCGCGTTCTGGGTGGACGGGCCGCACGGCCCCCAGCCGGCGCTCGCCCTGGACCGGGACAAGCGCCCGGTCAACTCGCTGACCAGCAACATCGGCCACCTGCTCGGCACCGGGCTGCTCTCCGGCGAGGAAGAGGCGCAGGTGGCCCGGCTGCTCGGCAGCGACGCGCTGGCCGGCGGGTTCGGCCTGCGCACCATGTCCACCGACGACGCCGGGTTCAGCCCGCTGTCGTACCACTGCGGGTCGATCTGGGCGCACGACACCGCGATCGTGCTCGCCGGGCTGGCCCGAGCCGGCTTCCGGGACGCCGCGCTCGGCCTCGCCGACGGGCTGCTCGGCGCGGCCGAGGCGTTCGACTACCGGCTACCCGAGCTGTACGGCGGCGACGATCGGTCGCTGGTCGGCCGTCCGGTGCCGTACCCCGCGGCGTGCCGGCCGCAGGCCTGGGCAGCGGCCGCTGGGGTGCTGCTGGTCCAGGCCGCCGCCGGGCTCTACCCGGACGTGCCCGGCGGCACCGTCCGGCTCGCGCCGCTGGCCGGGCCGGAGCTGGGCGCGGTCACGGTGGACCGGCTGCGGGTCGCCGGCGCCCCGGTCACGGTGACGGTCGACCGCGCCGGCCACCCCACCGTCACCGGCCTACCCGCGCCACTGACCGTGATCAGCGATCAGACCCCGGCCGTCCCGGCCCCACGTCCCGCTCCGACCGCGACCCCCACCCACAGCTGACCCCGCCTGCTCCGCACCAGCGCCGATCATGAGGTTGACGGCGTTCTGGATCTCCAGAACGACCGCAACCTCATGATCGACCGGTTCACGGGGTGGGCGGGGTGGTCAGCTCGGCCACCAGTTCGTCGTCTTCCACCACTCCCGTGGGGCGGAAGCCGAGAGCGGTGTAGAGGGCCGCGGCGGCGGTGTTCTCCGGGTGGTACGACAGCCGGACCGGCGGGTTGCCGTCCCGAACGGCCAGCCAGCCGGCGAGCGTGGCCACGGTGGCTCGGCCGACTCCCCGGCCCTGCTCCGCCGCGTCGATCACCATGCCGCCGATCCAGTGCGAACCGTCGTCGTCCACGCCCCACATGACGTGGCCGACGACGGTCTCGTCCGCGTACACCGCGAGCGACCGCCACACCTCGCTGCGACTGGTCAGCAGCAGGTACCGGGCGGCCAGCGCGGCCACCCAGTTCCGCTGGTCGTCACGGGGCGCGACGTCGGCCACCGTCCGCCAGTTGTCGTCGTCCACCGGGCGGAGGGTGACCCGGCGCCCGTCCCGATCGCGGTAATCAGCATCAATCACCGGGGCAGCCTAGGACCGCGCCGGCATGGCGGCCACGCGATAATCGGCGTCGAGCTAGTCGAGCAGGGCGTCCAGGCCGACGGTGAGGCCGGGGCGGTTGCGCACCGCGCGGACGGCCAGCAGCACCCCGGGCATGAACGAGGCCCGGTCGTACGAGTCGTGCCGGATGGTCAGCGTCTCTCCGGTGGTCCCGAAGATCACTTCCTGGTGCGCGACCAGCCCGGTGGCCCGCACCGCGTGCACGCGTACGCCGTCGATCTCGGCGCCACGGGCACCCGGAACCTCGTCCTTCGTGGCATCCGGCACCGGCCCGAGACCGGCCTCGGCCCGGGCCTGGGCGATCTGCCGGGCGGTGTGCGTCGCCGTGCCGCTGGGCGCATCGAGCTTGCGCGGGTGGTGCTGCTCGATGATCTCGACCGACTCGAAGTGCCGGGCCGCGCGGGCGGCGAACTGCATCATCAGCACCGCGCCGATGCCGAAGTTGGGGGCGATCACCACGCCGACCCCGGGCTTGCCGGCCACCCAGCCGCGCACCCGCTGCAGTCGCTGCTCGGTGAAGCCGGTCGTGCCGACCACCACGCTGATGCCCTGGTCGATGCACCAGTGCAGGTTGTCCATGACGACGTCCGGGGTGGTGAAGTCGACGACCACCTCGGCGCCGGCGTCCGAGGCGGCGGAGAGGCCGTCGCCCTGGTCGATCACCGCCACCAACTCCAGGTCGGACGCCGCGTCGACCGCCTTGCACACCTCGACGCCCATCCGGCCCCGGGCACCGAACACGCCCACCCGCAGCGGCTCGACCGGGTTTCTCTCCTGCTCGTCACTCACGGGCCACAACCTATCCCAACCAGGCCGCCCAACACCCCGCGGTCCGCCACCCGGCCCATCCCGTCGATCATGCAGTTGTGGTGGGTGATGAAAGGCGCGAATGTGGCTGAGCCTGGCACCACGACTGCATGATCGACGCCGGCAGAAGGCGCGGGTCAGAGGGTGGTGAAGTCTTTCGGGGCGAAGGGGCCCACCACGGCCAGGGACATCGGCCGGGCGAGCAGCTCGGCGGCGAGGGTGTTGACCTCCTCGACGGTCACCGCGTCGACCCGGGAGAGCAGCTCGTCGACCGGCATCAGGTCGCCGTAGAGCAGCTCGCCCTTGGCCAGCCGGCTCATCCGCGAGCCGGTGTCCTCCAGGCCCAGCACGAACGACCCCTTGGACATCCCCTTGCCCCGGGCCACCTCGGACTCGGTCAGCCCACCGGCGGCCACCCGGGCCAGCTCGGCGCGGGTCAGCTGAAGCACCTCGTCGACCTTGCCCGGCGCGCAGCCGGCATAGACGGCGAAGAGGCCGGTGTCGGCGTACTGGCTGGCGTAGGAGTAGACCGAGTAGGCCAGGCCGCGCTGCTCGCGGATCTCCTGGAACAGCCGGCTGGACATGCCCCCGCCGAGCACGTTGTTGAGCACGCCCAGGGCGAACCGGCGATCGTCGGCCCGGTCGATGCCCGGGCAGCCGAGGATGACGTGCGCCTGCTCGGTCTCCTTCGACTCGACCAGGGTGGTCGCCGGCTGGGTGCGTACGGCCGGGGTGGTCGAGCGGTGCGGCGCGGGCACCGCCGCGTCGGTGTCCAGTGGGGTGTCGCGCAGCGCCTGCCGGACCAGCTTGACCACCGCGGCGTGGTCCAGGTTGCCGGCGGCGGCGATGACGATCTGCGGAGCGGTGTAGCGGCTGCGGTAGAAGTCCTGGATCTGCCGCCGGGTCATCGGGGTGACCGTCTCCTCGGTGCCGGAGATCAGCCGGCCCGGCGGATGGTCGCCGTAGACGGCCTGGACGAAGAGATCGTGCACCTCGTCACCGGGCTCGTCGTCGTGCATGGCGATCTCTTCGAGGATCACGCCCCGCTCGGTCTCGACGTCCGCCTCCTCCAGCACGGAGTCGGCGACCAGGTCGCACATCACGTCGATCGCCAGCGGCAGGTCCTCGTCCAGCACACGGGCGTAGTAGCAGGTGTACTCCTTGGTGGTGAAGGCGTTGGTCTCGCCGCCCACCGCCTCGATCGCCGAGGAGATCTCCAGCGCGCTGCGCTTGCGGGTGCCCTTGAAGAGCAGATGCTCCAGGAAGTGCGCGGCACCGGACTGCGGGCCGGTCTCGTCGCGCGAGCCGACCGCCACCCAGATGCCGAACGACACGCTGCGCATCGCCGGGATCGCCTCGGTGAGCACGCGCAGCCCACTGGGGAGCACGGTACGCCGTACCGTGCCGCCCAGCGGGTCGTCGCTGATCGTCCGGGTCACCGCTCGGGCGGCGCCGCCGGAGCGACCCGCCCCGGCGGCCCCGGACGGAGCCACCCCCCGTCGATCCGGCGGAAACGGCGCACGAATGGCCCGACTCACGTGTTGCTCCCAGATCGACGAGGGGTGGAGGTGCTGCGGTACGGACGGTCAGCTGTGCCGGGTCCGGCGGCGCGGACGCTCGCCGCCCTCGCCACCCTCGCCGCCCTGACCACCCTGGCCACGGTCACCGCGCTCCGGGCCACGGCTGCCGCCGCGCTCCCGGTCACCACGGTCCCGCGGGCCCCGGTCGCCGCGGTCGCGGCCAGCCGGACGCTCGCCGTCGGCGGCCTCCGTGGCGGCCGGCGCCTCGGCGCCCTCCGGGCGGACCTTGTCCAGGTAGATCTTGCCGCGGGCGTCGATGTCCGCGATCTCCACCTCGACCCGGTCGCCGACGTTGAGGAAGTCCTCGACCTTCTCGACCCGCTTGCCGTCGCCCACCTTGGAGATGTGCAGCAGGCCGTCGCGACCCGGCAGCAGCGAGATGAACGCGCCGAACGCGGCGGTCTTGACCACCGTGCCGAGGAACCGCTCCCCCACCTTCGGCAGGGTCGGGTTGGCGATGCCGTTGATCCGGTCCACCGCGGCCTGGGCCGACGGGCCGTTGGTCGCACCGACGTAGATCGTGCCGTCGTCCTCGATGGAGATCTCGGCGCCGGTCTCGTCCTGGATGGCGTTGATGGTCTGGCCCTTCGGGCCGATCACCATGCCGATCTTGTCGACCGGGATCTTGACGGTGGTGACCCGCGGCGCGTACTCCGACATCTCGGCCGGAGCCTCGATCGCCGCCTGCATCACGCCGAGGATGGTCTGCCGGGCCTCGTTCGCCTGCTGCAGCGCGGCGGCCAGCACGTCCGACGGGATGCCGTCGAGCTTGGTGTCGAGCTGGAGCGCGGTGACGAACTCCGGGGTGCCGGCGACCTTGAAGTCCATGTCACCGAACGCGTCCTCGGCACCGAGGATGTCGGTCAGCGTCACGTACTGGGTCTTGCCGTCGACCTCGTCGGAGATGAGGCCCATGGCGATGCCGGCGACCGGCGCCTTCAGCGGCACACCGGCGCTGAGCAGGCCCAGCGTCGAGGCGCAGACCGAACCCATCGAGGTGGAGCCGTTGGAGCCGAGCGCCTCGGAGACCTGCCGGATGGCGTACGGGAACTCCTCGCGCGACGGCAGCACCGGGATCAGCGCCCGCTCGGCGAGCGCGCCGTGGCCGATCTCGCGCCGCTTCGGCGAGCCGACCCGGCCGGTCTCACCGGTCGAGTAGGGCGGGAAGTTGTAGTTGTGCATGTAGCGCTTGCGGTTCTCCGGGGAGAGGGTGTCGACCATCTGCTCCATGCGCAGCATGTTGAGCGTGGTGACGCCGAGGATCTGGGTCTCGCCCCGCTCGAACAGCGCCGAGCCGTGCACCCGCGGCAGCACGCCGACCTCGGCGGTCAGCGGACGGATGTCGCGCGGGCCGCGGCCGTCGATGCGGATCTGCTCGCGCAGCACCCGGTTGCGCACCTCGGACTTGGTCAGCGACCGGAAGGCGGCGCTGAGCTCCTTCTCCCGGCCCTCGAACCGACCGCCGAGCTCCTCGGCGACCTTGGCCTTGACCCGGTCCAGGGCCTCCTCGCGGTCGGCCTTGCCGGCGATCTGGAGCGCCTCGGCCACCTCGGCGCGGGCCAGGTCGGCCACCGCCGCGAAGGCGTCGTCCTGGTAGTCCAGGAAGACCGGGAACTCGGCGACCGGCTTGGCGGCCACCTCGGCCAGCTCGCTCTGCGCGCGGCACAGCTCGCGGATCGCCGGCTTCGCGGCCTCCAGGCCGCTGGCCACGATCTCCTCGGTCGGCGCGGTGGCGCCGCCCGCGATCAGGGTCACCGCGTTCGGCGTCGCCTCGGCCTCGACCATCATGATCGCGACATCGCCGTCGGGCAGGGTGCGGCCGGCCACGACCATGTCGAAGGTGGCCCGGGCCAGCTCCTCCAGGGTCGGGAAGGCGACCCACTGGCCGTCGATGTGCGCGACCCGGGTTGCCCCGATCGGGCCGGAGAACGGCAGGCCGGAGAGCTTGGTGGACATCGAGGCGGCGTTGATCGCCACGACGTCGTACGGGTGCTGCGGGTCGAGCGCGAGGACGGTCTCGACGACCTGGACCTCGTTACGCAGGCCCTTGACGAACGACGGGCGCAGCGGCCGGTCGATCAGCCGGCAGGTGAGGATGGCGTCCTCGCTGGGCCGGCCCTCGCGGCGGAAGAACGAGCCGGGGATCCGGCCCGCGGCGTACATCCGCTCCTCGACGTCGACGGTCAGCGGGAAGAAGTCGAACTGCTCCTTCGGCTGCTTGCCGGCGGTGGTGGCGGAGAGGACCACCGTCTCGCCCAGCTGGGCGACGACGGAGCCGGCGGCCTGACGGGCGAGCCGGCCGGTGGAGAAGGTGATCTCACGGGTGCCGAAGGACCCGTTGTCGATCACGGCGGTGCGGGATTCGGTGCCGAGGTTGGTCTCGGTCATGTGCTGTCGTGCTCCTTCGCGTCGTGGGCCCACGACACGGGGAGCTGCTCAGACGGCCGGTCTTCGATCGAAGCGCCCGGGTGGCCGGCATGATGCCGGGATTCCCGGGGGCCACTACCGGAGACCGGTACGCTGACCGGCTCCCTGTCGGGTGGTCGCGCGGCCCTGTTCTTCTGTGGTACCGGAAACGGGGGAGCGGCCCGGTGGCCACTCCCCCGTCACGTCATCGGCGCAGGCCGAGCCGCTCGATGAGCGACCGGTAGCGGTTGATGTCCTTCTTCTGGACGTAGTTGAGCAGCCGACGGCGACGGCCGACCAGCAGCAGCAGCCCACGGCGGCTGTGGTGGTCGTGCTTGTGCACCTTCAGGTGCTCGGTCAGCTCAGCGATCCGCTTGGTGAGGACCGCGACCTGCACCTCCGGCGAACCGGTGTCGCCCTCGGCGGTCGCGTACTCCGAGCGGATCTTGGCCTTGGCTTCCTGGTCGAGCGCCATGTTCTCCCTGTTTCGATGGGTTGATCAATGATGTCCGCCGTCCGTCCGGTGGACCGGACTCGGACCGGCACCTCGCACCCGCGGCGTCGAGCAGGCACGCGAGGCCCCACGTCGGTCATCCGACGTCCCCGCCAGACTACCAGTTGTCGCCGGGAGCACCCGGTCAAGGGCCACGTGCCGGGTTCGCGCCGCGCCGCCGCGAGCACCCGACGGGGCGCCCGGGGTGGTCAGCCGAGCGCCCGGCGGGTCCGCTCGACGTCCTGCTGCATCTGGGCGATCAACGGCTCGATCGAGTCGTAGCGCACCTGACCGCGCAGGTGCGCCACGAAGTCCAGCGCCAGCCGCTCCCCGTAGAGGTCACCGTCGAAGTCCAGGGCGTACGCCTCCACCCGCCGCTCCCGGCCGGAGAAGGTCGGATTGGTGCCGACGGAGACGGCCGCCATCAGCGGCTCCCGCTGGCCCCGGCGGATCAGCCGGGCGGCGTAGACCCCGTCGGCGGGGATCGCGGCGTACCGGTGGCAGAGCAGGTTGGCGGTCGGGAAGCCCAGCTCGCGGCCGCGCTGGTCGCCCCGGACCACCACGCCCTCCACCCGGTGCGGCCGGCCCAGGGCGGCCGCCGCGGCGCCCACGTCCCCGGCGTCGACGCAGGAGCGGATGTACGTCGAGGAGAAGACGGTGCCGTCCGCCGCCACCAGCGGGGCGGCCTCGATCCCGAAGCCGAAGGTCCGGCCCAGCCGCTCCAGCAGCGCCACGTCACCGGCCGCCTTGTGGCCGAAGCGGAAGTTGTCACCGACCACCACCAGCGCGGCGTGCAGGTGTTCGACCAGGACGTCGTGCACGAACGCCTCGGCCGACAGCCGGGAGAACTCAGGGGTGAACGGCACCACACAGAGCACGTCGGCGCCGAGCGCCTCGATCAACTCAGCCTTGCGCGCCTGTTCGGTGAGCACCGCCGGGTGCGAGCCGGGGCGCACCACCTCGGCCGGGTGCGGGTCGAAGGTGACCACCACCGACTGCACGCCCAACTCCCGCGCCCGGGCCACGGTGTGCCCGATGGTCGCCTGGTGCCCCTTGTGCACGCCGTCGAAGACACCGATGGTGACGACGGAGCGCCCCCATCCACCGGGCGCCGCGTCGTACCCCCGCCACCGCTGCATGCCGCTTCTCCCCTGCTCTCCGTCCGGCCCCGCCGGCCTGCCCCGCGAACCCGCCGGTTTACCGCCGGCCCCGCCCCGCCGTCAGGCCGGCGCGAGCACGATCTCCGCGCGGGCCCGGCCGTCCCGCTCGCTGACGATAGCGATCAGGCCGCCGGCCGGGTCGAAGACGGCGTACGGCCCGGCGATGCCGGCCGGGTCCAGCGGCCCGCCATGGGAGAGCACGGTCGCCTCGGCGGCGGTCGCGTCCCGGCGCGCGAAGAACCGCTCGGCCGCCGCGGCGAGCGGCAGGGTGACCACCTCCGGCGCGCGCTCCTCCAGCTCGTCGAGCGTGGCGGCCTCCGCGAGCCCGAAGCCGCCCACCGCGGTACGCCGCAGCGCGGTCAGGTGCCCGCCCACCCCGAGGGCGAGGCCCACGTCCCGGGCGATGGCCCGGATGTACGTGCCGGACGAGCAGGTCACGTCGACGTCCACGTCGATCACGTCGGGCTGGTCGCGCCGGACGGCGAGCAGCTCCAGCCGGGAGACGGTGACCCGGCGGGCCGGCAGCTCGACGCTCTCCCCCTCGCGTACCCGCTTGTACGCCCGCTGTCCGTTGATCTTGATCGCGCTCACCGCGCTCGGCACCTGGTCGATCTCGCCGGTCAGCGGGGCGAGCGCGTCCCGGATCGCCTCGTCGGTGATCCGCCCCGCCGGGGTGGTGGAGATCACGTCCCCCTCGGCGTCGTCGGTCACGGTGGCCTGGCCGAGCCGGATCGTGGCGGTGTAGCTCTTGCCCGCGCCGATCACGTACGTCAACAGCCGGGTGGCCCGGCCCACACCGATCACCAGCACCCCGGTCGCCATCGGGTCGAGCGTGCCGCCGTGGCCCACCCGACGGGTCCGGGCCAACCGGCGGATCCGCGCCACCACGTCGTGCGACGTCATGCCGCCGGGCTTGTCGACCACGATCAGACCGTCTGTGCTCACGACACCCAAGCCTGCCAGACGACCCCACGGGCGCCGCTGCCTGGCCGGGCGCCGCCGGCGTGGTCAGGCGTTCGGCTGGTACGGAGATCGGTCGGAAGGCTCGGATCACCCGGGGACAGCGATCGCGGCCCGCACCGGGCACCGGCGGATGCGATGATCATGCGCCCCTCGCCGCCTCGCCCCCTGGACCGACCCCGTATGAGCATCGATCCTTCCGCCCCCACCCCGACCCGCACCGTCGTGCCCGACGTGGACGACGACCCGCCGGTCCGGATCCCGGACTGGATGCGTGAGCCGCGGACGGAGCACCCGTTGACCGGATCCGAGCGGTTCCGGCTGGGCTGGGAGGAGCACGGCGGCAAGCTGCTCGGCGGCGTCGGCGCCCTGATGGCCGCCGGCCTGGTCGTGGTGCTGGCTGTGAGCGCGATCAGCTTCCGCCAGCGGATGAGCGACGGCGAACCGCTGCTGCCACGCCGCGACCGGACCGTCGACACGAGACCCACCGACGCCAGCGGCAACACCCTCGGGGTGTACGTCGGCACCCCCGCGGAGTCCTTCGCGGTGGGGGCCGACGCGATCGAACTGCCGGCCGCCCGCGCGGCCGGACCGTTCAGCACCAAGCAGGTCGCGGACGGGCTGGGCCGGGTACGGCAGGCGCTCATCAAGGCGCGACTCGACCGCTCGATGGTCGCGGCGAACGACGCGAAGCCCTTCCTCGCCCTGCTGGCCCCGGACAACCGGGCCGACATCCGGGGCGACCTGACCGACGGCGTGGCCCTGAACTACGCGACCCGGATCGACCGGGACGCCGACCCGGACTGGGTGGAGCAGGACGGCGTCCGGGCGAAGGGCACGATCACCTACCGCGCGACCACCGACGGCGACGGCATCCGCGTCCTCGAGATCACCACGAGCTTCCTCTGGGTCTACTCCTTCGACCTGTGGCAGGCGCAGAAGTATCCGCCCGGGGCGGAGCTGGTCACGGTCCGCGACCGGGTGGTCTGGCACCTGCCGCTGCCGGCCGACGTCCTGCCGGCGTCCCGCGGCCTCTGGGTGCAGGAGGCCGCCAGCACCCTGCAGAACGCCGACTGCGCCGCGATCAAGCGCGGCTATCTGGCACTCGCGGAGAAGGACCGGTTGGGTATCCGTATCCCCACCCCGGGCCCGACCGGCGACGTCTACCAGCCCGACTGGCGTCCGGGCGACGGCGAGGAGTGCTGAGGCCGCCGGTCAGCGGACCGCGCCGACCACCGCCCAGCCGCCGGAGCGCAGCCGCAGCAGCAGGGCGACCAGCCGGAGCACCACGAAGAGGGTGAGCCCGGCCCAGATGCCGCCCAGCCCCAGATCGAGCCCGTAGGCCAGCCAGATCGCCGGCAGGAAGCCGCCCAGCGCGGCCACCACCGTGAGGTTGCGCAGGTAGCGGACGTCGCCGGCGCCGATCAGCACGCCGTCCAGGGCGAAGACCACCCCGGCCAGCGGCTGCATCGCGACGAACCACGGCCAGGCCACCATCGCCTGCTCACGGACCTGCGGGTCGGAGCTGAACCAGGAGGGCAGCACCCCGGCGCTGGCGGCGATCAGCACCGCGAAACCGAGGCCGCAGACGCCGCCGAGCAGCCCGATCCGGCGGGCCAGCGCCCGGGCTGCGGCGGCGTCTCCGGAGCCGAGCGCGGCGCCGATCAGCGACTGGGCGGCGATCGCGAGCGCGTCGAGCACCAGCGCGGTGAAGAACCACAGTTGCAGGGCGATCTGGTGCGCCCCCACCGCCGCCGCGCCGAAGCGGGCCGCCACGGCGGTCGCGGAGAGGAAGCTCGCTTGGAACGCGGCGCCGCGGATGAGCAGGTCGCGGCTGAGCACCAGTTGCTGCCGGATCAGCCGGGGCCGGGGCCGCAGCGAGACCCGCTCGGCGATCAGCGCCGCGGCGAAGAGCCCACCGGCGATGGTCTGCGCGACCACGTTGGCCACCGCCGAGCCCGCCAGACCCAGCCCGGCGGGGTAGACCAGCAGCGGGCAGAGCAGGGCGGAGAGCAGATTGGGGCCGAGCACGAAGAGCAGCGGACGACGGGTGTCCTGGATGCCGCGCAGCCAGCCGTTGCCGGCCGCGGCGAGCAGCAGGCCCGGGGCGCCGAGCGACGCGATCCGCAGCCACTGCGCGGCGGCGTCGGCCACCTCGCCGGGGGCGCCGACGAGGGTACGGGCCAGCGCCCCGCCGCCGAGCTGCATGCCGATCGCGACCAGCAGCCCCACGCCGAACGCGAGCCAGGACGACTGCACGCCCTCGGCGACGGCGGCCGCCCGATCGCCCGCCCCGAACCGGCGGGCGGAGCGGCCGGTGGTGCCGTACGCGACCACGGTGCCGAGCCAGGCGGTGAGCGTCATGACGGTGCCGCCGACGGCGAGCGCGGCCAGCGGAACCCGGCCGAGATGACCGACGACGGCCGTGTCGACCAGCACGTAGAGCGGCTCGGCGGCGAGCACGACGAGGGCCGGCAGGGCGAGCGCGGCGATCCGGCGCGGCGAGACGGACCCGCCGGTGGCGGGCGCGGTGACGGAGGCGGCTGGCTGGCTCATCGCCGCCGATCCTGGCACGACCTCCGTAAGGAGCGCAAGACGGCTGATGACTTACGCCCGCCGTCGCCCGCCGGTCCAGATCTCGCTACGGAACGGCCCTTCAGGTGGTGATCCACTCCGTATCGCCGATATTGGGGGGTCCTGAGGCGTTGGACACCGCAATGCCGCCGACAAGGTGTCGATCTTCCTCGGCAGACTCGGGGTCGCCGGACCGCAGGGGGTCCTGGGCCTCAGGGCGGGGCGGCGGGAAGCGAATTGAGCCAGCGGCGGGCGTCGGCGCGACCGCGCAGGCGGACCACCGGCAGGTTCGGGGCCCGGGACGCGACCGCGGCGAGCAGCCGGGGTCGCGAGTCGCGGGGATAGCGCCACACGTAGCGGAGGAACTGAAGGTCGATCCGCTCCTGGCAGCCGGTGGGCAGGTCGTCGCGCGGGGTGGCGCGGTGCGCCCAACGACGGCGCAGCACCCGGCCCAGGCAGCGCAGCCGGGGCAGATCACAGAGGACGAGCAGGTCGGCCCGGGGCAGGCGCAGGTCGAGAGTGCCGCCGTAGTTGCCGTCCATCACCCAGGAGGGTCGAGCAACCAACTCGGCGACCGTCTCACGCCAGCGGGCCTCGCCGGGCGGCGTCCAGCCGGGCTGCCAGAAGTGCCGGTCAAGGTGGATCAGCGGGAGATCGAGCCGGCGGGCGATCTCGCGGGCGAGGGTGGTCTTGCCGGCCCCGGCGCTGCCGACGACCAGGATCCGGTGCACCGGGCGACGGTAGCGCCCGCCGGGAGCCGGCGGGTACCGGCGCGCCGGTCGGGTCAGGACGTCGACGCCGGAGGGGCGGTGACGCTGTCGGCGCGGGGCGTCGGCGGCGTCACCGCCGGACGGTACGGCTCACTGACGGGTGTCCATCGACGTCTGCAGCGCGCGGCGGGCCTGCTCGCGGGCGTCGTCAGTGGTCTCGGTCTTGGGCTTGCTCGGCATCGTGGTGCTCCCTTCCAGGGTGCGAGCCACCGACGGACGGCGGCCCTCACGGGCGGTCCTGCTGAGCGCCTCGACGGCGGTCCGGGGTTGCCGGAGCGGCCGGCTGGGCAGCGTGAGCCCGGGTCGGTCGACCCTGGAGAGAGGCGGCACCGGGTGTGGCGCCACCCCCGTGACCTGCGCCGATCAATGCGGCGAGGGCCGTTCCCAAATTAGCGTTCAGTCAGCCGGGCTGCGCCTCGTTCCCGGCATCTGGACAGTCGGGACGGCGACGTCAGCGGGCCAGGAAGTGCCAACCCAGCCACCACCAGAAGCCGAAGAGACCGATCCGGCCCACCGGCACCGGACCCACCTCGTAGCGCATGACGTACGCGCAGACCTCGCCGAGGGTGGGGATCCGGGAGCCCTCCCGGCGGGCCAGCCACTCGATGGTCGCGAAGAGCGCCATGGCGGCGAGGAAGCCACCGATGGCGAGCGCCCGCATCATCGCCGCACCAGCCCCCAGAAGGCGGCGAGCCAGGCGAACCAGGCCGCAGAGCGGGCCAGTTGGTCCTCCAGCAGCGGATCGGCGAGCCGGGAGAAGGTGGGGAAGTCGTCGCCCACCGCGAGCACGAAGGTGGCGCCCTCGAAGACCCCGAAGATCACCACCGGTAGCGCCCACCACGCGGCGCCGGTGCCCAGCCGGGCCGGCGCCGGCCGGCGCGGCACCCGGTTGCTCAGTCCGAGCCAGATCAGCACCCCGCCGGTGCCGAGCGTGTAGAGATTGGCTTCGGTGGAGAAGGAGGCGAATCGGCCGCCCACCAGGGAGAGGCAGACCAGCACGGGTACGGAGACGGCGGGACGGTCCCAGGCGCGGGGCGCCTCGACGGTGACGGTGAGGTCGTGGGGCTGCTCCATTCCGTGATTCTCCCCGCCCGCGGCGGGTGCGGGAAGGGTGCCGCTCCCGGAGCTGACCCCGATCTTCCCCGGCGTCAGCCCACCACGGTCGGGATCAGCGCCGCGTCGAGTTGCCCACGAATCGTCGCCACGACCTCTTCGGCCGCGCCCCGCCCGGTGAACCCGGCGGCGAACCGGTGCCCGCCGCCACCGAGGGCCACCGCCACCCGGCTGACGTCCACCGCCCCCTTGCTGCGCATCGAGACCGCCCACTCGCCGGGCACGGTCTGCTTCAGCACGCAGCTCACGTCGGCCTCGGCCGTGCAGCGCACCGAGTCGATCAGCGCCTCCAGCACGTAGGGACGCTGGTCGTGCCGGGCCAGGTCGTCCAGAGTGGCCCAGGTCCAGACCAATCCCCGGCCGGCGGCCGCGGCCGGCTCCAGCCGCGCCCGGCCGAGCACCTCGCCGAAGAGCCGGATCGCCCCGAACGGTCGGGTGTCGAAGACCCGCCGGGAGATATCACCGGGACGGATGCCGGTGGCGAGCAGCCGGGCGGCCAGTTGGTGCACCTCGGGCGTGGTCGCGTCGAACCGGAACGAACCGGTGTCGGTGGTCAGCGCGACGTAGAAGCACTCGGCGATGCCGGCGTCCAGCGGGACGCCGAACCGGGCCAGCAGCTGCTCGGCGACCACCGAGGTGGCCGCGGCGCGCGAGTCGACCAGGTGCACCCCGCCGAAGCGCGTGTTCGAGGCGTGGTGGTCGAGCACCAGCGCGGCGCCCGCGGTGTCGAGCCGGTCGACCAGCTCGCCGAGGCGCGACTCGCTCGCCGCGTCGAAGCAGATGACCAGATCGGGATCCGGGTACGCCTCGGTCGCCGGCACCAGCAGGTCGAGGCCCGGGAGGCCACGGAACGGCTCGGGCACCTCCGGCGGCCCCGGGAAGGTGGCCTGCATCCGGCGTACGCCGAGCCGCCGCAGGCCCAGGCCGAAGCCGAGCATGCTGCCCAGCGCGTCGCCGTCCGGGTTGACGTGGCAGATCAGCAGCACCCGGCCGTCCGGCGGCAGCTCACGGATGAGAGCCTCGGCGGCGGCCCAGTCGGCCGCGGTCGGGCCGGTCTCCGGCACCGCCTCGACGACGGCGCCGGCCGGAACACCCGCCCCGGTCACCGCCGATCCCCGCCCGCGGGCGGGTTGTCGTCCTCGTCCTCGGCGTCGCTCTCGTCCGTCTCCTCGTCGAGCCGGTACGGCTGCGCCTCACCGGCGTACTTGGCCTGGGCGGCCAGCCGCTGCACCTCGGCGTCGGCGTTGCGGGCTGCGGCGAGCAGGTCGTCGATGTGCTTGACCTGGTCCTGCACGTCGTCGAGGACGAAGGTCAGCGTCGGCGAGTGACGCAGCCCGAGGGCCTTGCCCACCGTGCTGCGCAGCAGACCCTTGGCGCTCTCCAGCGCGGCGGCCGTGCCCGACTGGGCGGCCGCGTCGCCGAGCACGGTGTAGAAGACCGTGGCGTCGCGCAGGTCAGCGGTGATCCGGGCGTCGGTGATGGTGATCATGCCGAGCCGCGGGTCCTTGATCTGGCTCCGCACCACCGACGCGACCAGTTCGCGCACCCGCTCCGCGTGCCGGCGTACCTTGGCCGGATCCGTCATCTCCGCCACCTCCACGGTGTCCCGCTCCCAGCCGGAAACGGGCGGCACCCGCCACCCGGCCCCCGACCGGCCAACATCTCGAACACTACCCGCGGCCCCCGGCACGCCGCGCGTCGCCGGCAGCGGCGCCACCGACCGGTACCGCGTACCCTCGTCGGCCGGCCCGCCCGGCGGCGGCCTCAGTCGTCGGCGCCGTGGAGCCGCCGCCGGACCGACAACAGCTCGACCTCCGGTCGGCCGGCCACCAGGCGCTCGCACGAGTCGAGCACCTCGCCGACGTGCGCCGCCTCGGCGGCCACCACGGCGACCGCTATCTCGGCTCGACCGTGCAGGTCGAGCGCTCCCACTTCAGCGGCCGAGACCTCGAAGCGACGCAGCGCCGCCACGATCGGCCGTACGTATGATCTCTTGGCCTTGAGCGACCGGGAGTCGCCCGGCAGCAGCAGGTCGAAGACCGCGGTTCCGGTGAACATCGTCCCGGACGATACCCGGATGCCACCCCGCATGATCAAGGGGTTTACGCCTTCCGGCGTAAACCCCTTGATCAGCGTTGTCACCGCAGGATCAGGCGCGCGGCTTCTCCCGCATCTCGAAGGTCTCGATGATGTCGCCGACCTGGACGTTGTTGAACCCGCCCAGGGTCAGACCACACTCGAAGCCCTCCCGGACCTCCGTCGCGTCGTCCTTGAACCGCTTCAAGGAGCTGACCGTGAGGTTGTCCGCCACGACCGCGCCGTCGCGCAGCAGCCGTGCCTTCGCGTTGCGGCGAATGACACCGGAGCGGACGATACAACCGGAGATGTTGCCGATCTTGGACGAGCGGAACACGTCGCGGATCTCCGCGGAGCCCAGCTCGACCTCCTCGTACTCCGGCTTGAGCAGCCCCTTGAGCGCCGCGTCGATCTCCTCGATGGCCTGGTAGATGACCGTGTAGTACCGGATCTCCACGCCCTCGCGGTCGGCGATCTCGCGGACCTTGTTGGCGGCCCGCACGTTGAAGCCGATGATCGTGACCGCCTCGGACGAGGCGCTCGCGAGCATGACGTCGCTCTCGGTGATCGCGCCGACGCCCCGGTGGATGATCCTGAGCTGGACCTCCTCGGGGATGTCGAGGTTGAACAGCGCGTCCTCGAGGGCCTCCACCGAACCGGAGCCGTCGCCCTTGAGCACCAGGTTGAGCGAGGTCTTCTCGCCCTCCTTGAGCTGCTCCATGAGCGTCTCGAGGGTGGCCCGGCCGCGCGAGTTGGCGAAGGACGCCGCCCGCCGCCGTGCCTGCCGCTGCTCGGCGATCTGCCGCACCGTGCGGTCGTCCGCCGCGGCGAGGAAGGTGTCACCGGCGCCCGGCACCGCGGTCAGACCGAGGACCAGCACCGGACGTGCCGGGCCCGCCTCGGCGACCTGGTTGCCGTTCTCGTCGAGCATCGCCCGAACCCGGCCGTGCGCCCCACCGGCGACGATCGAGTCGCCCGCCCGCAGGGTGCCCTTCTGCACCAGCACCGTCGCCACCGCACCGCGACCCTTGTCGAGGTGCGCCTCGATCGCCACACCCTGTGCCGGCCCGTCGATCGGAGCGGTCAGCTCCAGCGACGCGTCGGCGGTCAGCAGGACGGCCTCGAGCAGCTCGTCGATGCCGATACCGGGCTTCGCGGCCACGTTGACGAACATGGTGTCGCCGCCGTACTCCTCGGCGACCAGCCCGTACTCGGTCAGCTGCTGGCGGACCTTGTCCGGGTTGGCCTCCGGCTTGTCGACCTTGTTGACCGCCACCACGATCGGCACGTCGGCCGCCTTGGCGTGGTTCAACGCCTCGATGGTCTGCGGCATCACGCCGTCGTCGGCCGCGACCACCAGCACCACGATGTCCGTCACCTGGGCACCGCGGGCACGCATGGCGGTGAACGCCTCGTGACCCGGGGTGTCGATGAAGGTCACCGCCCGGTCCTCGCCCTCGTGCGGGACGTGGACCTGGTAGGCGCCGATGTGCTGGGTGATGCCACCCGCCTCGCCGGCCACCACGTTCGCCTTACGGATCGCGTCGAGCAGCTTGGTCTTACCGTGGTCGACGTGACCCATGACGGTCACCACCGGCGCACGGCTGACCAGACGGTCCTCCGCGACCTCGGCGTCGAGGTCGATGTTGAACTGCGCGAGCAGCTCGCGGTCCTCGTCCTCCGGGCTGACGATCTGGATGTCGAAGCCCAGGTGCTCACCCAGCAGCAGCAGGGTGTCGTCAGAGCAGGACTGGGTCGCGGTGACCATCTCGCCCAGGTTGAACATCTCCTGGACCAGCGAACCCGGGTTGGCGTTGATCTTGTCGGCGAAGTCCGACAGCGAGGCGCCACGGGAGAGCCGGACGACCTGACCCTGACCCCGGGGAGCACCCGAGCTCATGGTCGGAGCCGACAGGTTGTCGAACTCCTGTCTGCGCTGCTTCTTGGACTTGCGGCCACGCGTCGGCCGGCCACCCGGACGCCCGAAGGCACCCGCGGCGCCGCCGCCACGGCCACGGCCACCGGCACCCGGACGACCGCCGCCACCGGCCGGAGCACCCGGCCGGAAACCGCCACCGGGAGCGCCACCGCCGCCACCACCGGGACCGCCACGGTAGCCACCGCCACCGCCGCCGCCACCGGGACCGCCGCGGAAGCCACCGCCACCGCCGCCGCCACCGGGACCGCCGCGGAAGCCACCGCCACCGCCGCCGCCCGGACGACCGGCGCCGCCACCGGGACGACCAGCGCCACCGGGGCCGGGACGGCCCGTGGACGGACGCTGGCTCGGCATGGAGGCCGGGCTGGGCCGAGGCGGCATGGAGGCCGGGCTCGGCCGCGGCGGCATGCCCGACGGGCTGGGCCGCGGACCACCCGCGCCGGCCGCCGGGGGCCGCTGCTGCTGGCCACCCTGGATACCGAACGGGTTGTTACCGGCGCCGCGCGCCGGCGGACGACCGCCCGGACGGGCACCGGGGCCCGGCGTCGGGGCGCCCGGACGACCGGCGGCCGGGGCACCCGGACGCGGCGGCGCCGCGTTCGGACCCGGACGCGGGCCAGGACGGGGACCGCCCTCGGCCGGAGGCTCCCGGCGGACGTTCTCCCGCTGCTGCTGGCGGGCGGCCTGGGCGGCCTTGACCGCGGCCTCCTGCTCAGCCTTCAGCGCGGCGGCACGCGCCTCGGCGGCCGCCACCTCGATGTCGTGCGCACTCGCCGGCTTCGCGACCGGGGCCGCGGGCTGCGCCGGACCGGGCGTCGGCCCCTTGGGCTTCGGACCGGGTGCCGGCGCGGCCGGCCGCCGCGGCGGCATCGGCTTGGCCGAGACCCGGGGCGCACCCGGGGTCGGAGACGGCGTCGGGGTCGGTGCCGGGCTCGGGGCGGCCGCCGGCGGGGCGGTCGGCGCCGAGGTGCCGGCGGACGCGACGAATGCGCCACGCAGCCGCCGGGCGACGGGCGCCTCGACGGTGCTGGACGCGGACTTCACGAACTCGCCCATTTCCTTCAGCTTGGCGAGAACGGTCTTACTCTCGACCCCGAGCTCTTTTGCAAGCTCGTGAACGCGGGCCTTGCCTGCCACTGCACTCCTCACTCCGAGGTCGTGCGGGCAGCACCCGCAGCGACCTCACTCGTGCACTTGAAGCCTGGTCATTTCAGGGACTTCATCGTGTGCTCATGTCGGTCGTCCTACCTTGCTAGCGACCCGCGCCCGGTCGGGCTGACCGGGCGTCGTGGTTGACGCATCGATGTGCTCCGCAAGCTCGCCGTGGTCGGGGACCCCGGCGACGCGCAGCGCACGCCCGAAAGCGCGTCGCCGCACTGCCAGCGCGAAGCAGGCCGGATCCGGGTGCATGTTCGCGCCCCGACCCGGCAGTCTGCGAATCGGATCGGGGCGGAGGCTGTAGCCAGCCTCGTCACCGACCGCGACGACCCGCAGAAGTTCGCTCGCCGGCGCTCGCTGCCGGCAACCCACACAGGTGCGCTCCGGCTGCGCGCGTCGTGTCACTGAGAAAGTCTACCCCTAGCTGCCGGAGATCGCGCCGCCCGGCTCCGGGACGTGATCAGCTCCGCTCCGGGCGGCCGGGTTCGCCTGCTCCGCGTCCGAGCGGATGTCGATCCGCCAACCGGTCAACCGGGCCGCAAGTCGGGCGTTCTGCCCCTCCCGCCCGATGGCCAGCGAGAGCTGGAAGTCCGGCACGGTCACCCGGGCGGTCCGGGTGGCCAGGTCGACCACCTCGACCCGCAGCGCCTTGGCCGGCGACAACGCGTTGCCGACGAAGGTGGCCGGGTCGTCCGACCAGTCGATGATGTCGATCTTCTCGCCGTGCAGCTCGCTCATCACCGCGCGGACCCGCTGGCCCATCGGGCCGATACAGGCGCCCTTGGCGTTGACCCCGGGAGCCGCGGAGCGGACCGCGATCTTCGTGCGGTGACCTGCCTCACGCGCGATGGCGCCGATCTCGACGGTGCCGTCGGCGATCTCCGGCACCTCGAGCGCGAAGAGCTTCTTCACCAGCGCCGGGTGCGACCGGGACAGGGTGATCTGCGGCCCGCGCAGGCCCTTCGCCACGTGCACCACCACGCACCGGATCCGCTCACCGTGCACGTACCGCTCGCCGGGCACCTGCTCGGACTGCGGCAGGACGCCCTCCAGCTTGCCCAGGTCGACGCTGACGATGCCCTTCTCCGCCCGCGCCTCGTGCGCCTGCACCACGCCGGTCACCAGGTCGCCGTCGCGCCCCACGTACTCGCCGAAGTGCACCTCGTCGGTGGCCTCCCGCAGCCGCTGGAGGATCACCTGCTTGGCGGTCATGGCCGCGATCCGGCCGAAGTCGTGCGGGGTGTCGTCCCACTCCCGCACCACGGCGCCCTCGTCGTCCATCTCCTGCGCGTACACCAGGGCCGCGCCGGACTTGCGGTCGATCTCCACACGCGCGTGCGGCTCGGCGCCCTCGGTGTGCCGGTAGGCGGTCAGCAACGCGGTCTCGATCGCCGCGAGGATCGTGTCGAACGGGATCTCCCGCTCGCGCTCCAGTGCGCGCAGCGCCGCGAGGTCGATGTTCACCTCTCCTCGTCCTCCACATCATCTTCGTCGTCAAAGTCGTCTGAATCACCGGTCTCGCCGGCGTCGTCGAGCTCGTCCGATTCCTCGATCTCGTCGAGGCGGCTGAACTCGACCTGCACCCGACCGGGGCCGAGCTCGGCGTAGGTCAGTTCCGCGCGGCCGGCATCGGTCTCCAGCGCCACGCCCTCGTCGTCAGCCTCGACCACACGGCCGGTCAGCTGCCGTTCGCCGGCGGGCTGCTCGCCACGCTGGCCGGGCAGCGCGCCCGCGCCCCGGGCGGTCACCTTGACCAGCCGGCCGACGTTGCGTCGCCAGTGCCGGGGCAGGGTGAGCGGCCGGTCCACGCCCGGCGAGCTGACCTCGAGCTGGTACTCGCCCGCGACGATGTCGCCGCTGGACTCCTCCGCGGCGTCCAGCGCCGTGGAGACCGCCCGGGACACGTTCGCGACGGCGTCCAGGTTGATCCCGCCGTCGGCGTCCACGATCACCCGCACCACGTGCCGTCGGCCGGCCCGGGAAACGTTGAGGTCCTCGAGGTCGTAGCCGGCGGCCGTGACGACGGGCTCGATCACCTCCCGCAACCGGTTGCGCCGGGCGGCGAGGTCACCCCCGCGGGGCCGGTCACCGCCACCGGGGCGCTCGCCACCGCGCGGCCGCCCGGTCGACCTGGTGGCACGGCCACGCTGCGTCATCTCCGCACCCTTCTCCTGATCGACGGCGACCCGATTGCCTGGTCGTCCCGCCCAATGCCGGCTCGCCACCGGTGCGGACGCGCCGGTGGCTGCGCAGAGCG
This sequence comes from Micromonospora sp. NPDC093243, assembly GCF_044753725.1. Classification (NCBI taxonomy): domain Bacteria; kingdom Bacillati; phylum Actinomycetota; class Actinomycetes; order Micromonosporales; family Micromonosporaceae; genus Micromonospora; species Micromonospora sp. NPDC093243. The sequence goes on along the minus strand of NZ_JBIVNT010000003.1, from coordinate 562,127 downwards.
TAACGCGCCTGGCGGCCACCCGGCCGGGCGGCGCACCGACGCCGATGACCCGGGCACGACCGGACATGGTGTTGACTTGTCCGGTGGCAACGGGCATGACTGCACAGCGCAACGGGACATCCGGGCATTCCCGGCGACGACTGCTGCGCGCCGGGGCCCTGCTGGCCCTCGGTGGCGCGGCGGTGCCGCTGACCGGCTGTGATCTTCTCGACCGGGACGGCGGGCCGACCCCGGCGGCCGATCCCCTGCGACCACTGCTCGATGAGGCGCTGACGCTCGCCGCGAGCTACCGGGAGGCCGCCGGGGCCCACCCGGACCTGGCCGACCGGCTCACGCCGATCGCCGATGCGCACCAGGCGCACGCCGCCGAGCTGGCCCGGGTCATCGGGGTGCCGCTCCCCTCGACCGCCGCGGCACCGAGCGGCCCGCCGCCGGCCGACCCGGACACCGCGCTCGCCGCCCTGGTGCAGCGGGAACGGGCCGGCCGGGACGCCGCCGTCACCGCCTGCGCCGCGGCACCCGCGGAGCGGGCCGCCCTGCTCGGCTCGGTCGCGGCCGCCCGGGCCACCCACCTGGAGGCACTGAAGTGACAGCGCGCGCAGCGGTCAGCACCGCCGAGGCGCTCGGCGCGGCGCTGACCGCCGAGTACGCGGCGATCTACGCCTACGGCCCGATCGGGATCCGGCTCTCCGGCGCCGTCCGCACCGTGGCCCGGCAGTCCGAGGCCGCGCACCGGCGCCGCCGCGACGCGCTGGTGGTGCAGCTCAGCACCACGGGCGCGACGGTGCCACCGGACCAGGCCGGGTACGCCCTGCCGTTCCCGGTCACCGACCGGGCGAGCGCGCTGCGACTGGCGGTCGAGGTCGAGGAGCGCACCGCGGCGCACTGGCGGGCGGCGCTGGCCGCCACCACCGGCGCCGACCGGGACCAGGCGCTGGACGCCCTGCTCGACTACGCGGTGCGGGCCACCCGGTGGCGGCGCGCCGCCGGGCTCACCCCGCTGACCGTTCCGTTCCCCGGCCGACCGACCTGACCGGTCTCCGCCGGGTGGACGTCGCCGACGGCTCCCGCCCAGCTTGCGGGTCGCATACCAGGTATGCATACTCCGGGCCATGTCCATCCGTCACGGGCTGCTCGCCCTGCTCGAACGCGGCAAGATGTACGGCTACCAGCTGCGGGCCGCGTTCGAGGAGTCGACCGGCTCGACCTGGCCGCTGAACATCGGGCAGGTCTACACCACGCTCTCCCGCCTGGAGCGGGACGGGCTGGTGCGCCCGCTGCCGGAGAGCGAGGCCGGCCAGCGCCCGTACGAGATCACCGACGCCGGGCGGGCGGACCTGGCGCTCTGGTTCGCCACCCCGGTCAGCCGTACCGACCGGCCCCGCGACGAGCTGGCGATCAAGCTGGCGTTGGCGCTCACCACCCCCGGCGTCGACGTGCGGTCGGTGGTGCAGACGCAGCGCAGCGCGACCATGCGGGCCCTGCAGGAGTTGACCCGGTTGAAGTACGCCAGCGACCGGCCGGAGGACCTGCCCTGGCGGCTGGTGCTCGACGCGATGGTGTTCCAGGCCGAGGCCGAGGTGCGCTGGTTGGACCACTGCGAGACCAGTCTGGTGCGGTACCGCCCGCCCGACCCCGGCCGGCAGGCGACCGCACCGCCGGCTCAGGCGGTGCACCCGGTCGACGAGGAGGCGCGGCGGTGAGCGGACCGGACGTCGCCGTGCTCGAACTGCGTGACGTCCACCGCACCCACGGGGCCGACGCGGCCGCCGTGCACGCCCTGCGCGGGGTGAGCCTGACCGTCCGGGCCGGCGAACTGGTGGCCGTGATGGGCCCGTCCGGCTCCGGCAAGTCCACCCTGCTGACGCTCGCCGGCGGCCTGGACAGCCCCACCGCCGGCGAGGTACACGTCGAGGGGCAGCCGCTGGCGCGGCTGGACCGCCGCGGCCTGGCCCAGCTGCGCCGACGCCGGGTCGGCTACATCTTCCAGGACCTCAACCTGCTGGGCAGCCTGAGCGCGGTGGAGAACGTCGCGCTGCCGCTGGAACTCGACGGCACCGGGGTACGCCGGGCCCGCAAGCTGGCCCTGGCCGCACTCGCCGAGGTGGGCCTGCCCGAGCTGGGCGACCGCTTCCCGGACCAGCTCTCCGGCGGCCAGCAGCAGCGGGTGGCGATCGCCCGCGCCCTGGTCGGCGAGCGGCGGCTCGTGCTGGCCGACGAGCCGACCGGGGCGCTGGACTCGCAGACCGGGGAGGCGGTGCTGCACCTGTTGCGCCGCCGGGTCGACGCCGGCGCGGCCGGGCTGCTCGTCACCCACGAGGCGCGGCACGCCGGCTGGGCGGACCGGGTGATCTTCCTGCGGGACGGGGTGCTGGTCGACACGACGGCCCCGCTCGGCAGCGTCGAGCAACTGCTCAGCGGTAGCGGGCGGTGAGCGTCCGCGCCAGCGTACGGACCCGGCTGCGGGCCGGCGCCCGACCAGCGCCGGGCGACCGGCAGCCGGGCGCACCGGAGGGCGGCGCACCGCTCGGCCGGCGGCGGGTGGCCGAGCTGGTCGGCTCCTGGCGGGCGGCCCTGCGCATCGCCCGGCGGGAGGCGCGCCGGGCGCGGGGCCGGACCACGCTGGTGTTCTCCATGATCACCTTGCCGGTGCTGGTGCTGGCGTTCCTCGCGGCCAGCTACGACATGGGACAGCTGACCCCTCAGGAACGGGTCGACCGGCAGCTCGGGATCGCCGACGCGGCGCTGCGCTGGATGGGCGACCGGCCGGTCGTCCAGGACCAGTGGGGCGAGGCCTGGCACTCCCGCGACGCCGAGTACCCGACGTTCGGCCGCGTGGCCACCGCCGAGCAGGTGACCGCGCTGCTCGGGCCGGGCAGCCGGGCCACCCAGGTACGCCTCTGGACGCCGGTCACGTTCCGGATCGGCGACCGCGACGAGACGGTGCAGGGGCGCACCCTCGACCTCACCGACCCGCTCGCCCGCAGCACGGTGCGCCTGCGCGACGGTCGGGTGCCGGCCGCCCCGGGCGAGATCGCGGCGAGCCCGGCCGCCCTGCGTCGCCTCGACACCCGGGTCGGCGACCAGATCAGCAACGCCGACGGCTCCCGGTCGTACCGGGTGGTCGGGACGGTCGAGTTCCCGGACGAGCTGGGTCCGCTGCTCGCCCTGCACCCCACCGCCGGGCAACGCACCGATCCCGAGGCGGAGACCACCTGGCTGGTCGACGTGCCCGGCGAGGTGGACGCCGGCCTGGTCCACCGGCTCAACGAGCGGGGCATGGTGGTGACCGCGCGGACTCCGGTGGCCGCCGGCCCCGGGTACTGGCCGGAGCAGCGCGGACTGGCCGACCCCGCCGACCTGAGCACCGGCGTGCTGGTCGGCGGGCTCGGCCTGCTCGAGGTGGTGCTGCTGGTCGGGCCGGCCTTCGCGGTCGGCGTACGACGGCGGCGCCGCGACCTTGCCCTGGTCGCCGTGGCCGGCGGCGACGCCGCCCAGCTGCGCCGGGTGGTGCTGGCCGACGGGGTGGTGCTGGGATCCCTCGGTGCCGGCGCCGGCCTGGCGCTCGGGGTCGGTGCCGCCTTCGCCGCCCGCCCGCTGGTCGAGGAGTTCATCTTCGGCGCCCGCTTCGGCGGCTACCGGTGCTGGCCGGCGGCGCTCGCGGTTATCGCCGGGGTCGCGGTGCTGGCCGGGGTGCTCGCCGCGCTGGCCCCCGCCTGGACGGCCGCCCGGCAGGACGTGGTCGCCGGGCTGGCCGGCCGGCGGACCGCACCCCGGCACCGGGGGCGATGGTTGGTGCTCGGGCTGGCCCTCACGGCCGGCGGCGCGGCGCTCGCCGCGTTCGGCGCCGCCCGGACCACGCCACCGGTCATCCTCGCCGGGCTGATCCTCGGCGAGCTGGGACTGGTCTTCTGCATTCCCACGCTGATCGGGCTGCTCGCCCGGCTCGGCCGGGCACTGCCCCTGGCACCCCGGATCGCGCTGCGCGACGCCAGCCGCAACCGGGCGTCGGCCGCGCCCGCCATCTCCGCGGTGATGGCCGCGGTGGCCGGCAGCGTCGCCCTCGGCACCTTCCTGGCCAGCGACACGGCCCGCGACGCCGCCACCTATCAGCCGAGCATGCCGATCGGGCACGTGCTGGTCACCGACACCGGGCCGGAGCAGCCGCCGGACCGGTACGCCCAGGTCGCCGAGGCGGCCCGGACCCAGCTGGGCGCGGACGCGGTGGCCCCGCTCGACGAGGTCCGCTGCGACCCGGGGCGGGGCCCGACCGACCTGTGCATGGTCACCCCGGTGCTGCCGCCCGAACGGATCTGCCCCTGGCAGCCGGGCGACGGGCTCAGTGCCGCGGACCAGCGGCAGGCCCGCGCCGACCCGCGCTGCGACTTCCGGTCCCAGGACTACTTCGGGCCGTACCTGCCGGTGCTGGTGGACGACGGGGCGGCGATCCCGATCCTCACCGGCGCGGCGCCGGCCGACGCGGCGGCCGCCGCCGCCGTGCTGCGTGCCGGCGGCGCGGTGGTGACCGACCCGAGCTACCTGCGCGACGGCCGGGTGGCGGTCGCGGTCGAGCGGGGCGACGAGGCGGGCCCGCCGTCGCGCACGCTCAGCGTGCTGGCCGGGTACGCGCTGCCCGACACCGTCGGCCCCGAGCGGCTGCTGCTCTCCCGGACCGCGGCCGCACAGCTCGGGCTGACGTGGTCCACCAGCGGCTGGGCGGTCGCCACGCCGGCCCGGCCCGACCAGCGGCAGCTCGACCGGTTCACCGCCGCGCTGCGCCCGTACGGCTCGTACGCCATCGAGGTGGAGAAGGGCCACCAGCCGGGCGCGAACGAGCCGGTGCTGCTCCTGCTCGCGGCGGCGGCGGGGCTGATCACCGTTGGCGCCGCCGGGATCGCCACCGGGCTCGCCGCCGCCGAGGGTCGCGCCGACCTCTCCACCCTGGCCGCGGTCGGCGCCAGCCCGACGGTACGGCGGCTGCTCTCGCTCTGCCAGGCCGGCGTGATCGCCGGACTCGGCTCGCTGCTCGGCATCGTGGCCGGTCTCGGCACCGCCGGCATCATCCTGTTCTCGATGAACCGGCAGTACGCCGGAACCTGGCCGATCAGCGATCCGTATCCGCTGGTGATGCCCTGGTCGGCGCTCGGCATCCTGGTGGTGGTGCCGCTGGTGGCGATGCTCGGCGCGGCCCTGTTCACCCGGTCCCGGCTGCCCGTCGAGCGGCGGCTGGACTAGACCACGTCCGACACTCGGGGGTGCCGCCGGGAACGCCGAGCCGGCACACTGTCCCCGTGCCCGCGCTCGGAGCCCTCACCCGCCGCCTCGGCCACCACCGCTGGTTCGGCGCCGCCGCCCGTCTGCTCGTCCCGGCCGACCGGGTGGTCGGGCGACTCACCCGGGGTCGGGTGGTGGCCCTCGGGCTGATCCCGTCCCTCATCATCACCACCACCGGCCGCCGCTCCGGCAAACCGCGCAGCAATCCCCTGCTGTACGTGCGGGACGGCGACGCCTACGTGGTGATCGGTTCGAACTGGGGCCAGCCGCACCAGCCCGGCTGGTCGATGAACCTGCTCGCCCGACCTGAGGCGGAGGTGACCGTGCGCGGCTGCCAGATCCCGGTCCGGGCCGACGTGGCGACCGGCGCCGAACGGGACCGGCTCTGGCAGTTGCTGGTGACCGAGTGGCCGGCGTACCGGACGTACGTGAGCCGGGCGGGCGGCCGGGAGATCCGCATCTTCCGGCTGGCCCCGGTCGGGCGCGGCGCGCCGGCCGGGGCGGACGGCCGTGGCTAGGGTGGTGCGCAGCGGGGCGACCGGTGCGCGCGACCGGGGCCGGCCGGCGGTGTCCTGAGAGCGGGCAGCGGACGCCGTGAAGGTGTCCGCGCAGTCGCGAGGCAGGGGTGGTCGGCGTGAGCGCGAGCAGCGAGGACGCCGGGTTCGAGCGGCACCTGGCCGATCCCCGGTGGACGGTGGCCGAGCGGGTGGCGGAAGCGGCCCAGCGGCGCTTCCCGGCCGATGTGCTCGCCCTCGCGGTGCACGGGCCGCTGGCTCACGGCGACGACGACGGCGGCGGCGACCGCGAGATCGGGCTGCTGGTGGTGACCTACCGGCCGAACGCCGGCCCGGCCCCGGCCACCCGGCGGGTCGACGGTGTGCTTGTCGACCTGACCGTGGCCGGCGCCGACGACTACCTCCGGCAGGCCCGGGTGATCTCTCCGCTCTGGCCGCTGACCGCGGACCGGTACGTCACCACCTGCCCGCTGCACGACCCGACCGGCTGGCTGCGGACCCTGCGCGACGAACACCTCGGCCGACTGGCCCGGGCGCGCCCGGCCGAGTTCAGCGCCGCGGCCCGGCAGGCCTGGTACCGGGGGTACGCGGCGCACGCCCGGGCCGCCCGGCTCGCCGAGTGGTACGAGACGGACCAGGCGCTGCTCATGCTCGGTGAGGCTCGGCTGGCCGCGGCCACGGTGAACGGCCTGCTCAGCCGCACCTACTTTCGGGATCCGGGCGACGCGGTCCGCCGCACCGGCCTTGCCGGCGCCGACATGACCGAGGTGGGTGCGGTGCTGGCCGGTCAGTCGGCGGAGCTGGCCGCCCGTGGCCAGCCGGTCGACGGCAGCGTCGACGACCTGCTCACCGGTTGACCAGCCAGCTCAGCCGAGGCCGCCCTGGACGCCGATCAACGCGCCGACCAGGTAGGTCGCCGCGGCGGCGGCCGCCCCCAGCAACAGCTGGCGCAGCCCGCTGGTCCACCACCGTCGGTTGGTGAACCGGGCCACCACCGCGCCGGCGGCGAAGAGGCCGAGCCCGCCCACCCCGAGCGCCAGCCCGAGGCTGGTGAAGCCGACCAGGTAGCTCAGCAGCGGCACCAGCGCGCCGACCGAGAAGAAGATGAACGACGAGATCGCGGCGGCCCACGGGCTCGGCTGGTCGTCCGGGTCGACGCCCAACTCCTCCCGGACGTGCACCCGCAGCGCCTCCTCCGGGTTGCGCTGGACCGCCTCGGCCACCTGCACGGCGAGATCCCGGGGCAGCCCCCGGGCCACCCACGCCTCGGCCAGCTCGCGCGCCTCCGCCTCGGGGTGCCGCTCCAGCTCGCGGCGCTCCTTGGCCACCTCGGCGGCGACCTGCTCGTTGGCCGACCGGACGCTGGTGTACTCGCCCAGCCCCATCGAGATGGCTCCGGCGACCAGGCCGGCCGTGCCGGTGAGCACGATGCTGCGCGGCGACACGCCACCACCGCCGACACCGGCGATCAGCGCGATGTTGGTGACCAGGCCGTCCATTGCCCCGAACACGGCCGGTCGCAGCCACCCGCCGGACACGTCGGCGTGGTGGGCCTCGCGCAGTGCGGCGGGCGTGTCGGTCACGGAAGGGTCAGGATCTCGTGGCCGTCCTCGGTCACCAGGATGGTGTGCTCGAACTGCGCGGTCCACTTGCGGTCCTTCGTGACGACGGTCCAGCCGTCGTCCCACATGTCGTACTGGTAGGTGCCCAGCGTGATCATCGGCTCGATGGTGAACGTCATGCCCGGTTCCATCACGTCGGTCGGCCGGGGGCTGTCGTAGTGCGGCACGTAGAGCCCGCTGTGGAAGGACTCGCCGATGCCGTGGCCGGTGAAGTCCCGGACCACGCCGTAGCCGAAGCGCTTGGCGTACGACTCGATGACCCGGCCGATCACGTTGATCTGCCGGCCCGGGACGACGGCCCGGATGCCCCGCATCATCGCCTCGTGGGTCCGCTCGACCAGCAGCCGGGCCTCGTCACTGACCTCGCCGACGCAGAACGTGGCGTCGGTGTCGCCGTGCACACCGTTGATGTACGCGGTGACGTCGACGTTGATGATGTCGCCGTCGGCGAGCACCGTGGAGTCCGGGATGCCGTGGCAGATGACCTCGTTGAGGCTGGTGCAGCAGGACTTCGGGAAGCCCCGGTAGCCCAGCGTCGACGGATAGGCGCCGTGGTCGCAGAGGAACTCGTGCACCACCCGGTCGATCTCGTCGGTGGTGACGCCCGGCTTGCAGTGCTCCCCGGCGAGCTGGGTCGCCTGGGCGGCCAGCCGGCTGGCGATCCGCATCTTCTCGATGGTCTCCGGGGTCTGGACGTGCGACCCCCGCCACTCCTGCGGGCCCTTCTTGCCGACGTACTCGGGGCGAGGAATGTGGTCAGGCACCGGTCGCCACGGGGAGAGCGTGCCTGGGGTCAGCGGCGAACGGACGGTCATAGCGCAAGCCTATCGTCGTGCTGGGGGTGAGCCCCGCCACGGCCCGTCCCGGAGGGTTGTTGCCCCACCTGGCCCGCTGTGCCACTGTGTCTGCGTGGATCAAGGGGCAGCGCCGCCCGTCTTCTCCGCCACCGCGGAGATCGACGGCGATCACCTCCAGGTGGTGGTGGTGGGAGAGGTCGACATGTCGACCGCCGACACCATGCGCCAGACCGCGCTCCGCGAGCCCGCGGCGCGGGTCACGCTCGACCTGCGGGCGGTGACCTTTTTCGACTCGGCCGCGATCCACGCCGTGGTCCAGCTGGCCCGGCAGTTCCCGGGCACGCTCACCGTGCTGCCGTCCCGGCAGGTCCGCCGGGTGCTGGAGATCGCAGGCCTCGGCGAGCAGCCCTGGCTTCGCCCGGTCTGAACCGCGGCGCCCGCCGGACGGGGCTCAGCTCTGCAGCCTCCGGCGCAGCGTCACCTCGGTGCCGCTCGGGGTACGGCTGACCGAAAGCTCCCCCAACGCGCGGATCAGCGAGAGCCCGCGCCCCCGGAAGCCGGACCCGGTCGACTCCCGCCACTGTCCGCTGTCGCGCACCGTGGCCACCACCGTCCCGTCCTCGATCGTCACCTCGACGCTGATCGTCGCCTCGGCGGGGGTGACCGGGTGCTCGATGGCGTTGGCGGCGGCCTCCGAGATCGCCACGGTCAGGTCGAAGAGGTCCGTCTCGCCGACGCCGTGCGCGACCAGGAAGTCCTCCAGCCGCTTGCGCAGCACGCTGAGTCGGGTCGGGTCGGCCGGCAGCCGCAGCGCGAACCGGTTGAGCTCGGCGGCCTCCAGCGCGAGCACCGCCACGTCGTCGCGTCGGGGCCGTCCAGCGACCCGGGCCACCACGGCGTCGACCAGGTCCACCACGTGCTCGACCGGACTGGCCGCGTCCGCCCGCAGCTGCGCCAACGCCGCGTCGATGCCGACCTGCCGGTCCTCGATCAGCCCATCGGTGTAGAGCAGCAGCCGACTGCCGGGGGCCAGCTCGCCCGCCACCGTCCGGTACGACGTCTCCGGCAGCGCGCCGACCGGCGGACCCAGCGCGCGGTCATGCAGGAACACGGCCTCACCCCCGCGGATGACCAAGGGGGACGGATGGCCGGCACTGGCGTACCGCAGCCGCCCGGTGCGGGACTGGAACAGCAGGCAGACCACGGTGGCGAGCGGCCGGTGCTCGGTCGAGCCGACCAGCCGGTTCAGCCGGGTCAGCGACTCGCCCGGGTCGAACCCCTCCAGCAGGTACGCCCGCAGCGCGTTACGCAGCTGGCCCATCGCCGCGGCGGCCTGCACGCCCTTGCCGACCACGTCACCGATGACCAGCACCATCTCCTGGTCGTTGAGCGCGACCACGTCGTACCAGTCGCCGCCGACCTCGACGTCGGCGCTACCCGGCAGGTACCGGCTGGCCACCACCGCGCCCGGCAACTGCGGCAGCGACCGGGGCAGCAGGCTGTGCTGCAACGTGTTGGCGATGCGGTGCTCGGCCTCGTAGAGCTGGGCGTTCTCCAGCCGCGCCCCGACCAGCCGGGCGAGCTGGGTCAGCGCCGCCTCGTCGGTCTCCGCGCCGTCCCCGTCCGGACGCCACACCCGCAGCTCGCCCAGGGTGTCGCCGCCGGGGCCGGTGAGCGCCAGCGTGAACGAGGGGTCCGGGGCGGTGCTACCCCCGGCGTCGGCCTCGACGCGGGCACCATTGGCGTTGATCACCACCAGGGCGGCCTCGGCGAGGCTGAGCGCGTGCCGGGCGGCGACCTGGAGAACATCAGTGGTGGAGCGGGCCGTGTTCACCGCCACCGCCGCGTCGGCCAGCCCCCGGAGTCCGCGGATCAGCTGGCCGCGCAACTGACCAAGCTCGACGTTGGCCCGCACCCGGGCGATCAGCTCCTGCGCGGAGAAGGGCTTGGTCAGGTAGTCGTCCGCACCGACCGAGAGGCCGGCCACCGCGTCGGCCGACCCGGCCCGGGCGGAGAGCAGCACGATCGGCACGTACCGGGTACGTGGGTCCGCCCGCAGCGCGGTGACCAGCCCGAACCCGTCCAGCCGGGGCATCATCACGTCGGTGAGCACCAGGTCGAAGTCGCCCTCAGCGGCGAGCCGTAGCGCCTGCGCGCCGTCGCTCGCGGTGACCACGTCCCAGGTCGGCGAGAGCAGCCGGGTGACGTGTTCTCGCAGGTCGGCGTTGTCGTCGGCGACCAGGATCCGCCCCGCGGGGGCGACGCCCGCAGGACGCGGCGGCTCGTCCTGGCCGGTCCAGAGTGCGCTCTCCATGACGTGCAGCCGGGCCTGCCTCGGCTCGGCGGGGGTCAGCCCGGTGTCGGTCACCCGCTCCGGCGGCAGGTGCGCGGAGCCGAACGGGACGGTCACCGTGAAGGTGCTGCCCTCGTCGACGCGGCTGGTCACCGTGACCTCACCGCCGTGCATCTCGGTCAGTTCGCGGACCAGCGCCAGGCCGATCCCGGTCCCCTCGTGGGTACGGGAACGCGCACCGGGCACCCGATGGAACCGCTCGAAGACGTGCGGCAGCTGCTCCGGCGCGATGCCCACGCCGGTGTCTTCGACCTCCACCCGGGCCGCGCCGTCGACCGCCCGGACCCGGACCCGGATCTCGCCGTGGAAGGTGAACTTGACCGCGTTCGACACCAGGTTGAGGACGACCTTCTCCCACATGTCGCGGTCCACGAAGACGGGCGCGGGCAGCGGAGGGCAGTCGACCCGCAGCCGTAGCCCGGCCCGTTCGATCGCCGAGCGGAACGTGCTGGCAAGGCGGGAGGTGTAGTCCGCCAGGTCGGTGGGCTCGTAGCGGGCGGCCAGCCGGCCGGACTCCAGCCGGGAGAAGTCGAGCACCGTGTTGACCAGCTTGAGCAGGCGCAGCGCGTTGCGGTGCACCACGGTGAGCCGGTCGATGTGACCGGCCGGCAGAGTGGGATCGGCGAGCAGGTCCTCCAGCGGGCCGAGCACCAGGGTGAGCGGGGTGCGGAACTCGTGGCTGACGTTGGCGAAGAAGTTGGTCTTGGCGCGGTCCAGGGCGGCCAGTTCGGCGGCTCGCGCCCGTTCCTGCTCGTACGCCCGCTGCTTGCCCACCGCGCGGCTGACCTGGCTGGCGACCAGATCCAGGAAGGTGCGGTACTCGTCGGTGAGCGGCAACCGGCGGCCCACGCCCACCACGAGCGCACCGACGGTCTCGTTGGTCGCGGTGATCGGCAGCACCAGAGCCTTGTCACCCGCCCCGGCCGGCACCGAATCGAGCACCTCGGCCACCCCCACCAGGGCGGGCCCGTCGCCGGCGACCGAGGCGAGCAGGTCGGCCCGGGCGGTGACCGCCGCGGGCTCCACGCCACTGCACCCGGCAAGGGTGAACCGGTCGGCGTCAGCTCGGAGCCAGATCTGGGCGAAGGGCACGTCGGCCCGGTGCCGGTCGAGCACCTCGGCGATCGTCCGGCCCAGCTCGGCGCCGGAGCCGACGTCGGCCAGTTCGGTGCCCAGCTCGGCCAACGCCCGCAGCCGGCGCTCGCCGACCACCCGCCCGGTGGTCTCGTTCACGATGCAGAAGACGCCGGCGACCGACCCGTCGCCGCCGCGGATCGGGTCGTAGCAGACGTCGAAGTAGGTCTCCTCGAGGAAGCCGTGCCGGTCGATCAGGAACTGGTGGTCCTCGCCCCGGTACGAGCGACCGCTGCTCCGTACGCCGTCCAGCAGCGGGGCGAGCACGTCCCAGGTCTCCGCCCAGTACGTCCGGGCTGGTTGGCCCAGCACCTGCGGGTGCTTGCTGCCGATCGTCGGGCGGTAGGCGTCGTTGTAGAAGGCGAGTTGCTCCTCGCCCCAGAACATGACGATCTGGGCGCTGGAGGCGAGCATCATGCTGACGGCTCCGGAGAGGGCGGGCGGCCAGCGGTGCGGCGTGCCCAGCGAGGTGCGGGACCAGTCGAGGTCACCGAGGCGGCGACCCATCTCGCCGCCGGCCGCGAAGGCCGCGGCCAGCGGCGGGGGCAGTTTCCCGCCGTCCGGGCGTTGCCCCCGGTCCGCGCCCCCCAGCGGCGAACTCATGCAGCCTCCCGCTCCGGCCATCCCCACCCGTCAGCCGATGATCTCCATCCGCCGTGCTCCGCCATGTACCCCAGCCGAGCGGCAACGTAACGCATGGCGCGGCGGGAGCGCTGTTTGCCTTCCGCGCCAGCCGCGACGCGACGGCGAGGCGATCGCCGGCTGGTCCGGGCCCGTCCCGCCGGCAGCCCGCTCCGGCAGGCCCATTGAGGAGCGTGGCTGACCGGTGGGATGGCGAGCGTCGGCGCGGGCCTGGCGGAAATGTGACATCGGCTACACCGGGTGTGACCGGCGGTCAGCCTCGCAGGTGCCCGAGAGCCCGGTCCCGGCCTGCCCGGACCAACGCGGCGACCGGCCGCGGATCCGCCTCGTTCTCCGGGTGCCACTGCACACCCAGCACGAACGGCCGGTCCGGGTCCTCCACCGCCTCGACGACCCCGTCGTCGGCCCAGCCGGTGACGGTGAGCCGCCCCGGATCGGCCACCCCCTGGTGGTGGTACGAGTTGACCCGGTCCACCCCGGCCATCACGGCCCCGGCCAGGCTGCCCGGGGCGAACCGGACCGGGTGCGTGCCGTAGACACCGGGCGCCGGACGGTGCCGGTCATGCCCGACCACCTCCGGCAGGTGCTGGTGCAGGACCCCGCCGTAGGCGACGGCGAGCAACTGCATGCCCCGGCAGATCCCGAGCAACGGCAGCCCGACGTCGAGCGCGGCGGTGAGCAGGGTCAACTCGCCGGCGTCCCGATCCTGCCGGCTCTCCGTGCGCGGGGCCGGGAGCTGGCCGTACCGGGCCGGGTCCACGTCGGCGCCGCCGGCCAGGATCAGCCCGTCCAGCACCCGCAGCACGTCCGCGTCGCGGTCGTCCGGGGGCAGCACCACCGCCCGGCCGCCGGCCGCGGTCACCGCCCGCACGTACGCCTCGGGCACCAGCACCGCGGGCACGTCCCGCCAGACCGCCCAGCCGGCCGGCTCGACGTAGGCGCTGACCCCGATCAGCGGCCGGGTCACCGACTCACTCCTCGGTCACCGGACCGGCACCGATCGCGACTGCGGGGCTCGCAAACCCGGCTCACTCCTCGCGCTCACAGCGGCGTGACGTAGGCGCCGGTGATGCCGCCGTCCACCACGAACTGGGCGGCGGTCATGAAGGACGCGTCGTCACTGGCCAGGAACGCCACCGCGGCGGCGATCTCCGCCGGGTTCCCGAACCGGCCCATCGGTACGTGCACCAGCCGGCGGGCGGCCCGTTCCGGGTCGGCGGCGAAGAGTTCCAGCAGGAGCGGGGTGGCGACCGGGCCGGGGCAGAGCGCGTTCACCCGGATCCCCTCCCGGGCGAACTGCACCCCCAGCTCCCGGGTCATCGCCAGCACGCCACCCTTGCTCGCGGTGTACGCGATCTGCGAGGTGGCCGCCCCCATCAGCGCCACGAAGGAGGCGGTGTTGATGATCGAGCCCTTGCCCTGCCGGCGCATGTGCGGGATCACGTACTTGCAGCAGAGGTAGACGCTCGTGGTGTTGACCCGCAGCACCCGTTCCCAGGCGTCCAGGCCGGTCTCCAGAATCGAGTCGTCCTCCGGCGGCGAGATGCCGGCGTTGTTGAACGCCACGTCCACCCGGCCGTGCCGTTCGGCCACCCCGTCGAAGAGGTCCCGGACGGCCGTCTCGTCCGCGACGTCGGTGGCGACGAACTCGCCGCCCACCTCGTCCGCGGCCCGCTTACCCGCCTCCGCGTCGATGTCCACGCAGACCACCCGGGCCCCCTCGGCGGCGAACCGCCGCACGGTGGCCAGCCCGATCCCGCTGCCCGCGCCGGTGACCACGGCCACCCGGTCCTGCAACCGACCCTGCACTGTTCACTCCTCCGTCGCGATGAACACGTTCTTGACGTCGGTGAAGGCGTGCAGCGCGTCGGGGCCCAGCTCGCGGCCGAGCCCGGAGCGCTTCATGCCACCGAACGGGGTCCAGTAGCGCACTGAGGAGTGCGAGTTGACGCTCAGGTTGCCGGACTCGACGGCCCGGGCCACCCGGATGGCCCGCCCGACGTCGCGCGTCCAGATCGAACCGGAGAGGCCGTACTCGGTGTCGTTGGCGAGCCGGATAGCGTCGGCCTCGTCGTCGAACGGGAGCACCGAGACCACCGGGCCGAAGATCTCTTCCCGCCAGTGCCGGTTCGTTGGGGAGTCGGCGAGCAGCACCGTCGGGGCGTACCAGAAGCCGGCGCCGTCGGGGCGGCTGCCGGTGAAGGCGACCTTCGCCCCGTCGACGTAACCGGCCACCCGGTCCCGCTGGCCCGCCGAGATGAGTGGGCCCATCTCGGCGGTCTCCCGGGCCGGGTCCTCCACCCGCAACGCTCGCACCGCCGGTTCGAGCAGCTCCAGGAACCGGTCGTACGCCGAGCGCTGGACCAGGATCCGGGACCGGGCGCAGCAGTCCTGGCCGGCGTTGTCGAAGACCGCGTACGGCGCGGTGGCCGCCGCCTTCGCCAGGTCGGCGTCGGCGAAGACCACGTTGGCGCTCTTGCCGCCCAGCTCCAGCGTCACCCGCTTCACCTGTTCGGCGGCGCCCGCCATGATCCGGGTGCCGACCTCGGTGGACCCGGTGAAGCAGATCTTGCGGACCGCCGGGTGGGTGACGAAGCGCTCGCCGACCATTCGGCCCTCGCCGGGGAGCACGGTGAACACGTCCTCGGGCAGGCCGGCCTCGCGGCCCAGTTCGGCCAGGCGCAGCGCGGTGAGCGGGGTCAGCTCGGCCGGCTTCAGCACCACGGTGTTGCCGGCGGCGAGCGCGGGGGCGAAGCCCCAGGCGGCGATCGGCATCGGGAAGTTCCACGGCACGATCACCCCGACCACGCCGAGCGGCTCGTGGAAGGTGACGTCCAGCCCGCCGGGCACCGGGATCTGCCGGCCGGTGAGCCGCTCCGGCGCCCCGGCGTAGTAGTCGAGCACGTCGCGGACGTTGCCGGCCTCCCAGCGGGCGTTGCCGACGGTGTGCCCGGAGTTGCGCACCTCCAGCTGCGCCAGTTCCTCAAGGTGTGCGTCCACCACGGCCGCGAAGCGGCGCAGCAGCCGCGCCCGCTCCCCCGGTGCCACGCCCCGCCACCGCTCGTAGGCGACGGCCGCCCGCGCGATCGCCGCATCCGTCTCGGCGAGAGTGGTGCCCGCGACCTCCGCGACCACCTCCCCGCTGGCCGGGTTGACCACGCCCGTCACAATCCCCACCCCACTCCGTCGATCATGCAGTTGTGGTGCCTCACCAACGCCGCGAAATGCCACCGATCGCCCAGCACAACTGCATGATCGACGCGGCCGGCGGGGCGGCCTGCGGGGCGGCGGGCGGGGCGGGTGGGGTTAGAGGCGTTCGAAGCCACGGACGAGCTCCCAGTCGGTGACCGCGGCGTCGAAGGCCGACAGCTCGACCTTCGCCTGGTTGGCGTAGTGGGCGACGACCTCGGCGCCGAACGCCTCGGCGGCCACCGTGGAGGATTCCCAGAGGGCCAGGGCGTCGCGCAGCGTGCCGGGGACCCGCTCGGCGTCCGGGTCGTCGTAGGCGTTGCCGGTGCACTCGTCGCCGAGTTCCAGCTCCCGCTCGATGCCGTGCACTGCGCCGGCGACCAGCGCCGCGACCGCCAGGTACGGGTTGACGTCGGCCCCCGGCACCCGGTTCTCCACCCGCATGCCCTGCCCGTGGCCGACCAGCCGCAGGGCGCAGGTGCGGTTGTCGGTGCCCCAGCGCAGCGCGGTCGGCGCGAACGATCCCGGCTGGTAACGCTTGTAGGAGTTGATGTTCGGGGCGAAGAGGAGGCTGAACTCACGCATGGTGGCGAGCAGCCCGGCCAGCACCCGTTGCCCGGTCACCGACAGGTGCGCGGGGCCGTCGCCGAGCATGGCCGAGCGGCCGTCGGCGCCGCGCAGCGAGAAGTGGATGTGGCAGGAGTTGCCCTCCCGGGCGTTGGGCTTGGCCATGAAGGTAATCGCCATGCCCTCCTGGGCGGCGATCTCCTTCGCCCCGTTCTTGTAGATGACGTGGTGGTCGGCGCAGGCCACCGCCTCGTCGTAGCGGAAGGCGATCTCGTGCTGGCCGAGGTTGCACTCCCCCTTGGCGCTCTCCGGGGTCAGTCCGGCGCCGGCCATCTCGGTGCGGATCCGGCGCAGCAGCGGCTCCACCCGCGCGGTACCGAGCAGCGAGTAGTCCACGTTGTACTGGTTCGCCGGGGTCAGCTCCCGGTAGCCGCGCCGCCAGGCATCCTCGTACGAGTCGCGGAACAGCACGAACTCCAGCTCGGTGCCGGCGTACGCCCGCAGCCCGTGCCCGGCCAGCCGGTCCAGCTGACGGCGGAGGATCTGCCGGGGCGAGGCGACCACGGGGCCGGAGCCGTCCAGCCACTCCAGGTCGGCCAGGAGCATCGCGGTGCCCGGCTGCCAGGGCACCCGGCGCAGCGTGCTCAGGTCGGGCTTCATCGCGAAGTCGCCGTAGCCTCGCTCCCAGCTCGACATCGCGTAGCCGTCGACGGTGTTCATGTCGACGTCGACCGCGAGCAGGTAGTTGCACCCCTCGCTGCCGTGCGCCACCACCTGGTCGAGAAAGAACGGCGCGTGGAACCGCTTGCCCTGCAACCGGCCCTGCATGTCGACCAGGGCCAGCACCACCGTGTCGATCTCGCCGCCGCCGATGGCGACCCGCAACTCTTCCAGCGTGAGCGGAGCTTTCCTCATCGGCGGGCCTCCATCACCAAGGTCTACTGGCAAACCGGATCACCGTCAATGCCCGGAACCCGCCGCCCGGGAAACCCGGGCGGCGGGGTCATGCCGGCTCGTCGACCGGTGCGCCGTCGGGGGCGGGCCGGGGCCCGGGCACGTCGACCGTACGGCGGGGGCCGGTGAACCACTTCCGGGCCGAGGCGTACCACCAGACGGCGACCACCAGCAGCAGCCCGCCCACCGCGAGCGGCGCGTAGTTCACCGCCGACCAGGTGAAGTCGGGGTTACCGGGCACTCCGGCGGGCACGATCGGCAGCACGAAGTAGACCGAGATGATCGCGATCTCGATCACCGCGATCCAGCCGAGCAGCTTGTACCGGCGCCCGAGGGTCCACGGTCCGGGAACGAACCGGTCGCCCATCCGCAGTCGCAGCGCGATCGGGATGAGGAAGGACAGGTACAGCCCGATCACCGCGACGGAGACCACCGCGTAGAAGGCGATCGGGATGCCGTCGGCGCTCTCGTAGAGCGCGGGCAGGGTGAGCACCAGGCCGGCCACGGTGGCGCCGATGATCGCGTTGGCCGGGGTGCCGTTGCGGTCCACCTTGGACCAGAGCCGCCAGCCCGGCACCGCCCGGTCCCGGCTGAACGCGTACGCCATCCGGCTCATCGAGGTCACGCAGCTCATCCCGCAGAAGAACTGGCCGATGGTGGAGATGATGATGACCGTCTTGAAGAAGACCGGGGTGAGCGCGGATTCGAAGATCGCGCCGGAGAAGCCGCCGGCGGCGTTGACCGCCTCGACGTCGGTGGCCGCGAAGAGGAACGCCAGCAGCAGGATCCAGCCGCCGATCGCGGAATAGAAGATCGACTGCCAGAGGCCGCGGGCGGCGGCCTGCGACGCCCCGCGGGTCTCCTCGGAGACGTGCGCGCAGGCGTCGAACCCGGTGATCGTGTACTGGGTGAGCAGGAAGCCCAGCGGCAGCACGTAGAACCAGAAGGTCAACCCGCCGGTGCCGCCGTCGGCGAAGCCCGAGTTGTTGAACCGCTCGGTGAAGACGAACTGGAAGCTCTGGTGGTTGTCCGGGACGAAGACCAGGATGGCCACCACGGCGGCCGCGCCGGCCACGTGCCACCAGACCGAGACGTTCTGGAGTACGTCGATGATCCGGTGACCGAACACGTTGATCAGCCCGTGCAGGACGAGGATGATCACGAAGAGCAGGAAGGCCTGGCGTAGCGTGCCCTCCCACCCGTCGAAGAGCGCCGAGAGGGTGAGATTGAGGAAGGTGGCGCAGCCGTAGTCGACCGACGCGGTGACTGCGACCAGACCGATCAGGTTGAGCCAGCCGGTGAACCAGCCGTGCACCGGCCGGCCCATCTTCGCCGCCCACCAGTAGATGCCGCCGGCGGTCGGGTAGGCCGACACCAGCTCGGCCATGCAGAAGCCGATGATCAGGATGAAGAGCGAGATCAGCGGCCAGCCCCAGGAGATCGCGACCGGGCCGCCGTTGTTCCACGCCTGGCCGAAGGTGGTGAAGCAGCCGGCCAGGATCGAGATGATGGAGAACGAGATGGCGAAGTTGGAGAAGCCGCTCCACTTGCGGCGCAGTTCCTGCTTGTAGCCGAGCTCGGCGAGCCGTCGGGCGTCGTCGTCCATCGGTTGCTCGGCGGTCGGCGCGGGCGTCGTGGCCACTGCACACCTCCTCGAGGTGATCCCCGGTGCGAGTGGGCAAAAGTCTCGTCCCGCCGATCAAGTCGGTCAATAGATCGCCGGTGGGAATCTCACCGCCGTACCGGACTAATTCCGTTGCCGTTACGCCCGCGCCGGCCGCATCCTTGACCTCGTGACCAGGCCCGATCGCGACGGGCCCCGGCCGGGCGCTCGGCAACGCCCGGCCCACGTCGGCGCGGGGTGCCCACCTCTCTCTCACAAGTACGGCGTGATCCGCCGTAGCTACCGAACGGGTGCCCCGCGTCGTCGCCCCGCACCCGCCCGCGGCGCTCAGCCGAGCAGCAGCCCGGCCACCCAGAGCGCCGCGATCACCAGGCCGGCGGCGAACTCCACGAGCATCGACAGCCCGGCCGCCTTCAGTGCCTGGACGGTGGCGGGCCAGGCGAGGCGGTTGTCCCCGAGCCGCAGCCGCTCGGCCGCCCAGACCCCGCCGACGAAGCCGATGACCAGGCCGATGACCGGGATGACGAAGAAGCCGACCAGCCCCAGCACGCCCCCGGCCAGCAGGGAGCGCGTCGGCACGCCTGTGCGTTTCAGGTTCCGCCCCGGCCAGAGGTACTTCACCACCGTGCCGCCGAGCGCGACCAGGGTCGCGGCGGCGAGCACCGCCCACCGACCCGCCCCGGCGCCACCGAAGAGCGCCCAGACCAGCACCCCACCCCAGCAGAGCGGGAGCGCCGGCAGCCCCGGCACCACCACGCCGGCGAGCCCGGCCAGGATCGCCAGGGCGGCAACCACCGCGACGAGGGCCTCGGTGTCCGTCGCGCTCATTCAGATCCCCCCTGCGCCCGGGCGAGCCGGGCGGCGATCCGATCGGCCGGCATCGGGCTGCCGAAGAACCGTCCCTGCCCGGTGTCGCAGCGCAGCGCCCGCAGCCGTTCGGCCTGCACGCCGGTCTCCACCGCCTCGGCCGTGACCCACAGCTCCAGCGCGTGCGCCAGCCGGACCAGCGCGTCGACGATCCGCTCGTCCCGGTGGTCGGCCGCCGCCTCCGGGCCGTCACCGCGGATGCCCTCGACGAAGGGGCCGGCCAGTTTCAGGCAGTGGATCGGCAGCCGACGCAGGTAAGCCAGGTTCGAGTAGCCGGTGCCGAAGTCGTCGATCGCCAGCCGTACACCGAGCGCCCCCAACTGGTGCAACGAGCGCAGCGGCTCCCCGGCGGTGCCCATCACCGCGCTCTCGGTCAACTCCAGTTGCAACAGCTCGGCGGGGAGCCCGCTGGTGCTCAGCGCGTCCGAGACGGTCGCCACGATGGCCGGATCCTCGGCCTGCCGCGCGGCCAGGTTCACGCTCACCACCAGCCGGGCCTCCGGGAAGCGGCGTCGCCACTCCTCGGCGTCCCGGCAGGCCTGCCGGAGCACCCACTCGCCGAGCCGGACGATCAGTCCGGTCTCCTCGGCCAGCCCGATGAACCGGTCCGGGCCGAGCAGCCCCAGCTCCGGGTGCTGCCAGCGGACCAGCGCCTCGACCGCCAGCATCCGCCCCTCCAGCAGCGACACGATCGGCTGGTACCGCAGCACGAACTCCCCCCGGTCGAGCGCGGCCGGCAGGCCGGCGGCCAGCGACGATCGGGCGATGTCCCGGGCGCTGCGCTCCGGGTCGTAGACCGCCCACCGGCCGCGCCCCTCCGCCTTGGCCCAGTAGAGGGTGGTGTCCGCGGCCTTCATCAACTCCGACGCGCTGGTCCCGCCGACCGGGCCGTCGACGATGCCCACGCTGGCCGAGACGGCGAGCTGCTGGTCGCCGACGTGCACCGGGGCGGAGACCGCGGCCAGCGCCGCCTCCGCGACGGCGACCGCGTCGTCGAGCCCCTCGCCGCCGTCGACCAGGATGACGAACTCGTCGCCGCCCATCCGGGCCACCAGGTGGCCCTGGTCGGCGACGCAGTCGGCGAGCCGCCGGGCGATCATGACGAGCAGCCGGTCACCGAGGTCGTGCCCGAGGCTGTCGTTGATCGCCTTGAAGCCGTCCAGGTCGAGGAAGCAGATCCCGAGCCGCCGGCCGGGAGCCGCGGTCTCGAAGATCCGGCCCAGCGTCTCGAAGAAGAGCGTCCGGTTGGGCAGGCCGGTGAGCGGGTCGTGCAGCGCCTGGAAGCGCAGCCGCTGCTGGAGCGCGTACCGCTCGGTGATGTCCTCGATCATGGCGACGGTGAACCGCGGCCGACCGTCGTCGTGCCGGATCAGCGACACCGCGAGGTCGGTCCAGAGCATGCTGCCGTCCTTGCGGTGGTAGCGCTTCTCCACCCGGACCAGGTCCTGCTTGCCCTCGACCATCTCCTGGTAGAGCTCCCACATGCCGGCGGCGTCCTCGACGTGGAAGAGGCCGGCCACGTCGGTTCCGTGCAGCTCCTCGATCGAGTAGCCGAGCATGTCCGCGAACGACTGGTTGACGTCGATGATCTGCCCGT
The DNA here is from genome assembly GCF_044753725.1 of Micromonospora sp. NPDC093243. Taxonomy (NCBI): domain Bacteria; kingdom Bacillati; phylum Actinomycetota; class Actinomycetes; order Micromonosporales; family Micromonosporaceae; genus Micromonospora; species Micromonospora sp. NPDC093243. The sequence continues at coordinate 540,992 of NZ_JBIVNT010000003.1, read as the reverse complement.
CGATCCCGGCGATGCCGATGCCGATCGCGGCGCCGGTGAAGACCGCCCGGAACCGCGCCTCGCTGTCCCGTAGGGCCTGCTCCACCTCGTCGCGCGCCTGCCAGGCCGAGCGGGCGATCCGCTCCTGCTGGCTGAAGGTGCGGTCACGCAACGCCCGGGCGAAACCGGCGGAGAGACCGGCCTGCAAGGCCACGATCCGCTGCCGCGCGTTCCCGGGGTACGCCCCGGCGGGCACCGCCCGGTCGAGAAACTCCTCGCCGAGGGCGCGCACCGACCACTCCAGCATCCGGGGCTCGGCCAGGTGCGCCTCGACCAGCGCCCGCCCGACGTCCTCGGCAGGCTGGCCGGAGAACGGCTCCGCCCGCAGCGCCTGCGCCAGCCGTACGGTGTGCACCAGCAGCAGCCGCTCGGTCTCGGCGGCGCTGAGCGGCACGAAACCGAGGCGGCGAACCGCGCGGGCCCACTCGGCGGCGTACCCCTGCGCGCCGGCCCGGCTGACCTCGTCGCCCGCGGAGTCCGCGACGGCGGCCATGCGATCAGCCGGCGGCGGGCTGGTCGTAGCGGGCGACACCGCCGAACGCGCCGAACCGTTCCGGGTGCTCGTCCACGTCGGACGGCGAGTCGGGCCGCCAGAGCGGCATGTGCACCAGGCCCGGCTCCAGGAGCGTCCAGTCGCCGAAGAACCCGGTGATCTCGGCCCGCGAGCGCAGGCTGATCTCGGTGTCGGTACGCGCCGAGAGCCGCTGCGCGTCGAGCATCTCCTGCGGCTGGTCCTCGAAGGTGGAGTGGGAGATCACCAGGTAGCTGCCCGGGGCGGCGGCGGCCCGCAGGGTGGCCAGGATCTCCCCGGGCCGGTCGGCGTCCGGAACGAAGTGCACCACGCCGGCGAGCAGGATGCCGACCGGGCGGCCGAAGTCGAGCAGGCCACGCGCCTCGTCGAGGATCCGCTCCGGTTCGCGCAGGTCGGCGTGGACCACCGTGGTCAGGTCGTTACCGGCGAGCAGTTCCCGGCTGTGCGCGACGGCCACCGGGTCGATGTCCACGTAGACCACGCGGGCCTTCGGGTTCGCGCCCTGGGCCACCTCGTGGACGTTGCCCACGGTCGGGATGCCCGAGCCGATGTCGAGGAACTGGTCGACGCCGGCGTCGAGCAGCGCGCGGACGGCCCGGCGCAGGAACTCGCGGCCGGCACGCATGGTGGCGGCGAGGTTCGGCGTCATCCGGGCGATCTGCTCGGCGAGCTGCCGGTCGATCTCGAAGTTGTGCGCCCCGCCCAGGAAATAGTCGTAGACCCGGGCGGCGCTCGGCCTGGTCAGGTCGATCTCGGTCGGCAGTCCGTCCGGCATCTGCAAGCTCCCCAGTTCGTCGCCGAGAGGCGGGACGCAGCCGGTGTCGGGACGCGCGGGGGCACGCGTCGGCCCACCAGTCGACCCGCTGAGGGTGTGGTGTTGAACACTCTAGGCCGCGGACTCCAGCATTAGGGAGATCCCTTGCCCCACCCCGATGCACATGGTGGCCAATGCCCGCCGCCCGCCCCGGCGACGCAGCTCCAGCGCGGCGGTCAGCGCCAGTCGGGCGCCGCTGGCCCCGAGCGGGTGGCCGAGGGCGATCGCCCCGCCGTTCGGGTTGACGTGCTCGGCGTCCTCGGGCAGGCCGAGCTCGCGCAGGACGGCGACCGACTGGGCGGCGAACGCCTCGTTCAGCTCGATCACGTCCACCGCGTCCAGGCCGACGCCGAGCCGGTCCAGCAGCTTGCGGGTGGCCGGTACCGGACCGACGCCCATGATCCGCGGCGGCACCCCGGCGGCCGCCGCACCGGCGATCCGGGCCAGCGGGGTGAGGTGGTAGCGGGCGACCGCCGCCTCGGAGGCGACCAGCAGCGCGACCGCGCCGTCGTTCACACCCGAGGAGTTGCCGGCGGTCACCGTGCCACCGGCGCGGAACGGAGTGGGCAGCGCGGCGAGCTTCTCCAGCGAGGTCTCCCGCGGGTGCTCGTCGACCTCCACCAGGCGGGTGCCGCGGCGCCCCTCCGGCACGGTCACCGCGACCAGCTCCTCGGCGAACCGGCCGTCGGCCTGCGCCTTGGCCGCCCGCTGCTGCGAACGGAGGGCGAACTCGTCCTGCGCGACCCGGTCGACGCCGTACTCGGCGGCGACGTTCTCCGCCGTCTCCGGCATCGAGTCGACGCCCCACCCGGCCTTCATCAGCGGGTTCACCAGCCGCCAGCCGATCGTGGTGTCGTAGACCTCGGCCGACCGGGAGTACGCCGAGGTCGCCTTCGGCATGACGAAGGGGGCCCGGCTCATGCTCTCCACGCCGCCGGCGACCACCAGCTCGGCCTCGCCGGCGACGACGGCGCGGGCCGCGGTGGCGAGGGCGTCCAGGCCGGAGCCGCAGAGCCGGTTGATGGTGCTGCCGGGCACCTGCTCGGGCAGCCCGCCGAGCAGCGCGGCCATCCGGGCCACGTTGCGGTTGTCCTCGCCGGCCTGGTTGGCACAGCCGAGGAGCACGTCGTCCACCCGGGCCCAGTCCACCGACGGGTGGCGGGCGACCAACTCCCGGATCACGTGCGCGGCCAGGTCGTCGGGGCGGACGCCGGCCAACGCGCCGGCGTAACGGCCGATCGGGGTGCGGACACCGGCCACCAGGTATGCCACGGTCATCGCGAGTCCTTCGGGGGTGGGAAGGGCGGGGCGGGCGCGCCCGTCGGGTCGCGAGGGACGCCCGACCGCCAGGATATCGGCCCTCCGGAGCCGATAGGTTGACGGCATGGCTCAGGCCCAGTTCAGCGCAGAGACCAGCGGTGGCGGCGCGTTCGTCCGCCAACCCAACCGGTTCACCGACCGGGTCACCCCGCACTCGACGTCCCCGCCCGGCGGCGGGCCGGACGAGCAGGGCCGTTGGCCGCTGGAGGCGGGCCGCTACCGGCTGATCTGGTGCCGGGCGTGCCCGTGGGCGCACCGGGCCCGGATCGTCCGCAGCCTGCTCGGCCTGGAGGACGTCCTCTCGCTGGGCACCGTCGACCCGATCCGGGACGAGCGGGGCTGGCGGTTCACCCTCGACCAGGACGGCTTCGACCCGGTGCTCGGCATCGGGTTCCTCTCCGACGCCTATCTGGCGACCGACCCGGACTACAGCGGCCGGGTGACCGTGCCGGCGTTGATCGACACCCGGACCGGGCGGGTGGTCACCAACGACTATCCGCAGCTCACCCTCGACCTCTCCACCGAGTGGCGGCGGTTCCACGCGCCTGACGCGCCGGACCTCTACCCCGTCGAGCTGCGTCCGGAGCTGGACGCGCTGATGGCGGAGATCCACCGGGACGTCAACAACGGCGTCTACCGGTGCGGCTTCGCCACCTCGCAGGAGGCGTACGACGAGGCGTACCGGGCCCTCTTCGCCCGGCTGGACGTGCTCTCGGAGCGGCTGGCCGGGCAGCGCTACCTGATGGGCGACGCGATCACCGAGGCGGACGTGCGGCTCTTCACCACGCTGGTCCGCTTCGACATCGCCTACCACGGGCACTTCAAGTGCAACCGCAGCAAGCTCACCGAGATGCCGGTGCTCTGGGCGTACGCCCGGGACCTGTTCCAGACGCCCGGCTTCGGAGAGACGGTCGACTTCGACCACATCAAGCGGCACTACTACGGCACCCACAAGGAGATCAACCCGACCGGCGTCGTGCCGCTCGGCCCCGACCTCTCCGGCTGGACCACGCCGCACGGGCGTGGCTGAGCAGGGCCGGCCCGAGCCGCTCATCACCCCCCGCGCGGCGGCCGCGTCGGCGTCCGCCGGCTGCACCCTCGCCGGCGCGGGCGCGGTGACCCTCGCCGTGCTCGCCGGGCCCGGACCGGGCCTGACCGGGTACGTCAGCGAAGCCGGCATCGCCGGCAGCGGACACGCGCCGATGTACCGGATCGGGGTCTACGCGCTGGCCGCCGGGTTGCTGCTGCTCGCCGCGGCGCTGCTGCCGGCGCTGCGGGCGGCCGCGGCGCTGCTCGCCGCCGCCGGTCTGGGCACGGCGCTCTCCGGCGCGGTGACCTGCACGGCCGGCTGCCCGCTACCGCCGTTCGAACGCGCCACCGTGGCCGACCTGGTGCACGGCGGGGCGAGCATCATGGCCACCGCGGCGGTGATCTTCGCGATGGTCGCGATCGCGCTCTCCGGCCGGGCCGGCGGGCAGCTGCGGCGGCTCTCCGCGATCGCCGCGGCGGTGGCGTTGCCGCTCTGCGCCGCGGTGGGGCTGGCGATGCTGCTGGTCGGCCGGGGAGCCCTGGTCGGTGTGCTGGAACGGCTCGTGCTCGCGATCGCGGTGCTCTGGGGGCTGGCCGTCGCCGCCACGGTCGGCCTGACCGGCCGGTGGACATCGACCGACGACGTCAGGTTGTAAGGATCGTCACGGATACCGCTCCTTCCCTGCGGACCCCCTCCGGCGTATCGTCTGCCGGCGATGACCAACATCTGGTGCCTGACCGTGCGCCTGTACGTCGATCTCCGACTGCAGGCCAGCGGCGTCTGTCCGGCGCAGCCGCTCTCCTGACGCTGCCCTGACCCCACCAGACCCTTGGACGCATCATCGTGGCTTCCGCCCTGCGCAAGATCCCCTTTTCCGTACAGATCCTCCTCGGCCTCGTCCTCGGCGTGGCGCTCGGCTTCCTGGCCCGCGCCAACGACCTGAGCTGGCTGACCAGCACCCTCGACACCGTCGGCCACCTCTTCGTCCAGCTGCTGAAGCTGGCCGTGCCGCCGCTGGTCTTCACCGCGATCGTGGTCAGCGTGGTCAGCCTGCGCGGGGTGGCCAACGCCGCCCGGCTGGCGCTCAAGACGCTGCTCTGGTTCGGCCTCACCGCCCTGATCGCGGTGGGCGTCGGCATCGGCCTGGGCCTGCTCACCAACCCCGGCCGGGGCGTCACCCTCGACCTCGCCGGCGCCACCGCGCCGAAGAAGACCGGCTCCTGGACGGACTTCCTCACCGGCATCGTGCCGACCAACCCGGTCGGCGCCTTCGTCGAGGGCAACGTGCTCCAGATCGTCTTCCTGGCGCTGGTCGTCGGCGCCGCCGCGCTGCTGGTCGGCGAGAAGGCGGAGCCGTTCGTGACGCTGAACCGCTCCGTGCTGGAGATCGTCCAGAAGGCGCTCTGGTGGGTGATCCGGCTCGCCCCGATCGGGACCCTCGGCCTGATCGGCAACGCGGTCGCCTCCTATGGCTGGGACCTGCTCGCTCCGCTCGCCAAGTTCACCACCGCGGTCTACCTCGGCTGCGCGATCGTGCTGCTGGTGGTCTACCCGCTGGTGCTGGTGGCCGCCGGCCGGCTCAACCCGGTGCGCTTCTACGCCGGCGCCTGGCCCGCCATCGAGCTGGCCTTCGTCTCCCGCTCCTCGGTGGGCACCATGCCGGTGACCCAGCGCGCCGTCGAGCGGCTCGGCGTGCCCCGCGAGTACGCCTCGTTCGCGGTTCCCTTCGGCGCGACCACGAAGATGGACGGCTGCGCCGCGATCTACCCGGCGCTCGCCGCGATCTTCGTGGCCCAGGTCTTCGGCGTCCACCTCGGCGTCACCGACTACCTGCTGATCGCCTTCGTCTCGGTGGTCGGCTCGGCGGCCACCGCCGGCCTGACCGGCGCGATCGTGATGCTCACCCTGACCCTCAGCACGCTGGGCCTGCCGCTGGCCGGCGCCGGTCTGCTGCTGGCCATCGACCCGATCCTGGACATGATCCGCACCGCTACCAACGTGGCCGGCCAGGCGCTGGTGCCGACCGTCGTCGCGGCTCGCGAGGGCACCCTCGACCGGACCGCCTACGACACGGCGGGCCGGCGCGGGCTGGTCGACCCGGAGTCCGCGGACGCCCCCGCCCCCACCCGGCAGGACGGGCTGAGCCCGGTACCGGCCTGAACCCGATGACCGGAAGGAGGACCCCTCGTCGAGGGGTCCTCCTTCCGTACCGAGAGGATGACGAGATGAGCGTCCTGTTCTCGCCGCTGGCCCTGCGCGCGGTGACCCTGCCCAACCGGATCGCCGTGGCGCCGATGTGCCAGTACACCGCCGGCCCGGACGGGTTGCCCACAGACTGGCACCTGGTGCACCTGGGTGCCCGGGCGGTGGGCGGCGCCGGCCTGGTGCTCACCGAGGCGACGGCGGTACTGCCCGAGGGGCGGATCAGCCCGCAGGACACCGGGATCTGGTCCGACGCGCACGTCGACGCCTGGCGCCCGGTGACCGCCTTCCTCGCCGCGCACGGGGCGGTGCCCGCGGTGCAGCTCGCGCACGCCGGGTTCAAGGCCTCGACGTACCGGCCATGGGCCGAGAGCCGGGGAGGGGTGCCGGACGCCGAGGGCGGCTGGGCACCGGTCGGCCCGGGGTCCGAGCCGTTCGCGCCCGACTACCGGACGCCGACCGCCCTCGACGCGGCCGGCATCGTGCGGGTGATCGAGGCGTTCGCCGCCGCCGCCGGTCGGGCGATCGAGGCCGGCTTCGCCGCCGTGGAGATCCACGCTGCGCACGGCTACCTGCTGCACGAGTTCCTCTCCCCGCTGAGCAACCACCGCACCGACGAATTCGGTGGTGACCGGGCCGGGCGGATGCGGCTCACCCTCGAGGTGGCCCGGGCGGTCCGTGCGACGGTCGGCGAGGAGGTGCCGGTACTCACCCGGATCTCCGCCACCGACTGGGTCGAGGGCGGCTGGACGGTGGACGACAGCGTGGTGCTCGCCGGCGAGCTGGCCGGGGCCGGGGTGGACCTGGTGGACACCTCGTCCGGCGGCGTCAGCACCGCCCAGCGGATCCCGCTGGGCCCCGGCTACCAGGTGCCGGCGGCCGGCCGGATTCGTCGGGAGGCCGGCGTGCCGACCGGCGCGGTCGGACTGATCGTTGAGCCGGAGCACGCCGAGGCGATCGTCGCCGGCGGCGAGGCGGACCTGGTGCTGCTCGGCCGGGAGTTGCTGCGCGACCCGTACTGGCCGCACCGCGCGGCCGCCAAGCTCGGCGCCACCCCCAGCTGGCCGAGCCAGTACCTCCGCGCCACCTGACATCAGTACCCAGCGGCCCGGCTGGCCCGACCGGTGGCCATGCGCCGGTCCCGGCGGCCCGCGCCGGCCCCCGTTCCACCTCCTTTGCTCTGCATCAGCCGAGGAAACACCCGCCGTCCGCTATCCGGACGGCGGGTGTTTCCGTCGCTGAAGCAGAGCAAAGGGCGCGAGGGAGTACCCCGGAAGCGGCGACACCCGCACCTACCGCGACCCAGAGCGCAGCGAGCCCTACCGCCCGCGAGACGTCGCCCGCGCCACACCGCCGCGCGCACCTGGCCACCGCGCGAGCCCCGATCAGCCGGCCAGATGGCCCCAGCGCTGCTCCAGCTCCCGCCACGGGCCCTGAGCGGCGACCGTGCCGGCGAGCAGCACCACCACGTGGTCGGCGCGGACCAGCGCGGCGCGCTTGGAGGTCGAGCCGACCACCGTCACCCCGTGCGCGCGCAGCGCCGCCCAGAGCTCCAGCTCGGTGGTCACGTCCAGCGCGGACGACACGTCGTCGGCGACCAGCAGCTCGGTCCGCGGCGCCAACGCGCGGGCCAACGCCAGCCGCTGCAACTGACCGCCGGAGAGGCGGGTGCCCTTGTGCCCGATCAGCAACCCGAGCCCGCCGCCGGCCGCGGCCAGGTCGTGCTCCAGTTGGGCGGTCGAGACCGCCTCCACCGCGTCGACCTGGTGGCCGAGGGCGATGTTGTCGGCCACCGTGCCGGAGAGCACCCGGGGCAGCTGACCCACGTAACCGACCTGGTTCGGGCGCAGGAACAGCTCCGGCTCGGTGACCGGCTCGCCGTTCCAGCTCAGCCGCCCGGTGTGGTGCACGATCCCGGCCAGGGCACGCAGCAGCGACGACTTGCCGGAGCCGACCGGCCCGACGACGAGGACCAGCTGTCCCCGTTCGACGGTGAGGTCGACGTCGCGCACGGCGAGTTTCCCGTCCGAGTGCAGCGCGCCGAAGCCGGTCAGCTCCAGCCGGCGCAGCGGGTGTCGCGGCGGCGGTTCCGGGGCGGGCGCGGTCCCGGCCGCCAGGTCCACCCCCGGCACGGCCGCCGAGTAGGTGGCGGCGCCGGTCATCGCCACCGTCCGGCGGGTCCAGACCCGGGCGGACGGGTAGTGCGAGACCAGCGCGGCCGTGGTCCAGGCGAACCAGCGGGCCGCCCCGAGGGTGGAGACCGCCACCAGCACGGCGCCGGCGGTGAGCCCGCCGCCGAGGTAGAGCGCCCACGCGCCGATCGGCAGCAGCCCGCTGACCACCGACGGGGTCGACCGCGCCCAGACCTGCATCGAGATCTCGCGGCGCTGCCGGTCGCTGCGGACCGTGTCCAGTGCCGCGAGGTGGTGCAGCACCGGGCGGGTGGCGCCGGCGAGCTTCACCGTACGGGCGGCGGAGAGCGAGGAGACCAGCGCGGTGGCGAACGCGGCCCGGGCCTTCACCGTGCCCCGGGCGGTGCGCTCCAACCGCGGCCCGAACAGGGTCGCCGCCAGCCCGGAGACCACCATCGTGCCGAGGAAGAAGAGCGCCGGTACGACGCTGCCGGTCACCAGGGTCATGGTGGCCACGATCGCCAGCGAGATGAACTGGTCCATCAGGTTGTCGGCGAGCTGCACCACCCGCTCCGTGTCGCCGCTCTGGGCGACCACCTCGGCCGGAGTGTGCGTGCTGACCCGGCGGGCACCGGTCTGGCCGTGCACCAGTCGTTGGCTGATCCGCAGCATCTGCCGGATCCACCACTGCGGGAACCACAGGTTGGTGAGGTAGGGCAGCGGCAGGACGACGAGCAGCGCGGCGACGATGCCGATCGCCGGCAGCCACGGGCTGCCGCCGTCGACCACGTCGGCCCAGAGCCACGGCAGCACCGAGCCGTCCAGGCCGAGCAGCGTCATGACGATGAAGAGGGTGACGGAGACCAGGCCGTAGCGCGGGTCGTTGACCCCGAGCCGGAGGATCTCCCGCAGGGTCCGGGCGGGCGGCGTCGCGGGCACCGGAGGCGGATCGGTCTTCGGTACGGCGACCGGCCGCTCGACCTGCACCGACGCCGCCTCGGTGGACTCGGCGAGGTCCCACTCCGTACCCGGCGCGGGCAGCAGGTCCACCCGGCCGTGCCCCGCGCCCGCCCCGGCGTACGCGCTCGCGTGGCTGGTGGCCAGCAGCTCGGCGAAGCGGGTCGACTCGCGCAGCGGCCCGGCCTCCAGCACCGCACCGTCGGCCAGCACCACCACCTCGTCGCAGCGGCGCACCGACGAGAGCCGGTGGGCGATCACGATGCCGATCCGGTCGGTGAGCAGCCGCTCGGTGGCCTGCCGGACCCGCGACTCGGTGACCGGGTCCAGCCGGGCGGTGGCCTCGTCGAGGATCACCACGTGCGGGTCGCGGACCAGGATCCGGGCGAACGCCACCAGCTGCTCCTGCCCGGCGGAGAGCACGTGCCCGCCCTCGCCCAGCCGGGTCCGTACGCCGTCGGGGAGTTCGGCGATCCACCCGGCCAGCCCCAGCTCCTCCAACGCCCGGGTGGCGTCGTCGAGCAGGTCGGGGTCGAAGAGCGCGACGTTCTCGGCCAGCGTGCCGGCCAGGATCTCGGTGCGTTGCGGCACCACCGCGATCCACCGGCGCAGCTCCTCGACGTCGAGGTCGACCAGGTCGGTGTCGCCGAGGAAGACCGTGCCCCGGGGCACCTCGACCGCCCGGGTGAGCACCTTGGCCAGCGTCGACTTGCCGGATCCGGTGCGGCCGACCAGGGCGTACGACCGGCCGCGGGCAAAGGTCAGCCGGACGTCGCGCAGCGCCGGGCCGCGGTCGTCGTCGGCGGAGTAGCGGAAGGTGAGCCCCCGCACGGTCAGGTCGCCGTCGACCGGCTCGGCCCCGCCGGCGGGCTCCTGCGGCGAGTCGGAGAGCAGTTGCACCCGGGCCCAGGCGCCGAGCGCGTACTGCAGGTGCGGCACCCAGCGGGCCAGGTGCTCGACGGTCGCGCCGAAGGCGATGACGAGCAGCCAGATCGCGGTCAGCCGGGCGGCGTCGATCCGGCCGCTGGCCAGCGCCCACGCGCCGCCGAGCACCACGGCGGCGATCCCGGCCCGGATGCCACCGGCGGCGACGGCGGTGACCTGGGCGGACATCCGGAACACCCGACCACCCCGGGCGATCACCTCGGCGGCCCGCCTGGCGTAGAGGCGCAGCACGTACGGCCGGGCCAGGCTGGTGCGGACGTCGTCCTGGCCGTGCACCGCCTCCTCCATCACCGCGGCGAGGTCGGACCAGGCCTCCTCCTCGGCCATCCGGGCGGGCGCGATCCGCGCGGTGGGACGGCGCAGGACCACGGCGAGCAGCCCGGTCAGCACGATCATCCCGATGCCGGCCGGCCACCACACCACCAGCGCGCTCGCCGTGGCGAGCACGCACACGGCCAGCCCCTGGACGAGCCGGACACCGGTGTTCCGCAGCTCGGCGGCGACCTGGTAGACGTCGTTGTCGATCCGGTCGAGCAGCTCGCCGACCGGGGTGGTCTCCAGGGTGGGCAGGTCCTGCCCGAGCGCGACCCGGCACAGCCGGCGACGCACGTCGGCGGACCAGTCGGCGGTCAGGCCGGCCATCAGCAACCCGATGGCGAGGTCGGTGAGCACCGCGGCGACCAGCGCCACCGCCAGCACGGTGAACAAGCCCATCGACCGGTGCACCAGCACCGGCCCGGCCAGCGCGGACGCGGCCGCCTGGCCGGCGGCGCCGAGCACGACGAGCAGCAGGACGACCGCCATCCGGCGGGGTGCGGTGGCCCAGAGGTCGCGGAGCAGGCGCATGGAAAGTCCTCCGGACTCGGCTCGGCTGGGGGCGGTGCCTCCAGCCTGGTCGTTCGGCCGGCGCCGCTCAACGCAATTACCAGCCAGCGGGCCCCTCTGAGCCCGCATCGGCCAGCTCGGATCAGGTCTGCGCTATCCGCCGGACGATGCCGAGCAGCGTCTCCTGCACGTCCTCGATCGGCCGGCCCGCTGGACGGAAACCGTCAGAAGAGCACGGTGGCGAGAGTGCCGACCGGGCGGAAGCCGCAGCGCTCGTAGACCCGGCGCGCGGGCTGGTTGAAGTCGTTGACGTAGAGGCTGACCGACGGCGCGACCCGGAGCAGCGCGTCGCGCACCACCGCCGCCATCGCCGCCGTGGCGATCCCCCGGCCCCGCCAGTCCGGGGCCACCCAGACCCCCTGGACCTGGGCCGTCCGCCGGGTCACCACCGCGAGTTCGGCCTTGAAGACGACCCGGCCGTCGACGAACCGGGCGTACGCCCGACCGGCCCGGACCAGCTCACTGACCCGCCGCCGGTAGCTGCGCCCGCCATCCTCGGCCAGCGGGGACACCCCGACCTCCTCGGTGTACATGGCCACCGCGGCCGGGAAGAGCCGGTCGATCTCGCCGGGGCGCACCCGCCGCACCTCCGGGTCGGCGGTGACCGCCGGCAGCGCCTCGGTGGCCAGCAGCGGCTGGTTCGGGCGTACGTCCCGGGCCGGTCCCCAGACATCGGAGAGCTGGTCCCAGAGCCCGAGCACGGCGTCGGCCCGGCCGACGATCGAGGAGCAGAGCCGCTCCTCGCCGGCGAGCAGGTCGGCGAAGGCGGCGACGGCCGGCTCGGTGGCCAGGACCGGGGTCAGGTTGCCGCCGAGCCAGCAGATCGACTCGAGGTTGCGCCGCGCGCCGTAGCCGAGGATCCGTCCCTCGGCCCGCCACCAGGAGAGCCCGCGCGCGGCGACCCGCTCGGCGACCTGCGCGCCCGCGAACGGGTCGAGGTCGAGCAGCCGCTCGACCGCGCGGCGCTCCGATTCCCCGAGTTGCCGTACCGGCACCGTCAGCACGCTTACCAGCCTGCCAGATCGGGCCCCCGCCTCGCCGGGGGAGTGCCGAGCCCAGCCGTCACACCGGCACCGCCCGTTCCTGGCGCTCCTGCCGCTGGGCGAGGCGACTCCGGGCGGCCCACCGCACCACCGGGGGCATCAGGGCGCCGAGCAGCAGGAAGAGCCCGCCGAGGAGCAACCAGCCCGGTACGCCCCAGCCGATCGCCAGGCTGGTCACCACCACCGGTGCGAGCATCTTGCCCAGTTCGTACCCCATGCTGTACGCCCCCTGGTACTGCCCCTGAGCCTCCTCGGGGGCCAGCCCGAAGGAGATCCCCCAGCCGGCGGCGGAGTGCCACAGCTCGCCGACCACGTGCACCAACGCCCCGCAGCCGAGCAGCCCGACGGCGGCGACGGTGGGCAGCCCTCCGCTGACCGCGAAGAGCACGCAGGCCGCCGCGATGGCGATCCCGGCGCGGCGGGACGCGCGGGCCGCCCCGGTCACGTTCTCCGTACCTCGGGCGGCGCGGACCTGGAAGAGCACCACCATCACGGTGTTCACCAGCATCACCCCGGAGATCGCCCAGGCCGGGGCGCGGGTGTGCCCGGCGATCCACAGCGGCAGGGCGATGTTGAGCAGGCCGAAGTGCATCGACATCAGGCCGTCGAGCACGGTGAAGGCCAGGAATGGGCGGTCCCGCAGGGCGACGAGCCGGGGGCCGTGCGCCGGCGCGGCGACGGGCGGGACGACCGGCAGTCGGGTGAACACGGCCGCCGCGGCCAGGGACGCCGCCGCGGCGGTCAGCACCAGCGCGACGTACGCGGCTCGCGTGTCGGCGGCGATGGCGAACCCGGCGAGCACGGCACCGACCGAGATCCCGACGTTGGTGGTGGCGCGCAGGTAGGCCCGGGTGCGCACGCGCTGGTCGGCGGGGATGGCGCCCGCGATCAGCGCGCCCCGGGCGCCCCGGTCGGCGGCGTCGGCGAGCGCGGTCGCCGCACCGACCAGCAGGAACGCCGGGAACGACCGGACGGCGACCAGACCGGCGGTCAGCATGCCCGCGGCGACCAGCGCGCCGATCTGGGTGCCCCGCGGGCCGACCCGGTCGGCCAGGTAGCCGGTGGGGGCGCTGGCCAGCACGCCGACCAACGCCGAGATGGTCAGCCCGGCGCCGACCTCGGCGGCGGAGAGCCCGACCGACCGGGTGAGGAAGAGCGCGCTGGCGACGAGCCAGAGGCCCCGGCCGACGGTCTTGACCAGGGTGCCGAGGGTGAGGATCCGGGCCGGGCCCGGCGCGGGGAGTAGGCGCACGACCGGCAGCCTAGCAAGACGTACGTACGGTTTGGTAGCCGTCCTTTACGAAGACTTGTCGCCGACACGTTGCCGATATATCGTTGATGCATCAGTGATACGACGGAAGGAGACGGGACCATGCGGTTCCATCGACAGCACCACGCGATGCACGAGGCCCGGATGCACGGCGGTTTCGGTTTCGGCTTCCCGCCCGGCCCACACGGCCACGGTGGCGGCGGCCGGGGTCGCGGACGCGGCCGGGGTCGCCGACCCAACGTCCGGGGCGCCGTGCTGGCGCTGCTCATCGAGCGGCCGATGCACGGCTACGAGATGATCCAGGAGATCGACTCGCGTACCGGCGGGGCCTGGCGGCCCAGCCCCGGTTCGATCTACCCGACCCTGCAGCTGCTCGAGGACGAGGGCGTCATCGCCCCGGCCGAGGAGTCCGGGGGCGGGCGGAAGCGGTTCACCGTGACCGACGCCGGTCGCGACGAGGCGACCGAGGCGGCGCAGACCCCACCCTGGGCGGAGTTCGCCCAGGACACGGTGAACAGCTGGCACGACATCCGCGACGCCGGGATGCAGGCGATGCAGGCGCTGCGGCAGGTGATGATGACCGGCACCGACGACCAGCGGGAGCGGGCCGCCCAGGTGCTCGACGAGACCCGGCGCAAGCTCTACGCGATCCTCGCCGAATCCGAGTGATCCGGGTACGGAAAGGGTGGTCGTTCCCGCGGGAATGACCACCCTTTCGCACGCCCAGCGGGCGGATGAATCAGTGCACGGTGACGGTGGGTCCGGTGATCATGCCGCGCAGCTCCTCGGGAAGCTCGGCGCCCATCTCGTCGGCGATCCGCAGCGCCTCCTCGATCAGCGTCTCCACGATCTGCGCCTCCGGGACGGTCTTCACGACCTGCCCCTTGACGAAGATCTGGCCCTTGCCGTTGCCGGAGGCGACACCGAGGTCAGCCTCCCGGGCCTCGCCCGGGCCGTTGACGACGCAGCCCATGACCGCGACCCGCAACGGCACCGGCAGCCCCTCCAGGCCGGCGGTGACCTCCTCGGCGAGCTTGTAGACGTCCACCTGGGCCCGCCCGCAGGACGGGCAGGAGACGATCTCCAGGCCCCGCTCGCGCAGGCCGAGGGACTCCAGAATCTGGTTGCCGACCTTGATCTCCTCGACCGGCGGGGCGGAGAGCGAGACCCGGATGGTGTCGCCGATCCCCTCGGCCAGCAGGGCACCGAACGCGACCGCCGACTTGATGGTGCCCTGGAAGGCGGGGCCCGCCTCGGTGACGCCCAGGTGCAGCGGGTAGTCGCACTGCTCGGCGAGCTGCCGGTAGGCGCGGATCATCACCACCGGGTCGTTGTGCTTCACCGAGATCTTGATGTCCCGGAAGCCGTGCTCCTCGAAGAGCGAGCACTCCCAGAGCGCCGACTCGACCAGCGCCTCGGCGGTGGCCTTGCCGTACTTGCTGAGCAGCCGCTTGTCGAGCGAGCCGGCGTTGACACCGATCCGGATCGGCACCCCGGCGTCGCCGGCGGCCTTGGCGATCTCCTTGACCTTGTCGTCGAACTGCCGGATGTTGCCGGGGTTCACCCGCACGGCGGCGCAGCCGGCGTCGATCGCGGCGAAGACGTACTTCGGCTGGAAGTGGATGTCGGCGATCACCGGGATCTGCGACTTCTTGGCGATCGCGGGCAGCGCCTCGACGTCGTCCTGGGACGGCACCGCGACCCGGACGATCTGGCAGCCGCTGGCGGTCAGCTCGGCGATCTGCTGCAACGTGGCGTTGACGTCGGAGGTGAGGGTGGTGGTCATCGACTGCACCGACACCGGTGCGCCGCCGCCGACCGGGACCGAGCCCACCATGATCTGACGGCTGGCCCGCCGGGGAGCGAGCGGCGGCGGCGGGACGGCGGGGATACCGAGACTGACAGCGGTCACTTCAACACTCACCTTGAGAAGAGCGAGATCGGATTGACGATGTCCGCGGTGATGGTCAGCAACGTGAACGCGCCACCGATCAGAATCACCACGTACGTGAACGGCATGAGCTTGAGGTAGTCGACGCGGCCCGGGTCCGGACGCCGCAACCGGGCGTAGACCCAGGAGCGGGCCCGTTCGAACCAGGCGACGGCGATGTGTCCGCCGTCGACGGGCAGCAGCGGCAGCAGGTTGAACACGCCGATGAAGAAGTTCAGCGAGACGAAGAGCATGAAGAAGACCAGCCAGGCGTTGTTCTCCACCGCCTCGCCGCCGAGGATGCTGGCGCCGACCACGCTGATCGGGGTGTCCACGTCCCGTTCGCCGCCGGTGATCGCGGTCCACAACGCCGGCACCTTCGACGGGATCCGCAGCAGCGCGTGGTAGGTGCCCACCGCCATCTCGCCGGTGAAGTCGGCGGTCGCGCCGAACGCCCCGACCGGCCCGTACGTCACCCGGGTGGGGGTACTGGGGATGAGCCCGACGCCGAGCGCGGCGACCGGTGCGACGGCGCCCTTCGGGTCGTCCAGCGGCGGGCGTTGGGTCTGGGCGAGCGTGGTGCGGGTCTCGGCCGGCTGCCCGTCGCGGACGTAGCCGATGGTCGCGGTGCTGCCCGGCTGGAGCCCGCGCAGCGCGGTGAGCAGCTCCCCATAGTTGTTGATCGGAGTGCCGTTGAGCGAGGTGACCCGGTCGCCGTCACGTAGCTGCGCCTGGGCGGCCGGGCTGGCCGGGTCGCCCGGCGCGCAGGCACGGGCGATGCTCTCCGGCACCACGCAGTCGCTGAGCACGATGACCGCGGGCTCCTGGCGGATCTCCGCCTCGGTGGACGGGAACTTCGGGTTGGGCAGGCCGGCCGAGACGGCCAGGATCCAGAGCGTCACCAGCGCCAGCGCGAAGTGGGTGATCGAGCCCGCGGACATCACGATCGTCCGCTTCCACACCGGGTAGCGCCACATGGCCCGCGGCTCGTCCGCCGGGTCCACGTCGTCGTCCTGCGGGGTCATTCCGACGATCTTGCAGAAGCCGCCGAGCGGGATGCCCTTGAGGCCGTACTCGGTCTCACCGCGCCGGAAGGACCAGAGGGTGGGCCCGAAGCCGACGAAGTACTTCGTGACCTTCATCCCGAACGCCTTGGCGGTGAGCAGGTGCCCCGCCTCGTGCAGGCTCACCGAGATGAGGATGGCCAGCGCGAAGAGCGCTACCCCGAGCACGAATGACATCAAGCTCCTTCCGCCGACCCGGCGATGATCTCCTGCGCGTGCGCGCGTGCCCACGACTCGGCCGCGAGCACGTCCCCGACGGTACCTGGTTCGTCGAAGTCCGGAGCGTCGTCCAGCACCCTCGCCAAGGTGTCCACGATGCCGAGGAAAGGCAGCCGGCCGGCCACGAACGCGGCCACGCACTCCTCGTTGGCGGCGTTGTAGATGGCCGGGCGACAGCGTCCCGCCTGGCCGGCGGCCTTGGCCAGCGCGACCGCCGGAAACGCGTCGTCGTCGAGCGGGGCGAACTCCCAGGTGTGCGCGGCCGTCCAGTCGACCGCCGTGGCGGCGTCGGGCACCCGGTCCGGCCAGCCGATGCCCAGCGCGATCGGCAGCCGCATGTCCGGCGGGCTGGCCTGGGCGAGGGTCGAGCCGTCGGCGAACTCGACCATCGAGTGGATCACCGACTGGGGGTGCACCATCACGGTGATGTCGCCGTACGCCACGTCGAACAGCTCGTGCGCCTCGATCACCTCGAGCGCCTTGTTGACCATGGTGGCTGAGTTGATCGTGACGACCGGACCCATGTTCCAGGTCGGGTGGGCGAGCGCCTGCTCGGGCGTGACCTGCGTCAACTCGTCGCGCCGCTTGCCCCGGAAGGGGCCACCGCTGGCGGTGACGATCAGTCGGCGCACCTCGCCGCGCGTCCCGCCGCGCAGGCACTGGGCCAGCGCCGAGTGCTCGGAGTCCACCGGCACGATCTGACCCGCCCGGGTCATCGCGGCCTTGACCAGCGAGCCGCCGGCCACCAGCGACTCCTTGTTGGCCAGCGCGAGGGTACGCCCGGCGCGCAGCGCCGCCAGGGTGGGCGCCAGCCCGAGCGAACCGACCACCCCGTTGAGCACCACGTCGCACGGCCACTGGGCCAGCTCGGTCATCGCGTCCGGCCCGGCAATGATCTTCGGAAGCTTGAAGTCCCCGGTGGCCCAGCCACGCCGGCTCGCCTCGGTGTAGAACGCCAGCTGGAGATCCTGGGCGGCGGACGCCTTCGCGACCCCGACCGCCTCCACCCCCAGCTCGAGCGCCTGGGCGGCGAGCAGCTCGACGTTGCCGCCGCCGGCACCCAGCGCCACCACCCGAAACCGCTCCGGGTTGCGCCGGACGATGTCGATGGCCTGGGTGCCGACCGACCCGGTGGAACCGAGCAGGACGAGATTTCGCGCGGAAGTCACCCGGCCATTCTTCCCCAGCGCCGCTGTGCGTCCGCTGGGAGCCTCAATTCTCGCCGTCGACCTGCGCCGGAGCTTCGTCCCGCTCGGCAGCTTCCTCGTCGAGCAGGTCGGCCGGGTCGATGGCGAACCCGAAGGGCTGCCGCATCTCGAACGTGCTGCCGGCCGCGGCGGCGGCCACCGGCCGGTACTCCCCCTCGGTCAGCTCGAACAACGCCATCGAGGGAACCCGGTTGCGCAGGTCGACGCGATCCCGGGACCTCGGTGGCGGTCAGGCGGGGCCGAGGCAGAACACGATGTCGAGGTAGCCGGAGCGCTTGGCCCAGTTCGAGTAGTGGTAATCGGTGAAGCCGGGCGCCTGGGCCGCGCACAGCGCGTCGGCCTGCGCCTCATCGGTGACCGCCTGCTCGATGCGGGCCAGGACCCGCGGGGTCCCGGGGCCGCAGGTGGCGATCTCGTACACGATGGTGTCCGCGTCACCGACGTTGCGTACACACTGCCCGGCCTGCACGAACTGTTCATCCCCGCCGGCCCTCGCCGTGGGCGGGCCCGCCGAGGTCGGGCCGGCCGTGGCGCTCGCCGCCGCCGACGGCGTGGCCCGGGAGCCGGCCCACTCGATCACCTGGAACACCACGCCGACGATGCCGGCGATGGCGGCAGCCGCAGCGAGCCAGCGAAGTGCGGCCCGCAGCGGCCGGCCGGAGGTGGAGCCGGCCTCGTCATCCATGTCTGCCTCCGACCCCTCGCTCCGGCGTACGGCCCGAACCCGATGTCGATCAGGAGTCCACACTGGCATGTCGACGGGGTGGTGTGCTCGTCCCGCGGACGGTCCCCGGACCGCCACGGCGCCCCCGGCTGCGCGCCATCGGCGCAGGTCACGAGCCGCTTACGGCGGTCGCGAGCGGCCCGGCCCGCCGCCGGCGGTCGCGACTGTCGGATGCCCGACGGCCTCGCCGCACCCGGGTGGCGGCGGACGATCCACACCGGTTCAGCGACGTTGCGGTATCCCGGTCACCCGGATACCGCCATGTCGCCGCACCGGTGTGGATCATCGTGCAGATCCTGCGTACCCGTCAGGCGGTGAGCCGCGCCCCGCCGGGGAGCAGGTTCCGGGCACGCAGGAGGTCGGCGAGCGCGTCACGGTCGGCGGCAGCCAGCGCGCCGATCGCCACCGGGACGACCTGCTGACGGTTGATCCTGAGAAGCAACTGACCGGGGACCGGCTCGACCGACTCCAGCGCCGCCCACCGGACCAGGCTCTCCATCAGCGCCGAGTCCATCCGCACCCCCTCGTCGGAGAACTGCCAGGCGATCGGCAGCCCGTACGTCTTCCAGCTCGCCTGGACCGCGCCGCGCACCACCAGCGGCGGCAGGATCCAGAAGACGACAGCCCCCACCAACCAGCCCACCGCCAGCACCGGGTCGTCGCCGAGCAGACCGACCGCCGCGGGCAGCAGCAGGATGAAGCCGCAGAGCGTGAAGAGGCGCAGGCTCCGGCGCATCGTGCGGCGCAGCGCGTCCGTCAGCAGGCGCCGGTCCGGCTGCGTCTCGAAACTGATCATCACGGCCGCAGAGGATACGACCGCCCCAACGCTGCCGCTGTCCCGTCCGGAGTCGTCGTCGGCGGCCAGCCGCGCGAACTGACGTCCCGGCGGGTGGTCCGGGAGGCGCCGGCCCCGAGGTCGTCCGGGCGGGTGCGGTCCCACCGGCCCGGTGAACGCGACCAGCCATGTGAGCGTGCTCCCTGACGGGCAGGAGCACGTCACATGGCTGGTCGGTCGTGCGTCGAACGCTCACGCGCATTCCCGCCGTGGCGGGTCGCGCGGGACTAACCGCCGTTGATCACGAACTGCGATCCGGGTTGGATGACGATGTTGCCGTCGGCCGAGTTGGTGATGGTTACGTTCGTCAGGTTGGCGTTGCCGCGCGCGCCGCTCATCGCGAGAATTCCGGCGCCGTTGTTGGACTTGTCGATCCGTACGTTCGTGATGGCGACGTTCGGCATGTTGCCGCCGCCGTTCTTGAACTGGATGCCGTCGTAGGTGGAGTCGATGATGTCGGTGTCCCGAATGGTGACCCCGACGATGTCCCGGGTGGCCGGGAAGAGGGTGATGGCACCGAACTCCTGGTCCTCGTTCCAGAAGGCGCCACCGGTGCGGTAGAGCCCGTTGTTGGCGATCAGCGTCGTCCCGGAGAACGGCAGCGGGTCGTGGTCGGTCGCCAGCATGATGCCCGGGTAGTTCGCCGTGTCGTAGATCAGGTTGTTCTCGATCGAGTTGCCGTAGCCGCCGTAGATGGCGATGCCGTTCGCCCGCCAGGGCAGCTGGATGGTGTTGTTGACGAAGTGGTTGTCGTGGGCGATGTCGACGCTGCGGTCCTTGACGTACGGGTTGGCCCAGACAGCGAGGGCGTCGTCACCGGTCGTCCGGAAGGACGAGTTGAACACCCGCGAGTTGCGCGTGCCGTTGCTGAAGTTGATGCCGTCGGCGTACGTGTTGCGGATCCGCATGCCGGTGAACTCCAGCCCGTCGGCCGGGCCCCACAGGTCGGGGATGTTGTCGTAGTCGCGCCCGACCCAGACACCCACGTTGGCGTGCTCGATCCAGACGTTGCTGATTCGGGTGCCGGTGCCGAACCGACCGTTCAGACCCACGCCGCCCTCGGCGTTGCCGTCACCGCCACGGATCCGGCCCGAGCCGAAGATGGCGATGTCGGAGATCTGGGTGTTCTTGTCGATGTCGAAGCCGAAGTTGCCCTCGTGCGGGTGGTTGATGCCGCCCACCACGTTCTGCGGCTCGGTCAGCGTGTAGAGCTGGGAGTGCCACATCCCGGCGCCCCGGATCGTGACGTTGCTGATGCCGACCTGGTTGTGCGTACCCCGGTTCAGCGGGTCGTCGGTCAGGATCTTCTGCTCCTGCCGCCACTGCCCGGCCGGGATCCAGACGCAGCCGATGACCCCGTTCTGGTCGTCGGTGACCGCCCGCTGGATCGCGGCGGTGTCGTCGAGCCCGTCGTTCGGCACCGCACCGTACGCGGTGATCGAGGTGCAGCCGGCCGGCTGGCTGGCCGCCGGCGCCACCTGCTCCAGGTCGATCATGTCGATGATGTAGAACGCGGCGTTGTCACCCGCGTCGCGCTGCAACTTGAACCGGGTGCCGGCCGGGTACGACTGCGCCAGCAGCGCGTTCGACTCGTCGAAGAGCCGCCGCGCGTCGGCCTGTGGGGTGTTGGTCAGCGCCTCCGGCCCGTCCGTGTTGCCGTAGAGCCAGCTGTGCCGCGACGACAACGTCAGCTTCCGGGAGAAGACGTCGTTGATGTAGAGGCTGATGCTCGCCTCGATGCCGCCGCCGCCCGGCGCGTCCGGGATGGAGTTGCGCACCACTATCGAGTTGGCCTGGTTGGCCGAGGTGAACTCGACGAACTGCCCGGTGCTGTTCAGCCGCACCGACTTGCGCCCGGATGACTCCGTGGCGAAGTTGGTGTGGCCGAAGGTGCGCAGCGGGTCGGTCTCCAGCAGCGCGCCCTGGTAGCGGGCGGCCTCCGCCTCGTAGGAGACGTACGGCACCGCCGCGCCCCGCCCGACCACGATCGACTGGCTGAACGCGTTGTTGGTCTCGTTGGTCTCGGCGACGCTGTTCGTCGCGTCGGCGGTGGCGGTGATGGTGGCCCCGCCGCTGGTGGCGGTCCAACTCCCGGCGACAGCCACGTTGACCGTCGCGCCGGCGGCGATCGACCCGGTGTTGGTGTTGAGCGTGGTGCCGCCCACCGTCAGCCGGGTGACCGTGGTCGCGCCGGTCGCGGTGGTGCCGCGGTTTCGTACCGCCACGGTGAACGTGACGGACGCCCCGACGGCCGGGTTCGGCGGGTTGGAGGTGATGCCGAGGACCTGCAGGTCGGGGCCTGGCGCCTGGGCGACCACCAGCGGAGCGGGCGCGGTGAAGCTGTTGTTGCCGTTGTTCTGCTCGACGATCGTGTTGGTCGGGTCGACCACCGCCGAGACGCTGTAGCTGCCCATCGGCCGGGTCCCGGCGTTGAACGAGACGGTGGTCGAGGCACCGGCGGCGAGGGCGCCCACCGCGGCGCTACCGACGACCGCGCCGGCCAGGCTGAAGTTCACCGTGGTGGCTCCGGCGGCTGCCGACCCCACGTTCTGGACCACGGCCGAGAGGGTGACCGGGGTGACCTCGCTGGGCGACGCGGGCGACCACGTCGTCGAGCTGATCACCAGGTCGGGGTTGGGTGCCGGGGTGCCGCACACCTCGAGCTCGGCCACCTGGCCCGACGGTGCCCCGGTGTTGGCGGTGAACCGCAGCTGCACGTCGGCCGTGGTCGCGGTGACCGGGATGCTCACCACGTTGTTGCCCTGGACGAACTGGTAGTTGGCCGCCGAAACCAGGTTGGTGTACGTGGACGAGGCCTGGTCGCGGCCGAGGATCTGGATGTTCTGCGTACGGGTGCCCCAGGCCGGGTCCGGGTTCAGCTTGACGTTGACGGCCGTGATGGAGTGGTTCGCGCCCAGCGCGACGGTCAGGTTCTGCGGGTAGCTCGGCGCACCCTCCCAGTACGTCGTGAGCTGCCCGTCGTTCGCCTTTTCCGGGGTGAAGGTGAAGGTGGAGCCCGTCGCCGTCATGGCCTTGCCCTGCGCCACGTTGGTGCAGCCGGGCGGCGCGGTCCCGGTCCGGGTGACGGTGTTGCTGTTGCCGGAGAGGTTGCCCGCGCCGTCGCGGGCGCGGACGTAGTAGGACACGGTCGCCGTCGCCGGCTGGGTGTCCTGGTACGTGAGGACGGTGCCCAGGGTCGCGATCAGGCTGCCGCCGCGGTAGACGTTGTAGCCGGCCAGGCCACTGCCGCCGGAGTCGGTGGAGGCACCCCAGTTGAGCGTGATCGTGCTGCCCGACGTGCTGTGCGACAGCGTCCCCGGGATGCTCGGCGCGGTCGTGTCGCCGCCGCCGGTACGGGTCACGGTGTTGCTGTTGCCGGAGAGGTTGCCCGCGACGTCGCGCGCCCGCACGTAGTACGACACGGTCGCGGTGGTCGGCTGGGTGTCGTTGAACGTGGTCACGTTCCCGATGGACTGCAGGAACGCGCCGTTGCGGTAGATGTCGTAGCCGGCGATGCCGCTACCGCCCGGGTTGTCGCTCGACGCGACCCAGTTGAGGGTGATCGTGGTGCCCGACTGGGTGTAGGAGAGGTTTCCCGGCACGCTCGGCGCGGTCGTGTCCGGGCCACCGCCGCCACTGCCGTAGACCTCGAGCTCGGAGAGCTGGCCCGCCGGCCAGCCGCTGTTGGCGGTGAAGTTGATCCGCACGTAGCGGGTGGCGGTCTGGTTGAAGGTGATGGTGACCGTGCTGTTGCTGGCCGGGTTGAAGGTGTAGGTCTGCGACCCGACCAGGTCGCTGAACGACGACCCGGTGGCGCTGCCCTGCACGCTCAGGGTCTGCGTACGGGTCGCCCACCCGGCGGTCGGCAGCTTCAGCACGACCTGGTTGACGGCCTGCGAGGAGCCGAGGTCGACCTGCACCCACTCGGGGAACGAGTTGTTGGTGCTCTCCCAGTAGCTGCCCGCGTTGCCGTCGACGACCTTGGACGAGTCGTAGACGTCGGCGTGGCCGCTCTCCTGGGTCGGGCGTCCCGCGGCGAGATTGGTGGCCGCCGCCACGAAGTCGCTCGTGCTCTTCGCGGCTGTGGTGCCGGCGGGGCCCGAGTCAGGCGCCGCATTCGCGACGGCCGCCGACCCTGCGGTGGCGATCATCGTGGCCGCGACTGTCGTCGCCACCATCCTGAACAGATTCGTTCGTCTCATCACTGTCCTCTGTCGTTGGGGGACGGGACCGCGGAATGCTCTCGACCGCGGCGGGGGTGTGCGGCATCGCGGCACCGGCCGGGGCGCGGCGGCGAGCCGGGCCGGTGTCGGGGAGCGAGAAGGCGGGGTGATGGCGGTCGGTGAAGCGGCCTGCGGACGCCGCTCGACCGGGGCGGAACCAGTGAGGCTACGACCAGCGCGTCAGGAGGGAGACGATCACCAGGCCTCTCCGGGACATGGGGAGAAAGGCCGCCAAAGAGGCGGCCCCGCGCAATTTTTCAGACGCTTGCAACGAACAAGACACGTCTTTGTCTAGATCTTGCGTGACGTTGACCAAAGGTTACTGACGTGCTACGAGGGCGTCAACACTTCGACCACAATCACTATTCGCGCGCAGCGTCCAGCGCTCGGCGGCGGCCCGGTCGCGGTGACGGCGTTTGTGCAACCGGCCGCTCGGCGTTCGCCGTCAGCGGGCCGCGGGTGACCGCGGCCCGCTGCGACGCGGGCGAGGGCTGATCGAGCGGGAGCGGACGGTCAGCTCGGAGCGGCCACCGCGAACGTCTCCAACTCCTCGCCGCCGTACCAGTCGGTACGCCGGCCGAGGTGGGTCATGCCGAGGCGCCGGCAGACCGCCATCGACGGCTCGTTGCCCGGGGAGACGACCGCGTAGATCTCCGGCGCGCCGGCGGCGAACTCCCGCGCCAGCACCGCCCGGGCCGCTTCGGTGGCGTAGCCGCGCCCCCACGAGTCGGGGTGCAGGTGCCAGCCGATCTCGATGTTCTCGGTCGGTGTCTCGCCATCCGCGCCGGGCAGCGGCTTGAGGATCAGGGTGCCGGCGACGACACCGCTCTCCCGCACCTCGATCGCCCAGGTGCCGTACCGGCCACCGTGCTCGGCGTGCCGGTCCCGCCAGATCCGCAGTCGGTCGGCGGCCTGCGCCGGGTCGGTCAGCGGCAGCCCCGAGGCGGCCAGCCAGCGGGTGATCTCGGTACGCGAGTAGATGTCGTAGAGCCGGGCCAGGTCGGTCGGGGCGTCGGTCCAGTCCCGCAGGACGAGCCGCTCGGTGCGCAGGACGGTCATGGCCGGCGATCTTAATGAGTGCCGGGGCGCCGGGCGGGGAAAGAAGCTCCGATGGGCAGCCGGTGGCAGTGGACGAAACGCATCGCCAGTGCCGCGTTCCGCCCGGTACGCGGCCGCGACCTCTCCCTGCACGCCGCCGCCATCACGTTCTACGGGGCGATCGCCGTGGTACCTGTCGCGCTGCTGGCGATCTGGTCGACCGCGCTGGTGGCCGGGGCCGACCGGGTCCAACGGCTCACGTCGTACGCCGTACGAACCCTGCCGGACGCGATCGGCGCGCCGCACGCGGTGGCCGCGCTGGTCGACGCCGGGGTGGGCCTGACCCCGGCGCTGGCGCTGGCCTCGCTGCTGCCGGCCTCGCTCTATGGCGAGGGGCTGCGCCGGGCGTTCGTCTCGGTCGCCGCGTCACACACCGGCGAGTCCTGGGTCGGCTGGCGGGGACGGTTGCTGCTGCTGCCACTGCTCGCCCCGGCGCCCGCCCTGCTGCTGTCGATCCTGGTGGCCTTGCCGACCAACACCGACCTGGTCCGCCGGGGCGGCTGGGTCGGCGCGCTGGGCGTGGTGCTGTCGTTCCTGGGAGTGTGGCTGGTGCTCACCCCGGTGCTGCTCTGGGTGTTCCGGGTGGTCGGCCCGGCCTCGCCGGACTGGCTCTCCACGCTGGGCGTCGGCTCGTTCACCGCGGCGAACCTCTCCGGCTTCCTGCACGGCTTCGTCCTCTTCGCCTCGCTCCCGATCGACCTGGGCGTGCCGTTCGGCGGATTCGAGGAGATCGGCGCCGGCGTCGCGGTGCTGCTCTGGCTCTACGTGTTCCACGTGATCGTGTTGGCCGGCTACTCCGCCACCCTCGCCCTCTCCGCCTGGCGCACCCACCGCCCCCACTGACCCCCTCTCCCCGCCCCCACCGACCCGGGTTGATCAAGAGATCCGCGTCAGGAAAGGCCGCTCCGGTGACGCAAACCTCTTGATCAACAGGGGTCACCGGGGGTGGGGTGGGGGTGGGGGTGGGTGGGGTTAGCGGCGGAAGGGGCCGGTTACCTCGTAGGTGAGGCCGCCGCTGCCGGTGGAGGCGCCACTGGTGCCGCGCTGGGAGGAGAAGTAGAGCCGGGTGCCGTCCGGGGAGAACGCCGGACCGGTGATCTCCGAGGAGGACTGGCCGAGGATGCGCAGGAACGGGCTGACCACGCCGGCCGGGGTGATCACGTTGATCTCCATGTTGCCGCCGTCCTCGGCCACGTAGAGGTCGCCGCCGGCGGTGCCGGTGATGTTGTCCACCCCGGTCAGCGGCGCGGCGCCGGCCGGCACCAACGAGTCGTCGTACGCCAGGTCGAGGCGCTGGTTGACCGCGTCGTACGCCCAGACCCGGTTGTCGCCCTTGGTGGTGAACCAGCAGGTCCCCCTGTCGTACCAGCACCCCTCGCCGCCGTCGAAGTGCTTCGCCGCGCCCACCTGGTGCCGGGTGGGGATCGGGAAGCCGTCCCGGTCAGCGATGTCCCGCCAGGTCACCGGGCCGGCCACCTGGTCGGCCGGTGCGCAGAGCACCTGCACCCGCCCGTTGCGCAGGTCGCCCCAGCTGTCCGGAACGAACCGGTAGAAGCAGCCGTCGCCCTCGTCCTCGGTCAGGTAGACCACCCGTCGGTCCGGGTCGCAGGCGGCGGCCTCGTGCGTGAACCGCCCCATCCGGGTCCGCTCCTCGCCCGCCCGGCTGCCGTCGGGCCAAGTCTCGAAGACCCGCCCGAGCGGCACCTCCTCGCAGGAGAGCCAGGTACCCCACGGGGTGGCTCCGCCGGCGCAGTTGACGTTGGTGCCGCCAAGGATCCGGTAGGCCGCAGCGACCGCGCCATCGGCGTTGAAACGAACCGCCGACGCGCCGCCGACCAGCGGTATCTCCGAGTTGGAGACGTAGATCCAGCCGTTGCCGGCGGGAAAGCAGGCGCCGCCGTCGGGGGCCCAGTGCCAGAGGTACGAGGTGCCGGCGACGCGCTGGCCGGAGCGGGCAATCACCCGGCTGGTGAACCCGGCGGGCAGTTGCAGGTTGTTGCCGTCGGCGGCAAGCAGCTCGCCGTACGGGCCGGGGCCGGGCTGGGCGGGGGCAGCCAGGGCCGCGCCGGCCCACAGGCTGCCGGAGAAGGCGGCGGCGCCGGCGACGGCGGAGCGCAGGACGGTACGACGATCCATCGGAGACCTCCCGGACGAGAATCGATGCCCCGTCGACGCTAGGGCCGGAAAGGCATCGACGAAACCCGCTATCCGATGAACGCGGAATGACGGCTCCGGTTGATCACGAGGCGTGCGGCAGGTTCGATCTCCATTCCCGCCGGCAACCTCATGATCAAGGTCGCTGGGCGGGTAGGCTGCGGCGGCATGAGCAGTGAGCTTCCCGCGCGCGCCGACGTGGTGGTCGTCGGCGCCGGGCACAACGGCCTGGTCTCCGCCGTCCTGCTGGCCCGGGCCGGTCTGGACGTGCTGGTGCTGGAGGCCGCCGACGTCATCGGCGGCGCGACCCGCACCGAGAACCCGTTCCCGAAGGTGCCCGGGCTGCGCCACTCCACCGGCTCGTACCTGCTCGGGCTGATGCCGCCGGAGCTGCTCGCCACGCTCGACGTGCGGATCCCGGTGCTACGCCGCGACCCGCACTACTTCCTGCCCACCCCGGGCAAGCTCGGCTCGCCCTACCTGCTCTTCGGCAGTGACACCGCGGCCACCCGGGCCCAGCTCGCCGAGTTCTTCTCCCCCGCCGACGTCGCCGCCGACGACGCGCTCCAGGCCGAGCTGGCGGCGCTGCGCGAGGACCTGGCGCCGGCCTGGCTGGCCGAGCCGCTGCCGGTGGAGGAGACCGCCGAACGCTACGTCCGGCCGGCGCTGCGGCAGGTCTTCGTCGACCTGGTCCGCGGCTCCGTCGCCGACTACCTGGCCCGCTTCGACTTCCGCTCCGAGCTGCTGGTCAGCATGTACGCGGTCACTGACGGGCTCTCCGGCTTGAACGCCGGCCCGGACGACCCGGGCACCGGGCACAACTTCCTGGTGCACAACATGTGCCGGCTGCCCGGCTCGGGCGGCACCTGGATGATCGCCGAAGGCGGCATGGGCACGGTCTCCCGTACCTTCGCCGAGGCTGCCCAGGCCGCCGGGGCGCGGATCCTGACCGGCGCGCCGGTGCAGGCGATCACGCTGGACGGTGGCGCGGCGAGCGGTGTGGTGCTCGCCGACGGCCGGGAGGTGGCCGCCCGGGTGGTCCTCGGCGCCTGCGACCCGTACCGGTTGATGGGCCTGCTGCCCGACGGCGCGCTCCCGGCGCCCCTCGGCGAGCGGATGACGGCGGTCCGCCGCACCGGCAGCACCCTGAAGCTCAACCTGGCGCTGACCAAGTTGCCCCGCTTCTCCTGCCTACCGGCGGACGCGCCGAGCCCGTTCGGCTCGACCATCCACCTGCTGCCCGGGTCGGCGTCGCTGGTCGGCGGGGACGACACCTCGCCGATGGCCGCGCTGCGCGCCATGTGGGCGGACGTGCGGGCCGGGCGGTTGCCGGCCGAGCCGACGATCGAGTGGTACCTGCACACCACCGTCGACCCGTCGCTCTCCGACGGCACGCACCACTCGTCGGCGCTCTTCGTCCAGTCGGTCCCCTACGAGCTGGCCGGCACCACCTGGGACGCGGCGCTGCCCGGCTACGTCGACCGGCTGATCGAGATCTGCGAGCGGTACGCGCCCGGCACCGGCGACCTCATCGCCGACGCGGTGCCGCTGCCGCCACCGGGCATCGAGGCGCACTTCGGCATCGCCGGCGGCCATATCCACCACGTGGACAACACCGTCTCGTTCACCGACCGGATGCCCTACGCCACCGGCGTGGACGGCGTGTACGCGGGCAGCGCCGGCTGCCACCCGGCCGGCAGCGTGATCGGCGCGGCCGGGCACAACGCCGCCCGCCGCATCCTCACCGACCTGACCGCCTGACCCGGCGCGACCCCGGCGCGCGCGACCCGGCGGGTGCGGCCCGGCCCGCGTGACCCCGTTGATCATGAAGTTATTGCCGCGACACGCCGTGCCGGCGGGCGATAACTTCATGATCAACGGGGCCGGGCGGGGCCGGGTGGGGCGGGGCCGGAGCGGGGGCGGTCAGCGGGCGGAAGAGGGTAGGTCGCCGGGGCCGCGGATCAGGTAGAGGCCGACCAGCAGCAGGTACAGGCCGAGGCTGAGAATCGGGTCGACGAAGACGAAGGCGAACGCGACCAGGTAGAGCGCCGGTCCGAGCAGGAACCGCCGCGCCACCGCCCGGGCCAGCCGGGGATCCAGGTCGGGGTGCAGCAGGCGCCGGCGGCGGGCCCACCACCAGCTCAGGTTGAAGAAGAGCGCCTCGCCGAGCACCGCGCTGACGTAGAGCGCGGCGGTCAGCCGCTGCTCCTGGACGCTGCCGCGCAGGTTGTCCGCGAGCAGGTCAGCGGTGAACGGGATGGCGGCCACGAAGAGCAGCAGGAGCAGGTTGAAGACCAGCAGGACCTGGTCGACCCGGACCACGTAGCGCCACATGTTGTGGTGAGTGAGCCAGACCTGACCGACGATGGCGAAGGTGATGACGTACGCCAGGTAGGCCGGCCACTCGTGCAGCAGCGCCCGGGGCAACCCTGTCCCGTCGGTGCGAACCGGGCCGAGCTGGAGCAGGTCGACCGCCATCAGCGTCAACACGATCGCGATGACGGCGTCGCTGAACGCCTCGACCCGGGATGCGTCCCGGGCCATCTCCCGGTCCCGCCCGTACCGGTACCTGGACTCGTCGTCGCCCTCGGTCACACCCCGCCCCCATCGCCCCCTCGATCATGGAGTCGTGGTGCCCGTGATGGGGCGGGAAGGGGATTTCGTCCCCCACCACAACTCCATGATCGCCGCCGGGGCGGAGGCGGGGTGGGGGGTCAGCTGGCGGCTTCGCCGGCGGGGGCGGGGGTGTCGGCGTCGACGCGGTGGGCGCGGACCTTGTGCCCGACGCTGGTGAGGCAGCGGCCGCTGGCCAGGTCGAACCGCCAGCCGTGCAGCTGGCAGGTGAGCTGGTCGCCCTCCACGATGCCGAACCGGCTCAGGTCCGCCTTCAGGTGCGGGCAGCGCCGCTGCACGACCCAGTCGCCCAGGGTGATGTCCTCCGCGTCGACGGCCCGCTCGTGCTCGTCGTACCAGCCCTCGGCGTACTGGAGGCGCTCCTCGGAGAGGCACTTGAAGAACGCGTAGACGAACTCGTTGTACTGGCCGATCCGGGCCGCCGAGAACCGGCAGGAGAGGAAGAGCGAGTTGACCCAGTCCACCTCGTCGATGAAGAGCAGGTGCTCGATCAACGCCCGCTCGGTACGGAACCGGTAGCGCACCTTCTCGTCCGCGTACGGCCGGACCTCCTTGCCCGGGAAGTCCACCACGATCGACTCGACGCTGTCGCCGTCGTACCCCACCAGGTCGAAGCGGACCGGGCCGCCGACCCCCTTGGCCAGGTAGATCGACTCGTCCAGCAACGGCTCGATCCGGCGCTTCATCTCGCCGAGCACGTCCACCTCGGGATGCCGCCAGGACGCCTTCTCGGCCTCGATGATCGGGCGCTTGCGCTCGCGCATCTCCTCCAGGTGGGCGACCTTGTTGGCGAAGAACTCCTCGACCGGCACCGGGTGGTTGGTGGTCGCGCCCTCGGTGGTGACCTCGGCGACGCTGCCCGGCAGCAGCACGATGCCGTTGGTGCCGCCGACCTTCGCGTACTCGCTCATGAAGACCGACTGGTCGGGGAAGATGTTGCCCTCGTCGCCGTGGATGTCGTTGAACTGCCACAGCGCGTCGTCGAGGAAGCAGGGCGGGCCGGCGATCGGGAAGACGTGCGAGGCCTTCAGGTCGTCGATGTAGCGCCAGGTGCGGTCGAACTGCCGGTCGCGCTTCTGCTTGCCGAACGCGGTCTTCGCCGACTGGGGCAGCTCGTAGACCATCGGGTACCAGATCGCGCCGGAGAACTGCAGCAGGTGCGCGTGCACGTGCCCCAGCTCGGCGAAGACGCTCAGGTCGGTGGGGCGGGCGTCGTTCTGGTTGAGCAGCCGAACCCCGTCGTACTCCACCCAGAGGGAGGAGTCGCCGATCGGGCCGTCGGTGGGGCTGGTCAACGCCTGAATCATGATCTTCAGGCCGCCGTCCAGCTCGACGACCTGCTCGTTCGGCGCCTTGAGGAACCGGGTGAAGCCCAGCTCCCGCAGCTCGTCCTCCATCTCCGAGGTGGGGAACTCGGGCAGCAGCACGGTGGCCTGCTTCGAGACGTACCGCTTCAGGTGCGCCGCGTCGAAGTGGTCCCGGTGCAGGTGGGAGACGTAGAGGTAGTCGACCTGGCCGAGGCTCTCCCAGTCGAGCATGGAATTGTCCGGAAACGGAAACCAGGAGGCAAAGTAGGCCGGATTGACCCATGGGTCGCACAGGATGCTGCCCGCGGCCGTGTCGATCCGCATGCTGGCGTGCCCGGTCCCGGTCACTCGCACCGCAGTTTCCCCCTCAAAAAGACGTATCAAGGTGTACGCCAAACGCTACCGGAGGCAGTGTGGCCGCCGTTCCGCGACGCCGGTAGTGCCCTTCGCCCCCGCCGGGACAGGCCCGACTACCCGGGCCTTCAGCCCTGGATCGCGCCCGTCCAGCTCCGGCGCTCCGGCGCGTCGGCGCACCAGGCGGCCATCAGCTCAGGAATCTTTCCCACCGGGGCGGCCAGATGCACCCGCTGCCCACCACCAACCTGATGGTCGGGATGCTGTTCCACGCTGCCCTCGCTACAGCAGGAGCAGACCAGCTGTACGCCGCTGGCGGGCTCCGCCGCGTACCCGTGCTCGTCGAAGAGCATCGCCAGGGCGCGAACGTCCTCCGGCATGCCGGCGCCCACCTCGACGGTGGAGGTCGGCAGGTCCGACGCCCGGAACAACAGCAGCTCGTCGAAGACGGAGAACCGCTCCCCCGCGACCGTCCGCTCGCCGTTGGGCGCCCCGTCGTGCACCACGACCTCGCCGTACCGGCGGCCGGACTCCGGCGTGGGCACGTTCAGCACCCGCGCCCGGGCCGGGCAGAGCCGCCGCGCCCACACCACCTCGCCGCCGCCGGACTCGGCGTTCAGCCGGACCGGGGTGACGCCGAAATCGGCCTCGATCTCGCCGTCGCCGTCGGGAACGGTCAGCCCGTACCCCCGCCACGCGTCCCGGGCCGTCGCCCAGTCCTCCATGATCGTCGCGGCGATGCCGAGGTTCCAGAACGCCGGGTCCTGAGTGCCCCGCTCGGCCCGCGCGGCCGCCTCCCGGCCCAGCTCGTGCGCCTTCGCCCAGTTGCGCAGGAACTTGTGGGCCAGCGCCGCGTCGTACCACCAGACCGCTGACTTCCGGTGGTCCGGATGCCGCCGCACCAGCCGCTCCAACCGCTCCCCGGCCAGGGCCCACTCCTCGGCGTCCCACGCCTCGTACGCGGCCTTGAGCAACTCCCGGTCATCCTTGCGGGTCATGCGGTCCCTCGTCCGTGCCGGACCCTGCGCCGGGCCCGGCACGAGGCGTGCCAGACTAACCGGAGATCCGATCGCGAGGGAAGGACCGACAGTGGCAGGAAGCGAGCCGGTAACGTCGCCAGACCAGCACAAGCCCGGGCACCGCAAGTCGGGGCGGATCGGCGCGGTGCTCACCGCGCTGGCGCTGCTGGCAATGATCATCGGCAACCACGAGGGCAGCGTCGAGAACATCTGGCTGGCCGGCCTGGCCGCGCTGCTGCTGATCATCGTCATCGG
The DNA here is from genome assembly GCF_044753725.1 of Micromonospora sp. NPDC093243. NCBI lineage: Bacteria > Bacillati > Actinomycetota > Actinomycetes > Micromonosporales > Micromonosporaceae > Micromonospora > Micromonospora sp. NPDC093243. The sequence continues at coordinate 508,799 of NZ_JBIVNT010000003.1, read as the reverse complement.
CGACGCCGTGCTGCGCCGCAACGGCCTGCGGTCCTGACCCAGGCGCCGGCGCCGCCCCGATCCGGCGCGCACCGGCCTCGACCACGCAGAAGGCCCGCTCCCCCACCGGGGAGCGGGCCTTCGCCGTACGCGGGCCGGGGTCAGCGGCCGAAGAGGATGTCCTGCACGTCCTTGAGCGCGGCGTCCACCTCGGCCTCGAAGTAGCCGCCCGGGACCAGGCCGAAGCGCAACGTGTCCAGGTCCTTGGGGTTGACCGGCATCTGGTTGCGGCCGGCCATCCCGCCGAGGAGGCTCTCGAAGAAGCGGTCGACCTGGTCCGGGTCGTAGCCGCTGCCGAACCGGCGCACCTGGAAGCTGCGGCGGATCGCGTCGACCCGGTAGAGGTCGCTGCCGGGGGGGCCGGCCATCGGCGGGCCACCCATCGGCGGGCCACCGACCGGCGGGCCAGGCACCGCCGGCGGGCCACCCATCGGCGGGCCACCCATTCCCGGCTGCGGCATCGGCGGCGGGCCGGCCGGCCCCCGGCGCATGTCGCGCGGGTCCCGCTCCGGCATCCGGATCTCGGCGGTCATGTCGGCGCGGGCGCGCCGCCCAGCCTCGAAGCCGTCGAAGCGCTGCTCCTCGGGGGGGCCGTAGCCGCTCGGGCCCGGCGGGAGGCCGCGCTGGGGCGCACCGGGGCCGCCCATCGGGGCGCCCGGCCCCATCGGCATGCCCGGGTTGGGACCGCCCGGACCGCCCGGACCACCGGGGCCGCCGGGACCACGCGGACCGTCGTAGCCGCCGCGCGGGGCGTCGTAACCACCGGCGAAGGCGCCCGTCGGCTCGTCGTAGCGACCGTAGCGGTCAGCGGGCGGACCGGCCTGCGCCGGCATCGGCCGGGGCGGCATCGGCTGCGGGACCGGCGGCATGCCACGGTCGTCGCGCATCGGCGGGCCCATCCGGTCCGGCGGACCCAGCCGGTCACCCAGCCGTGGGTCGCCACCGCGCCCGCCGGCCGCACCGCGCTCCTCCAGCTCGGCCAGCTGCCGCTCCACCCGGTCGAGGTGCAGGTCGACCTGCCACTCGTCATAGCCGTTGAACCGGACCCGGAAGACGACGTCATGGACCTCCTGGGAGGCCACGGGCGCGCCGACCGGCTGGCCGGAGAGCGTCGCCTCCACCCGGTCGAGGAAGGCGTCCACCTCGTCGACCTTGTATCCCCGGCGAAGCGCCTTACGCCGGAAACGCTGACCCTGACTCGCCACTATGTCTCCTGGTCTCGTTCGCCGCGCCCGGTCATGCCGGTGCCGCTCCGGCGCGGTCGATGTCCCTGTCCTCAGCCGCGGCGAGTTGCCCACACGCGCCGTCGATCTCGCGGCCCCGGGTGTCCCGCACGGTGGTGGACACCCCGGCGTCACGCAACCGCCGGACGAACTCCCGCTCGACCGGCTTCGGGCTCGCGTCCCAGCGGCTGCCCGGCGTCGGGTTGAGCGGAATGAGGTTCACATGGGCCAACTTGCCGGCCAGCAGCCGGCCGAGCAGGTCAGCTCGCCACGGCTGGTCGTTCACGTTCTTGATCATCGCGTACTCGATCGACACGCGGCGTCCCGTCCTGGCCGCGTAGTCCCACGCTGCGTCCAGCACCTCGGCTACCTTCCAGCGCTGGTTGACCGGCACGAGTTCGTCGCGCAGATCATCATCGGGCGCGTGCAACGACAACGCAAGAGTCACTGAGAGGTCTTCGCTGGCCAGTCGGCGGATGGCCGGAACCAGCCCGACCGTGGAAACGGTGATGTGCCGCTGGGACAGGCCGAGCCCCTCCGGAGCCGGCGTGACCAGGCGTCGGATCGCGGCGATCACCCGGGAGTAGTTGGCCAGCGGCTCACCCATGCCCATGAACACCACGTGCGACAGGCGCGCCGGGGATCCCGCCACCGCGCCGGAGGCAGCCACCCCGGCCAGGTAGACCGCCTGGTCGACGATCTCGGCCGTGGAGAGGTTGCGGGTCAGCCCGGCCTGCCCCGTGGCGCAGAACGGGCAGGCCATGCCGCAGCCGGCCTGGCTGGAGATGCAGACGGTGACCCGGTCCGGGTAGCCCATCAGCACGCTCTCCACCAGCGAGCCGTCGTGCAGCCGCCAGAGCGCCTTGCGGGTCGCGCCGTCGTCGCAGGCCATCTCGCGAACCGGCGTGAGCAGCGACGGCAGCAGCCGGTCCGCCAGCCGCTCGCGGGTGGCGGCCGGCAGGTCGGTCATCAGCTGCGGATCGCGGACCAGCCGGCCGAAGTAATGGGTGGAGATCTGCTTCGCGCGGAACGCCGGCTCGCCCAGCTCGGTGACCAGCGCCTGGCGGCCGGCCAGGTCGAGGTCGGCGAGGTGCTGCGGGGGCATGGCGGCGCGGCGCGCGGCGGGGGCGTCCGGGGCGACGGGGATCAAGGGCAGGCTTGTCATGGCTGGTCCAGTCTGTCACGCCGAACGGCGGACGTACCTGTCCGGAGGTGCCGAACCGACCCCGGCCCTCCGGCCGACCCGCCGCCGGCGCCCCGCACGCCTCAGCCCGCCACCGGCACGAGGACCGCCAGCAGCAGGTACGCGGTCGGCACCGCGAAGAGGATCGAGTCGAGCCGGTCCATCAGCCCGCCGTGCCCGGGGAGCAGGTTGCTCATGTCCTTCACCCCGAGATCCCGCTTGATCATGGATTCGGCGAGATCGCCGAGGACCGCGGCGCAGGAGATCGCCACCCCGAACAGCGCACCCCACCAGGGAGCCACGTCGAACATCAGCCAGAGCAGCAGGGCGCTGCCGGCGGCCGCGGCGGTGACCGAGCCCGCGAAGCCCTCCCAGGACTTCTTCGGGCTCACCGTGGGTGCCATCGGGTGCTTGCCGAAGGAAACGCCGGCGGCGTACCCGCCGGTGTCGGAGAGCACCACCGCGACCAGGGTGGCCAGGATCCGCAACGGGCCGTCGTCGGGCGCCGCCGCCAGCAGCGCGGCGAACCCGCCGAGGAACGGCACGTAGACCGCGATCAGGGTGGCCGCGGTCAGGTCTCGCTGGTAGCCGCCGGGCCCGTCGCCCAGCCGCCAGATCATCGTGCCCAGCACCGTGACCAGCAGCCCCAGGCTGAGAGCGTCCGGGCCGGCGTACCAGGCCAGCCCCACGGTGAGCGCGCCGCCGGCGACCAGTGGCACCAACGGCGGGTGCGCCCCACTGCGCCGGACCGCCCGGGCCATCTCCCAGATGCCGACGCAGATCGCGGCGACGACGACCGCCAGGAACGCCGGTGGGAAGAAGAAGAGCGGAACCACGATCAGCGCGCCGAGGGCGAGCCCCACGCCGATGGCGGCGGGCAGGTTGCGACCGGCCCGACTCGCCGTCTGCTGGGTGGGTGGTCGGCTCGCGCTCGCCCGCCGCCGGCCGGGCTGCCGCCGGCCCGCGGGCGGCTCGGACTCCGCCTCCGCCGCGGCCTGCGGGACGGCGTCGTCCCGGACCGGCTCCAGCTGAGCGGTCGGATAGGCGTCCTCGTCGTCGTGCCGGCCCGGGCCGGCGCCCGGCGGCCCGTCGTACCGGCCGGCGCCGCGCTCGTCGTCGCGTCGGTCGTAGCGGTCGTCGTGGTACCGGTCGTCGTAGGGGTTCGGGCCCTGGTGCGGCTCGGTCCGGCCGCGATCCGCGTACGGGTCGGGGCCGCGCCGGTCGTCACGCCGCTCCGGGGCGCCCCGGCGCGGGTAGGGGTCGGCCGGGTACCGGCCGCCGTCGTCGTAGCGGTCCGGTGGGAACGGGGCGCCACGGTCCGGGTACGGCTCACCGTGCGGGCGGGACCGGGTCCGCGGCTCGGCGTACATCTCCGGCTCCGCGTACATCTCCGGCCCGGCGTCCGGGTGCCGCGTCCACGGCTCGAGTTCGGGTTCCGGCCAGGGCAGGGCGGCCGACCGGTCAGGTCGGTCCCAGCCGCGGGACTCCGCGCCGCCGTAGGGGTCGGGGTGGGACATCACGCACCGCGACGCGGCGCGAGTACCACCACATGACGCAAGACCACAAGCATCCCCTACACGCGCGACTGTTCTTCCGGGTTGACCGGCGCGACGGCCGGTCGATCCCCAACGTTCACCGCCCGGTGGCCGGGAATCCTGCCGAGCCTACTGCACCCGCCGGACCGGCACTGCGGACGAGGCTCGGGCGACGAGCCCTCACCCGGGCCGACAGCCCGTGGAGGAGCGGCGGACGGGCACACCCGCCGCGCGCACGTCGCCGGAGACCCGCAGCCCTCGATCCGACTCCTCCGGTGCCCGATCAGGTACTGAGCCGGGGACACCGGACGTGGTCCGCTGGTGGTCGCGCCGGCCCCGCCGGCGTCACCAACGGGGGAAGGAAACACGCATGAACAAGATCAGTCTGGCGGTGCTCGCGGTGGTCGCCATGGTCCTGGCCGCCGCCGCACCGGCCGCCGCCGACACGCCAGAGGCCAGCATCGTCATCGATCACCGGGCCAGCGAGCTGTACCCGTTCGAGCCGCCCGGCGGCGCGCCGGGAGAGGCGTACCCGGCGACCAGTGTCAACGCCGCCGCCCTGCACTGCCCGGCCGGCGACTACCTGATGTCGGCCTCGCTGGTGCAGGACGGCCTGCCGACCCTCTGGGCCGTGTGGGGGCACGGCGCCGGCGAGGTCCGGTGCGACGGCGGCACGGTCATGCTCTCGATGGCCTTCTCCCGGAGGGAGCCGCTGCTGCACCCGGGCCGGGCCACCGTCCGGTTCTCGCTGCGCGACGCGTCCACCAGCGAGCAGTTGGCCGAGGGCACCAGGACGGTGCGGATCCCCAACTGACGTACGCCACGAGGCCCGTCCCCCGATGTCCGGGGACGGGCCTCGTGTCACGTGCGGTGCCGCACGGCGCGGCCTGCTCTCAGACCTCGAGCAGCTCGGTCTCCTTGTGCTTGACCAGCTCGTCGATGCTCGCCACGAAGCGCTGGGTCAGGTCGTCCAGCTCCTTCTCGGCCCGGCGGCCGTCGTCCTCGCCGGCCTCACCGTCCTTGACGATCCGGTCCAGCTCCTCCTTGCCGCGGCGACGAACGTTGCGGACCGCCACCTTGGCCTCCTCACCCTTCTGCCGGGCGACCTTGATCATGTCGCGGCGGCGCTCCTCGGTCATCTGCGGGAGCAGGATGCGCAGCTGGTTGCCCTCGTTGTTCGGGTTGACGCCGAGGTCGGAGTCGCGGATCGCCTTCTCCATGGCGTTGATCTGCGACGCGTCGTACGGCTTGATGATGGCCATCCGCGGCTCGGGGATCGCGACGGACGCCATCTGGGTCAGCGGGGTGGGCGTGCCGTAGTAGTCGATGATGACCTTGGAGAACATGGCCGGGTTGGCACGGCCGGTTCGGATCGCGCCGAACTCCTCCTTGGCGTGCTCGACCGCACGCTCCATCTTCTCCTCGGCCTCGAGGAGGGTGTCGTCGATCACCGGTCTCCTCGCCTCCTTCTGTGCTCGTGGTGGGCTCTGCTGTGTGTCGGAGGACCGCTGCCGTCGCCGCCGGCGATCGTTCAGGCGGTGATCAGGGTGCCGATCTTGTCGCCACCCACGGCGCGGACGATCGTGTCATCCCCCTGCGCGCCGAATACCAGCATCGGCAGGCCGTTCTCCATGCAGAGGCTGAACGCCGCCGCGTCCGCGACCCGCAGGTTGCGGCGCAGCACCTCGGAGAAGGTGATCGAGTCGAACTTGCTGGCGGTGGGGTCGATCCGGGGATCGGCGGTGTAGACGCCGTCCACGCCGTTCTTGCTCATCAGCACCACGTCGGCGCGGATCTCCAGCGCCCGCTGGGCGGCGACGGTGTCGGTGGAGAAGTACGGCATGCCGGCGCCGGCGCCGAAGATGACGACCCGACCCTTCTCCAGGTGCCGGATAGCGCGCAGCGGGATGTAGGGCTCGGCGACCTGGGCCATGGTGATCGCGCTCTGCACCCGGGTCTCGATGCCCTCCTTCTCCAGGAAGTCCTGCAGCGCGAGGCAGTTCATCACGGTGCCGAGCATGCCCATGTAGTCGGCGCGGGCCCGGTCCATGCCGCGCTTCTGCAGCTCGGCGCCGCGGAAGAAGTTGCCGCCGCCGACCACCACGGACACCTGCACGCCGCGGCGGACCACGGTGGCGATCTGCCGGGCGATGGCCTGGACGACGTCCGGGTCGACGCCGATCGCGCCGCCACCGAAGACCTCACCGGAGAGCTTCAGCACCACCCGGCGAGCCCGGCCGGGCGGCGGTGCGGTCGGATCGTCCTCCGCCAGCGTCCGGTCACTCACAACCTGCGTCATCCGCCCCGCCCTTCCCCACGCCGACGCCCCGTGCGCCGCGTACCGCGAACCTGCCGCTGCCGACCCTATGGGACGAGGAGGCCGCGGTGCCTGTCACGTACACCACGACCTCCTCGTCTACGTTTCCTGCCCACGGGCGCCGAGGCGCCCGGTGACGGCTCAGGCCTGGCCGACCTCGAACCGCTCGAAGCGGGTGACCTCGATGCCAGCCTCGGCCAGCACCTGCTTCACCGACTTCTTGTTGTCGGTGACCGACGCCTGCTCGACCAGGACGAAGTCCTTGAAGAACGAGTTCACCCGGCCCTCGACGATCTTCGGCAGGGCCGCCTCGGGCTTGTTCTCCTCGCGGGCGGTCTGCTCGGCGATGCGCCGCTCGGACTCGACGATCTCGGCCGGCACCTCGTCACGCGTGAGGTACTTCGGCCGCATCGCGGCGATCTGCATGGCGACGCCACGAGCGTCGGCGTCGCCGGCCTCGTCGGTCTTGCCGGTGTACTGCACCAGCACGCCGACCGCCGGGGGCAGGTCCTGGGCCTTGCGGTGCAGGTAGACGGCGGTGGTGCCGTCGAGCTTGACGAACCGGTTGAGCACCAGCTTCTCGCCGATCTTGGCGGACTGCTCCTGGATCAGGTCGGCCACCGGCCGGCCGTCCAGCTCGCTGGCGAGCAGCTCCTCGGCGTTGGTGACGCCGGAACGCTCGCCGTGCTCGACCAGCTGCTGGGCCAGGGCGATGAACGACTCGGTCTTGGCCACGAAGTCGGTCTCGCAGTTGAGCTCGAGCAGCGCCTGGCCGGAGTGCGCCACCAGGCCGTTCGCGGCGGTCCGGCTGGCCCGCTTGCCGACGTCCTTGGCGCCCTTGACGCGCAGAATCTCGACGGCCTTGTCGAAGTCGCCCTCGGCCTCGGTCAGCGCCTTCTTGCTGTCCATCATGCCGGCGCCGGTGAGGTCGCGGAGCTTCTTGACGTCCGCGGCGGTGAATTGGGACATGGCTCTCTCTTCGATGTTGAGACGGCGTGTGGATGGTCAGAGGTGCCGGTTACCCGGATCCGGGCCGGATGTGCCGACCCGGCCGTCGCTGTCCGCCGTCCGCCGAAACGGACGGCCGGACAGCGACGGTACGGTCACTCCGCGGCGGCGGCCGCCGGCTGGGCGGCCGGCTGCTCCTGCTGCTGCGCGGCCGGCTGCTCCGGCTCGTCGGCCTTCTTCGGCTCCTCGAGCAGCTCGCGCTCCCACTCGGGCAGCGGCTCGTCGGAGGCGACGCCCGGCTCCGGCTTCTCGTCGGTGCCCCGGCGCCGGCCGGAACGGGCGATCAGACCATCGGCCACGGCGGCGGCGACGACCTTGGTCAGCAGCTCGGCCGAGCGGATCGCGTCGTCGTTGCCCGGAATCGGGAAGTCGACCTCGTCCGGGTCGCAGTTGGTGTCGAGCACCGCGATCACCGGGATGCCCAGCTTGCGGGCCTCATCGACGGCGATGTGCTCCTTCTTGGTGTCGACCACCCAGATCGCAGCCGGGAGCTTCTGCATGTCCCGCAGGCCGCCCAGGGTGCGGGTCAGCTTGATCTTCTCGCGGGAGAGCTGCAGGGTCTCCTTCTTGGTGTAGCCGGCGGCGGTGCCGCTCAGGTCACCGAGAGCCTCCAGCTCCTTCATCCGCTGCAGCCGCTTGTACACGGTCTGGAAGTTGGTCAGCATGCCACCGAGCCAGCGGTGGTTCACGTACGGCTGGCCGACCCGCGTCGCCTGCTCGGAGATCGCCTCCTGGGCCTGCTTCTTGGTGCCGACGAAGAGGATGCTGCCGCCCTCGGCGACGGTGCCACGCACGAACTCGTACGCCTTCTCGATGTAGTCGAGGGTCTGGCGCAGGTCGATGATGTAGATACCGTTGCGCTCGGTGAAGATGAAGCGCTTCATCTTCGGGTTCCAGCGCCGGGTCTGGTGCCCGAAGTGGACACCGCTCTCCAGCAGCTGACGCATGGTCACGACGGCCATGGTGGGGTACTCCTTGCGGTCCCTGGTTGTCGCGCCCGGCCGGCGGCCGGGCGTCCTGGCGCCCGGTCGCCGGCCATGGCGGGCCCGATCAAGATCGGGACCAGGGAGGCCGTCGCCCCACGACGGCTCGTGGAGAGGGCGCGCGAGGTCGACCGCACGAGGCGGTCGCCAGTCGACCAGTGTACGCCCCTCCCCCGCCCGCCGGCCTCCGGGTGCGCCGGGCCCACCAGGGCGGCCGACCGGCCGGCCGGTAGGGCGACCGGCGCGCGCGTCAGCCGGCGGCGAGCGCGGCGGCGACGAAGAGCACCAGGGCGACGGTCAGGTAGGCCGTCGGCGGGCGCAACCAGCCCCGGCCGCCGTCGGCCAGAGACAATCCACCGGTACGCAGCCCGTACAGCCCGATCGCGAAGATCGGCAGCCCGGCGACCAGGAAGGTCCCCGCCACCACGTTCCCGGCCGAGACCGGGTCCCCGGTCACGCCGCTGGCCAGCAACCGCAGCGCGGGGATCTCGAAGACCAGGGCGAGCAGGGCGAAGAGCACCGCCAGCACCGGCCGGCGGGTCCGGTAGACCCCGTCGCCGGCGGGCTGGCGTGCCCCGTCCGGCGCGGCGCCCGGCAGGTACGGCGGCAGGTCGGCGCGGGGCCCGATCGGCTGCATCGGCCCGGTCGGCATCTCCAGCGGGTGCGGCTGCCCACCGCCCCGGCCGGCGTCGACGATCGGATAGCCGGCGAGTGGGGCGGTCCGGGGCGGCTCGGCCCCGGCGGGTTCGGGCTCCCGGGCGGCGGCCGGCGGCTCGGGGGCGACCGGCTCCGTCACCTCCCGGGCGGCGCGGCGGCCGGCCCGCCCGGCGGCCAGGTCGCCGGTGGCGTCCGCCGGGTCCGCTTCGGCACGGCGGCTCGCGCGGGAAAGAGTCAGGTCGCCGGGAACCTCAGCCGGGTCCGGTTCGGCGCGGCGGCCCGTGCGCGCGAGGGTCAGGTCGCCGGAGACCTCCGTGGGGTCCGGTTCGGCGCGCCGTGCCCGGTTGACCCGGTAGCCGGTGGAATCCTGCCGGTCATCCCCGGCCGGCCGCACCGCCCCGAAGCGTCCCGAGTCGTCCTCGGTGCCGAACCCTCCCGGCTCGGCCCGGCGTCGGGCGTCCCGCTCGGCCACGCCGAACCCGGAGTCGACCGCCGCGAACCGGCCAGAGTCGCTCTCGGCCACGCCGAACCCGGAGTCGACCGCCGCGAACCTGCCGGAGTCGGCCTCGGCGACGCCGAAACCCCCGTCGGCCGCTGCGAACCGGCCAGAGTCGGCCTCGGCGACGCCGAAACCCCCGTCGGCCGCTGCGAACCGGCCAGAGTCGGCGTCGGCCGCGCCGAAGCGCGCCGGCTCGCGGTAGCCCGCGGTGTCGGCGTAGCGGGGCTCGTCGCCGGCGCCACGCTGCTCCGGGGCCCGGAACCCCTCGTCCCGCGGAGGACGCGCGTCGTCCGCGCCGCGCCAGTCCGGCTCGTAGCCGCGCTCGCGCTCACCGGGGTACCAGCGCGACTCCTGGTCGTCGGGGAAGCTCCGTCGTCCGTCCACGTCCGGCACCGTATGCGACCGGCCCGGCGGACGCCATTCGACCCTGACGCCGCACCGCCTCCGATTCCGCCGGTCGGCCCAGGTGACATAGCACGCGGCCGGCATGATCGTCCGGCCGTCCACAGGCGGGGCGCCGTCCACAGGCCGGCCGGTCCGGGGTCGCCCCGAGCGGCCGGAGCAGGGCAGCGTGCCGGCCATGACGAAGCGGAACCAGGCGGTCGGCGCGTACGGCGAGCGGTGCGCCGTCCGACACCTGATCGGGGCGGGGCTGCGGCCGGTCGCCCGGAACTGGCGCTGCCCGGCCGGAGAGATCGACATCATCGCCTGGGACGGGCCGGTGCTCGCGTTCTGCGAGGTGAAGACCCGTCGGGGCGGCGAGTTCGGCAGCCCGGCCGAGGCCGTCGTACCGGCCAAGGCCCGGCGGCTGCGCGGCCTGGCCGCCCGGTGGCTGGCCGAGACCGGCACCACCGCCGACGAGGTCCGCTTCGACGTGCTCTCGGTCCGGCTGCCCGACGCCGGCCCGGCCCGGGTGGAGCACCTCAAGGGCGCGTTCTGAGATGCCCGGGCGGACGACACCCGTCGGCCCGGCCCGGACGGGCAGCGCGCGATGAGCTACGCGAAGGTGCTTTGCGTCGGGCTGGTCGGGGTGACCGGACACCTGGTGGAGGTGGAGGCCGACCTGGCCGCCGGATTGCCCGCGGTGGTGATCTCCGGCCTGCCGGACACCGCGCTGCACGAGGCCCGGGACCGGGTCCGCGCCGCCGTGGTCAACTCCGGCCAGCGCTGGCCGAACCGGCGGATCACGCTCAACCTGCTGCCGGCCACCCTGCCGAAGTTCGGTTCGGCGTTCGACCTGGCCATCGCCGCGGCTTTGCTGGGCGGTTCCGGCGAGCTGCCGTTGGTACCGCTGGACCAGGTGGTGATCCTCGGCGAGCTGGGGCTGGACGGGACGGTCCGGCCGGTACGCGGCGTGCTGCCGATGGTCGCCGCGGCCGCCCGGGCCGGCATCGAGCGGGTGATCGTGCCCCAGGGCAACGCGGCCGAGGCGGCCGTCATCCCCGGCGTACGGGTCCGGGCGGTCGACACCCTGCACCGGCTGGTCGCCTTCGTCCGCGACGGCACCCCGTTGATCGAGCCGGCCGCCGTCGAGCCGTCGCCGACCGGCGATGAGCTCGACCTGATCGACGTGGCCGGGCAGTCGCTGGGCCGGCGGGCGCTGGAGGTCGCCGCCGCCGGCGGGCACCACCTGGCCCTGCTCGGCCCGCCGGGCGCCGGCAAGACGATGCTGGCCGAACGGCTCCCCTCGATCCTGCCCGCGCTGGACGACGACGCCGCGCTGGAGGTCACCGCCCTGCACTCCATCGCCGGCCTGCTGCCGCCCGGCGGCCGGCTGCTGCGCCGGCCACCGTTCCAGGCCCCACATCACACCGCGACCGTGCCGTCGCTGGTCGGTGGCGGCTCCGGGCTGGCCCGACCGGGCGCGATCTCGCTGGCCCACCGCGGGGTGCTCTTCCTCGACGAGGCGCCCGAATTCAGCAAGGGCGCCCTGGAGGCGCTGCGCCAGCCGTTGGAGCACGGGCGGGTCCAGTTGGCCCGCAGCCAGGGTGGCACCGAATACCCGGCCCGCACGCAGCTGGTGCTCGCCGCCAATCCGTGCCCGTGCGCCAAGCCGGCCGGCGACGCCTACTGCGAGTGCAGTCCACTGGCCCGCCGACGCTACCTCGGCCGCCTCTCCGGGCCACTGCTCGACCGGATCGACGTGCAGGTGAAGCTGCCGCCGGTGCGGGCGGCGGAGCTGATGGCCAGTGACGGCGGTGGCGAGTCCTCGGCGGCGGTGGGGCAACGGGTGGCGGCGGCACGGCAGGCGGCGGCCGAGCGCTGGGCGGGCCTCGGCCGCCGGCTCAACGCCGAGGTGCCCGGGCCGCACCTGCGCCGGGCACCGTGGCGCCTGCCCGCGCGGGACACGGCGGAGCTGCGCGGCCGGCTCGACTCGGGGTCGCTCTCCGCCAGGGGCTTCGACCGGGTCATCCGGATGGCCTGGTCCATCGCGGACCTCGACGGCCGGGACCGGCCGGACCGTGACGACGTGCGGGAGGCCATCCAACTGCGGACGGGGGACGCGACATGAGCACCCAGGAGGAACGAACGCTGGCCCGGGTCGCACTGACCTGGTTGACCGAGCCGGGCACCCGCTCGGTGTACCGGCTGGTCACCCGGCTCGGTCCGGTGTCGACACTCGACCTGCTGCTCGCCGGCCGGGCTCCGGAGGAGAAGCTGCGGTCGGCGGTGGCCGCCCGCAGCGCCCACGGTGACGCCCAGGCCGCCGCCGCCGACGCGCTCGCACGCACCGAGCGCCTCGGCGCACGGATCGTCACCCCGGAGGACGAGGAATGGCCGGCCCGCCTCGCCGACCTGCGCAAGCTCGAACTGCCCGGGGCCTACCGCAGGGTCGACACCGAGACCGCTCCGCCGCTCTGCTTCTGGGTACGCGGCTCGTGGCCGCTGGCCGAGGCGCTGGACCGCTCGGTCGCCGTGGTCGGCGCCCGGGCCTGCACCGGCTACGGGACGCACGTCGCCACCGAGATCGGCTACGGCATGGCCGACCGGGGTTGGACGGTCGTCTCCGGTGGCGCGTTCGGGATCGACGCCGCCGCGCACCGAGGCGCACTCAACGCCGGGGGCCTGACGGTGGCCGTACTCGCCTGCGGCGTGGACCGGCCCTACCCGATGGGCAACGCCGCGCTCTTCGACCGGATCGCCGAGAGCGGGCTGCTGGTGAGCGAGTGGCTGCCCGGCGCCGAGCCGTTGCGCCCGCGGTTCCTCATCCGCAACCGGGTCATCGCGGCCGGCACTCTCGGCACCGTGGTGGTGGAGGCCTCGGCCCGCAGCGGCGCGACGCAGACCGCGCACCGGGCGCTCGCGCTCGGCCGTCCGGCGATGGTGGTACCGGGTCCGGTCACCTCCGCGATGTCGGTCGGCACCCACGAGCTGCTCCGGGACCATCCGAAGGCCCGCCTGGTGACCGGGGTGGCGCACGTGCTGGAGGAGGTGGGCCGGATCGGCGCCGACCTGGCGCCGCCGGCGCGCGGGCCGGATCGGCCGACCGACGCGCTCGACGACGAGGCCCGGTCGGTGCTGGAGGCGATGCCCCGGCGCGGCAGGGCCGACGTGCAGCGCCTCGCCGCCCGAGCCGGCCTGGACGTGCGGACCGCGCTGCGCAAGCTCTCCCTGCTGGAAGAGCTGACCCTGGTGGTCCGCCGCGACGACGGGTACGCCCTCGCGCCGCCCAACCGGGTGCCGGCCAACCCCGCCGGCGACGGGTGACGATCCGGACAGCGCGCCGGGTCGCGCCTGCCGCGCCAGGCCGCGCGAGCCCAGGGGCGGGCCGGGCCACTCGAGCCAGGGCCGGGCCGCGCGAGCCAGTGGCGCGCGCCGGGGCCGCGCGAGCTAGTGGCGCGCGTCCGGGTCGGGACGCCCGTAGGCTTGCGCCGTGCCAGCCGACAGCGGGTCCGCGCGGTCCGGGCGCTCCTGTCCGCCCGTACGGGTGCGGCGGCGATGAGCCGCGACGCCGGCGGCACCCGGGCCGCCCATCAGGCGCTTCCGCCCGCGCTTCGCGAGGCGGTCGACGAGTTCGCCGATCATCTGTCCCGGGTCAGCAACCGCTCCGCCCACACGGTGCGGGCGTACGTCACCGACCTGGTCTCGCTGCTCGACCACGCCACCCGGATGGGCTGTACGGACGTCGCCGGCGTGGACCTGACCGTGTTGCGCAGCTGGCTGGCGCGGCAGCGGACGAGCGGAGCGGCCCGGAGCTCACTTGCCCGGCGAGCCGCCTCCGCCCGGGTGTTCAGTGCCTGGGCACATCGCCGCGGCCTGCTGCCGACCGACGTGGGCGCGGCGCTGGCCAGCCCTCGTGCCCACCGGGAGCTGCCCGGCGTCCTCCGGGCCGAGCAGGCCGCCGCCCTGGTCGAGGCCCCCGGCCGACTTCCCGCGGCGCGCGTCGGCCGGGTCGACGGGTCGCCAGCACCCGGCGACGCTCTGGAGTCACCCGACCTTGGTGGCGCAACCGCAGAACCAGCCGGCGGCGGGGCGGGAGAGGTGCCCGGCACGGCGGAGCCGGTGCTGCTGCGGGACCGCGCGCTGCTGGAGCTGCTCTACGGCACCGGCGTCCGGGTCAGTGAGGCGTGCGGGCTGGACCTCGCGGACGTCGATCACGCCCGCCGGGTGGTCCGGGTGTTCGGCAAGGGTGGGCGGGAGCGGACGGTGCCGTACGGGGTGCCGGCGCAGCGCGCGCTGGACGAGTGGATACGCCAGGGACGGCCGGCGCTGGCCGGAGCGCAGTCGGGGGACGCGCTGCTCCTCGGTGCCCGTGGCGGCCGGCTCAACCCGACCACCGCGCGCCGCATCGTCAGCGGCTACGCCGAGGCCGCCGGCCTGCCCCCGACCAGTCCGCACGGCCTGCGCCACTCGGCCGCCACCCACCTGCTCGAGGGCGGTGCGGACCTACGCGCGGTGCAGGAGCTGCTCGGCCACTCGTCACTGGCGAGCACCCAGATCTACACGCACGTCTCGGTCGAGCGGCTGCGGGCCGCGTACCGCCAGGCCCATCCCCGCGCCTGACCCCGCCGGGGCACCGCCCGCCCGAACCGGCGGACGATGATCGACCGACAGTTACGATCATCGCGTGAGCGTCCCGCAGCCACCGGAGCCGATTCCGGGTGCCCGCCTGCTCTTCTCCCTCGACCCGGCGGTCAGCCACCTCAACCACGGCTCGTTCGGCGCGGTACCGCTCGGCGTTCAGCGGGCCCAGCAGCGGCTGCGCGACGAGATGGAAGCCAACCCGCTGCGTTTCTTCACCCAGGGGCTGGTCGACCGGGTCGCGCACACCCGCCGGCACCTGGCCGCCTTCCTCGGCGCGGACCCGGACGGCACCGCGCTGGTCGCCAACGCCACCACCGGAGTCGCCGTGGTGCTCCAGTCGCTGGGCCTGCGCCCCGGCGACGAGGTGCTCAGCACCGACCACGGCTACGGCGCGGTCAGCTTCTCCATCCAGCGGGAGTGCCGCCGCACCGGGGCCGAGAGCCGGGTGCTGCCGGTGCCGCTGGCCGCCAGCGCCGAGGAGATCGTGGAGACGATCCGGGGCGGGCTGCGCCCGGGCCGGACCCGGCTGCTCGTCATCGACCAGCTCACCTCCGCCACCGCCAAGATCTTTCCCGCCGCCGCCATCGTCGGTGTGGCCCACGAGCACGGGGTGCCCGTGCTGGTCGACGCGGCGCACGTGCCCGGCATGCTGCCGACCACCGTGGCGAGCGTCGGCGCCGACTTCTGGGTGGGCAACCTGCACAAGTGGGGGTACGCGCCGCGGGGCACCGCCGCGCTGGTGGTGGCGCCGTCGTGGCGGGACCGGATCGAACCGCTGGTGGTCTCGTGGGAGCAGGACGCCGGCTTTCCGGCCCGGATGGAGTGGCAGGCGACCCTCGACTACACATCGTGGCTGGCCGCCCCGGCAGGGCTGTTCACCCTGCGCAGCCTCGGCGTCGACCGGGTCCGGGCGCACAACGCCGCGCTGGCGGCGTACGGCCAACGGGTGGTGGGTGACGCGCTCGGCGTGGCGCCGGCCGACCTGCCGGACCCCGGCGGGCCGGAGGTGGCCATGCGGATCATCCCGCTGCCGCCCGGTCTGGCCACCACCATCGACGGGGCGCGGGGGTTGCAGCAGCGGATCGCCGAGCGGCTCGCCACCGAGGTGGCGGTGATGACGTGGAACGGCCGGGGCTGGCTCCGCCTCTGCGGGCAGGTCTACAACGCCCCGGACGAGTACGAGCGGCTCGCGGTGCGGCTGCCTCCGCTGCTCGCCCAGCGCTGACCGACCGGCGGACCGCCACGACGCCCCGACGAGCGGCGGCCGGAGAGGCCACAGCGGGGTCCGAGGTCGGGCTGTCGACCGGCAGCAACCGGACCGGGCCGAGCCCCAGCAGCGTCAGCGGGTCCAGGTACTGCTCGCCGCGGCGCAGCCCCCAGTGCAGGCAGGCGGCGGCCGGACAGCCCGGATGGCCGGCGAGCAGAAGACCCAGCGGGCTGCCGGCGCGGACCGACGCCCCACCGGCGACCGCCGGGTCCACCGGCTCGTAGGTGGTGCGCAGCCCGTTGGCATGCCCGACGGTGACCACCGGCCGCCCGGCTATCGGGCCGGCGAAGAGCACGGTGCCGGGCCCGGCGGCGCGGACTGTGCTGCCCGCTGCGGCGGCGAGGTCGACGCCCCGGTGCCCGGGCAGCCACGGCTGTGGCGGCGGATCGAAGGGACGCACCGGCAGCGGCGCACCGTCGACCGGCCAGCGGAACTGACCGGCGACGCCCCGGGTCCCGGCTGGCACCGGCTCCCGAGCGGTCTCGGTCGACCCGGCGGACCAGCCCGGGCTGGCGGCGGCCGGCAACGCGGCGAGAAGCACCGCCACGCAGAGCTGGACCGCGAGCCAGACCGGCACGACGGCGCAGAGCAGCAGGGTACGGCGGATGTCGCTCGGTGGCGGTCGCATGACGGGCAGCCTGCCGGGCGACACCCACCCGCGCCACGACGCCGACGCTGGCTGTGGATGACGGGGCGCCCTGTGGACAGTCGCCACACGGCCGGTTGATCTGCTAAGCGGCGGCCCACCACCGCGGCCACCGCGCCGGGCTCGGATACCGCCTGGCCGGCACGCCCCGCACAGGCAGCCGCCACCACCAAACTGGCGCGCCCCGGACAAGCCCGCCGCTACCGACGAACCCGCGCGTCCCGCACAGCCAGCCGCAGCCATCGGGCGACGGGGCCCCACCCCGCCCCCATCAGCAGGAGCCCGGCGGGTGGCCCACTGCCCTGCCCGGGCGGCACACCCTAGGCTGGACGGCGGGCACGGTGGCGCCGCCGCCGTCGGGACCGGGGAGATCACCATGACGACCGTGGACGACCTGAGCCGACCGGCCGTGACCGAGGTGAGCGGGCCGTCCCGGCTTGCCGAGCCCGACGAGGGGATCAGCGCCGAGGAGCTGGGCCTGGCCGCGCGCAACCACGGCATCCCGCTGGAGGCGCTGCGCTACGACGTCACCCCGGCCGGGCTGCACTACCTGTTGATCCATTACGACATCCCGGAGCTGGACCCGGAGACGCACGCGCTGACCGTCGACGGCGCGGTGGACCGGCCCCGCACCTTCGGCCTGGCCGAGCTGCGCGAGCGGCCCCGGGTCACCCGGCGGGTCACGCTGGAGTGCGCCGGCAACGGCCGGGCGCTGCTGCACCCGCGTCCGGTGAGCCAGCCCTGGTTGGTGGAGGCGGTGGGGAACGCGGAGTGGACCGGGACCCCGCTGGCCCCGCTGCTGCGTGAGGCCGGCATCGCCCCCGAGGCGGTCGACGTGGTCTTCACCGGGGCCGACCACGGCGTCGAGCGCGGGGTCGAGCAGGACTACCAGCGGGCGCTGCCGGTCGCCGACGCGCTGCGCGAGGAGGTGCTGCTGGCGTACGAGATGAACGGCGCGCCCCTGCTGCCGCAGCACGGTGCCCCGCTGCGGCTGATCGTGCCCGGTTGGTACGGGATGGCGCACGTCAAGTGGCTCCGCTCGATCAGCGTGGTCACCGAGCCGTTCCAGGGCTACCAGAACGCGGTCGCGTACCGGGTGCGGCAGGACGCCGACGACCCGGGCGTGCCGGTGACCCGGATCGAGCCGCGCGCGCTGGTCCGGCCGCCCGGCTTCCCCGACTTCATGTCCCGGTCCCGGGTGGTCCGGCCCGGACAGTGCACGGTGGACGGTCGGGCCTGGTCGGGTCACGCCCCGATCGTCTCGGTCGAGGTGACCACGGACGGCGGTGTCAGCTGGGCACCGGCCACTCTGGACGAGCCGGCCGGCGGGGAGTTCTCCTGGCGGCGCTGGCGCTACGAGTGGGACGCGCGGCCGGGCCGCCACGTCCTCGGTGCGCGGGCGACCGACGCGTCGGGCCGCACCCAGCCGGTCGAGCAGCCGTGGAACCGGGGCGGCTTCGCCAACAACCTGGTCCAGCGGGTCGAGGTGGCCGTCATCGCGGAGTGACGGGCGGCGGCACGCGCGCCGCCGGTGTGGTGGCGACCGGCCGGAGACCGTGGGCGGGTGGGGACGCCGACGCGGTGGTGGGCCGGCGCGACCGCCGGGGCGTAGCGGCCGTCAGCCGCCGAAGCCGGAGTCGGCGGGGAGCGAGATGTCGGGCTTCTCCAGCTCCTCGACGTTGACGTCCTTGAAGGTCATCACTCGGACGTTCTTCACGAACCGGGCAGGACGGTACATGTCCCACACCCAGGCGTCGTGCATCTCGACCTCGAAGTAGACCTCGCCGTCGGAGTTGCGTACGTGCAGGTCGACCTGGTTGGCCAGGTAGAAGCGGCGCTCGGTCTCCACCACGTAGGAGAATTGGCGGACAATGTCGCGGTACTCCCGGTAGAGCTGCAGCTCCATCTCGGTCTCGTACTTCTCGAGATCTTCCGCGCTCATCGCTCTCCGCCTTCCATGACCACATCTTCCCCCACCGGCAGCGGCGGCCGAGGCTGCTCGCCCAACGCCACGCCGACGGTACTCCCTGGCGCGCAAGAGCGCTCCATCGGCTCGTCCGGGCCACCGGGCGACCCGGTCGGGCCGTCGCCGAAGAGCCCCGCCGAGCCGTCCCCGAAGAGGGTCTCCGGGGCGTCTCCGGCGGGCGCCCGGCCGGCTGCCAGGACGGGCCGACGGGCCCGCGGCGGCCGGCCGTCACGGCCCGACACACTGGCCACGTTCACGTACGAGAATCGGTGCTCCCGGCACGGCCCGTGCTCCCGCAGCGCGGCGGTGTGCTCGGGCGTGATGTAGCCCTTGTGCTCGGCGAAGCCGTACGCCGGGAACGTCCCGTCCAGCTCCACCATGAGCCGGTCCCGGGTGACCTTGGCCAGCACGCTGGCCGCCGCGACGCAGGCGGCCACCCGGTCGCCCTTCCAGACCGCCAGGCCGGGCACGTCCAGCCCGTCCACGCCGAAGCCGTCGGTGAGCACGTAGTCCGGCCGGGTGTCGAGCGAGGCCAGCGCCCGGCGCATCGCGGCGAGGTTGCAAACGTGCAGCCCCCGCGCGTCGACCTCCTCGGCCGGGATCACCACCACGGCGTACGCCAGGGCCCGGTCGACCACCTCGTCGTAGATCCGCTCGCGGCTGGCCGGGGTGAGCAGCTTGGAGTCGGCGAGCCCCTCGATCTCCCCGCGCCGCCCCTCGGGCAGCACCGCGGCGGCGGCGACCAACGGCCCGGCGCAGGCGCCCCGACCGGCCTCGTCGGCGCCGGCGACGTTGCGGAACCCGCGCCGCTGCAACGCCCGCTCCAGCGCGTAGAGCCCGGCCTCCCGGCGCACGACGGTGCGCGGCGGGGTCAGCACCGGGCACCTCCCTCGCCGGCCACGCCAGCCGGGCCCTCGGCGGGCGGAGCATCGGCGGCCGGAGCAGCCACGGTCGGACCAGCAGCGGCGGGCAGCGCCTGGGCCAGCACGGCGGGCAGGTCGACGGGGTAGTAACGCTCGGCGCTCGCCGCCAGCTCCGCGGCCAGCCACCAGCGGTGGCCGGTGACGCTGGCCTGCTCGACGTCGTCGAAGCCCGCGGTGTCCACCTCCCAGGACGGCACCCGGACCAGGAAGAACTCCTGCTCCTGCCGGTACCACACGCCGTCGAACGGATATTCGACCGTCTCCCGCCAGACCGGCTCACCCAGCTCGGCGGGGGTCAGCCGCAGCCCGGTCTCCTCGGCCAACTCCCGGGCCGCACCGGCGGCCGACGACTCACCCGGATCCAGCCCGCCGCCCGGCGTGAACCAGTAGCGGTGCTCGGGGCGGGCCGGGTCGAACCCGGCGAAGAGCAGCACCCGGCCGTCCGCATCGACGAGCAGCACCCGCGCCGCGCGCCGAGGGGTGTAGAGGTTCACCGCACCAGCCTGCCAGACCCGGCGCCGATCGCCCACGCCCGCCCGGCGCCACTACGGGTTCGGGATGCCGTCGTACTGTTCCGGCACGCTCAGCCAGGTGGCCCGGCTCACCGGCCAGAAGACGGTGAAGGCCCGTCCCACCACCTCGTCCACGGGGATGGTGGCGCTGGTGATGTTCTGCCCGGACTGCTGCCAGTGCTCCAGCGAGTCGCCGGAGGCCGATCGGTGGTCGCCCATCACCCAGAGCCGCCCCTTCGGCACGGTGATGTCGAACTCCTGGTCGGCCGGCTTGTCCCGGACGCCGTCCATGGAGAAGATGTACGGCTCGTCGAGCGGCTGTCCGTTGATCACCAACCGTTCCTGCGGGTCGCAGCAGACCACATGGTCGCCGCCGACGCCGATCACCCGCTTGATGAAGTCCTCGCCGTCGGGGTTGCCGCTCCACTCGGTCGGCGCCTTGAAGACGACGACCTCGCCGCGGTGCGGCGACCGGAAATCGTAGACCAGCTTGTTGACCAGCACCCGATCGTCGATCTGGAGGGTGTTCTCCATCGACGGGGAGGGGATGAAGAAGGTCTGCAGGACGAAGGCGCGCACCAGCACCGCGACCAGAATCGCCACACCCAGCAGGATCGGCAGCTCCTTCCAGAAGGAGCTACGCGGTTTGTCGGTCTGCTCGTCAATCACGCCAAGGAGCCTACGTTGCCCGACTGGACGTCACCGTCCGGAACGCGCGAGAACGGGCCAGCGCGGCCGTGAGCGGCAGAAGAAGCAGCACGCCGCCCTCCGGGGTCGGTCTGGCCGGGGCCGGGGCGGCCGGTGCCGCGACGCCCGGGCCGGAGACGTTGTCGAAGGTCTCCGGCACCGGTAGCGAGCTCCACCGTGACGACGGCCAGACCACCGTGAAGGCCCGGCCGACCACATTGTCGATCGGCACCGGCCCCTGGCAGCGGGCGTCCTGAGAGACCAGCCGGTGGTCACCCATCACGAAGATCTGACCGGGCGGGACCACCACCTCGTCGAAGCGGCGTGAGCGGCACTCCCGGGGGTTCGGCGGCACGTCGAGGGGGGAGTTCTCCAGGACGTACGGCTCGTCCAGCGGGGTGCCGTTGACCGTCACCCGGCCCTGCTCGTCGCAGCACTTCACCCGGTCGCCGGGCAGGCCGATCACCCGCTTGATGAAGTCCTTCTCGCCTGGGCGGCTCACCCCGACCAGGTCACCGACGGTCCGGCCGAGCTTGCCCACGAAGCCCGGCTCGGGCTGCTCGTCGACCTGGGGCGCCCAGCGGTCGGTGCCCCGGAAGACCACCACCTCGCCGCGCACCGGATCCCGTACGTCGTAGACGACCTTGTTGACCAGCACCCGGTCGCCGACGAGGAGGGTGTCCTCCATCGACCCGGAGGGGATGAAGAACGCCTGGAGCAGGAAGGTGCGGATCAGCACGGCGAGGCAGAACGCGACCACCAGCAGCAGCGGAAGCTCCTGCCAGAGCGGCATCTGCCGGCGGTTGCGGCGCACCCGCCGGCGCCACGGGTCGACGGTGCCGTCCTCGTCAACCGTCTGCGCCACGCCACTCCCCGATCAGCAGAAACGACACCGCCGCCCGGGAGCCTCGGTGAGGCCCCCCGGGCGGCGGTGGACAGCTCCCCGCGGCGTCGCGGGGTGAGTGCCAGGCTGCGCCCGTGCCGACCAGGGTAGTGCGGACCGGTCGGTACGGCATATGCGCAGCTCAGGCGTGGCGAGCGGGAAGTCAGCTGGGCTGCTTCTCCCGCTTCTCCTTGATCTTGGCCTTCTTGCCGCGCAGCTCACGCAGGTAGTAGAGCTTGGCGCGACGCACGTCACCGCGGGTCACGATCTCGATCCGGTCGATGCCCGGGCCGTTGAGCGGGTAGGTCCGCTCGACGCCGACACCAAAGCTGATCTTGCGGACGGTGAAGGTCTCGCGCAGCCCGTCACCCTGGCGGCGGATGACGACGCCCTGGAAGATCTGCACACGGGACCGGTTGCCCTCGACGACTCGCGCGTGCACCTTCACGGTGTCACCGGCGCGGAAGTCGGGAAGGTCGACCCGCTTCGACTGGGCGTCAAGGGCGTCCAGGATGTTCATCGCTGCGTCCTCGTAAGGCTCACGGCGCATCGTCAGTCGATGCGCGGATGGGTGATTCTGATCCCCGGGTGGCGATCGGGCGGGCCGACCCCGGTCGAGGATCCTCGCAGCCGCCCACGGGCGCGGCCGACTGCGGCAACCCCTCTACTTTGCCACATCCCCCGGTGGCAGCTGAAATCCGGCCCGGTCCAACGCGGCGATGTCCCGTTTGTCCAGCCGTTCCGGGTCCAGCGCGGCGAGCAGGTCCGGGCGGCGGACGGCGGTGCGGAGCAGCCCCTCCTCCCGCCGCCACCGGGCGATCCGCCCGTGGTCTCCGGAGCGGAGCACCTCGGGCACCTCGTGCCCCCGCCAGCTCGGCGGCTTGGTGTAGACCGGCGCCTCCAGCAGCCCGTGGGCGTGCGACTCCTCGTCCAGCGAGCCCGCGTTGCCGAGCACGCCGGGCAGCAGCCGGGTGATCGCCTCCAGCATCACCAGCACCGCGACCTCGCCGCCGAAGAGCACGTAGTCGCCGAGGGAGACCTCGGTGACCGGCATCCGGGCAGCCGCGTGCTCCAGCACCCGCTGGTCGATGCCCTCGTAGCGGCCGCAGGCGAACAGCAGATGCTGCTCGGCCGCGAGCTCGTACGCCAGCGCCTGAGTGAACGGGACACCGACCGGGGAGGGCACCAGCAGCCGGGGCGGCGTCGCCTCCGGCGGCGCGAGGGCGTCCAGCGCCTCACCCCACGGCTCGGGCCGCATCACCATGCCCGGCCCACCGCCGTAGGGGGTGTCGTCGACCGTGCGGTGCACGTCGTGGGTCCAGGTCCGCAGATCGTGTACGGCCAGCCGCAGCGTGCCGTTGGCCCGGGCCCTGCCGATCAGCGACAGCTCGAGCGGGGCGAAGTACTCCGGGAAGATCGACACGATGTCGACGCGCATGCGGGGGTGCTCCAGCGGTCTACGGGCGCTACAGATCGAGCAGGCCGCCGGGCGGGTCGACGACCACGCGTCCGCCGGCGAGGTCGACCTCGGGAACGATCGCCCGGACGAACGGGATGAGGGCCGTCGTCCCCTGGGGGCGGCGCAGCACCAGCATGTCGGAGGCGGGTGCGTGGTCGATCCGGGCCACCTCGCCCAGCTGCTCGCCGTCCGGGGTCACCACGGAGAGCCCGACCAGCTGGTGGTCGTGGAACTCCTCCGGGTCCTCGGGCGGGGCCACGTCGGCGCTGTCCACGGCCAGTAGGGTGCCGCGCAGCTCCTCGGCGACGTTGCGGTCCAGCACGCCGTCGAACACCACCAGCAGCCGGCCCTGGTGCCAGCGGGCGGTCTCCACCGTCAGCTCGGCCGGAACCCGGAACGGCACGCCCGCCTCGGCCCCCGGCTCGACCGTGGGCTCGGCCTTGGGCTTCGCCCCTGGTTCGGTGCGCAGCACCGAACCAGGGGCGAACCGCGCCTCGGGTTCGTCGGTCCGCACTTCCACGGTGACCTCACCGCGGATGCCGTGCGGCTTGCCGATCCTGCCGACGATGAGCTGCATCAGTACGAGTCGACGATGTCGACGCGTACGCCGCGCCCACCGATGGAGCCGATCACCTGGCGCAGTGCCTTGGCGGTCCGGCCGGACCGCCCGATCACCGTGCCGAGGTCCTCGGGGTGCACGCGGACTTCCAGCCGCTTGCCCCGACGGGAATCGACCATCCGCACCCGGACGTCGTCCGGGTGGTCGACGATGCCCTTGACCAGGTGCTCCAACGCCGGACGCAGAGGCATGTCAGGCCTGCTCACCGGCGTCGGCGACAGCGGCCGGAGCCTCGGCCGGGGCCTCGGTCTTCGGCGTCTCGGCCGGGGCCTCGGCAGCCTTGGCGGCCTTCTTGGCCGGCTTGGCCGGGGTCTCCGGGGCCAGCCCGGCCGCGGCCTTCGCCTCGGCCTCGTAGGCCGCGGTGCGGTCGGCCCGCTCGGCGGCGACCTTCAGCGGCGGCGGGGCCGGCAGGCCCTTGAACTTCTGCCAGTCACCGGTCAGCTCCAGCAGCCGCTGCACCGCCTCGCTCGGCTGCGCGCCGACGGACAGCCAGTACTGGACCCGGTCCGACTTGACCTCGATGACCGAAGGGTCTTCCTTCGGCTGGTAGATCCCGACGAACTCGATCGCCCGGCCGTCGCGCTTGGTGCGCGAGTCGGCGACGACGATGCGGTACTGCGGGTTGCGGATTTTACCCATCCGCAGGAGCCGGATCTTTACGGCCACAGTTGTTTCGCTCCTGTTGCGATCTCACCGGCCCGGGAGGGCGGTGTGCATGGGTGAGCGCCGACCGGCACAGTGGGGTTGGGCCGGAGACTGCTCGGTGGACTGGCGACGCGCCCGGGTTAGAGGGCGCCGGACGCGCGCCGGATACCAGCGACCCATTCTGCCAGATCCGCTGCCGATCTCTCACACCGGAGGCGCAGAACCCGCCCGCGCCGCCCTTGGCCGGTGACCCGACGCACATCCCGGGGACGCCCCCCGGCGGCAAAAGCGGGTGTCAGCGGACCGGCGGCCGGTCCCAGCCGGTCGGCAGCCCCACCGGAACGGTCCACTCGACCGGCGGGGTGAAGTCGCACCAGGTGCCGTCGAACGGGAACTCGCCGGCCTCGGCCTGTGCGATGACCCGCTTGCCCTCGCTGCGGACCGCCGCCTCGTCGGCCACCCAGTAGTCGTCCGGGTGCGCCAGCCGCTCGACGAACTCCTCCTCGTCCTTCCACTGCCAGCTGCGGTCCGGGTGGACGACCACGTCCAGGTCCTGGTCGACCATGTCCACCCCGGCCAGGTCGCCGTCGTCCCAGCGGACGCCCGGCTCCTCCAAGTTCACATACCAGTGGGTGAATCGCCCCTCGGCGTCCCAGAACCACCAGACCGAGTGGGCCGCGCCGGTGGGCAGGAACTTCAACAACCCCGGCCCGGCCCACCGGCCGGGGGCCAGCCGGTAGGACGAGGTGATCCACTCGGCGAACGGTATCGCCCGCATGCCCAGGCCGGCCTCGGTGACCTCGCTGGCCACCGGCGAGTTCCGGGCGACCCAGATCAGCAGGCCACGCTCGTCGTCGCTGACCACCCGGCCCGGCCGGACCCAACCGATCCGGCCGCGCCGCACGTTGCGGTGCAGGATCAGCCGACCCGGCGCGAACCGTCCGGCGGGATCGCCCGGGCGCACCTCAGTACGCGCGGGCCAGGATGGCGACCAGGTCCGGCTCGTCCTCCGAGTCGGGCACCGAGCCGTCGGCCCGCAGCAGGCAGCGCACGGTGACGCCCTGGCCGTTCGCCTCGGCCTCCCCCGCGACGCCCACCGCCGACCACGGCACCCGGGCCCAGCCGGTCGCGGCGGCCTCGATCGCCTCGGCCAGGGTGGCCACCTCGACGGTCCGCGACTCGCGGTTCGCCAGCGCCTGGTCGTGCAACTTCTGCTGGTCGGCGTCGAGGGCGGCGAGCACCGCGCCGACCACGTCGGCGACCGGCGTGGGGGTCTTCGACCCGTCGGTACGCCGCACCACCACCGCGTTGCCGGCGGCCAGGTCGCGGGGACCGACCTCGACGCGTACCGGATAGCCGCGCAGCTCGGCGTCGACGGCCCGGCGGCCGAACGCGGTGTCGGTCCGGTCGTCGAGCGCGACCCGGACGCCGGCGTCGCGCAGGCCGTCGCGCAGCTTGGCCGCCGCCTCGCCGACGCCCTCGCCGTCCTTGACGATCATCACGTACGCCTGGATCGGGGCCAGCTTCGGCGGCACCCGCAGGCCGTTGTCGTCGCCGTGCGCCATGATCAGACCGCCGAGCATCCGGGTCGACGTGCCCCAGGAGGTGGTCCAGGCGTGCTCCCGGCCGCCCTCGGCCGAGGAGTAGCTGATGTCGAAGGCCTTGGCGAAGTTCTGCCCCAGCTCGTGGCTGGTGCCGAGCTGGAGCGCCTTGCCGTCGCCCATCATGCCTTCGCAGGTGTAGGTCGCGGTCGCGCCGGCGAACCGCTCGCGGGCCGTCTTCAGGCCCACCACCACCGGAATGCCGAGCACGGTGACCATCAGGTCCTCGTACGCCTCGTGCAGGATCCGCCGGGCGTAGGCACGGGCGTCCTCGCGGGTGGCGTGCGCGGTGTGCCCCTCCTGCCAGAGGAACTCACTGGTGCGCAGGAAGATCCGCGGGCGCAGCTCCCAGCGGACCACGTTCGCCCACTGGTTGAGCAGCAGCGGCAGGTCCCGGTAGGAGTCGATCCACTTGGCCATGAACTCGCCGATGACCGTCTCGCTGGTGGGGCGCACCACGACCGGCTCGGCGAGCTGCTTGCCACCACCGTGGGTGACCACCGCGAGCTCCGGCGAGAAGCCCTCGACGTGCTGCGCCTCGCGCTTGAGGTAGCTCTCGGGGATGAAGAGCGGGAAGTACGCGTTCTCCGCCCCGGCCGCCTTGATCCGGGCGTCCATCTCGGCCTGCATCCGCTCCCAGATGGCGTAGCCGGCCGGTCGGATGACCATGGTCCCGCGGACCGGGCCGTTGTCGGCCAGCTTCGCCTTGGCGATCAGGTCCTGGTACCAGCGGGGAAAGTCCTCCGCACGGGGAGTGAGCACGCGTGCCATGACCGCACATCCTATGCGCCGGCCAAGGGGCCAGCGCGATCGGGCGCGACATCGCTAGCATCTTCCGTCATGTCCACCCCCGATTCGCAGCCCGGAGCGGCCGTGCCGCCCTCGCCCGACCAGCCCGCGCTCGCCGACCTGGCCGCCAGGTGGGTGCGCTGGGTGGCCGCGCACCGCCGGCCGGCCGACCCGATCGCCGACAAGTACGGCCGCCACGCCGGGCACCACCAGCCGGGGGATGTCTGGTTCCTCGCCGGCAGCTACGGCGGCTCGGTGCAGCGACAGTGCGCGCTGCCGGCGGGGCGGCCGCTCTTCTTCCCCGCTTTCTCCTGGTGGCAGGTGGGCCGGGGCGCCGGTCCGGCCCAGCCCACCCCGGGCGCCACCGGCCACGCACAGGTCGACGGGGTGCCGGTGGCCCTGACGCCCGCGGGTTCGGCCGAGCCGTTCCCGGTCCGGGGCTTCTTCAACAACATCGTCACCACCTGGCCGTGGCCCGTTCCGGTCTCCTGCTGGGGCCTGTGGGCGCTGGTCCCGCCGCTGACGCCGGGCCGTCACGAGCTGGCCTTCGGCGGCACCGACGGCGGCCGCTTCTGGGTGGAGGCCCAGTACCTCATCGACGCCCGCTGACCCCGCCCCCCACCCCGCCCCCTCCACGCCCCCGCGCACCGGGGTTGATCATGAAGTTGTTGCCACGACACGCCGTGCTGGAGCGCAACAACTTCATGATCAACAAGGTCGGGGGTCGGGGTCAGCGGAGGACTTGGCCGCGGAGGACGATTCTGGACGGGGTGCGGACGATCCGCAGGTCGGCGCGCGGATCCTCGGGGTAGACCACGAGGTCGGCGAGGCCGCCCTCGACCAGGCCGGGGAAGCCGAGCCACTCCCGGGCCCGCCAGGAGGCGGCGGCGAGCACGTCGACCGGGGACATGCCGGCCTGCTCGTGCAGCAGCAGCATCTCCTCTGCGGCCAGCCCGTGCGCGATGCCCCCGCCGGCGTCGGTGCCCACATAGATCGGCACGCCCGCCTCGTACGCCGACCGGACCACCTGGGGGAAGCGGTCGCGCAGGGCGATCATGTGATCGGCGTAGCCCGGGAACTTCGCGCGGGCCTGATCGGCGATCCCACCGAAGGTCTGAATATTGATCATCGTGGGGATCAGGGCGGTGCCCTGCCGGGCCATCAGGTCGATCAGGTCGAGGCTGAGCCCGGTGCCGTGCTCCACCGAGTCCACCCCGGCCCGCACCATGATCTCCACGGCGGACTCGGAGAAGGTGTGCACCGCGGCGCGTACCCCGGCGGCGTGTGCGGCCTCGACCGCCGCGGTCATGGTGTCCGCGTCCCAGGCCGGCGCGAGGTCGCCGACGCCCCGGTCGATCCAGTCACCGACCAGCTTCACCCAGCCGTTGCCGGCCCGGGCCTGCTCGGCCACCGTGGCGGCCACCTCGGCGGCGCCCACCTCCACCCCGATGTCGCGCAGATAGCGCTTCGGCGGGGCGACGTGCCGCCCGGCCCGGGCCAGCCGCGGCAGGTCCGGCTCGTCCTCGAGTTCCGGATACGGGTACGGCGAGCCGGCGTCGCGGATCGCGAGCACCCCGGCATCCCGGTCGGTGCGGGCCAGCTCGCGGGCCTGGTCGAGGGAGGTGATCGGCGCGCCACCCCGGGCGATGCCGATGTGGCAGTGCGCGTCGGTCAGCCCGGGGAGCACGAAGCCGCCGTCGGCGACGGTCTGCGCACCCGGCACCGGCTCGAAGGTCACCCGGTCGCCGACCAGCCAGAGATCCCGGACCTCGTCGTCGGGGAGCAGCACACCACGCACATGCAGAGCCATGTGCACAGTCCTACCGGATCACTCCTTGTGGCGCGCGAGCAGCCCAGCTGCGGCCCGGAACCACGGCGGCCCCGCCACCAGGACCGGTGGCGGGGCCGCTCGACGTCGGCGCGGTTCAGCGGGGGTGGTTGTCACCGCCCTTGCCGAGCTTGTTGAAGTCGATCTTCGGCAGCTTGAAGCCCGGCGGGAGGCCCTGCCCACCGGCCAGGTCACCCGGGTCCAGGCCCGGCGGGAGCTGCGGCATGCCGCCCGGAAAGCCGCCCGACATCCCGGCGCCGGCGCGCGGCCGGTTGCCGCCCTTGGTGCCCTTGCGCTTGTTCTTCGGCGACTTGGTCGCCTTGCGCCGGCCACCACCGGGCAGGCCCATCATGCCGCCCATCTGCTTCATCATCTTCTGCGCGTCGGCGAAGCGGTTGAGCAGCTGGTTGACGTCCATCACGGTGACCCCGGAGCCGTTGGCGATACGCGCCCGGCGGGAGCCGTTGATGATCTTCGGGTTGGTCCGCTCACCCGGGGTCATCGAGCGGATGATCGCGGTGACCCGGTCGAAGTGCTTGTCGTCCAGCTCGGCGATCTGGTCCTTCATCTGCCCCATGCCAGGCATCATGGCCAGCACGTTGGCGATCGGGCCCATCCGGCGGACCGCGATGAGCTGGTCGAGGAAGTCCTCCAGGGTGAACTGCTCGCCGCCCATCAGCTTGGCGGTCATCTTCTCCTTCTGATCGGAGTCGAAGGCCTGCTCGGCCTGCTCGATCAGAGTGAGG
This sequence comes from Micromonospora sp. NPDC093243, assembly GCF_044753725.1. Lineage (NCBI taxonomy): Bacteria > Bacillati > Actinomycetota > Actinomycetes > Micromonosporales > Micromonosporaceae > Micromonospora > Micromonospora sp. NPDC093243. Next base: position 479,759 of record NZ_JBIVNT010000003.1, on the reverse strand, counting down.
ACGTCGCCCATGCCGAGGATCCGGCTGGCCATCCGGTCGGGGTGGAAGACGTCGAAGTCCTCCAGCTTCTCGCCGGTGGAGGCGAAGAGGATCGGCTGCCCGGTGACCTCGCGGACGGAGAGCGCGGCACCACCGCGAGCGTCGCCGTCGAGCTTGGAGAGGACCACGCCGCTGATGCCGACGCCGTCGCGGAACGCCTCGGCGGTACGGACGGCGTCCTGACCGACCATGGCGTCGATGACGAAGATGACCTCGTCCGGCTGGACGGCGTCGCGGATGTCGGCGGCCTGCTGCATCATCTCGGCGTCGATACCGAGCCGGCCGGCGGTGTCGACGATGACGATGTCCCGGGCCGCGCGCTTCGCGTGCTCGATCGAGGCGCGGGCCACCTGGACCGGGTCGCCGACGCCGTTGCCGGGCTCCGGGGCGTACACCTCGACCCCGGCCCGGCCACCAAGCACCTGGAGCTGCCCGACGGCGTTGGGGCGCTGGAGGTCGGCGGCGACCAGCAGCGGCTGGTGGCCCTGGGTCTTGAGCCAGCGGGCCAGCTTGCCGGCGAGGGTGGTCTTACCGGAGCCCTGCAGGCCGGCGAGCATGATCACCGTCGGCGGCTGCTTGGCGAACTGGAGCCGCCGCCCCTCGCCGCCGAGGACGTTGATCAGCTCCTCGTTGACGATCTTGACGATCTGCTGGGCCGGGTTGAGCGCCTGGGAGACCTCCGCGCCGCGCGCCCGCTCCTTGACGTTGGCGATGAAGCCCTTGACGACCGGCAGCGCGACATCCGCCTCCAGCAGCGCGAGGCGGATCTCGCGCGCGGTGGCGTCGATGTCGGCATCGGTGAGCCGGCCCTTGCCGCGGAGCTTGGTGAAGATCCCGGAGAGGCGGTCACTCAAGGTGTCAAACACGCGAACATCCCGTTTGTCAGTGTTTCGTCGGGCACAGGGCGGCCGGCTCCGTGGAGTCCGGCCATCGCTAGGGTAGCCCGCCGCGCTCACCCGCGCTCCGGCCCAGCCCAGCCCTCGCCCCGGGCCCCACCATGGCCCGCCAGGATCCGCGCCGGTCGCGGACCGTGCGCCGCGGAAGCGGCTCCGTCGATGATCAGGCGACCAGCCCCGACTGGTACGCGAAGACGACCAGCTGGGCCCGGTCCCGGGCGCCCAGCTTGATCATCGCCCGGCTGACATGGGTACGCGCGGTGGCCGGGCTGAGCACCAACCGGGTGGCGATCTCGGCGTTGCTGAGCCCCTCGCCGACCAGGCCGACCACCTCCCGCTCCCGGTCGGTGAGCGCCCCGAGCCTCGGATGGGGCCGGGGCACCCGGGGCGGCCGCGCGGCGAACTCGCGCACCACCCGGCGGGTCACCGACGGCGAGAGCAGCGCCTCCCCCTCGGCCACCAGTCGGATCGCCCGCAGCAGCTCGGCCGGGCGGGTGTCCTTGGTGAGGAACCCGCTGGCCCCGTGCCGCAGCGCGTCGAAGACGTACTCGTCCAGCTCGAAGGTGGTCAGCACGATCACCCGGGTGCCGGTCAGCTCCGGATCGGCGACGATCCGCCGGGTCGCCTCGATGCCGTCCACGCCGGGCATCCGGACGTCCATCAGGATCACGTCCGGGCGCTCCCGACGGGCCAGCTCGACGGCGGCCAGGCCGTCGGCCGCCTCGCCGGCCAGCTCCAGGTCGTCCTCGCTCTGCACCAGGGCACGCAGCCCGATCCGGACCAGATCCTGGTCGTCGGCGATCAGAACCTTGATCATTGGTGCTCCTCCACCGGCAGTCGCGCGGCGACCCGGAACCCGCCGCCGGGTCGGGCCCCGGTCGCCAGGTCGCCGCCGAGCGCCGCGACCCGCTCCCGCATGCCGGCCAGGCCGTGCCCCGCTCCCCCGGCGCCGCCGACGCCCCGGTCGGTCACCTCCACGGTGACCGCCCCGTCCGGGTAACCGACGACGACCTCAGCCGCGCGTACGCCGGCGTGGCGCAGCACGTTGGTCAGCGCCTCCTGCACCACCCGGTACGCCGCCAGGTCCACCGCCGCCGGCAGTTCCCGCGGCTCGCCGTCGACCCGCACGGTCACCGCCAGGCCGGCGTCGGCGAGCCGCTCGCGCAGGTCGTCCAGCCGGGCCAGCCCCGGCACCGGCTCCCGCCCCGCGCCCCGGCGTACCGCGCCGAGCGTCACCCGCAGCTCGTCGAGGGCCTCCCGGCTGGAGCGGCTGATCGCGGTCAACGCCGCCTCGGCCTGCTCGGGGCGCTTCGGCAGCAGGTGCAGCGCGATCTCGGCCTGCATGCTGATCGCGGCCAGCCCGTGCCCCACCACGTCGTGCACCTCCTGGGCGATACGCAGCCGCTCCTCGTCGGCCTGCCGGCGGGCCTGGTCGGCCCGGGTACGGGTCACCGTCTCCCGGTTGGTCCGCACCGCCACCCCCACCGCGAACGGGACGACCACCCAGGCCGACGCGGGCAGCACGCCGTACCAGCCCGACTCCGACCCCCGGGAGAGGAACGCGTGGACCAGCAGCGCGACCAGCGCCACCCCGGCGGCGGGGGCGGCCGAGCGCACCGGAAGGCGGACCGCCACGGTGTAGACCGCGATCAGGAACGCCACCAGCACCGGTCCGTACGGATAGCCGAGCACCAGGTACGTCGAGACCGCCCCGGTGACCACGGCCAACGTGCCGAGCGGGGCCAGCCGCCGCCCGGCCAGGGCCAGCGTGGCCACGGCGATCAGCAGCCGGCACCAGAGATCCACCGGGGCCGAGCCCGGCTGGTTCTCCCCGGCCAGTCCCGTCGCCAGCAGCGCGAACCCGAGCAGGGCCACAGCCAGCGTCGTGTCGGCGAGGACCGCCCGCCGCCGCTCGTGGTTGCTCGTACGCATGGCGGTCATTCTGCCCTCGCCGGGCGCCGTCGTCGTGCGTCGACGGGCGGCGCTCGCCGTACGACCGGGAACGTACCGCCGGCGACCCGGACCGGTCAGACGGCGGCGAGCACCGCGGCCTCCAGGCGCGCCCGGGTGGCGTCGTCCGGCCAACCGCCGACCAGGTAGAAGGTGTCGACCACGTCGCCGCCGAGGGTGGAGATGCGGGCCGCGCGGACCTCGGCGTCGGCCTCGTCGAGGGCGCAGGCCACCCGGTAGAGCAGCCCGGCGGCATCGGCCGCGCGCAGCTCCAGCAGCGCCGCGTCGGTGGCCGCCTCGCGGTGCCAGACCACCCGGGGCGCGGCACCCGCCCCGCGGGCCGCCAGGGCCCGGCCACGCAGCCGCTGGTTGACCGAGACGTCGCCGGCGACCGCCCGGCGCAGATCGGCGCTGAGCGCGATCGGGTCGGGCGCGAGGCCGTAGCGGGGCTGCACCCGACACTCGACGAGGGCCCGTCCGTCGGCCGCCGAGGCGTCCGCGGAGATCACCTCGAGCCGGTGCAGGGCCAGGCAGCCGGCCACCGTGGCGAGCAGGCCGCGCCGATCGGCCGCGGCGACCGCCACCCGGTCCGCGCTCAGCTGGACCACCGGCAGCGGCTCGGCGAGCAGCGCCGGGTCGGGTGCGGGCGGGGCGGGCAGCGCCCCGGTGTCCAGCGCGGTGCGGACCCGGGCGACCAGCTCGGCGACGAGTCGGCCCTTCCAGTCCGACCAGGCGGCCGGCCCGGTGGCCGCGGCGTCCGCCCGGACCAGGGCGTGCAGCAGGTCGAGGGTGGCCGGATCACCGACCGCGTCGGCGACCCCGGAGATGGTGACCGGGTCGGTCAGGTCCCGTCGGGTGGCCACGTCGGGCAGCAGCAGGTGCAGCCGGACCAGCCGGCCGATCACCGCGACCTCGGCGGCGGGCAGGCCGATCCGGCCGGCCACCGCCTCCGCGATCGGGGCGCCGACCGTGCTGTGGTCGGCCGAGCCGCCGCCGGGAACGTGCCGTCCGGCCGGTACGTCGACGCCACCGGGCAGCCCCTTGCCGACGTCGTGCAGCAGGGCGCCGAGCAGCAGCAGGTCGGGGCGCTCCACGTCGCGGGTGTGCCGGCTGGCCTCGAAGGCGGTCTGCACCAGGTGCCGGTCGAGGGTGAACCGGTGCACCGGGTTGTGCTGGGGCAGGCTGCGCATCCGGGTCCACTCCGGCAGCCAGCCGTCGACCAGCCCGTACCGGTCGCAGGTCTCCCAGGCGGGCACCAGGCCGGCGCCGGCGCCGAGCAGGGTGATCAGCGCGGCCCGGGCCTCGGCCGGCCAGGGCGCGGGCAGCGGCGGGCAGTACGCGGCCAGCCATTCGCAGGTCGCCCGGGCGATCGGCAACCGGGTGGTGGCCGCGGCGGCGGCGATCCGGAGGGAGAGGCTCGGGTCGGGCCGGGCCCCGATCGCCGTGCGGGCGAGCACCAGCTCGCCGTCGTGTTCGACCACGTCCCGGGCCACCGGCCGGCGCACCGGAGGTCCGGCGCCGAGCCGGGACCGGCCGCCCCGCAGTCGCTCGGCCGCGCGGAACGCGTCGTCCAGGGCGTGGCTGACGGTACGGGCGTCGCCGGCCACCCGGCGCAGCACGGCGTCGGAGTCCTCCAGCCCGAGCAGTTCGGCCACGCCGTCGCGCTCCTGGGCGAGCAGCCGGTCCACCCGGCGGCCGACCTGCTGGTGCAACGCGTCGCGGACATCCAGCAGTCGCAGGTGCGCGGCCCGCACGGCGGGCCGCAGCGCATCGGTGACGCCGGCGGAGGCGATGGCCCGCAGGATGCCCACGTCACGCAGCCCGCCGGCGGCCTCCTTGAGGTCGCCCTCGAGCAGGAAGGCCAGCTCGCCGTGGGCCGCCCAGCGGGCGGCGGTGATCTCCCGCAGGTGCGGGATCTGGCGTACGGCGGTGCGCCGCCAGTGGTCGGCGGCGGTGCGGATCAGCGCGTCGGCGAGCGCCGGGTCGCCGGCGACCAGCCGGGCGTCGAGCAGCCCCAGCGCCACCTTCACGTCGTCCTGGGCCACCGAGAGCGCCTCGGCGAGGGTACGCACCGAATGGTCGAGCCGCAGGCCGGCGTCCCAGACCGGATACCAGATCGCGGCGGCCAGCTCGTCGATGCCGGGCACCCCGGCGTGCAGCAGCACCAGGTCGAGGTCGCCGTAGGGCGCGCACTGCCGACGACCGAGCCCGCCGACGGCGAGCAGCGCCACCCCGTCCCGATGCGTCAGCAACGGCTCGAGGAACGCGTCGTACCCGGCCGCCCGCGCCTGCCGCGCCGGCCCGCCGATGCCGGGAACGGCGACGACCCCGCCGACCGGGGGGCGCACGCCGTCGGTGATTCGCGGCGTGGCCCTCCCGGTCAACGAGGTCATCGTGGCGTTCCTACAGCGCGTCGAGACCGCGCTCGCCGGTGCGGACCCGGACGACCTCCTCGACGGCGGTCACCCAGACCTTCCCGTCACCGATCTTCCCGGTGCGGGCGGCCCCGACGATCGCGTCGACGATCTTCTCGACGTCGATCTCGTCGGTGAGCACCTCGACCCGGATCTTGGGCAGGAACTCGACCGTGTACTCGGCACCCCGGTAGACCTCGGTGTGCCCCTTCTGCCGCCCGTACCCCTGGACCTCGCTGACGGTCAGCCCGGCCACCCCGAGGGCGTGCAGGGCCTCCTTCACCGCGTCCAGCTGGTAGGGCTTGATGACCGCGGTCACCAGTTTCATGTCCAACCCCTCCATCACAGGAACGTTAACCGGCGACCTTTTCGCTGACCGGCTCGGCGGACTCCTCCGCCGGCTTGGCGCCACCGGCCACGGCGCCGGCGGGCGTGCCGATGCCGGCCATCGCGAACGCACCGCCACTGCCGCCGCCGGCCGGCGAGAGGTCGTAACCGCTCTCGGCGTGTTCGGCGATGTCGATGCCCTCGACCTCGGCCTCGGAGCGGACCCGGAAGCCGATGGTCTTCTCGATGGCGAAGGCGAGCAACCAGGCGATGCCGAACGACCAGACGCTGACGATCAGGCCGGCCAGGGCCTGCCGGCCCAGCTGGGTGAGCCCGCCGCCGTAGAACAGGCCGTCGGAGGCGCCGACCACGTCGGTGATCGCGGCGTTGACCGAGTTGGTGGCGAAGAGACCCAGCCAGAGTGAGCCGATCCAACCGCCGACGAAGTGCACGCCGACCACGTCGAGGGAGTCGTCGTAGCCGAGCTTGTACTTCAGGCTCACCGCGACCGCGCAGACCGCGCCGGCGACCAGACCGAGCAGCACCGACGCCCAGGGCGCGATGAAGCCACAGGCCGGGGTGATGGCCACCAGTCCGGCGATGGCGCCGGACGACGCGCCGACCAGGGTCGGCTTCTTGTCCTTGATCCACTCCACCGCGATCCAGCCGAGCACGGCGGCGGCCGTGGCCAGCTGGGTGTTGATGAAGGCCAGCCCGGCGACCGAGTCGACGGTGAGCTCCGAGCCGGCGTTGAACCCGAACCAGCCGAACCAGAGCAGGCCGGCGCCGAGCGCGACCAGCGGGATGTTGTGCGGCTTCATGCCCTCCCGCGGCCAGCCCAGCCGCTTGCCGAGCACCAGCGCGACGGCCAGGGCCGCGGCTCCGGCGTTGATGTGCACGGCGGTGCCACCGGCGAAGTCCAGCGCGTGGATGTCGCCGCCGATGATGCCGCCGCCCCAGACCCAGTGCGCGACCGGGAAGTAGACCAGGGTCGCCCAGCCGAAGGCGAAGAGCAGCCAGCCGGCGATCTTGGCCCGGTCGGCGATGGCGCCGCTGATCAGCGCGACGGTGATCACCGCGAAGACCATCTGGAATGCCATGAACACGTAGAGCGGGACGCCGATGCCGCTCGGGTTCTCGGCGGTCGCGCCCCAGAGGTCGGTCTCGGCGAGGAAGGTCTTGGTGCCGAGGTAGGCCGCCGGGTCGCCCCAGAAGCCGTTGACATCGCTGCCGAACGCGATGCTGAAGCCGTAGAACCACCACAGAACGGTGATGAGCCCGATGGCGGTGAAGCTCATCATCATCATGTTCAGTACGCCCTTGGCCCGGTTCAGACCGCCGTAGAACAACGCCAGACCCGGGGTCATGAGGAGCACGAGCGCGGTCGACACCAGCAGCCAGACGGTGTTGCCGGAGTCGATCGTCGGTGCATCAGGCACGCTGGCCTCCTAAGGTTAAGTTCCCTCCTTCGCGGCTTCCGGGGCAGCGTCGCCCGTACGCCGGTTGCGCGGAAGCTTGGTTGTCCGCTGTTTCACCGAGGGTCCCATGCCGGTTTCCGTTCGGTGACGGCTTGTTTCGGACGTGTGAAGAGGGTCGTCCGCCAGGAGGCATGGACGACGGTGGATCGGCCGTACGGCGGGCGTCGATGGCCGACCGGCCGGCCGATCCACCGCTGTGGCTCAGCTCAGCGCAGCGCGTGCTCCAGCGCGTGCCGCTCGTAGTCGAGCAGCCGCAGGTCGCGCATCGGGCGGCGGAGGTGCCCCTTGTGCACGATCCGGACGAAGGCCGGCTCGCCGGCGGCGGCCATCCGCCGGATCCCCTCGACGTGGTCCACGATCCGCTTGCGGATGGTCCGGATCAGCCGGTGCCGGTCCCGCGGGATCAGCCCGTACGCGTCGGCGAAGAGGCGCAGCCGACGCGGTCGGTCGGGGTGCTTCCAGCCGAGGGTGATCGAGTCCCGGTCGGAGAAGATCGGCACCCAGGTCCACGCCGCGTACGCCACGTCGTAGATCCGTGCGCCGGGCGAGGCGAGGTCGAAGTCGATCAGCCCGAGGGTGCCGTCCGGCCGCCAGATGACGTTGTGCGGCGCGGCGTCGTGGTGGCAGATCACCTCGGTGTCCGGCGGCGGCGGCCCGAACGAGCGCCAGACCGCGCCGGGCGCCGGGACGAAGCCGTACTGGGCGTCGTGGAACATCCGCAGCATGGTGGCCACGGTCACCAGCGCCTCGTCGGTCACCCAGTGCGGGGCGAGCGGGTACTCCCCGCACTCCCCCTCCAGGTATGACAGCACCTCGCGGTTGCGCTCGTCCATGCCGAGCGCCCGCGGGGCGCCGGTGAACCCGACGTACTCGAGGTGGCGCAGCAGGGCGTGCACGGAAGGGGTCCAGGGCCCGGCGTTGCGCCGGACCGTGTCGCCGACCCGGACCACGGTGCTCACGTTCCCGCCGTGCAGCGGGATCTCCTGTGACGTCACGTACGGTCTCCCCAGGCGCTGCGAGGGGTGGCTCGGGTCGCGCCAGCCCGCGTACGCGCGATCGTCGGTGGTCACCCGAGCCTACGCGTCCCGTGCGGCGGCTTCGGTGCCCAGCAGCGCGTCGACGAACTGGGCCGGGTCGAACGGCGCCAGGTCGTCGGGGCCCTCGCCGAGGCCGACCAGCTTCACCGGGATGCCGAGCTTGCGCTGCACCGCGATCACGATGCCGCCCTTGGCGGTGCCGTCGAGCTTGGTCAGCACCACGCCGGTCACGTTGACCACCTCGGTGAAGACCCGGGCCTGCTCCAGGCCGTTCTGCCCGGTGGTGGCGTCGAGGATCAGGATCGTCTCGTCGATCGGGCCGTGCTTCTCCACCACCCGCTTGACCTTGCCGAGCTCGTCCATCAGGCCGACCTTGTTCTGCAGCCGGCCGGCGGTGTCGATCAGGACCGTGTCGACCCCGGTGTCGATGCCGCGCTTGACCGCGTCGAAGGCGACGCTGGCCGGGTCGGCGGCCTCCGGGCCGCGTACCGTCTCGGCGCCGACCCGCCCGCCCCAGGTCTCCAGCTGGTCGGCCGCGGCGGCGCGGAAGGTGTCGGCCGCGCCGAGCACCACGCTCCGGCCGTCGGCGACCAGCACTCGGGCGATCTTGCCGCAGGTGGTGGTCTTGCCGGCGCCGTTGACGCCGACCACCAGCAGCACCGCCGGGACGCCGTCCTTGCGCTGGGTCTTCAGCGAGCGGTCCAGCTCCGGGGCGAGGGCGTTGACCAGTTCGGCGGCGAGCAGCGTACGCAGCTCGCCGGCCGTCCGGGTGCCGAGCACCCGGGTGCGCTCGCGCAGCCGGTCGACGATCTCCCGGGTGGCGTCGATGCCGACGTCCGCGGTGATCAGGCTGTCCTCGATCTCCTCCCAGGTGTCCTCGTCGAGGTGGTCCCGGCTGAGCAGGCCGAGCAGACCCTTGCCGAAGGCGTTCTGCGAGCGGGAGAGCCGCCCGCGCAGCCGGACCAGCCGCCCGGCGGTCGGCTCGGGGACCTCCAGCACCGGCGTCGGCGCCTCGACCACGGGCGGCACCAGCACCCCGGTGGAGAGTTCGGACTCCGGGGCCTCGACCGGCGGGCCGGCCAGGTCCTCCTCCGCCCGTGTCTCGACCTCCGTCGTCGGCAGCGGTGGCTCCGGGCGGCGGCGCAGGCGCGGTACGACCAGCCCGAGGGCGCCGAGGATCAGCACCCCGAGCAGGGCGAGCGCGATGAGGAGGTATTCCGTCATGCCGAAATCCTGTCAGATGCCGACGACGCCGTCCCAGCCACGGCTCCCCCGAGAGGTTCCGGAAGCGACGGTACGCTCGGTCACAGCCAGCAGTGGTGCGACCGCCGGCCGGGTAGTAAAGATGAAGTCCGCTCATCTCGGAGGTCCCGCCATGCCCGCCGCACACCTGCTCATCGGCCCCTTGCTGCGTCGGGTCGTCGGGACGCGGGCCACCGTCTGGGTCGAAACCGACGCGCCGGCGGTGGTCACCGTCCGTACCGCGGCGGGCGCCACCGGCACCGCGCCCACCTTCACCGCGTACGACCATCACTACGCTCTGGTGGTGGTGGAGGGGCTGACCCCGCAGAGCGCCACCAGCTACGAGGTGCTGCTCGACGACGAGGTGGTGTGGCCTGAGCCACGTTCCGGATTTCCGCCGAGCGTGATCCGCACCCGGGCCGCCGACGACCGGGAGCAGCCGGTCCGGCTGATCTTCGGCTCCTGCCGGGAGACCACCCAGCACGCCACCACCCGCAAGCTGCCGCCGGACGCGCTGGACGCGTACGCCCGACGGTTGATGGCCGACCCCGAGCCGGGTGCGCTGCCCGACCTGCTGGTGCTGCTCGGCGACCAGGTCTACGCGGACGTCACCTCGCCCACGGTGCGCCGGCTGCTCAAGCGGCGTCGGCGCCGGCCCCGGGGGGCCCCGGCCGACCAGGTGGTGAGCTTCGACGAGTACACCAAGCTCTACCTGGAGTCCTGGCGTGACCCGGAGATCCGCTGGCTGCTCTCCACCGTGCCGAGCGTGATGATCTTCGACGACCACGAGATCATCGACGACTGGAACACCTCCGCCAGCTGGCGCGACGAGGTGCGCCGGCAGCCGTGGTGGGCGGAGCGGATCGCCAGCGGGCTCGCCTCGTACTGGGTCTACCAGCACCTGGGCAACCTCGCGCCGGACGAGATCGCGGCCGACCCGATCTTCGCCAAGGTCAGCGCGGCCGAGGACGCCACCGGCGTGCTGCGGGAGTTCGGCCACCGGGTGGACCAGGAGGCCGATCTCGCGCACGACACCGAGCGGTGGCGCGCGGTGCAGTACCAGTGGAGCTACACGCTGGACGTGGGGCGGACCCGTCTGGTGATGCTGGACAACCGGTGCAGCCGGGTGCTCGACCCGGACAACCGGGCGATGCTGCCACCGGGCGAGTGGTCCTGGTTCCTCGACCAGGCGCACGGCGTCTACGACCACCTGGTGGTCGGCGCCTCGCTGCCCTGGCTGCTGCCGCCGGGCATCCACCACGTCGAGGCGTGGAACGAGCGCCTGGCCGACTCCGGGCGGCCCTGGGTCGCCCGGTTCGGCGAGAAGCTGCGCCGGGCGCTCGACCTGGAGCACTGGGCCGCGTTCCGCCGGTCGTTCGAGGCGCTCGGCGCGACGTTCGCCCGGATCGGCAGCGGCACCCCCGGGGCGCCGGGCGACCGGGTGGGCGCCGGCCCGGCGTACGCCCCGCCGGCGTCCATCAGCGTGCTCTCCGGCGACGTGCACCACTCGTACGTGGCCCGGGCCCGGTTCGACGACCCCGCGGTGACCACCCCGGTGCACCAGCTCACCTGCTCGCCGATCCACAACCAGGTGCCGGCGGGGATGCGCCCGCTGATGCGGCTCGGCTGGTCGTCGGGCCCGGCCGCGGCCACCCGGGCGCTGGCCCGCTCGGCCGGGGTGCGCCGACCCGGCGTGCGCTGGCGCAAGCTGGCCGGGCCGTACTTCGGCAACGCGGTGGCCACCCTGGAGCACCGGGGCCGCTCCGCCGAGGTGACCATCGAGGGCACCACCAGCGACGGTCACCTTCGCCCGGTGGTGCGCCGCCGGCTCACCGGCGCGCGCTGACCCGGCCCCGTACTCTCTACGCCGTGGAGGAGCAGCAGGCGGAGATCCTTCGGGCGGTCGAGGACGAGCTGACCGCCCTGCTGCGGCGCGGCCGGGCGGTCTCCTGGGAGGTCGCCCGGGAGGTGCACCCCAACCTGGAGCCGAACGCCTACGGTCTGCTGCTCTGGCTGCGCCGGTGCGAGTCGATCCGGCTGACCGACCTGGCCGTCCGGCTCGGCATCGGCAAGGGGACGCTGAGCCGGCAGATCCGCGGGCTGGAGGCCCTCGGCCTGGTCCACCGCGATCCGGACCCGAGCGACCGGCGGGCCGCCCAGCTGAGCCTCACCGCGGAGGGGCAGCGCCGGTTCGACGCGGCGCGGGCCGCTCGCATGAGGCACATCCGGGACACGCTGGAGAGCTGGCCGGCGCAGGACGTGGCGGAGTTCGCCCGGCTGCTGGGCCGCTTCAACGAGGCCTGGTCCTGACCTACCCCACCGCGCGTCGTTCCTCCTCGCACGGCAACCACAACATCACATTGGCAGGTTGTTGCTCCAGGCAACCAGGACTAATCTGAAACAACTCTCGGGGTTGACGGCGGTCCGCTACCGATGGCGCCGCCGCCGATCCGAGCGATAGTGGTGGGACCGCATCGGCGAGCAGAGCTGAGAGAGGCGGCCATGAGCCTGGGAGCACCGGATCGCGAGGAGTACGGTCCGGAGGCCCGACCCCTGCCGTTCGAGCGCGGCACCGACGGGCCGAGGGTGGTGCTGGTCGGCGTCGACGGCACCCGCACCTCCGCCCGCGCCGGCTGGTACGCCGCCGGCCTGGCCCGCCGGCAGGGCGCGGCGCTCGTGGTCGTCTTCGTCAGCGCGCCGAACGGGCTCATCGCGATGATGCCGGGCGTGGACGCCGGGGCCGTCCGGCGGACCCAGGACGAACTCGCCGCCGAGCTGCGCGAGGAGATCCGGCGCGGCGCCGAGGAGCTGGGCCTGCCGATCACCTTCGTCTGCCGGCACGGTGACGCGTACACCGAGCTGCGGGACGCGGCCGACGAGTTCCAGGCGGACCTGGTGGTGGTCGGCGCCTCCGAGCAGGCCGGGCACCGGCTGGTCGGCTCGGTGGCCACCCGGCTGGTACGCACCGGCCGCTGGCCGGTCGTCGTGGTCCCCTGATAACCGGTCGCCCGTTGTCAGACGTTCCGGCGAGGATGGCCGGATGACCTGGAGAGCACCGGAGATCACCCGGACCCCCGAGCCCTACGTCGGCGACGAGCGCACGATGCTGGAGGGCTGGCTCGACTACCACCGGCAGACCCTGCTGCTCAAGTGCGCCGGGCTGACCGCCGAGCAGCTGAAGACCCCGAGCGTCGAGCCGTCCGGGCTCACCCTGATCGGGCTCGTCCGGCACCTGGCCGAGGTCGAGGCCTGGTGGTTCCGGGAGAACTTCGCCGGCCAGTCGGTCGACTACCCCTACTACACCCTTGAGCACCCGGACGCCGACTTCGACGTCACCGCCGCCGACCCCGAGGCCGACTTCGCCATCTTCCACCGTGAGGTGGCGCTGGCCCGGGCCGCGGCGGCCGGCCGCTCGCTCGACGAGACGTTCACCGAGGTGAGTCCGCAGGGCCGGCAGTTCAACCTGCGCTGGGTCTACACGCACCTGATCGAGGAGTACGCCCGGCACAACGGCCACGCCGACCTGATCCGGGAACGGATCGACGGGCACACCGGCGAGTGACCCCTCAGTACGCCAGCGCGGCCCGCAGGTAGCGCAGGTCGCCGGGCCCGCCCCAGCGGTGGGCGGAGAGCCCGGCGGCCCGGGCGCCGCCCACCGACCAGTCCTCGTCGTCGACGAAGAGCACCCGGTTCGGCGGGGTGGCCACGGCCTCGCACGCCGCCCGGAAGTACTCCTTGGCCGGCTTGTTCACCCCGAGCCGGTACGAGCTGACCACCGCGTCGAACTCGTCGGTCAGGTCGAGCGCGGCCAGGTCGGCGTCGAGCAGGTCGGTGGCGTTGGTGGCCAGGCCGACCCGGATGCCACCGGCCCGCGCCTCCCGGAGGAAGCCCAGCACCTCGGTGTCCACCTCACCGCGGTAGCGCTGCCACTCCTGCACCGCCGCCAGGGCACGCTCCGGGCCGCCGGCCGGCTCGGCCAGCGCGTCGGCCACGCTGCTCATCCAGTCGGCGTGGCTGACCTGCCCGGTGAGCACCGGCTGGAGGCGCCCCCACTGCATGGCGATCTCGGTGAGCACCCCGTCGGCGAGGCCGTAGCGCCGCTCCACTCCGGCGGCCACCGCCGGGTCCCAGCGCCGCAGGACGCCGTCGAAATCCACCAGGAGCGCCCTCGCGCGTTCCCGAGCCACTAGCCGTTCTCCTCGCCGCGGCCGAGCCGCTCGTTCTCTCCGTCGGCCCGGTTGAGCCGCTGGCTGATGACCTGGGTGACGCCGCCGCGCATGGTCACCCCGTAGAGCGCGTCGGCGACCTCCATGGTCCGCTTCTGGTGCGTGATGACGATCAGTTGGCTCTTCTCCCGCAGCTGCGCCAGCAGCGTGATGAGCCGGCCCAGGTTCACGTCGTCGAGCGCCGCCTCCACCTCGTCCATGATGTAGAACGGACTGGGTCGCGCGCGGAAGATCGCCACCAGCATGGCCACCGCGGTCAGCGACCGCTCACCGCCGGAGAGCAACGACAGCCGCTTGATCTTCTTGCCCGGCGGGCGGGCCTCCACCTCGACACCGGTGGTGAGCAGGTCCTCCGGGTCGGTGAGGATCAGCCGGCCCTCGCCGCCGGGGAAGAGCACGGTGAAGACCTGCTCGAACTCGCGGGCGGTGTCGGCGAAGGCGCTGGCGAAGACCTCCAGGATCCGCTCGTCGACGTCCTTGACCACGGTGAGCAGGTCGCGACGGGTGGCCTTGAGGTCCTCCAGCTGCTCGGAGAGGAACTTGTAACGCTCCTCCAGCGCGGCGAACTCCTCCAGCGCCAGCGGGTTCACCTTGCCGAGCAGGGCCAGCTCGCGCTCCGCCTTGGCGGCCCGCTTCTCCTGCACCGGCCGCTCGTAGCGGACCGGCTCGGGCACCGGCAGGCCGTCCCGCTCGGCGATGGCGACGTCCGCCTGCGTCGGTGGGACGGGCTGGGTCGGGCCGTACTCGGCGACCAGGGTCTCCACGTCCAGGCCGAAGTCCTCGGCCGCCTTGCCCTCCAGCTGCTCGATGCGCAGCCTCTGCTCGGCGCGGGCCACCTCGTCCCGGTGCACCTGGCTGGTCAGCCGCTCCAGTTCGGTGCCGAAGCGCTTGGCGGCGCCGCGTACCTCCTGCAGCTCGGCCTCCCGGGCGGCCCTCTCCCGGGCGACCTCGTCCCGCTGCTCCTCAGCCGTGGCGATCGAGGTGCTCAGCCGGCTGAGCGCCTCCCGCGCGCCGCCGGCCACCGCCCGGGCGATCTGGGCGCCACGGGTCCGCGCCGCCCGCCGGGCCGCGGCCCGCTCCCGCGCGGCACGCTCCGCGGTGGCCTGCCGGCGCAGCGAGTCGGCCCGGCCGGCGATCGAGGAGACCCGCTCCTCGGCGGTACGCACCGCCAGCCGGACCTCCATCTCGTTCTGCCGGGCCTGCGGCACCATCGCGGCGAGCTGGTCCCGATCCTCGGTGGAGGGCTCGGCGTCGACCGGGGTCTCCTCGGCCAGCCGCAGCCGCTCCTCCAACTCGGCGAGCGTCAGCAGGTCCCGCTCCCGGGCGGCCTCCGCGCGGGCCCGGGACTCGCCGAGCCGATCGGTCTCCGCCTTCGCCGAACGGGCCGCCGCGCCCAACTCGGCCAGCCGCCGGGCGGCGGCGTTGCGGTGGCTCTCCGCCTCGCGCTTGGCCGCGGCGGCGTGCTGCACCGCCTCCTTGGCGGCAGCCACCTCGGCCCGCGCCTCGAGAAGCTGGTCGCGCAGTTTGGCGGCGGTCCGCTCGGCCGTGATCCGGTTCGCCCGGGCCTCCTCGACGGCCGCCTGCACCTCGATGAAGCTGGGCGCCTTGGCCGACCCCCCGGCCGCCGCGTACGCCCCGACCACGTCACCCTCGGGCGTGACCGCGCGCAGCTCCGGGTTGCCGCTGACCAGCTCGGCCGCCGCGGCGAGATCGTCGACGAGCACCACGTCGCGCAGCGCCCGGTGCACCGCCGGGCGCAGCTGCTCGGCGCACTCCACCAGGTCCGGCGCCCAGCGCGCGCCGTCGGGCAGCTTCGGGCGCAGCGCGTCGGCCGAACCGTCCATGCCGGGACCGGCGGGACCGCCGACCAGCAGGCCGGCCCGGCCGGCGTCGGAGATCTTCAGCAGCCGCATCGCCTCGACGGCCTCGTCCACACCGGTCACCGCGACCGCGTCGGCCAGACCGCCCAGCGCGGCGGCGAGGGCGGCCTCGTGCCCGGGGGCGACGGTCAGCAGCCCGGAGAGGCTGCCGAGCAGCCCCGGCACCTCACCGGCCCGGGCCAGCAGGGCGCCCGCGCCGTCCTTGCGGCGCAGGCCGAGGGCGAGCGCCTCCTCGCGCGCCTTCCAGCTGGCGGCGTCCTTCTCGGCGGCGCGCTCGGCGTCGGAGAGGGACCGGACGGTCGCCTGGGCCTGCTCCTGTACGGCCACCGCCTCGTCGTGCCGGGCGTCCAGGTCGGCGTTGTCCCGGTCCGCCTCGGTCGACTGCGCGGCCACCGCGTCCAGGTCGGCCTGGGCCTTCTCGGCCCGGGTGAGCGCATCGGTGTGCGCGGCGGCGAGCCGCTCGATCTCCTCCCCGGCACTGGTGGTGCGGGCCCGGGCCGAGTTGACCTGGCCGGTCAGCCGGGCCATCCCCTCCCGCCGGTCGGCGATCGCCTTGGCCGCCGCGACGAGTTCCCGCTCCGCCGCGGCGAGCTGCCGCTCCAGCTCCTGGCGGTGCTCCACCGCCTCGGCGAGCCGGATCTGGTCGTCGGTGAGCGCGCCGCGCAGCTCCTCCTCCTGCTCGCGGACCCGCTCCGCCTCGGCCTCCAGCTGGTCCGGGTCGCGCCCGGGCCGCTCGTCGTCGCCGGCGGCGCTGAGGTGACGCAGCCGCTCCCGAGCGAGCTGCTCGATCGAGCGGAACCGCTCCTGCAGGGCGGAGAGCTTGTACCAGGTGTCCTGGGCGGCGGCGAGCAGCGGCGCGTCCTCCGCGAGCGCTGCCTCCAGCTCACCGAGGCGCGCCTGCACCTCGGTGTGCTCGGCCTCGACCTGCTCACGCCGCTCCCGCAGCGCGGTCTCGTCGGCGATCTCCTTGTCCAGGGTCGCGCGCAGGGTGGCCAGGTCGTCGGCGAGCAGCCGCAGTCGGGCGTCGCGCAGGTTGGCCTGGATGGCGGCGGCCCGCCGGGCCACCTCGGCCTGCCGACCGAGCGGCTTGAGCTGGCGGCGCAGCTCGGTGGTGAGGTCGGTCAGCCGGTTGAGGTTGGTCTGCATCGCGTCGAGCTTGCGCAGCGCCTTTTCCTTGCGCTTGCGGTGCTTGAGGACGCCCGCCGCCTCCTCGATGAACGCCCGCCGGTCCTCCGGCTTGGCGTGCAGCATGCCGTCGAGCCGGCCCTGGCCGACGATGATGTGCATCTCCCGGCCGATGCCGGAGTCGGAGAGCAGCTCCTGGATGTCGAGCAGCCGGCAGGTGTTGCCGTTGATCTCGTACTCGCTCTCACCGGAGCGGAACATCCGGCGGGTGATCGAGACCTCGGTGTACTCGATGGGCAGCGCACCGTCGGTGTTGTCGATGGTGAGGGTGACCTCGGCCCGGCCCAGCGGCGCTCGACCGGCGGTGCCGGCGAAGATGACGTCCTCCATCTTGCCGCCGCGCAGCGCCTTGGCGCCCTGCTCGCCGAGCACCCAGGCGATGGCATCGACGACGTTGGACTTGCCGGAGCCGTTCGGACCCACCACGCAGGTGATCCCGGGCTCCAGCTTGAGCGTCGTCGCGGAGGCGAAGGATTTGAAGCCCTTCACCGTCAGGCTCTTGAGATGCACCTTCTCGATCCTCGTCCGGTGGCCGCCGTACCGTCGCCGGCTGCGCGGACCTGGTGAACTCGCAGACTAACCCGGGACCCCCGGGCACCCACCACGCGACCCGCCCCGACCGCCGCCGGTGGCCGGTCCCGGCCCGTCGGGGGCCGGCCCGAGGAGAACGGCGCCCGCGCTGCCCGGCGACAAAGGCGGGCATCGTTCATAGGCGCGTCCGGCGCACCGTTTCCCGGGCGTCCCGGCGCAGTTCCGCGCCGCGTCACCGCAAGATCGAAAGAATGGCGACCGGGGAAAAGGGGTGGAAACAGAGCTGCGCGCCGGCACAGAGGTGTCGGCGCGCTTTTTCTGGTGGTGCGATTCAGTTTTTGCGACCCGAAGATCAGGTAAGCGCGGGCTCGGCGAGCCGGAGCAGATCATCCGCCTCGGTCGCGGCGGCGGCGAGCCGATCGTTCTCGGCACGCAACCGCGTGAGCTCGAACTCCAGTGCCTGAACCCTGGCACGCAGTCGGGTGACCTCGTCGAGCAGACGCCGGTCGGGCGCTGCACCTACGTGGCCGTAGAGGGCCTTCGCCATTTTGAACTCCTTGATATGCGCTGCCGGAAAGGCCGGCCAACGCGCGCCCACGTGTTCGCGACTGCCATTCCAGCTGTATCTGGGCATGACCGGGCGCGACTGGCGACACCTATATATTGAGCCGCAAACCCCCTCTTCGTCAAGTTCTCGCAGGCCGTAGATCATCTCTACGTCGGCCTGTCCACTCGCCGGGGGCTGCCACAAGGGCACGGACACGCTCTGTCCGGACGCCCTAACTGTACGCCTCCAATGCGGGGAAGTCCGCACCCGGGCGTCCGGGTTCGCTTTAACTCTTCCTTAGCCACGTTGCCGCAGGTCGCGGCGCGCCCGTAGCGTCAGCCCGGCCCGCAACCGACCCCTGGAGGCCAAGGCGTGTACGGCTGGACCGACCCGAACGACCCGGATGCCGCCGCCCGGCGTGCCGAGCCGCCGCGTGACGAGCCGGCCTGGCTGAGCGACCGCCCGGAGCCACGCTCGGCCTACCTGTTCGGCGACGACCCCGAGCAACCGGCCGAGGAGTGGCACCGCGACCAACCGACGCAGGGCTGGTCCGGCCAGCCCACGGACGGGTGGCGTGACCAGCCGACCGGCCAGTGGTCGGCGGAGCCGAGCCGACCCTGGGCGGACGAGCCCACCGCGGGCCGATCCGCAGAGCCGACCAGCGGCACCTGGTCCGCCGAGCCGACCAGCGGCACCTGGTCCGCCGAGCCGGCAACCGGCACCTGGTCCCCCGAGTTGGCCAGCGGGAGTTGGGCGGCAGAGCCCGCCACCGGGAACTGGGCGGCCGAGCCGGCAACCGAGCAGTGGTCCGCCGAGCCGAACAGGCAGACCTGGGCGGCCGAGCCGGCGACCGGAGGCTGGTCCGGCGAGCCGGACGGCGGCTGGTCGGCCGGCCACCCGGGCCACGGCCCGGCGTACGGGGACCGGGCCGCCGACGCGCTGACCGAGGCCGGGACGTACGGCGCGCCGTTCGCGGCTGCCGGCCAGTCCGACGCGGAGCAGGCCGGCGGCGAGGGGCGGCACCGCTCGCCCCGCCGGTTCCCGCGCCCGCTGCTGATCGGCGGCGCCGCCGCGGCGGCCACCCTGGTGGTCAGCCTCGGCGTCGGCGCGCTCGCCCTGCCCGGAGGCGGCGGCGAGGCGGCGGACCCGACCGCGGTCGACGACACCGTCGCCACCGCACCGGAGCTGACCACCGACGAGACGGCTCCCGGCCAGGCGCTGGTGGCACCCTCCCCGACTGCCTCGCCCACCACCGCCCGCCCCACCCCGTCGCCCAGCCGGACCAGCAAGTCCACCCCCGCGCCGTCGCGGACCACCGCGCCGTCCCGGCGCAGCGAACGCAGCAGCGCGCCGAGCAGCACCGGCACCAAGGCCCCGCTGAGCGGCAACGTCAGCGCGCAGGCACGCGAGGTGGTGGACCTGGTGAACGCCGAGCGGGCCAAGGCCGGCTGCAAGGCGCTGAGCATCGACGACAAGCTGATGACGGCGGCCCAGCGGCACAGCCAGGACCAGGCCGACCACCAGAACATGTCGCACACCGGCAGCGACGGCAGCGACTCCGGCGACCGGCTCGACCGGGTGGGCTACGCGTGGCGCACCTACGGCGAGAACGTGGCCTGGAACCAGAAGACGCCGGCCGCGGTGATGGACGCCTGGATGAACAGCTCGGGGCACCGGGCCAACATCCTGAACTGCGCGTTCACCGAGATCGGGGTGGGTATCGCCAGCAGCAACGGGCCGTACTGGACGCAGGTCTTCGCCGCGCCGCGCTGACCCGGGCGAGTCGTCGGCGGGTCCGCGCTCGTTTCACCCGGTGAGGTACGCCGGCGTGGGGGCGGCGTACCGGTGGGGGCGGCGGGGCGCCGCCCGGGACCCGGGAGCTGCCGATGCGGATCCGGTTGCGGCGACGCGCCGTCCGGTGCCGGCTGCGCCGGGGTCTCTCGGTCGGCGCCGCGCTGCTCCTGCTGATCCCGGTCTACGGCTGCCGGGTCGAGTTCACCCCGCCCGGGGCACCCACCCCGTGGCCGGCCGGGTCGGCCCGCCACTGGCAGTGGCAGTGGCAGCTCACCGGCCCGCTCGACCCGGACGTCGACGCGGACGTGTTCCTGCTCGACCCGGTGCACACCACCGCCGAGGAGACCGCCGAGCTGCGCGCCCGCGACCGGCGGCTGATCTGCCAGGTGCACGTCGGGTCGGTGCTGCCGACCGACCCGGACGCGACCCGGTTCCCGGGCACCGTGATCGGCGCAGCCGGGCGTCGCCCGCAGAGCCACTGGCTGGACGTACGGCAGTGGGACGCGATCCAACCGGCGCTGGCCGACCGGTTCCGGCTCTAGCGGGGCAAGGGGTTCGGCGCGGTGGCGCTGGCCGACGCGGACGGCTACCTGCACCGCTCGGGTTTCCCGCTCGACTTCGACGAGCAGTTGCGCTTCAACCGCCGGCTGGCGGCGCTCGCCCGCTCCCTGTCCCTCTCCCCCGGGCTGGTCAATGACGTGCCCCAGCTCGCGGCGCTGGCCCCGGACTTCGACTTCGCGGTCAACGAGGAGTGCGTGCGGCTGAACCTCTGCGCCAAGCTGCTGCCCTTCACCGACGCGGGAAAGCCCGTCTTCCACGTCGAGTACACCGGGGCGACCGCCGACTTCTGCGTCACCACGGTCGGCTACGGCTTCGCCTCCATCCGCAAGCAGCGCACGCTCGACGCCTGGCGGCTCAGCTGCCCGCTGCCCTGACCGCTCCCGCCACCCGCACCGGGGCCGGACCGCGGCTCGCGGTCCGGCCCCGGCACCGGCCCCGGCACCGGCACCGGCACCGGTTCAGCCGACCGGCACCAGCTCGTCCGCGGGCGCCGGCGGGTCCGTCGGCGTCGCCGCCGGCCGGGGACGCAGGAAGCGCGGCGCCCACCAGTTCGCGTCGCCGAGCATGGTCATCAGGGCTGGCAGCACCACCGCGCGGATGATCGTGGCGTCCAGCAGGATCGCCGCGGCCAGGCCGATGCCCAGCTGCTTCATGTCGATCGTGCTGAGCGTCGCGAAGATCGAGAAGACGCCGACCATGACGATCGCCGCGCTGGTCACCACTCCGGCCGACGAGGTGATGCCGTACGCCACCGCGTCCCGATTCGACATTCCGGCGCAGATCCCCTCACGGATCCGGCTGACCACGAAGACGTGGTAGTCCATCGAGAGACCGAAGAGCACCACGAACAGGAAGAGCGGCAGCCAGGAGACGATCGCCCCCATCGAGGTGAAGCCCAGCAGGTCGTCCGCCCAGCCGCCCTGGAACACCAGCACCAGCAGCCCGTACGCGGCGCCCGCCGAGAGCAGGTTCAGCACGATCGAGCTGACCGCCACCACCACCGACCGGAAGGTCAGCACCATCACCAGGAAGGTGAGCACGAGCACGAAGCCCATCACCAGCGGCAGCTTGTCCCGCACGTGCGCCGCGTAGTCCTCGCTGGCGGCGACCCCGCCACCGACCGCGTACTCGACGCCGGGGATGCCCCGCAGCTCGGCCGGGACCAGATCGTCCCGGAGCCGGTGCATCGAGTCGACCGCCTTGTCGTCGCGGCTGGCGTAGGGGGTGGCCACCTCCAGCACGGAGACCCGCCGGTCGTCGGAGACCTGGATCTTCGGGCCGTCCGCCTCGACGGGGGCGAAGAGCGGGTCACCCCCGGCGCGGCCGGCGAGGTCGGTAAGCGCCGCCCGTACCCGGTCCGCCTCGGCCGCCGGCGCCCGTACCGCCACCGTGTGGCTGGTGCCGTTGCTCGGGAACGCCGCGGTCAGCCGGTCGTACGCCTGCATCGCCGGCGTGCTGCGCGGCAGGTCCTCCATGCCGGGGAACTTCAACTTCATGCCCAGCGCCGGGGCGGCGAGCGCGAGCAGCAGCCCGACCGAGATCACCAGGGTCGGCACCGGCGCCCGCAGCGCGGGGCGGAGCAACGCCGGCCAGAAGCGCGGCGCCGGCTCGCCCGGCCGGCCGGTACGCGGCGCGGTCAACCGCCACAGCAGCGGCACCCGGGGCCGGTCGACCCATCGGCCGAGTTTGGCGAGCAGCGCGGGCAGCACGGTCAACGAGCCGGCCACCGCGACCGCGACCACCAGGATCGAGCCCACCGCCAGGCTGGAGAAGACCGCGTCGCCAGCGAGCAGCAGACCGGCCATCGAGATGATCACCGCGAAGCCGGAGACCACGACGGCGTGTCCGGAGGTCTCCGCGGCGATCTCGACCGCGTCCAGGCCGGAGCGGCCCTTGGCCCGCTCCTCGCGCTCGCGGCGCACATAGAAGAGTGAGTAGTCCACCCCGACCGCCATGCCGATCAGCAGGATGACGCTGCTCGTGACGTCGGTCGACGGCACCAGGTGGGAGGCGAGAGTGGAGAGCCCCATCGCGGCGGCCACCGAGGAGAGCGCCAGCAGCACCGGCACGCCGGCCGCGATCAAGGCGCCGAACGCGATGATGAGGATGGCCAGGGTGACCGGCAGGCTGAGCAGCTCGGCGCGCTGGAAGTCCTTGCCGAGGGTGTCGTCGAGCGCCTTGTTGATCGACGGCCCGCCGACCTGTTCGACGCGCAACTGCGGGTGGGCGTCCTGGACGTCGGCGGTGGCGTCCCGCAGCGGCTGCACCCGGTCACTGGCGGTCTCCGGATCGCCGGACATGGTGATCGGCAGCAGCAGCGCCGAGCCGTCCCGCGCCGGCACCGGCTGCCCTACCCCGGCCACCCCGGTCACCGACCGCAACCGGGCCGCCGCGTCGTCGGCCGCCGCCCGGGCCGCCGCCTGGTCCAGCGTGCCGGCACGCGGGGTGATCAGGACGTTCTCCACGGCCGGATCGTGGAAGTCACCGGCCGACACGATCAGCCCGGCCCGGCCGGACTCGCCGATCGCCTGATCGGACTCGGTGGCCTCGTTGAGGCCGGCGGCGCTGCCCCCGACGAAGCAGACCGCCACGAACACCACCCAGAGCGCGATCGCGCGCCACGGATGTTCGGCGCTCCACCGCGCCAACCGGACCGTCACCGGTCTTGCCCCCATCGCGGGTCCCCCTGTCAGCTCAGACCTAGGTCAACGCTGCTGACGCTAGGGAGCTGACGAGACCCGGACATCCGGGAGCATCCCCGGCTCGTCCCGGGTGTGCACCCCGGCGGGGCGAGCGGTCCGCCGGAGCGCGGAACCAGGGCGTCACCGGCCGAATCGGACGATCACCGGGGAGTGCCCCGGAGCGGTCCGGGCCGACGCGCGGGGCGCGCCCCCGACCCGACTCAGGGTCATCCCCGGACGGACCCCCGGGGCCGGGGCTGGCAGCGGGGGCAGCTGTAGGAGGAGCGGTTCATGAACGGTTCCCGGCGGATCGGCGCGCCGCAGCGCCGGCACGGCTCGCCTTCCCGGCCGTAGACGTTGAGCGCCCGGTCGAAGTAGCCGCTCTCGCCGTTGACGTTGACGTAGAGGGCGTCGAAGCTGGTGCCGCCCTCCTTGATCGCCTCACCCAGCACGTCGCGGACGTGCCCGAGCAGCCGCTGCGCGGCCGGGCCGGTCAGCGCGTCGGTGGGCCGGGTGCCGTGCAGGCCGGCCCGCCAGAGCGCCTCGTCGGCGTAGATGTTGCCCACCCCGGAGATCAGCGTCTGGTCGAGCAGCGCCCGCTTCACCTCGGTCCGACGCCGCCGCAGCGCGGTCACGAACGCCGCGTCGGAGAACTGCGGGTCCATGGGGTCCCGGGCGATGTGCGCGATCTCCGCCGGCAGCTCCGCACCGCCCTCGCTCACCGCCAGCCCACCGAACGTGCGCTGGTCGACGAAGCGCAGCTCCGGGCCGTCGTCGGCGAAGCGGAACCGGATCCGCAGGTGCGTCTCGTCGGGGGCGTCGGCCGGTTGCAGCAGCAGCTGACCGGACATGCCAAGGTGCCCGACCACCGCGTCGCCGCTGTCCAGCGGCAGCCAGAGGTACTTGCCGCGACGACGTACGTCGAGCACTGTCTGGCCGGTCAGCACGTCGGCGAAGTGCTCGCCGCCGGGCGTGTGCCGACGGACCGCGCGGGGGTGCCGCACCTCGACGCTGGCGATCCGCCGGCCGATCACCCACTGCGCCAGCCCCTGCCGGACGGTCTCGACCTCGGGCAGCTCAGGCACGGGCGGAACCCGATCCGTCGGCAGGCTCGGCGTCGACCGCACCGGCGTCGATCGCACCGGTTCCGCCGGCCGGGCCGGTGCCGTTGCCGTTGGCTCCGTCGGCCGGGCCGGCGCCGTTACCGGTGGCGCCACCGGGCCGAGCCGGGCTGGCCCCGCCGTCGGTCTGCTCGGTCTGCTCGGTGAGGGTCCGCCAGGCCGCCTCGGCGGCCCGCTGCTCGGCTTCCTTCTTGCTGCGCCCCTCGGCGCCGCCGTAGCGGTTGCCGGCGACCACCACCCAGGCGGTGAAGGTCTTGAGGTGGTCCGGGCCGGCGCCCTCGATCCGGTACTCGGGCACACCCAGCCCGAGCGCGGCGGTCAGCTCCTGGAGGCTGGTCTTCCAGTCCAGCGCCGCGCCCCGGCCGGCCGACTCGGCCATCAACGGGTCGAAGAGCCGGTGGATGACGATGGCGGCGGTGTCCAGGCCGTACTGGAGGTAGATCGCCCCGAGCAGCGCCTCCAGGGTGTCCGCGAGGATGCTCGCCTTGTCCCGGCCGCCGGTGGTCTCCTCGCCCTTGCCGAGCAGCAGGTAGGCGCCGAGCCCGTCCGGGCCGAGGCCCCGGGCCACGTCGGCCAGGGCGCGCATGTTGACGACGCTGGCCCGCAGCTTGGCCAGCTGCCCCTCGGGCAGGTCCGGGTGGTTGTGGAAGAGCGCCGTGGTGATCACCACGCCCAGCACCGAGTCACCGAGGAACTCCAGCCGCTCGTTGGTGGGCAGGCCGCCGTTCTCGTACGCGTACGAGCGGTGGGTCAGCGCGCGTTCCAGCAACTCGGGGTCGAGCGTCACGCCGAAGGCGGCCTCGAGGTGACCGACGGACGCCCGCCGCCGCTTGTCGTTGCTCATGGTGTGGCTACCTCGGTGTCAGTGGGGCGGTCGGTGCGGTCGTGGTCCGTCGGGGCAACGCCTGCGAGCAGGGCGGCGACGGAGTCGGTGGCGCGGCGCCGCCAGAGGTGGGCGGCGAGCGCGATGCCGGAGGCGACGTCGTCGGCACCGGCGGCGCCGTGGCAGACCACCACGGTGCCGGCGACGCCGAGCAGGGCGGCCGCCCGGGGCGCGCCGCCGCTGGCGGGGGGACCGCCGGCCATCGCGTACGCGCCCTCGATCGCCTTGAGCAGCACGTTACCGGTGAAGCCGTCGGTGACCACCACATCGGCGCGCGCGCCGCCTGAGACGTCGTACCCCTCGACGAGGCCGACGTAGCGGGCGTCGCAGGGCAGCGGTTCGGCCGCGAGTACGGAATCGGCGGCCCGGCGGACCCGGTCGCCCTTGCCCGCCTCGGTGCCGACGGAGAGCAGCCCGACCCGGGGCGCGACGACGGCGTGCGCCACCGCGGCGTAGGCGGCGCCGAGCACGGCGTGCCGGGCGAGGGTGGCCGGGCGGGGTTCCAGGGAGCCGCCGACGTCGAGCAGCACGACCGGACCGGCGACCGCGGGAAGCGTGGCGACCAGGGCCGGCCGACGCACGGCCGGCCACCGGCCGAAGCCGAGCGCGGCCGCGGTGACGGTGGCGCCGGTCGAGCCGGCGGAGACCACGGCGTCGGCGATGCCGTCGCGGACGGCGGTGACGGCGGCGCGCACGGTGCTCTCGGCCCGCGCGGCGCTCGGGTGGTCGGCCATCCCGACCGCGTCCCGCACCGGCCGCACGGTGACCCGGGCCCGCTGGGCCGGGCCGAGGGCAGCGATCAGCCCGTCGGCGACCTCGACGGGGCCGACGAGCAGCAGGTGCAGATCGGGGTCGGCGCGCATGGCCCGCAGAGCGCCGTCAACCACGACGGCGGGAGCATCGTCCCCGCCGAGGAGGTCAACGGCGATCCGCGCGGTGCCCGGCTCCATCGGAACGCCGGCCGGAGCAGGCCGGCCGGCGTCGGAGGGAGCCGGGGCACCGGGCGTGTGCCAGGGTGCGCGCGCCGCCCGACCAGGGGTCGGGGGCGTCACTCGGCGTCCAGGTCAGACCTCGAGAACCTGGCGGCCGTTGTACGTGCCGCAGACGGAGCACGCGGCGTGCGGCAGCTTCGGGGACTTGCACTGCGGGCACGCGACGGTCGCGACCACGGCCGCCTTCCAGTTCGCCCGGCGGGACCGGGTGTTGCTGCGCGACATCTTGCGCTTGGGGACGGCCACGGTTCTTACTCCTCTTTACGGGTCAGTTGCGACAGGCCCGCCCATCGCGGGTCGATCTGCTGGTGACTGTGGTCGGCCGGCAGATCATCCCAGTGCGCCCCGCATTCGGGGCACAGTCCTGGGCAGTCCTCCCGGCAGAGCGGGTTGGTCGGCAGCGTGAGCACCAACGCGTCCCGCAGCGCCGGCTCCAGGTCGATCAGATCGCCCTGCATCCGGCCCACCTCGTCCTCGTCGGTCGTGACGTCCGTGGTGCTGTTCTCGTACGCGTACAGCTCCTGGATCGTCACGGCCATCGAGTCGTTGATCTCGCGCAGGCAGCGGCCGCACTCGCCCCGGACGGGACCGGTGATGGTCCCCGAGACGAGCACACCCTCGGACACCGACTCCAACCTCAGGTCGAGGTCGAGGTCCGCGCCCTCCGGCACGCCGATCAACTCCACACCGAGGTCTGCCGGTGCCGGCGCGACCCGCTTGACCGTACGCAACGCGCCAGGCCGACGCGGCAGGTCCCTCGTGTCGAGGACCAGCGGCGACCTGGGGTCGAGTGTCGATGGCGAGTGTTTGGGCATAGTCAGACTCCGGCCGGTGAGAGGCCGACAAAAAAGGTTACCTGGGCGACCGCCGGACCGTCGAACCGGGGGCGACGCCCGCCTTGCATGCCGGCTGGTGAGGTGCCGCTCAGAAGGGTAGCGGGCGTTCCGCCTCATCCCCAGCGAAGGTGCCGATCTCGCGCAGCGCGTGCATCTTGTCCCGGCCGCGCTCGATCGAGGCGAGCGCGCGGGTCAGGAACTGCTCGAAGTTGGCCAGCGCGGTGTCGACGTAGTCGTCGACCTCCTCACGCAGCCGCTGGGCCTCGGCCCGGGCCTCGGCGATGATCCGCGCGCCCTCGTGCTCGGCGGAGACGGTGATCTCGTTCACCGACACCAGCCGGGCGTGTTCCGCCTCACCCTCGCTGATGATCCGGTCCGCCTCGCGCTTGCCGGCCTCCATGATCTTGTCGCGCTCATCGAGGAGCGCGGCGGCCCGACGCAGGTCGGCGGGGAGTTCGGCGCGCATCTCGTCCAGGGCCGCGATCATCTCGCCTCGGTCGACCATGCAGTTGTTCCGAGACATCGGGACGGAGCGGGCCTGCTCCACCATGGCGATCAGTTCGTCGATGCGATCGAGCGGGTCCACCGGTACCTCACTCCTGTCGTTCTTCTCGGCCGACCTACATGATGCGGGCTACGGCCGGGTTCCCGCTCTACTCATCATCTCGCGCAGCACCACCCGGCCACCCTTCCCCCTCGACACGGCGCGTCGCGCGGCCCGGGCGGGGCCGGTCGGCCGCGCGCGGCGGGGCTCCCGGATCATCCTGACCTGGGCGATTCGATGTGGTTGCGGCGCTGGCGGCGTTCCTGGCCGGCCGCGCGCCGGTGGGCGCCGGTCGGCAGGCCCGGCCCGGCCCGGCCAGCGGGCGGGGCGGGTCGGGTCGGCGGGGCTGGTCGGGTCGGCCCGGTCAGTGGCGCGGCGGCGGCGAGAGCCGCGCCTGGAGTTCGGCGCGGACCCGGTCGGGCACGTGCGCCGAGATGTCCCCGCCCCACTTGGCGACGTCCTTCACCAGACTGGAGGAGAGGAACGAGTAGAGCGGGTTGGTCGGCATGAAGAGCGTCTCGACGCCGGCCAGGCCGATGTTCATCTGCGCCATCTGCAGCTCGTAGTCGAAGTCGCTGACCGCGCGCAGGCCCTTGATCAGCACGCTCGCCTGCTGGGCCCGGCAGAAGTCGACCAGCAACCCGCGGAAGGACTCCACCCGGACGTTCTCGTACGAGGCGGTCACCTCGCGGAGCATGTCGATCCGCTCCTCGACGGTGAACAGGCCGCTCTTCGACTGGTTCACCAGCACTCCGACGATCACCTCGTCGAAGAGCCGGCTGGCCCGGCCGATGATGTCGAGGTGTCCGTTGGTGACCGGGTCGAACGAGCCGGGACACACCGCACGTCTCATGATCGGCGACCGTACCAAAGGGTGGTCTCCCCGTAGCGGCGGCTGCGCTCGCCGGTGACGCCCCGCACCCAGTCGAGGGGGGCGCCCCGGCTGGAGCGCTCCACCACGACGAGCGCGTCGGGCGCCAGCCAGCCGCGATCCACGAGCGCGGTCAGCACGGCGCTTATCTCGTCGTCCGGCACCGCGTACGGCGGGTCGGCGAAGACCACGTCGTAGGGCTCCCCCTCGGGGCCGGCGGCCAGCACGGTCGCCACCTTGCCGGCGACCAGCCGGGCGGCGGGCGCGGCGCGCAGCGCGGCGACGTTCTCGCGGATCACCCGGGCCGCCCGGGGGTCGGACTCGACCAGCAGCACGTGTTCGGCGCCCCGGGAGAGCGCCTCCAGCCCGACCGCCCCGGAACCGGCGTAGAGGTCGGCGAAGCGGGCGCCGACGAGATCCTTCTCGGCCTGCACGGCGCTGAACAGCGCCTCCCGGACCCGATCGGAGGTGGGTCGGGTGCCGGCGCCGGGCGGCGCGGCGATCCGGCGTCCGCCGAGCGCCCCGGCCACGATGCGGGTCATCGTCTGCACCTGCTCATGCCTCCGACGCTACGCGACCTCGCGCGGGCGCCGGCCGACACCGCCGGTACGGTCCGCGCAACCGCAAGATCACCCCTCGTATATCAATGATCTCAAATTCATAACATCAGTCTTAGCGGATGCTGAGCGCTGTAACGACGGCGGCGTAATCGCTAGGGTCTGCCGGGTGCCGATGACCTGATATCGGCTCACAACACGCGGAGGCCCGAACCGGACGTGCTCCACGCTCCAAGCGACCGTCCAGCCGCCTCCCGTGTAGACACCCCTGACGCTTCTTCACCCCGGGAGTACGCGTGATCCGTCCCAAGCTGTCGCTACGGCGACCGCTGGCCGTCCTGGGGGCCGCTCTGCTCGGCCTCACCGGCGCCTTCGTGCTGGCCGCCCCCGCCAGCGCCCACCACACCACCATCACCGGCACCGTCGACTGTGACCAGCTCACCGGCGAGCGCGTGATCACGTGGAAGGTCGAGAACAGCGAGCGCGACAAGGCCGTCACGCTGAAGACGGTGACCGCCGAGCCGGCCACCCCGGTGCACCTGGCGATCGAGAGCGCCGAGCCCGTCCTGCTGGAGGGCACGGTCGTCGCCAAGGGCGGCAGCGTCAACGCCGTCCAGCGGGTGCCCGGCGACACCGCGAGCGCCAAGCTGACCATCCACGGCAAGTGGAAGAAGAACGGCCAGGAGGCGACCAACGAAGGCAGCGTCACGCTGTCCGCCGACAAGCCGTGCACCCCGGCGCCGAAGTGCGTGGACGCCAGCCAGGCGAAGTACAGCCACACCTTCGACGGGCCGAAGGGCACCGCGACCGTCAAGCTCGACGGTGACCTGCCGCTCTGCGGTGAGGCGAAGCAGCCGTTCACGCTGGTCTCGTACTTCGCGCCGCGACCGCAGTTCGCCACCCCGCAGTACGTCTACGGCACGCCGGACAGCGACTGGATCGGCGGCACCAAGACCGAGATCGAGCTGAACGTCGAGATCCCGAACTGCCACACCCAGGTCGACCTGATCTGGGGCGACGCCGACGAGGTCATCGACCCGCTGGTCGAGGGCGGCAAGCGCTACGGCAACATCAAGCTCGGCTCGCCGGGCGCCCCGGGCAACCGCTCCACCGGCCCAGACGGCTGGTACAACGGCGGCGACAAGAGCTGCACCACCCCGGCGTCCACCTTCGCGTCCAACTGCGACGGCACCGTCACGGTCTCGCTGAGCAACGACGGCAAGATCAGCAAGTACCCGGTCGAGTTCGAGGTCAAGGGCGAGAACGGCTGGTCCAAGAAGGTCACCGTCGAGCCGGGCAAGGCCGACAACGGCATCGTGGTGCCGGCCGAGAACGCCGGCAAGGTCGAGGTGCTGGTCGACGGCAAGGTGATCGACAAGGGCACGTACTCGTGGCAGCGCCCCGAGGACTGCCCGCTGCCCACGGTGACCACCAAGGCGGACTGCAAGAACTTCACCCTGACCGCGACCAACCCGGAGGGTGGCATGCCGGTCAAGGTCGAGTTCACCTACGACGGCAAGACCGAGACCCGCACCGTCGAGCCGGGCAAGTCGGAGTCGGTGACCTTCAAGGCCGGCAAGGACGAGAAGGCGCTGGTCGCCCTCCCCGAGCTGGACCTGGAGCTGGAGGCCGTGTACGCCCCCGAGGGTGAGTGCGGCGGCGGCGGGGCCGGCGGCGAGGAGCCGGGCCTGCCGGTGACCGGTGCGGCGGCCGGCGGCATCGCCGCGGGCGCGCTGGCCCTGCTCGCCGCGGGCGCGGTGCTCTTCGTCATCGCGCGTCGGCGTCGGGTGACCTTCACCGCCTGATCCGACGGCGTGTGAGCGCCTGATTCAACAGCGCCACGGGCGCGTCGACCGACCGGTCGGCGCGCCCGTGGCGTTTCTGCGTCCACCGTGGCCCGTCCGGCGCAGAGCGCGCCCTCGTCGGCTCCGAGCGGGCCGGAGCGGACGGGTCACGATTCGGCCACGGGAGGCGACCTCCGGGGTCGCACGGGACCGCGCGGAAGCGCCCCTCGTGGTTACCGTCGGGCGACGAACCGGCCATCCGCGAGCCGCATGGCCGTCGATCCATCACCCGCACCGGCCTGGCCGGCTCTGTGCGTCAGGCGCGTCCGACGACAGGAGAGTCCATGAAGAGGCATCGATCGCTCTGGCGCCGCCCGCTCGCCGTCCTCGGCGCGGCGGTGATCGGCCTCACCGGCGTGACCGCCCTCGGCGCCCCGGCCAGCGCCCACCACACCGCGGTCCAGGGCGAGGCGAGCTGCGTCGACGGCAGCTACCAGGTCCGCTGGACGGTACGCAGCGAGAGCACCCCGCCGGCGGCGACGAGCTTCCGCTTCGTCGCCGTCGACACCGCACCGGCCGGCACCGTCGGCGACATCGCCACCGGCCCGGAGAACGAGTTCCCGCACCCGGTCGGCGAGCCGGTGACCGGCGTGCAGACGGTGCCCGGTGACGCGACCGAGGCCCGGCTGGCCGTACGGGCCCAGTGGAACAACGGCCACGCCGAGGATCAGGCCCGTGAGGGCGTGGTGGCGCTCGCCGGCACGTGCGGCACGAAAGACCAGCCGGGCGGGCCGAGCGCCAGCTTCACCTCGATCTGCGCGAGCGCGATCGACGTGCGCCTG
The DNA here is from genome assembly GCF_044753725.1 of Micromonospora sp. NPDC093243. Classification (NCBI taxonomy): domain Bacteria; kingdom Bacillati; phylum Actinomycetota; class Actinomycetes; order Micromonosporales; family Micromonosporaceae; genus Micromonospora; species Micromonospora sp. NPDC093243. The sequence goes on along the minus strand of NZ_JBIVNT010000003.1, from coordinate 448,541 downwards.
ACCAACCCGGCCAAGGCGCCCGCCGTCGAGCTCGTGCTCGCCTCGATCCCGGCCGGCGGCGCCGCCCAGACGGTGCCGCTCGCCCCCGGCGAGAAGAAGGACGTGCGCTTCCCGGTCGAGGGCTGGGACGGGGTCAGCGTGACCGTGGCGGGCAGCACCGAACCGCTCGCCACCTATCTCTGGACGGACCCGGGCAACTGCGCCCTCGCCAACGTGACCAGCCGCTCCACCTGCGACACCTTCACGGTGGTCTTCGCCGACCCGCCCAACGGCGACACCTGGACGGTGACCTTCTCGCCGACGTACGGCAAGGCCCGCAAGCGGGTCGTCAAGCCGGGTCAGACGATCGAGGAGACCTTCGAGGGCAGGGAGGGGCAGGCCGTCGTCGCCGAGTACGACTACTGGGACCCCGACGGTGACTACTACGGCCCGTGGGAGTGGGAGCAGCCCGCCGACTGCGGCGGCGGCGGAGCCGGCACCGGCGGGCTGCCGTTGACCGGCGCCTCCACCGGCGGCCTCGCGTCCGGCGCCGCCCTGCTGCTGCTCGTCGGCGCGGGCCTGTTCCTGATGGCGCGCCGTCGCCGGCTGCGGTTCACCGCCTGAGCGGAACCGAGCCGACCCGAGGGCGCATCGACCGGCCGGTCGGCGCGCCCTCGGCCGCTACGCCCACGCCGTCAGCCCTTCTCCAGGTACTCCGCGCGCTCCTCGTCGACAAGCGCGGCCACCGAGGCGGCCAGGGCCGGCTGCCGGATCAGCTCGGGGTCCTCCTCGACCAGGGCGATCGCCTCCGCCCGGGCGTCCCGGATCAGATCCGTGTCGCGCAGCAGGGACAGCAGCCGCAGGTGGGAGCGGCGCCCGGACTGGGTGGCGCCGAGCACGTCGCCCTCGCGACGCTGCTCCAGGTCGAGCTCGGCGAGCTTGAAGCCGTCGGTGGTGGAGGCGACCGAGTCGAGCCGTTCCCGGGCCGGGCTGCCCTCCACCGCCTCGCTGACCAGCAGGCAGAGCCCGGCCGCCGAGCCCCGGCCGACCCGTCCGCGCAGCTGGTGCAGCTGGGAGACGCCGAACCGGTCGGCGTCCAACACGATCATCACGGTCGCGTTCGGCACGTCCACCCCGACCTCGACCACGGTGGTGGCCACCAGCACGTCGAGCTGGCCGTCGGCGAACGACCGCATCACCGCGTCCTTCTCGTCGGCGGGCAGCCGGCCGTGCAGCACCCCGATCCGCAGCCCGTGCAGCGGACCCTCGGCGAGCAGCGGCGCCACCTCGGTCACCGCCAGCGGCGGCCGGCGGCCGTTGTCGTCGTCCCGGGGCGGCTCCTCGTCGCTCGCCGGGCCCGGTTCGAAGTCCGGCGCCTCCGCGCTGGCCGCTCCGGCCCCGGACCTCGAATCGCCGATCCGCGGGCAGACCACGTACGCCTGATGCCCGGCGGCCACCTCCTCGCGGAGCCGGCGCCAGGCCCGGTCCAGGAAGGCCGGCTTCTCGGCGGCCGGCACCACGTGCGAGGCGATCGGCGAGCGCCCCCGGGGCAGCTGGGAGAGGGTGGACACCTCCAGGTCGCCGTAGACGGTCATCGCCACGGTGCGCGGGATCGGGGTGGCCGTCATCACCAGCACGTGCGGTGGCTGGTCGGCCTTGGCCCGCAGCGCGTCGCGCTGCTCGACGCCGAACCGGTGCTGCTCGTCGACCACCACCAGGCCCAGGTCGGCGAAGTCGACGCCCTCGTAGAGCAGGGCGTGGGTGCCGAGCACGATGCCGGCCCGACCCTCGGCGACCTCGGCGAGCGCTCGGCGGCGGGCGGCCGCGCCGAGCGAGCCGGTGACCAGCTCCACCCGGGTGGCGTGTTCGGCGGCGTCCAGCTCGCCGGCGCGGCCCAGCGGACCGAGCAGGTCGCGCATGCCGCGGTGGTGCTGGGCGGCGAGCACCTCGGTGGGCGCGAGCAGGGCCGCCTGCCCGCCGGCGTCCACCACCTGGAGCATCGCGCGCAGCGCGACGACCGTCTTGCCGGAGCCGACCTCGCCCTGCAGGAGCCGGTGCATCGGATGCGGGGTGGCCAGGTCGACGGCGATCTCCTGGCCGACGTCGACCTGGCCGGGGGTCAGCTCGTAGGGCAGCCGGGCGTCGAACGCGTCCAGCAGGCCGCCGGCGCGGGCCGGCCGGGGCCGGGCCGGCCAGTCGGCGGCCCGGTGCTTGCGCTGCACCAGGGTCAGCTGCACCGCGAACGCCTCGTCCCACTTGAGCCGGTGCCGGGCCCGGTAGAGCTCCTCCTTGCTGGACGGCCGGTGGATCTCGCGTAGCGCGGTGCCCAGCCCGACCAGGTTGCGGCTGGCCCGCACGGTCGCCGGCACCGGGTCCTCGGGCGGGGTGACCGTGTCCAGCACCACCCGGACGCACTTGGCGATCACCCAGGTGGGCATGGCCGCGGCGGCCGGGTAGACCGGGATCAGCGCACCGGCGAACTCCTCGATCTCCTCGCTGGCCGCCGCCTCGCCGTCGCCGCCCTCGCCGAGCAGCACGTATTCCGGCCCGTTGAGCTGGCGCTTGCCCCGGAACTCGGTGACCTTGCCGGCGAACAGCCCCCACCGGCCGGGGCGCAGCTCCCGTTCGCGCCAGGCCTGGTTGCCGAAGAAGGTGAGGGTGAGCAGGCCGCCGGAGCCGTCACCGACGGTCACCTCCAGCAGGTTGCCGCGGCGCTGGCGCATCGGCCGCACCGCGGTGCGCTGCACCTGTGCCAGCACTGTGACCTGCTCGCCGACGTCCAGCGACCGGATGTCGGTGTGCTCGCCACGCTCGTCGTAGCGGCGCGGGAAGTGGTAGATCAGGTCGCCGGCGGTGTGCAGATCGAGGTGAGCCGCCAGGGCCTTGGCGGTCTTCTCACCGACCAGTTTCTTCAGCGGCGTCTCCACCGTGGCCGACTCGCTCGGCTCGCTCATTCGACCCCCACCAGGAGCGGGTAGTGCGGTTGCCCACCCGGGTATGCCTGCACCTCGACGAACGGCCAACGCTGCCCGACGTGGGCGCGGACCGCGTCGACGAGGCCGGCCGGGGCGTCCACCCCGGAGATCAGGGTCACCAGTTCGCCACCGCCGCCGAGCATCCGGTCGACCATCGCGACGCAGGTGTCGACGAGGTCGGCGCCGATCAGGTGCACCTCCCCCTCGACCAGGGCGAGCACGTCGCCCGGCCGGCAGGGCCCGGCGACGGTCAACGCCTCCCGGCTGGCGTGGCAGACCTCGGCGTAGCGGCAGGCCCCGGCCGCCTCGGCCATCGCGATGACGTCGTCCTCGAAGCGTCGCCCCGGGTCGCGGACCGCCAGGGCGGCCAGCGCCTGCACCGGGGACCGGGTGGGCACCACACTGACCTTGACCCCCAGCCGGTGCGCCTCCTTCGCCGCGGCGCTCGCGACGGCCTGGGTGTTGGGGTCGTTGGGCAGCACCACCACACGGGTCGCGCCGGTGGCCCGGATCGCGTCGACCAGTTCGCCGATCGACGGGTTGCCCGGCACCACCGTGGCGCCCTCACCGCCGAAGAGTTCGGCGATGCCGGCGCCGGGGGCCACCACGACGGCCGCCCGCGCGTCCGCCGGCAGGGCCGCCGGCGGCGGCTGGTCGGCGAAGCGGGTCACCGAGATCCGGTGCGGTCGGCCGGCGACCACGCCCGCCTCGACGGCCGCGCCGACGTTGTTGACGTGCACGTGCACGTTCCAGGTGGGCTCCGGTCCGACGCCGTCACCGACGATCACCAGGGAGTCGCCCAGGCCGGCGAGCACGGCGCGCATCCGGTCGACCGCCTCCGCCCCGGCGTCGAGCAGGAACTGCACCTCGTAGGCGTACCGGTCGGAGCCGGTCTCCCGCGGCGCGACGGCCGGCCCGGCGGCGGGCGGGGGCGCGGGTGAGACCCGCGCCACCCGCTCGCCGGTGACCACCTCGACCAGGGCGTCCAGCAGCAGGCAGAGGCCCCGGCCGCCGGCGTCGACCACGCCGGCGCGGGCCAGCGCCGGCAACTGCTCGGGGGTACGCGCCAGCGCTGCCGCCGCCTCCTCGGCCGCCGCCCCGGCCACGGCGCACAGGTCGTCGGTGTCCGCCCGCTCGGCGCCGGTGGCCGCCGCGGCCACCACGGTGAGCAGGGTGCCCTCCACCGGCTGGGCGACCGCGGTGTAGGCGGCGACGGTGCCGTCGCGCAGCGCGGCGGCCAACTCCCGGCCACGCAGCGCCGGCACGGCGCCGGCCGCGTCGGCGAAACCGCGCAGGATCTGCGAGAGGATCACGCCGGAGTTGCCCCGGGCGCCGAGCAGCGCGCCCCGGGCCATCAGCCGCAGCGCGTGCCCGTGCGCGGTGGCGCCGCCGTCGGGAAGGGTGTCCAGGTCCATCGCGAGCGCCTGCTGCGCCGAGGTCAGCGTGAGCACCAGATTGGTGCCCGTGTCGCCGTCGGGCACCGGGTAGACGTTGAGCTGGTCGATCTCGGCCTGGTGCCGCTTCAGGGCGGCCAACCCGCCCGTGCACCAGCGGCGCACCGCGGCGGCGTCGAGGGTGTCCAGCACGGCGAGAAGCCTACTGGCGCGCGCCGACAGCCGGCGGCCTCGCCCGGCGTGTCCGGGGCCTTGGCCGCCCGCTCCGGGACCCGCGCTACCCTCGGCGGGCGGCCCCGCCCCGGCAGGAAAGCGCGGGACGAACCGGCCGGCCGGCCCGCTCACGTGGCCCGGTTGGGCAGGACGCCTGGTCATCGGGTAACCTGGCCAGGTTGCCCGGGCAGCACCTGCCGGCGACCCCATGAACGTTTCAATCCCAGGAGTATCCCGTGGCTAGCGTGTGCGACGTCTGTGGCAAGGGGCCGGGCTTCGGCCACAACGTGTCCCACTCGCACCGGCGGACCAACCGCCGCTGGAACCCGAACATCCAGTCGGTGCGCACCCCGGCCGGTGGCGGCAACACCAAGAAGTTGCAGGTCTGCACCTCGTGCATCAAGGCCGGCAAGGTCACCCGCGCCTGACCGCGCGGCAGACCACCTGATCGACGGCACAGCCGGCGGACCATCGGGTCCGCCGGCTGTTTCGTGTGCCCGGACGGCCCTCTGACGGGAACGCGACGACCCATCGACTGCTGTCGTACGCCCGGTTAGTGTCTCCCTGCGCCGACCGCCGGAGAGCCCGGTCGGGGGCCGACCGTGGGGGGCGAGCCGTGCAGCTGGACCTGGGCCGGGACCACATGATCATCATCGGGACCTCGCACGGCATGCTGCGCTCCTTCGCCGAGGACCTGCCCGCCGACAGTGTCGTGCTCATCGACGAACCCGACGTGATCCGCCGTCGCGACGTCGAGCGCCTGGCCGGGCAACTGCCGTTCGTCTCCCGGGTGGTGCCCGCCGAATACCAGACCGGCTTCGACGCCGCCGCGCTGCTCGCTCGCGAGCCGGGGCTCGCCGCCGCCCGACTGGTGATGCCCGGCATGGAGTACGCGGTGGGCGCCGCCGCCCGGCTGGCCGACGCGCTCGGCCTGCCCGGCGCCGGAGGCACGGCCGCCGACGTCTTCTGCGACAAGCACCAGCTGCGCCTGCTGGCGGCCGAGGCCGGTCTGGCCAACCCGGCGTTCGAGCTGGTCGACGGCCCCGCCCAAGCGGCCGCCTTCGCCCGCCGGCACGGCGGCCGGTGCGTGCTGAAGCCCACCCGCCGCTCCGGCAGCCTCGGGGTGCAGATCCTCACCGACCCGGAGCAGGTCGCCGACGCGTGGGCGGACACCGCCGCCGCGGAGGCGCCGCCGGAGGCCACCGACCGCGGGGTGCCCACGGCCGTCCTGGTCGAGCAGGTGCTCGACGGCCGGGAGCACAGCGTCGAGCTGCTGGTCGCCGACGGCGAGGTGATCTTCAGCAACGTGACCGACAAGCGGGTACAGCCCGGACGACGACCGGTGGAGACCGGGCACACCGTCCCGTCCGCGCTGCCCGACGGCGTCCGGCGGGAGCTGCTCGACGCGGCCGCCCGGCTGGCCCGGGCGGCCGGCTTCCGCACCGGGGTGCTGCACAGCGAGTGGATCATCGCCGACGGCGTGCCGACGCTGGTCGAGTGCGCCGCCCGGCTGCCCGGCGACATGATCACCGCGTTGATCTCGATCGCCTACGAGTGCGGGTTCATCGAGGCCTACCTGCGGACGCTGCGCGGCGAGCGCCCGGTGCTGCCCGCCCGGCCGACCGGCGCGGCGGCGGTGGAGTTCCTGCTGGCCCCGCCCGGCACGGTCACCGCCGTCGACGGTCTGCGGGCGGCCCGCCGGGTCTCCGGAGTGCTGGGCGTGCAGCTCGACGTCGCGGTCGGCGCCACGGTCGGCGAGGTGACCTGCTCGCTGGCCCGCAGCGGGCACGTGCTGGCCTGGGGCGCCGACCTGGCCGAGGCGACCGCCGCGGCCGGCAAGGCCGCCGAGCAGATCCACATCAGCACCGACTGAGCTGGGAGGCTGACGGCCGGCGCGGCCGGCCGGGGACGGTCACCCGGGCCGGCGCGGTCAGAGCGTGCGGCCGAAGGAGAGGCAGCCCGGCTCGTCCTTGTAGAAGCCGAAGTTCGGGATCCGCTCGTACCCGGCCGAGGTGTACATCGCGATCGCCTCGGGCTGCCGGTCGCCGCACTCCAGGATGATCTGCTTGCGCCCGTGCTCGCGGGCGGAGCGCTCGACCGCCGCCAGCACGGCCCGGGCCACCCCGCGGCCCCGGGCCGCCGGCGCGGTGTACATCCGCTTCAGCTCGGCGAACTCCCCCGTCTCGCCGTGACTGCGCCAGCCGCCGCAGCCGACCGCCGCACCGTCGAGGTGAGCGACGAGGAAGGCGCCGGCCGGTGGGACGAACTCGGCCGGGTCGACCGGGGTGTCGTCGCCGCTGCCGCCGTACCGCTCGCCGAGGTCGGCCAGCGCGTCCCGGATCAGTCGCTGCGCCACGGGTGCGTCGAAGGGCACGGCGTGGATCTCGATCTCGCTCACCGGAAAAGGTTACGACCTGCGGTTACCGCTACCGGAAGTGGTCCCAGCCGGCCGGTCCGGCGTACGCCTCGCCGTCGACGGTGACGCCAGCCCCGGCCACCACCCGGCCGACCGGCCGCCACGGGTCCGGCAGCGCCACCGCCGACGGGAAGGTGGCGGCCAGCGCGTGGTCGTCGCCACCGCCGAGGATCCAGGAGTACGGGTCGACGCCGAGCGCCTGCGCCGCGTCACGCATCTGCCGGGGCACCTCGAAGGCGTCCCGCCGTACGTCGATCCCGACGCCGCTGGCCTTCGCCACGTGCCCCAGATCGGCCAGCAGCCCGTCCGACACGTCGATCATCGAGGTGGCCCCGAGGCGGGCGGCGTGCGGGCCGGCCTGGTAGGGCACCTCGGGCCGCCGGTACGCCTCGACCAGCAGCCGGGGCGTGCGGAAACCACGGGAGAGCACGGTCAGCCCGGCCGCCGCGAAGCCGGAGCGGCCGGCGAGGGCCACCACGTCCCCCGGGCGGGCCCCGGAACGCCGTACCGGCTCCCGGCCACCGAGGTCGCCGAGGGCGGTCACCGCGATGGTCAACGTCGGGCTGGCCGACATGTCACCGCCGACCACGCTGGCGCCCACGATCGCCGCCTCGGCGCCCAGCCCGTCGGCCAGCTCCTCCGCCCAGCCCGACTCCAGCTCGGCCGGCATGCAGAGGGCGACCAGCAGAGCCGTCGGGGTCGCTCCCATGGCCGCGATGTCGGCCAGGTTCGCCGCCGCCGCCCGGTGCCCGACGTCCCGGGCGCTGGACCAGTCCCGCCGGAAGTGCCGCCCCTCGACCAGCACGTCGGTCGACGCCGCGACCCGGCCGTCCGGCGCCGCGACCACGGCCGCGTCGTCACCGGGCCCGAGCAGGGTCGCCGGCCCGTACGCCAGCCGGGCGGTCACCCGCTCGATCAATCCGAACTCGCCGATCCCCGCGACGCTCACCCCCGCCACCTCGTTCCGCTCCTGCCGCCCAACCCCGGCGTGCTCGCTCACCGCTGCTCCTCGACCACCGATAGGGATCGGACCTGCTCCGTAGGGTAGTTTCACCCTTCGGGCCGCCCGAGGGCGGCGACGGAGGGAGGTCAGTCGTGGTACAGGCGTACATCCTCATCCAGACCGAGGTGGGCCGCGCACGTGACGTGGCCGGTCTCATCGCGGACCTCGCCGGCGTGGTACGTGTCGACGCCGTCACCGGGCCGTACGACGTGGTCGTCCTCACCGAGGCGAACACCGTCGACGAGCTCGGCAAACTCATTGTCAGCAACGTGCAGATGGTGCCCGGCATCACCCGCACGCTCACGTGTTCGGTGGTGCGGCTGTAAGTGGACAAGATCACTACTTCTCCGGCCGACTCCCCGGACCGGGCCGACGAGCGCCCCGAGGCGACCGCCGGCACCGGGCCGGGGCGGGACGGCGGCAACCGCCGCGCCGCCCTGATCTCGGCGCTGATCGCACTGCCGGTCACCCTGCTGGTGGCCGCGTTCGTCTTCGCACAGCTCTCCCCCGACGCACCGGCGCCCACACCGAGCGCGTCGGCGACGACCGCCCGAGCCCAGTCCACCGCGCCGGTCGAGATGGCCGCCCCGGCGCTGGCCGCGCGGCCGGCCACCGTCTGTCGCGCCCTGCTCTCCCAGTTGCCGCCGACGGTCCGCGACCTGAACCAGCGCCCGGTCACCGCCGGCCCGGAGCAGAACGCCGCGTACGGCGATCCGGCGCTCACCGTGGCCTGCGGCGGCGCCGAGCCGACCATTCCGGCGACCGACGAGGTCTGGATGGTCAACAAGGTCTGCTGGCACGCGGCCGAGCAGACCGACGTGACGGTGCTCACCACGGTGGACCGGGAGACCGCGGTGACGGTCCGGGTGCCCCGTGCCTACGGGCAGCCGTTGCAGTGGGCGGCACCCATCTCCGACACCATCGTGGCCTCGGTGCCCTCCGGCGGCGACACCCCGGCCGGCTGCCAGGGCTGACGCCCCCGGCCGTTCAGTGCAGGCCGACGCCGCGGTTGAGCGCGGTGCGGATCAGCCGGTCGACCAGCTTCGGGTACTCCAGGCCGGCGGCCGCCCACATCCGGGGGAACATCGACGACGGGGTGAAGCCCGGCATCGTGTTGATCTCGTTGAGGTAGACGTCCAGCTCCGGGGTGACGAAGAAGTCGACCCGGGCCAGTCCGGCGCAGTCCAGCGCCGTGAAGGCCCGTACCGCGTACTCCTGGACCTGGCGGGTCACCCGCTCGGGCAGGCCGGCCGGGATGTCGTACTCGCAGGCCTGCTCCGAGTCGATGTACTTCGCCTCGAAGTTGTAGAACTCGTAGCCGGCGACGAGCCGCACCTCGGCCAGCACCGACGCCTCGGGCGCGCCACCGGCCTCGCCCTCCAGCACGCCGCACTCGATCTCGCGGCCGATCACCGCGCCCTCGATCAGCACCTTCGGGTCGATCTGACGGGCGGTGGCCACGGCCGCGTCCAGCTGGGCCCAGTCGGTGACCTTCGTGATGCCGAACGACGAGCCGGCCCGGGACGGCTTGACGAAGACCGGCAGGCCCAGCCACTCCTTGTCGGCCTCGCTCAGTGTCATCCCGTTGCGCAGCACGGCGTACGGGCCGACCGGGATGCCCTCCGCGGCGCAGAGCTTCTTGGTGAATTCCTTGTCCATCGCGGCGGCGGAGGCGAAGACGTTCGCCCCGACGTACGGGATGCCGGCCATCTCCAGCATCCCCTGGATCGTGCCGTCCTCACCGTACGCGCCGTGCAGCACCGGGAAGACCACGTCCACGTCGGCCAGTGCCCGGGGGCCCTCGGCCGGGTCGAGCACCATCAGCCCGTTGCCGGTGGGGTCGGCGCGCAGCACGAGGTCGACACCGGACTGGGCGGTGATCTCCGGCAACTGCCGGGCGTTGATGGCGAGCTGCTCCGGATCGCCACTGGTGAGCACCCACTGCCCCGCGCGGGTGATACCGACCGGCACCACCTCGTACTCGTCCGGGTCGAGCGCGCCGATCACGCTGCCGGCGCTGACAGCGGAGATGCCGTGCTCCGGGCTGCGGCCGCCGAAGACGATCGCCACGCGGGTCTTGCCTGGGGTGGTCACTCCGGTCACCTCTCCGGTCGCGGATGCGGGCTCGTCGCTCACCCGGTTGACCTTACTGTGCGTGGCGACCGGCCGAGGCTCATACCCGGTGAGACGCGGCACCACACCGCATTCGGTCAGCATGGCTTATACGGTGCGTAATCACCCACGGCATTCGGAGGGTACGCCTGCGTCGGCCACGGCGGAGCGGGTGAGCGCGCTCGACGGCAGCGGCACTACGCTGCTCGGCTGTGAGCTCCGACGCCCTCATCGACTCCCTGTCGGCCGCGCTCGACGCGCGCCCGGACGACCTGCCGCTCCGCCTGCACCTCGCCACGCTGCTGCTGGACGCCGGCCGCGGCGGCGAGGCGATCGCCCAGATCGGCCAGGCGCTCGCCCGAGACCCGGGCAGCGACCAGGCGCAGGCGTTGATGCAGCGGGCGCTCGGCGCCGCCGTACCGCCGCCGACCCCCGCGCCCGGCGCGGCCCCGGCGCCCGGTTCCGGCCCGGCGACGCGGCCGCCCGCGCAGCGCGCGGCCGGGCCGGCGGGCGACGACCCGCTCGCGGCCTACGAGCAGGAGCTCGCCGACGTCGTCCCGCCGCGCTTCGCCCGCGCCGACGACGAGCCGGACCCGGTCACCGGCGACGACGACCGGGTGTACGACGTGGAGACCTCGACGATCCGGCTGGCCGACGTGGGCGGCATGTCGGCCGTGAAGGAGCGGCTGGAGCTGGCCTTCCTCGGCCCGCTGCGCAACCCTCAGCTGCGCAGGATGTACGGCAAGAGCCTGCGCGGCGGGCTGATGCTCTACGGGCCGCCCGGCTGCGGCAAGACGTTCCTGGCCCGGGCGGTCGCCGGGGAGATGGGCGCGAAGTTCGTCTCGCTCTCCATCGTGGACGTGCTGGACATGTGGATGGGCAACTCGGAGCGCAACCTGCACGAGCTGTTCGAGGCGGCCCGCCGCAACGCGCCGTGCGTGCTCTTCCTCGACGAGGTCGACGCGCTCGGGCACAAGCGCTCCCAGGTCGGCTCCAGCTCGATGCGGACGCTGGGCAACCAGTTGCTCGCCGAGCTGGACGGCATGGAGGGCAACAACGAGGGCGTGTTCGTGCTGGCCGCCACCAACACCCCGTGGGACGTCGACCCGGCGCTGCGCCGTCCGGGCCGGCTCGACCGGGTGGTGCTGGTGCTGCCGCCGGACCCGGAGGCCCGGCGAGCCATCCTCGAGTACCACCTGCGGGAGCGGCCGATCGCCAAGATCGACCTGCGCAAGGTGGTCGCGGCCAGCGAGGACTACTCCGGGGCCGACCTGGCCCACCTCTGCGAGACGGCCGCCGAGTTCGCGATGGCCGACTCGGTGCGCAGCGGCGAGGTGCGGATGATCGAGCAGCGGGACTTCGACCGGGCGCTGAAGGAGGTCCGGCCGTCGACCCGGCCGTGGATGGCCACCGCCCGCAACGTCGCCATGTTCGCCAACGAGGGCGGCGTCTACGACGACCTCGTCGCCTACCTCAAGAAGCGCAAGCTGCTCTGACCGTCGGGTCTGACCGTCGGGTCTGACCGTCGGGTCTGACCGTCGGGTCTGACCGTCGGGGCGGGCCGGACGGGCGCTGCCACCCGCCCCGACGGCGTCAGTCGCGGGCGTGCCGCCGGCCCACGGCGATCACCTTCACCCGCTGGCGGCCGGCCCTCACCATGCCGAGCGCCATGAACGCCCCGGCGATCCGGTCCGCCGCCTCCCGGCTGCTGGCGCCGACCACCTGGCGACGCCGCTCCGGGCTGGTCCGCTCGTTGCGGACGGGCCCTTCGATCGGGCGTACGTCGGTGAGCACCACCAGGAAGCGGGTCATCGCCGGGCCCCAGGGTGGCCGACGCGGGCTTGCGGACCGGTACGCACGCTGACTCCCTTCGGACGGGCCGGGACGGCGCGGCACGCGGCGATCGGGTACGGGGGAGAAACCCGATCGCCGCGCGCCCCATCCCCTCCGGTCGCTCACCACCACCGTCGCCACGACAACCGGCGGTGAGGACGCGATAACAGATTGACAGCTGTAGACCCATGAATGCAACTCTCATCGGCGTTCTCTCATGTATCGGTTCCCAGAAATGTGTGCGACCATCGATGCATGGCTCCGAAGACCGCCCGCGCCCGCCGCCTGGGCATCGCGCTGCGCACCAACCGGGAGGCCGCCGGCCTGACCCTGGAGGCGGCGGCGGATGAGATCAACAGCACCCGCAGCACCCTGTCCCGGTACGAGAACGCCCAGACGCTGGTCAATCCGGCCACCGTGCGGGCGCTGCTCACCCTCTACGGGGTCGGCCCGGACGACGTCGCCGCGGCGGTCCAACTGGCCAAGGACGCGCGCAAGCCGGGCTGGTGGGTCTCCTACTCGTACCTGCTGGACCGCCGGACGATCGACTTCATCGCCTTCGAGTCCGAGGCCACCGGGATCGCCAACTTCGAGCCGTCGGTGGTGCCGGGGCTGCTGCAGACCGCCGACTACATCCGCGGAGTGATGCGCGGCGGCCCGCACACGCTCAGCGACGAGCAGGTGGAGCAGCGGGTCAAGCTCCGGCTGGACCGCCAGCAGCGGCTGACCGGCGACGAGCCGCCGATCTTCGACGCGATCATCGACGAGGGCGCGCTGCTCCGGCCGGTCGGCGAGCGGTCGGTGATGGACGGGCAGCTCCGGCACCTGGTGAAGATGGCCGAGCTGCCGAACATCACGGTCCAGGTGATTCCCCTGGCCGCCGGCTACCACCGGGGCACGCGGGGGTCGCTGCACATCCTGGAGTTCGCCGACCCGGAGGACCCGATCATCGCCTCGGTGGAGACGGTGGCCGGTCAGATGATCCTCGACCGCCCCGGCGACCTGCGTACCTGCGTACCTGCACCAAGATCATGGAACACCTGCGGACGGTCGCGCTGAGCCCGGCGGACAGCCGCGACCAGCTCCTCGAACTCCTGAAGGGACGGTAGGACCGATGACACCGACGATCAGCGCGGCGCTGGCCGCAGCCGGCTGGCGCAAGAGCAGCCGCAGCGGCGACGAGGGCGCCTGCGTGGAGGTGGCGGTGATCCCTCAACTGGTCGCCGTCCGCGACTCCAAGGACCCGACCGGCCCGGCGCTGCTCTTCGCGCCGACCGCCTGGGCCGCGTTCGCCCAGGCGCCGCCGCGCCGCTGACCACCCCTCGGCGTCCGGCCGCCGGTGGGCGGTGGCCGGCCGCCGAGGCCCGACCGGCCGCCGGTGGGCGGTGGCCGGCCGGGCCAGGGTGATCCGGAGGTGGCTGCCGGTCAGGCGACCACCGACCGGGGCGCGGGGCCGGCCCGCAGCGCCTCCAGCGCCGCGATCGCCACCCCGCGGGCGCCGGCCATGTCCCGGTCCGGGACCAGGGCGAAGGTGGCCACGGCCGCCTGCTCCGCACGGAGCACGGTGTGTTCCCGGACCTCGGCGAGGAACCAGTCGCGGAACTCCGGCGCCGCCTCCACCACCCCGCCGCCGACGAAGTACGCGTGCGGATCGGTGAAGTTGGCGGCGATGGTGAACAACCGGCCGAGCGCCATGGCCTGCTGGGTGAAGATCGCGCGGGCCAGCGCGTCACCCCGCTCGCCGTAACCCCGGACCAGCTTCGCGGCCCGGGCCGGCGGCTCCGCGGCCAACGGGTGCCCGACGTACCGGGTCAGCCAGTACGGCAGCAGGTTGTGCTCGATGGCGGTCAGCGAGGCGATGCTCTCCGCGTCCCCGTCGAAGCCGCAGGCGCAGACCGGCACCGGCTGGTCCGGGGCGAGCAGCCCGTGCAGCGGAAGGTGCACGTGGCCCAGCTCGCCCGCCATCCCGGCGGCCCCGGCGATCACCCGGCCGCCCTCCACCACGCCGCCACCGAGCCCGGTGCCGACGATCGCCGAAACCGACGACCGGGCCATCGCCTCGGCTCCGAAGTGGACGTGGTGGGCGTAGAGCGCCGCTGCGTTGCCGTCGTTGTGGTAGACCACCGGAAGGCCGAGTCGCCGCTCGAGCGCGCCGCGCACGTCGAAGCCCCGCCAGGCCGGCTGCGAGAAGTTGGTCGACCCGCGCGAGGAGATCACCCCGGTGGCGCTCGCCGGGCCCGGCGTGTCCAACCCGACCGCCCGGACCAGCTCGCGCGGCACCCTCACGTGCGCCAGGACGCCGTCCAGCGCGCGGGCCAGCGCCTCGATCGCCGCGCCCGGGCCGTCCTGCACCTCACTCGGTATCTCCACCAGCCCGTCGACCAGGAACCGGCCGTCCAGGGTGAGGACCGTGGCGTTGTTGCTGGTGCCGCCGTTGTCCAGCCCGACGACCACCGGAACCCCTGCGCTGCCCACCGAACCGCCTCCCGTCCCTGATGACGCCCGGCCCGCCCGCGCCGTGGTCGACGCGGACCGGCGAGCTGTGAGCAGAGGCTAGTGCTCCTTCCCCGGCCACCGCCACGCCGACCGGGCAACCGGCGGCAGGAGCGGGCGGTACGGGCCGGTCGGCGTCGGCGGCCCGGCCGGGCGGGCTGGACCCGGCGGCTAGGCCGGGCAACGGGCGGTGACCGCCGTCGCGTCCAGGTCCTCGTCGTGGCGTACCTGCGGCGTCAGCCCCAGACCGGTGAGCTCCGTGCAGAGCGCGTCGGCCTGCACCGCGGCAGCCTCCACCACCAGGTGTCCGCCGGGCGCCAGCCAGTCGGCCGCCCCCTCGGCCACCCGGCGCAGCACCGCCAGGCCGTCCGAGCCGCCGTCCAGGGCCACCGGCGCCTCGTGCAGCCGCGCCTCGGCCGGCATCAGCGCCACCGCCCCGGTCGGCACGTACGGGGCGTTGGCGACGACCAGGTCCAGCCGGCCTCGCCAGCGCGCCGGCAGTGGCGCGAACAGGTCGCCCTGGAAGACCGGCACGGCCAGATCGGCGAGGTTGCGCCGGGCGCAGGCCACCGCCGCCGGGTCGATGTCGGCGGCAGCGAGCCAGCGAGGGCTGAGCCGCTGCGCGAGCGCGAGCGTGGTCGCCCCGGAGCCACAGCAGAGATCCACCACGGCCGGCGCCGGCCCGGTGACCGCCGCGGCGGCCGCGACCAGCAGGCCGGTCCGTCCGCGCGGCACGAAGACGCCGGGGTCGACGGCGACCCGCAGCCCGCAGAACTCGGCCCAGCCGAGCAGGTGTTCCAGCGGTGTGCCGGCGATCCGGCGATCGACGAGGTCGGCCAGCGCGGCCGGGGACTCGGCGGCGTCGAGGAGCAGCTCGGCCTCGTCCTCGGCGTAGACGCAGCCGGCGGCGCGCAGCCGGTGCACCAGGGCGGGACGGTCGGTGGGGAAGGGCACGGTCATGGAAAGCCTCCGGGAGCGCTCGACGGCGCTCCCGTGGCCGCTACCGTGGCGGCCTGGACGTGGGAGGGAGCGCCGGTCCTGATGTCGGGCGGATCGGACTCACCTCCTCGGATTCGGGGCCGTCGCGGGCCACCCGGAACGATAACCCGGCGGGCGGGGATCAGGTAGCCGGGCCGGCGGCGGCGAGCGCGGCGGCGATGTCGGCCACCAGATCCGCGGTGTCCTCCACCCCGCAGGAGAGCCGGACGAAGCCGGGGCCGGTGTCGTCGCCCCACTGGGCCCGGCGGTCAGCCGTGGTGTGCAGACCGCCGAACGAGGTGGCCGCGGCGACCAGTCGGGCGGCCTCGACGAACCGGCCGACCCGGTCCGCCGTGCCGAGGTCGAAGCAGAGCACCCCCGGCATCCGGCGCATCTGGGCCGATGCCACCGGGTAGGCCGGGTCCTCCGGTCGGCCGGGCCAGCGCAGCCCGGTCACGTCCGCGCGGTCGGCCAGCAGCGCCGCGACCGCCGCCGCGTTGGCGCTCTGCCGGGCCAGTCGCAGGTCCAGGGTGGCCAGCGACCGGTGGGCCAGCCAGGCGTCGAACGCGCCGGGGACCGCGCCGGTGGTGGTACGCCAAGCGGTCACCGCATCGAGCAGCACCGTGGACCGGGTGGCCAGGTAGCCGAGCAACAGGTCGGAATGCCCGGTGAGCGCCTTGGTCCCGGAGGCGACCACCAGGTCCGCGCCGAGGTCCAGCGGACGTTGGCCCAGCGGAGTCGCGGTGGTGTTGTCCACGGCGAGCAGCGCGCCGGCGGCGTGTGCCCGGTCGGCCAGCGCGGCCACGTCGACCACGTCGAGACCCGGATTGGCCGGGGTCTCCACCAGCACCAGCCGCACCCCTGCCAGGTCGGGGTACGGGCCGACCGTCGGCGCGAAGAGCACCCGGACGCCCAGTTCCGCCAGCACGTCCGTGGCGAACGCCCGGACCGGGAAGTATCCGTCGGTGGGCAGCACCACGGTGTCGCCCGGCCGGAGCACCGTCAGCAGCAGCGCGGTGATCGCGGCCTGCCCGCTGGCGAAGACCCGGCAGTCGGCGCCCTCCAGCTCACCGATGGCCGCCTCCAGCAGCCGGCGGGTCGGGTTGTCCGGGCGGCCGTAGCCGTTCGGGCTCGCCGCCGGCCCCTCCCACGGGTCGACGTGGTACGGCGCGGCGAAGACCGGACCGGGCAGGAACGGCTGCCCGGGCGCCGGCTCGGGCAGCCCGGCGCGCACGCAGCGGGTGCCGTCCCCCAGATCAGTCATCGGATCCTCACTCGTACGACTCGGGCTTGGCGGTCCGGCTCATCAGGGTGTCCACGGCGAGGCGCGGGTCCATCCCCTCGTGGCAGATCCGCTCGACCTGCTCGGTGATCGGCATCTCCACACCGTGCGCCCGCGCCAGGTCGCGGATCGCCAGGCAGCTCTTCACACCCTCGGCGGTCTGCCGGGTGGCGGTCTGCGCCTCCTCCAGCGTCTCGCCGCGGCCCAGGTGCTCGCCGAAGGTCCGGTTGCGGGCCAGCGGGGACGAGCAGGAGGCGACCAGGTCGCCCATGCCGGCCAGACCGGCGAAGGTGATCGGGTCCGCGCCGAGCGCCACGCCCAGCCGGGCGGTCTCGGCCAGCCCCCGGGTCATCAGCATCGCCCGGGTGTTGTCGCCGAAGCCCATCGCGGTGGCGATGCCGTACGCCAGCGCGATCACGTTCTTGACCGCCCCGCCCAGCTCGCAGCCGATCACGTCGTCGTTGGTGTACGGGCGCAGGTACGGCGTGCGGATCGACGACTGCACGAGGGTGGTCCGCCGGCTGTCCGTTCCGGCGACCACGGTCGCGGCCGGCTGCTCGGCCGCGATCTCCGGGGCGAGGTTCGGGCCGGAGACCACCACCACCCGATCCGCCGCGACCCCGGCGGTCTCCACGATCACCTCGCTCATCCGCCGGGTGGTACCGAGCTCGATGCCCTTCATCAGGGAGACCAGCGTGGCGTCCGGGTGCAGGTGACCGGACCACTCGGCCAGGTTGCCGCGCAGGGTCTGCGACGGCACCGCCAGCACGACCAGCTCGGCGCCGGTGATCGCCTCGGCGGCGTCCCCGGTCGCCGTGACCCGCTCCGGCAGCGCCAGGCCCGGCAGGTACTCCGGATTGCGCCGTTCGTCCCGCAGGGTGTCCGCGACCCGCTGCCGCCGGGCCCAGATGGTCACATCCCGACCGGCGTCGGCCAGGATCTTGGCGAACGCGGTGCCCCAGGAGCCGGCGCCCAGCACCGCGACGTGCCCGCTCCGCTCGCTCATGCCAGCACTCCGCTGCGCTCCGTGCTGCCATGAGGCACCACCGCACTGAGTCGATGATTCGCTCGCTGCCGCCCGCTCATGCCAGCACTCCGCTGCGCTCCGTGCTGCCATGAGGCACCACCGCACTGAGTCGATGATTCGCTCGCTGCCGCTCGCTCATGCCGCGTCTCCCTGCTGCTGGCGCTGGGCGCGGCCGGGGCGTTCCCAGAGCGGTGGCGGGGTGCCGCCGCGGATCTCGGCGAGCATGTCGCGCAGCTGCAGCATGATCGCGTCCGTCATCTCCTCCAGGGTGACCCGGCTCGGCGACGCGCCGGCCCACCGGCTCAGGTCGACCGGCGGACCGGCCACCACGGTGACCGGGATCCGGGGGCGCAGGCTCAGCCGGGTGCTCCGCGGGTCGAAGATCCGCTCCGGGCCCCACATCGCCACCGGGACGACCGGAGCGCCTGTGGCCAGCGCGAGCCGCGCGGCGCCGGTCTTGCCCTTCATCGGCCACAGCTCCGGCTCCCGGGTGGTGGTGCCCTCCGGGTAGATCACCACGGCGCCACCCTCCTTGACCGCGTTGATCAGCGCGTCCAGCGACCGGGCCGCGTCCACCGTGCCCCGTTCCACCGGGATCTGCCGGCAGCGGTGCAGGATCCAGCCGACCACCGGCACCCGGAACACACTCGCCTTGCCCAGGTACTGCGGCCAGCGCCCGGAGTCGAAGATGAAGTGTGCGGAGACCAGCGGGTCCGCGTGCGACAGGTGATTCGCCACGATGATCATGCCGCCGTCCCGGCCGAGGTGTTCCATCCCCCGCCAGGTCCGCCGGGTCCAGACGGTCATCACCGGCTTGACCAGCAACACGGCGAACCGTCGCCAGAACCCCAGCCTCCGCCGTGCCACTGCGCCTCCTCGTGCCGCCCGGGCCCCGCCCACCGGCCCCGCCGGTGACACCCGCAGCGGAAATCATGCCTGCTGCCTCGGGGTACGGCCAGTGAGGGGTACCGCCGCCCGGCTGGCAGGATTGCAGGTGTGAGTCAGCCGAGGTGGACCGTGGTGGTCCCGGTGAAGCGCCTGGCTGCGGCGAAGAGCCGCTTGCGCGGGGCGTTGCCGGGCGTACCCCACGAGGAACTGGCGCTCGCGCTGGCGGCCGACACGGTCCGCGCGGTGCGGGCCTGCCCGGCGGTCGCCGAGATCCTGGTGGTCACCGACGACCCCCGGGTGGGCGAGGCGGCCCGGCAGGCCGGCGCGCGGGTGCTGCCGGACCAGCCCGACGCGGGCCTTAACGCCGCCTTCCGACACGGCGCCTCCGCCACGCCCGGCCGCTGGGTGGCCGGCCTCACCGCCGACCTGCCCGCGCTGCGCCCGGCCGAGCTGGCCGCGGCGCTGGCGGCGGCGCAGGCCGCCCCGGCCGTACGCCGGTTCGTGGCCGACGCGCCGGGCGGCGGCACCGTGCTGCTCACCGCGCCGCCGGGGACGCCGCTGGACCCCCGGTTCGGGATCGACTCGGCCGCCGCGCACGCGGCGAGCGGGGCGCTGCCCCTCACCGGTGACTGGCCGAGCCTGCGCCGGGACGTCGACACCGCGGCCGACCTCACCGTCGCCGCCGGGATCGGGCTCGGGCCACGCAGCGCCGCACTCGTCGGGGCCCACTGCCCGGCCGGCGCACCGGGCTGACGGGCCCGCCGGTGTACGGTGCTCGCATGCAGGGCACGGTGGCCACCT
This sequence comes from Micromonospora sp. NPDC093243, assembly GCF_044753725.1. Lineage (NCBI taxonomy): Bacteria > Bacillati > Actinomycetota > Actinomycetes > Micromonosporales > Micromonosporaceae > Micromonospora > Micromonospora sp. NPDC093243. The sequence goes on along the minus strand of NZ_JBIVNT010000003.1, from coordinate 429,147 downwards.
ACGACGCGGCGACCCGCAGCGGTCTGCTGCTCCTCGACGACGGCACCGAGCTGAACTTTCCGGCCCGCGCCTTCGACGCCTCCGGCCTGCGTCTGCTCCGCCTCGGGCAGCGGCTGCGGGTGGAAACCGACGCCGCCGGTGAGGTGGTACGCGTGACGTTGCCGACGATGAGCTGACGCGTCGCCGCCAAGTTCATTTTGCGTTCACCGGATTCGGGTGATTATGAGCAGGTGAGCACCCCTCGCGAAGAACCCGCCAAGCCCACCCCCGACCGCACCGGGGCCCGCAACGGCACCCGGCTGCGTGGCGACGACGGCCGTTCCCGCCCCGGTGGCCCGCCCGACGGCGTCGAGCAACCCCGGGCCGCCCGCACCGACGTCCCCGCCGCCGACGCGGCAGCAGCGTCGGACGGGCTCGAGGAGGTGCTCGACCCGACTGCCACCCCCGGATCGGCCCCCGCCCCCCGACCCGCGCCCGCCCCCGACCTGGCTGCCGACCGCGGCGACGACGAACCGCCGGCCGCCGAACCGCTGCCCGATGACCGGTTCCTCAACCGGGAACTCTCCTGGCTCGACTTCAACGCCCGGGTGCTGGCGCTCGCCGAGGACCCCCGCACCCCACTGCTGGAGCGGGCGAAGTTCCTGGCCATCTTCGCCAGCAACCTGGACGAGTTCTACATGGTGCGGGTGGCCGGGCTGAAGCGCCGGTTGCAGGCCGGGCTGCCGGTCCGCGGCGGTGACCGGATGCCGCTGCGCACCCAACTGGAACTGATCGCCGAGAAGGCCGCCGCGCTGGTCGCCCGGCACGCCGCCTGCTTCGTGGACGACGTGCTGCCCAAGCTCGCCGACGAGGAGATCCGCATCCTGCGCTGGAGCGAGCTGGACGACGCCGAACGGGAGCGGCTGCGCGCCTACTTCCGGGAGCAGATCTTCCCGGTGCTGACGCCGCTCGCGGTCGACCCGGCGCACCCGTTCCCGTACATCTCCGGACGGTCGCTCAACCTGGCCGTGGCCGTCCGCGACCCGGACGGCGGGTCGGAGCTGTTCGCCCGGGTGAAGGTGCCGAACAACGTTCCCCGGTTCGTCCGGGTGCACCGGGACCAGCCCGGGCTGCGGATGCTGCCGGTCGAGGACCTGATCTCGGTGCACCTCGGGCAGCTCTTCTCCGGCATGCAGGTGGTCGAGTGCCACCTGTTCCGGGTCACCCGCAACGCCGAGGTGGAGGTCGACGAGGACCGGGACGAGGACCTGCTCCAGGCGCTGGAGCGGGAGCTGGCCCGGCGCCGGTTCGGTCCGCCGGTCCGGCTGGAGGTGGCCGCCTCGATCACCGACCACATGCTGGAGCTGCTCGTCCGTGAGCTGGACATGGACGACCAGGACGTGCTGCGGGTGCCCGGCCTGCTCGACCTCTCGGCGCTCTGGCAGCTCTACGGCGAGGCGGACCGGCCGGATCTGAAGGACAGGCCGTTCGTGCCGTCCACCCATCCGCGGCTCACCGAGGGCGAGGTCCCGCGCAGCGTCTTCGCCACCCTGCGCGACGGGGACATCCTGGTGCACCACCCGTACCACTCCTTCGCCACCAGCGTGCAGCGCTTCATCGAGCAGGCCGCCGCCGACCCGAACGTGCTGGCCATCAAGCAGACCCTCTATCGCACCAGCGGCGACTCCCCGATCGTGGACGCCCTGGTCGACGCCGCGGCCGCCGGCAAGCAGGTGGTGGTGCTCGTGGAGGTGAAGGCGCGCTTCGACGAGGTGGCCAACATCGGCTGGGCCCGAACGCTGGAACGCGCCGGCTGCCACGTGGTGTACGGCCTGGTCGGGTTGAAGACGCACTGCAAGACCGCTCTGGTGGTACGGCAGGAGGGCAACCAGATCCGTCGCTACTGCCACATCGGCACCGGCAACTACCACCCGAAGACCGCCCGGCTCTACGAGGACTTCGGCATGCTCACCGCCGACCCGGAGATCGGCGCCGACCTGACCGACCTGTTCAACGTGCTCACCGGCTACAGCCGGCAGACCGCGTACCGCCGGTTGCTGGTGGCCCCGCAGGGCATCCGCAGCGGCCTGATCGAACGGATCGAACGGGAGATCTCCCACGTCCGGCTCGGCATGCCCGGTCTGGTGCAGTTCAAGGTGAACGCGCTGGTCGACGAGGCGATCACCGACGCGCTCTACCGCGCCTCCCGCGCCGGCGTGCACGTCGACCTGCTGATCCGGGGCATGTGCACGCTGCGCCCGGGGGTGCCGGGGCTGTCGGAGAACATCCGGGTGCGCTCGATCCTCGGCCGGTTCCTGGAGCACTCCCGGGTCTTCCGGTTCGGCAACAACGGCGACGCCGAGTTCTGGATCGGGTCGGCGGACCTGATGCACCGCAACCTGGACCGTCGGGTGGAGGCGCTGGTGCAGGTCTCCGATCCGGTCGCCCGGGCCGAGCTGGACCAGGTGCTGACGGCCGCGATGAGCCCCGAGGTGGAGGGGTTCGAGCTGGCTGGGGACGGCGCCTGGACCCGGCGGGCCGGCACCCCCGAGGAGCCGCTGGCCCACCTGCAGGAGTTGCTGCTGCGCCGGGTCGGTGGCACTGCCGGCTGACCGTGCGGGGAATAGGCTGACGAAGTGGTCGAGGAGGAACGGAAGTACGAGGTGGATGACGCCTTCGTGCTGCCCGACCTCTCGTCGGCCGCCCCGCCCGGTGGTGAGGTGCGCGCCCGAGCACCGGTGACCCTGCTCGCCACCTACGTCGACACGGTCGATCTGCGGCTGGCCCGGGCCGGGGTCTCACTGCGCCGCCGGGAGGGCGACGAGCTGCCCTGGACGGTGAAACTGCCAACGGACACCCCCGGCATCCGGCAGGAGATCTCCCGGGCCGGGCCGGTCGGCGACCCGCCGGCGGAACTGGCGGCGCTGGTCACCGTGCACGCCCGGGGAGCGCCACTGGCCCCGGCCGCGCTGGTCCGCACCGAGCGGCACGCGTACGACGTGCTCGGGCCGGCCGGCGAGGTGCTCGCCGAGGTGGTCGACGACCGGGTGACCACGCTCGCCGGCGACGGATCCGCCACCGGCGCGTTCCGGGAGCTCGAGGTGGAGCGCAAGGCCGGCGACCGCGCCCTGCTGGACCGGATCGGGTCGGTGCTGCGCGAGGCCGGGGCACGCGGCGGATCCTTCGTCCCGAAGCACGTGCGGGCGCTCGGCCCGGCGGCCGAGCGCGAGCCGGACCTGGTCCCGCCCACCGGCCTGCCGGCCAAGCCCACCGCCGGTGACGTGGTCACCGAGGCGATCCGGCGCGGCGTACGGCGGCTGGTGGAGCACGACCCGCTGGTCCGGCTGCGGGTCCCGCTCGACGGCGACACCGCCGTACACCAGATGCGGGTGGGCTGCCGACGGCTTCGCAGCGACCTGCGCACCTTCGCCCCGCTGCTGCGGCCCGCCTGGGCCCGCGCGCTCCGCGACGAGCTGGCCTGGCTCGCCGGGGTGCTCGGCGCGGCGCGAGACGTCGAGGTGCTGCGTGACCGGCTGCGTCGCACCGCCGCGGCCGACCCGACCAGCCCGCTCGACCCCGCCGCCGTGGACCGGCTGGACGCCGCGCTCGCCGAACGGCAGGACCGGGCGTTGGCGGAGGTGGCCGAGGCGCTGGGCTCCCCCCGCTACCTGGCCCTGGTGGACGCTCTGGTGCTGGCCACCCGGGCGCCCCGGCTCACCCCGAAGGCGAAGCGCCCGGCCGCCCGGGTGCTGCCCCGGCTGGTGGCCCGGCCGTGGCGCCGGCTCGCCGGCGGGAAGCGCCGCCCGGGCGCGGTGGCGGCGCTCGACCCGGCCGGGCCGGACGAGCAGTGGCACGAGGTGCGCAAGCGGGGCAAGCAGGCCCGCTACGCGGTCGCCGCCGTCGCGCCGGTGCTCGGCGCGGACGCCGGCAAGCTGGCCCGCAAGCTGAAGCGGGTGCAGGACGTGCTCGGCGAGCACCAGGACGCCGCGGTCGCGGCGGAGACCTGGCTGGCCCTGGCCGCCGCGCAGCCGGCCGACCACGAGCTGGCGGTCACCGCGGGGCGGCTCGCCGAACGGGAGCGCGCCACGGTGCGCCGGATGCGGGCCGATTTCCCCGCCGCCTGGCATCGCGCCAACCGGCGGAAGCGGACCAGATGGCTGCGGTGACCGAGATCCGCGCGGCCGGCGGGGTCGCCTGGCGGCCGGCAGCCGGCGGGGTCGAGGTCTGCCTGGTGCACCGGCCCCGCTACGGCGACTGGTCGCTGCCGAAGGGGAAGCTGGAGCCGGCCGAGCACCCGTTGGTGGCCGCGGTCCGCGAGGTGGCCGAGGAGACCGACGTGCGGGCGGTGCCGCAGGTCCGGCTCCCCGGCGCGCGCTACCGCAGCGAGGGGCGGCCCAAGGTGGTCGACTACTGGTCGATGCGCGCGGTGGCGACCGGCGGCTTCCAGCCCGGCACCGAGGTTGACGAGGTGCGCTGGCTCGCCGTGGACGACGCGATCCGGCTGGTCAGCTACCCGCACGACGCCGAGGTGCTGGCCGGGTTCGCCGCGCTGCCGCCGGTGATCGGGACGGTGGCGCTCGTCCGGCACGCCCACGCCGGCATGCGCGCGACCTGGTCCGGGCCGGACACGGCGCGGCCGCTCGACGCCGAGGGCTGGGCACAGGCGCAGACGCTGGCGGAACTGGTGTCGCTGCTGCGGCCGGCCCGGCTGGTGTCCGCGTCGCCGCGGCGGTGCGTGCAGACGCTCGGCCCGGCCGCCGCCCGCCTCGACCTGCCGGTCGAGGTCTGCGGCGACCTGGACGAACCGCAGCCGGGCCAGCAGCGCGACGAGCGGGCGCTCGTCCTCGCCGCCCGGCTGCTGGAGCTGGCCGGCACCGGCGACCGGGTGGCGGTGTGCAGCCAGGGCAAGGTGATCCCCGGTGCTCTCGAACAGCTCACCGGCCGGATCGGCGAGGACTTCACCACCCCGAAGGGCGGCGGCTGGCTGCTCGCCTTCGCCACTGACGGGCTGCTCTCCGCCGAGCGCCTCTGACCGACCCGTCCGATGCTGGCGCGCGGCCCGTGTTGGCACCGGTACGACCGACCCGGCCGTCGGGCCTGCGCTCAGGCCGCCGGCAGGGTGAGGGTGACCGCGACCGGGAGGTGGTCGCTGGCCGTGCCGCGCGGCGCGCGGGCCCCGGTGGCGGCGAGGTCAGGGGTGACGAAGACGTGGTCGATCTGCTGCCGTGGACGGTCGGCGGGGCTGGTCGGCAACGGTCGGGCCGCGGCCAGCGCGTCGACCAGCCCGGCCCGGGTGAACTCGGCGAACGCCGCATCGCCGGGCTCGGTGTTCAGGTCACCCGCCACCACCAGCGTCCGGCCGGCCGCGTACCCGGTGGCGAACTCGGCGACCGCGCGCGCCTGGACCACCGGCCCCTGTCCCGGTGGGGGCTGCAGGTGGGTGCTCACCACCGCGGCTCGTACCCCGTCGCCGAGGTCGAGGGTGACCGCGAGGGCCTGCGCACCGGTGGGAGCGCCGACGGCGGGCAGCGACAGGGTTCGCGGCTCGGTGAGCGGCCATCGGCTGAGCACGGCGTCGCCCCACAGCGGATCGGCGGCGGGCGCGAAGACGTACGGCATGCCGAGCCGGTCGGCGAGCAGGTCGAGGGTGTCGTGCCCGCCGTTGAGCAGCCAGCCCCGGTCCACCTCGCTGAGCATCACCACGTCGGGCTGCTGCGGGCGTACGGCGGCGGTCAGGCCGGGCAGGTCGAGCCGCCCGTCCAGCCCGAAGCCCATCCGGATGTTGTAGGCCACCACCGTCAGCTGCTTCGGCGGCCCGTCCCGGTTGCCGGAGAGCGGCACCTCGTCGGCCACCACCGGGGCCAGCAGCGCCAACGCGGTGACCGCCGCGGTGGTCCGGGCCGCCGGCAGCGGTGGGGGCACCGGCTCACCGGCGGGCCGGGCGGCCAGCGCGACCGCGGCGACCAGCACGGCGACCAGCACCGGCACCCAGCCGTTGGGGTAGCCGAGGTCGTAGGCCGAGTAGTACGCGACGGCGGCGAGGGCGAAGACGAGCATGCCGCCGACGGCCGCGTAGCCCCGGCCGGTGGCGGCCCGGGCCTCCGCCGGGTCCACCGTCGAGCGGGTGACCGGTTCGACGCCCGTTGCGTCGCCCGGATCCCGGGTGGTGCCGCCCGGGGCGGCGGGACCGGCTAGACCAGCGGTGTTCCCGGCGGCCGCGGCGTTCCCGGCGGCGGCGGTCCCGGTTGCGGCGGCGTTCCCGGCGGTGGCGGCGTTCCCGGCGGTGGCGGCGTTCCCGGCGGCTTGGGCCAGGCAGGCGCCGAGGCCGACGGCGGCGAGCAGCATCGCCGGGAGCAGCAGGTCGCCCCGGTGCAGGGCGAAGAGCACCCCGCCGGCCAACAGCGCCACCGGGCCGATCAGCACGGCCACCGGTCGGAGCAGCCGCCCGGCTGGTCGGGGCGCTCCGGCCAGCGCGGCCAGCAGGAAGGCGGCGACGGCCAGCGGCAGCGGCGCGAGACCCACCAACGGGGAACGGGCGACGCCCGCCTCGCCCTGCAGGTAGGAGTTCCCGGTGCGGGCCAGCGCCGGGGAGAGCGCCACCATGCCGGCGAGCAGCAGCGCGGGGCCGGCCAGCAGCCAGGCGCGGGCACCACCGGCGCCGGACGGCGCGGACCGCGCCGCCTGCCCGGCCAGGAAGAGCGCCACCAGGACCAGGCTGACCACCCACGCCTCCCAGCGCCCCCACCACACCAGGTCGTACGTGTCGAGGACGGCGTGCCCGGCCGCGCCCACGGCCAGTCCCAGGGCGAGGCCCGGAACCGGGCGGTCGGTCGTCGAGGCGGTGCCGGCGAGCCAGATCAGCCCGGCGAGCAGGCCTGCGGTGGCGAGCAGGAGTTGGGGCCGCCCGCCGGGGGTGGCGGTGAGCGCGATCCGGGCGGCGGCCAGCAGTACGGCCGACGCGACGGTGACTCGGCGGGCACCGACCCGGCGGATCAGCGCCGGCGCGGCCAGGGCGAGCACGAACCAGCCGAGGGCGAAGGCCCCCATCAGCTCGGCCGGGGTCGACGCGGCCTGCCCGAAGATGGTGATGATGCCCGGTAGCCAGACCCGCAGCACGTCGGTGAGCAGCACGACGCCGAGGGCGAGTGCACCGACGGCGAATTGACGCTGACGCACCGACGCCCTCTTCTCGTCCGGCGCCGGCGGGGTGACCGGCACGGCGATTCTCCGCGCGGCGACGGCACCGGTCAATGTCCGCGGATACGCCGAAGGGCGCCCACCCTTGCGGTGGACGCCCTTCGAGCCGGCCGGTCAGCGCCGGGTGGCCGCCTTCTTGGCCGGAGCCTTCTTCGCCGGCGCCTTCTTGGCCGCCGTGCTCTTGCTCGCCGCCGCGGTGGTCTTCTTCGCCGCGGTGGTCTTCTTCGTCGTGGTCGTCTTCGCCGCCGCGGTCTTCCGCGCCGGGGCGGTCTTCTTGCTGGCGGCGGTCTTGGTCGCCGCGCTGGTCTTGGTCGCCTTCGCCGCGGCGGTCTTCTTGCCGGCCGCCTTGGCCCCGGTCGCCTTCGCGCCGGTCGCCTTCGCCCCGGTGGTCTTGGCGGCCGCGGTCGTCTTGGTGGCGGCCGCGATCTTCTTGGCCGCCGCCGTGGCCTTCGGCACCTTGCCGGCGGCCACCATCTCCTTGAACCCGGCGCCCGCGCGGAAGGTCGGCACGGATGTCTTCTTGACCTTCACCGCCTCGCCGGTGCGCGGGTTCCGCGCTGTTCGCGCTCCCCGGACACGCTTTTCGAACGCTCCGAATCCGGTGATCGCCACCTTCTCGCCCTTGGTGACCGCCGCCTGGACCTCAGTGAGGACCGCGTCGAGCGCGGCCGTCGCCGTCTTCCGGTCCCCCAGGCGAACGGCGAGCGCCTCGATGAGCTCGGCCTTGTTCACGACTTCCTCCCGATTGTGCAACTGACTCGACGCGAGCCATTCTGCGCGCACGGTATGCCCTGTGCTGCCTGGACACAAACATTCGGTAGAAAAAAGCCCTTGTGTCGTAACGGATTCGCCCCCACCGGCGGCACCGGTGGGGGCGAATCCGCTGTACGCGTCGGGCGAACGGCTATGCCACAGCGGGCAGGAACGGCGGTCGGGTCGCCTCGTAGGCGCTGATCTCGGCCTCGTGTCGGAGGGTGAGTCCAATGTCATCCAAGCCCTCCATCAACCGCCACCGGCTGAAGTCGTCCAGCGGGAACGACCAGGTGGCGTGCCCGGCACTGACCTCGCGGGTGGCCAGGTCGACGGTGATCCGCACGCTCGGGTCGGACTCGACGAGATCCCAGATCTCCTCGATCGCTTTCAATTCCAACTCGACCGGCAGCAGACCTTCCTTGAGGGCGTTGCCGCGGAAGATGTCGCCGAAGCGGGGCGAGAGCACCGCGCGGAAGCCCCAGTCGCGCAGCGCCCAGACGGCGTGCTCCCGGGACGACCCGGTGCCGAACTCGGGACCGGCCACAAGAATCGACGCCCCCGAATAGACGGCATCGTTGAGCACGAATTCCGGATCTTCCCGCCAGGCGCTGAAGAGCCCGTCGGCGAAACCGGTCCGGGTCACCCGCTTGAGGTACACGGCCGGGATGATCTGATCGGTGTCCACGTTGGACCGGCGCAGCGGAACCGCGGTGCCGGTGTGGGTGGTGAACTTCTGCATCAGCGGTGTCTCCTCTACAGGTCGGCGGGAGCGGCCAGCCGGCCGGCCACGGCGGTGGCGGCGGCGACCGGCGGCGAGACCAGGTGGGTACGCCCGCCCCGGCCCTGCCGGCCCTCGAAGTTGCGGTTGGAGGTGGAGGCGGAGCGCTCGCCCGGCTTGAGGGTGTCCGGGTTCATGCCCAGGCACATCGAGCAGCCGGCGAAGCGCCACTCGGCGCCCGCGTCGGTGAAAACCTTGTCCAGCCCCTCCGCCTCGGCGGCCTCGCGGACGGCGGCGGACCCGGGTACGACCAGCATCCGCACCCCGCCGGCCACCTTGTGCCCGCGCAGCACGTCGGCTGCGGCGCGCAGGTCCTCCAGCCGGCCGTTGGTACAGGAGCCGACGAAGACCACGTCGATCGGCAGTTCGCGCAGTGGCGTGCCGGGGCGCAGATCCATGTACTCCAGGGCCCGCCGGGCCGCGGCCCGCTCCGAGTCGGTGCCGAACTCCTCGGGATCGGGCACCGGCGCGCTCAGCGGTGCGCCCTGGCCGGGGTTGGTGCCCCAGGTGACGAACGGGGTGACCTGACCGGCGTCCAGCGTCACCTCGGCGTCGAAGGTGGCGCCCTGGTCGGTGGGCAGCGTCCGCCAGTAGGCCAACGCCGCGTCCCAGTCCGCCCCCTGCGGCGCGTTCGGCCGCCCCTTGAGGTACGCGAAGGTGGTCTCGTCCGGCGCGATCATGCCGGCCTTGGCGCCCCACTCGATGGACATGTTGGCGATGGTCATCCGGCCCTCCATGGAGAGCGAGCGGATAGCCTCGCCGCGGTACTCGACGATGTGTCCGCGACCGCCGCCGGTGCCCACCTTCGCGATGAGCGCGAGCACCAGGTCCTTGGCGGTGACCCCGGGCGCGAGCTCACCGGTGACCGTCACCGCCATGGTCTTCGGCCGGCTCTGCGGCAGCGTCTGGGTGGCCAGCACGTGCTCGACCTCGCTGGTGCCGATGCCGAAGGCGAGCGCTCCGAACGCGCCGTGGGTGGCGGTGTGCGAGTCGCCGCAGACGATCGTCGTGCCGGGCTGGGTGAGCCCGAGCTGCGGGCCGATGACGTGCACGATCCCCTGGTTGTCGTCGCCCAGCGGGTGCAGCCGCACGCCGAAGTCGGCACAGTTGCGGCGCAGCGTCTCGATCTGGGTGCGCGAGGTCGGGTCGGCGATGGTCAGCAGGTCGCCGCGTCGCTGACGGAACGCCGGGTCGGCGTAGCCGGTCGGGGTGTTGTGATCCTCGGTCGCGATCGTCAGATCGGGACGGCGCACCGGACGGCCGGCGAGCCGCAGCCCGTCGAACGCCTGCGGGCTGGTCACCTCGTGCAAGAGGTGCAGGTCGATGTAGAGCAGGTCCGGCTCGCCGGCGGCGGACCGTACGACGTGCGCGTCCCAGACCTTCTCGGCCAGGGTCCTCGGTTGAGTGACTCCCACCATCTGGACATCCTAAATTCTGGGAGGTAAGTTTCGGCTTGTGGGACACAGTATGAGCGGTGTCGGCGTTCTCGACAAGGCGGTGGTCATCCTGGCCGCCTGTGTCGACGGCGCCAGCCTGGCCGAACTTGTTGAGCGCACGAAGCTGCCCCGGGCCACCGCGCACCGGCTGGCACAGGCGCTGGAGATCCATCGGATGCTGGTACGGGACACCCAGGGCCGCTGGCGTCCCGGGCCACGGCTGGGTGAGCTGGCCAACGCCGCGCCGGACGTGCTGTTGACCGCCGCGGAGCCGCTGCTGGCCGCGCTGCGCGACGCCACCGGCGAGAGCACCCAGCTCTACCTGCGCCGCGCGGACGAGCGGATCTGTGTGGCCGCCGCCGAGCGGGCCAGCGGGCTGCGGGACACCGTTCCGGTGGGTTCGGTGCTACCGATGACGGCCGGCTCGGCCGCGCAGATCCTGCTCGCCTGGGAGCCGCCGGAGGCGGTGATGCCGCTGCTGCCCCGGTCGAAGTTCACCGGACGCACCCTGGCCGAGGTCCGCCGTCGCGGCTGGGCGCAGAGCGTGGCCGAGCGGGAGGCCGGTGTGGCGAGCGTCTCGGCGCCGATCCGGGACCGGACCGGCCGGGTGATCGCCGCGGTCAGCATCTCCGGCCCGATCGAGCGCCTCGGCCGCCGCCCCGGCGAACGCCACGCCATGGCCGTGGTCCGCGCCGGCCAACGCCTCTCCGGCCTCTAACCCCCACCCACCCCCCGCCCCTCGTTGATCATGAAGTTGTTGTCACCCCGATCGGCGTGTCGGGACAACAACTTCATGATCGACAGGCGAGGCGTCGTGGTGGAGGCGCGGGGTACGGGTGTGGGGAGGGTGGGAGGGGGTAAGGGTAGACCCGGCAAAAGGAGAAGAGCCCGCCGCGCTTGCGCGCGACGGGCTCTTGCTGCTGTAGCCCCGACCGGATTCGAACCGGCGCTACCGCCTTGAGAGGGCGGCGTCCTGGGCCGCTAGACGACGGGGCCAGAACCATCTTTCCCTTCGCCGCCCTGCCGGGCGGCGCCGCTGAAGTCTATCAGAGATCTTTTTCGGCCCCCCTGACGGGGAGCGGAGCCGGACTCCAACACACTGCAGCGACCGACATTCTCGCGAACGTCGGTTGCTGGGGTACCAGGACTCGAACCTAGACTAACTGAACCAGAATCAGTCGGGCTGCCAATTACCCCATACCCCATTGGCCCCTTGCGGTGCCGGGAATGAACTTTACCCTCCCGCCACCGACAGGCCAAATCCAACCCCCGAAACCCCACCTGACCAGTAGTTTCTCGGACGTTGGCGCCGGATCAGGCGACCGGGACCACCGGGTTGGTGAGCTCGCCGATCCCCTCGATCCGCACGCTGACCGTATCCCCGTCGGCGAGCGGGCTAACCCCTGCCGGAGTGCCGGTGAGCACCACGTCGCCGGGGAGCAGCGTCATCACGTGCGAGATGTACGACACCAGCGCGGGCACGTCGAAGACCATGTCGCGGGTCCGGCCCAGCTGGCGGACCTCCATCGCGTCCGGGTCGGGGCCGACCTCGCAGCGGATCTCCAGGTCGCTGACGTCCAGCCCGGTGGTGATCCACGGGCCGATCGGGCAGAACGAGTCGAAGCCCTTCGCCCGGGTCCACTGACCGTCGGAGCGCTGCAGGTCGCGGGCGGTCACGTCGTTGGCGCAGGTGTAGCCGAAGATGGCCCGCTCGGCGGCGGCCCGGTCGGCCCGGCGCGCGCCCGGCGCCCCGATCACCACCGCCAGCTCCGCCTCGTGCTCGACCTGCTTGGAGAAGATCGGCAGCCGGATCGCGTCGCGCGGCCCGATCACCGAGGTGGACGGCTTGAGGAACAGCAGCGGCTCCTTCGGCACCTCGCTGCCGTGCTCCGCGGCGTGCTCGGCGTAGTTACGGCCGACACAGACCACCTTGCTGGGCAGGATCGGTGAGAGCAGCCGGACGTCGGAGAGGGCCCAGCGGCCACCGCTGAACTTGATCGGGCCGAACGGGTGCCCCTCGATCTCGGCGATGGTCAGGCCCTGCGGCCCGGCCTCCGGCTCGCCCTCGACGACCCCGAACGACATTCCCTTGGCATGAGCAAAACGAGCGATACGCACCCGGCCAATCTATCCCCGCCGGCGAGGACCCCGGGCCCAGGTGGGTGAGGGTGTGGCGGCGCAGAGTACGCGAACCGACGGCGACCGGGGCCGGTTTCGCCACTTCGTACCCGCACGACGTGATCCCGCCCATAGCGTCGGCTCCGGAGGTTCGTTCGCATGCCTGCATCGACACGACACCACAAGGCCCTGGCGGTGTTCGTTCACTGCCTCGGCATCCTCGCCGCCGTGCCGGCACTGCCCGCGGTGGCCCGCGAACCGGCGGCCGCGCACCAGCGACCACCGGCGGTGGCGCCCGAGCCGTCACCGCCGGAGTCGTCGGCGCCGCCCACGGGCCGGGCGGGCATGCCCGCCGCGCCGCCGGCCGTGCCCACGCCCACCCAGGCGATGCCGCCGCCACCCAAGCCACCGGTCACCGTGGCGGTGGCGCCGGCACCCACGCCGGCGCCGGCCTACCGGATCCACGTCCGCAACAGCGGGAGCGCCCCGGTGGAGACCACGATCCGGCAGGAGCTGCCGCCGGGGTCAGCACCGTCGCTGATCACCGCCGGCGGTCGGGCCAGCCACGTCGGCGCGCAGTCGGCGAGCGAGGTGACCTGGCGGTTGAAGCTGCCGGCGCGCAGCGTCACCACGCTGAACACGTCGCTCGCCACCGCCCCGGCGGGCCAGCCGATGACCGCGCCCGCCTGCGCGTTCACCAGCGATGGCAGCCGTCCGTACGACTGCGCCACCGCCACCTGGAGCGCGGCGGCCACCGGGGCGGCCAAGACGACCTCGACCCCGCTCTGGCAGCGGACGCCGGTGTTGCTGGGGGTGCTGGGGGCGGTGCTGCTCCTGGCCGGCGCGGGCTGGTGGGTGTGGCGGCGACGCCGCCGACCGGTGGCCGCCGCCCTGGCCGGCGGCGCGGCCCCGAGCAGCGATCCTCGGCAGGGCCGGGGCACCATCTATCCGCGCCCGGCGACACCCCGGCCGGCTGGCCGGCGGCGTAGCCCGCCGGTCTGGCTCCTGGTCAGCTCGGCCGTGGTGGTGCTCGCCGCGATCGCCGGCACCGCCGGCTGGACGGCCACCCGCCGGGTCGCCGCGATCGACACCGACAAGCAGCCGACCAGCGGGGCCTGGATGGGCAGCGGGGCCGCCGGCGCGGTGGGCGTGCCGCTGCGTGAGACGGCGTTCGAGTTCACCGTGTACCGGATGGCCTGCTCGGCGGCCGCCGCCACCACCGGGCGGCAGTGCCAGGCGACCGTCGGGGTGCGCAACCTCACTCCGGAGCACCAGGCCTGGCACGGGCAGCTGCAACGGGCGTACCTGCCCGGCGGCCGGTGGGTGAGCACCGACGAGCCGGCCACCCGCAAGGCCAACCTGGGCCGGGACGTCTTCGCCCAACCGGTGGCCGCCGGCAGCCGGGTGGTGCTGCCGCTGGTCTTCACCGTCGACGGACGGGACCCGCCCAAGCAGCTGGAGCTGCGCAGCGGCGTCTTCTCCGCCGGGGTGCGGGTGGACGTGCCCTGACCAGCCGTGGGCGGCGGTCGTACGCTGGGTGCCGTGACCGCCGCCCTCGCCCCCGCCACCGTGCTCGACGCGGCGCAGTGGCAGGCCCGGCAGCGGGCGCACGAGGAGCGGGTCGACGCCTGGCTCACCCCGCACCTGGCCCGCCGACGGCGGGGCGAGAAGCACCCGGTGGAGGACTTCCTCTTCACCTACTACTCGCACCGCCCGGCCCAGCTGCGCCGCTGGCATCCGGGCGCCGGGGTCGAGCTGCGCGGCGCCGACCCGGCGGCGTTCGGCGCCGACTACCGGGCCACCGACGACGGAATCGTCCTCGACGTGGCCGCGGTACGCGCCCGCCGCGCCGAGTCGATCCGCTGGATCCGGTCGCTGCTCGCGGCCACCGCCGGCCGCCCGGCGCACTTCGGCTGCTTCGGGATGCACGAGTGGGCGATGGTCTACCGGCAGACCCAGGCGGAGGTACGGCACAACGCCTGGCCGCTGCGGCTCAGCCCGGAGCAGACCGCCCGGGCGGTGGAGGCGAACCGGGTCCGGTGCAGCCACTTCGACGCGTACCGGTTCTTCACCGCGCCGGCCCGGCCGTTGAACCTGCTCACCCCGACCCGGGAGACCCAGCACGCGCACGAGCAGCCGGGCTGCCTGCACGCCAACATGGACCTTTACAAGTGGTCGTACAAGCTCTCTCCGCTGGTCCCCGCCGAGTTGGTCGCCGACGCGTTCGCCCTGGCCAGGGAGATCCGCACGCTCGACATGCGGGCCAGTCCCTACGACCTGGCGGCGCTCGGTTATCCGCCGGTGCGGGTGGAGACCGCGCAGGGCCGCGCCGAGTACGCCGCCGCCCAGCGGGACTTCGCGGTACGGGCCGCCGCGCTGCGCGACCGGCTGCTGGTCACCGTTCCGGATTGAACTCCCCGTCCGGGCGCCGGCGGGTGTTCACCCGGGTTGGCCGTGGTGCACCGCCCACTCCGACGCCAGGATCGACATCACCGTCGCGTCCACCCAGCCATCACCGTCGCGCAGCGCGTCCCGCAGCACGCCCTCGGCGACGAACCCGACCTTCTCGTACGCCCGCCGGGCACGCGGGTTGAAGGCGTACACCTCAAGCGAGATGCGGTGCAGGCCGAGCCGCTCGAAGCCGTAGCCGACCAGCAGCCGGGTGGCCTCGGTGCCGAGGCCGCGGTCGCGTCCGCCCGGCCCGATCAGGATCCGGAAGCTGCAGCTGTGGTTCTGCGGCTCCCAGAGGTTGAGCACCGCCTCGCCGACGCAGGCGCCGCCGGCCCGGTCCACCACCGCCAGGTCCAGCCGGTCGGTCTGGGCGTTGCGGGTGGTGTACCACTGCCGCAGCCGCTCCTCGTCCGGTGGCCCGTCCGGCGGGCTGCCGGTCAGCCGCTGCACCTCGGGATCGGCCAGCACAGCCCGGAAGACGGCCAGGTCGGCGTCGACGAACGGGCGCAGCACGACCCGCTCGCCGGTCAGGGTGGGCTTGACGGAGAACGGCACGGGCATCGTCGGCTCTGCTCCGCCGGCCGGCCGGAGCCGGTCGTCAAGCTCCGTCCGGCTGGCCAGGAACCAGAGCTGGTGACCCCGGTTGGCTTCGGTCACGAAGTCGCGCAGCGCCGAGCTGGCAGCGAGCCGGGCGGAGATGTCACCGACCACTGCCAGCCGCAGCCGGTAGTTGACGAACTTCTGCACGATCTCGCCGGCCAGCCCGCTGCGCAGCTGGAAGAACTCGTCGCCGAGCCGGGCCGCGGGGAGCACGACCAGCTCCGCGCCGCGCCCGAGCGCGTCGCCGATCACGTCGAGCGCGGCGTCGCGGTCGCGCAGCGCCGGGCCGTCGTCGGCGCAGTCGAGCACGGGTACGCCGTGCAGGTGTCGAAGGGTGTCGGTGGCCATGCCGGAGGACGGTAGTGCTCCGCACCCGCCGGACGCGCGTGAATAACCGGCGCGCCGCCGCCGACCGCTGGTGGCCGTCGACGGCCGGTCGCCGCAGGCGTCTAGTCGCCGTCGACCCGGCGCTCCCGCTTGCGCTGGGACTGACGCTTCTTCTCGGCCAGCCGGCGCTCCTTGGCGCCCCGGGACGGGCGGGTCGGTCGACGCGGCGGGGGCGGCGGCGCCACCGCCTCGCGAAGCAGGCCGGCCAGCCGCTCCCGGGCCGCCTCGCGGTTGGCCAGCTGCGCCCGGTGCTCGCTGGCCGCGATGGTCAGCACGCCGTCGACCAGCCGACCGGCGAGTCGGCTCAGCGCCCGGGCGCGCAGCGATTCCGGCAGGCTCGGCGAGCCGGCGAGGTCGAAGCTCAGCTCGACCCGGGAGTCGGCGGTGTTGACACCCTGGCCGCCCGGGCCGGAGGACCGGGAGAAGCGTTCCCGGAGCTCGGCGGCGGGGACGACCCACCGGTCGTTGACCCGCAGTCCGCCATCCACCCCATGAGGCTATCGCCCGGGCCGCTCGCTCGGGGTGACTGAGGGGGTTGGCGCCGGTCCGGCGGTCTCGTCGTCGGAGCCGACCGCGGCGTAGGCGACCGCGCCGATCAGCAGTAGCGCGATGACGCCGACCTTCGTGGTGACCGCCCGGATCAGCAGCCAGGCCGTCTTCCGGGCTCCCGGCACGCTCTTCTTGACCGTTTGATAGTCGGCCCAGCCGCGCCGGGCGCGGGTGTATGCCGATCCGACGCCAGTTCCGATGAGCAGGCCCGCCACCAGGAGGACCGCGATGAGAGGACGCTCCACCTCCGCCAGTATCCATACTCAGCGTAATATTTCCATGGCCCGATGCTCCCGGGCCGGATATCCGACAGTCGATGCCTTCCCAGCTCGCGCTACCCGTCGGTACCCGCAGCTCAGCCGCCCTTGCCGATGATGGTGTCGGCGGTCTGCTGCACCTGCTCGATCGGGATGGCGAAGCCGATGCCGATCGAGCCGTTCCCGTCGATCGTGGCGATGGCGGTGTTCACCCCGACCACCTCGCCGCGCGCGTTGACCAGGGGCCCACCCGAGTTGCCCGGATTGATGGACGCGTCGGTCTGCACCGCCGTATGCCGGTTGGCCCCGAGGCGCACCTGGCGGTTGAGCGCGCTGACGATCCCGGCCGTGACGGTGCCGGAGAGGCCGAGTGGCGACCCGACGGCCAGCACCGGCTCACCGACCCGCGTGGAGCCCGGCTTGGCCAGCGGCAACGGCGCCAGCCCCGCGCTCGGCGGCACCTTGAGCACCGCCAGGTCGCTGCTCGGCTCCCGGCCGACCACCTCCGCGGTGAAGCGCCGCCCGTCAGGCATCTCCACGGTGACCGATCCGCCGCCGCCCTTGGCGAGGATGTGGTCGTTGGTGATGATGTGCTGCTGGTCGTCGACCGCGAAGCCGGACCCGGTGGCCGCCGCGGCACCGGCCGCCCCGCCGCCGACCAGCACCGACACCACCCCGGGCACGGTGCGCTCGGCCGCGGTCACCAGTTCCGCCGGCACCGGCGCCGCGGACGCCGCCGCCGGGCCGGGGGTGCCGCCACGACTGGCCACCCAGCCGCCGGCCGCGGCGCCCGAGGCGGTGGAGAGCGCCACCACCGCCAGGGCGGCCAGCAACCGAACCCGCCAGCGCCGGCCGGAGTCCCGCCCCGATCCGGGCCCGTCCCAGCGCGCCCGGCCGTCCGGATCCAGTTCCGGGGAGACGAACCAGGGACCACGCGGCTCGCCCAGTCCGGTCTGCACTGCCATGCGTACTCCTCACGTCGGTGTCCTGGGCGGTGGCCGGGCGCGTGCCGGCCGCGGTTCGTCAGGGCAGGCGGGAGAACCAGCGCATCGAGCCGGCCGCGGCACCCATCGCGAACACCAGTCCGAGACCGATGAACCGGGCGGAGACGTCCTGCCGTTCGGTGCGGTAACCGACCGAGGTGCCGATGTCGTCGTAGACCGCCTTCAGCTCCTCGGTCGTGCTGGCCTCGTGGAACATCCCGCCGGTCTCCTCGGCGACCGCGTGCAGGGTCTGCCCGTCCACCGGCACCTGGATCGGGCGCCCGCCCCGGTCCACGAAACCGCCGGGCGTGCCGAAGGAGATGGTGTGCACCGGCACCTTCGCCGCGACCGCCGCCGCGGCGGCCTCCATCGGATCCATGCCCGAGGTGTTCGCCCCGTCGGAGAGCAGCACGATCCGCGCCGGCGGCGGCGCCTTCGCCGCCTCGCTGTCCAGGCCCTTCACCGCGCCGAGCGAGGTGCTGATCGCCTCACCGATGGCGGTCCCCTGCACTCCGGTGATCCCCTCGGCGAGGCGCTGGACCCCGTCGTGCAGCGCCTCCCGGTCCGTGCCGGGCGGCACCAGCACCGCCGCGCTGCCGGCGAACGCGACAAGCCCCACGTTGAACTCGTCCGGCAGCCCGTCCACGAACTTGCGGGCCGCGCCCTTGGCCGCGGCGAGCCGGTCCGGGTCGACGTCGGTGGCGAGCATCGAGGTGGAGACGTCCACCGCCACCATCACGGTGGCCCGTTCCCGGGGCACCCGCACCTCGGCGGTCGGCCGGGCGAAACCGACCACCAGCAGCGCCAGCATGGCCAGGAAGAGCCCGGCGGGCACGTGCCGACGCCAGGCCGGGCGTTGCGGCGCGATCCGGTCGAGCAGCCGCAGATTGGTGAAGCGGACCGCGTACCGGCTGCGTCGGCGCTGCATCATCAGGTAGCCCACCACCAGGGCGAGCACGCCGAGCAGCAGCCAGAGCCGGGCCGGCGACAGCCAGATCACGCGGCACCTCCCCGGCCGACGCCGACCGGCACGGCGGCCAGCCGACGCTGGGCGTGCACGTGCCGCACGATGTCGGCACACCAGTCCCGGTCCGTCCGCAACGACAGGTGCGCCGCCCCACTGCGGCGCAGCGCCTGACGCACCTGGTCGCGCTGGGCGGCCGCCGCAACGGCGTACCGGTCCCGCAGCCCACGGTCCGAAGTGCACACCTCGCGCCGGCGCCCGGTCTCCGGGTCGACGAGCGTGACCAGGCCGACGTCCGGCAGCTCCAGCTCGCGCGGGTCGGTCACCTCCACCGCGAGCACCTGGTGCCGGACGCCGAGACGGCGCAGGGTCCGCTCCCAGGGCGGCGGGTGGTCGGGGTCGTCGGGCAGCCCGTCGAGGAAATCGGAGACCACCACGACCAGGCCACGCTGGGCGGCCACCCGTTGCACGGCGGCGAGCGCGTCGGCCAGGTCCGGTGGCGCGAGGGGCGCGGTCGCCTCGTCGTACCCGCCGGTGCGCGGGGCGGCCAGCAGCGCCCGCAGCAGGCTCAGCAGGTGGGTACGCCCGCTGCGGGCCGGGAACCGGCGCAGTCCCGCCGGGGTGAGCAGTTGCGCGCCGAGCCGATTGCCGACGCCCGCGGTCAGGAAGCCGATCGCGGCGACCGCCGCCACGGAGAGCTCCCGCTTGTCCAGCTCGGCGGTGCCGAACTCCATGCTCGGGCTGGCGTCCACCAGCAACCAGGTGGTCAGCTCCCGGTCGGCGTCCACCTGACGGATGTGCGGCACGCTGGTGCGGGCGGTGACCGCCCAGTCCATCCGGCGCACCTCGTCCTCGCCGGGCCGGTACTCACGGCTGCCCGCCGGCTCGCTCCCCGGCCCGGGCAGCAGACCGCGGTACTGGCCGTGCAGCAGGCCGTTCAGGCGCCGGATGACGGTCAGTTCCAGGCGACGCAACCGCTGGTCGGGGGCGAGGTCGGCGAGACCGGGATCGGCCGGCACGGCCGCGACGGATTCGGTGCGCCTCATGCCGCCGCCAGATCCGGGGCCTGCTCCGGCTTCGTGGCCAGGCGGGGCGGGGGCACCGCCTCGACCAGCCGCCGCACGACCGACTCGGCGGTGACCCCGTCGGCGACCGCGTCGAAGGAGAGCACCAGCCGGTGCGAGAGCACGTCGGTGGCCAGCTCGCGGACGTCCTCGGGGAGCACGTACTCGCGCCCGCGCAGCAGCGCCTGGGCCCGGGCGGCGGCGACCAGGCCGAGGGTGGCTCGCGGGCTCGCCCCGTACGCCAGCAGCGGGGCGAGTTCGGGCAGCCCGAACCGTCCCGGGTCCCGGGTGGCCAGGATCAGCCGGACCACGTACTCGGCCAGCGCGTGGTGGACGAAGACGCGTTCGGCGCGGGCCTGCAGCTGCCGCAGCCGCTCCGGGTCGAGCACCTGCCGGGACGTGGGCCGGTCGGTGCTCATCCGGTAGAGGATGGCCAGCTCGTCGGCGTCGCTCGGGTAGTCGACGACGACCTTCATGAGGAACCGGTCCCGCTGTGCCTCCGGCAGCTGGTAGACCCCCTCCGACTCGATCGGGTTCTGGGTCGCCAGCACCAGGAACGGCGTCGGGACGGGATAGCTGCGCCCGCCGATGGAGACCTGCCGCTCGGCCATCGCCTCCAGCAGCGCCGACTGCACCTTCGCAGGGGCCCGGTTGATCTCGTCGGCGAGCACCAGGTTCGCCATCACCGGCCCCAGCTCGATGTCGAAGCTCTCCTGGGAGGCCCGGTAGATCCGGGTGCCGACGATGTCCGACGGGACCAGGTCCGGGGTGAACTGGATCCGGGAGAAGGTGCCACCGACCACTGTGGCGAGGGTCTGCGCGGCCAGGGTCTTGGCCACGCCGGGCACCCCTTCGAGCAGGCAGTGCCCGTCGGCGATCAGGGCGGTGAGCAGGCGCTCGACGAGCCGATCCTGCCCGACGATCACGCGTTTGACCTCGAAGAGGGTCTGTTCCAGCTCGGCTGGTGTCGGTTCGGCTTCGACCGAGCTGGGCATGCTGGCCAGGGTGTCCGAGATGTCCGTCACGGTGCTTGCTTCCCGTGGCGGTGGCCGGACAAACGTCGGATTATCAGCGCCGGAGCGGCCGTTTCGCTCCCGGATCGGGACAACCCGCCTGAGTGGGCGACGGACGGCCCGGGGCGGCACGAGGCACGCAACAGGTATGGACACGGTGCGGCCCCCGCGCGGATCGCGCAGGGGCCGACGCCGGTGCCGTCAGCTGGTGTGGACGACCAGGTGGAACGGCAGGTCGGCCGCGACACCGGCCGAGTTGCGGGTCTGGATGAAGACCGCGTTGGGCGTGGAGAGCCGCGGTGCGACCGCGATCTCGCCACCCGCCGGGATGCAGCAGGGGTCCGGCCGACCGATGGTGGCCACGTAGACCCCGGCCGAGACGATGTAGCCGTACTGCACCTCGTACTGGCCGACGCCGTACTTGATGACGGTGCCGGCGCCGCGGGCCTTGGTGCCGTTGGCGTTGACGACGGTGATGCTGGTGCTGGCGATGAGGGTGCTGTTGGCGTTGAGCGCGGCCCGCGCCTTACGGGCCGACTCGGCCGTGACCGGCGGCTGGGTGCTGGTGCTGCGAGCCGCCGGCTGGACGGCTTCCGGCGCCTTCGCGGCCGGCTGGGCGACGGCGATGCCGCCCCCGGCCAGGGTGAGTCCGAGAACGGCGAACGCGACAGCGATCGCCTTACGTCGGAATGGTGTGGTCATGACAGGTCCCCCTTGTGTGACCGTGAAAATTCGGCCGACCCGCGGGGCGGGACGGATGACAGCCTTGTTTTTCCATCGTCGACTGACTCCGCCCGAAAACTGTCGAGGAAATAGCTTCAGCGCACCGTGATTTGCTTCCTCAATCAATTTCCACCCAAGCTGAGCAGGTATTACTACTCAGAGTTGCGGAGCTTTGACCACGTGGAACGTAGCACCGCAAAAAGCTGGACGTCAATAGCGACAAGCGGCCCGGCAACTGTCGCCTACCTGGCAGAAGAATTGTGAAATGTGAACGCGTGACCATTCACGAAATTGCCGGGCCATGCCCGCGTGCGGCGCGGGATAGATTGCTCGCATGATCACCGAGCCTCGGGTACGGCCGGCCGATAGTCGGCGGCGGCGAGCGGTCGACGCACTCTGCTGGCTCGCCGTGACACCCGCCGCCATCTGGGCCGGGCTCCGGTTGGCCGGCCTGGACCGCGGGCCGCTGGTGCAGGCGCTCGCCTTCACGCCGTACGTCGCGGCCTGGAGCCTGGCGCCGGTGGTGCTCGCACTCGCCCTGCGGCGGCGGTGGCCGGCGCTGGTCGCGGCGGTGGCGGCGGTGGCGCTGCTCGGCGTGGTCGCGCCGCGGGCGCTCGGCTCGGCGCCGCCACCGGCCCGCGGCCCGACCGTACGACTGCTCACCGCCAACCTGCTGGCCGGAGCCGCCGATCCGGCCGCGCTGGTCGACCTGGTCCGCCGGCACCGCGTCGACGTGCTGGTCGTGCAGGAGTTCACCCCCGGCGCGCAGGCCGACCTCGACCGGCTCGGGCTCGACCGGCTGCTGCCCCACCGGCAGCTCAACCCGCTCGTCGGCACCCCCGGCTCCGGCCTCTACGCACGCTTCCCGATCAGCGACGCCGGGGTCCGCAGCAACCGTGGCGGCTGGGGCTTCACCCAGGCCTACGGCACCCTCACCGTCCCCGGCGCACCACCGGTACGGGTCGAGTCCGCGCACCCGTCCGCGCCGTACGCCGTCGACCAGGTCGGCTTCTGGCGCGCCGACCTGGCGGCGCAACCCCCGGCCACCCCGGACGGCACGCTGCGGATCCTGGCCGGCGACTTCAACGCGACCCTGGACCACGCACCGCTGCGGGCCCTGCTGGGCACCGGCTACGTGGACGCGGCCGACGCGACCGGTCAGGGGCTGGTCGGCACCTGGGGGCCGTACGACGGCGACCTGATCCCGCCGGTCACCATCGACCACGTCCTGGTCGACCGGCGGATCGCCGCCCAGGCGGTCGAGGTCCGGCCCCTCGCCGGCAGCGATCACCGGCCGGTCCTCGCCACCCTCCGCCTCCCCACCCCCGACCAGGCGGGTCAGACCTTGGCGCGGGAGAGGCCGTAGGTGAGGGCGTCGACGAGGGCGTGCCAGCTCGCCTCGACCACGTTGGGGTGCACACCGACCGTGGTCCAGTCGCGTCCGGCGCCGTCGGCGGTCTCCACCAGCACCCGGGTCACCGCGCCGGTGCCGTGGCTGCCCTCCAGGATGCGCACCTTGTAGTCGGCCAACTCGAAGTCACGCAGCTCCGGGTAGTGCCGGGCCAGCCCGACCCGCAGCGCCTCGTCCAGGGCGTTGACCGGGCCGTTGCCCTCGGCGGTGGCGATCACCCGCTCACCGCGTACCCGGATCTTGACGGTGGCCTCGGAGACCACCGCGCCGTCCTCCCGGTGCTCGACCAGCACCCGGTACGACTCGAGCGCGAACGGCCGCGCCGGGGCGCCCTCCGGCAGCTCGGAGCGGACCAGCAGCTCGAACGAGGCGTCGGCGGCCTCGAACGACCAGCCACCGGCCTCCAGTTCCTTCACCCGCCTGGTCACCCGGGACAGGGTCTCCGGATGGCCGGCCAGGTCCAGACCGAGCTCACGACTCTTGAGCTCGACACTGGCCCGACCGGCCATCTCGGTAACCAGGATCCGCATGTCGTTGCCCACCACCGACGGGTCCACGTGGTTGTAGAGCAACGGGTCGACCTTGATCGCGCTCGCGTGCAGCCCCGCCTTGTGGGCGAAGGCCGCGGCCCCGACATAGGCCTGGTGAGTGTCGGGGGCGATGTTGGCGATCTCGGCGATGGCGTGCGAGACCCGCACCATCTGTTCCAGGCAGCCCGCCGGTAGTACGGGCAGCCCAAGCTTGAGTTGGAGGTTGGCGACGACCGCGAAGATGTCGGCGTTGCCCGGGCGCTCGCCGTACCCGTTGGCGGTGCCCTGGACGTGTCGGACGCCGGCCTCGACGGCGGCGATGGTGTTGGCCACCGCGCAGGCGGTGTCGTTCTGGCAGTGGATGCCGAGCCGCTCCGGTGCCACGCCGAGCCGGTCGGTGACATCGGCGATCACCGCGCTGACCTGCGACGGGAGCATCCCGCCGTTGGTGTCGCAGAGCACCATCACCTCAGCGCCGGCGGCCAGTGCCGTCTCCACCACCGCCGCGCCGTACGCCGGGTCGTTGCGGTAGCCGTCGAAGAAGTGCTCGCCGTCGACGAAGACCCGTCGCCCCTCGGCGACGAGGTGCGCCACCGTGTCGTGGATCATGGCGAGGTTCTCCCCCGCCGTCGTGCGCAGCGCCCGTTCGACGTGCCGCAGGTCGGCCTTGGCGACCAGCGCCACCGCCGGCGTCTCCGCGTCGAGCAGCGCGCGCACCTGCGGGTCCTCGCCGACCGCGACGCCGGCCCGCCGAGTGGCGCCGAACGCGACCAGTACCGCGTGCCGCAGGTCGAGTTCGGTACGCGCCCGGTGGAAGAACTCGGTGTCCTTCGGCACCGCCCCCGGCCAGCCGCCCTCGATGAAGCCGACCCCGAACTCGTCGAGCAGCCGGGCCACGGCCAGCTTGTCGACCACCGAGTAGCTGAGCCCCTCGCGCTGCGCGCCGTCGCGCAACGTCGTGTCGTAGACCTGGAACCTCATGGCGTGCCTTTCTCTCCAACGAGCTGCGGGACGCGGGTGGGCTGCGGGCATCGACCGGACGGGACCGCCGGGAGCAACAAAAAGACCCCCCGCGGATGCGGGAGGTCTGCGCGCTCGGCGGGGAGGGGCCGGCGCGCTAGCTGCCAAGAATCAGGGCGGTGCTGTTCACGATCGGTACTCTGCCACCCGCTCACTGGTTTTGGGAGGAACAATCCACATGTCGGGACAGTGACGGAGGGTTGTCGTACGGCGCGAGCGCCGAGCACCCGGCCAGAGACCATCATCCGTGATCGACTTCACAAGTCATCTGGGCGCTGTCAAGGGAAAACGCTGCTGCGGCAGTATCTGGAACTGATCCAGTTAACGGCCTCGTGCCGGCGTCAAGGAGGACTCTTGCTCACTGTCGGTGACCGCTTCCCCGAGTACGAACTCACCGCCTGCGTCTCGCTCGACGCGGACAAGGCGTTCGAGACGATCACCCACAAGTCCCACCAGGGCAAGTGGCGGGTCGTTTTCTTCTGGCCGAAGGACTTCACCTTCATCTGCCCCACCGAGATCGCCGAGTTCGGCCGGCTCAACGGCGAGTTCGCCGACCGGGACGCCCAGGTTCTCGGCGTGTCGGTGGACAACGAGTACGTCCACTACGCGTGGCGCAAGGACCACCCGGACCTGCGTGAGCTGCCGTTCCCGATGATGAGCGACATCAAGCGCGAGCTGACCAGCGACTGCGGCGTGCTCGGCGCGGACGGCGTGGCCCAGCGGGCGACCTTCATCATCGACCCGGACAACGAGATCCAGTTCGCGATGGTCACCGCCGGCTCGGTCGGCCGCAACGTCTCCGAGGTGCTGCGGGTGCTCGACGCGTTGCAGACCGACGAGCTCTGCCCCTGCAACTGGAACAAGGGCGGCGCGACCCTGGACGCCAACACGCTGCTCGCCGGCGCCGGAGTCTGACCGTGGGCCTCGACGCGATCAAGGCGGGCCTGCCCGACTACGCCAAGGACATCAAGCTCAACCTCGGCTCGACCATCACCACCTCGACGCTGAAGCCGGACCAGGCCTGGGGCACCGCTCTGGCCTGCGCGGTGGCCGCCCGCAACCCGGTGGTGCTGAGGGAGATCGCCGCCGAGGCGGCCGAACACCTCGCGCCGGAGGCGGTCGAGGCGGCCAAGGCCGCGGCGACCATCATGGCGATGAACAACATCTACTACCGGGCCAAGCACCTGATCGGCGACGAGCAGTACCAGTCGATCCCGGCTCGACTGCGGATGCAGATCATCGCCAGGCCGGGTGTGGAGAAGGTGGACTTCGAACTCTGGTGCCTCGCCGTCTCGGCGATCACCGGGTGCGGCGTCTGCCTCGAGTCGCACGAGAAGACCCTGCGAGCCGCCGGCTTCAGCCGTGAGCAGGTGCACGAGGGGCTGCGGATCGCCTCCGTGGTGCACGCCGCCGCAGTCGCGTACGACGCGGAGGCCGCGCTCGCCTGAGCATCGCCGACGAGAAGGGCCGGCCGGTCACACCGGCCGGTCCTTTTTCCGTGGCGGGGGTGTAGCGATCTCGACACCGGGTAGGACATGGGGCTGACAGGGCACCAACCCCCGATCAGTCGAGTAGAGGAGTGAAACGCCATGGAGCGGCTCGACCCTCGAACGACCCACGGGACGCCGGACCCGCTCGTGCACGGTGGACAGGGCGCCTTCCCGGGTGACACGCCCGGCGGCGCCTTCGACCCGTGGCGCTACCGGGACGAGGCCGGCGTGACCGGCGTCGACCTGGTGGGCTACAAGGTGGAAGCGGGCGACGGCGGCATCGGCAAGGTGGACCGTGCCAGCCACGAGGTGAACTCTAGTTTCCTCGTGGTCGACACCGGTCCGTGGATCTTCGGTAAGAAGGTCATGATCCCTGCCGGCACCGTCAACCACGTCGACCACGACGAGCGGAAGGTCTACGTCGACCGGAGCAAGGACCAGATCAAGGCCGCGCCCGAGTTCGACGAGACCGCCGACACCGACCCGACATACCGGGACAAGCTCGGTGGCTACTACGGCGACACGTACTCGGCCATTCCGCCGGGTACCGCCAGGTGACGGTAGTTCCTGTTGGCCGGCCGGTGGGGCTCAGCCCCGCCGGCCGGTACCGTGTCAGGGGTGGACGCCACCGAGGTCACCCGGCACATCCCGTTCTCCGCGACGTTCAACTTCCGTGACGTCGGCGGCTACGCCGGCCACGACGGGCGCACCGTGCGCCAGGGCCGGCTCTACCGTTCCGACTCGCTGCACCGGCTGGACGAGACCGACCGGGCGGCCTTCACCGCCCTCGGCGTCCGCACGGTGGTCGACCTGCGCCGTCCGTACGAAGTGGAGCGTGACGGCCGCGTTCCCGACTGGGACGGCCTGACCTGGCGGCACATCCATCCCGAGCACGCCGAGTGGGGTGAGCGGCCGCACGAGCCGGGGACCAGCCTGGCCCGCTACCTGGCCGACCGGTACGCCGACCTCGCGCAGACCGGCACGGCCGGGGTGGCCGAGGCGATCGGGCTGATCGCCGATGCCACCAACGCCCCCGTCGTCGTGCACTGCGTGGCCGGCAAGGACCGCACCGGCATCGTCTGCGCGCTCACTCTCGCCGTGCTCGGCGTGGCCGACGACGAGATCGCCGAGGACTACGGGCTGAGCAGCGCGGCGTCGCAGCGGTACAGCGCCTGGCTCGCCGCCACCGCGCCGGACGCTGCGGAAGTGCCGGCGCCGTTCCTCGCCTCGCCGCCCGACGCGATGCGGCTCTTCCTCGCCGAACTGCGCACCGGACACGGGTCGGTCGAGGGCTACCTGCGGCACGCGGGGGTCACCGACGCCCAGCTCACCGCTCTGCGCGAGCACCTGCTCGATTAGCCCCACCCGCACCCGCAAACGGCTACGGCCCCCGCTCCCGCGAAGGGGCAGGGGCCGTGGCCAATCGGTCTCAGAGGACGCGCCGCACCCAACCGTGCGGGTCGGGGGCGTCGCCGCGCTGCAGGTCGACCAGCTGCTGGCGCAGCGCCATGGTGACCCGCCCCGGCTCGCCGCCGCCGATCAGGAACTCCCCGTCCGGGAAGCGGACCTCGCCGATCGGGGTGACGACCGCGGCGGTGCCGCACGCGAAGACCTCGCGCAGCCGGCCACTGGCCGCGTCCGCCTGCCAGTCGGCGAAGGTGATCGGCTGCTCCACGACCCGGTGCCCGGCCTCGGCGGCGAGGGTGAGCACCGACTCCCGGGTGATGCCGGGCAGGATCGTGCCGGTCAGCGGCGGCGTCACCACAGTGTTGTCGTCGTAGACGAAGAAGACGTTCATGCCGCCCAGCTCGTCGACGAACCGACGCTCCACCGCGTCCAGGAAGACCACCTGGTCGCACCCGTGCTCGATCGCCTCGGCCTGGGCGACCAGGGAGGCCGCGTAGTTGCCGCCGCACTTCGCCGCGCCGGTGCCACCAGGGGCGGCCCGGGTGTAGTCCGGAGAGACCCACACCTTCACCGGCTTGACCCCGCCGGCGAAGTACGCCCCGACCGGCGACGCGATCGCCACGTAGAGGTATTCGTTGGCCGGGCGGACGCCGAGGAAGACCTCGCTGGCGAACATGAACGGTCGCAGGTAGAGGCTGCCGTCGGCGCCGGTCGGGATCCACTCCCGGTCGATCTCGATGAGCTGACGCAGCGAGTCGACGAACGCCTCCTGCGGCAGGGCCGGCATCGCCATCCGCTGCGCCGAGGTGGCGAACCGGGCGGCGTTGGCCTCGGGCCGGAACATGGTCACCCCGCCGTCGGCGGTGCGGTACGCCTTGAGCCCCTCGAAGATCTCCTGCGCGTAGTGCAGCACGGCGGCCGCCGGGTCCATCGGGATCGGACCACGCGCCTCGACCCGGGCGTCGTACCAGCCCTTGCCGTCGGCGTAGCGGATGGTCACCATGTGATCGGTGAAGACCCGCCCGAACCCGGGGTTGGCCAGCAGAGCGGCCCGGTCCGCGGCGGATACCGGCGCGGGATTCGGACGGATCTCGAATTCGAGCTTGTCACCACCGCTCATCGCGCTGACCTCCCTGCCGGACAACGGCGTGCGGGACCGCACGCCGACTGCACTGATGCTCAGAAAACTTACCCCGAACGTTCGTTCAGCGGGTAGCGCCGCCCGGGCCGTGCGACGGCCCCGAACGGGCGGTGCCCGAAGCGCCCGCCGCCGTCGCCGTCCGACGGACCACGACGGTCGCCCGGAACAGGAACGGGCCTGCACGCCGAGGTGCGCTGCGGTTGCGCCCGGTGCGGGCCGCGCGGCCATCGAAGGCACCGCCGGGCCGGGCGGTCGCAGCCGCGCCGCCGGCGCCGCGCCGGGCTCAGGTCGCCGGAGCCCGGCCGCCCGAGCCGGGACCGGCCGAGTATTCGCGCCGGGCCGGCGTCAGCCGGCGGCGTGACCGGCGAGCCGGTCGCCCACCTCCGCGGTGCGCACCGGTACGCCCGGCGCCCGGCCGGCCAGCTCGGTGGCGACCGCGGCGGTGACTCGGGCCGCGGCGTCGCCGTGCCCGAGCTGGTCGAGCAGGAGGGCGGCGGAGAGCACGGCGGCGACCGGGTCGGCCACCCCCTGCCCGGCGATGTCCGGCGCCGAACCGTGCACCGGCTCGAACATCGAGGGGTAGCTGCCCTCCGGGTTGATGCAGCCGCTGGCCGCCAGCCCGATGCCGCCGGTCACCGCGGCGGCGATGTCGGTGAGGATGTCGCCGAAGAGGTTGTCGGTGACCACCACGTCGTAGCGCTGGGGCTGGGTGACCAGGAACATCGCCGCGGCGTCGACGTGCTGGTACTCGGTGCTCACGTCGGGGTGCTCGGCGGCGACCGCGTCGAAGGTGCGCGACCAGAGCGAGCCCGCGTGGGTCAGCACGTTGGTCTTGTGCACGAGAGTGACCTTGCGCCGCTCGCGGCGGCGGGCCCGGGCGAACGCGTCGCGGATCACCCGCTCCACCCCGTGCCGGGTGTTCAGGCTCTCCTCGGTGGCGATCTCGGCCGGGGTGTCCCGGTGCAGTGAGCCGCCGGCGCCGGCGTAGAGCCCCTCGGTGCCCTCGCGCACCACGACCAGGTCGACCTCGCCCGGCTTCACACTGCCGAGCGGGCCGGCCACCCCGGGCCAGAGCCGCGACGGGCGGAGGTTGACGTACTGGTCGAAGGCGAACCGCAGCTTGAGCAGCAGGCCGCGCTCCAGCACGCCGGGCGGCACGGTCGGATCGCCGACCGCGCCGAGCAGGATCGCGTCGTGCCCGGCCAGCTCGGCCAGCACGGAGTCGGGCAGCACCTCGCCGGTGCGGTGCCAGCGGGCGGCGCCGAGGTCGTACTCGGTGGCCTGTACGCCGGGGAGCACCGCGTCGAGAACCTTGCGGGCCTGCGCGACCACCTCGGGACCGATCCCGTCCCCGGCCACCACCGCGATCCGTGCCACGCTTGTGCTCCTCTGCTCGCCGTCCCGACCACGGTACGTCGACGTCCCGCACCCCGGTACAGATCGTCCATATCATGGGACTGCGGTATGCACAGCACTCTCCCAGGCGAGACTCATGGTGCGGTCATCTTCGCTGCTTAGCCTGGTAGTCGAGCGGGTCACGGGGGCCCGTGCCGGTGGTCGCGAGGGCGTGGCCGCCCATCGCGAGGGAGCGATTCGCCATGCGCATCGACGAGCAGCCGCGGACCCGGTGGCCCGACCTGTCCGCCTTCCGGCATCGCCGTCCGGATCTGCGGCTCGGCCCTCGTACCCCGCGGTTCGACCGGGCCGGCACGGTGACCGGCGACCGGATCGCGGTGCAGCACACCGTACAGACCGCCACGGCCGACTACACGCTGCTGCTCAACGCGCCCGACTGGCTGGGCCGGCGGGCGGTCGGTGAGGCGCTGCGGGACGCGGTCGCCGAGCTGCGCGCGATCGACCTCACCTACGGCCCTACCCGCCCGGAGAGCCTGGTCTCCCGGCTGCGCCGCGGCGAGATCAGCCCCGCGTCGTACGCCCCGCTGGCGGACCTGGTGGACCGCTGCGCCGCGATGCGGGCGGCCACCGACGGCTGGTTCGACGCCTGGGCGGTGCCCGGCGGCTTCGATCCCGGCGGTCTGCTCGGCGGCTGGGCCGTGGAGCGGGCGGCCGCCCGGCTGCGCGCCAACGGCATCCACGACTACGCCGTGGTCACCGGCGCCGACCTGGTGGTACGGGGCCACGCGGCGCACGGCGGGCCGTGGCGGGTGGCCGTGCACCATCCGACCGACCGTGACCAGACGCCGCTGGTGCTGGAGATGACCACCGGCGCGGTCGGCACCTCGGGGGTGAGCGGACGACAGGGGCACGTGGTCGACCCGCACACCGGGGAGCCGGCAGATCAGTTGCTCGCCGCGACCGTGGTGGGCCCGGACCTCGCGGTGGCCGACGCCTACGCCACCGCGCTCTACGCCGCCGGCCCGAGCGGGCTCGCGTGGTTCCGGGGTGGCTCGGACTATCGGGCGCTCTTCGCCCACCGCCGCTGAGCCCACCGCCGCTGAAAAACCGCCCGGGGCCGCGCGATCGGCCCCCACGCCCGCGGCAACGGCCGTGGGGGCCGGTCAGCGACGAGTGCGCGTGGCTCGCGCAATCGAGGGGTGCGGGCCGGTCGGGCCGAGGGTCGACCGCGCCACCCGAAGACGGGCCGACGTCCCGGACTCGGCCGGTGACCGCACCGGTACGCTAGCGAATCGACGCAACTCGACGCAAGAGTCTCCACAGCGGACCGTCCCGCCAGGAGTGTGGCAACTCAACGGCTGGCCTGCGGCGGGGCAGTTTCGACACGGTGAACGTTCAATGGCACGCTGTGCGCCGTGAGTTTCGATCTGAGCGTGTGGGCCCTGCCGGACGGGGCGACGCCTGAGGACGTGCGAGCAGCGGTGCAGCGGTGCCGGCAGGGGCAGCACGTCGACCGTCATCCCGACCCGCGCGTGGTGACGTTCTACCGGGCGATCACCGCCGCGTACCCCGACCGGCCGGCCAGGCCGGGCACCCCGTGGGAGGTCGCCCCGCTGCACGCGGCCAACGACCACATCGAGATGAACCTGTATCCGACCTGCGCGGATCAGGTGCTGCTCGACATCGAGCGGCTCGCCGGCGAGCACGGGCTGATGCTCTTCGACGCCCAGGACGGCTCGGTCTACCCGCCACCGGCCCGGCTGCCCGGCTGAGCACCGGGACCGGCAACCGGCCCCGGTACGGCGAAGGGGCCCGGCGGATCGCCGGGCCCCCCGTTGTGCTGCCGTCAGATCACTCGTCGCGCAGGTCCGCGGCGCTGGCCGCCGTCGCGCCGATCGAGTCGGCGGCGGAGGTGAGCAGGTCGGCGCCGAGCGCCTGGTCGACGGTGAGCGTCATCAGCGTCTCGCCGCCGGCCTCCCGACGGGCCACCTGCATGGCCGCGATGTTGATGCCGGCCTCGCCGAGCAGCGTGCCGACGGTGCCGACCACACCGGGGCGGTCGGCGTAGCGGAGGAAGAGCAGGATGCCCTCCGCGCCGATCTCCACGTCGAAACCGTCCACCTCGGTCAGCTTGATGACGTCGCGCGCACCGCTGGTGGTCACCGTGCCGGAGACGCTGACCGTCCGCCCGTCGGGCAGGGCGCCGCGGACGGTGACCAGCGTGGGCTGCTCGACCGTGTCGGCCTGGGTCGCCAGGGTGACCTCGACGCCGCGCTCGGCGGCCAGGTGCGGCGCGTTGACGTAGGTGACCTGCTCCTCGACCACCGAGCTGAACAGGCCCTTGGTCGCGGCGAGCTTGAGCACCGACACGTCGTGGTTGACGATCTCGCCCCGCACCTCGACGGTCACGCTGGCGGCGATCCCGCCCGCCACCGCGGTGAACGCCCGGCCGAGCTTCTCGGCCAGCGGCAGCAGCGGCCGGACGTCCTCGGCGACGACGCCGCCGGCCTGCACGTTCACCGCGTCCGGCACGAACTCGCCCTGCAACGCCAGCTTCACGCTCTTGGCCACCGCCAGGCCGGCCTTGTCCTGCGCCTCGTTGGTGGAGGCGCCCAGGTGCGGGGTGGCCACCACGTTGTCGAAGGCGAACAGCGGCGAGGAGGTGCACGGCTCCTTGGCGTAGACGTCCACGCCGGCGCCGGCGACCCGCCCCTCGGCGATCGCGTCGGCGAGGGCCTGCTCGTCGACGAGACCACCCCGGGCGGCGTTGACGATCCGGACGCCCGGCTTGACGACGGCCAGCTCCTTCTCGCCGATCAGGCCGACCGTCTCCGGCGTCTTCGGCAGGTGGATGGAGATGAAGTCGCTCTCCCGCAGCAGCTCCTCCAGGCCCACCAGGCGGACGCCGAGCTGGGCCGCACGGGCCGGCTGGATGTACGGGTCGTACGCGATGAGCCGGGTGCCGAAGGCCGCGATCCGCTGGGCGAAGAGCACGCCGATCCGGCCGAGGCCGACCACGCCGACGGTCTTGCCCTGGATCTCCACGCCGGTGTACTTGGACCGCTTCCACTCCCCCGCCTTCAGCGCGGCGCTCGCGGCGGCGGTGTTGCGGGCGACGGCGAGCAGCAGTGCGACGGCCTGCTCGGCGGCGGAGACGATGTTGGAGGTGGGGGCATTGACGACCATGACGCCCCGTGCGGTGGCGGCCGGCACCTCGACGTTGTCCAGACCCACACCGGCGCGGGCGACCACCTTGAGCCGCGGCGCGGCGGCGATCGCCTCGGCGTCGATCTGAGTGGCACTGCGGACGATGACGGCGTCGGCCTCGGCGAGCGCGGAGAGCAGGGCCGGGCGGTCGGTGCCGTCGACGTGGCGGACGTCGAAGTCGTGCGCGAGCACCTCGATGGCGGCGGGAGCGAGTTCTTCGGCGATCAGTACGACAGGATTCATCGGTCCTCGTAGCTGTAGTCAGAGCGGTCGGCCGGGGCGGTCGGACGCCGCACTGCGCCCTGCGCCGATCCGGATCATGGCCGTCAGGTGCCGGCTACGCACCTAACGCGATCGTAGGGGGCGGGCTGGCCGAGGTGCCCCGGACCGCGGGGTGAGCGCCCTCACACACCGTGTCGGCCGCCGGCCACCCGCCGTTCACCGTCACGTTGCGCCGATACAACCGCACGCGGCACCGCCAGCGGAGGAGGCGGCGTGCCTGCTCCGCCCGCCGGCCCAGGTCGATCCACCCCCGGCCCGGCCCTGGCCGAGGCGTTGGTCACCCGGTCCCACCACGTGAGCATCCGACTCGGCTTCGCGGACTGGCAGCAACGACGGCGGCCCCGGCCCGGCGCTGGGGAGAGCGCCGGGTCGGGGCCGCCGGTGGAGCGCTCGGTCGTACCCGACGACCGGACGCACCGGGGAAACGTCAGGCGGTCTCGGTGATCGGGCGGTCGACCCAGCTCATCATGCCGCGCAGCTTCCGGCCGGTCTCCTCGATCGGGTGCGCCGCGCCCTCGGCCCGCCACTTGGCGAAGTTCGGCCGGCCCGCGTCGTCCTCGGCGATCCACTCGCGGGCGAACTCGCCGGACTGGATCTCACCGAGGATCTTGCGCATCTCCTCCTTGACCCGGGCGTCGATCACGCGCGGGCCGCGAGAGAGGTCGCCGTACTCGGCGGTGTCGGAGACGCTGTAGCGCATCCGCGCGATGCCGCCCTCGTACATCAGGTCGACGATGAGCTTCAGCTCGTGCAGGCACTCGAAGTAGGCGACCTCGGGCGCGTAGCCGGCCTCGGTGAGCACCTCGAAGCCGGTCTGCACCAGCGCCGCCGCGCCGCCGCAGAGCACCGCCTGCTCACCGAAGAGGTCGGTCTCGGTCTCCTCGGTGAAGGTGGTCCGGATGGCACCGGCCCGGGTGCCGCCGATGCCCTTGGCGTACGACAGGGCCAGCGCGAAGGCGTTGCCCGAGGCGTCCTGCTCGACCGCGACCAGGCAGGGCACGCCCTTGCCGTCGACGTACTGGCGGCGGACCAGGTGCCCCGGGCCCTTCGGGGCGATCATCGCGACGTCGATCTCGGCCGGCGGCTTGATCAGGTCGTAGCGGATGTTGAAGCCGTGGCCGAAGAGGAGCGCCTTGCCCGGAGCCAGGTTGGGCGCGATCGCCTCGGTGTAGAGGCTGCGCTGGGCGGTGTCCGGGGCGAGCACCATGATCACGTCGGCCTCGGCCGCCGCCTCGGCCGGCGACACCACCCGCAGACCCTGCTCCTCGGCCTTCGGCCGGCTCTTCGAGCCCACCGGCAGGCCGATGACCACGTCGACACCGGAGTCGCGCAGCGACAGCGCATGGGCGTGGCCCTGGCTGCCGTAGCCGATGACCGCGACCTTCTTGGCCTGGATCAGGCCCAGGTCGGCGTCGTCGTCGTAGTACACCTCAACGCTCATGAAACTTCCCTTTCGTACGACGGCCCGGACGGCCCGTCGTGGTCTGTGCGGTTGGGTCGACGGCGGCCCGCGCGGGCCGCCCGTCAGGTCAGGCGGCCCGTAGCGCGGGCCCCGCGGTGATCGAACGCGAGCCGCGCCCGATCGCCACCAGCCCCGACTGGACCATCTCCTTGATGCCGAAGGGTTCGAGGTCGCGCAGCAACGCGTCCAGCTTGTCCGGCGTGCCGGTGGCTTCGATGGTCAGCGTGTCCGGAGCCACGTCGACCACCCGGGCGCGGAACAGGCTCACCGTCTCCAGCACCTGGCTGCGGGCCGCCCGGTCGGCGCGGACCTTGACCAACAGCAACTCCCGGGCCACCGAGACCTGCGGATCCAGCTCGACGATCTTGAGCACGTTGACCAGCTTGTTGAGCTGCTTGGTGACCTGCTCCAGCGGAGAGGACTCGGCGTTGACCACGATGGTGATGCGGGAGACGTCGGGGTTCTCGGTCTCGCCGACGGCCAGGCTGTCGATGTTGAACCCGCGCCGGGAGAAGAGCCCGGACACCCGGGCCAGGACACCTGGCTTGTTCTCCACCAGGACCGAAAGCGTGTGCACCGTCATGCCACGACCTCGCTTCGCTCACTCATGTCAGATGTCATTCCCGTCATGCCCTCATGGCCCTCGCTGCGCTCGGTCATGGCTACAGGTCATCCTCGTCGAAGACCGGGCGGACGCCGCGGGCGAACATGATCTCGTCGTTGCTGGTGCCGGCGGCGACCATCGGCCACACCATGGCGTCCTTGCCGACCACGAAGTCGATGACCACCGGGGCGTCGTTGATCTCCATGGCGGCCGCGATGGTCTTGTCGACGTCGGCGGCGTTCTCGCAGCGCAGCCCGACGCAGCCGAGCGCCTCGGCGAGCTTCACGAAGTCCGGGATGCGGTGCTTGTGGGTGCCCAGCTCGGTGTTGGAGTAGCGCTCGTTGTAGAAGAGCGTCTGCCACTGCCGGACCATGCCGAGGTTGCCGTTGTTGATCACGGCGATCTTGACCGGGATGCCCTCCAGGGCGCAGGTGGCCAACTCCTGGTTGGTCATCTGGAAGCAGCCGTCGCCGTCCACCGCCCAGACCACCGTGTCGGGCTTGCCGACCTTGGCGCCCATCGCCGCCGGCACGGCGTAGCCCATCGTGCCGAGACCGCCGGAGTTCAGCCAGGTGTGCGGCTTCTCGTAGGAGATGAACTGGGAGGCCCACATCTGGTGCTGGCCCACCCCGGCCACGTAGATCGCGTCCGGGCCGGCGATCTCGCCCAGCCGCTTGATCACGTACTGCGGGGAGAGCGTGCCGTCGGCCGGCTCGTCGTAGCCCAGCGGGTAGCGGTTGCGCAGGTCCTCGAGCTGGGTCCACCAGTCGGCGAGGTCGGCGGTGTGTCCGGCCGACTGCTCGGCGCCGACCGCGGCGATGAGCTCGTCGATGACGTGCCGGGCGTCGCCGACGATCGGCACGTCCGCGTGCCGGTTCTTGCCGATCTCGGCCGGGTCGATGTCGGCGTGCACCACCGCCGCGTCGGGGGCGAAGGACTCCAGTTGGCCGGTCACCCGGTCGTCGAAGCGCGCGCCCAGCGCCACGATGAGGTCCGCCTTCTGCAGCCCGTAAACCGCGGAGACCGTGCCGTGCATGCCGGGCATGCCGAGGTGCTGCGGGTGCGAGTCGGGGAAGGCGCCCAACGCCATCAGCGTGGTGACCACCGGGATGCCGGTCAGCTCGGCGAGGCGGCGCAGCCCCTCGGTGGCGCCGGCCTTGAGCACCCCGCCGCCGACGTAGAGCACCGGCCGGCGGGCCGTGGTCATCAGCCGGGCCGCCTCCCGGATCTGCTTGCCGTGCGGGTGCAGGGTCGGCCGGTAGCCGGGCAGATCCAGGGTCGGCGGCCAGCTGAAGGTGGTCGACGCCTGGAGCACGTCCTTGGGGATGTCGACCAGCACCGGTCCGGGCCGCCCGGTGCTCGCCAGGTGGAACGCCTCGGCCAGCACCTGCGGGATCTCCTCGGCGTTCTGCACGAGGAAGTTGTGCTTGGTGATCGGCAGGGTGATGCCCTGGATGTCCGCCTCCTGGAAGGCGTCCGTGCCGATCGAGGGCCGGGCCACCTGGCCGGTGATCGCCACCATCGGCACCGAGTCCATGTAGGCGTCGGCGATCGGGGTGACCAGGTTGGTCGCGCCCGGGCCGGAGGTGGCGATGCAGACGCCGACCCGGCCGGTGGCCTGCGCGTAGCCGGTCGCCGCATGCCCCGCGCCCTGCTCGTGGCGGACCAGGATGTGCCGGACGGAGGAGTCGTAGAGCGGGTCGTAGGCCGGCAGGATCGCGCCGCCCGGGATGCCGAAGACGACCTCGACGCCGAGCGCCTCGAGGGACCGCACGAGCGAACCGGCCCCGGAGAGCTGAGCCGGCGCGGGTGTCCGTACCGCCGGGGCGGCCGGCGTGGCGGCGGCGCGGGCGGCGGGCTCGGCGTCGATCGCCGGCCCGGTGGCCGCGCGGGCCCGCCGGGCGGAGTGGGCGAGTGTCTCTGGCGTGGGTCTCGTCATGGCGGTTCAGGCCTTCGGCTGGAGTGGGTGCGGCTGGTGGAGCGGATGGGGACCCGGGCGGAGCCCGTCCCTGGGAGATCCGACGGCAATAAAAACGGCCCACGTGCAGATGCACGGGGCCAGCGCACTCTCGATGAGGGAGAGTGCGCTCAGATAAGTACTCGCAGCGACCGGTACGACGACATGGGCTCAAGCCTGACGCATCTCACGCGATGAGTCAACTGATCCCACATGTTGGTCAACGGATGTCGGCGCGTCGGCCCGCGACGCGCCCTCGGCGGCCGGTGTGAGCTGCCCGGACCCGGCCTGCGGGGAGCGCTGGGCGGGCAACGCGGTGGTCCGGATGGCGGGCGGTACGGCGCGGACGCCCGGGGGCGCCGGCCGGGCGCCGGGCGAGGTGGCCGCCTCCAGCATCGCCTCCAGATGCTCGGCCGGTACGCCCCAACCGAAGAGCGCGCCCTGGCCGAACCGGCAGCCGGCGGCCACCACCGCGGCCAGCTCGGTGGGGGTGGTCACCCCCTCGGCGATGACCTCCAGACCGAGCTGGTGACCGAGGCGCATCACGATGTCGACCATCGGCGCGAACGCCGGGCCGTCGCGTCCCACCGGGCGAACCGGCTCGTGCTCGGCGACCAGGCTGTGGTCGATCTTCAGGATGTCGATCGGCAGCCGGCGCAACTGCCCCAGCGAGGAGTAGCCGGCGCCGAAGTCGTCCAACGCGATCCGGACCCCGGTCCGCCGCAGCGCGGTCAGCCGCCGGATCAGCTCGTCGAGGTCGGTGGCGACGGCGTGCTCGGTCACCTCGAGCACCAGCCGCTGCGGCGGCACGTGGTGCGCGCGCAACGCATCGGCGACCAGCACGACGTACTCCGGGGCGTGCAGTTCCCGGGGAGAGACGTTCACCGAGACCCAGACGTCGTGCCCGTCGGCGAGCCAGCGGGAGAGCTGGTAGCAGGCCTGGTGCAGCACCCAGGCGCCGAGCTTGGCGATCATCCCGCACTCCTCGGCGAGGGGGATGAACTCGTCCGGGCGGACGTTGCCCAGCTCCGGGTGGTGCCAGCGGAGCAGCGCCTCGGCGCCGACCGGGCGTACCGAGGGCAGCGAGGCGACCGGCTGGAAGGCCAGCCGCAGCTCGTCGCGCTCGATCGCGCCACGCAGCTCGTGCTCCAGCGTGGTGCGCCGGCGCAGCAGCTGGTCGTACGCGGCGTCGTAGCGCTCGATCCGGTTCTTGCCGCGCTGCTTGGCGTAGCGCAGCGCCAGATCTGCGTGGCGCTGCAACAGCTCCACGTCGGGCT
This sequence comes from Micromonospora sp. NPDC093243, assembly GCF_044753725.1. Lineage (NCBI taxonomy): Bacteria > Bacillati > Actinomycetota > Actinomycetes > Micromonosporales > Micromonosporaceae > Micromonospora > Micromonospora sp. NPDC093243. Next base: position 390,751 of record NZ_JBIVNT010000003.1, on the reverse strand, counting down.
CGCCGGCCCAGCCGGCCATCCCGATGCTCACCGACAGGAAGACCGGCCCGTCCACCTCGTCGTAGGTGCGGCCGAGCACCGCCAACAGTCGCTCGGCCACCCGCTCGGCCTCGGCCGGGCGGCCGTGCATCAGCACCGCGAACTCGTCACCGCCGAGCCGGGCGGCCACGTCGCCGGGGCGCAGGTTGCCGCCCAGCCGCCGGCCCACCTCGGCCAGCACCGCGTCGCCCACGTCGTGCCCGCGCATATCGTTGACGTTCTTGAAGCCGTCCAGGTCGAGGCCGAGCAGCACGCAGTCGGAGCCCGCCTCGGCGCAACGGTGCAGTGCCCGCAGCAGCCCGCGCCGGTTGGCCAACCCGGTCAGCGGGTCGGTGTGCGCCAGCTCGCGGAAGTGCGCCTCGCGCTCGGCCAGCCGCCCGGCGTAGCCCCGCACGTCGCGCAGGGTGAGGGCCTGCCGGGCCACCAGGGCGAAGCCCTCGACCGTGCCGGCGATGATGCCGAGCGCGCCGAACCGGCCGTCCTGGAGGAGGTGGTAGATCGCCGAGGCGGCCATGGCGAACATCGGCAGGATCGCGTAGTCGCCGTCGCGATTGATCAGATCCGGCTCGACCGGGCGCGGGCGATCGAGCCGACGGACCGAGAGCGCGGCGGCCAGCAGGCCGGCGGCGAGCAGCCCGGCACCGATCAGCACCATCGCCGGGCCGGCCTGGCAGAGCCCGGCGGCGACGCCGAGCCCGCCGCAGGTGACCGCGGCGATGCCGGCGGCGAGGGCGGCCAGCTGGTGGCGCGGCGCGGCGGCTCGGAAGACCACGATCGGTCCCAGCCCGGCGGCCAGCGCCGCGCTGACCGTCGCGAGCAGGATCGGCGCGCAGGCCATCGGGGTGGCGTCGCCGAGCAGCCGGGTCGGCTCGGAGAGGAGCACCCAACCGACGAACCAGAGCGCGGCGGCCGCGGTCAACCCGTCGAGGGCGAGTCGTACGGTCGCCGCCGCGGTGGGGGCCACCCCCGGCAGCCGGAGCAGCCCGGCGAGGAAGACCAACCCGCTGGCCGCCGTACCGACCGATATCAGCGTCGCCCAACCGGTGCGCTGCTCCTGCGCGTGCGCCCAGTGCGGGCCGGCGTCGAGCGCCGCGCCGAGCCCGGTCAGCAGGCTGGCCAGGGCCAGCCCGGCACCCGCCGCGAGCAGCACGAGCGCCGGGCGGTGCCGGCCGGTGCGCCGCCGGGCGGCGACCACCAGCAGCGCGGTGGCCGAGGCGGCGACGAGCCAGCTCAGCGCCGCGACGGCGGCCGTGCCCGGGGCGAGATGCACGCCCTCAACTCTGCCGGACGAGCGCCCGTGATGGGGGGCCGGGTGTGCATCTGTTGGGACACGGCGCCCACGCACGACCGGGGCGCCCGCGGCGGTGCAAGACTGGTACGCATGCCTGAGCTGCGGTCGAAGACCTCCACGCACGGTCGGACGATGGCCGGCGCCCGGGCCCTCTGGCGGGCCACCGGGATGACCGACGACGACTTCGGTAAGCCGATCGTCGCCATCGCGAACAGTTTCACCCAGTTCGTGCCGGGTCACGTACACCTCAAGGACATGGGCGGCCTGGTCGCGGACGCGGTGGCCGAGGCCGGTGGGGTCGGTCGGGAGTTCAACACCATCGCCGTCGACGACGGCATCGCGATGGGGCACGGCGGCATGCTCTACTCGCTGCCCAGCCGGGAGCTGATCGCCGACGCGGTGGAGTACATGGTCAACGCGCACTGCGCGGACGCCCTGGTCTGCATCTCCAACTGCGACAAGATCACTCCAGGCATGCTGCTCGCCGCGCTCCGGCTCAACATCCCCACCGTCTTCGTCTCCGGCGGCCCGATGGAGGCCGGCAAGACGGTCGCGATCGAGGGGATCGTGCACAGCAAGATCGATCTGATCGACGCGATGATCGCCTCGTCGAACGAGGCGGTCACCGACGAACAGCTCGGCGAGATCGAGCGCTCGGCCTGCCCGACCTGCGGCTCCTGCTCCGGGATGTTCACCGCCAACTCGATGAACTGCCTGACCGAGGCGATCGGGCTGGCGCTGCCCGGCAACGGGTCGACGCTGGCCACCCACGCCGCGCGCAAGTCGCTCTTCGTGGAGGCCGGCCGCACCGTCGTGGAGATCGCCAAGCGGTGGTACGACCAGGACGACGCCTCGGTGCTGCCCCGCGCGGTCGCCTCGAAGGCCGCGTTCGAGAACGCGGTGGCGCTGGACGTGGCGATGGGCGGCTCCACCAACACGGTGCTGCACCTGCTCGCCGCCGCCCGCGAGGCCGAGCTCGACTTCGGCGTGGCCGACATCGACGCAATCTCCCGGCGGGTGCCCTGCCTGGCCAAGGTCGCCCCGAACTCGCCGATGTACCACATGGAAGACGTGCACCGGGCCGGCGGAATCCCGGCCATCCTCGGCGAACTGGACCGCGCCGGCCAGCTCAACCGGGACGTGCACGCGGTGCACTCCCCCTCGCTCGCCCAGTGGCTCACCGACTGGGACGTCCGGGGCGGCTCCCCGCGGCCCGACGCGGTCGAGCTGTTCCACGCCGCGCCCGGCGGGGTCCGGACCACCGAGCCCTTCTCCACCGTCAACCGCTGGTCGTCGCTGGACACCGACGCGGCCGGCGGCTGCATCCGGGATCGGGAGCACGCCTACTCCGCCGACGGCGGGCTGGCCATCCTGCACGGCAACCTCGCGCCGGACGGCTGCGTGGTGAAGACCGCCGGGGTGCCCGAGGAGTGCCTGACCTTCCGCGGCCCGGCGAAGGTCTACGAATCCCAGGACGACGCCGTGACGGCGATCCTGGCCAAGCAGGTCGTCGCCGGCGACGTGGTGGTGATCCGGTACGAGGGGCCGAAGGGCGGCCCGGGCATGCAGGAGATGCTCTACCCCACCTCGTTCCTCAAGGGCCGCGGGCTCGGCCGGGCCTGCGCGCTGTTGACCGACGGGCGGTTCTCCGGCGGCACCTCGGGGCTCTCCATCGGGCACGCCTCGCCCGAGGCCGCCTCCGGCGGGCTGATCGCGCTGGTCCAGGAGGGCGACGAGATCGTCATCGACATCCCGGGGCGGTCCATCGAGTTGAACGTGCCCGATGAGGTGCTCCAGGCCCGCCGGGTCGCCGAGGAGAAGCGCGACCGCCCCTACACCCCGGCCGACCGGCAGCGCCCGGTCTCCGCGGCGCTGCGGGCGTACGCCTCGATGGCCACCTCGGCCAGTGACGGCGCCTACCGGCGCGTCCCCGAGTAGACGCGCACGAGGCCCCTGTCGCCGCTTCCCTGGGCGGCAGGGGCCCGAGGTCGCCTCAGTACCCGAACAGGGCGACGGCGAGCGACGTCAGCGCGGCGACCAGCAGCACGGCGCCGGTGCCCAGCCCGACCACCGCGCTCACCGTGACGGCCCGGGCCCGGGCCACCGGCACGGCCGCCAGCGCCACCGCCGTCACCAGAGCCGCGACCAGGTGGATCAGCGGATAGTCGAGCAGCGCCGCGACCGGGGACAGGTGCACCCCCACCACGAGCGCGACCCAGACCGGGATCAGGTCCTTGCGGCGGCGCAGGGCGAGCAGGCCGGCCCCGAGCGCGGCGAGAGCGAACTCGACGCCCACGACGAGGCCGAAGGTGCGGCTGGTGTCGGCGTCGAAGACCGTGCCGTCCGACCAGTGCCGCCCGGCGAGAACTCCACCGGCTGCCGCCGTGAGCAGCGAGAGAACCGATCCGACGGCGAGCGGCGTCCGCCACCTGCGCGGCGGTGCTTCCTGCGCCCAACCGAACCAACTGGACGCGAAGAAGCCGAAGACGAAGGCGGTGGCCGCCGCGTCACGAATGTGGTCCGCGATCATGATTCTCCTCCGGTGCTGCGCCGTGCGGGGGTGATCCGGGGGTCGGCCGTCTGGCGCGGGCGTCGGTCCCGATCTTGGCAGGCCCTCGCTCGGGCACCGGTACCTTGCGAGCCCAGGAAGCGATCATGAGTTACGCGCCAACGAGCCGGCCTACCCGGTGCTCTCGCCCGAGGAGCGGCTGGAGCTGCTGGCCGGGCCGGGCGCCCTGCCCAGCTGATCCACGCCACCGTCCGGGTTGGACCGGACGGTTCCGGTCAGCCGGGGTCGACGATCCGGTCGATGACCAGCTGCGCGGCGCCCATGATGCCGACGTCCGGGCCGGCGACGACCCGCTCGATGAGCAATGCCTGGGTGGCCAGCGGCAGGCAGCGCTCGTAGAGGGTGGCCCGCATGCTGGCCAGCAGGGGCTCACACTCGGCCAGCCGACCGCCGATCGCGACCACCTGCGGGTTGAAGAAGTTGACCACCACGGCGAGGATCTCGCCGATCGATCGGCCGGCCCGGCGGGCCAGCGCGGTGGCGTGCCGGTCGCCGTCGTCGATCAGCCGCATCACGCCGCTCAGGTTCTCCACCGGTACGCCCTGCTCGCGCAGCGCGGCGACCAGGGCGGCCCCGCTGGCCACCGCCTCCAGGCAGCCGGTGTTGCCGCAGCTGCACAGCGGCCCCGGATCGGCGACCACCCGACAGTGGCTGATGTCCCCGGCGGAGCCCTGGGCGCCCCGGTGCAGTCGCCGACCGGAGATGACACCGGCGCCGATGCCGGTGCCGGCCTTGACGTAGACGGCGTGGTCGAGCTCGGGATGGGTGAACCGGTGCTCGCCGAGCGCCATCAGGTTGGCGTCGTTGTCGACGACGACCGGCACCTCGGTCCGCTCGGCGCAGAAGGCACGCACGTCGAAGCCGTTCCAGCCGGGCATCCGGGAGGGGCTGACGATCCGGCCGGTGTCGAAGTGCACCGGGCCGGGAATGCCGATGCCGATGCCGCGCAGCCCGCCGGCGGTGGCGCCGCCCCGCTGGCCGGGTACCGGCGCGGCGGGCCGGGGCGCCAGCGCGGCGATCTCGTCGAGCAGCGCGCCGAGGACGGCCTCCGGCCCGTCTTCGATGCGGATCGGCCGGGACCGGACCTCGACGACCCGCCCGGTGAGGTCGAGGGTGCCGAGGCGGGCGTGGTGCGCGCCCAGGTCGATCGCGCCGACCAGTGCGTCGCCGGTGGGCACCGCGAGCTGGCGGGGACGGCGCCCGCCCCGGGACTTTCCGTCGCCGGTTTCCTGGAGCAGACCTTCGCTGATCAGCGCCTCGACCCGTAGGGAGACGGTGGACGGCGACAGCCCGGAGAGCCGGGCGAGATCCGCCCGGCTGACCGCCGCTCCGCTGGACACCAACCGGAGCAGCTCGCGGGGGCCGCCCCGCGGGCTGTCCCGCGCGGCGTCGTCGATCGTCACGCCAGGTTCTTAGCATCCGAGCTTTGTTCTAGCAAGCGGTTGACTTGGTTTTGATCCTCGCATTAGATGGCACCGTTGATTCGAAATGAACAGATCTTTGTTCGACTGTTGCAGGAAGTGAGGCGGGCGATGGCACCGACGGCGGCACCCGGTCTCGCGGACCGGGCCGGGCCCACCCGGCCGGATCGGCCGATGGTGGCCGTCCACGGCCTGCAGAAGTGGTTCGGCCCGCTGCACGTGCTCAAGGAGATCGACCTCACGGTGGCCGCCGGTGAGGTGGTGGTCGTCGTCGGCCCGTCCGGATCCGGCAAGTCGACCCTCTGCCGCTGCCTCAACCGGTTGGCCGTCGCCGACGCCGGCAGCGTCGAGATCGACGGTGAGCCGTTGCCGGCCGAGGGGCGGAAGCTGGCCCGGCTCCGTGCCGACGTGGGCATGGTCTTCCAGTCCTTCAACCTGTTCGGCCACCGCACCGTGCTGGAGAACGTCATGCTCGGCCCGGTGCGGGTCCGCCGGACGCCGAAGGCCGCGGCGCGTGAGCGGGCCCTCGCCCTGCTCGACCGGGTCGGCATCGCCGACAAGGCCGACCACTACCCCGCGCAGCTCTCCGGCGGTCAGCAGCAGCGCGCGGCGATCGCCCGCGCCCTCGCCATGCGGCCCAAGGTGCTGCTATTCGACGAGCCGACGTCGGCCCTCGACCCGGAGATGGTCAACGAGGTCCTGGACGTGATGGTCTCCCTGGCGGCTGAGGGGATGACCATGATCGTGGTGACCCACGAGATGGGCTTCGCCCGCCGCGCCGCGGACCGGGTCGTCTTCATGGACGACGGCCGGATCGTCGAGTCCGGCAGCCCCGACGCGTTCTTCGCCGCCCCACGCACCGAGCGGGCGCGCGACTTCCTTTCCAAGATCCTCCAGCACTGACCCCCGAGGAGGGTGCCATGTCGATTCGCTTCACGAACGTCACACGCCGCCGCGCGTTGACGATCGCCGCCACGGCCGTCACCGTCGCGCTCGCCGCCGCCGGCTGCGGCGACGGCGGATCCGCCCCGGCACTGCCGGGACAGGCGGACGGCCAGAAGGTGGCCCAGTCCGTCTTCGACGCCGCACCGGTGGCGTCGGACGCCGACATCCCGGCCGGCTCCACCATGGACATGATCCGCAAGCGCGGCTACCTGAACGTCGGCGGCTCCCTCGACGCCCCGCTGCTGTCCCAGCAGAACCCGGTCAGCGGCGACATCGAAGGCTTCGACGCCGACATGGCCAAACTGCTGGCCAAGTACATCATCGGCAAGCCCGAGGTGAAGACGGTGACCATCGGCACCCAGACCCGGGAGGCGATGCTCCAGGCGAAGTCGGTGGACGCGGTCTTCCAGACCTACACGATCACCCCGCAGCGGGCCACCCAGGTCGCCTTCGCCGGGCCGTACCTGACCTCCGGGCTGGCGGTCGCCGTGCGCAAGGACGAGACGGGCATCAAGGGCGTCAAGGACCTGGCCGGCAAGACCGTCATCGTCGGCGCCAACACCCCGGCGGTCACCGCGCTGCCGAGCGCCGCCCCCGGCTCCAAGCAGGTCGCCTTCGCCACCGACCCCCAGGCGGTGCAGGCGCTGCTGCAGAAGCGCGGCGACGCGTACGTGCAGGACTTCACGCTGCTCGCGTCGAACGCCAAGACGAACCCGGGAATGAAGGTGGTCGGCGACCCCTTCACCACCGAGGCGTACGGGATCGGCCTCACCCGGGAGGACACCCAGTTCAAGGAGTTCGTCAACAACTGGCTGCGGAAGATCCAGGCCGACGGCACCTGGTCGAAGGTCTGGCAGAGCACCCTCGGCTCGGTGGTGGAGGGCGGCACGCCCACCCCGCCGGCGATCGGGTCCGTCGAGGGCTCCTGAGGATCACTCCCACACCATGGAAGCCCTCACCGGTCACCTCGACGAACTCGGCCACGGGCTGCTCACGACGGTCCACCTGACCGTCGTGACCACCATCGGCGCGCTGCTGCTCGGCGTCGTCGTGGCGACCCTGCGGGTCTGCCCGGTACCGCTGCTGCGCGGCGTCGGCATGGTCTACGTCGAGGTCCTCCAGAACCTGCCGCTGCTGGCACTGCTGGTCCTCTTCGTCTTCGCCCTGCCGACGATCGGCATCACCTTCCCCCTGTTCACCTCGGCGGCCATCGTGATCGCCGCCTACGAGGGGGCGTACCTGGCCGAGGCGATCCGAGCCGGGATCAACACGGTCGGGGTGGGGCAGGCCGAGGCGGCACGCGCCATCGGGCTCACCTTCAGCCAGTCCCTGCGGTACGTGATCCTGCCGCAGGGACTGCGCGCGGTGATCCAGCCGATGGGCAACATCTACATCGCGCTGCTGATGAACACCTCGCTCGCCGCCGCGGTCGGGGTGGTCGAGCTGACCCAGGCCGCTAACAACGTCAACCTCGTCGAGGCCCAGCCGATCGCCGTCTTCACCGGCGCCGGTCTCGCCTACATGTTGCTGGCGCTGCTGATCGGCCGGGTCACCGCGACGCTGGAGCGAAGGTGGGCGATCGTGCGATGAACCCGAACCAGCAGATCCTCTTCGACGCGCCGGGCCCACGGGCTCAACGCCGCATCCGGATCGCCACCGTGCTGGGCGCGCTCGTCCTCCTCGGCGGGCTCGCCTGGGCGATCCACCGGTTCGCCAGCTACGGCGAACTCGCCGCGGAGCGGTGGCAGCCCTTCACCACCTGGCCGATCTGGCGATACCTGCTCAACGCGCTCTGGTCGACGCTGCTCGCCGCCGCGGCGACCGCCGTCCTCAGCGCCGCGCTGGGGCTGCTGCTCGCGCTCGGCCGGCTGTCGGCACGACGGCCGCTGCGGTGGCTGGCCGGCGCGTACGTGGAGGTCTTCCGGACCGTACCCGTACTGCTCCTGGTCTACGTGACGCTCTTCGCGCTGCCCAAGTACGGCCTGAACTTCCCGCTGTTCTGGAAGCTCGTGGTGCCGCTCGTCGTCTCCAACTCGGCTGCCTTCGCCGAGATCTTCCGGGCCGGCATCAAGGCGCTGGACCGGGGCCAGACCGAGGCGGGCCTCGCGATCGGGCTACGCCGGGGGCAGGTGATGCGGCTGGTCGTGCTGCCACAGGCCTTGCTCCGGCTCACCCCGTCCCTGGTCAGTCAGCTGGTCGGGCTGCTCAAGGACACCTCGCTCGGCTTCGTGGTCGGCTACACCGAGCTGCTCTACAGCGGTCAGGTGCTCGCCTCCTACACCCACCTGCTGATCCAGACGTTCCTGGTGGTGGCGCTGATCTACCTGGTGGTCAACGCCTCGCTGTCGAAGCTCGCCCGCGTACTGCAGGCCCGCAACGGGCGGCTCACCCGCGGCCGGTCCACGGCGCCCGGCCCGGCCACGCCGCCGCTCACCCAAGGGGGAACCGCCCGATGACCACTGCCCGGTACGCGGAACTGGCGCGGGTGACCCGCAACGGCTTCGTGGAGAGCCGGCACTACGGCAGCGTGGTGGTGCTCGACCCGTCCGGTGCCGTCGCGCTGCGCGCCGGCGTACCCGACGAACCGGTGCTGCCGCGCTCCACCCTCAAGCCGGTGCAGGCGCTGGCCTGTCTGACGGCCGCGACGGCCGCCGACCCCGCGTCGCCGGCCGCCGCGTCGCTCGCCGGGCCCGCACTGGCCATCGCCGCCGGCAGCCACACCGGCGACGACCGGCACGTCGCGGTGGTACGGGGACTGCTGACCGCTGCCGGGCTGACCGAGGCGGCGCTGGGCTGCCCGGTCGACTGGCCGGAGGACGAGGCGACGCGGGAGCGTCTGGTCCGGGCCGGCGAGCAGCGCAGCCAGATCCGGATGAACTGCTCGGGCAAGCACGCCGCCATGCTGGTCGCCGCCGTCGCGCGGGGCTGGTCGACGCGGGACTACCTCGACCCGGCGCACCCGCTGCAACGGGAGATCGCCGCCAGCGTCGCCCGGCTGGCCGGCACCGGAGTCACCGCCGTCGCAGTCGACGGCTGCGGCGCGCCGCTGTTCGGCCTGCCGCTCACCGGCCTGGCCCGCACGTTCCAGGCGCTGGCCACGGCGCGGCCCGGCAGCGACGAGGCGCGGGTGGCCGAGGCGATGCGCCAGCACCCGGAACACGTCGGCGGCTGGCACGGCCATCCGAACACCGACCTCATGCGGGCGCTGCCCGGGGTGCTCGCCAAGGGCGGCGCCGAGGGCGTGCTGGGGGTGGCGACTCCCGACGGGTACGCGGTCGCGGTGAAGGTGATCGACGGCAGCCCTCGGGCCACCTCCTCGATCGCGCTCGCCGCGTTGACGGCCGCCGGTGCGGCCGTCGACGGCGCCCCGGAGCTGCGCCGGGTGCCGGTGCTCGGCGGCGGTGAGCCGGTGGGCGCCGTCGACGCCGCCATCGATTGGACCGCGGGAACTCCCCGCACGGAGAGGGAAAAATGATGACGAACTTCGAGATCTGCATCGACAGCGTCGAGGGGGCGATCGCCGCGGAGGCGGCCGGCGCCGATCGGGTGGAGCTCTGCTCCGCGCTCTTCGAGGGCGGGCTGACCCCGAGCATCGGCACCATCGAGGTCGCCCTGCGCAGCGTGGACCGGATCCGGGTGCACGTCATCATCCGGCCGCGGGCCGGTGACTTCATCTTCTCCGAGCACGAGGTCGAGGCGATGGTGCGCGACGTGCGGGCGGCGGTGGCGGCCGGCGCGCACGGCGTGGTGATCGGCGCACTGACCGCCGAGGGCGACGTCGACGTCGCCACCACCCGCCGGCTGATCGAGGCCGCCGGCGACGCCAGCGTCACCTTCCACCGGGCGTTCGACATGGTCCGTGACCCGTTCCAGGCCCTGGAACAGCTCATCGACCTGGGCGTCAGCCGGGTGCTGACCTCCGGCCAGGAGGTGAGCGTGTTGGAGGGAGCCCCGCTCATCGCCGAGCTGGTCCGCCGCGCCGGTGGGCGCATCATCGTCATGCCGGGTGGTGGCATCACCCCGCGCAACATCGCCCGCATCGTCGAGGCCACCGGCGCGCGGGAGTACCACTTCGCGGCGCTGGTCACCTCGGACAGCCCGGCCGTGCACCGGAACCCGGCGCCGTTGATGGGCGGCAGCCTGAACCGCTCCGAGTACGAGCGCTCCGGCACCTCCGGCGAGCTGATCGGGAAGGTGCTCGCCGCCGCCCGCGCCTGACCGCCCGACCGAACCGACCGCCACCAGCCGAGGGGTCAACGCGACGCGGAGGGGAACTCCTCGAGGTACGCCTCGACCCGCTCGGCGGTGGCGGGCCGGGCCAGCGCGAAGCCCTGCCCGTACCGGCAGCCCGCCCGGTACGCGCCCTCGACCTGGGCGGGTGACTCCAGCGCCTCCGCCACCACCTCGACGCCGAGCCGCTCGCCCACGCTGACCACCACGTCGATCAGCGGGCGCTGGGCGCCCGGCGCCCCGTCGACCAGGCTGGCGCCGACCTTCAGCAGGTCGATCGGGAGCCGGCGCAGCTGCGCCAGTGAGGCGTGCTCGGCGCGGAAGTCGTCGAGCGCGGTGCGGACGCCGAGCGAACGCAGCCCGGCCAGCCGCGCGACCACGGTGGGCAACTCGTTGCCGACCCGCGGCTCGGCCACCTCCACCACCAGCCGATCGGCCGGCACCCCGTAGGCGGCGAGGACCGCGGCCGTGCGCTGCACGAAGTCGGGCGTGGTCAACTCGCCGGTGGTCACGTTGACCGCCATCCAGAGCTGCCGGCTCTCGGCCGACCACTCGGCCAGTTGGCGGCAGGCCCGGTCCAACACCCACCACTCCAGCTCACCGACGATGTCCAGGTCCTCGGCCACCGGCAGCAGCTCGGCGGGGAGCACCGTGCCGAGCACCGGGCTGCGCCAGCGCAGCAGCGCCTCGGTGCCGACCGGCAGCCGGTCGGCCAGCCCGAGCACCGGCTGGTAGACCAGGTCCAGTTCGCCCCGGGCGACCGCTCCGGGCAGTTCCCGCTCCAGGTCGAGCCGGCGGACCAGCTGCTCCTCCAGGAACGCGTCGTACCACTCGACCCGGTCCCGGCCGAGCTGGACGGCCCGCCGCCGGGCCAGGTCGGCCTGGCGCAGCACGTCGTCCGGGCCGCCGCCGGTGACCTCGGCCAGCCCGATGCTCGCCTGCACCCGCAGCACCGCCCCGGCGACCTGGTAGGGCTGGGTCAACGCGGCCAGCAGGCGGGTGCCGAGCGCGTACGCCAGCACCGGCCCGACCGCGGTGACCACCGCGAACCCGGCGCCGCCCAGGGCGGCGAGCAGATCGCCGCGGCCGACCACCGCGCGGGCCCGGTGGACCACCTCGGCCAGGACGTCCTCGCGGAGCGCCGGTGCGACGCCGTCGGTGCCGGGGACGTGCAGGTCCACCACCAGCAGCGCCCCGGCCGGCGGCGCGGCCTGGCTCAGCGGGGCGAGGGCGCGCAGCAGCGCCGACCGGCCGGCGAGCCCGGCCGCCGCGGGCGCCGCCATCGGCTCGGACACGGTGACCGCGGGCGGGGCGGCTTCCCGGCCTGCTGCCGGAAGCCCGGCCGCTGGTCCGGACGCCTCCACCGGCGGTCGTCGGCGCGCGCGCCGGCGGTCGGCCGAGTGGGCGCCTCCGCCGGACTCGGCCTCGCGCAGCAGTTCGCGGAGCACCAACGGCGGGACCGCCGCCAGGGCGAGCAGGACGGTGACGCGGTCCGGCGGCAGGGCCGAGCCGACATGCCAGCCGGCGGCCAGCAGCAGCGCCACCGCCGGGACCACCGCCCGCGGCCAGCGCGGCGCCGGGCGGGCCGCCGCCGGCTCGATCACGACGGCACGCCGCGCGCCGGCCGCGGCGAGCAGCATCCCGACCACCAGCGGCGGCAGCGCCAGCAGCGTCCACCGGCCCGCGGCCGGCGCGGCGGGGAGGGCCGCCAGCAGCACCAGCCCGAACAGGATCAGCGCCACGCCACCCCGGCAGGTGGCCGCCCCGGGCCGGCGGTGCGGGCCGGTCAGCGCGGTGAGCGCAGTCATGCCGAGCACCCCGAGCAGCAGCGCGGCCGCCAGCCGGGCCGAGTACGGCCCGGCGGAGCTGGGCAGCAGCAGCCAGCCGGCGAGGGCCAGCCCGATGGCCGGACCGGCCGCGTCGGCGAGCCGGCGCAACCGGACCCGGCCGGGCGGTCGCGGTGGACCGGGCAGCCGGCGCAACCCGAGGACGGCGAAACCCGCCATCACGGCCGCTCCGGATCCGGCCGCGGCCGGTCGGCCCCGCTCGATCAGCGGCAACAGGGCGGCGGTGAGCCCGGCGGCGACCACGGCGACGTCGAGCAGCAGGGCGGCCGAGCGGGCCGAGGACCACGCCCGCCGGGCGGCCCGGGTGGCAGCTGCCCGGGGCTCGGCCCCGGCGTCGCGGTGAGCGTCGACGGGTGGCCGGGCGGCAAGCCGGGAGAGCCGTACGCCGGCGAGGGTGGCGCCGGCACCAACCGCGAGCGTGGCCACGGCCACGGCCGGGAGCAGGCCGACCGCGGCGCCGAGGACGAGCAGCGCGACCGCCGCGAGCGCGGCGGTCTCCGGCACCATCCGGCGGGGCAGGCGGGCACGGGACGGGGCGGCGAGGGGCACGACGGTCGCCTTCGTGAGGGGGCACTGGGGCGGTACGGCGGTGCGCGGGCGTCGGACGGATCGGGTCGGGGGCGGGTCCGGTGCCCAACCATCGTGAACGATCGGCGAGGGGAATGGGTTACGGCGAAGCCTCGCGCCGGACAAGTGACCCTGGCCACTCCGCGACCCGACCGGAGGCCGGACGCCGCCCGACGCGCGGCCGTCCGGGACGGGGTGGGATCATCGCAGGGTGAGTAAGCCCGACACCGTCCGCTTCCGGTACAACCAGGCGATCCTGGCCGCGGCGATCATCGCCTTCATCGGCGCCCTGCCGCTGGCCAACGCCCGGGCCTACCTGCTGCCGGTGCTGCTCGTTCCGCTGGCCGTCGGGGTCTGGGCCTGGCGGGCCGGCACCGACGCCGACGCCCGCGAACTACGCCTGCGGGCGCTCACCGGGCAGCGCCGGATCGCCTGGGACCGGGTCGTCGAGCTGACCACCGACCCGCGCGGGCGGGCCGTGGCCCGGCTCGACGACGGGCAGCAGGTCGTCCTGCCGGCGGTACGCGGGACCGACCTGCCCCGGCTCGTCTCGGCCACCGGCCAGACGCTGCCCGGCGCGGCCGAGGCGAGTCAGTAGCCGTCCACCACCGCGTTGATCAGCGGCTGCCCGGCCGCGAACCGCCGCACCTGGTCCCCGACCAGCCGGTAGGCCCGCGGCAGCAGACCACGCACCGAGCCGGCGACGTGTGGGGTGAGCAGCACGTTGGGCATGTCCCACAACGGGTGGTCGGCGGGCAGCGGCTCCGGATCGGTGACGTCCAGCGCGGCGGAGATCCGCCCGGTGCCGAGTTCGGCGACCAGCGCCTCGGTCCGGGCCACCGGCCCCCGGGCGGCGTTGACCAGCAGCGCGCCGTCCGGCATCGCGGCGAGGAACGCCGCGTCGATCAGCCCACGGGTCTGCTCGGTGAGCGGCACCAGCACCACCACCACGTCCGCCTCCGGCAACAGCCGCGGCAGCTCCTCGACGCCGTGCACGCCCTGCTCGGGCCGGGCCGTCCGGGCGACCAGGGTGAAGCTCACGTCGAACGGCGCGAGGCGGTCGCGTACCGCGCTGCCGATCGAGCCGGCGCCGACGATCAGCACCCGCTTGCCGGTCAGCTCGTCGGTCGGGGCCACCGCACCGAACGCCCACTCCCGGCGGGCCTGCGCCAGGGCGAAGGCGGGGAACGCCCGCAGCTGAGCGAGGATCGCCGTGACCACCCACTCGGCCGTGGACGGGTCGTGCACACCACGGGCGTCGCAGAGCGTGACCCCGTCCGGCATCCGGCCGACCCAGGCGTCCGCGCCCGCGGAGAGCAGCTGCACCACCGCGAGGTCGGGAAGCTCCTTCAGCAGCGCGCCGGCGTCCGAACCGGCGAGGAACGGCGGCACCCAGAACCGGACGCCGGCCACCTCCGACGGAAGCTTCTCGGGCTGCTCGGCGACCTCGACCGTGACCTCCGGGGGCAGCTCACCGAGGAGCGCCAGGCCGGCCTCATGCGGAATCCATACCTTCACGCCCGACGACGATAGCCCCCGTCGGTGGGGGCATGTCAGCGCACGTCCCCGCCGCCGGGTGCCGGGGCGAGCGGGGGAGGAATTGGCAGGCATCGGCAGTCGGTCCAGCGGGGTATAACGAGAAGCCGCAGCGCCCACCGGCCTCCGTCCACCCGCAGACAGGTGCACCATGATCGACCGCTCCGCGCACGCCACCCCGCGTGCCGCCGCCGCGCCCTCGGCGCTCGCCGACCCGGCTCGGCTGCGGGCGCTGGCGGACACCAGGCTGGACGCGGCGCCGGACGAGGCGTTCGACCGGTTCGCCCGGCTGGTGAGCGACCTGCTCGACGTGCCGGTGGCGCTGGTCTCACTGGTCTCCACCGACCGCCAGTTCTTTCCCGGGGCGGTCGGGTTGCCGGAGCCGTGGGCCGGCCGGCGGCAGACCCCGCTGAGTCACTCGTTCTGTCAGCACGTGGTCGACATCGAGGTGCCGATGGTGCTGCCGGACGCCCGGCTGCATCCCCGGGTCCGGGACAATCTGGCGATCACCGACCTCGGCGTGGTCGCGTACGCCGGGATGCCGCTGACCGACCTGTCGGGCAACGTCCTCGGCTCGCTCTGCGCGATCGACAGCAAGCCTCGGTCGTGGACGGCGGCGCAGCTGCGTACCCTCGCCGACCTGGCCGCCGCCTGCTCCTCGGAGCTGCGGCTGCGGATCGCGCTCGACGGCGCCGAGGAGGCGCGGCGGCGGGCGGAGGAGGCGCACGAGCGGCTGGAGCTGCTCGCCGGCCTGAGCGAGACGCTGGGCGGCACGCTCGACGTGGGCACCGCCCTGCGCCGGCTCGCCGAGACCACGGTGCCGCTGCTGGCCGACTGGTGCCTGGTGTCGGTGGTCGGCCCGGCCGGGCTGCCGCAGGAGGTCGCCGCGGTGCACCGCGACCCGTCGCTGGCGGCGGACGTGAACCGCTTCGCCCAGCTGATGCGCACCGGGCTGGCCCCGGAGTCGATCACCCGGGCGGTGCTGCGCACCGGCCAGCCGGTGCTGGGCAGCGCGGCCACCCTGGCCGACGTGGAGCGGGGCACGACCGGCCCGGAGATGCCGGCGATCGCCGCCCGGCTCGGCTTCGCGTCCCACCTGAGCGTGCCGATCACCACGGCCGGCGGCACGGTGCTCGGTGCGATCACCCTGGTCAACGGCGCGCGCCGACGTCAGTTCGACGACCGCGACATGCTCACCGCGCTGGACGTCGGGCGCCGGGCCGGGCAGGCCATCGGCAACAGCTCGATGTACGGCGAGCAGCGGCACGTCGCCGAGGTGCTGCAGCACAGCATGCTGCCGCGGCTGCCGGAGATTCCGGGCCTGGAGCTGACGGCCCGCTACCAGCCGGCGGCCGACCGGGTCGAGGTGGGCGGCGACTGGTACGACGCGTTCGTCCAGCCCGACGGCGACCTGATCGCGGCGATCGGGGACGTGGCCGGGCACGACATCGAGGCGGCAGCCACCATGGGCCAGCTCCGCAACATGGTCCGGGGCAACGCCTTCGGCCGGCCCGACGAGGTCGGCGAGCTGATGACCCAGCTGGACGACGCGATGCGCGGCTTGCACCTCAACACCGCCGCCACCGCGACCCTGGTCCGGTTCCGCGTCGACCCCACCGGCGGTCGCCTGGTGACCTGGTGCAACGCGGGGCACCCGCCGGCGCTGGTGGTACGCGCCGGCGGAGCGGTGGAGGTGCTCGCCGGGTCGCCCGAACCGCTGCTCGGGCTGGTCCGGCCGGTCCGCCGGACGACGCGGCGGGCCGCCTTGGCCGCCGGTGACACCCTGCTGCTCTACACCGACGGGCTGATCGAGCGGCGGGACCGACCGATCGACGAGGGGTTGGCCGAGCTGACCGGCTGGCTCGCCGGGACGCACCGGCTGCCGCTCGACGAACTCTGCGACCGACTGCTCGGCACGGCCCACCGCGGCGAGGACGACGTCGCGCTGTTGACCGTCCGGGCACGCTGAGGCGGCGCACCGGCCACTCCTGTCGCCGACCGCCCCGTGCGGGCCGTGCGGCGGGATACCCTGGGCCGGGTGAGCGCCCGTCCCCCGTACCCTCGCATCCGCCGCGCCCGGGTGGCCCTGGCGGCGTCGTGCGCGGCGCTGCTGCTGGCCGCGACCGGTTGCAGCTTCGGCGAGCCGGAGCCCGATCCGGCGGGCGAGCCGCCGAACTTCCCCACCCCGTCCACCTCTCCGAGCCAGGGCGGCGCCGGCCAGCAGGTGGTGGCCACGGTACTGGCCAAGGGGCTGCGGGTGCCGTGGGCGATCGGGTTCCTGCCCGACGGGGCCGCGCTGGTCACCGAACGCGACAGCGGCCGGATCCTGAAGGTGGGCCCGGAGTCCGGGCCGGACGGCCTGCGGGTCAGCGTGGCGCACACCATCACCGACGTGGCGGCGGCCGGCGAGGGCGGCCTGCTCGGCATCGCCGTCTCCCCCGCCTACCAGCGGGACCGGACGCTTTTCGTCTACTACACCACCGAGCGGGACAACCGGATAGTCCGGCTCCAACTCGGCGAGGAGTCGACCCCGATCGTCACCGGCATCCCGAAGGCGGGCGTGCACAACGGCGGCGGGTTGGCCTTCGGCCCGGACGGGCAGCTCTACGCGAGCACCGGCGACGCCGGTGACCGCCCGCGCGCCCAGGACGTCAAGAACCTGGGCGGCAAGATCCTGCGGATCACCCCGGACGGCAAGCCGGCAGCCGGCAACCCGTTCCCCAACTCGCCGGTCTGGTCGCTGGGGCACCGCAACGTGCAGGGCTTCGCCTGGGACGCCGCCAAGCGGATGTACGCGGTGGAGTTCGGCCAGAACACCTGGGACGAGATCAACGAGATCGTCAAGGGTAAGAACTACGGGTGGCCGCAGGTGGAGGGGCGCTCCGACGACAAGCGCTTCGTCAACCCGATCACCCAGTGGCGGACCTCCGACGCCTCCTGTTCCGGTCTGGCCGCGGTGGACCGGCTGCTGGTGACCGGGTGTCTGCGCGGCAAGCGGCTCTGGGTGGTCGAGCTGACCGACACGGGCACCGTGCTCGGCCAGCCGCGCGAGCTGCTGACCAATCGCTACGGGCGGCTGCGGGCGGTGGCCGCCGCGCCGGACGGCTCGCTCTGGGTGACCACCTCCAACCACGACGGACGGGGCGACCCGACGCCGGAGGACGACCGGATCCTCCGACTGGTCTTCGCCGACGGCGGTGCCGGACGGAGCTGACCCGGGGCCGGGTTTCCGGCCGGCCGTCCTCAGGTTTGCCAAGATCCTTCTACGGGCAGGTCAGGATTTCACCATGGACGGGCAGCAGAACGAGGAGCACGCCACCGGGGACGACCAGTCCCCGGCGGCCGGCCGTCGCCGCCGCTGGACGGCGCGTCGCGGCGAGCCCCGGTCCGGCTGGTTCCGCGCGCTGCGGCTGGCCGGGCTCATGCTGGCGGTGGCAACGGTCACGGTGACCGGGGTGGTGCTCGGCGTCCTCGGCGGAGGCCGGGTGGACACCGACATCGGACCGTTCCAGGCGACCCTCACCCTCACCCCGACCACCGACGGGGGAACCACCGTCGACGTCCCGCCGCTGGGAGCGCTGCTGCTGAACAGCCATGACGGGCCGACCCGGCTGACCGTCCGGCTCGGCGCGCTCGACCAGGGGCGTACCGAGGCGCTGATCGACGACCCGGCGAGCATCCAGCGGGCCAGCCAGTCCGCCGTCGAGGACGTCCGGTCCGGGGTGATGCGGCTGGGGCTGCGTACCGTCGGCGCCGCGGTGCTGGCCACCCTGCTGCTGGCCGCGTTGGTCTTCCGGAACGTGCGCCGCACGGCCTGGGCGGGCGGGTTGGCGCTGCTGGTCACCGTCGGCAGCCTGGGGGCGGCCGCGGCGAGCGTGCGCCCGCAGGCGATCGAGGAGCCACGGTACGAGGGGCTGCTGGTCAACGCACCGGCGATCGTCGGCGACGCGCGGCGGATCGCCAACGACTACACCCGCTACGCCGAGCAGCTCCAACGGTTGGTCGGCAACGTCAGCCAGCTCTACACCACCGTGTCGGCGCTGCCGGTGCTCGAGCCCGCGCCGGACACCACCCGGGTGCTGCACGTCTCGGACATGCACCTCAACCCGACCGGTTGGCAGCTGATCCGGACGGTGGTGGAACAGTTCGACATCGACGTGGTGATCGACACCGGGGACATCACCGACTGGGGCAGTGAGCCGGAGGCGTCATTCGTCGGCTCGATCGGGCTGCTGCGCAAGCCGTACGTGTTCATCCGGGGTAATCACGACTCGAACCGGACCGCCGCGGCGGTGGCCCGGCAGCCGAACGCGATCGTGCTGGACAACACCACCACCACGGTCGCCGGGCTCACCATCGCCGGCATCGGCGACCCGCGGTTCACCCCGGACAAGAACACCTCTCCGGCCGGCAGTGGGCTCACCAAGCAGGTGGCCGAACAGGTGATCGGCGTCGGCGAGCAGCTCGCCAGCACCGTACGCAGCTCGCCCCGACCGGTGAACATCGCGCTGGTGCACGACCCGGCGTCGGCCGGCCCGCTCTCCGGCACCTGCCCGCTGGTGCTGGCCGGGCACACCCACGCCCGGCAGGTCTCCAAGCTGCCGCAGCAGCCGGGGCAGATGCCGACCCAGCTGATGGTGGAGGGCTCCACCGGCGGCGCCGGGCTGCGTGGCCTGGAGGGTGAGAAGCCAACCCCGCTGTCGATGAGCGTGCTCTACTTCGACAACAAGGACAAACTGCTCCAGGCGTACGACGACATCACCGTGGGCGGCACCGGCCAGGCCCAGGTGAGCCTGGAGCGGCACGTGATCCAGGACCCGAAGGCCGGCGACCCGGTCCCGGTCACCCCAACCCCGACCCGCTAACCCCCGCGCCCGCGCGCCCTCGCGCCCCGCGCGCCCCGCCGATCATGCAGTTGTGGTGGGGGACCAAAGGTACGAATGATCGCACAACAGGCACCACAACTGCATGATCGGCGGGTAGGGGTGGGGGGGTGGGGTGGGGGCAGGGCCGTCAGCGTAGGGAGAGGGCGGCCAGGGCGGCGTTGACGATGCTGCCAGGCAGCAGGTCGTGCAGCTCGTACAGCTCGGCGACGCTGCCGGACTGGCCGAACTCGTCCACCCCGAGCGGTACCGCGGGCACACCCAGCGCGGAGCCGAGCCAGGCCATCGCGTGCGAGGCCGCGTCGTGCACCGTGACCACCGGCGCCCGATGGTCGAAGGCCGATCGGAGCGCCCCCGGCACGCTCGGCACCGTCGCGGTGCGCACGCCCTGCCGCAGGGTGCGCTGCCAGGCCCGGTAGAGCCGGTCCAGCGAGGTGATGTCCACGACGTGCGCGGCGATGCCCTCGTCGGCCAGCTCCGCCGCTGCGGCGAGCACCTCGGGCAGCACCGCGCCCGACGCGGCCAGCTGCACCACCGGTGCGTCGACCAGGTGCGGGTACGCCTGGTGGGCGTCGACCAGCCGGTACGCGCCGGCCACCGCTTGCCGGCGCAGCACCGCGTCGCCCAGCCGGGCCCGGGCCGCCTCGAACGGGGCCTGGTCCAGCGGCCTCGTGCTGAGCCGGAAGTAGTACGCGCCGTCCTCGGCCGGCGCGGCCGTCGCCGGCGGGGCCGCCCCGGCGGCGATCTGGCCGAGGGCGTCGCAGAGCAGCCAGTCCAGGGTGACCGCGTACGCCGGCTCGACGAAGGTCACTCCCGGCAGCTCCAGCCCGACCGAGGCGGTGATGGTCGACTGGTGCGCGCCGCCCTCGGGGGCCAGGGTGATCCCGGACGGGGTGCCGGCGACCACGAACCGCGAGCCGGAGTAGGTGCCGTAGAGGAAGGCGTCCAGCCCGCGCAGCACGAACGGGTCGTAGACCGTGCCCACCGGCAGCAGCGGCTGACCGGAGAGATCCCAGGCGAGGCCGAGCTGACCCAGCAGCAGGAACAGGTTCATCTCCGAGATGCCCAGCTCGATGTGCTGCCCGGTCGGGCCCTCGGTCCAGCGCAGCATCCGGTCCTCGGTCCAGGAGCGCTGGGCGGTCGGGGCGAACACCCCGGTCTTGTTGATGAACCCGGCGAGGTTGGTGGAGGTGGCCACGTCGGGGGCGGTGGTCACCAGGTGCCGGCCCACCTCGGCGTCCCGGGCCAGCTCCACCAACACCCGACCGAAGACCTCCTGGGTCGAGACCGGCTTGTTCGCGCGTACCCGGGTGCTCTCCGGGACGGTGACCCCCAGGGCCCGTTCGCGCGGCGCGCGGGCCAGCGCCTCCCGGCGCTCGCCGGCCCGGATGCCGGCCTCCGACGCCGGGTCGAGCCGGTCCCACTCGGTCTCCGGCGTCAACCCGTGCGCGGCCCGCAGCGCCTCGACCTGCTCGCCGGTGAGCAGCGCGGAGTGGTTGCGCGGGTTGCCGGCGATCGGCAGTCCCCAACCCTTCACCGTGTACGCGAACACCACGCTGGGCCGGTCGGTGACCGCGTCGCACTGGGCGTACGCGTCGAGCAGCGCCGCCAGGTCGTGCCCGCCCAGGTCGGTGACGAGCGGGCCCAGCTCGTCGTCTCCGATGTCCGCCACGAACGCGCCCACCTCGGCCGGCGCGCCGTCGAGGAACTGCTTGCGCAGCGCCGGCCCGGCCAGCCCGAAGAGCGACTGGTACTGCTCGTTGGGCATCGCGTCGATCCAGTCACGCAGCGCGGACCCGCCCGGTCGGTCGTACGCCGCGGCGAGCTTGCGGCCGTACTTGACCTCGACCACGTGCCAGCCGGCCGCCTCGAACTGACCCCGCCACTGGTTGATCCGCACCCCGGGCACCACCCGGTCCAGCGACTGGCGGTTGAAGTCGACCAGCCACATGACGTCGCCGAGGCCGGTGGTGGCCGGGTCGGCGACGGCCTCCCAGATGTTGCCCTCGTCCAGCTCGGCGTCACCGATCAGCGCGATGAACCGGGACCGCGGCCGGGCGCCGAAGTGCGCGTCGACGTAGCGCCGGGTGGCCGCGGCGAAGAGCGGCGCCGCCGCGCCGAGGCCCACCGAGCCGGTGGAGAAGTCGACCTCGTCCGGGTCCTTCGTGCGCGACGGGTAGGACTGCAGGCCGCCGCGGGCCCGTAGCCGGGTGAGGTAGGAGCGGTCGAGGTTGCCCAGCAGGTACTGGATGGCGTGGAACACCGGGGAGGCGTGCGGCTTGACCGCCACCCGGTCGGCGCCGTCCAGGTGCGCGAACCAGAGCGCGGTCATCGCGGTGACCAGCGAGGCGCTGGACGCCTGGTGCCCGCCGACCTTCACACCGTCGCCGGTGCTCCGGTCATGGTTCGCCGCGTCCACGATCCGGGTGGCGAGCCAGAGCACCCGCCGCTGGATCTCGTCGAGGACGTCGAGGTCGTGCTGGTTCACGGTGGCTCCATCCGGGCGTCGCCGTTGACGCCTTCCGAGGGGGGTGCGGGGTCGCGCCGGCCGGGACGGCGAGCGGCGGGGGTGTCAGCAAGGGCCCCCTCCGCCGCCCGGAGGCGTCGGAAAGGGCCCTTGGCCGCAGAGTCAGCCCTGGACGCCGAGGCGGGCCAGGATCAGTTCACGGACGGTCTTGGCGTCGGCCTGGCCGCGGGTGGTCTTCATGACCGCCCCGACCAGGGCGCCGGCCGCGGCGACCTTGCCGCTGCGGACCTTCTCGGCGATCGCCGGGTTGGCGGCGATCGCCTCGTCCACCGCGGCGGTGAGCGCGCCGGTGTCCGAGACGACCTCCAGGTTCCGGTTGGCCATGATCTCGGTCGGCGAACCCTCGCCGGCGACCACACCCTCCAGCACCGTCCGGGCCAGCTTGTCGTTGAGCTTGCCGGCGTCGACCAGGCCCTGCAGCTCGGCCACCTGGGCCGGGGTGGCCCCGATGTCGGTCAGCTCCACGCCGGTCTCGTTGGCCCGCCGGGACAGCTCGCCGAGCCACCACTTGCGAGCCGCGGCCGGGCTGGCGCCGGCGGCCACGGTCTGCTCGATCAACTCGACCGCGCCGGCGTTGAGCACCGACTGCATGTCCAGGTCGGAGAGGCCCCACTGCTCCTGGAGCCGGCGCCGGTGCACCCGGGGCAGCTCCGGCAGAGCTGCCTTCAGCTCGGCCACCCAGGC
This sequence comes from Micromonospora sp. NPDC093243, assembly GCF_044753725.1. NCBI lineage: Bacteria > Bacillati > Actinomycetota > Actinomycetes > Micromonosporales > Micromonosporaceae > Micromonospora > Micromonospora sp. NPDC093243. The sequence goes on along the minus strand of NZ_JBIVNT010000003.1, from coordinate 368,212 downwards.
CGGGTCCGGCGCCAGCGGCACCAGGTCCGGCTCGGGGAAGTACCGGTAGTCGGTCGCGGTCTCCTTGGACCGGCCCGGGGTGGTGTCGCCGGTGTCCTCGTGGAAGTGCCGGGTCTCCTGGGTGATCCGGCCCCCCGCGTCGAGCACCGACGCCTGGCGCAGCATCTCCGAACGCACCGCCCGCTCGACGGAGCGCAGCGAGTTGACGTTCTTCGTCTCGGTACGGGTGCCCCACTCCTGCCCGGGCAGGTTCAGCGACGTGTTCACGTCGCAGCGCAGCGAACCCTCCTCCATCCGGACGTCGGAGACGCCCAGCGAGCGGATCACGTCACGCAGCTCGGTGACGTAGGCGCGGGCCACCTCGGGTGCGAGTTCACCGGTGCCGGGGACCGGCTTGGTGACGATCTCGACGAGCGGGATGCCGGCCCGGTTGTAGTCGACCAGCGACTCGGTCGCGCCGTGGATCCGCCCGGTGGCGCCGCCGACGTGCAGCGTCTTGCCGGTGTCCTCCTCGAGGTGCACCCGCTCGATGCCGATCCGCACCAGCTCCCCGTTGACCTCGACGTCCAGGTAGCCGTCGAAGCAGAGCGGCTCGTCGTACTGGCTGATCTGGAAGTCCTTCGGCATGTCCGGATAGAAGTAGTTCTTCCGGGCGAACCGGCACCACTCGGCGATGGAGCAGTTCAGCGCCAGACCGATCCGGATCGTCGCCTCGATGGCCGCCTTGTTCGCCACCGGCAGCGAGCCCGGCAGGCCCAGGCAGACCGGGCAGGTCCGGGTGTTCGGCTCGCCGCCGAAGTCGGTCGGGCAGCCGCAGAACATCTTGGTGCGGGTGCCCAGCTCGACGTGGGTCTCCAGGCCGATCACCGGTTCGTAGCGCGCCACGACCTCGTCGTACGCGGGCAGTGTCGTCGTCATCGGTGCTCCTGCCTCACAGTGCCGGTGGGGTGAACGTGCCGACGGCGCTCTCCAACGCGGCGGCGACCCGGTACATCCGGTCGTCGGCCATCGTCGGGGCCATCACCTGCAGACCAACCGGCAGACCGTCGGAGAGCCCGCACGGCACCGAGATGCCCGGACCGCCGTACAGGTTGGTCGGGATGGTGAACAGGTCGGCCAGGTACATCTGGTACGGGTCGGCGGTGCGCGCGCCGATCGGGAACGCCACGAACGGGGTGGTCGGCGAGATCAGCGCGTCCACCTGCTCGAACGCCGCGGTGAAGTCCCGGGTGATCAGGGTGCGGACCTTCTGCGCCTGGCCGTAGTAGGCGTCGTAGTAACCCGAGGAGAGTGCGTACGTGCCGAGCATGATGCGGCGCTTGACCTCGGGACCGAAGCCGGCCTCGCGGGTCAGCGACATGACCTCCTCCAGCGACCGGTTGCCGTCGTCGCCGACCCGCAGGCCGAACCGGACGCCGTCGAACCGGGCCAGGTTGGAGGAACACTCGCTCGGCGCGATCAGGTAGTACGCCGGCAGCGCGTAGGTGAAGTTGGGGCAGGACACCTCGACGATCTCCGCACCCAGCTTGGTCAGCGCGTCGACCGCCTCGCGGAACGCCGCCATCACGCCCGGCTCGGCGCCCTCGCCGATGAACTCGGTCACGATGCCGAGCTTCACGCCGGTCAGGTCGCCGCTCGCGCCGAGCTTCGCCGCGGCCACCACGTCCGGCACCGGCTGCGGGATGGAGGTCGAGTCGCGCGGGTCGTGCCCGCCGATGACCTGGTGCAGCAGCGCGGCGTCCAGCACGGTACGCGCGCACGGGCCGGGCGTGTCCAGCGACGAGGAGAACGCCACCAGGCCGTAGCGGGAGGTGCCGCCGTAGGTGGGCTTCGCGCCCACGGTGCCGGTGACCGCGCCGGGCTGGCGGATCGAGCCGCCGGTGTCCGAACCGATCGCCAGCGGCGCCTCGTACGCGGCGAGGGCCGCCGCGCTGCCGCCGCCGGAGCCGCCCGGGATCCGGCTCAGGTCCCACGGATTGTGGGTCACGCCGTACGCGGAGTATTCCGTGGAGGAGCCCATGGCGAACTCGTCCATGTTGGTCTTGCCGAGCATCACCGTGCCGGCCGCGCGCAGCCGCTCGACGATCGTCGCGTCGTACGGCGGGCGCCAGCCCTCGAGGATCTTCGAGCCGACGGTGGTCGGCACGCCTCGGGTGGCGAGCACGTCCTTGACCGCGACCGGCACACCGGCCAGCGGGCCGAGCGGCTCGCCGGCCGCGCGGCGCTCGTCCACCGCGCGGGCCGAGGCCAGCGCGCCCTCGCCGTCGACGTGCAGGAACGCGTGCACCCGCTCGTCGACCGCGCCGATCCGGTCCAGGTGGGCCTGGGTGACCTCGACGGCGGAGGCCTCGCCGCCGGCCACCAGGCCGGCGAGCTCCGTCGCGGTCATTCTGGTCAGGTCGCTCATGAGGCCACATCCTCGGTCAGGATCCGCGGTACGCGGAACCGCTGCTCCGCCACGTCGGGTGCGCCCGACAGCGCCTCCTCGGGAGTCAGACAGGGCGTCTCGACGTCCTCACGGAGCACGTTGGTCAGCGGCACCGAGTGCGAGGTCGGCGGGATGTCCGCCGCGGCGACCTTGCCGACCTGGGCGACCGCCTGGAGGATCACGTCGAGCTGGCCAGCGAAGGTGTCCAGCTCCTCCTCGGTGACGGCAAGCCGCGACAGGCGCGCGAGGTGCGCGACCTCCTCGCGGGAGATGGCGGCCATCGGTGCCCCCTTCATGACGGTCCTAGGTCCGGCTGTCTGCCGACCGCGCGGCGATGCGGAGTGACGCGCGGTGACCGGAGCGAGTCTATTGTTCCGCGCCGGGGCCGCGTCCCCGACTCCCCCTCCGCCCGGCAACCGGACGCATCCGGCGCCGCCGGCGGGGGCGCCCAGCGGCTTCGCCGACCACCCGGACGGGTGCGCCGCGCCACACCCGGCGCTCTCGGCGGGGAAGCCGACACGGGCTAGCGGGCGTGTCTACGGCGGGCGCCCGGGTCGGGGCCGCCGGTGGGGCGCACCGGGCGATACCGGGCCAGCCAGGTGACCAGCTCCTCGGCGGGCATCGGCCGGGCGTAGAACCAGCCCTGGGCGGCATCGCAGCCGGCGGCGTGCAGCATCCGCCAGGTCCGCTCGTCCTCCACCCCCTCGGCGACCACCCGCAGGCCGAGCGCCCCGGCCAGCTCGATCATCGACCGGACGATCGCCGCGTCGTCGGCGTCGTCGGCCATCCCGAGCACGAAACTGCGGTCCACCTTCACCTCGGAGAGCGGCAGTCGGCGCAGGTGTTGCAGGGACGAGTAGCCGGTGCCGAAGTCGTCCAGGGCGATCGCCACCCCGATGCGATGCAGCCGGGAGATGGTGGCCAGCACCCGGCGGGGGTCGGCCATCAGCGCCCCCTCGGTGATTTCCAGTTGCAGCCGTCCCGGCGGTACGCCGTACCGGGCCAGCCGGTCGGCGATCTGGTCGGCGATCTCGCCGGTGTGCAGGTCCCGGACGCTCACGTTGAGCGCGGCCCGCAGCCCGATGCCGGCGGCCGACCACTTGGCGAGCTGCTCCACCACGTCGTCCACCACCCGGCGGGTGAGCAGCCGCATCACCGCGCTCTGCTCGGCGACCTTGATCAGCTCTTCCGGGTCGACCATTCCGCGGCGCGGGTGCCGCCAGCGCAGCAGCGCCTCGACGCCCACCACCTCGCCGGTGGCGATGGCGATCTGCGGCTGGTAGTACATGGTGATCTCGCCTGCGTCGGCGGCCTGGTCGGTCTCCGCGTCCCGCCCGCCGGAGCGCCCCCGGTGCGGGCGATCGCCGTTGACCAGGGCAGGCAGGCCCGCTCCGGGCCGGTCCTGCCCCGGCCTCCCGCCCGCTCGCCGGCCCTCGGCGCCGGAGTCGAATCCGGCACCCGCCGCCGGCCCGCCCGAGTCCGTCCCGGCGTCCGACTCCGTCGATGGCGCGTCGCCGGTTCGGCGCTCGGCGGCTGCGCCCCGGCCGACGGCCGGTCGCCGGTCGATGACCGATCCCCGATCGACCACCGCCGTAACCGGCCGGCCGGCGCGCCGACGGGTCGGGTCGGCCCCGGTCACGATCTGGCTGATCAGCTCGTCGTCGGGCACCACCTCGGGCCGGGGGCCGCGGCGGCGCAGCCGCCACCGGGCGAACCGGCCGCCGTCCGGCGTGGCGGCGACGGCCGTCGTGCCGGCGCTGTCGCCGGCGAGCGCGGCGCCAGCGGCACCCGCATCGCCGCCGCTACCGGCGACAACGCCACGGTCCTCGGAAGCGGCGAGTAGAACGGCGGGGGTGTCGTCGTCGGGGGCGGCGAGCGCGGCACCGTCCCCGCCGCGTGCCCCACCCGGTGTCTCGGCGACCGGGCGCGCCGAGCCCGGCCCGGGTGTCTCCGCGACGGCCGACCGGCCCTGGCCCGGAGCATCGGCCTCCGCACCGACGGCGGGGTCGTCGAGGGCCGGACCGGCATCGAGTACGCGGCGCAGGTCGGCGAGGAGACCGAGCCGCTCGGCGGAGTTGTGGTCGGACTCCGCGGCGTAGACGGCGACGGTGTCGTTGCGGTGCTTGGCGTCGTACATCGCCACGTCGGCGTGGCGCATCAGGGTGGCGAAGTCCTCGCCGTGCTCGGGGAAGAGCGCGATGCCGATCGACCCGCCGACGTCCAGCGGCAACCCGTCCAGCGGCACCGGCTCGGCGAGCGCCCGCACCACCCGGTCGGCCAGGTCGCGGGCCTCGGCGACGTCCAGCAGGCCGGTCATCACGATGGCGAACTCGTCCCCGCCGAGCCGAGCGACCATGTCCCGGCCGTCCACCACGGCGGTCAGCCGCTGGCTGACCTCGACCAGCAGCCGGTCGCCCACCGCGTGCCCGAGCGCGTCGTTGACGTTCTTGAACCGGTCCAGGTCGATCAGGAGCAGCGCCAGGTGCCCGTCGGGCTCTCCACGCCCCGATCGTTCGGCGTGCAGGTGCACCTGCTCGGCGACCTCGGCCAGCAGCGCCTTGCGGTTCGGCAGGCCGGTGAGCGGGTCGAGGGAGGCGAGCTGCTGCTGCTCGACGGTGAGCCGAGCCATCCGGTAGACGGCGAAGAGCGGCACCAGCACCAGCGGGATCAGCGCCGCGCTGGTGTGGGCCGCCGCGACCAGCACCGGTGCGAGCAGCAGCAGCGACCCGGTGGAGAGCAGCTCGAACGCCAGCCCCTGGCGGAAACTCGGCCACCACCGGTCGCCGAAGCGGAGCCGGACGGCCGCGCTGACCAGCCCGTAGTTGACCACGAACCAGGCCACCGTCGCGCCGGCGACCGCCAGCACGTCGGAGGAGTGCAGCGCACCGCCCGCGAAGATGGTGCCCGGCCCGAGCCGGGTGATCGCGTACGCGGCGGCGAGGGCGCAGGCGTACTGGCCGACGTTGAACGCGGTGCGCCAGGCGGCGTGCCGCAGTCGCCAGCCGGAGACGATCACGGCCACCGCCTGCACCGCCACCGCCGGGCCCAGACCCCACCCGAGCAGGATGGCGAAGGTGAAGCAGGTGGACGGGAAGACCGCGGAGGACTGCCGCCGCCCGGGCGGGACGAAGGGCCGGGCGTCACAGACGACGGCCAGGGCCGCCATCGTCCAGAACGCCACCGGCAGGTCGGGCAGCTGATCCGGCAGCGTCGCGAGTGGACCGACGGAGAAGAGCAGCGCCGCCGTCAGGACCGCGCCGATGAAGGCGGTGAACGGCCCCAGCCGCCCGGGCGGGATGAGGTTGCGCGGATCGGCGACCTCCATCACACCTCCCGGAAAGCGGTCGGCGCGCCCGTTCACGCGCCGTGCACCAATGAAACGCCCTCGGTGGCGGGTTTCCCGGTATGACAGTCACGAATCGGTCGTAGTCGTAATTAAGTTGGTATACGCGGTCAGCCGGCGCGCAGGAGGCCGATAGCCGGGCGTCAGCCGGCGGCGCCACCCACCGGCCGGCCGTCACTCCTCGACGCGGGCGACCTCGCGGGCGGCCTCCGGGCCGGCGTCGAGCAGCCGGCGGAAGCCGTCCTCGTCGAGCACCGGCACCTTGAGGCTGGCCGCCTTGTCCGCCTTGGACCCCGGGTTGTCGCCCACCACCACGAAGCCGGTCTTCTTGGAGACCGAGCCGCTCACCTTGCCGCCTCGGCTCTGCACCGCCTCGGCGGCCTGGTCGCGGGAGAACCCGGCGAGCGTCCCGGTGACCACCACGGTGATCCCCTCCAGCGGTCGGGGGCCCTCGTCGACCGCCTCCTCCGCCATCCGTACGCCGGCCTCGCCCCACTTGCGGACGACCTCGCGGTGCCAGTCCACCGCGAACCACTCGCGGATGCTCGCGGCGATGGTCGGGCCGACCCCGTCGACCGAGGCGAGCTCCTCCTCGCTGGCCTTGTCGATCGCCTCGATGGACCGGAAGTGCCGGGCGAGCGCCTGCGCCGCGGTCGGGCCCACGTGCCGGATGGAGAGCGCCACCAGCACCCGCCACAGGTCCCGCTCCTTGGCCACGGCGAGGTTGTCGAGCAGCTTGGCGGCGTTGCTGCCCAGGCTGCCGTCCTTGTTGACGAAGAACGGCGACCGGCGCAGCTGCTCGGCGTCGAGCAGGAATAGGTCGCCCTCGTCCTGGATGATCTCGGCGTCGAGCAGCGCCGCGGCGCCCTTGTAGCCGAGCACCTCGATGTCGAACGCGCCACGGCCGGCGAGGTGGAAGACCCGCTCGCGCAGCTGGGCCGGGCAGCTGCGGGTGTTGGGGCAGCGGATGTCGACGTCGCCCTCCTTGGCGGGGGCGAGTGGAGTGCCGCAGGCCGGGCAGCTGGTCGGCATCACGAACGGCCGGGCGTCGGCCGGCCGCAGGTCGACCACCGGGCCGAGCACCTCGGGGATCACGTCGCCGGCCTTGCGCAGCACCACGGTGTCGCCGATCAGCACCCCCTTACGCTCGACCTCGCGCGCGTTGTGCAGGGTGGCCAGCGCCACCGTGGAACCGGCCACCCGCACCGGTTCGAGCACCGCGAACGGAGTGACCCGCCCGGTACGCCCGACGTTGACGTCGATGTCGAGCAGCTTGGTGGTGACTTCCTCGGGCGGATATTTGAAGGCGATCGCCCACCGCGGAGCCCGGCTGGTCGAGCCGAGCCGGCCCTGGATGGAGACCGGGTCGACCTTGACCACCACGCCGTCGATCTCGTGCTCGACGTCGTGCCGGTGCTCGGCGTAGTGGGCGATGTAGTCGGCGACGCCACCGAGATCGGGCACCACCCGCCAACGGTCGCTGGTCGGCAGACCCCACGCCTTGAGCGCCGCGTAGGACTCGGACTGAGCCACCGGCTGGAAGCCGCGCCGGGCGCCGATGCCGTGCACCACCAAGCGCAGCGGTCGTGACGCGGTGACCCGCGGATCCTTCTGCCGCAGGCTGCCGGCGGCCGCGTTACGCGGGTTGGCGAAGGGCGCCTTGCCCTGCTCGACGAGGCCGGCGTTGAGGTCGGCGAAGGCGGCCACCGGGAAGTAGATCTCACCCCGGACCTCGAGCAGCTCGGGCACGTCGGGGAACTCGGCCGACGGGGCGAGCTGACCCGGCACGTCGCGGATGCTGCGCACGTTGGCGGTGACGTCCTCGCCGGTGCGGCCGTCGCCGCGGGTGGCCGCCCGGACCAGCCGACCCTTCTCGTAGGTGAGGTTGATGGCCAGGCCGTCCACCTTGAGCTCGCACAGGTAGGGCACCGGCCCGCCGGCGTCGCGCTCGACCCGCTCGGCCCAGGCCGCCAGCTCCTCGTCGGCGAAGGCGTTGTCGAGGGAGAGCATCCGCTCGGCGTGGGTGACCGGGGCGAAGTCGGTGGAGAAGGTGCCACCGACCCGCTGGGTGGGCGAGTCGGGCGTGCGCAGTGCCGGGAACTCCGCCTCCAGCGCCTCCAGCTCACGCAGCTGGCGGTCGAACTCGGCGTCGGAGATCGTGGGCGCATCGAGCACGTAGTAGCGGTATTGGTGCTCGGTCAGCTCGCGGCTGAGCGTGGTGTGCCGCTCACGCGCCTCCGGCGTCGGCTCGCCACCCGCCGCCGCCTCCTGCGCCGGGCTGACCTGCTGGCCGATCTGCTCCTCGGACACGCCGCCACCTTCGGACACGCTCTGACCTCCCCTGATCACGCTACTCCGGCACGGTATCGGGCCGGTGGGACAATCCGCCGCCCACCCACCGCACCGTCGGCTGCATCCCACCACCCCACGCACCGCCGCAACCGCCGCGCCGGCATCGACCGCACCGCCGGCTGCATCCCACCACCCCACGCACCGCCGCATCCGCCGCGCCGGCATCGACCGCACGCGGCGCACCGCCGCGTCCGCCGCGCCGGCATCGACCGCACCGCCGCATCCGCCGCGCCCTCGGTACCCGCCGCGCCGCGCTCCGGCGCGCCGCCGCGCGGCGCCAGCCGGACGGTGGGCCGGGTGGCGTGCGAGGATCGCCGCACCGCGCCGGGCGGCAGGCGAGAGGCAGGGATACGGATGCCGGAATGGTTGCTCTGGGCGGCCGCGATCGTGCTGGCGGTGGCGGCTGGCTGGGCCTGGCAGGACCGGCGGCAGCGGACCACCCGCCGGGACGCGGCCCGGAACCGGCCGGCCGGGCGCTCCGCCCCGACCCGTGGACCCGGCCGGACGGGCGCGCCACCCCGGCCTCGCGCCGCCGACCGGGCACCGGCCGGTGCGCCCCGCCCCGGTGAGATCTGGTGGGCCGAGGTCCCGTTCGCCGACGGCAGCGGCGCGAAGGTTCGCCCGTGCCTGGTGCTACGCGCCGACGCCCGCGGCGCCGACGTCCTCAAGATCACCAGTCAGGACAAGAGCGACCGCGACGACCACGTGCCGATCCCGACCCGCGACTGGGATCCGGACGCCGACCACGACAGCTACCTCGACCTGAGCGACCCGATCCGGGTGGCCCTACCGGCCTTCGAGGACCGCGCCGGTGACTGCGATCCGGCCCTCTGGCGCCGCCTCCGCGCCCTGCCCCACCTCTCCCCCTAGACCGCCCTCTGCTCCCAGCCGTCGAGCGGTCGGCCGCTCGCGTCCCCAGGCGGCCAGCGGCTCGAGTGCGTCGTTGAGGCGCTTGCCGTCCTCGGTCAGCGAGTACTCGACACGGGGCGGCACCTCGTCGTAGGAGACGCGGTGCACGACGCGGTCCGATTCCAGCTCACGTAGGTGAGAGGCCAGCACCTTCTCGGTGATCCCCGGAAGCAACCGACGCAGCTCGCCGAAGCGGCGGTAGGGATGCTCGTGGAGCGCCCAGAGGATCAGCACCTTCCACTTGCCGCCGATCACCTCCATCGCGGCGTCGATCCCGCAGGCGTGTCCGTCTGGTGCGCCCGGCCGGTTCAGCGTCGTCATGCCCCACCTTCCGACGTGCTCGCTCACCCCGGGGTAACCACCCACTCCGAAGTGCGTACTTGATCACCTCCGGGCCGGTGACCAGCCTAATCGGCATGGCACAGAACACCGTTGAGAAGACCTCCGTCACGATGCTGGGCCTCGGCGCGATGGGCACCGCGCTGGCCCGTACCTGGCTTGCCGCCGGCCACCCGCTCACCGTCTGGAACCGAACCCCGGCCCGCGCCGCAGCGCTCGCCGTCGAGGGTGCGAGGGTCGCGGACAGCGCCGCTGAGGCGGTCGCAGCGAACACCCTGGTCGTCGTTTGTCTGTTGGACGACACCTCTGTCGACGAGGTGCTGGCTGACACCGACCTGGCCGGCAGGGACCTGGTCAACCTCACCACCAGCACCCCTGCCCAGGCCCGCGCCCGCGCCGAGTGGGCCGGCGAGCGCGGCGCCCGCTATCTGGACGGCGGGATCATGGCTGTCCCTCCGATGATCGGCGTGCCGGAAGCCGGCGGCTACGTCTTCTACAGCGGCTCGCGGGAGCTGTTCGAGCAGCACCAGGAGACATTGGGCGTCCCGGTCGGCACCACCTACGTCGGCGAGGACGCGGGCTTCGCAGCCCTGCACGACGTGGCCCTGCTCAGCGCCATGTACGGGATGTTCGCCGGAACCTCGCACGCCTTCGCCCTGATCCGCAAGGAGGACATCGACCCCGCGTCGCTCGCCCCGCTGCTCGCCGACTGGCTCGTCGCGATGGCCCCGGCAGTTCACCAGACCGCCGAGCAGTTGCGCAGCGGCGACTACACCAAGGGTGTCGTCTCCAATCTCGCCATGCAGGTGGCCGGCACGCCGACCTTCCTGAGCACCGCCGAGCAGCAGGGGGTCAGCCCGGAACTGCTCAGCCCTTACTTCGAGCTGATGCGCCGCCGCCTGGCCGAGGGCAGTGGCGAGGAGGATCTGACGGGCGTGATCGACCTGCTGGTGCACTGACCGGCCGCTCGCCGCTCGCCCCCCGCTCCGGCCCCGGTGATCAAGAGGTTCGCGTCACCGGGGCGGGCCGATCTGACTCAGATCTCTTGATCACCGCGACGGGTCGCGGGCGGGGGTGGTGAGGGTGGTCAGCTGGTCGGCGTACTCGATCCGGGTGGCCCAGGTGGTGGGCCAGGCGGGCATGCCGGCGGCGGCGCCGACGAAGGCGCCGGCGAGCGCCGCGATGGAGTCGGAGTCGCCCGCCGTGGTGGCACCCCGGGCGAGCGCACCGACCGGGTCGTCGGCGTGCCGCAGCGCGCAGTACAGGGCGGTGGCCAGCGCCTCCTCGGCCACCCAGCCCTCGCCGGTCAGCCGGCACGGATCGCCACCGTCGTCGGGGCGGGCCAGCGCCTCGGCCAGTCGGTCGAGCGCGACGAGGCACTCGTCCCAGCCCGCCGCGATGAACTCCGCCGGGCTCGTCGCCCCGGTGCGCTGCCACAGGTCGCCGAGCCAGTCGGCGCGGTAGACGCTCCGCTGCGACCGGGCCCGATCGGCGAGCAGCGCGGGCAGCTCGGTGAGCGCGACGCCGTCGAGCAGCACCCGCACCGCGTACGCGGTGAGCTCGCTGGCCGCCAGCCCGGTCGGGTGTCCGTGGGTCAGGCCGGCCTGGAGCTGGGCGAGCCCGGCGAGAGTGTCCACCTCGACGTCGAGCAGCCCGACCGGGGTGACCCGCATGTTCGCCCCGCAGCCCTTCGAGCCGGCGACGGTGGCCTCCTGCCAGCGCAACCCCCGTCCCAGCTCGCCGCAGGCCCGCAGGCAGGTCATGCCGGGAGCGCGGTTGTTCTCCGGGCTGGCCGCCCAGGCCAGGAAGCGTCGCCGCAGTGCCGGCTCGACCGCCTCCGGGGTCAGCGCCGGGGCCTCGCGCAGTGCCCAGCCAACCGCCAGCGCCATCTGGGTGTCGTCGGTGACCAGCGCCGGATCTCCGACGAGCTCGCGCGGGCCGGACGGGCCGTGACGGCGGACGATCTCGGTAACGGCGAGGAACTCGGTCTCCTTGCCGAGCGCGTCACCGTAGGCGAGGCCGAAGAGCGAGCCGGCGGCCCGGCGGAGCGAGGAGTCGATCACGCCTGTGATCATGCCCGCCGGCCGCCACCCCGGCCAGGCGCGCCGCCCCGCCGTGGCCGCCAGCCGTGCCGCCGGTCGTCGACCGGGCCGACCGCCCGGCGCGCAACCAGCCGGGCCGGGCCGACCGCCAGGCCGGCCGAGCGCCGAACCGCCGGCGGCCCGCGCTCAGTCCCAGCAGAGGCAGAACGGGTGGCCGGCGGGGTCGGCGTAGACCCGGAAGCCCTCGCCCTCACCGGGGAGCCGCCGGGCACCGAGCGCCAGCGCGGCCTTCTCGGCGGCCTCGATGTCGTCGACCGTGACGTCGAGGTGGAACTGCTGCGGTCGCTCCGGATCGGGCCAGGCCGGCGCGCGCAGGTTGAGCGCCTTCTGGAACGCCAGCCGCGGCTGGTGCCCCGGCCGGCCACCGAGCACCACCCACTCGTCACCGTCGGAGTTGTCCTCGATCAGGTCGAGGCCGAGCAGTTCCGCGTAGAACGCGGCGAGGGCCCGCGGATTCGGGCAGTCGATCACCGTTGAACGCAACTGTCCAATCATGGTGGTGATCCTGCCCCGCGGGTACGACGGGAAACCTCAGTCCTCGGCGAGCCGCCGCCCGGCGTCGCGGCACGCGGCGAGCACGGCGCGGGCGTACGCCGGGGTGGCGCCGGCCAACCCGCACGCCGGGGTCACCACGACCTGCTCCGAAAGGCGCGAGCGCGGGAAACCCAGCCGGTCCCAGAGCTGGCGTACCCGCTGCGCCACCTCGGCCGAGGTCGGCGCGCGACCGGTCGACGGCGGGCTGGTGGGCGCGGCGCCGGCCAGCAGCCCGAGCCCGGCGTCGATCGCCTCGCCGAGCGGATCCAGGTCGGTGACGAGCGCCAGGTCGAGGGCGACCCCGACGGCGCCGGTGGAGCGGATCAGCTCGATCGGCACGTCCGCCGCGCAGCAGTGCACCACGGTCGGTACCCCGACGCCCTCGACGACCGAGCGCAGCAGCGCCGCGGCGTCCTCCGACTGCACCGCCGGGTAGACGCCGAGGCCGCTCTCGGTCGGCACCCGGCCGGCAAGCACCGTCGGTAGCGACGGCTCGTCGAGCTGAAGCAGCACCGAGGCCCGGGGCAGCCGGCGGGCCACCGCCGCGAGGTGCCCGCGCAGCCCTTCGGTGAGCGACCCGGCGAGGTCACGGACCGCCCCCGGGTCGCGCAGCAGCCGGCCGCCGATCGGCAGTTCCACGGCAGCGGCCAGGGTGTACGGCCCGGCGGCCTGCACTTTGATCGGGCCGGCGTACTCCTCGGCCTGCTCGGCGAGCTGGTCGAGGTCGCGCTCCATCAGGTCCCGCGCGCGGCGCAGATCGCGGCCGGGGCGTGGGGCGATCCGCCAGCGGGCCGCGTACAACTCCACCGGCAGCTCGACCAGCAGGCCGGCGCCGCGGCCGATCAGGTCGGCGCCCGGGCCGCGCGCCGGTAGCTCCGGCAGGTGGGGCAGCGCCGGGAGTTCACCGAGGACGATCCTCTGCGCCTCGGCGATGTCGGTGCCGGGTAGCGAGCCGATGCCGGTCGCCGCGCCGGCTGGCCACGGCCATGCCTGATCTGTCACTGCCGCAGGGTATCGGGTGGGCGACCGCCCGGGGCCGGAGCCCGCGTGCGCGCCGCCACAGGTCAACCGGTGATGGTGGCGGAGCCGAGCACCACGTCACCGGCCGGGTCGGGCCGGTAGGCCACCACGGCCTGGCCTGCGGCCACGCCGCGGACCGGCCGGCGCAGCTCGGCGTGCAGGGTGTCGCCGGCCAGCGCCACGGTGGCGGGTACCACCTCGCCGTGGGCGCGCAGCTGCACCTCGCACTCGACCGGCGCGTCCGGGTGCGGGCCACCGGTCCAGACCGGGCGCTCGGCGCGGACCTGGGACACCTCCAGCGCCTCGGCCGGGCCGACGGTCACCGTGTTGGTCTTCGGCGTGATGGAGAGCACGTAGCGGGGTCGGCCGTCCGGGGCCGGCCGATCCAGGTGCAGGCCGCGCCGCTGGCCGACGGTGTAGGCGTACGCGCCGCTGTGGCTGCCGACCACCGCGCCGGTGCTCGCGTCGACCACCTCGCCGGGCGCCTCACCCAGCCGGCCGGCGAGGAACGCCCGGGTGTCGCCGTCGGCGATGAAGCAGATGTCGTGCGAGTCCGGCTTGTCGGCGACGGCCAGCCCACGGCGGGCGGCCTCGACGCGGACCTCCGCCTTGGTCGAGTCGCCGAGCGGGAAGACCGACCGGTCCAGCTGCGCGCGGGTGAGCACGGCAAGCACGTACGACTGGTCCTTGGCGACGTCGACGCTGCGGCGCAGCAGGCCGTCCGGGCCGAGCCGGGCGTGGTGCCCGGTGACGACGGCGTCGAACCCGAGGGCCACCGCGCGGTCCAGCACCGCCGCGAACTTGATCTTCTCGTTGCAACGCAGGCAGGGATTCGGGGTACGGCCCGCCGCGTACTCGGCGACGAAGTCGTCCACCACGTCGGCGTGGAACCGCTCGGCCATGTCCCAGACGTAGAACGGGATGCCGATCACGTCGGCGGCTCGCCGGGCGTCCCGGGAGTCCTCCAGCGTGCAGCAGCCGCGCGCCCCGGTGCGGTAGGTCTGCGGGTTACGCGCGAGCGCCAGGTGCACGCCGGTCACGTCGTGCCCGGCCTCGGCGGCTCGCGCCGCCGCGACCGCCGAATCCACCCCGCCGGACATCGCCGCCAAGACCCTCACCAGCCACACTCCCTTCCGCACCACAACCCTATCCGCCCCGCCCGCGACCCCTCATCCACGCACCCCGCTCCCCCGCCGCCGGGTCCGCCGATCATGCAGTTCTGGTGGCGGACAAGGTGTACTTACCGGGGCAGAACGGGCACCACAACTGCATGATCCACGCAGCGGTGGGGCGGTGCGGCGGTGCGGCGGTGGGGCGGGGGGTGGGTGAGGGTGGGTGAGGGTGGGCGGGGGTGGGGGTGCGGGTCAGGGGCGGGGGGTGCGGTAGGAGGCGGCGCGGCGGGCCCGGTCGACGGCGGCGGGAAGTGCGGCGATGAGCGCGTCCACGTCTGCCGTGGTGGAGGTGTGTCCGAGGGTGAACCGCAGGGACGAGCGGGCCCGGTCGTCGTCGGCGCCCATCGCCAGCAGCACGTGCGAGGGCTGGGCGACGCCGGCCGAGCAGGCGGAACCGGTGGAGCAGGCGATGCCCTGGGCGTCGAGGAGCAGCAGCAGGGCGTCGCCCTCGCAGCCGGGGAAGGAGAAGTGCGCGTTGCCGGGCAGCCGATCGGCCGGATCGCCGTTGTAGATCACCTCGGGCACCGCCTGGCGGACCCGTTCGATCAGGTCGTCGCGGAGCGCGGCGATCCGGGCCGCGTACTCCTGCTGACCCTTGACCGCCGCCTCGACAGCGACCGCGAAGGCCACGATGCCGGCCGTGTCGAGGGTGCCCGAGCGGACGTCGCGCTCCTGGCCGCCGCCGTGCAGCAGCGGGGTCGCCGCGACGTCCCGGCCGAGCAGCAGCGCGCCGACACCGATCGGGCCGCCGAGCTTGTGCCCGGTCACGGTCAGCGCGGCCGCGCCGCTGGCGGCGAAGTCCACCGGCACCTGGCCGACCGCCTGAATCGCGTCGGTGTGGAACGGCACGCCGTACTCGGCGGCGACCGCGGCCAGCTCGCTCACCGGCTGGACGGTGCCGACCTCGTTGTTGGCCCACATCGCGGTGACCAGGGCGACCTGGTCGGCGTGCGCCGCCAGCTCGGCGCGCAGCGCGGCCGGGTCCAGCCGGCCGGCGCCGTCCACCGGCAGCCAGCCGACCTCGGCGCCCTCGTGCGCGACGAGCCAGTCGACCGAATCCAGCACCGCGTGGTGCTCGACGGAGCTGGAGACCACCCGGCGGCGGGCGCCGTCGGCCGTTCGGCGGGCCCAGAAGATGCCCTTGACCGCGAGGTTGTCGCTCTCCGTCCCGCCGCCCGTGAAGATCACTTCGGACGGCCGGGCGCCGAGCGCGGCAGCCACCCGCTCCCGGGACTCCTCGACCCGGCGACGGGCGCGCCGGCCGGCCGCGTGCAGCGACGACGCGTTGCCGACCTCGCGGGCGGTGGCGACGTACGCCTCCAGTGCCTCGTCGAGCATGGGAGTGGTCGCCGCGTGATCCAGGTAAGCCATCACCGTTCAGCCTACGGCCGGGCGGTGGGCGCCCGACGGCCGAGGGCACCGTCGGTGAGCGCGGTGAGCCGGGCCGGGGACGTCGCCCACCGCGTACGGCCGGCGATGAATGCCCGGGACGTGCCGGGGTACTAGGGGTCGCGGGCGATTCACGTCGGGTAGCACGGCCCGCGGTGCCACCGATCGCCGCGGCTAAGGCATACTCGGTTGTCGACGTCTTCCGCCGAGCGACACAGCCTGCCTCCTGCGGCGACCGCACGCCCAGGGGCACCCTGACGGGCTGATCGGCGGGCCGGCTCAGCTCCCCGGCCCGCCGATCAGCTCCCTCGCCGGCGGTTCCCGCAGCACATGCACGACGAGTGGCCATCCGGCAGCGGATGGCCACTCGTGGTGTCTCCGGCCCGGAGGCGACGACCTGCCGCCCCCGGAAACCCCGCGTCACTTGCGCTTGCGGATCTCCTCCGCGGCCTGCGGGACGACCTTGAACAGGTCGCCCACCACGCCGAAGTCGGCCAGCTCGAAGATCGGCGCCTCGGCGTCCTTGTTCACCGCGACGATGGTCTTCGAGGTCTGCATGCCGGCCCGGTGCTGGATCGCCCCGGAGATGCCGAGCGCGACGTAGAGCTGCGGGGAGACCGTCTTGCCGGTCTGCCCGACCTGGAACTGGTGCGGGTAGAAGCCGGAGTCGACGGCCGCCCGGGACGCGCCGACCGCACCGCCGAGCAGGTCGGCGATCTCCTCGACCAGCTTGAAGTTGTCGGCGTTGCCGACGCCGCGACCGCCGGAGACGACCACCGACGCCTCGGTCAGCTCGGGCCGGGAGCCCTTCTGCTCGGCGACCCGTTCCACCACCTTGGCCAGCTTGTCGGTGTCGGCCACGGTGACGCTGAGCTGCTCGACCGCCGGGGTCGCGGCGGCCGGCACCGGGTTCACCGAGTTCGGCCGGAGGGTGACCAGGGGCAGGCCACGGGTGACCTTGCTCTTGACGATGGTGGAACCGGCGAAGGCGACCTGGGTGGCGGTGCCATCGGCGGTCAGGGTCACCACGTCGGTCAGGATGCCGTTGTCCAGCTTGACCGCCAGCCGGGCGGCGATCTCCTTGCCCTCCTGGGAGGAGGCGAGCAGCACCGCCGCGGGCTGGACCCGCTTGACCAGCTCGGCCAGCACGGTGGCCTTCGGCGCCACCAGGTAGCCGTCGATCTCCTCGCCCTCGGCGGCGTAGATCTTCTCCGCGCCGTACTCGCCCAGCTTGCCGCTCAGCGCCTCGGCCGCGCCGGGCCCGCCGAGCACCACGGCGCTGGGCGTGCCCAGCTCGCGGGCGAGGGTGAGCATCTCCAGGGTGACCTTCTTGACGCCGAATTCCCGAGTGGCTTCGACGACGACGAGAACCTCAGACATGTCCAGACCTCTCACACGAACTTCTCGGTGGCGAGGAACTCGACCAGCTTGACGCCGCCCTCGCCCTCGTCGGTGACCTTCTCGCCGCCGGAGCGCGGCGGGCGCTTGGCGTGCTCCAGCACGGCGCTGGTCGCGCCGTCGAAGCCGACCTCGCTCGGGGCGACACCGAGGTCACCCAGGGAGAGGGTCTGCACCGGCTTCTTCTTGGCCGCCATGATGCCCTTGAAGGACGGGTAGCGCGGCTCGTTGATGGTGTCCCAGACGGAGACCACGGCGGGAGTCGCGGCGGTGATGACCTCGTAGCCCTCCTCGGTCTGCCGCTCGACGGTGAGCGTGCCGCCGTCGACGGTGAGCTTGCGGGCGCCGGTCAGCGCCGCCACGCCCAGCCGCTCGGCGATCATGTGCGGCAGGACCTGCACCCGACCGTCGGTGGACTCGGCGCCGCAGATGACCAGGTCCGCGTTGAGGGTGCCCAGCGCGGCGGCGAGCACCTTCGAGCTCGCCACGGCGCAGGAGCCGTGCAGGGCGTCGTCCACGACGTGCACGGCCTTGTCCGGGCCCATGGAGAGGGCCTTGCGGATCGACTCGGTCGCCCGGTCCGGACCCATGGTCAGGATGGTGACCTCACCGCCGTGCGCTTCCTTGATCTTCAACGCCTCTTCGATGGCGTACTCGTCCATCTCGTTGATGACGTTGTTCGCCGAACCGCGGTCGACGGTGTTGTCGTCACTGCGCAGGTTGCGGTCCGCGCCCGAATCAGGCACCTGCTTGACGAGTACGACGATGTTCATCGCGCTTCGACGACCCTCCTGTGTGGTGTTGCGATCGCTCGCCCGGTGGGCGCAGCCTCGCCTGTCAGTTGACGCCCGGTCAACCGCGAGCTGCTGTGCAGTTGCCCACGAAGGCCATGTTACCTGCCAGTAGGTTCGGCCTCCCGGGCGCTCGGAGTGACACAGCTCACCGCGCCGCCTCCGCCTGAGTAAAGTTGCATATCGGGAGGTATCGGGACATGTTGGATAGTGGGCAACGATCAGGAAAGAGGCCTGGCCTACCGGCCGGCCGCTCCGACGGCTGCCGCCGACTGCTGTCCGACACGTACCGCTGTGCCTGCGGCCGGGTGCGGGACCGCTGCGTCCGGGCCACCGTCCGGGCGCTCTGGTCGCCGACGCGCCGGGTGCCCGCGCCGACCGCCGGACTCACGCCGGCTCGGCCAACGCCGCCCTGATCCGCTCGATCACCGCCGCCTCGGCCGGGGCGACTCCGGCGTGTGCCCGGGCCACCCGATCGGCCGCGGCCAGCACCACCGACCGGTACGCCGCCACCTCCGCCGGTGACTTCGCGTGCAGGATCCGCAGCGCCCGGGTGAGCGCCGGCAGCACCGTCGACTCGATCTCCAGGGCCGAGTCGCGGGGCAGCTTCGGCAGCGGGCCGGTGGTGAGCGCCTCCTTGACCATGCCGCTCGCGTCGGCGAACGCCCCGGAGGCGGCCGCGCTCTCCCTGAGCACCGACAGCATCCCCGGGTCGGCGTTCGAGACCAGGAAGACCGCGCCGAACGCCCCCGTCTTCAGCGTCAGCCGCTCCTCGTCCGTCAACCGCTGCTCCATGATCACGGAGTGTAGACGTACGGGGTGGTCGTGGTGACCGGGACGAACCCAAGCCGCTGAAGGATCGGCCGGCTGTCGTCGGACGCGTCGACCTGCAACAGGGTGTGTCCCCGCTGGTCGGCGAGCCGGGCCCGGTAGGTCACCAGCGCCCGGTAGATCCCCCGGCGCCGCCACTCGGCCAGGGTCGAACCGCCCCAGAGCGAGGCGAAGCCGGTGGCCGGCAGGTAGCGGACCCAGCCGGCGCTCACCACCGTCCCCTCCGCCTCGGCCACCACGACGGTGATCGAGTGCGGGTCGGTGGCGATCTCCCGGGCCAGCGCGTCCGCGAGATGGCTCCGGTCGGCCTGCCAGACCGCCTCCTCCATCGCCACGATCCGCTCCAGGTCCGCCCGGGCGGTCACCTCCCGCAGGCGTACCCCCTCGGGCACCACCGGGAGCATGGCGGCCAGCGGCGCGACCGGGCCGATCACCACGGTCTCCCGCTCCTCCGGCACGAACCCGGCGGCCCGCAACCGGTCCGGCAGGTCGGCCGGCTCGTCGTGCCCGGCGAGCTTCCACTCCACCGGCTCGCCGCGCTGCCGGAACAGCTCCACCTGCCGCGCGATCAGATCGTCCAGCGCCGCGCCGGTCAGCCCACCCAGGTCCTGGTAGGTGAGGAAACCACGGCGGTCGAGCCCGAGCACCCGGTGCAGCGGCCCGTCGCGCTCGACGGTCACCCCGGCCGGCAGCGGGTCGGGCAGCTCCGGTCGCAGCTGGGTGTCGTACGCGTTGCGCAGGGTGGCCACATCAAGATCCGTCATCGCTTCAGGCTACGACCGGACGCCAGCGGATAATGGGCGACGTGTGGGAGTCGATCAGGCGCTGGTTCGACCCGCGGGAGCTGCGCTCGGTCGGCAACACCCCGGACTACCGGTTCTCGCTGGCCAACGAGCGGACGTTCCTCGCCTGGCTGCGTACCGCTCTGGCGCTGGTCGCCGGCGGGCTGGCCGTGGCCCAGTTCCTGCCGCCGCTGCCGCTGCGGCACCTGCGTGAGGCGATGGCGATCGCGCTGCTGCTGCTCGGCGGCGCGGTAGCGATCCGCGCGGTCGACCACTGGGCGCGTACCGAACGGGCCATCCGGCTCGGTGAGGAGCTGCCCGCCTCCCGGTTCCCGGCGGTGCTCGCCCTCGCCGTGGGCCTCGGTGCCCTGCTGCTGGTGGTCGCGGTGCTGCTCCGAGCCGTCGGCGGACGGTGAGCCGGGCACGCCGGCCGCCGGGCCCGGTGCCCGGCCCGGAGCCACCGTCCGGCCCGACAGGCAGGGCGGGCCGGGGTGCGGCGTCCGCCGCCGGCCGGCCGCTGCCCGACCCCGGGCTGCAACCGGAGCGGACCCGACTGGCCTGGCGGCGTACCGGGTTCTCGGTGACCGTGGTGGCCGTGCTCGCCCTCCGGATAGCCCTCGCCAGCGACCTCGCCGGCGCGCTGCTCGCCGCCCTCACCGTGCTGGCCTCGGGCGGGCTCCTGCTGCTCTGCTGGTGGCGGGGCACCGGGACCGGACCGGCGCGCAGCGGTGGGCGGACCCTGCCGCTGGCCGGCGTGGGCACGGCGGCGCTGGCCCTGCTGGCCGTGCTGGTGGTGCTACGCGGGGTGTGGTGACTGGGCCGGGTGCGCGATGATGGGCGCATGGCCCGGCTCTACGCCCTCCTCTTCCTGGTGCAGATCGTCCTCGCCGTCTGCGCCCTGATCAGCTGTCTCTCCGCCGAGGAGGGCGAGATCCGCGCCCTGCCCCGGATCGCCTGGGTGCTGATCATCCTGTTCTTCCCGCTGATCGGCTCGATCGCCTGGTTCGTCGCCGGTCGGGAAACCGCCCCCGGCCGACCGGCCACCTCCGGGCCCAAGCGGTGGACGCCGGCGCGCGAGCGCCCTCGTCCCGTCGCCCCCGACGACGACCCCGAGTTCCTCGGCTCCCTCGCCGACCGGTCCCGCCCCGACGACCAGGAGCTCTTCCGCCGCTGGGAAGAGGACCTGCGCCGCCGAGAGGACGACCTGCGCAGCCGCGAGGGGACACCGCCGGACGGGCCGCAGCCGCCGCTGCGTCCCCGCGACAGCGAACCACCGCGCGAGGAGGACCGCCCGGAGGTGTAGCTGGGCGACGGCGGCACGGCAGAATCGACCACGTGCGGATCAGCCTGCTCGGGCCGCTGGAAGTCCACACCGACTCCGGGGCGCCGGTCGAGGTCGGCGGTGCGCGGCTGCGTCGACTGCTGATCGTGCTCGCCCTGGAGCCGGGCCGGCTGGTCAGCGCCGGGCGGCTGGTGGACGCAGTCTGGGACGGCCAACCCCCCGCCGGCGCGGTGAACGCGCTCCAGGCACTGGTCTCCCGGCTACGCCGAGCCGCGCCGGGGCTTCCCGTCGAGGCCGGCCCGGGCGGCTACCGCCTCGCGGTCGAACCGACGGCGGTCGACGTGCACCGGTTCGAGGCGGCACTGACCGCCGGCCGGGCCCTGCTCACCACCGATCCGTCCGACGCGGCGCGGCGGCTCGACGCGGGGCTCACCCTCTGGCGCGGACCGGCCCTCGCCGACGCCGCGGACGCCGACTTCGCCCGCGCGCCGGTGGCCCGCCTCGACGAGCTGCGGCTGGCCGGCACCGAGGACCTAATCGAGGCGCGCGCCGCGACTGAGGACCCGGCCGCCCTGCTGCCCCGACTCCGCGAGCTGGTCACCACCCATCCGCTGCGGGAACGACTCGCCCACCAGCTCATCCTGACGCTGCACCGCGCCGGCCGGCCAGCCGAGGCGCTGACCGAGTACGACCGGCTGCGGACCACGCTCGCCGAGACGCTGGGCGCGGACCCGGGGCCGGAACTCAACGCCCTGCACCTGGCCGTACTGCGCGGTGAGCCGGCCGCCGGCACCCAGCACCCGAGGTACGCCGAGGCGGCACCGGATCTCGGCGCCCCGACCATGCCGGGCGCCGGGCCGGTGAACGGCACACCCGGGCCCGCTCAGGCCGCTCCTACGGCGCCTGCTGACCGGCACCCCGGCGCCGCCGCGCCGCTGCGGGCCGAACGGGCCGCGCCCACCGACGAGCACCCCGCCGCCGCGCGGTTCCCGGTGCACAAGCCCGGCGGGCTGCCGGCGACGCTGACCAGCTTCGTCGGTCGGGAGGCCGCCGTCGACCGGGTCGGTGACCTGCTCGGCCGCTCCCGCCTGGTCACGTTGACCGGGCCGGGTGGGGCGGGCAAGACCCGGCTGGCCATCGAGTCCGGACGCGCGGTCGCGCACCGCTTCCCGGACGGCGTCTGGCTGGTGGAACTGGCCCCGGTCACCGATCCGGCCGAGGTGCCGCAGGCGGTGCTCGCCCTGCTCGGGCTGCGCGAGCAGGCACTGATCGCCGGTCGACCCCGGGTGCCGCCGGGTGAGGCGGCCGACCCGACGGCGCGGCTGATCGAGGCGCTCGCCCCCCGGTGCGCGCTGCTGGTGCTGGACAACTGCGAGCACCTGCTCGACGCCGCCGCCGAGCTGGCCGACCGGCTGCTCGGCGCCGCCCCCGACCTGCGGGTACTGGCCACAAGCCGGGAGCCGCTCGGCATCACCGGCGAGACGCTGCGCCCGGTGGAGCCGCTCGCCCTGCCACCGCCCGGCGCCGATCCGGCGGCCGCGGCGGCGTACCCCTCGGTGCGGCTCTTCATCGACCGGGCCGGCGCGGTGCGGCCGGACTTCGGGGTGGACACCGGGACGGTGGCCGCGGTGGTCGGCATCTGCCGAGCACTGGACGGCATCCCGCTCGCCATCGAGCTGGCCGCCGCCCGGCTACGGTCGATGACCGCCGACCAGGTGGCGGCCCGGCTGGACGACCGGTTCCGGCTGCTTACCGGGGGCAGCCGGACCGCGCTGCCCCGGCACCAGACGCTGCGCGCGGTGATCGACTGGAGCTGGGACCTGCTCGACCCGGCGGAGCGGGCGCTCTGGCGGCGGCTGGCCGTCTTCACCGGCGGGGCCACCGCGGCGACGGTCGAGCGGGTCTGCGCGGGCGGCGAGCTGCCCCCGGACGACGTGTTCGACCGGCTCAGCGCCCTGGTCGAGAAGTCGCTGGTGCTCGCCGTCGGCGACCGGGAACCGCGCTACCGGATGCTGGAAACGATCCGCGAGTACGGCCTGGCCCGGCTGGCCGAGGCAGGCGAGGGACAGCGGATGCGGCAGGCGCACGCCGCCGAGTTCCTCGCCCTGGCCGAGCGGGCCGATCCGGAGCTACGCGGGCCGGAGCAACTGCGGTGGATCGCACGGCTGCGCGCCGACCACGACAACCTGCACGCCGCGCTGCGCTGGGTGATCGGCGCCGGCGACGCCGGCACGGCGGTCCGTCTCGTCGGCGCGCTCGGCTGGTACTGGTGGCTGCGCGGGCAGCGCGCCGAGGGCGCCGACCTGACCCGCGAGGTCGTCGCACTCGCCGAGCGGACGGCGGCGCCACTGCCGCCCGAGGCGCTGGCCACGGCCTACGCGGTCGGCGGGATGAACCTGCTGGCCGGCCACGCCGACCTGGACGGAACCCGGGCCTGGATGCGGCGGGCCGCCGAGCTGGCCGACGACACGTCGGAGCACATCATGCTGCGCCTGGTCGGGCCCATGTCCGGGATGGTCGACCTGGCCGACCCGCGGGCCGCGCTGCCCGCGCTCCGGAAGCTCTTCACCGACCCGGAGCCCTGGGTGGCCGCGGTGGCCCGGCTGATGCACGGGCACATGGTGCTCAACGGCGGATCGCCGGCCGAGGAGGCCGCCGGGAACTTCGGGGCCGCGCTGGAGCTGTTCGAGACGGCCGGCGACCGGTGGGGGATCTCGACCAGCCGCTTCTCCCTCGCCGACCTGGCCACCCGGAGCGGGGACCACGCCACCGCCATCGCGCACCTGCGCGAGGCCCTGCGGGACGTGGAGTTGCTGGGGGCGGCCGAGGACGTGCCACAGATGCGGGCCCAGCTCGCCCACCTCTGGTGGCAGGCCGGCGACCGGGACCAGGCGCGCGCGCTGCTCGACGAGGCGTACCGGGAGGCCGAGCGGCTCGGCGCCGACGAGCCCCGGGCCGCAGTGGCATTCGCCTACAGCGATCTCCTCCGCGACGCCGGAGACTGGCCGGCGGCGGCGCGCTGGGCCGAGCGCGCCGCGGCGGTGGTCGGCCGGCGGAACGTGGCGCCACAGTGGCGGGCCATGGTGACCACCGCGCTCGGCCACGTGACGGCCGCCGTCGGTGACCTGCCCGCCGCCCGGGCCCACCTCGACCGGGCATTGGCGTTGGCGATCGAGTCGACGGACGCCCCGGTGGTCTCGATCGTGCTGGTCGGCTACGCCGACCTGGCGCTGCGGGCGGGGCGCCCCGCTGAAGCGGCCACCCTGCTCGGCGGGGCCGACGGGGTCCGGGGCGGCAGCGACCGCGGTTCCCTGGACGCGGCCCGGGTGACCCGGGCCGCCCACGAGGCACTCGGTGAACCGGAGTTCGCCGAGGCGTACGCGGGCGGCCGGGGCACCCGGCCCGATCAGGCGTGCGAGCTGATCCGGGTCACACTCGACGCTTGAGCCCGCGCACCGCCAGCGGCGCGAAGATCACCGCGATGGCGGCCGCCCAGATCAGCGACTGCACCACCGGGCCGGCCACCGGCCCGTCGACCAGCAGGCCACGCAGCGCGTCGGCCAGCACGGTGACCGGGTTGACCTCGACCCAGCTCTGCAGCCAGCCCGGCATGGTCTCGGTCGGCACGAACGCGTTGCTGGTGAAGGTGAGCGGGAAGATCACCATGAAGCCGAAGATCTGCACCTTGTCGGGCTCGCTAACCAGCACCCCGACCAGCACCGAGATCCACGCCGCGGCGAGGGAGAAGGCGAGCAGCAGGGCGAACGCTCCGAGCAGCCCGAGCGGGCCGTTGCCGAGCCGGAAGCCGAGGATCATGCCGACCCCGATCAGCAGCGCCACCGACCAGGCCTGCTTGACGGTGTCGGCGAGGATCCGCCCGGCCAGCGGGGACCAGCGCGCGATCGGCAGCGCGCGCAGCCGGTCGAAGACGCCCTTGGTGAGGTCGTTGTTCAGCCCGAAGCCGGTGGTCATCGTGGCGAAGAAGGCGTTCTGCACGATGATCCCGGGAAGCGCGAACTTCAGATAGTCGCCCGGCGAGCCGGAGATCGCCCCGCCGAAGACGTACGTGAAGAGCAGCACGAACATCACCGGCTGGATGCTCAGGTCGAGCAGTTCCATCGGGTTGTGTTTGATCTGCACCAGGCTGCGCCAGGCGAGCGTGAGGGTGTGCCGCAGACCGGCGCCGATGCCGAGCCGGCGGGCCGGGACGAGCGGGGCGGTCAGGGTGGCGCTGGTCATGCCACGCTCCCTTCGAGGTTGGCGGCGGCCGGGTCGTCCTCGGCCCGGTGGCCGGTCAGCGACAGGAAGACCTCGTCCAGGCTGGACCCGCGCAACGCCAGCTCGGCCACGATGATCCCGGCCTCGTCGAGGCGACGAACCACGGCGGGCAACACACGCTGATCGTTCACCGGCACGGTGACGGTGTTCTGGGCGACCTCCGGAGCGACGCCGGCCACCGCACCGACGATGCTCACCACGGTGGGCAGGTCGGCGACGTCGGCCGGCCGCACCGCCAGGCTCTGCCCGCCGGTCTTGGCCTTCAGCTCCTCCGGGGTGCCCTGCGCGATCACCCGGCCGTGGTCGACCACCGCGATCTCGCCGGCCAACTGGTCGGCCTCCTCCAGATACTGGGTGGTGAGCAGCACGGTCACCCCGTCGGCCACCAGCGACCGGACGATGTCCCACAACTCGTTGCGGCTGCGCGGGTCGAGGCCGGTGGTCGGCTCGTCGAGGAAGAGCACCTGGGGCCGGCCCACCAGGCTGGCGGCAAGGTCGAGCCGCCGGCGCATGCCGCCGGAGTAGGTCTTGGCCGCCCGGTCACCCGCGTCGGTGAGCTGGAAGTCGGCGAGCAGCTGCCCGGCCCGGGCCCGCGAATCGGCCCGGCTCAGGCCGAGCAGCCGGCCGATGAGCAGCAGGTTCTCGGTGCCGGTCAGGGTCTCGTCCACCGAGGCGTACTGACCGGTCAGGCCGATCAGCTGGCGTACCTGGTGGGCGTCGCGGACGACGTCGTAGCCGCCCACGGTGGCCCGCCCCTCGTCGGCGTGCAGCAGGGTGGCGAGCACCCGCACCGCGGTGGTCTTGCCGGCGCCGTTCGGCCCGAGCAGCCCGAAGACGGTCCCGGTCGGGACCGCCAGATCAACTCCGGCGAGGGCGGTGGTGGCGCCGAAGCGTCGCACCAGTCCCTCGGCGCGGATCGCGTAGTCCATCGCAACTCCTGTCGTCCTCGCTGGTGTCACCACCATGAACGACGGCGCTGACACTCCGTCGATCCGGCGCTGACGTTACGACGACAGGCGCTGACACGCTGCTGATTTTGCTGGTGGCGGAACCGGGCGCCGCCGTCGCCGGGCTTCGGCGACGGCGGCGGCTGGGAGGTTCAGGCGAGGTTGGACGAGCGGGGGTACGCGTCCGCCGGGTCGGTGAGCACGTTCACCAGGTACGGCACCCCGGCGTCGAAAGCGCGCTGCAGCGCCGGCCCGAGGTCGGCGGCCTTCGCCACCGTCTCGCCGGCCCCGCCGAGCGCGCTCACCACGTGGTCGTAGCGCAGCTCCGGCTGCAGGTCGGCGGCCACGTCGTAGCCGTACATGGCCCGCATCGGGTGCTTCTCCAGCCCCCAGATGCCGTTGTTGCCCACCACGATCACCACCGGCAGCTTCTGGCGGGCCAACGACTCCACGTCCATCAGCGAGAAGCCGGCCGCGCCGTCGCCCATCAGCACACAGATCTGCCGGTTCGGGTGGCTGACCCGGGCCCCCATCGCGTAGCCCATGCCGGTGCCGAGGCAACCGTACGGGCCGGGGTCGAGCCAGGTGCCGGGCTGCGCCGGCTCGAGGTAGCGCCCGGCGTACGAGACGAAGTCGCCGCCGTCGCCGATGGTGATCGCGTCGCGGGCCAGAACCTTGCGCAGCTCGCCGTAGATCCGGGCCGGCCGGATCGGGTCGGTCTCGGCGGCCATCTCCTCGGCGTCGCGGGCCTTGGCGGCGTCCTCCGCGGCGCGCAGGTCGGCGATCCAACCGGTGTGGTCGGCCCGGTCACCGGCGTGGTCGGCCAGCGCGGAAAGGATCAGCCGCAGGTCGCCGGCGGGGGCGGCGGCCGGCTGCACATGCCCGGCGCGCTGGCTGGGCGCGTCGACGATGTGCACCACCTTGGCGTCGCCGAAGTCGCCGAAGCTGAGCCGGAAGTCCAGCGGGGTACCGACCACCACGACCACGTCGGCACCGGAGAGGGCGGCCCGGCGGGCCTTGGCGAAGGCGAGCGGGTGCTCCGGCGGGAGCGAGCCACGGCCCATGCCGTTGGTGAAGACCGGCACCTGCAGCGCCTCGGCCGCCTCGCGCAGCGCGGCCACCGCGTCGCCCGCGTACACGTCTGAGCCGGCGATGATCACCGGCCGCTCGGCGCCGGCGATCAGGCTCGCCGCCCGGGAGACCTCGTCCGGGTCGGGCTCGACCGGTGCGATCCCGGGCACCGTCGGCAGCGCCGCGTCGGAGACGGAGAAGACGGTCTCCAGCGGGAAGTCGAGGAAGACCGGGCCGCGGTGCGGAGTGAGCGCTGCGGTCAGCGCCGCGCTGACCGCGCGCGGGATGTCGTCGGTGCTGAACACCGTCTCGGCGTGCTTCGTGACCGGGGCGACCAGCGGCAGGTGGTCCATCTCCTGAAGGCTGCCCGAGCCCCAGCGGAACGCGGGTGCCCGGCCCCCGAGCACCAGCACCGGGGAGGCGTTGAAGAAGGCGCTGGTCAGGCCGGAGATCCCGTTGGTGACACCCGGACCGGCGGTGAGCACGGCGAGCCCGGGGCGGCGCTGGAGCTTCGCCACCGCCTCTGCCGCGAAGACCGCGGACTGCTCGTGCCGGACGTCGTAGATCGGGAAGTCGCTCTTGTGCGCGGCGTCGTAGAGCGGGAAGACGTGCCCGCCGGAGAGAGTGAACATCTCCCGTACGCCGTAGGCGCGTAGTGCCGCGAGGGCCAGCTCACCGCCGTGACCCTCGATCCGCTCCGTCATCGCTGCTCCCCTTCGTCGCCCGACCGGAGTCACACGCTACTGGCCGGTAGGAAGAATGTGAACACTCTTCAGGTCATCGGGCGGGTCCTCGCCCGACGGTCCGGTCAGCGGCCGGTGAAGTCCGGCTTGCGCTTCTCGACGAAGGCCGCCATGCCCTCGCGCCGGTCGTCGGTGGCGAAGAGCGCGGCGAAGAGCTGACTCTCCCAGGCCAGGCCGGAGTTCAGGTCCATGTCAAGGCCGCCGTCGACCGCGAGCTTCGCCGCGCGCAGCGCCTGAGCCGGCCCCGAGAGGTACGGGCGGAGCAGCTCGACCGCGGTCGAGTAGACCTCGGCGGCCGGGGCGACCCGGTCGGCCAGGCCGATCCGCAGCGCCTCCTGGGCGTCGACCATCCGGCCGGACATGATGAGGTCCTTGGCGCGGGCCGGGCCGACCAGCCGGGCCAGCCGCTGGGTGCCGCCGGCGCCGGGGATGATGCCGAGCTTGATCTCCGGCTGGCCGAGCTTCGCGTCCTCGGCAACCACCCGCCAGTCACAGGCCAGGGCCAGCTCGCAGCCGCCACCGAGGGCGTACCCGGTGATCGCGGCGACCACCGGCTTGGGAATCCGGGCGATCGCGCCGAGCGCGCTGGACAGGTCGGCGGCCCGCTCCGCCATGTCCACGTAGGACATGTCGGTCATCTCCTTGATGTCCGCGCCCGCGGCGAAGACCTTCTCGCCGCCGTACACGATGACGGCGCGGACCTCGGGGTCGGCGGTGGCCGCCGTGGCGGCGGCCCGCAACTCCTCCTGGACCTGGGTGTTGAGCGCGTTCATCGGCGGCCGCTCCAGCCGGATGGTGCCGATACCGTCCTTGGTCTCCAGCCGCACGAACTCGCTCACGCTGCCCTCACTTCCTCGTCGAAGTCGCGTGCCAACCTTACGGCCCGGCTCGTTGGGGTACGTAGTCTGGTATCAGGCCCGGGCCCGGGAGGCCAGCGATGATCACCTACTACGACGACCGATCGGTGCAGGTCACCTCCACCGCCGTCCGGGTGGACGGCCGGACGTTCCCGCTGCGCGAACTCACCATGGTCTGGCACCGGCGCGGCAGCCGCTCCTGGCGGGTGCTCGCCGGGCGCGGCGCGATCGGCGCCGCCCTGGCCGGCCCGCTGGTGGCGGCCGCGTTCGGGGTCGCGCTGGCGCTCTGGCTGGACAGCTCGGTCACCGTCACCACCGCGATCATCGGCGCCTCCGTGCTGGTCGGGCTCGCCGTCGGCCCGCTCGCCGACTTCCTCTTCGAACACCTGGACCGGTCCTACACCCGGGGCAGTCGGCAGTTGGAGATCTGGGCGCGCTGGCGCGGCCAGCCGGTCCGCCTGCTCTGCACCAGCGACGCGCTGCGGTTCGGCCAGATCTACCGGGCGGTGCAGCGGGCGATGGAACACGGGCAGCCCGTGCGGGCGGGCCGCGCCGCCCGTCCCTCGCCAGGTCCGACCGCATCGCGCGCCCGCGACCGGCGCGACTAGAACCGGATCGGCTCGTCGGGCAGCATGCTGAGGCCGCGCAGCAGTCCGTAGAGATCCTGCTCGCCCCAGAACTGCACGATCACCCCTCCGGCCAGCCGGTACATCTTGCAGGCGCTCTGCACCGCTGTCGCACCGGTGGCGTCCCGCCGGTAGGTCTGCGCCAGTGCCACGGTGACCCGGTCACCGGCCGGGAAGATCTCCAGGATCTGCTGGTCGAGCACGGTCAGACCAGGCGACATGACCGCCTGCTCGACGAAGCGCCGTCCGCGCACCGCGGCGCCCGATCCGTAGATCTGCACATCCGCCGCGACCACCGCGCGCAGCTCGGCCAGGTCCCTGCTGACGAAGGTCCGCAGGTAGCGGCGGACCACCTCCACGTTGCGCTCCAGCTCCGTCACCCGCGCGACGCTACCGGCCGCACAGCGGACCCGGCCGCACAGCGGACCCGGCCGCACAGCGGACCCGGCCGCACAGCGGACCCGGCCGCACAGCGGAGGCTGTCGCGCAGCGGAGGCTGTCGAGCAGCGGAGGCTGTCGAACTGCTCCAGATATGAACAACAAAGCCCGCGTCAGGCCCCGTCGGGTTCAAATCTCGCCGGCCCGGCGGTTCAAATATGGAGCAGTTCGACAGCGTCGCGGACAAGGCACCGGCACCGACGGCGCGGCTTGTCGGGGCGTGCTTAAGCTGAGTGATGACGGTCTATTACCGGGACGACGTGGTGCAGGTGACCTCCGAGTCGATCCGGGTGGGCGGGCACCTGGTGGCGCTCGCCGACGTGACATTCGTCTGGCACGCCCGGGGACGGGCGACCATCGGCGTACGGGGGCGGGTGCTCGGCCGCGGCGTCCTGGTCCTGTTGCTGTCGCTGCCGCCGCTGGTGGCGCTGGTCTGCGTCGTCTCGCTGGCCTGGTCGGCGCAGGATCGCGGCGAGTGGCGGCTCGCGCTGGTCATCCTGGTCGGCTGCGCGGTCGGCGCGCTCGCCCTGACCCCGTTCCTGGAGTTGCCGCTGGGCTGGCTGGACCGCTCCTACGAGCGCGGCAACCAGGTGCACGAGCTCTGGGTGCAGCACCACGGCCGCGAGGAACTGCTGCTGCGGATCCCGGACGCGTTGCGGTTCGGGCAGATCTACCGGGCGGTGCAGCGCGCCGTCGAGCAGCACACCGACCGGCGCTGAGCGGCGCGGGCCCGGGGCACGCCACCTCGACGCCGCAGGGTGCGGCGACCCGGCCGACAGGCGGTGCGAGCGTCGGCGACGCACACTGGGTGCCATGGCGATTCCCCTCCCCCGGCCGGCCGCCGTCGTCGGTCTCACCCGTTCCGCCGTCGACCAGGCCCTCGGCACGGCCGCCTCGTTCGCGGCCGTGCCCGCCCGCGCGTTCGCGGTGCTGGACGACGTGGAGGCGTTGCTGGGGCGGATCAACGCGGTGGTGGACCGGATCGAGCAGACCCTGGACCGCACCGACCGGGTGCTCACCGACGCCGAGAAGGCCGTGCGGGAGGTCGAGGTGATCAGCGCCGCCGCGACCACCGCGATCGAGACCGCCACCGAGGTCGCCACCGCCGCCGCGGTGGTGGTCGGCGAGGCGGAGCGGGTGTCCCGGCGGGCCGGCACGGTGGTCGCCGAGGCGGATTCGGTGGCCGGTCGGGCGGCGGTCACGGTCGGCACCGCGACGGAGGCGGCGGCCACCGCGGCTGAGCTGCTGACGGCGTACGAGCCGGCGCTGCGTCGGGCGGCGCCGATGGCGGCCCGCTTCGTCGAGCAGCTCAGCCACGAGGAGGTGACCGCGGCGATCCGGCTCATCGACGAGCTGCCGAAGCTGCGGGAACACCTCACGGCCGACGTCCTGCCGATCCTGGCCACTCTGGACCGGGTCGGCCCCGACCTGCACGACCTGCTCGACGTCACCCGTGATCTGAAGCTCGCCGTCGCCGGTATTCCCGGGCTTGGCATGCTGCGCCGGCGGGGCGAGAAGCTCTCCGACGAGGACGCCGACCAGAGAGGCTCCGTCAGCAGTCGCAGCTGATCGTCGACCGGGGCGCGGTCAGGTCGTCGACCGGGCGGCGGGTCAGCCCGCTCCCGGTCACCACCGGCAGCCCTTCGCGGACCCAGTACTCGTAGCCGCCGAGCATCTCCTTGACCGGGTGGCCGAGCTGGGCGAACTCCAGGGCCGCCCGGGTGGCGCCGTTGCAACCCGGTCCCCAGCAGTAGGTGACCACCGCGGAACCGGGCGGCACCAGCTCGGCCGCCCGGGTGGCGATCTCGGCGGTCGGCAGGTGCACCGCGCCCGGCAGGTGGCCCTGCGCCCAGGCGGCGGCGCCCCGCGAGTCGACCACCACCAGGCCGGGCACTGCGGCACTCAGGTCGGCGTGCACGTCACTGACGTCGGTCTCGAAGCTGAGCCGGGCGCGGAAGTGGGCGGCGGCGGACGCGGGGTCGGCCGCCGCGACGGCGAAGGTGTTCGTCATGAACCGATCCTGCGCGTCGCCGGCGGGCGGGACGAGTGGCGGGAACGACGTCCTGCGCTAACATCCCGCCATGGTCCAGTCGGTCGCCGCGCCTCGGCCGCGTTCCCGGCCCGGCGCCCACGCGGCAGTCGAGCGGACCGTCGCGGTGCTCGCGTACCCGGGGATGTCGGTCTTCGAGACCGGCATCGTCACCGAGGTCTTCGGCCTGCCCCGGCCCGAGTTCGACGTCGACTGGTACGACCTCACGGTCTGCGCGGAGCGGCCCGGCCCGGTGCCGGTGGTCGGCGGCGCGAGCCTGCACACCCCGTACGGCCTGGACGTGCTGGCCGCCGCGCGGACGGTGATCGTTCCGGGGGTGCCGGACGTGACCGCGGAGCCGTCGCCAGAACTGGTCACCGCGCTGCGGCGGGCGCACCGGCGCGGCGCCCGGGTCATGTCCATCTGCTCGGGCGCGTTCGCGCTGGCCGGCGCCGGCCTGCTCGACGGCCGGCGGGCCACCACCCACTGGCAGTACGCGGAGCTGCTGGCCCGCCGGTATCCCCGCGTCGAGGTGGATCCGGACGTGCTCTACCTCGACGAAGGCGACCTGCTCACCAGCGCCGGCAGCGCGGCGGGCCTGGACCTGTGCGTGCACCTGGTCCGGCGCGACCACGGCGCGGCCATCGCCAACGCGGTGGCCCGCCGGCTGGTGATCCCGCCGCACCGCGACGGCGGGCAGGCCCAGTTCGTCGAGGCGCCGGTGCCCGCCGACCCGGACGACGACCGGATCGCCGGCAGCATCGCCTGGGCGCTGGCCCGTCTCGCCGAGCCGCTGACCGTGGCCCGGCTGGCCGGGCAGGCACACATGTCGACCCGCACCTACCTGCGGCAGTTCGCCCGGGCCACCGGGACCAGCCCGATCCGGTGGCTGATCGGGCAGCGGGTGCGGGCCAGCCTGACGCTGCTGGAGACGACCGACGTGCCGATCGAGGAGATCGCCGGCATGGTCGGCTTCGACTCGCCGGTCACCTACCGCCACCACTTCGGTCGGGCCATGCGCACCTCGCCGTCGGCGTACCGGCGGGCGTTCCGTACCGGCTCGACGGCCGGGCGTCAGTTCGGGGCGTAGAGGCCGGCCGCCGCCTGTTGGGTCGGGCGGGATGCGGGAGCGGCGCGGCCTCAGGCGGCGCGGGCGGTGTACCGGTCGCCGGAGCGCTCGACCACCAGCGGCAGGCCGAAGGTCTTGGAGAGGTTGTCGCCGGTGAGGGTGTCCCGGAGCAGCCCCTGGGCCACCACCGCCCCCTCGCGCAGCAGCAGCGCGTGGGTGAAGC
The DNA here is from genome assembly GCF_044753725.1 of Micromonospora sp. NPDC093243. Taxonomy (NCBI): domain Bacteria; kingdom Bacillati; phylum Actinomycetota; class Actinomycetes; order Micromonosporales; family Micromonosporaceae; genus Micromonospora; species Micromonospora sp. NPDC093243. The sequence goes on along the minus strand of NZ_JBIVNT010000003.1, from coordinate 335,259 downwards.
CGGGTGGGATCTCCTCGACGTGGTGGGTGACCAGCACCAACGCCGGCGCGTCCGGGTCGTGGGCCAGCTCGGCCAGCCGGGCGACCAGGTCCTCGCGCCCGCCCAGGTCGAGCCCGGCCGCCGGCTCGTCGAGCAGCAGCAGCTCCGGGTCGGTCATCAGGGCCCGGGCGATCTGCACCCGCTTGCGCTCCCCCTCGGAGAGGGTGCCGTACCGGCGGTCGGCGAGCCCGCCGATGCCGAGCTGCCCGAGCAGCGCGCGGGCGCGGGCCTCGTCCGAGCGGTCGTAGCTCTCCCGCCAACGGCCCACCACCGACCACGCGGCGGTGACCACCACGTCGGCGACCCGCTCCTCGGCCGGCACCCGCTCGGCCAGCGCGGCGGTGGAGAGCCCGATGCGGGTACGCAGCTCGTTGATGTCCGTCCGGCCGATCCGCTCACCCAGCACGTGCGCGGTGCCGGTGGTCGGGTGCAGCCGGCCGGCGGCGAGGTTGAGCAGGGTCGTCTTGCCGGCCCCGTTCGGCCCGAGCACCACCCAGCGCTCGTCCAGCTCGACCCGCCAGTGCATGTCGTGCAGCAGCGCGGTGCCGGAGCGACGTACGCCGACACCGTCGAGGCTGACCACCAGATCCGCGTCCACGGGGGTGGCGGCGGGGGCGGCGCCGGCGGCGCCGGGGATCAGGTCACCAGTCACCCGCCCATCCAACCACGCAGCGCGTCGGTGCCCCCCACGGGCGGCATGCCCGCCATAGGGTGGGGCGCCGTGTCGTTGGTCACCACACCCGGAGGACGGTCCATGCCCGGTCCGAGCAGGGAGCCGCGCGGATGAGCGCGGTCATCGAGATCGAGGGTCTGCGCAAGACCTTCCACAGTGTGCGGCACGGCCGCCGGGTCGCGGTCGACGGCTTCGACCTGCTGGTCGAGGCCGGCCAGGTGCACGGCTTCCTCGGCCCGAACGGGTCGGGCAAGACCACCACCCTGCGTGCGCTGCTCGGGCTGGTCCGTCCGGACAGCGGGCGGATGAGCGTGCTCGGCGCCCCGTCGCCCGCACAGCTGCCCCAGGTCGCCGGCCGGGTCGGGGCGATCGTGGAGAGCCCGCAGTTCTTCGGCAACTTCACCGGCCACCGCACTCTGCGTCTGCTCGCCCGGGCCGGCGGCGTGCCGGTCGGCCGGGTGGACGAGGTGCTGGAGCAGGTCGGCCTGCTCGAGCGGGGCGGCGATCGGGTGAAGGGCTACTCGCTCGGCATGAAGCAGCTGCTGGCCGTCGCGTCGGCGCTGCTGAAGGATCCGGAGCTGCTCATCCTCGACGAGCCGGCAAACGGGTTGGACCCGGCGGGTATCCGGGAGATGCGGGACCTGATGCGGTCACTGGCCGCGGCCGGAGTGACCGTGCTGGTCTCCAGCCACATCCTCGGCGAGATCCAGCTGATCTGCGACCACGTCACGATCATCTCTCAGGGTCGTCGGGTGGCGGCGGGTCGGGTGGACGAGGTGCTCGCCGGCTTCGACCAGCACGAGTTCCTGGTCCGGGTGGCCGAGCCGGAGCGGGCGGCGGAGCTGCTGCGCGAGGCCGGGCTGCCGGTCGCCGCGCACCCCGAGCATCTGGTTGTCGGCCAGGTCACCGACGCGAGCGTGCTCAGCCGGGTGCTCGGCGAGCAGGGTCTCTGGGTGACCGAGCTGACTCCGCTGCGGCCCGACCTGGAGAGCGTCTTCCTGGAACTGACCGGCGAGGGCTCGCATCTGGCGCTGCCCCGCCAGGTCGACGGTTCGGCGCTGCCCGACGCGCCGCCGCCGGTGGACGGGCTGATCGACCTGGACGCCGAGGCCGGCGCGGGCAGAGGAGGCAACGCGTGAACCTGGTCCGTGCCGAGCTGGAGCGGCTGGGCGCCCGCCGCTTCGTGCAGCTGATGATGGTCCTGCTGGTGCTGGCGTTCGGCGTCACCGCGGCGACCACCCTGGCCGGGTCGCACCGGCCCACCGCGAGCGAACTCTCCGAGGCCCGCAGCCAGGCCGCCCAGGCGCGGCAGCAACTGGAACTCACCTACCAGCGCTGCGTGGACCAGGTGAACGGCACCCTGGCGCCCGGCGTGGAGCGCGAGTACTTCCCGGAGAACTGCAGCGAACTCGACCCGGGGCGGATGGAGCGGTTGCCGGTGGCGAGCGACTTCCTCACCGGGGTCTTCAGTTTCGACCAGCAGGCCCGGCCGCTGCTCTACTTCCTGATCGCCTTCCTGGTGCTGTTCGGGTTCCTGGTCGGCGCCTCCTACATCGGCGCGGACCTCAACTCGGGCGGGGTGGTCAACCTGCTGCTCTGGCGGCCTCGCCGGTTGACGGTGCTCGGCGCGAAGCTGGGCACGCTGCTCGGTGCGGTGCTGGTGCTGTCGCTGCTCGCCTCGGCGGCCTATCTCGCCACGTTCTGGGTCATCGGGCAGACCGCCGGGTTGCCGGGCCGGCTGGACGGTGAGTTCTGGCGGGGGCTCGGCGCGATCCACGGCCGCGGCATGGTGCTGGTGCTGCTCGCCAGCACGCTCGGCTTCGCGCTCGCCACGCTGGGCCGGCACACCTCCGCCGCGCTCGGCGCGGCCGCGGCGTACGCGGTGGTCTGGGAACTCGGCGCGCGGCTGGTGCTGGAGATCGTCGACGCGGCCCGCCCGGACCAGCTCATGCTCTCCAGCCACATCGGTGCCTGGCTCAGCGGCGAGGCCCGGTTCTGGGACGCCCGGGCCTGCATCAACAGCGGCACCGGTTTCTGCGACGGTTCGTACACCCTGACCTGGGCCCCGGCCCTGGCCGTGCTGCTCGGGTTGACGGCGGTGCTGGCGGTGGCGGCATTCACCACGTTCCGCCGCCGAGACCTGATCTGAGCTGCGGCGAAGCCCGGCCCGGGCGCGGCGGCGACGCCTTGCAGCGCCCGGGCCGATGGTGAAGAATTCCTTCGCATGACGGATCGCGGCGCGACCCCACCCGCAGGGGTGGGGTCGGCGCTCGGGTCCGGCTGGCGGGGGCGCGCCGGGTGGGCCGGGGCCGGGTTCTTCCGGTCCCCCCGGAGCGGGTCAGCCGACGGTGGAGCCGAAGACCTCGTCGCGGACGGCGTTCAGGGCCGTGCGCAGCGCGCCCCGCAGGATCGGCTCCTCGGTCAGCCCGGTCGGCACCACCCGGGGCCGGACCAGCGTGATCGCCGCGACCTCTCGCTGCACCCGCTCGGCCAGCGCCGCGCCGCCCGCCTGGCCCACCTCGCCGGCGAGCACCACCAGCGGCGGGTCGAGCACCACGCAGGTGCTCGCCACACCGAGCGCCAACCGGCGGGCCACCTCGTCCAGCATGGGGCCGCCGGCGGCGCCGGCCTCGACCGCCGCCCGTACCGCGTCGGCGGTGTCCCGTTCGCGGAAGCCGTGCTCGCGGGCCACGGCGCGGACCGCGTCCGCACCGGCCACCTGCTGGAACGCCGGCTTGGCCCGGCGCGAGACGTCACGCGGAATGGGAGCGCCGGGCACCGGCAGGTAGCCGATCTCGCCTGCCGCGCCGCTGCTGCCGTGATGCAGCCGCCCGCCGAGCATGATCGCCAGACCGACGCCCGCGCCGACCCAGACCAGCACGAAGTCGGAGACCCCCTGGGCGGCGCCGGACTGCGCCTCGGCGACCGCGGCGAGGTTCACGTCGTTCTCGAAGACCACCGGGGTGTGCAGGTCCTCGCGCAGCGCGGCGAGCAGGCCGCTGTGCCAGCGCGGCAGGTTGAAGGCGAAGGTGATGTCGCCGGTGCCCGGGTCGACCAGGCCCGGCGTGCCGAGCACGATTCGCCGCACGCTGGACAGCTGCGCCTGAGCGCTGCTCGCCGCCTGGACCACCGCGTTGTGCACCACGCCCACCGGATCGTCGGTGTCCCGGGTCGACTGCTCCACCCGGCCGATCACCGCGCCGGTGATGTCCGCGCAGGCGGCCACCACCCGGTCCGGGCCGACGTCCACGCCGACGACATGCGCGCTGCCCGGTCGTACGGCGTAGAGCTGGGCGTTCGGCCCTCGCCCGCCGGCCTGCTCGCCGACCCGGGTGACCAGGCCGCGCTCCTCCAGCCGCTCGACGAGCTGCGACGCGGTCACCTTGGAGAGCCCGGTCAGCTCGCCGAGCCGGGCCCGGGTCAGTGGCCCCCGCTCGAGCAGCAGTTCCAGCGCCGCTCGGTCGTTGAGCGCCCGCAACAGGCGGGGGGTGCCGGGCAGCCGGGTCGCACTCATGCCACGTCCTCTAGATTTAGTAAACTTTGCTAACTGTAAACCTACCTGCGAACGGGTAGCCGTAGCGTATCGGCCACCCGGACCGGCAGTACTCGGACGACCCGGCAGCGCTGCACGACCGGGACGGCCGGGACCGGGTACGACATCCGTGCCGATTCGGCACCGAAAGGGGAGATCACGTGGGGCTGGATCCAGGACTGCGCCGGCTCGCGCTGGGCACGCTGCTGGCCGCGTACCCGGGGCCGGTGCCGCCGGACTGGGCGGTCGACCTGGTTGCCGAGGGTCTCGCCGGGCACACCCTGTTCGGCACCAACGTGCACGACCCGGCGCAGGTGGCGGCGAGTACCGCCGCGCTGCGGGTCGGCCGGGCCGACGTGCTGATCGCCATCGACGAGGAGGGCGGCGACGTCACCCGGCTGGCGCACGCCACCGGCAGCCCCTACCCCGGCAACGCCGCGCTCGGCGCGATCGGCGACGTGGCTCTCACCCGCCGGGTCTACGAGGCGATCGGCACCGAGCTGGCCGGGCTCGGCATCACGGTGAACCTCGCCCCGACGGTCGACGTGAACACCGCCGACGAGAACCCGGTGATCGGCACCCGTTCCTTCGGCGCGGACCCGGTCCGGGTCGCCGCGCACTCCGCCGCCGCGGTGGCCGGGCTTCAGGCGAGCGGCGTCGCGGCCTGCGCCAAGCACTTCCCCGGGCACGGCGCCACGGTCGCCGACTCACACCACGAACTGCCCACCGTGGACGTTCCACTCGACGTGCTGCGCCGACGGGATCTGCCGCCGTTCGCCGCCGTGGTCGCGGCCGGCGCCCAGGCCGTGATGACCGCGCACATCCGGGTGCCGGCACTGACCGGCGACGGCCCGGCCACCTTCAGCCGGGCGGTCCTGGTCGACCTGCTCCGCACCGAGTACGGCTTCACCGGCGCCGTGATCACCGATGCGCTGGAGATGAAGGGCGCCTCCGTCGCCGCCGGCGGCGTCGGGCCGGCCGCCGTCCGGGCCCTCGCCGCCGGCGCGGACCTGCTCTGCATCGGCGCCGCGGTCGACGCCGAGCTGGTGGAGCACGTCGCCGCCGAGATCGCGGACGCGCTCGGCGACGGGCGGCTGGACTCCGCCCGCGTCGAGGAGGCGGCCGGGCGCGCCGCCACGCTCGCCGCCTGGACCCGGGCCGCCGGCCGCGAGCCGACCGGCGGCGGCACCGACCTCGGGTACGCGGCGGCGCGACGCGCCGTGAAGATCGACGGCGTGCTCACCGATTTGAACCGGCCGCTGGTGGTGCAGCTGCACGCCGCCTCGACCATCGCCGAGGGCCGGGTGCCCTGGGGGCTCGGCCCGCACCTGGCCGACGCGGAGGAGATCCGGGTGGTGGCCGCCGAGACCGACCCGGCGAGCCTGCGCCAGCGCGCCGGGGACCGGCCGATCGTGCTGGTCGGCCGGCACCTGCACCGACTGCCCGGCGGCCCGGAGCTGGTCGCGGCGCTGGCCGCCGAGCACCCGGTGACGGTGGTGGAGATGGGCTGGCCGGCACGGTGGCGTCCGGTGGGCGTCCGCGCCTTCGTCACCACGTACGGGGCGAGCCACGCCAACGGCCGCGCCGCGGCCGAGGCGCTCGGCCTGGCCGGCTGAGCAGTCGCCGACCACACCCCACGGGTCACCCGCTTCGTGGGGCGTGGTCGGCCGGGGCCGGGGTAATGGGCGGCATGACCGCGACCGAACCCTGGCTCCGGGCCCTGGCCGACCTGCAACTGCGGTCGCACCGGCTGCTGCCGGACGACCTGCCGATGGTGGTCGACGCCGTGCTCCGGCCGCTCGGGGTCACGTCGACCATCTACCTGGTCGACGCCGAGCAGTGCGACCTGCGCCCGTTGCCGACACCGGGCCGGCCGACGCCGGCTCCGCTGCCGATCGACGTGAGCCTCGCCGGGCGTGCCTTCACCCAGGTCGAGGTGCACGCCGGCCAGGGGCCACCGCCCCGGCTCTGGGTGCCGGTGGTCGACGGCACCGACCGGCTGGGGCTGCTGGAGATCGTCCCGCCGCCGGGAGTTGACCTCGACGACGCGGCGCTGCGGGGCGGCTGCCGACTGGTCGCCGGGCTGATCGGGCATCTGATCACCAGCAAGTCCAGCTACGGCGACGGCCTGCAACGGGCCCGCCGCAGTCAACGGATGGAGGTCTCCGCAGAGCTGCTCTGGCAGCTGCTGCCGCCGCTCACCTTCGCCACTCCCGACGCGACGATCAGCGCGCTGCTCGAACCCTCCTACGAGGTCGGCGGGGACGCCTTCGACTACGCCCTGAACGGAAACACGGTCACGCTGGCCATCCTCGACGGGGTCGGGCACGGCCTGCCGGCGGTGCTGACCACCTCGGTCGCGCTGGCCGCGATGCGGGCCGCCCGGCGGGCCGGCAGCGACCTGGCCGGGCTGGCCCGGGCGGTGGACGCCGCGATCCTCAGCCAGTGGCGGGACGCCCGCTTCGTCACCGCGGTGCTCGCCGAGTTCGACACCGGCACCGGCCTACTGCGCTACCTCAACGCCGGGCATCCTCCGCCGCTGCTGCTGCGCGGCGGCCGCACGGTGCAGGCCCTGACGGAGGGCCGACGGCTCCCGCTCGGCCTGCCGAACGACCGGATCGAGGCGGCCCGGACCAGGTTGGAGCCCGACGACCGGCTGCTGCTGTACACCGACGGGGTGACCGAGGCGCGAAACGACGCGGGCGAGCTGTTCGGCCTCGGCCGGCTCGCCGATCTCGCGGAGCGGCACATCAGCTCCGGTCTGCCCACCCCGGAGACGCTACGTCGGCTCAGCCACGCGGTGATCGAGCACCAGGACGGCCGGCTGCGCGACGACACCACCCTGCTGCTGGTCGAGTGGTCACCGGAAGCGGCGGCGAGAGTGGAGCCGTGACGCTGCGTCCGGCGGTCCGGGTGTCCGACCGGTCACCGGTCGAGGCCCCGGAAACCCTGCCCGGCGGGCCGGGCCGGCCCGTCCGCGCCCAGTCCGAGCAGCGCGCCGACCGAGGTGATGCGAAGCACCCGGGCCACGATGGGCTGCGGGTCGGTCACCCGGAACGTCACGCCGTCGCGGCGCGCGGTGGCCGCGGCGCCGACCAGGACCCGTACGCCGGTGGAGTCGAGGAAACGGACCTCGGTCAGGTCGACGACCAACTCCCGGGTGCCCGGCCGGCTCAGCGCGTCGGCCAGGGCGGCGTCGAGGGTGTCGGCGGTGGCCATGTCGACCTCGCCCACCGGGCGCAGGATCAGCTGCCCCGGTCCCGCGTCGCGCAGGCGCACGTCCATCTGTCGCCCCCGCGGGAAGTCGTCGGTCCGCACGGCCCGACGGCCGGCGCCGTTCGACCATACCGGCAGGTCGCGCCCGACGCTCGGCGCGTCGGCCGATCTCGACGGGTCTCCGGTCCACCACGCAGGTCGACGGCGAGCTGCGCCCGCACCTGCCGGAGCTGCTCTGGCCGGCGTACCTGAAAGTGGCCCTGCACCTGTCGCGACCGGTCGCCGGAGCAGGTCCGGACCCGGCAGGTGCTCGGCCTTGTCCGCACGCTGCGTCACTGACCCCGCCCGGCGCAAGGGCAGCTTCCGTTCCAGGTCAAGTCCACTATTCGACACGCCGAACCGGCAGGGCGCATCTTGCCCCGGGTCAGTTCGATACGTAGCGTGATCGGCGGGAGTAGCGACCGGACGCACCCGCCGCCGGGCGCTCGCACGGGGACCTGGGGGGAGGCTGCGGACCGTGGATCCGGCCCGGGATCCACGGTCCGCGCCCGGCGGTATCGCCCGCCCCCGCGACCGCCCGGCCCTGCCTCAGGCGGGGTAGACCCCGAACGAGCGCCAACCCCGATCCGGGAAGCCGGCAGCCTCCGCGACCCGGGCTGACGCCCGATTGTTCCGCTCGTGCAGGTAGGTCGGCACCGCGCCCTCGTCGAGCACCCGACGGGCCGCCTGGGCGACCAGTCGCCGCGCCAAGCCCCGGCCCCGGGCGGCCGGCACGGTGCCGACGGCCAGTTCGTGACCGTGCGCGTCGTGCCGCTTGATGCCCGCCCCGGCCAGGTACTCACCGCCCGACCCGCGGACCACCAGCACGTCCCGGTCGAAGAGCCGCAGCCAGGCGGGCAGCCCGGGCGAGGTGGGCGGGATCCACTCCCCGACGTCCGGCAGCGGCGCCGGGGCCAGGCTCCAGCGGAACGCGCCGTCGTGGGTGGGCCAGTCGGGCAGGCCGACGGCCGCGGGCAGCGCCGGGATCAGCCGCTCCACCGGGCGTCCGGCGAGCGAGCGGACCGCCACCACCCGATCCGCCGGTACGGAGAGCACGGTGCTGGACGCGTTGCCGACCGCGATCGCGGGCCGCAGCCGGCCGTCCCAGGCCGGTCGGGCACGTCGCTGCGAGCTGACCACGTGCAGCCCCGGGCCAGCCGGCCACTGCCCGAGCCAGGACGCCAGGTGCAGGTGGAGCCGTCGGTCGAGCACGCCACCACCTCCCCTGATCCGCCTCGCCCGGGCCCACCGTCCCGGCCCGACGACCCTTCCCGATCCGCCGCGCCCGCCCGTCCCGGCGGCGTGGCGCCCGGGCCGGCTCGGCCACGCGGGGCGCCGTCGCCGATCACCGTACGCCGGGCACGGCGGCCGGGACGGGCGGATCCGGTCAGTGCCGGTGGTGAGCGGTGGGTGCCTCGTTCCCCGCCCGCGGCTCACCCGGCGCCGGGCTGCCGGCTCCCGGGATCGGCATGCCGGGGTCCGGGACGGGGTGCTCGGCCTCGGCCGGGTGCCCGGCGCCGTCGTGGTAGGCGTGGGTCACCGCATGCCCACGTCCGCGGGCGATCAGGGCGCGGTTGACCGGCACGGTGACCAGGAAGGCCACCGCCAGCGCACCGGCGAGGCTGACCCAGAACAGCGGCTCGGTCAGCCCGGCGGCCATCGCGCCCGGCACGAGCAGCATGACGCCGTTGTCGACCACCTCCATCACCGCGATGCTCACGTGTCGGCGACGAGCGCCACCCGGATCGCGGTGCGTAGCGGCAGACCCGAGCGGAGCACCGGGCGGACGGTGAGGGCGTAGCCGAAGACGAAGGCGAGCGCGACCGCCAACGCGACGGTGCCGAGGTCGGGCCAGCCGAGCGCGGTGCCGATGACCATGCCGAGCACCTCGCCGATCGCGCAGCCGGTGAGGCAGTGCAGGGTCGCGGCGATGGCCATCCGGGTGAGGTTCGCGTTCTCCATGGCGGAGACCGTATACCCCCCGGGGGTATCACGCCAGCGACGGTGGTCACTTTCCCCGCCGACCCTGGATTGACGAAGACCCCGGACGGGTAGGTGGGCCCTACCGATCGGACCCGGCCGGATTCCTTTCTCCGCAACGGAACCCGACGTTCAGGTTCTGCGTCATATCTATTTCCATACATGTACAACTTTCTTTGGGACGGTATGGTCATGCCGATTCAGCCGAATGACCGGTTCCAGCAGGACACCGACCGACTCTGGAAGGCCCCGGAGAGCGCCGACCGGTTCCCGGCCCAGCCGCCCTACCGGGGCGCCCGTCAGGCTGGCGAAGGGCAGGGGTGGGCCGAGCTGAACAAGCTTCCGGCCGGCGTCTCCGCCCGGCACGGCCTCAACAGCCGCTGACGCCGGCGACACACCCGGTCGTCCACCAAGGGCTTTCGCACACCTGTCGGGTAACGTCTCCTGGTCCGGAATCCCGGCCGACGACAGGAGAAGCTCCGCGCATGGGCAAGAAGACGATCCACGTCTCCGACTTCAGCGGCACGGTCCTGCAGCCCGACGACGAGGTGGTCCGCGTCGTCGTGCTGGAGCACCCTGACCTGGTGGCCGGCCCCGTGCAACTGGACGCGACCCCGACAGAGGTGGAGAACATCGACGACGCCGCGCTCGACGTGGCCGTCGTGGAGATCCACGATCGGCACGGCGGCGGCGAGCCGCGCCGGGTGGTGCTCACCGCGAGCGAGTTCGACGCGATGGCCACCGATGTGCCGATGGCGCAGCTGCTGAAGACCGCGGAGCGGGTCCGTCCGCCGAAGGCCCGCAAGGGCCCCGAGCGGCTCGACTACGCCACCATCGAACACGCCGGGAAGCCGCACCGGGGCCGGGTCACCGAGGAGGAGGCCCGGCTGGTGCGGGAGCAGCTCGACGAGGTCAACAAGCGCCTCGCCGACGCCGGCATCCGTCAGATCGACCCGGACGACCCGGAGCACGCGACCCGCTACGGCTTCCCCACCGCGTCCTGAGCCGCCGGCTCAGTCCCGCTTCCCCCCACCGCGTCCTGAGCCGCCGGCTCAGTCCTGCTTCCGCACGGCGGCGTCGAGCGCCGCGATGAGCTCGGCCTCGGTGGCGGCCTTGTCGACGCCGAGGCCGGCGAGCACGCCCGTCCCGTCGCCCAACTCCAGCAGGGCGAGCAGGATGTGCTCGGTGCCGATGTAGTTGTGCCCCAGCCGCAGCGCCTCGCGGAACGTCAACTCCAGCGCCTTCTTCGCCTGCGCGTCGAACGGGATCAGCTCCGGCATGTCCCCTGACGTGGGCGGCGGCAGCACGGCCGTCGCGACCTCGCGCACCCGCTCCAGCGATACGCCCTGCGCGACGATCGCCTTGGCCGCGAGCGCCTCCGGCTCGTTGAGCAGCCCCAGCACCAGGTGCTCGGTGCGGATCTCGGTCTGCCCGGTGGCCCGCGCCATGCTCTGCGCGGCGATCACCACGCTGCGGGCGCGGGGGGTGAACCGGCTGAAGCCCTCCTGCGGATCCAGGGGTGCGTCCGCGGGCCGGGGAACGAAGCGCTTCTGCGCCGCCTGCTTGGTCACGCCCATGCTCCGGCCGATGTCGGTCCAGGAGGCGCCGGCGCGGCGCGCCTGGTCCACGAAGTGCCCGATCAGGTGGTCGGCCACCTCGCCGAGATGGTCCGCGGCGAGGACCGCGTCGGTGAGCTGGTCGAGGGGCTGGTCATGTGCCTTTTTGATCGCCTGGATCAGGTCGTCCAGTCGTACGGAGTTCGCGGGATTCGTCATGCGTCAACCATAGGTTGACGAAGCTTCAACCGTCAACCCTGAGTTGACGGCGGCTCGACCTCCCGCCCGGGCCGGTAATGAGCCCGACGAGCCGGGATCAAAGGCTAGGGAAACACCCGATTCCCGCGCCGCGCCCCGCCCGTAGCGTCAATGGCACGACCCGCCGGGTCCGCCGCCCGGTGTCAACCGCCCGGCGGCCGTCCGAACGCAAGAACGGAGCTCGACCCGTGCGCCGACTGATCCTTCCCGCGCTCTGCCTGGCCACCCTCGCCCTGACCGGTTGCGACAGCACCGAAGCGCCCGCGTCCGACGCCGGCGTGAACCTGGACGCCCCGGTCGACATCGCCGACGCACCCCCGCCCGCCTGCCCGTTCACCGCCGCCCAGGCCTCCGAGCTGGTCGGTGAGCCGTTGGTCGACCAGGGCAACTGCCTCTTCGGCGACGGCAAAGGCGTGGCCAGCCTGACCGTGACGACGGCATCGCGGACGGCCGGCGAGATGACCTACGACTACCAGCGCGAACAGGCCGACCAGATCTACCGGCAGGTGACCGACCTCGACCTGGACGGCAAGGGCTACCTCGCGGTCAAGGACATCGAGGCCCAGGCCGTCCGCATCGACGACGGGGGCACCTACACGATGACGCTGAGCAGCTTCGCCCGCCTCGGGGGCAGCCCCGACGGGTACGAGCAGGCGCTGCGCCGGCTGCTCGACGCTCTGCCGCGCTGACCGCGGGCCGCCACCGCACGGCGCGGCGGCCCGTCCCGGGGCGGTCCGGTCAGGGGCCCTGCGGCACCGGCTGGGCCAGCGCCTGGATCTCGGTGGGCAGCTGCGCCAGCGCCCGTTCGAACTCCCGATGCCCGACCACCCGATGCAGGGTCTGCAGGACGGCCCCCGCGCCCCGCTCGGCCAGCTGCGGCCCCACCCCCGCGCGCTCTGCCACCCGGCGGAGGAACTCGTCGTACGCGAAGACCTCCGGCTCCTCCTGGGCGGCCCGCGCCAGCAGCGGACGCAGCTCGTGCGCCACGTGGCCGGCCAGGTCGGCCGCCTCACCGCCGCTGATCCGCTCCGCGAGGGTACGCAGGGTGGCCTCGCTCAGGGCGCGCGCGGTGTCGTCCGGGACGCCCGCCCGGGCGGCCACCTTGTCGAAGAACTTCAGCTCGGCCATGCCCCGTCCTTCCCGATCGGAGAAGCGTGCCTACCCGCAGCCACCGACGACAAACGGGGCCAGTGGCCCGTCAGCGCCCGCCCCGTCCCGGCGCAGGTCGGGGTCGCCCAGGCCGCGTGTGTGCGAGCACATCGGGTACTTCGCTGCGGCTGCCCGTCATCGGAGGGGCGCCCACGTCGACCGCGGGCAACCGCCCGGGGCTCAACTCCAGGAGCGGTGACATGGGTATCGCGCAACGGGGCCGACTCTCACCGAACCTCACCCTGCTGCTGCTCGCCTCCCTCCTCGTGTCGTTCCTGGCCTCGTCGGCCGCGCCGACCCCGCTCTACGGGACCTACCAGACGAACTGGCACTTCTCCCCGATCACGACCACCGTGGTCTTCGCCATCTACGCCGTCGCGGTGCTGGCGACCCTGCTCACGTTCGGCAAGCTCTCCGACCACGTCGGACGGCGGCCGATCCTGTTCGTCGCGATCGCGGTCCAGATGATCTCGCTGGTCATCTTCGTCTTCGCCAACGGCGTACCCACCCTGCTGGCCGCCCGCATCGTGCAGGGGCTGGCGGCCGGCGCCGCCACCGGCGCCATCGGCGCCGCCATGCTCGACATCAACCGCGCCCGCGGCACGCTCGCCAACTCCATCGCGCCGGGCATCGGGACCGGCGGCGGCGCGCTGCTCTCGGCGCTGCTCGTGCAGTTCCTGCCCGCGCCGACGCGACTGGTGTACGTCGTCCTGCTGGTGGTCCTGCTGATCCAGGGCGTCGGGGTCGCGCTGATGCCCGAGACGATCAGCCCGACGAAGGGAGCGCTGCAGAGCCTGCGACCGGACGTCAAACTGCCCCGCAACGTACGCGGACCGATTCTGGTGGTCGCACCGGTGCTCTTCGCCGCCTGGTCGCTGGCCGGCTTCTTCGGCTCGCTCGGTCCCGCGCTGGTCCGCGCCATCGGACCCACCTCGATCGTGTTCGGCGGGGTGGCCCTCTTCGTCCTCGCCGGCATCTCGTCCATCACCGTGCTCGTGATGCGCAACGCCCCCGCCCGAACCCTGATGCTCACCGGGATCGCCGCCCTGATCGTGGGCATGGTCGTCACCATGGTGTCGATCAACACCGACTCCGTCGGCGTCTTCTTCCTCGGCGTCGCGATCAGCGGCATCGGCTTCGGCGGCGGCTTCCAGGGCAGCCTCAAGACGGTCATGCCGCTGGTCGAGGCGCACGAACGCGCCAGCGTCTTCTCCCTGCTCTACATCGTCTGCTACGCCGGCCTCGGGCTGCCGGCCGTCGTCGCGGGCTTCCTGGTGGTCTACGGCGGCGGCCTGCCCCGCACCGCCGACGAGTACACGATCGGCGTCATCGTCCTGGCCGCCATCGCCCTGCTCGGGCTGCGCGGGGCCACCAGGAGGGCGCCCGGATGACCCGGCCGACACCCGATGACCTGCGTCTCCCGGTGCCGACGCCGCCAGTCGCCCAGCTCGCGGCGAGGCTAGGGTGGCGCGCGGTCTCGCCTCTCTGGCGGAGGCGGCGTTGAGAGGCAGGGTCAGCAGTGACGTTCGAGCCGATCACGAGCGACGGCACCACCGTCACCCGCAACGTCCCGGCCGGGCACCGTGACGTCGAGGCGGAGGTGCTGGTCACCGTACGCGGTGGCACGCTGCGCGGCCGGCGGGCGGACGGGCTGACGATCCTGCGGGGCGTCCGGTACGCGACCGCGCAGCGGTTCGCCCCACCCGTGCCCGAACGACCGTGGTCCGGGATCCGCGACGCGCTGGAGCACGGCGGCGTCAGCCCGCAACCACCGACCCGATCCGTGGCGACCGCCGGCTGGTCGGAGGTGGGCCGCCAGTCCGAGGACTGCCTCAACCTGACGATCGTGACACCGGCCGCCGACCGGGCCCGACGGCCGGTGCTGGTCTGGCTGCACGGCGGCTCGTACCGCTCCGGCGCCGGTTCCTGGGACCGGTACCGGACCGACCGGCTCGCCCGCGAGGGCGACGCGGTCGTGGTGAGCGTCAACTACCGGCTCGGGGCGCTCGGCTACCTGCGGGCGCCGGGCATCTCCCCCGGCAACCTGGGCCTGCTGGACCAGATCGAGGCGGTGCGCTGGGTCCGCGCCAACGCCGAGGCGCTGGGCGGCGACCCGGAGAACGTCACCGTGATCGGGCAGTCGTCGGGCGCCCACTCGGTCGCCTGCCTGCTCGGCGTGGCGCAGGCCCGGCCGCTGTTCCGCCGGGCGGTGTTGCAGAGCCCGCCGCTCGGGCTGGGGCTGGTCGGCGAAGCCAGGGCCGGACGGGTGGCGGAGCGCTTCCTCGCCCGGCTCGGACAGGATCCGCGGGAAGCATCGCCGGCGGAGATCGTCACGGCGCAGCAACTCGCCGACCGGGACCTGGCCGGTCGCCTCGGACTGGGGTTCGCCCCGGTGTACGGGCCGGTGGCCGGGGTGGATCCGCTACCGGACGAACGGGAGTGGCGGATCGCCTGCCGGACGGGCGCCGCGGAACTCGAGGTCGTGCTCGGCACCACCCGCCGCGAGATCGCCTACTTCCTCGCCGGCGGTCCGGTCTCCCAGCGCGTACCGCTGGTCGGGCGCGCGGTCGAGAACGGGCTCATCGGGCTGGCGACCCGGTCGGTCTTCGCCCGGCCGACCCTGCGGTTCGCTCGGTTGCTGGCCCAAGGCGGTGCCCGGGTCTTCGCGTACCGCATCGACGCGACGTGCTCGACCTCGCCGTACCAGGCCTGCCACTGCAGCGACCTGCCCTGGCTCTTCGGTGACGAGGCCGCCTGGGCGCAGGCGCCGATGCTCGCCGGGCAGCTGTGGACGGACGTGGCCGACCGTGGCGGCTCGCTGCGCTCGGCCTGGCTGTCGTTCGCGGCCCGGGGCGCGGAGGCGTTGACCGAGCGCGGCTGGGCGCCGTACGGGAGTCGGGGCGGGCAGGTCCATCGCTTCGGCTAGCGCGGTGTCCGTCCAGGGTTACGGGGCGGTCGGGAGCGCGTTGTCGTCGCGTCCGGTCTGGGGCAGGCCGGCGGCTGCGGCGATGGCCTCGACAACCAGGTCTACTGAGTCCAACTGTTCGCGGTCATGGCCCGACTCGGTCGAGTCGGCGTCCCAGTCAGTCCACACGATCGAATGGGCGGCCTCCGGGCTACGCCGGCTTTTCGCGCCACGCCGCCGAGAAGAGCTGGGCCTATCGGTACTCGCAGGAGCGCTGCTGTGCGTCGACTGTGCCGGCGAGCCCGCCATAGGACGGCGGGCTCATGTTCGTGTTCGACGGCGGCGTGCTGACGGCGGACCAGATCGTGGCGATGCGGCGGTGCCCGGACGAGCTCGACCGGTTCGAGTTAGTCAAGCCGGAGCGCTTGGGCGAGGTGTTGATCCCCCGGTTGGCTCGACGGGTCACTGCGGCGATTGCCGCGATCGGACGCGGCGGCGTCTACCTCGAGGACGGAGGCGCACCCCCATTCAGGTAGACGACCGGACGAGCCGTGGACGGTGTCTCCGGCGAACAACCACTCGCTCGGTCTCGCGGCTGTTGCAGCAAACAAGCCGCAGCTGGTAGCGGTGTCAACGGTCGTGGCCGCGCGCCGCGTCGGCGCGGACGTCGATGCTCAGGGCGTCGATGGCCATCCGGGTCAGCTCGGGAAGCTGCTCCTCGGTGAGGGCGACGCCCTGCAAATTGTCGAGCGGCGCCGTGAAGGCGTGCAGCCGGCTGCCCCGCAGATCGGCGCCATCGAGACGGCACGAGTCCAGTTCCAGGTCGCTCAGGTCGCACGACCGCAACGCGACGCCGGAGAGCCGGCAGGATGACCATGTGCCGTGGACGAGGGTGCAGTCGGTGAAGGCCACCGAACCGGCGGCGCTGACCCGACTCAAGGTGGCGTAGTCGAACCGGCAGTTGTCGAACAGGACATCCTTGAGGCGTACGTCGATGAGTCGGGTTCCAGTGAAGCGGGAGCCGGTGACCGAGCACCGCTCCATGCTGACGCCGGTCAGGGCCGCTCCGGACAGGTCCGTCTGGACGATCTCGCAGCCGTAAAGGGCACCGCCCTCCCAGGCGATCTCACCGAGATCCGCTCCGGTGATCCGGCAGCCTCGGAGGTTCCGGTCCGCGATCTGCTGACCTCGCCAGGAGACCTCCTCCAACAGGCCGTCGCGGAGGTCGTCGTCGGGTAGGCCGGCGACCTGGTCGAGGTCTTCCGGATCGAGGTCGGGCAGGAGGATCGTCACGTCGCCCACGGTGGTCGTACGCATGTCTTTCCCACCTGTTCGGGCGCGGGGTGGGCACGCCACCCCGCGCGTCGACTCGAGCCGCCGGTCGGCGGGCTACTTTTTCTTGTTCCAGTTGTCCCAGCCGGGGCGGCTGTCGAACTTCCCCTTGTTGTCCCAGGTCGGGCGATTGTCGAACTTCGCCGCATCGATCGACGCTACCGCGCGCTCCGGATCGACGCCGAGGAGGGCGAGGCGGTCCGGCGGTGCGTCGAGAAGCGCGGCGAGGGCGTTGGTCATGACATTTCTCCTTGAGGGGTGAGGTGATCCGCGGCGGCGCGGATCAGGGCTTGCCGGGTCGTACGGCAGTAAGCGGTCTCCCTGGCGGTGAAGGTGCCGTGTTCGAAGTAGCGGTTGCCGGCCTGGGCGCCCCGGCAGAAGTCGTAGAACGCGCAGCGGTCCGCACAGTCGTTGAGCGCCGTCACGAACTCGATGACGTATCGCAGCTCGCCGGCACGAGCCACCATGTCGCTGATCGGCTCACGAAGGACGTTGCCCGCTATGAAGTCGGCGTACCGCGGGCTTGTGATGCCGAGCAGTTCCGGTGAGAGCAGGACCACCCGACCGTCGTGGGCGACGGTGGGTATCGGTTCGTACGGGCCGTGGTCGGTGAGGCCGGCACGGGTCGCGCCAAGGTAGTCGGCCAAGCGATCCAGGTCGCGGATCCGCAGCGGACTGCCGGCGAGCCGTTGCCGGACGAGTCGGCTCCAGAACCAGTACGCGGCTTCCTCCGGCACCGGCGTGCGGGCGGCGCCTTCCTGCTCCTCGATGTTGAAGCCCACCGACTCGCATCCGGGCAGGGCGGTGAAGAACTCGACGAGGTCGTTGGCGTGGTCGATGGTTTCCGGTGTCACGACGCAGATCACCGAGTACGGCAAGCCGGTCGCGGCCAGTAATCGCGTGCCGCGGATCGTCCGGGTCGTGGTCGCATGCCCGGCCCGGTCGAGCCGGTTGCGGTTGAGCATGCCGGGCCCGTCGATGCTGACGCCGATCTCGAAGTCGTAGGCGGCGAACAGATCGCACCACCGCTCGTTTATCAGCGTCGCGTTGGTTTGAATCTCGTGGCGCACCCGCCCGGCCCGCCTCAGAGCCTCGAAGGGAGCGAGCAGCTCATGGAAGACGTCGATCGGTGTGGCGGTGGGCTCGCCGCCGTGCCACACGACGCTCACCGGATGGATGCTGTCCTGCTGCTCGATCGACCGGGCGCAGGCAGTCGCAATGGAGACGGACATGATCTGGCGCGAGCGTCGGTCGGGTAGGTAGCAGTAGCTGCAGTCCAGGTTGCAAAAGCTGGTGGGCTGCAGGACCAGGGTGTGGAAGGTCCCAGCGATAGCCGGCTGCCCTGTCCTGGCAATGATCCCGATGTCCCGGACGGTCATGTCTCCTCCGCTGTCTGCGGTTCGGCAATGAACGGGCGAGGGCTGCGGTGCCGGGCCGGCCAGCCGAGGAAGCGCTCGAACAGGTTCCTGACGTCGCCGGTGGTGCCCGGGTTGAGTCGGTGCAGGTCGTCGATGGCCTCGTGTAGGCAGCCGGACAGGTAGAGCAGCAGGTTGATCCGGCTGCCCTGGTAGCTGGTCAACAGGGCGAGCTTGGCCCGTCCGCACGGCCAGGGCTGCCCGCAGGCTCGGCACAGCCAGAGCGGACGCAGTGGCAAGTGCTCCGACTGCAGCTTCGGGTCTGTCTGAGCGGCAGACACTCCGTCGCCGCTCATCGGCGGTCGCTTTCCCGCGCCTGCCGCTCGAACACGATCCGCCAGACGTGCGTCAGCAGTGGCGAATCGGTCGAGCCCCGCCGCGCCGACGCCGGAAGCGCCGTTGCGCGGTCTGTCGTCAGCTCGCCGGTCGCCGCGTACCGCGAGACGTACACCGTCATAGCCAGCTCCCGGTCGGCGTCGGCGCGTTTGTGCGGTGGGCTTGCCGGCGTACCGGCAAGCCCACCGCCGTCGGCCAGCGGCTGAGAGCAGATCGCCGGTCACCCGCCCACGCAGCCCTGCTGGCGGTACGCGAACGGGGAGTCACCCGTGCGGTCGACGGAGTGCCCGGCGCGAGCACTTGCCGGTGCGTCGGGTCACGTTCCGACCTGTCGCCAAGTGGCACGTCCATCTGGGTCTCCCTGGCGTGACATTGCCGCTGGCCCGTCGGCGCGCCATGGGGGTCAGGATGGTCCTGGACCGTGCCGCCGACGTGTTCCTGACGTCCACGATCGCTGGCGGCACTGGCCGGGAGACAGACCCAGCGTGGTGGGCCACGGTGGGCCTCACCGTGTCCCGCCTGAGCCAACGCGGAGAGGTCAGGCGGTGCCCGCCCTACAAGACTCGGCTCAGAGGATGTGCCAGCGGCGCAGTTCCGACGCGTCGTCGACGAGGCCCGCGATCCGGTGGTGCACCTCGTCTGCGGCCTCGGTTCCGGGCCGGGACTTGCGAGCGTTGGTCGCGATCATCTGCAGCTCACGGAGCTGGCACAGTTCTTCGAATCTCGGCCAGGATGTGGCATCCCAGCCGTAGGCGGCGATGAAGCCGGCGAAGGCATCGGGACCGGGCGGGTCGAACCGGCGGCAGTGGACAGCGACCGTGGCGATGTCCCACTCTCGGGGCCCGAGGGCGGCGCCGTCCCAGTCGGCCAGTACGGGCGTGCCGTCGAAGCGCCGGAGCGCGTTGCGGATCTGCGGATCTGACTGAATCAGACTCGTGCCGCGGGGAAACCGCATCGCCTCCCAGCCGGCGGCCAGCGCCTCGAGCCGGCCCATCAGCAGATCCTGTTCCTTGCCGTACAGGATCTCCGAACGGGTGACGGCCCGCTCGATGCCGTGGATCGGTCGCAGTGAAGGCAGCGGCACCGGCGGGGTGGGCAAGGCGTGCAGGTCCCGGAGAAGGCTTCCGAGCTCGGAGACGGTGATGGGGTCGTCGTGTGCCGGGTCCAGACGCTGCCAGACCGTAACGGCGTACCCGCCCACCCGCATCGGCTGGGACACGCCCGGGTGAAGGCCCACCGTGGGGAAACCTCGGGCCACCAGCCAGTCGACCACGGCCACCATCCCGCGCACCCGTTCCAGGTCATGATCGCCCGGGGCGACCTTGACGACCACGTCACCGACTGCGTAGACGGCGTTGGTGTGGTGCCGCAGCAGGATCGCGTTCGAGTCGGGGTAGCCGAGGAGACGACACACCTCGGCGAGCACCGGCCGGGTGCGCGCCTCGACGAACATGGGGCTCCTAGGGACCGAGTGCGGCTGTGGTCCCAAGACTACGGGCGTGCTCGCGGCACGCCCGTAGGTAGTCCGTCAAGCTGGCGGCCTCGCCGCGCCCGTTTTTCTCGGGGATCGCCGTGGCCACGTCGGTGGCCCTGGTCAGGATGATCTCCGTACGCTGCGTCTCGGGCAGGCCCGCGACGGCATCACGCGCAGTCGTCGCCGCTTCGGTCGCCCGCCGGTCTCGCGCGAGGCACATCGACCGGTCCAAGGCGATGAGCGCCACGTCGATCGGTACGGCCGGAGCCGCGCCGTAGAGCCGCAATGCCTCGTCCTGGACCCCGTACGCCTCCACCGTGTCACCGATCCAGGTGTATGCCCCGGAGAGGTAGAACAGCAGCCGCTTCGCCGGAAACCTGAACGCCACGTCGGTGTCCTCGTCGCCGGCCTGATCGAACAGCCGCCGTGCCTGATCGATGGCCGACCGCGCGTGCTCGATGGCGCCGATCCGGGCCAGAGCACGCGCCCGGCCCGCCGCTGCCAGGGCACCCGGCGACGATGCGTTCGACGTCACCGCCAGAGCCGCATCCGCCAGGGCGACGGTTTGGGTTGGATCCCCGAAGTAGTACGGCAGCATCGCCGCTTGGGCCCGCACGAGCACCCTGAAACGAGCATCCCCGCTGTCGTCCGCCGCGTGGATCGCCGTGCCGTACCACCGTCGAGCCTCGGACACGTCTCCGAGCCTCATCAACGCATCAGCGCACATCGTCGCCAGCAACGCCGCCACCCCGGACAGCCGGGACTGGACTGCCGCCGGCTGCCGCCGAAGCGAAAGCGCCTGGACCTCTCGGCAGTCGGCGGCCAGCAGCGACAGCATGATTTGCGGCGAAGCCGAAGGGTAGACCCTCATATGCTCGCCCGCAGCTTGTTCAATCAGCTCAAGCTGCCGAGGAGCGACACTCGCCGCCGCCAGAGCCTCGTCCAATCCCAGCCGGAGTCTCACCAAATCGCTGACCTCCACGCTGGCACCCACACCGGCCAGCGATCGGTCCGCTCCACCATTCACGGCCACACGGCCAAGGTCGTCAGGCACAAGGGCGTCCTCGTCGCGGCCGAGCCCCATAGCCGGACGCGGAATGTTCAGACCGTCCGCGATCCGTTCCAACACCTCGTAGGCCGTGACCTGCCGGACACCCTTGGCTATTTCAGCAGCGCGGTTGGACGAGACACCGACAAGAGCTGCGATCCTGCCGTATGACACGCCCCGCGAGTGGAGGAATCGGAAGACCGCAGTGATATCGCGCCGCCGCAGAAACTCACCGATCGGTCGACCGTTCCACAGCCCCGAGCTCCACCACTCTGGATCCACCTGCGCGGCCACGATCACCCCCGATCGAACGACGAGCAGTTGCCAGCACAGCGCATCCGCGCCGTCACATCAAGTCCAATGACGGTCGAGTCAACAGCCCACCCAGCGTCGAGGCATGGGACAGCATCCGGAACACCCACGATGGGCCCTCACCGTGTCCCGGCAACGCCGGCGTGCCCAACGGCTCCCGAGCGACCACCCACCACCGGCGTACGCGAAAAAGGCCCCGACCCGGTGTGAACCACCAGGTCAGAGCCTTGATCGTTGGTGCGCCGCCAGGGACTCGAACCCCGAACCCGCGGATTAAGAGCCCCGTCGATGCCGTGCTCATCGGTCCCGCACGGCGCTGGCAGTCCCACATCCCCCTTACAAGTCCATCGCCTGTGGGCCGCCGTGTGCCACCGGATGCCCGTCGTCCACGGCGGGCGAGCACCCGGCGAGCACCCGCATACCGCGTCCCGGACGACCATAAGACAGCCGAGCGGAACCGGTGCTTGGCCGGCCACGCCACTCAGAGCGGTGGGCGCAGAGGCCCTTGTGCGCCGCTCGTGCCCGTCGTACGGTGTAGAAGTCGGGACGCCGGTCTATCCGTCTCCCCTTGCTTGCCGCTTCCTTTCGCGGAGCCCGCATCGCGGCGTAAACGCCGAGGGCTACAGACCGCTTGCGGCTCTACCCATCTGGATTCTCAGGACCTTTACCTACCTGGGATAGGCCGCCAATCTTCCGCGCTCCTGCCAATCGGGCCCCACGCTGCCGCACCCATGCTCAGCGTGATCCCACTGTGAGAGGAGTACCACCATGATCATCCGGTCCCAGGGTTTATCGCGGGATCCCGTCGGCGCGTTGCTGGCTGAGGCGTTTCCGTACCAGCATGTTCTGCGCGCTGACATCGCGGCTGATCTCCGCCGCTGGAGCAGCTCGTCGGCCTCGCGTAGTTAGTGCCACACGTCCGTCAGCGACAGCTCGAAGCCGGCCGCACGGCGGGCGAGGTTGTCGCCGTCGCGCAGGTGCGCCGAGGCGATCAGCGCCGTCCGCAGTGCAGGCAACCGACGTCAACGGCCGCCGAACGCGCGGCGCCGGTCGCAACTCAGCTCGATCCGGCGGGTCAGGCTGGCGTGGAGCGGGATGCTGGCTGGATGAGTCGGCTGCGAAGCTCGTGTCCCGGGCGGTCGATCTTGGTCGACCGCACCGCTGCGAGCCTGCTCAGGTCTCTCCGTCGGGATGGAAGCTCAACGAGCGCCGCCGTTCGTCACAGGTGCCGGGCTGGCGTCGGGTCGTGAGGGGCGAGTCATTGCTAAGCGCGAAGGACGCGCTCGCCGGTGCAAGTGTCGGCTGTCGGCTCCCCTGACAACTGACCCGATGGCCCTGAAGACCGCCCGGGGCAGCGGGACGACCTGGCCGACCAGCCTCACAGAGGTCGGCCGCGGAGCTTCGCTGATCGCCGCTGTCCATGCGGATTGCAGCCCAGTCAGACAGGTCGGCGGCGCTTCGACTACCCTCACTCGTCCCGCATAGCCGCATGCCGCACTCGTCACCACGGTCCGCCAACCGCGGTGCCGCCGCCCGCTGGTAGCCCTCAGTGCTCACTAACAAGCGCCGAGCGACGGTGAGCAGCTCGCGCCCCCCGGCGGTCGAGACCTGAGGCTAGGTACTGTCTCAGCCTTTGCGTAGGCTCTGGGAGCAACTGCCAGGTGAAGGATAGGACGTCGACCTTGCGAGCCGAGACTAGAGACAGCGTCAACAAGGTGTGGGCGCTCTGTAACGCGCTTAAGGATGACGGCGTCACTTTCCACCAGTATCTTGTAGAGCTTTCGTACCTCCTGTTCCTGAAGCTTGCCGCCGAGTTGAAGGTCGAGCACAAGCTGCCGCATGGTTGCAGGTGGAGCGCCCTAACAGAATGCCCTGAAAACCTCCTTCTGGAACGTTATGGAGCTCTGCTTCGCTCGCTTGCGACATCAGACTCCGAGGTCGTTTGCAGAATCTTTTCCCAGAGTCGCACCTCCATAAAGAAGGCCAAGACCCTTAGGGTACTCATTCAAGGCATCGACCGTTTCGCTTGGTACGAGATCTCTCGCGAAGGACTAGGCGACCTCTACGAAGGCCTCCTCGAAAAGAACGCGAACGAGAAGCGATCGGGTGCTGGGCAGTATTTCACACCCCGATTACTGATCGACAGCATCGTCCGAGTGATGAAACCCTCCCTGAGGGACGTAATTCAGGATCCAGCCGCAGGCACGGCGGGCTTTCTTGTCTCAGCCGGAAACTATATTCGAGCGAACAGCGATGCCTGGTCCGATGTCTCCGAGAAAGAGCTTTCGGCCATCTTTCACGGAGTCGAACATGTTGACGACACGTACTCGCTTGCCCTAATGAACCTTTTCTTGCATGGCCTCGTGAACGACGACTCTGTTGGCCTAGTATACGGAGACACACTATCGAGCGCAGGTAAGGACCTTCCGCCGGCGACTCTCATCTTGAGCAACCCTCCTTTTGGAACGAAGCGGGGAGGCGGTCTTCCAGATCGGGACGATCTCCCTTTCCCAACGAGCAATAAACAGCTCTGCTTTGTTCAGCACATTATTTCAGCGCTTGCACCTGGGGGTCGGGCGGCAATTGTGGTACCCGACAACGTCCTATACGAAGAGACGGTGGGTCTCAACGTTCGCAGGTATATGATGGATTCCTGCGACCTTCACACCATGCTTCGCCTGCCACCAGGGCTCTTTTATGCAGCTTCGGTGAAGACACATGTGCTTTTCATCACCAAGAACGATGGAGGCAGCTTTCAAGGCACCAAGGACCTCTGGTTGTATGACCTCCGAGGGCAGGGTCACGGGCGCAGCAAATCTGAAGGCCTCACTGAAGAGACGCTGCGTGCCTTCGAGCATGCCTATGGGAACGACCCGAAGGTTGGCCCTGAAGCCCGGCGCACAAGACTAGACTCCCTCAACGACTCATATCAGGTGTTCTCGCGTGCAGAGATCAGGGAGCGCGGAGACAACCTCTCGCTAGTTATAGACGCAGAACCTACCCCCGAGTCACCGGAGGATCTCGAGGAGGCTCTTCAAGTTCTCGAGAAGAGCCTAGAAGTAAGCATGTCCGCGTTCCGCGAGCTCAGCGATATGGTCCGAAAGGGACCAGCGTGAACGAACTGCCGCCATCGTCGCGCCCTATCAAACTCGGCGAATGCGTATACGTAGCGACTCGGCCCAAGGCGGAACCGTCGGAGATCGCTGGCGAAGCATGGTTGCTGGAGCTTGAGGACATCGAGCGGGACACCGGCCGACTCTTGCAGCGTGTGACTAAAGCTGAACGAGCACCTAAAAGCGAGAAGACACGGTTCTTAGCAGGCGACATCCTGTACGGCAAGCTTCGCCCATACCTAAACAAGGTTATCCAAGCAACGGAAGACGGATACTGCTCTACCGAGATTGTGCCGCTTCGAGCCCCTCACGCCCTCGACAGTAGATACCTCTATTACTGGATGCAACATCCAACTTTCCGAGACTACGCAAATGTTGCGAGTCAAGGAACTAATATGCCCAGGGTTAGTCCTGCGAGGCTTCGCGACGCCCCCTTCCTATTCGCCTCGACTCAACGGCAGCGCTTCGTCACCGACTACTTAGATGACGTCTTTCTCCGTATCGAAGCTATTCGTAACGCTGTGGCGCGAATTCCGGGCACCCTAGATGTGATCTGGGCTCACCTCGCTGAGCGGACCTTCGATGAACTCTCTGAACGAGGACCGACGGTACGGCTAAAAGATGTCGTCACGCGAGCGAACTACGGGACCAGCAAGAAGTCTTCCCGGGAGGGCAAGGTTCCAGTCCTTAGGATGGGCAACCTCCAAGACGGTGAGATTGACTGGTCCGATTTGGTTTACAGCTCCGACGACGCAGAGATCGACAAATACAGCCTGAATGAGGGCGACCTCCTCTTCAACCGCACGAATAGTCCTGAGCTCGTAGGAAAAACGGCTGTATTTCGAGGCAGTCGCAACGCGGTATTCGCTGGTTACTTGATTCGTCTACAGCTCGCGGACCACGTGCTCCCTGAGTATGTCTCCGTTTTGCTTAACTCGCCCCTGGGGCGCGCCTACTGCCGGAACGTCAAGGTGGATGGTCTCAGTCAGTCGAACATCAATCTGAGAAACCTACTCGATTTTCGATTTACCCTGCCCAGTGTCGGTAGGCAGGAAGCGGTCGTGAACAGGCTGATGGCGGCCAAAGGGCACGTCAGGCGCCTCCAGCAGGCCGGGATGGAAATTCTCGAGGGCCTTCCCAATGTACGCGATATCGCCTTACAACGAGCTTTTGCCGAGTTGCCGTCATCACGCAGTGCGTTCGATGAGACAGACTCTTTGCTGCTCGAGGAAATCGAGGAGGAGGTGCGTTCGATGGCTCAGCGAGATGTGGTCGACGCTCGCGAACGTCGTAACCGGCCGAAGGTTGAACATCGACGGCTGCTAAGTCGCGGAGAAATTTCCAGGGACCATTTGAGTCAACTGATCCAGAGCGGAGACGGCCTTAGACCCATAGATCTATGGGAGGAGTCGAGGCTGAACATTGATGACTTCTACGATCAACTTCGTGACGAGGTCATTGCTGGCCTTATCGTGGAAGTTCGCTCTGATGACGATGAGTCGGAGCGAAGGTTGGTGCGACGGTGAAAATCCTCAGCTTGAGCCTGCCCAGCTATCGGAACTTGCGAGACTTTGTAATCGACTTCGACGAGGAGCAGTCGACAACTGCGCTTATTGGCGGGAATGGCACGGGCAAGTCACACCTTATCGAAGCGATTGTGGAAATATTCCGAGATCTGGAGACTGCAGACGCCTCGGCCTTTCCTTATCGGATTCTATATACGTGTCGAGGACAAACCGTAGAGGTCTCCAATGACCCATCAAAGACGTCACGGCCTCTAACGATTAGCGTCAACGGCGAGCGGATTGCGCAGAAGCGATTCCGCGAGCAGGCGGCGCAACTTCTGCCCAGCTACGTTTTCGCCTACTATTCGGGGTGGAGCGATCGCCTGGAAAGACAGTTCGACGAGCCGACACGTCGTCATTACGAAGCAGTGATGGATAGCGGGGGCGTTGGCCTGCCGCTCAGACGTATGTTCTTCTGCCGTAAGGAATACAGTCAGTTAGTCTTGCTCGCCTTTTTTCTGGCGCCGCCTGACATCGCTCGCGTTGTCCTCGAGAAGTACCTAGCGATTGCGGACTTCGACTCTGCGCTATTCGTTCTTAAGCGTCCCTGGTGGTTTAATGGAAAACCGAATCGCGCCCAACTCGAGGACGGCGATCCCAGATTCTGGTATGCGCGCGGTGCGTTCCGCCCTTTCCTTGCCAAGTTGTGGAGCGAGTCATTAGCTCCCATTCGGGCCGAAGACCGTGTTGCACGGGACATACGGAAGCAGCCAGAGCAGTCGGAGCGTCAGTATCTATTCCTACGCGACCTGAGTAGTCTTGCGCGGCTTCAACGCTCGGGGGACGAGGTTAAAGAACTCTTCGGCCATCTAGAGAGCTTGTTTCTGTGTGATTTAATCGATGAAGTGCGAGTCGTAATTCGTCGAACCGATGGTCACCGCGTGAAGTTCGTCCAGATGAGCGAAGGTGAGCAGCAGTTCCTCACCGTCTTAGGGCTGATGTTGTTCACGAGGAACGACGAGTCGCTCTATCTCCTCGACGAGCCCGACACGCATCTTAATCCAATATGGACTTACGAATACCTGGGCCTATTGCAGGATACCATCCGGCAAGACAAGGGGCAGCTGCTTGTCGCGACCCATAACCCCCTTATGATCGGTGGCCTGGTACGTGAACAGGTGCGTCGCTTCAACCGTCAAGGTACGAGCCACGTCGCGATCGAGCCAGAATACGATCCCGTCAGCATGAGTATCGAGGGAGTTCTCCGCTCGGAGATGTACGGCCTTCGGTCAACCCTGAGTAAGCAGGTACTCGCACTCCTTGACGAGCAATACGCGCTTCTGGGGGAGGACCTTTCCGATCAAGGTAGGGCGCGCCTCAGCGAAGTATCCCGTGAGCTAAACGAGCTCGGCATCGCGCACACCTATCCTAACCCCTACTTTAACAGCTTCGCGGCTGCGTTGGCACGTAGGCGACAACCTGGTGCGGTGAGGCTTACTGAGGAGGAAATGAACGAACAAGCCGCCCTTTCGGATCAAATTCTTCGCGAGCTGGAACTCGAGGATACCGGAGATGAGGATTCGGCTTGAGATACATTAAAATGCCCCCTCCCCCCTACCCGGAGTGGCTCGAGAAGGCGTCGGAGATTCTAGCTGAGTTGGACAAGGCGTCTAGCTCAGATGAGCGGCATAAAATTATCGACGATAACGCCGCTTTTTGGGGACAGCTAAAGCCTTGGTTACTCAAGCTGTCTCATGATAAGTGCTGGTTTTCAGAAGCCAAGGATTGCTTCAGCCACTGGGACGTCGAGCACTTTAGGCCGAAGAAGTCCGCTCGAGGGCTTAATGGAGAAACGGAAGACGGATACTGGTGGCTGGCCTTCGACTGGCGGAACCTCCGAATCTGCGGTACGGCGGGAAACCGGAAGAAGGGCACGTTCTTCCCTGTGCGCGAACTGACACAGCGCGCGACACGAAATAGTGATCTACGCGCCGAGCAGTTCGACCTTCTCGATCCAGCGGACGAAGAAGATCCAGCCCTTCTGTTCTTTAACGTCTTTGGTGATGCCATAGTTGCTCCGCACGTCACAGACTCCTGGGAGCGGCATCGGGTGGAATACTCGATAAAGCGTTACAACCTCAATTCTTTTGAGGCGCTTCGCACGAAGCGGCAACAGCGATGGTCCGAGTGTTGGGGCTACATCTGTGATTACCAAACCGAACTGACGGCCTTCCAACGAGATCCGAGTAAGGTGATTGCTCGCGACCGCGCCAAGCGCCTGGCCGGAATGATCCGAGCAATGCTTGGAGAGGACCAGGAATTGTCAGCAGTTGCACGCGCCTGCCTCCTCAGCGCCAATGACCCTCGTTTGGTCGGCTTCCTGCAGACCAAATAGAGCGGGCGGCGTAACCTCCGGCCACCGCTACCGATGTCACCGCTACCTTCGCCCCGCCGTTCGCGCTTGCGGCAGTTGGGATAGCCGGTGAATTGCGCTGGGCGGCGGATTCCAGAGCCGCTCGGTCAAGAGAAGGTCGGGGCCTGTATGAGAACTAGCCGTCGCCCAACGACGGCGCTGCAACATAGTCGCTTCCTTGAATCCCACACTGCGTCGCCGTCCCGACAGGGCCGATCGCCGGACTTGCCGCCGTACGGTCCTGATTGCCTCGACAAGTTCATCGGCCAACGAGGCGGTGGACCTGGAAGTGCCAGCTGGACCGCCGCGGTCGGCAGCCTTCGGGTCTACGCCGGCCCCGTCGAGAGACGCCGTCGCGGGACGACTGATGCGGTTGCTTCGGCGGCGGCGTGGGACAGCTCCGGCAGGACGTCGCCGTAGAACTTGGCGGTGAAGTGTGGGCTGGAGTGGCGGAGTCGGTTGGAGATGACTTTCATCTGGACGCCGGCGGCGAGGCCCATGGTGGCGGCGCCGTGGCGGAGATCGTGCAGCCGGATGGGTGGTAGGCCGGCTTGGGCAGCCAGGTGGTGGAAGTGATCGGTGACGTCGGCGGGGTGGAGCCGCCCGCCAGTGGGTGTGGTGAACACGAGTCCGGTGGTGGTCCAGGCGGCACCGGCGGCGAGGCGTTCGCGGTGTTGTCGGGTGCGGTGGGCGCGCAGCACCGCGACGGTTTCGGTGTCGAGAGCGACCGCGGCTTCGCTGTCGGTGGTCTTGGGGGTGTCGATGGCGGTGGCCCAGCCGTGTTGGACGAGTTGCCAGCGGACGGTGAGGGTGGCGGCGTCGAGGTCGAGGTCGTCCCAGTGCAGGCCGCAGGCTTCCCCTCGGCGTAGACCGGTGAAGGTGATGAGGTGGTAGAGGGCGTAGAGCCGATCGTTCGCGTCGTGGGTGTGGTCGAGGAATCTGCCGGTGTGTCCGGGGGTCCAGATCATGACGGGGCTGGGGGTCTTGCCGGTGTCGCGCCAGGTGCGGACGCGTTGGTCGGTCCAGACGGTGGGCTTGGGTGGTCGGGCTGTTGGTAGTTCGACCATGAGGGCGGGGTTGGTGTCGATGTAGCGGTGGCGGCGCATCGCGTCGTTGAGGGCTTTGCGCAGGGTGGCGTGGATGACGTGCAGGGTTCTGGGGCCGACGATCCGCTGGTTTTTGACCTGGTCGCGTTTGGCGGAGTCGCGGCTGGCGCGCAGGGTGGCGATGGTGGTGTTGCGTTCGGCGATGGTGTCGTACATGGCGTCGATGTGGCCGGGGCGGAGTCGGTCGATGCGCAGGTGGCCGAGGTGCGGGATGAGGTACAGCCGGATGTGCCCTTCGTAGGAGCGCAGGGTGCCGGTCTTGATGTTCTTGCGTCCGGCGAGCCAGTCGGTCAGGTACGCCTCCATCGTCGGGAGTTCGGTCGGGGTGATGTCCAGGTGCAGCGCCCGCCGAACCTGATCAGGGCTGGGAACGGACGCTCCAGACTTGACGGCGGCCTCGATCAGGTCACCGGTCTTGACGGTGGCGTGCGGGTCGGTGGGATCAGGGACGGCGAGCGCGGCCCGGATGTGGTCCAGGACGGTGTCCGCGTCGGCCTGGGTGGGATAGGGGCCGTGGCGGAGGGGGCGGCGGGTGCCGTCGGCGCGGGCGGGGATTTCGATCTGCCAGTGCCATTGGCCGTGGGTGCGGGACCAGCCGCCGCCGGGCCGGCGAAGCTGGGGACAGGATCGTCCCAGTCGCCGGCCCGTGACGCTGTCGCGGCAGCCGCAGCGCTTGGAGGTGGATCCCTTCACTCATCGTCTCCTGGATGCTTCGTTTGGTGCCGCCAGCGATGTCGGGTGGAATCCGCTGGTGGCGGGGTCGTCGCATCCACGCTCACCTTCACATCCGGATCAAGTCGCCGACCACCATTAGTCGGGGCCGGGCTGTCGAGTAGGAGGAGCTGCAGGAGGCCGGCGACCGGGACGATGATGCGGTTGCCGGCGCGGATCAGTGGTGCCGGGAAGGCGTCGGTGGCGGCGAGCCGGTAGGCCTGGGATCGGCTGACCCCGAGGATGGATGCGGCGGTGGCGAGGGTGGTCGTCACGCCGAGGGCGCGAACACGATCAACGGTCCACACCTCGCCGGGAAGGGTGCTGGCCGCTCTTTCGATCGCGGCCTCGGAGGTCTTCTCGGTGGGGTTCAGGTGGGTACTCATCAGCGGTGTTCTCCTGACTTCTCTGATAACTGAGGGTTCTTAGGGGCGGGAGCGCGTGACGGCCGGGTAAGGCGGGCTACGGTCGTCCGACGGGCAGGCAGTTCCCCTTCGCTGTCGACGTCGCAGCGCGTGGCCGTCACGGGCTCGGGGCAGGAGGCGGATCGTGATGCGCTCTGGGAGTCGAGGACGTCTCAGCTCGGAGGATCTGGAGGAGTTCGGAGAGCCGGGTGTTGGACACGGTGTGGCCCGCCTGTCGGAGGGCGTCGGCGAGCGCTGCCCGGGTGAGGGGACGTCCGTCGGCGGCGAGTTGGTCCCGGACCTGTCGCGCCGCCGGTAGTAGCTGGCCCGTGTCTCGGAAGGGCGGCGCGGACCGTCCGCGGCTCTGTCTACCGTGACGGCGGTCCGGTCCGCGGGGGCGCGAGGCGGCGTCTGGTGGGCGGACGGTCCAGGACATGGATCGCTCCCCCGCCGTTCCGGCGGACCGGTCCCGATTGACGTGCTCGGTGAATGGTGCTGTCTGCGCGGTCTGTTCCGGATCCTGGTCTGTCGGCGGGGGTGTGGTGGTTGCGGTCGGGGTGTTGGCGTAGCCGAGGGCGATCTTGGCCATGACGAGGAAGCCGAGCGCAGGCACGGCTGCTGCGATCCAGCCGATAGGTGATGGTTCGGCCTCGACAACCTGCGCGGCGAGAGACAGCGTGACCGCGCAGGCCAGCACACTCGCGGGGGAAGACCGTCGAGGTGTGGGCGCGTTTGCGGCGGCGTAACTCCAGGCCAGAGGCGATAGACATCAGTTCGAGGACGATCGCGTCGGCCCAGGCCAGCCATCCGGGTTGGCCGTGGGCGGCGGCGACGTTGTGGACGTGGGTGAAGCTGGCCGCTCCAGCGGCTCCGCCGATGGCGAGCATGATCACGATCTGGACCGCACCCTCAGCGCGACTGCCGCGCGGACCACGGTCCCCATCAGATTGTGTTGGGGTCGTGGCGGATCACCTCCCCAGACCAAAGCAGGGCGCAGAAGTGCTCGCCTGCGCAGTGGGATCGGCAGGGGCGCGGACGGTCCGTGAGCCGGTGCCGCGGACCGCAGCGGGGACGGACCGTCCTCCGGTGGACCGGGCGCGGGACGGTACCTCCATCAGCCTGGCGACGGAACGATTTCCTGCTGTCACCGGTCTGTCAGTCACGGCGGGCTCGCCGGTGACAGACCGGGGAGAGGCCACGCGCATTGCTGTCAGGCGCGCGGTCGAGCTACCTTTCACGCCCGCACGCCGGCCGCCGATCATGCCGCCTCCCGGTTGTCGGCGACGTAGCGGGACAGGTCGACCAAGCGATACCGGCGGCCTCCGCCGGCCCGTACGGCCCAGACCGCCTCAGCGGGACACAGCCCCGCCGTAGCGGCGCGGTCGCGAGCCCCGGTAGCTAAAGGCACCTGTGGCGCCGTATCGGCGAACAGGCGGCGCAGGTTGGCCTCCCGGGCGGCGGAGTGCAGCCAGAACAGCACCGGCCACACCCGGCCGATCGTGGCGAACAGCTCCCGGTAACCGTCGAGCTTGCCGACCAGGACCGACAACTGCTCGCCGCCGGTGTCGTACTCGACGAAGAACGGCACCATCACGCCGCCCTCCGCCCACAGGCCGTAGCCGTCCGGGCGGACCCGCGGCTGGTACGCGCGCACCAGACCCGGGTCCTCGCGGCGGGTGAACATTGCCGAGCGCTGGCACGCCGCCTCCGACAGCCACTCAATCAACTCGGCGTTCGGGTGGGTGCGGGCGTGGCCGGCCATGTCGGTGAAGAAGCCGTTCACCCCGAGGCGGTGAGCCAGGCTCCGGCTGGACGTCCAGCGTCGCCGCTCCACGCGGGCGTGGTCACGCCGAGGCGGTCGCTCGTCGCGGCCGGCGGCGACGACCTCGGCGCCGAGCTGATCGATGACGTAGTGATACGGATATGAGCCACCGTCGGCGCGCTGCGGCCGGAACCGGGCCACCAGCCGCAGTCGGTACAGCGTGCGAAGCCGGCGCTGGCAAAAGTCCAACGACGAGAACAGGGCGCGGGCGATCTGGAACGAGGTCAGCACCCCGTGGTCGTAGAGCCAGCCCAGCAGCACCCGGTCGCGGTCGGTCAGCTGCGACTGAACCCGCAGAACCGGATCATCCACCAGCCACTACCTCCCTTCGATGCGCGAGCCGCTGCCCAGGGGGAGAGACCCGAGACAGGGAGGGTCTGTCCCAGCACGGCCAGCCGCCGCTGACAGGCCCGCTGAGCTGCGGTGTGAGTGGGGCGTGGGGGTCGGTTCGGGGGCCCGGATGAAGACTGACCCCAACGGGGACGTCAACTCTGACCCCCGAGCGAGGGTCAAGCCGGAGGTGGTCACTGCCGTTGGCTACGGCGGCAGCCGGAGGTGTCGGCGAAGGCAAGGGGACTCCTCTGGTTCAGGAATTGGACCGCGGTGGTGATGGCGTGGGCCGGAACACGGGCGGCTGCCGGAGCGGACGGCTCCGGCGGACGTGCCTCCCGGTGGCAGAAGGGGCTTTGTCCCGATCACTGCTGTCAGCAAAGGCCGGATGGCGGGCGGCATCGAACGGAGGCCTATCGATTGGCTTCGTGGAGGTGCGCGGAGGTTCTCGGTCACGAGTTGAGGGCTAATCTCTGGGCCATGTCCTCCCCGGTGCAGCGTCCGCTGTTGTTCCTTGACGTGGACGGCACCCTCATCCCGTTCGGAACGCCACCGGCGGAGCAGCAGACCCGTGTACAGGTTCGACCGGACGACGCCCATCCGTTGCTGCACAGGGTCACGCCGGAACACGGGCGCCTGCTGTCCGCCCTGCCGTGTGATCTCGTGTGGGAGACCACGTGGATGAGCGACGCGAACGACGTACTTGCTCCGCTGCTAGGACTGCCGGCCCTGCCGGTGGTGGACTGGCCCGACTCAGACGAGGACGACGCCCTGCACTGGAAGACCCGCCGCCTGGTCGAGTGGGCCCAGGGTCACCCCTTCGTCTGGGTCGACGACGAGATACGCCCAACCGATCGCGTCTGGGTGTCCGCCCATCACCACGGCCCAGCCCTGCTGCATCGGGTCGACCCCCGTGACGGACTGACCAAACGCGACTTCACCGTCATCAACAACTGGCTGGAGCACGCACACGCGCCTCACCCGCCGCCGCTACCTTGATGATCATCGGGACCGTGAGACGCCTTACTCGTCACGAGCCCAGCGGAGATCGTGCCGGAATCCCCGCTCACACGGCAGCGCGGGAACTCGCGAGTCCTACGGGACGATCGGGAGAACATCGGCGTCACGTCCGGCCTGTGGAAGTCCGGCGACTGCGGCGATGGCCTGAACGGCCTCCTCCAGCCCGGTGCTCTCCGGCAGGATCAGCTCGTCGGACCAGCCCAGAACGTCGTGCGCGGCGTACCAGCCACTCATCTGCTCAGCGCTGAACTCGCTGACCTGCGGACGCGTGAGGTGCCGGCGCAACGTCTCGGGCAGGGACACGTCGAGGTAGCAGAACAGCGATCGCCCCCGATGACCATCCCGCAGGCCCGTCAACATGCTCCGGTAGCGGCCGGTGTGCAGGATGCCCTCCAACACCACGTGGTAGCCGTGATCGAGCGCGAACCGGACGGTCTGTCCGATCAACGCCGGTGCCGCGCCGCCGGGCTGATCCCGCTCACGCAACACGATGCGGCGCAGGTAATCCTGCTCGACCAGCGCGCAACCCCGGCCGTGCCGACGCCGCAGCTCCCGGGCGATGCTGCTCTTACCCGAGCCGGAGTTACCTCGAACGCAGACGAGGATTGTGTCCGCGCTGCCGGTCGGGACCGAGTCAACAACCACGGTGCTCCCTCGCAGTCAGTCGTTGCGCACAGTCAGTTTGAGGGCGTCGACAGCCAGCTGGGTGAGGTCGGGCAGTTGGTTCTCCGCGAAGGTGACGCCGGACAGGTTGTCGAGTGGCGTCTTGAGCCCGCGGAGCCGGCTGCCTCGCAGGTCGACGCCGTCGAGGTGGCAGGAGTCCAACTCCAGACCGGCGAGGTCGCAGGACCGCAGCGCGATTCCTGGCAGGCGGCAGGTGGACCAGGTGCCGTGGGTGAAGGTGCAGTCGGTGAAGGCGACCGAGCCGACGGCGGTAACGCGCTGGAGGGTGGCGTAGTCGAAGCGGCAGCCGTCGAACAGGACGTCCTTGAGGCGTACGTCGGTGAGTCTGGTGCCGGTGAACCGTGAGCCAGTGATGGCGCACCGTTCGATGGTGACGCCGGTCAGGGCCGCGCCGGAGAAGTCGGTGCGACTGATCTCGCAGCCGTAGAGGCTGCAGGCTTCCCAGGTGCTCTCGCTGAGGTCGCCACCGGTGATCCGGCTGCTGCGGATGCGGTGATCCTCCAGCTGCACACCGCGCCACGACGCGCCCTCGACGAGAGCCTCCGTGAGGCCATCGGCCAGGTCGGTTACGCGGTCGAGGTCCTCCGGATCGAGGTCCGGTAGCAGGACCTTGATGTCGCCGACTGTCGTGGTGCGCACGTGTCCTCAACCTGTTGCCGAAGGAAAGGGCTCGCCACCTCGCGCGTCGGATGTGCCCCCGGTCGGTCGGTCAATTCTTCCAGTTGCCCCGGCCGGGCGGGCTGTCGAACTTCCGTTTCTGGTTTGTGGGCCGCAGCAACCAGGGGTGGAACGTCCCGGCTCTCGCCGGCATTGTCGAGCGGGGCGACGACACGGGCGTCTTTCACGCTTCTGTCTCCTTGGGCCGCGGCGAGTTGATCTCGGTCATCCGGTAGAGGCCGGTGTGTCGGGCGGGCCAGCCAAGGAACCGATCGAACATGTCGCTGGCGCACCCAGTGGTGGTGGGGTTGAGCTTGTGCAGGTCGCCGATGGCGTCATGGAGCAGACTGGCCAGGTATAGGAACAGGCTGACCGGGTTGCCGTCGTACTCGGCGACGAGGGCGAGCTTCGCCCGGCCACAGGGCCAGGGTTGGCCGCAGGCACGGCAGAGCCAGATCGGGCGCAGCGGGGTGTGCTTTCTGGGCCCGGAGTCGAGGCGTTGGGCCTGTGCGGGGCGCGCGGACTCTTCGTTCATCAGGGCCTGCTCTCTCGGGCCTGCCGCTCGAACATCTGGCGCCATACGTGGTTGAACAGTGGTGGATTCGCCGCCCTCACCTGTGCCGCTTCTTGAGCGCCTGACGAGGTGCCGGGTCGCCACAGCTGCCCGGTCGTGGCGTTGCGCGAGACGTAGATGGTCACGTCCGCTCCCCTGCCCGAGCTGGGACCCGCTGATGGTGGGCTCGTCGGCAGGACGACGAGCCCACCACCATTCGACGGCGCGTGGAAGCAAGCCGCCGGGCGCCCGCCCGCGCAGCCCTCGTAGCAGTACGCAGGCGGGGGGACATCAACACGCTCGAGGGAGTGGTCTGCGGCGATACCAGCCGGCTCAGACGGGTCGGGGTCCGGGCGGCAGAAAACGCTCCGGTGGAATCGAGCCGGTCTCGCTCCTGGGCGCTCACTTCTTTCCCCCACTCAGTAGGTCGGCTTGGAGTGGCAGCGGAACGGGCGGGAGCTCACGTAGTCGCCACGCCTTGCACAGCGTCTTCTGCTCTCACCCTTTCCGGCCATGCGTCTACACAAGCCCCGGCGGTCGCTGGTTCCCAGCGCGGCAACGGCGCAGAACTGACGCATCCCCATTGCGTCACAGGGTGTGAGCTGGATGAATGGAACCGTGACGGATGAGCGGCGAAGGGAGGCGGTACGTGGCGGATAGGCGTCGGCACCGGCTGGCCCAACGCCGCAAGGCGATCGGGCTTAGCCAGGAACGCCTCGCCGAAGCCCTCGGCGTCGACCGCTCCACCATCGTGCGATGGGAACGGGCCGAGACCGACCCGCAGCCCTGGCACCGGCCGCGCCTCGCCGCGGCCCTCAAGCTGTCGATCGAGGAACTGGCCGACCTCCTGGCCGACGTCGGCCAGGCACCGTCACCGCCCGACGAGCGTCTCGGCTACGTTCTGCGCAACCCCGGCCGCGTCGACCTGATCGCTGTGGCGTACCTGAGGGAACGTGTGCAGCGCCTCGACGAGCGCTACGACCAGACGCCTTCGACGCTCCTGCTCGCCGAGGCCGGGCAACTACACGGTCAGGCAATCTTCCTTCGCCAGCACGCCAGCAACGGGCCGGTTCAGCGCGAACTGGCGGCAGCAGTAGCCGAGTCCGCGACGTTGATGGGTCAACTCGTCTGGGACGCCTCGCAGCGGCGCGACCATGTCGCCAGCGCCGCCTACTTCGACCAGGCGATCTGCGCGGCCCAGGAAACGCGAGACGCGGTCACCGAGGCCAATGCGTTGCTCCGCAAGAGCTACCTCGCCCTCTACGGCACCAAGCAACCCAACGCCGGCCTTGTCCTGACGACCCGCGCCGCCGCCGTCAGCCACAGCGACAGTCACGTCATCGCTGGCCTCGCCCAACTACACCGGGCTGAGGCACACGCGATGCTCGGTCAGGCCAAGGACTGCTCCGACGCTCTCGGTACCGCTGAAGCTCACTTCGCCGCTCTCGACGCCCGAGATCCAGCCACCGACATCTTCTGCCCCAGCCACTACACGAGGCTCGCGGGCTCCTGCTGGCTCTCCCTCAACAAGCCAAACGAAGCCGTGCCAGCGCTAGAAAACGCCCGACAACTGATCGCCGCCCGCCGCAAATCCACCGCCGTCATCCTCGGCAACCTCGCCCTCGCCAGCATCCTCCAACGCGACGTTGACGCCGCAACGTCCTATCTGCATCAGGCCATCGACGTCATCGAGCGGACCCGCGCCGGCGGCGGACTCAACCTCGCCTTCGCCGCCGCCCGACAGCTACGCCCCTGGCGCAACGAGCCCTCAGTCCAGGACGTGAACGACCGACTCCTCACTCTCATGAGCCCATAGGAGCACCAACGTGACCGACATCGACCACGCCAAGCAAGCCGTTCGGCAACACGTCTGGGACCTCCTTGAACGTGACGGCGCCGCCCCACCCGGCGTGCACGGTCACATCCCCGACTTCGTCGGCAAGGAAGAGGCCGCAGCCCGCCTCGCGAAACTGGACGTATGGAGGAAGGCCCGAGTGATCAAGTGCAACCCGGACCGGGCCCAACTTCCCGTCCGGGTACGAGCCCTGCAGGAGGGCAAACTGCTCTACATGGCAGTCCCGAGACTCGCTACTCCCAAGCCCTTCTATCTGCTCGACCCCGCCAGCCTCACCACACCGATCGAGACCGCAGTTACGAGTACTGGTGCGCCGCAGGTCGCTCCCACCGTGGGACCAGCCGAAATGCGTCCGGTGGACCTCATCGTCTGTGGCAGCGTCGCTGTCAGCCGCCAAAGCGGCGTGCGGGTCGGCAAGGGTGCCGGCTACTCCGACCTGGAGATCGCCCTCCTCACCGAGGCCGCACTCGTTACCACCGAGACCACGATCGCCACCACGATCCACCAGACCCAGCTACTCGAGGATGAGCTGCCCAACGCGGACCA
This sequence comes from Micromonospora sp. NPDC093243, assembly GCF_044753725.1. Taxonomy (NCBI): domain Bacteria; kingdom Bacillati; phylum Actinomycetota; class Actinomycetes; order Micromonosporales; family Micromonosporaceae; genus Micromonospora; species Micromonospora sp. NPDC093243. The sequence continues at coordinate 297,276 of NZ_JBIVNT010000003.1, read as the reverse complement.
TGACTCCAGCGTCGACTTCGCGATCACGCCGAACGAGGTAGTGGCTTGCAGTCCCGACCGGGGACGGCCGCCCGGCATCATCGGATCAAACCTTCGTCAAGATCAGCTCGACAGTATTCCCATACTGCGCGCCTAAGGCGGCAGGACACCTGGCTCGTGTAGCTCAGGGCTCCTCGGCCGGGGGACCAATGTCGGTGCCATGAAATTGAGAACGGGCGTCGGTACGGCACACACGTGCGATGACCGAGACCTCGCTTTCTGTGCCGGCGTACGACCCGGCCATCGGGGTTGTAGCCCCCGCCGAGGGCGGCACGATCACTGTCAACATCGTCGATGCACGGTAGAGATCTTCGGCGACCCCGCCGGCCTCCGAGATCTTGCTCGCATGTGCCTGGCGCTGTCCGACGCGCGGGTGCCGTCGGGAGCCCACATCCATCTGGACGCCGGCATCAATCCCCTGGACCTCGAGTCTGCCTCCCTCATGCTCGCCGGGGATCCACTTCGTTAGAAGGGTTTCTGACGGATCATCCCGGTCGCCTCGCAGTGCCCCGCCAAGTCAGGTGCCAATCTCGATCAGTCGGCTCCGGTCCTCCTCGCCCGGTATCCGCCACACCTGCTCGTTCGGCCAGTGGCGGTACAACAGGTTCATCGTTGTCGTGGCGGTAGGTGCCCGCAGAGGCCTGCGGACCAGGTCGACCGACAGCTGATCTTCCCGCTCGCCGTCCTGCGCGACGACAAGCACCGCCCCGACCGGCGCCACTCGGTCGGTGCGCCAGTAGCCGGTCAGCAGTCCACCCAGCCCTGACGGCCGCCGCTCATGGTCAGCGATAGCGTCACCGACCGCGCCACGGTCGACATGCACCAGGAACCGCAGGCACTGCCCGTCCTCCAGCCAGACGCCGTAGCCGTCGGCCCGCAGCTGCGCCAGGTCGTGCTGGCGCAACCACGCCGAGGTCTCCATAGTCGCCAGCCACTGGAACAGCTCGCACCGCCCCGGGTTCCGCCGCGACACCTCGACCAACGGCAGGAACAGCAGAGCGTCCGCCGCGCCCGGAGGCCGCTGTCCCAGCTGCAACGGAACCGGCCGCCCCGACGCCGTCAGGTCGCGGCGAAGCGCCTCGGTCCCTTCGGCCGTGACCTCGTACCACCAGGTATGGGTACGGTCCTCCTCAAAGCGCTCGCGGCGCACCAGCCCCGCCTCGTGAAGCCAGACCAAATCCCGGTGAGCCGTCAGCCGCGACACGACACAAACCAGGGCCACGTCCAGCGTCGACGCCGAACCGTGCTGCGCCAGGAACGACAGGACCCGCCACCGCCGCGGCGACAACCGCCGCACGGCCACATGGTCACCCATCTCCCGATGGTCCCTCGGGACACCGGAAGTCGACACCCGGTTTCCGGACGCTGTAACGGAGGGTAGCCAGTGGACCGACCTGAACGCCGCGATGCCAGGACTACCGCGCCCGGAGACGGTGCTCTCGGCGGCTCCTAGGCGAAGCGCCGGCGGACCGTGCGAGTACCCCCGTACTCAAATCGGGGTTCCGGGGCCGATTATGAAGATCACTGTTCAGAGAATTAGCCAATGAGCTGAGGACAGACGTTGCGATCCACACAAACCCGACGACCGCCAGTTGATCTTCAACAGCAGACTGGCACTGCGGTTCCGATCGCCAACAGACCTGGGACGTCCAGCGCCGGCTCGGCGAGGACGCTCCGCCCCGTCAGAGCGACCGTCACTGACAGCAACAGCGCCGGGCCCCAAACGTCGACAGGCCGGAGCGCCGAGCCGGGCGAGGATTCCTCACCGGCGACCATCCGACCCGAGTGCGGGTCCATGGTCACGGCACCAAGTCCACCGACAGCCGGAAGGGTCCCACTGCTCCCGAGCACCCACCGAGCACCCCGCCGTCGCCATGGACACGAAAAAAGCTCTGGCCAGGTGAACAACCACCAGGCCAGAGCCTTAATTGCTGGTGCGCCGCCAGGGACTCGAACCCCGAACCCGCGGATTAAGAGTCCGCTGCTCTGCCAGTTGAGCTAGCGGCGCTCGTTGGCAACGGGGAGAACCTTAGCACGGCCCATGAGGGGGGTTCCAATCCGATACCCGGCTCCACCCTTCGGGCGAGCTTAACGGGCAAATAGCCTAAAGCGCCCCGGTGCGAGAGCCGCGGGTCCTGAGGAACGGCAGGGATACGGCACGATGTCCGCCAGGTACGCGAGAAGAGGTGGGGATGGGCAGGTTCACGCGAGCTGGGGCGGTGCTGGGCGTCCTGACCCTGGCGGCGTCGCTGGCTCTGACCGGCTGCGGCAACGAGCAGAAGAAGCCGTCCTTCGTCGGCGGGGCCTCGCCGAGCGCCAGCGTCGACACGGCCAGCGGCACCGCCGATCCGGCGACGCCGAGCGGGCCGCCGCTGACCCTCGCCCCGGCGGACGGGTCGAAGAACAGGCCGGTCAGCACGGAGATCAGCGCCAAGCTGCCGGACGGCAGCAAGGTGTCCCAGGTCACCCTGACCACCGCCGAGGGTGCCAAGGTCGAGGGGAAGCTGCGCACCGACGGCTCGTCGTGGGTACCGAACAGCCCGCTGAAGTACGGCGTGCGCTACACCGCGACCGTGACCTCGACCGGCGCCGACGGGGCGAGCAGCCAGGGCACCAGCACCTTCACCACGATGAAGAAGCCGAAGTCCACCATCGGCTCCGGGCTCTACCTCTTCGACGACAAGACCTACGGGGTGGCCATGCCGGTGGTCACCGAGTTCCACCCGGGCATCCCGAAGAAGGACCGGGCGGCGGTGCAGAAGCGGATGTTCGTCCGGACCGACCCGCCGCAGCCGGGGGCGTGGCACTGGGTGTCGAACGGCACCCAGGCCTACTACCGGGCGCCGGAGTACTGGAAGCCGGGCACCACCATCACCGTCCGGATCGCGCTGGCCGGCGTACCGCTGAGCAACGGCCGGTACGGCGACGTTGACCGCAAGGCGACCGGCAAGATCGGCCAGTCCTTCGTGATGAAGGTGGACAACTCCACCAAGCAGATGAGCGTGTACGAGGACGGCAAGCTGGTCCGGGCCCTGCCGGTGAGCCTCGGCAAGAAGAGCACCCCTTCCTCCAGCGGCACCATGGTGGTGATGGAGAAGAAGGAGTCCACGGTCTTCGACACCCGCGACGATCCCAATCCCGCGAACCGCTACGTCACCGAGATCGACTTCGCTCAGCGGCTGACCTGGGGTGGCGAGTACATCCACGCCGCACCCTGGTCCGAGCACGTCCAGGGCCGGCAGAACGTCTCGCACGGCTGCGTCAACGTCTCCATGGCCAACGCCCGGTGGCTCTTCGGGAAGACCAAGGTCGGTGACCCGATCACCGTCAAGGGCACCGAACGCAAGCTGGCCGCCGGCAACGGTTGGACCGCGTGGAGCCTGAGCTGGTCGGAGTTCGTGAAGGGCAGCGCCCTGCCGGTGCCCGACGGCGGTGCCGGCCCGGCCGTCTGACCTCGCCGACGGCGCCGGCCCGGGTTTCCGGGCCGGCGTCGCGGCCGACGCCAGGGAGTCGCACCAGCGGGCCGCCTCGGGCCTGGTCAGGTCTCGTATGGTCGCGCGGATCCGAGCCGACCTCACAAATTGCCGGATTCTATCAATATTCCGGCATCATGCCGTGCAGTGTTTCGTTTCACCCTCTGCAACGGGTACCAGTACTGGTGCGTCTGTGAGAGAGGATGAGCGATGCGGGGGACCACGACTGTGAGGACATCATGCGAGCTGACCAGGACCAGCTGATCGGACGGCGCGGCAGCCGACCCCGAGGGCGGCGCCGCCTCTTCGCGGCGGGGTTGCTCGCCGTCACGATGGCACTGACCTCCGCCTGCACCGACGGCGACGGCGGGAAGCCGTCCTCGTGGCAGGGCGGCGGGGAGAGTCCCGCACCAAAGGCCGCGGCGACCATCAGCGAGCCGCAGGCCGACGCGAAGGACGTACCGGCCTCGACCGGCATCACCTTCACCACGAAGGACGCGGTCGAGACCGCCGTCGAGCTGAAGGACTCCGCCGGCACGGCGGTCGAGGGCACCCTCGCCGCCGACGGCAAGAGCTGGCTCCCGACGGGTGCGCTGAAGTACGGCGAGGCGTACACCGCCACCGTGACCGCGACCGGTGACGACGGCCGCCCCGCGACGGCGACCAGCAACTTCACCACGATGGCCAAGCCCGGCAACCAGATCCGGGTGAGCAGCTTCCTCGGCGACGGCCAGGTGGTCGGCGTCGGCATGCCACTGATCGTCAAGTTCAGCCGGGCGGTCCCCGAGGACTACCGCGACGACGTGCAGCGCCGGATGACCGTCACCTCGACCCCCGCCCAGGAGGGCATCTGGCACTGGGTGAGCCCCACCGAGATCCGCTACCGGCCCAAGGCGTTCTGGAAGGCCAACACCAAGATCTCCTACCGGGTCCAGGCCGGCGGCCTGCCGATGGGCAACGGCTGGTACGGCCGCGCCGATCTCACCGTGGACATCACGATCGGCCCGTCCCTGATCATGACGGTCGACAACAAGACCAAGCGGATGACGGTCACCCGTAACGGCTCGGTGATCAAGACCATCCCGGTCAGCCTCGGCAAGAAGAGCACTCCGTCGTCGAGCGGCACCATGGTGGTGATCGAGAAGCTGCGCAAGACGGTCTTCGACACCTTCGAGGAGCTCGGCCCGGAGGACGGCTACCGCACGAAGATCGACTATGCCCAGCGGCTCACCTGGGGAGGCGAGTTCATCCACGCCGCCCCGTGGTCCGAGGGGCAGCAGGGCAGCGTCAACGTCTCGCACGGCTGCGTGAACGTCTCGATGGCCAACGGCGCCTGGCTCTTCAGCAACACCCGGATCGGCGACCCGATCACGGTGAAGGGCACCGAGCGCAAGCTGCAGAACGGCAACGGCTGGACCGACTGGAACATGAGCTGGGACGACTACGTCAAGGGCAGCGCCGTGCCGTACGAGCCGCCGGCCGAGCCGGGGGCCGACGCCACCCCGGACCCGGACACCACGCCGAGCACCGGCCCGACCGCCTGAGCGGCCGGGCCGCCCGGCGGCCCACAACGACGGAAGCCCCCTCCGCGAGGAGGGGGCTTCCGTCTGCCGGGTGACTGATGGGAATTGAACCCACGACAACCGGGACCACAACCCGGTGCTCTGCCAACTGAGCTACAGCCACCATGCCGCCGCACCCGGTCGAACGCCCCGGGCGGGGTGCGGAGAAATAATACCCCCACGCGGGGCGGCCACGTCCACCGGGTTGCCCGCGGCGGGCCCGCCCGGCTCAGAGCTGGGCGGCGATCGCCTTGGCGCTCTCCACGTCCGGGCCGGGCAGCGGTACGAAGACGGTCCGCCGGTAGTACTCCAGCTCCCGGATGCTCTCCCGGATGTCGGCAAGCGCCCGGTGCGCAAGTCCCTTGGCGGGCTGGCCGAAGTACACCCGGGGATACCAGCGGCGGCACAGCTCCTTGATCGACGAGACGTCGATCATGCGGTAGTGCAGGTGGTTGTCGAGCCGGGGCATGTCCCGGGCGATGAAGCCCCGGTCGGTGGCGATCGAGTTGCCGCAGAGCGGGGCGGTACGCGGGTCCTTCACGAAGGTGCTGACGTAGTCGAGCACCAGGTCCTCCGCCTCGGCCAGGGTCACCGCCGAGCGGCGGACCTCCTCGGTCAGCCCGGACTTCGCGTGCATCGTCTGGACGATCTCCGGCATCGCCGCCAGCGCCGCCTCGTCCGCGTGGATCACCACGTCGACACCGTCACCGAGCACGTTGAGATCCGGGTCGGTGACCAGGGCCGCAACCTCGATCAGCTTGTCCCTGCCGAGGTCCAACCCGGTCATCTCACAGTCGATCCAGACGAGGAGATCAGCCACCGGCACAGACTACGCGCAGCCCACGGTGCGCGGCTGCGCGCTCCTGGCGGAGCAGCCCGCTAGGGTTTCGGAGTGCCAGCCGAACCCGTCGCACCGCCCGCCGTCACCGACGACGATCCCGGTGGCCGTACGGTCCGTCGCCTCGTCACGCTGGTGGCGCTCGCCGCCGTGCTGCCCGCGCTCTACCTGCCCGGCCTGGTGCACGACTTCTTCGACCTGAAGATCTACATGCGGGCGATGCGCTGGTGGGCCGACGGGAACCCGCTCTACGACTACGTCCAACCGGATCGGGTCCAGGGCGAGCTCTACTTCACCTACCCGCCGTTCAGCGCCCTGCTGCTGCGACCGTTCGCGCTGCTCCCGCTCGGCGCCACTGTGGTGATCTTCACGATCCTCACCGGCCTGGGCGTGGTGCTGACCACCCGCTGGCTGCTCGGCCCGATGATCGCCCGGCACCAGCTGCCTCGGATGTTCACCGTCACCGTGGCGGTGCTGCTGGTGCTGGCCGTGGAGAGCACCCGCGAGACCATCACCTTCGGCCAGATCAACATGTTCCTGGTCGTGCTGATCCTGGCCGACCTGCTCTTCGCCGTACCCCAAGGGCGGCGCTGGGCCGGGGTCGGCGTCGGCCTGGCGACCGCGCTCAAGCTTTTCCCCGGCATCTTCATCGTCTACCTGCTGGCCTGCCGGCGTTGGTGGGCGGCGGCGGTGGCCAGTGCCACGGCCGCCGCGGCGACGCTGCTGGCGGCGGCGGTCGCGCCGGACGACTCGTGGCGGTTCTGGACGCGTGAGCTCTGGGACAACGACCGGGTCGGGCGCACCGACTACACCGGCAACCAGTCGCTCTTCGGCCTGCTCAGCCGGTTCACCGCGCCCGACAAGCCGGACCGGCTGCCCTGGCTGCTGCTGGTCGCCGTTATCGCCGCGTACGGGCTGTGGCGCGCGGCCCGTGCCGCCCGGGCCGGCGACCACCTCGCCGGCCTGACCCTGACCGGGCTGGTCGGCGGGTTGGTCAGCCCGATCACCTGGACCCACCACCTCTACTGGTTCATCCCGGCGGTGGTGGTGCTCGCCGACGCGGCGGCGCGCGCCGACCGGTCCACCGTCGAGGGTGCCCGGCGGCGGTACTGGTGGGCGACACTGGCGATCGGCACCGCCGCGTTGATCATCTACGGCGTCGTCTCGTTCTACGACTGGGGCGTGGCGCCCGCCCGCACGGACAATCCCGGCGAGTTCCTGGTCCGCAACACGTATGTCCTGCTCAGCCTGCTGCTGCTGGTGACGTTGCCGGCGCGGCGCAACGAGGGTCCGGGGGTGCCGCGCCGACCGGCGGCCGAGCCCGAGAAGTTGCACCAAATGGACACACGTCCCGAGTAGCCACGATCAGCGCTAATCTGGCCTCAACTACCTCAAGCGCATCTCGGGTAGCAGCACCGATCCCCCGGTGAAGGGTGGCCCTCCGCGTCGGCAGCGCGGAGGGCCACTCGCCTGTCGCGGCCGGCTCAGCCCGGCTGCCCGCCGTCGACCGGCCGACGCTCGGCCGACCGGGCGTCGTCACCAGCCGGGCCGGCGGCGGCCGCGTCGGCGTCGACGGCCGGGGTGGCCGGCCGGAGCCGACCCGCCGGGACCGGCTGGGGGGTGCCCTCCGCCGCCACCGGCGGCCAGGCCAGCGTGAGGGACAGCTCCGGTGGCGGTGCGGGCAGCGTCGCCCCGTCCTTCGCGGTCGGTTCGGCCGCCACGAGGTCGGCCAGGCTGGCCGGCCGGCGGTCGGGCGACGCCCCGAGGGCGGCCCGGGACCGCTCGGTCGGGCCGGAGCCGACCGCGGCGAGCTGCCGTTGGGCCAGCACCACCCGGCCGTCGGAGCCGGTCGGCTGGGCGCCCAAGCCGCTGAGCGAGCTGACACCGAGCCGGCCGGCGAGCACCGGCACCTGGTCCGGCTCGACCACGAAGACCACCTCCCGGGGGCGCGGCGGGCGGAGCAGGAACAGCACGGCCAGCGCCACCAGCAGTACGCCGCCGGCCAGCAGGCCCCAGGTGGCCGGGGCGGTCCACCCGGCCCGCAACTCGGCGCGCATCTCCAGGTCGAAGTCCGGGCGGCCGTCCGGGCGCGTCACCACCAGGCTGAGCGAACGTCCGGCCAGGTCGTCGGGGGTCCACTCCAGCGCGCCGATCCCCTCCCGTACCCAGAAGGGGCGGCCGATCGGCGCGGCCTCGGCGGCCGGAGTCCCGGCGGGCAGGGCGGTCCCGCCTCCGTCCAGGCGGATCGGCAGCGGACCGCGGGCGAGCGCCACCCGGCGCACGGCGTCATGCGGGACGTGCTCCAGCCAGCGCCGCACCTCGTCGGTCGGGGCCAGGCCGACGAACGCCGGCCCGTCGGGGGTGCGGGCCTCCAGCCGGATCCGCTGCTGCCCGAACCGGGCGAACGGCGCCTCCCGCCGCAGCAGCTCGCCGAGGTCGGTGACGACCACCGCGTGCCCGGCGGTGTGCACGGTCTCGAACCGGGCGGTGAACGCGCCGCTGGGGTCGGCGTGCCGGGTGACCACCCCGAGCGCCCCGCCGACGATCAGCGCCGGCAAACCGATGATCAGCAACAGCATTCCGGCGATCGCCCGCACGAACCGCATCCGTTCCGTCCCCCTCCGTGGCCAGGTACCCGGCCGACCTTACCGACGCAGGCCGGCCGATCAGGGGATATCCACGGCACGCGATCGGTGGAAAGCCGCGGGCCCGCCGGTACAGATCCGGCGGGCCCGCTTGGTCGGTTCGGCTCAGGCCTTCGCGGCCGGCTCCCGCCGGGTACGCGCGAACGCCAGCCCGCCGAGCGCCAGGCCGCCGACGCCGGCGACCAGACCGGCGATGCCGAGCCCGGTGGCGAGGCCGTTCCCCTCGGCGTCGTCGTCATCGTCGGCGACCGGTCCGGTCGCCGCGGCGGGTGCCGTCGTCGGCGCGGCGGCGGTCAGGGTGAGCACCGGCGCCGGGTTCTCCGGCTCCTCACCGCCCGGGGTCGGCTCCTCGATCCACCGCGACACGTTGCCGTCCGAGTAGGTCTGCAGCGTCTTGAAGACCATCCGGTCCACCTGCGGCAGCGGCCCGAGGGAGACCGGGAACTCCTGGAACTGGCCCGGCTTGACCGCCGCGTCACCGGTCGCCGTCCAGGTCAGCTTCGACACCGCCTCGGTGAGCTGGCTGCCGTGCACCTCGATCGGCGGGTCCACCTTCCGCTTCTCCACCGCCACCGTCCAACCCGGCACGGGCATGGTCGAGACCGAGCCCACCGGGGCGTTCTCCGGCAGCACCACCTCCAGCTTGGTGGTCGACGCGGTGTCGCTCTCGTTCGGCACCCGGAACGCGATCCGGCCGTAGCCGCCCTGGGTCGCCTCCTTCGGGTTCACGGTGACGTGGGCCGAGGCGGGCGCGGCGAAGCCGAACACCGCGGTGGCGACGACGCCGAGCGCCAGGCCGGCAGCTGCCGTGGCGGTACGCCGGGTACGGATCATGGAGTCGGGACCTCTCTCTAACGGATCGGCACGGTGGCGGTCACCGTGGCCTGGTCGATGTCGGACGTCCGGGCGGTCAGCCGCAGCTGCCAGTCGCCGGACGCGGGCAGGTTGATCTCGCCGGTCGCGTGGTTGTCGGTGAGCGGCAGCAACGGGATCTCGATCGGCTCGATCCCGGCCGAGGGCAGCGCGGCGGTGGCCCGCCACTCCACCACCGGCTGCGGACGGTTGTCCTTCGTGTACGCGTACAGGTGCATCGAGTTGTTGCCCCGCTCGGCCGGGTCCAGCTCGACCTGGATGTTGAGCAGCGGGCTGTCCAGCGTGGTGGTGAAGTAGCCGGCCTCGGGACCGGCCACGTCGGCGGCGGTGCGGGCCGGCGGGGTCTGCACCAGGGTGGCGGAGAGGCCGAGCACCACCGCGGTGACCGCCAGCTCCACCCAGACGGCCCGGCGCACCGGCACCGGCCGTTGCGCCGCGACCCGCCGACGCACCAGCTGCCGGGAGTACGCGGCCACCGCGATCACCAGCACGAACAGGCCGATCTTTGCCAGCAGCAGCTGGCCGTAGGTGGTGTTGACCAGGGCGTCCGGGGTGGCCACCTCGATCAGCGCCTGGACGGTGCCGGCGAGCAGCAGCGCGGAGACGGCCACCGCGGCCCAGCGAGACCAGATCGGCAGGATCGCGGTGAGTTCCCGCTCGTCGGCCCGGCGCAGCAGGAAGACGGCGAGCATCAGCAGGCCACCGAGCCAGACCGCCATGCTGCCCAGGTGCACCGCGTCGACGACCACGGAGACGGCCGGTGCCGGGGACGCCGCCGGGTGCCCGGCCACCGGCCAGGTCAGCAGGGCGGCCACGCCGAGCACGGTGAGGATGATCCCGTCCGCGCGGCCGACCGGCCCGGCGAGCAGCGGCCGGAGCAGGAAGGCGGCCGCGGCCAGCAGGCCGAGCCGCACCAGGTGCGCCGCCCCGAAGGTGCTGCCCAGCACGCTGCTCAGGCCGGCGCCGGTGACGTCGAAGAGTCCGCCACCGGCGGTGTACGGCACCTGCAACCACAGGTCGGCGAGGGTGGAGAGGGCGACCAGGCCCAGGCCGGCCCAGGCCAGCCGGGCCGGAGCGCGCCGGCTGAGCCGCCGCGGCCAGAGCGCGCCGAGCACCAGCGCCGGCCCGACCAGCAGCACCAGCCCGGCATAGCCGAGGAACTTGGCGACCTTCACCGCGGCGCCGACCACCGGGTCTGCCCGGCCGTCGTCGCCGGTGTCCACCGGGGGCGGCGACGGCGCGCCGACCGAGTAGGTGAACGCGCCGGAGACCGGGTGGCTGTCGGCCGAGATGACCCGGTAGCTGACCAGGTAGGTGCCGCGTTCGCCGGCCGGGTCGACCGGGATGGTCACCACCGTGCCGCCGAAGGTGGGCTCACCCCGGTCGGCCCGGGAGCCGTCCGGCGCGATGACCCGGACCTTGTCGGGCACCTTGCGGACCGATTCGCTGAAGGTCAGCACCACCTCGGCCGGCCCGCTCGGCAGCACCGCCGACGCGGCCGGGCTGCTGCTGACCAGCACCGCGTGCGCGCTCGCGGGGCCGGCCGGGGCGATCAGGAGGGCGACGACGGTGACCAGCAGGCCGGCGGTGGCGCAGAGCCGGGCGAGCCAGCGACGAGGGGCAGCAGTCATGCCGATCATGCTCGCCGACGGAGACGGTATCCGACCACCCCTGCTCACCCGCGCCCCACGGCAAGCACCGGCGCCAGCGGCCGATCGGCGTCCCGGCTGGCCCGCCCGAGCGCCCAGAGCAGGCCGGCCTGGACCACCGCGGCCAGGTGACCGACCTCGTGCACCAACGCCGTGGTCGAGTTGGCGATGTCCACCGCGCTGGTGCCAGCGAGGCAGACCGCCAGCACCAGGGCCACCGGCACGAACGCGCGGGCCCGATCGGGCCGCCAGGCGGCCAGCGCGAAACCGACAGCCAACGCCACGTCGAACGAGGCCATCTCCCGGCTGGTGTGCGGGTCGACGCTGACGCCGAGGCCGGCGAGCAGGATGGGCATGGCGATGGCGAGCTGGGCGACGGCAGCCACCCCCACCGCGACCCGGAGCACCTGACGGCGCGCCCGCAGCGTCGCCGCCGGCGTACGACCGGCGGCTTGCGGGTCGGCGGCCACCGCCGCCAGCACCGACGCGGTCAGGTCGGGCACCTGCACCGACTGCACCCGGACCAGCCGGGTCACCTGCTCGGCGCGGGCCAGCCAGGCGCGGCAGCCGGGGCAGCCCGGCAGGTGCCCGTCCAGCACCGCCGGCGCGACCTGCGGATCCTCACCGTCCAGCCGTGCCGACAGCGCCGCACGCACGTCGTCACAGTTCATGAGGGGGTAGTCGGTCCGGGCGCGAGAAAAGTTCCCGGCGTGGCGCAGACCATGGAAGGGTCCAAGGACCCTCCCGGCCCCTTTCGCGCCGCGTAACCTGGACTGTCGTGATCCCCGCCCCGCGCCACACCGCCGCCGGCTCGGCCGACCCGGCTGATGGCGCTGCCCGGGATCCGGCCACCGAGTGGGCGCTGACCGCCCGCGACGGCGATCCCGCGGCGCAGGCCGCGTTCGTCCGGCTGACCCAGGTGGAGGTCTGGCGGTTCGCCGCCGCGCTGGTGGATCCGGACAGCGCGGACGACCTGACCCAGGAGACCTACCTGCGGGCGTTCCGGGCGCTGCCGACGTTCGAGGGCCGCTCCAGCGCCCGTACCTGGCTGCTCGGCATCGCCCGGCGGACCTGCGCCGACCACCTGCGGACGGTGGTCCGCCGCCGACGGCTCGACGCGCGGCTCGCCACGAACGCCCACACCGACCGGCCGCACCCGGACCCGGCCGGGCAGCTCGGCGCGGCCGACCTGGTGCGCCGGCTCTCCGCCGAGCGCCGCGGCGCGTTCGTGCTCACCCAACTGCTCGGTCTCTCCTACGCCGAGGCCGCCGCCGTCGAGGGGGTGCCGGTGGGCACCATCCGCTCCCGGGTCGCCCGGGCCCGCGACGACCTCATCGAAGCCGTCAACGACGCGCTCGCCGGCTGACCGGGCGGAACTTCCGGTGGCGACGGGACGACCAATGACCGTGACAACACCCCGCATCCGGGCCGCCGGCTGGCCCGCCGTCCGCCCCTGGCTCGGCGTCGCCGCCCGGCTGGGCCTGGCCGCCGTCTGGCTGCTCGCCGGGGCGTCGAAGGTCGACGACCTGGCCGCCTCCGGCCGCGCGGTGAACGCCTACCAGCTCCTGCCGTACGACGTGTCGACGGTGGTCGGCGCGGCGCTGCCCTTCGTCGAGCTGGCGCTGGGGGTGCTCCTGCTGCTCGGCCTGGCCACCCGGCTCAGCGCGGGCGTCTCGGCGGCGCTGCTGGTGGTCTTCATCGCCGGCATCGCCTCGGCCTGGGCCCGCGGCCTCGCCATCGACTGCGGGTGCTTCGGCAGCGGCGGGCAGCTCGCCGAGGGGCAGGCACCGAGCTACCTCCCGGAGATCCTCCGGGACCTGGGATTCCTGGTGTTGGCGGCATTCCTTTTGATCTGGCCCCGCACGCCCGTCTCGGTGGACGGCTGGTTGACGGGCGAACCCGTCGTGGAGGACGAGGATGAGTAGTCGCAAGGGGCAGAAGGGCGCTGCCCAGGTGGTCCGGCAGCAGCTGGCCCGGGAGCGGCGGCGCAGGCGGACGATCTGGGTGTCGGCCGCGGCGGTGGTCGTGCTGGTGATCGCCGGCCTGATCGGCTGGAGCGTCTGGTCCAGCCAGCGGTCGGACGATTTCACCCCGCCCACCGGGTCCGCCGAGAACGGCACCGGGGTGGTGGCCGGCTCCGGGCCGGTGACCGTCGACATCTACGAGGACTTCCTCTGCCCGGTCTGTAAGCAGTTCGACCAGACCAGCGGGGCCACCATCGACCAGCTGATCAGCGAGGGGAAGATCCGGGTGGTCTACCACCCGGTGGCCTACCTCAACCGTTTCTCCAGCACCGAGTACTCCACCCGGTCGTCGGCCGCCTCCGGCTGCGCCGCCGAGGGCGGCAAGTTCCGGGAGTACGCGAAGGCCCTCTTCGAGCAGCAACCACCGGAGGGCAGCGCCGGGCTCACCGACGACCAGCTGATCGACATCGGCGCCGGTGTCGGACTGGACCGCGACGGGTTCGGCAACTGCGTACGCGAGGGCACCTTCAAGCCGTGGACCGAGCACGTCACCGAGGAGGCGAGCCGGAACAACATCACCGGCACCCCCACGGTGATCATCGACGGTGAGCAGGTGAGCAACCCCAGCCCGGAGGCGATCAGGGCAGCGGTGGCGGCGGCCGGCAAGTGATCCGCACCCTGCTGACCCGCGCCGGTCTGGTGGCCGCGGGCGTGCTCACCGCCACCCTCGCGACCGCCACTCCGGCCGCCGCGCACGGCGCCGACGCGCCGGACGGCACCGACTACCGCACCACGGTGAGCGGGATCACTCCCGCCCGGTACGGGGTGAGCGTCCGGGTGGTCGAGGCGGGCGCACGGCTGGAGCTGACCAACCGCACCGGGCGGCCGGTCGAGGTGATCGGCTACTCCGGCGAGCCGTACCTGCGGATCGGCCCGGACGGGGTGTTCGAGAACGCGCACTCCCCCGCCACGTACCTCAACCGCACCATCGCCGGGGAGACCACGCTGCCACCGGAGGCCGACCCGGCTGCGGCGCCGTCCTGGCGGCGGGTGGCCGACGGACCGAGCGTGCGCTGGCACGACCAGCGCGCGCTGTACCGGGAGTCCGCCCCGCCCAGCGCGGTCCGGGCCGCCCCCGAGCGGGAGCACCGGATCCGGGACTGGGCGGTCCCGCTGCGCGACGGTGCCGACCCGGTGGAGATCCGCGGCGCCCTGGACTGGGTGCCGCCGCCGGACGCGTACACCTGGTGGGCGATCGCCACGGTCGGCCTGCTCGCCGTCGGCGCGGTCGGGTTGCTGGCCGCCGGGTCGGTGCCCGGCGCCCGGGCGCTCGCCGGACTCGGCGCGCTGCTCGTCGCCGGAGGCACGGCAGCGGTGGTCTACACGGTGGGCCGGGAGCTGGACGCCGGCGCGCAGGGGGTGGGCGGGGTGCTGCTGGGGCTGCTCGGCGGGCAGATCTGGGCGCTGCTCACCGGCCTCGGCGCGATCGTGGCGGGTGGCTACGCGCTGGCCCGCCGACCCGCCGCCGATTTCGCCGTGGCACTGGCCGGCGCCTGCCTGGCGCTCTTCGCCGGGGTGGCAAACGCCGCCGTCTTCGCCCGCTCGGTCGCGCCGGTGCCGTGGCCCGCCACGTCGGCCCGGGTGCTGGTCGCGATCGTCCTCATCGCCGGTGCGGGCGCCACCGCCGCCGGCGTCCTGCGCCTGCACGCCGCCCGCACCCCCGCGACCACCCGGGTCTGAACGGCGCGGTCAGCGCCCGGCCACCGCCCGGGGGTCGAAGCCGTAGGGAAGTTCGAGGCGGTGCCGGGCCAGCAGGTCGGCGTCGGCGAGCAGGTCCACGGTGGGGGCGTCGGCGACGATCCGGCCGCCGTCGAGGATCACCGAGCGGTCGCAGAGCTCTGCCGCGTACGGCAGGTCGTGAGTCACCATCAGCAGGGTCACCGGCAGATCGCGCAGGATCCCGGCCAGCTCGCGCCGGGCGGCCGGGTCGAGGTTCGACGACGGCTCGTCGAGCACCAGGATCTCCGGGTGCATGGCGAGCACGGTGGCCACCGCCACCCGCCGGCGCTGCCCGAACGAGAGGTGGTGCGGGGCCCGGTCCCGGTGCGCGGACATCCCGACCGCGGCGAGCGCCTCGTCGACCCGGGCGGCCAGTTCCGCGCCACGCAGCCCGAGGTTCGCCGGGCCGAACGCCACGTCCTCGGCGACCGTGGGCAGGAAGAGCTGGTCGTCCGGGTCCTGGAAGACGATGCCCACCCGGCGCCGCACCTCGGCCAGCGTCGCCCGGTCCGGGGTGACGGTCAGCCCGCCGACGCTCACGCTCCCCTCGGTCGGCGTGAGGATGCCGTTGAGGTGCAGCACCAGCGTGGTCTTGCCGGCGCCGTTCGGGCCGAGCAGGGCCACCCGCCCGCCGCGCGGAACGGTGAGGTCCACCCCGTGCAGGGCGTGGTGGCCGTCCGGGTAGGCGTAGCGGACCCCGGTGACGTCCAGGCTGGGAGCTGTCGACTGCACGTCGCCGATCATCCCAGCACGACCGCGGTGGCGGCGATGGCGGTCGCCAGGGCCGGCACGGTGGCCGCGACCAGCCACTGCCCGGTGGTGGCCGCGCCGGCGCCCTGCCAGACCGCGGGCATCCGACCGGAGTAGCCACGGGAGAGCATCGCCAGGTAGACCCGCTCGCCGCGCTCGAAGGCCCGCAGGAAGAGCGCGCCGACGCCGGCCGCGAAGCCGCGCAGCTGCCAGAGGAAACGCGGGTCGTCGCCCCGGGAGATCCGGGCCACCCGCATCCGCCGGGCCTCGCCGACCAGCACGTCGAGGTAGCGCAGCATGAAGGTGGCGATCTGGGTGAGCACCTGTGGGCAGCGCAGCCGGTCCAGGCCGACGATCAGGTCCCGGGTGGTGGTCGTCGCGGCGAGCAGCAGCGAGACGAGCACCCCGAGGGTGCCCTTCGCCACGATGTTCCAGCTGCCGTAGAGGCCGTCCACCGAGAGGTGCAGGCCGGCCACCTCGACCCGCTCCCCGGCGCCGAGGAACGGCAGCGCGACCGCGAAGAGCAGGAACGGCAGCTCGATCAGCGCCCGGCTGAGCAGCCAGCGCGAGCCCACCCGGGCCAGCGCCGCGACCGCCGCCACCAACAGGGCGTACCCGCCGAAGGCCCAGAACGCCTCACGCGGGGTGGCCACCACCGCGATGGTGAAGACCACCATCGCCACGATCTTGACCTCGGGTGGGAGCCGGTGCACGGGCGAGCGGCTCTCTCGGTACAGCACGTGCCCGTGCCCGGCTCCCATCGTCGTCAGCTCCGGTCGGCGGAGCCGCCGGCCGCGCCGGCCGCCGCCCCGGTGGCCGCCGGCGCCGTCGGGTCGTCGCCACCGGCTGTCGCGCCGGTGCCGGCCGCCGCGCCGGTGCCGGGAGTGCGGCGGCGGAGCAGCCAGAAGGCGCCGGCCCCCACCGCGAAGGTGAGCAGCACGCCGAGGACCCCGGAGAGCCCGGTGGAGAGGAACGCGTTGTCGATGCCGCGTACGCCGTAGTCGGCGAGCGGACTGTCGGCCAGCTCGTGATCCTTGGCCTGCTGCGCCGGGCAGCTGCCGCCGGTGATGTTGTCATCGGCGTCGACGGTGCAGCCCTTGAGCAGAGAGGAGTCGAGGCCGTCCGGGTGGGACGAGGCGTAGTTGCTCACCACGCCGGCGAGCAGCAGCGCGACCAGGAGGCCGCCGACGACGAACATCCAGGGACGCTTGTTCACCGGGCACCTCCGACGGCCGGGACGGCGGGCGCGGCGACCGGGCGGAGCCCGCGCAGCGCGTAGACGAGATCGGGGCGGACCTTGGCGACGGTGACCACCGTGGTCGCGGTGATCAGGCCCTCGCCGATGCCGATCAGCAGGTGCGCGCCCGCCATCGTGCCGGCCAGGCCGGCCAGGTTGCCGCCCAGGTCGGTGGTGCCGCCCAGCCAGTACTGCAGGACGAAGCCCTGCGACGCGACCAGCACGCTGAGCACGGCGGAGACGAAGGCGGTCACCGCGAGGCCGCCGGGCGTGCGGGGCAGCACCCGCAGCAGCAGCGCGATCAGCAGGTACGCCGCGGCGGTGCCGATCAGCGCCATGTTGGTGATGTTCAGGCCGAGCATCGCCACGCCCCCGTCACCGAAGACGAGCGCCTGCACGACCAGCACCACCGCCACGCAGAGCGCGCCGACCCAGGGGCCGACCAGCATCGCGGCGAGCGCACCGCCGAGCAGGTGACCGCTCACCCCGGCGGTGAAGATCGGGAAGTTGAGCATCTGCACGGCGAAGATGAACGCGGCGACCAGGCCGGCCATCGGAGCGAGCCGGTCGTCCAGGTCCCGCCGGCCGCGAAGCACACAGATGGTCAGGGCGGCCAGTGCGAGCGCCGCGAAGACCGCGGCCACGGGACCGTTGATGATCCCGTTCGAGATGTGCATCGCCAGGGTTTCCACGCGACCTCCCACGCGTCGGCGGGGCCCTCCGCGCCGGCGGGCTCAGACTATTTCCCGAACCTTTCTCTTGCAAAGAGTTGGCATTAAGCCATGGTGTTGATCACGGACCCACCGCGTGCCGGGGCCGGCCCGTCGACCACCACCGGCGGTAGGGTCGGGCCATGACCGCTCCCGACCGCCTCTCCCCCGGTGACCCGGCCCCCGAGTTCAGCCTCCCGACCGACACCGGCGCCACGCTCTCCCTGGCCGACCTGCGCGGCCGCACGGTCATCCTCTACGCCTACCCGGCGGCGATGACCCCCGGCTGCACCAAGCAGGCCTGCGACTTCCGCGACTCGCTCGCCTCGCTCCAGGCCGCCGGCTACGAGGTGGTCGGCATCTCGCCGGACAAGCCGGAGAAGCTGGCCAAGTTCCGCGAGCGGGACGCCATCACCTTCCCGCTCGTCTCGGACCCGGACAAGGCCGTGCTCACCGCCTACGGCGCGTACGGCGAAAAGCAGCTCTACGGCAAGACGGTGACCGGGGTGATCCGCTCGACCTTCGTCATCGACCCGGACGGAAAGATCGAGCGCGCGCTCTACAACGTCAAGGCCACCGGGCACGTCGCCAAGCTCCGCCGCGACCTGGGCCTCGACTGACCCCACCGCACCGGGCCGGCACAAGTCGGCGCCTGGCCCGACACCGGTACGCCCCTGAGACGGGACGCCGGCCCCGCGACCGCCGTGGGCCGACGCTCTAGACTCAGCGGGTCGGCGGGAGTGGCGTAATGGCAGCCGCGGTAGGTTTAGGTCCTATTGTCCGAAAGGACGTGGGGGTTCGAATCCCCCCTCCCGCACCACAGCAGCCCTGTCACGAGGGTCACTATCGCGGGTCAGCACGGCTGCTGCCGTAACAGGATGGCGGGCGTGAGTTTGCGTTTCGTCCTCGACCCCGCCCTGACTCCCGAGCTGCGCGAACGGATCGTCGCGCTCTGGACGGACGTCTCCAACGCCGGCGGGGCGGTCGGCTTCGTGCCACCGGTCACGACCGACGACGTCCGTACCCTCGCGGGCCCGGCGTTCGCCGCGATCTCCGACGGCCCGGACCGACTGCTCCTCGGCTACGCGGGCGATCAGCTCGTCGCCGCGCTGATCCTCACCGACAACCGGTTCAACCTCAAGGCGCACTGGTGCGTGCTCAAGCGGGTGATGGTCCACCCGGACACGCAGGGCAAGGGGTACGGGCTCGCGCTGATGCGCGAGGCCGAGCGCCTGGGCCGGGAGCTGGGTCTGACGGCGCTGCACGTCACCCTGCGCGGCGGACTGGGGCTGGAGAACTTCTACCAGCGGCTCGGCTACCGGGAGGTCGGCCGGCTGCCCGGCGCGCTGCGGGTCGGCCCCGGCGACGACCGCGACGAGGTCCTCATGTGGCTCGACCTCGTCCCCGCCACGGCTGCCGCCGACCGGCCCTGACCGAAGCCGGGCAACCGGCCGTAGCCGCGGCCGGGCCCGGGCCGGCGTCGCGGCGGTAGGCGCTGGGTGGTCAGCTCAAGAGAGCGTCGACCCAATGGCGCGCTGCCGCAGCCGGCCGGCGGCGACCGTGGTCAGCGAGCGCAGCGGCTCCGCCAGCTCGGGCCGGCCGCGGAGCTTCTCCTCCAACCGGACCCGCCACAGCCCGGCCTCGACCAGGCCGGGCTGCTGATCGGCCGCCCAGCGCAGCCGCTCGCGCGTCTGGCCGAGCTGCGCCTGCCAGGCCGGGCCGAACAGTTCGCCGACCTCCGCGCTGAGCACGTTGAACAGGTCGTCGTCGTGGACCGAACCGACGAACACCCGGGCGGTGTCCCAGGCCACCCGAGGCTGATGCAGCACTGTCATGTCGCCACCTCCGGCTCGATGTTGAGACCATCATCGATCCGCAGGTCGCGGGACACAAGGCCGACCAGGTCAGCCGTCGACGGTCACCGGATCGCCCACCGCCAGCCGGCCGGTCCGCACCGGGACGAGGTGCAGTCCGAAGAGGAGCTTCTGCCGGACGTTGCGGTACCGGGCCAGCGTGCGCAGCGGCTCCCGGCCCCGTACCCCGGTCTCCTGGTCGGTGGTGGTCACCACGCAGCGGTCGCACGACCCGGCGGCCCGGAACTGGACGCCGCCGATCCGCAGCGACCCGCCCTCCCAACCGTCCTCGGCCCACGCCGGCGCGCCCTCGACGACCAGGTTGGGGCGGAACCGGCTCATCGGCACCGATTCCTCGCCGGCCTCGACGAGCCAGTCGTTCAGGGCGGTCAGCGACGCGGCGTTGGCCAGCAGCAGCGGGTAGGCGTCGGCGAAGCTGACCTGGTCGCCCGTGTCGTGCGCGCGCTCGTCGGCGGCGATATGCCGAGCGGGCTGGGCCAGCCAGACCAGCCGGACCGGCCGGCCGAGCAACGCGCTCAACCAGTCGTCCGCCGCCGGCCCGGCGGGCAGCGCGGGAACGGGGAGCTTGCGGCTGCGGAACGTGCGCGCCAGGACCGGCTCGCCGTCGGCCGGCTCGGGCACGTCGAGGTCGGGCTGCCCGTCGGCGCGCAGCAGCAGACCGCCGTCGCGGGGCGTCGCGCGCAGCCCGACCAGCCGGGTGGTCTCCCGTTGGGTGACGCCGACGCCGTCGGCGTCGACCACCATCCAGCGCCGGTCGCCGGCGAGCCCCCACGGCTGCACGACCGCGCCGTCGTGGTCGAGCCGGTGACAACCCTTGACCGGGTACGTGGAAATCGCCTTCAGCCGCACGCGGCTACCATGCCACGCCGATGCCGTCCCCGGGGTACCAGTGGTTGGCCGGGGTCTCCCGGTAGGCGAGGAACCGTCGGCCGGTCCGCTCGGCGTGCTCGGCGAGGACGTTGGTGGCCGTGACGTTGTCGGTGAGCAGCATCGCGCCCGGGGCGAGCTTCGGCTCCACCGCCTCGAACTCGCGCTTCTCGTGAGCCCGGCTGTGGTCGCTGTCGTGCAGGAAGAGGTCGACCGGTCGGTCGAGCGCGGCGATCGAGGCGATGGAGTCGCCGATCACGAGGTCGACCACCTCCGACCAGGGCGTGGCGCGGGCCAGGTAGCCCGCCTCGGGGTTGATGTCCAGCGAGGTGAGCCGCCCAGGGTGCCCCTCCTCGGCGTTGCGCAGCAGGGCCGAGGCGAGTACGCAACTGCCGAGTCCCTTGTCCACTCCGGTCTCGACCACATGCGACGGACGGGTGGCCCGGACGATGGCGTACCAACCGATCCGGCGGGCGTATCGGACCTGCTTGTCGGCGAGGCCACGGCGGGCGGCGCCGGCGGTGGCCTGTTCGATGTGCCGGCGCAGCACGTCGTCGGACTCGATCTCGGCGAGGTAGCCGCGGACCTGCTTCACCGGCAGGTCGCAGACGACGCTGACAAACCAGGCCAGGTGGTGGCGGCTGAGCTTGGTCAGCTCGTACGTGTAGTTGTGGTGCTCCCGGGAGGTGACCAGCCAGCGGGCCGAGGTGCGCAGCACCTTGGCGTCGTGGCGGGCGACCCGGGCCAGCCGCTTGGGGAAGGCGGCAACGGGGGCGAGGGGGGTACGGGCGATCGCCCGCCGGAGCTTCGTTGCATCCACGGGTTGGTTCATACCAGCTGAAGCTGGCC
Organism: Micromonospora sp. NPDC093243; assembly: GCF_044753725.1. Taxonomy (NCBI): domain Bacteria; kingdom Bacillati; phylum Actinomycetota; class Actinomycetes; order Micromonosporales; family Micromonosporaceae; genus Micromonospora; species Micromonospora sp. NPDC093243. The sequence continues at coordinate 276,167 of NZ_JBIVNT010000003.1, read as the reverse complement.
GATGGCTGAAAATGCTCATGTTCGATATGCGCGACGACGGCGGCCGACCGGTGCGCGGTCCTGGCCGGACGAGGGTACGCGAGCCGGAATCTGAATCAGTAGCATCGCGCCCATGCCACGTCGAGAGCAGACCGCGGACCCCGGCTCGGACGAGACGAACGGGTTGACCGGTGGACCGGAGCAGGAGCCGACCGGGGCGCAGCCACCCCGGCGGCGGCGGTGGCGGCGGATAGTCCTGATCAGTCTGCTGGTGGTGGCGCTGCTGGGCGCCGGTGGCGCGGTAGCCGGCGGGCTCTACCTGCGTTCGGTGGAGTCGGGCATCGAGCGGGTCGACGCCTTCGAGGACGTGCCCGAGGAGGCCCGCCCGCAGCCGGTCGTCAAGGGCGCGATGAACATCATGATCCTGGGCAGCGACACCCGCGATCCAGAGCGGACGGAGGGTTCCCGGACCGACACCATCATCCTGGCTCACCTGCCGAAGGACCGGTCGAGCGCGCAGCTGATCTCGATCCCCCGCGACACCTGGGTGCCGGTGCCAAAGTCGAAGGACGGCAACCACGGCGGCCGGGACGCGAAGGTCAACGCCGCCTACGCCTGGGGCGGTGTGCCGCTGATGGTGCAGACCGTGGAGAAGTTCACCGACGTCCGGATCGACCACGTCGCCATCATCGACTTCGCCGGTTTCAAGGAGATCATCGACGCCCTCGGCGGGATCGACGTCAACGTGGAGAAGAACTTCACGTCGATCCACCCGCCGTTCCGCGCCTTCAAGCAGGGGGTGCAGCGGATGGACGGCGAGACGGCGCTCGACTACTCGCGCCAGCGCAAGCAGTTCCCGGACGGCGACTTCGCCCGGATCCGGCACCAGCAGCAGGTCATCAAGGCGATCCTGGACAAGGCGTCCTCCGGTGGCCTGCTGACGAACCCCGGCAAGCTGAACTCGTTCCTGCAGGCCACCTCGAACTCGGTCTCGGTCGACAAGAACATGTCCCTGCTGGACATGGCGAACCAGATGCGCGGGGTGCGCGGCAGCAACCTGACGTTCCTCACCAGCCCTACCAAGGGCACCGGCACGGTCGGTTCGGAGAGCGTGGTCTTCGCCGACACGAAGCGGATCCCGTCGTTCTACGAGGCGGTGCGGCGGGACGCGGTGCCGGACATCATCGCGCAGGGCAAGAAGTAGCCGACCGGGTCGCCCGACGGACGGCCCGAACACCGACACGCGAAACGGGCGGTGGCCACGAGGCCACCGCCCGTTTCGCGTCGCTCGTTGGGCGCTCGATCAGTACGCGCCGCGGCGGGCCAGCACCACGCTGGCCGTCCGCCAGAGGATGCCCAGGTCGTAGACGAGCGACCAGTTGTCCACGTAGTGCAGGTCCAGCCGGACCGCGTCGTCCCAGGTGAGGTCGGAGCGGCCGGAGATCTGCCAGAGCCCGGTGATGCCGGGGCGTACCAGCAGCCGCCGCCGCACGTCGCCCCGGTAGTCGTCGTCCTCGGTGGGCAGCGGGCGCGGACCGACCAGCGACATCTGCCCGAACACCACGTTGATCAGCTGGGGCAGCTCGTCCAGCGAGAGCGCCCGCAGGTGCCGGCCGATCGGGGTGACCCGAGGATCGTCCTTGATCTTGAAGAGCAGGCCGTCGCTCTCGTTCTGCCCCCGCAACGCCTCCAGCCGCTGCTCGGCGTCGGTGTACATGGTCCGGAACTTCCACACCTTGAACGCGCGGCCCTGGTAACCGATCCGGGTTTGCCGGAACATCACCGGACCCGGGTCGGCGAACTTGATGGCGATCGCGATCGCGAGCAGCACCGGGCTGAGCAGCACTAGTCCGAGCAGCGCGGCGGCCCGGTCGAGCACGCTCTTGGTCAGCAGCGAGAGGCCCGAGATGGTCGGCTCCTCGACGTTGAGCAGCGGCAGCCCCTCGATCGGGCGGACGTGGATGCGGGGACCGGTGACGTCGGTGACCTGCGGCACCACCACCAGGTTCAGCCCGGTGCCCTCCATCTGCCAGGCCAGCTTGCGCAGCTCGTACGACTCCAGGCTGGCCGGACCGCACACGGCGATGGTGTCCGCGCCGAGCTGCTGCACCAGCGGCACCAGGTCCCAGCCCACGTAGACCGGCACCGGGGCGGTCACCCGCTCCCCCGGCCGCGGGTGGTTCGGCAGGTGGATGCCGATCGGGTAGAACCCGGCGCCCGGGTTGCGGGTCACCACCTCGTGCAGCGCGAGCGCGTCGGAGAGCCGGCCTACCAACAGCACCTTCTGCGACGCCCGCCCGCTACGCCGGATGCGGCGCAGCACCACCCGGGCCGCGAACCGGGCCACCAGGGCGTAGAGCAGCAGGCATAGGATGATCGCGGCGACGGTCGCCCGGGACAGGTCCTTCTTGAAGCCGAGGGCCAGGAACGACACCGCGGCGGCCATCGCCACGTTGGCCCGGACCACCCGCTTGAGCTCCTCGGTGCCACGCCCGAGCGCCTGCCGGTCGTACGCGCCGAGAGCGGCGAGCATGACCAGCCAGCCCAGCGGCACACCGACGTTGGCCACCAGCGAGAACGAGCTGATGCCACCCAGGACCTGCTGGTCCCAGAAGCCGGCGTCGGCCTCGTCGAGCGCGACCACGACCGTCCGGCTGGCCGCCAGCGCGGCGAGGGCGTCGAGCAGGACCAGCCAGGCCACGTAGCGCCGGCGCCAGACCGCTCGCGGGGCCACCGGACGACCGAACGCCGATCGGGGCATACCGTTGGATGGCGGTGTGATGACCCCGAAATCGGGGTCGAACCTCGGCGTCGCCTGCGGCGCGACAGCCTGGAGGAACTGAGTGTGCGCGGACACGACCTTCCTTTCCCACATCGCCCCCGACGGGAGATCGCGACGAGCACCCTATGCGCTGGCGCGGTGCCCTGCCTAGTGGCGATTCGGCCGTACCTGGCCTGGTCTGATCAGTTCGTCGACTGTCGATGGCGCGACCGAAGCTCCTGCATCAGCGCGTCGTGGGCGGGTTTCGGCCTGAATTCCCCGTCGTAGACGCAGGCGGCTCCGTAGCCCGGGAAGTGTGCGCCGATCCAGCTGCTGCCGTCGGAGAACCCCCAGAGCGTGAACGACTCGCAGGTCGACACGGCCAGACAGGTCGTGAGCATGTGCTGGTAGAGCAGCGCCTGCGAAACCAGCTTCTCCGGCGTCGCCGGCAGCTTGACCCGGACGTCGAGTTCGGTGATGGCTACCGACACACCCAGATCCGCGAACCGCTGAAGGTTTCCGGCAATGCCGGTGGGTGCCTGATCGGCACGCAGGTGGCTCTGGAAGCCGACACCGTGCACCGGCACTCCACGCGCCCGGAGCTCGCGGACCAAGCCCAGCAGGGCGTCCGCCTTCTTGGACCGGCCCTCCGCCCCGTAGTCGTTGATGAAGAGTCGGGCGTCGGGGTCGGCCTCGTACGCCCAACGGAACGCGTCGGCGATGTAGCCGGGCCCGAGTTTGCGCAGGAAGATGTTGTCCCGCAGAGTCCCGTCCTCGTTCAGCGCCTCGTTCACCACGTCCCAGGCCCAGACCTTGCCCCGGTAGCGGGTGACGACGGCGACGATGTGCTCCCGCACCAGCGCGCGAAGACGCTCGGCTGACCAGTCGTCGGTCACCCAGGACGGAACGCTGGTGTGCCAGACCAGGGTGTGGCCGTAGACGGCCTGACCGTGCGCGTGGGCGAACTCCACGAGCCGGTCGGCTGCGGTCCAGTCGTACTCTCCCCGTCGGGGCTCGAGGCTCGCCCACTTCATCACGTTCTCGGCCGTCACCGCGTTGAAGTTGGCGGCGAGCGTCTCGCGATATTGCTGGTCGGCGGCGAGCCGTCGCCCGTCGACCGCGGAGCCGATCCGCATGTTCGGCGACGCGAGGCCGCGCAGCCCGGACCACGACGGCGAGGGCGAGGGGGAAGCGGACGGCAACGTCTGCGTTTCGCCCCGTTGTGACTGGGCGACGAGCACCCCGCCGACCGCGACGGTGGCCACCACGGTCAGCGCGGCCAGCCGGATCAGGCCGTGCTGTCGACGTCGACGTCGGGCGTCAACTGCGGGATCCGCCGCGTCGTCCACCGTCCTTGCCGCCTGCCGAGTGACGTCCCTGGTGGGATCGGCCGCACGGACGGCAGATCCGACGGGGACAACTCCAGTCATCACGATCCCCAAGCAGCGAGGCCAGCACGAACGAGCCCGACGGTCGCGGTTGGACGGTTCTACTCGGCGAGTCGCTCCGCCGCCCGGGCCGCCAGCCGACGGATCACCGCCCGGCGGCGGTGACCAACCACTTGCCGACCTCACTCGCCGCGCGCACCGCCACGATACACAGGGCGAGTCCCGGAATGCGCGGGCGACTGTACTTCTTGATCATCTTGCGCCAGGCGGCGACGCCGGCGAGGCGCCGTCGGCTGATGTTGCCGCTGTGCCGGTGGAACCGGACGACCGGCTGGTCGAGTCGTTGCAGGTGCACGCCGGTGCTCAGGGCACGCAGCACCAGCTCGACATCCACTTTGATCGACATCTGCTCGTCATATCCGCCGAGTTGAAGCAGCAGCTGGCGGTCGATGGACATGCCGGAGTGCTTGAAGGGCAGCCGTGGCCGGGTCAGCACGGACCAGAGCATCCGACGCGAGTCGGGGTAGGACGGAAGCCTGATCACCCTTGCCGAGTCGCCGACGAACTCCTCGTAGTCGGTGTAGACCCAGCGGGCGCCCGTGCGAGACAGGAAGTCGTGGATCCGGGCCAGACCATCGGGGGCCAGTTCGTCGTCCGAGTCGAGCACGGTGACGGTCCTGCCCCGGGCCACCCGCAGGGCCGCGTTGCGCGCGGCGCTGATGCCCGTCGGCTCCTGCCGGACGACGAGAATCCGTCGGTCTGTCAGCAGGCCCGCCTCGGCCAGCCCGTCCCGAGCGGGTACGGCCGATCCGTCATCCACCACGACGATCTCGAAATCGCTGAAGCTGTTGGCGAGCACGCTCTGGATGGACTTCACCAGCAGTTGGGGTCGGTCCCGGACGGCGATGCAGACCGAGATCGCGGGGGTGACCCGTTCGGCCGCCCGCACCAGCGACACGGTCGACGCGTCGACGGCCGGCATCATCAGCACCGTGGGCTCGTCGATCTTTGACAGCTGGGGCTCCTGATCGGACGGGAGCGTGCTGCCGGCGGAGTCACGCAGCGAAGGCGTCGAGTAGGCGGGGTGGCTCGTCACGGACGAAGGCCGTTTCGCAGCCCGGATGGGCTACCGGTGCCGCCCGGCAGGTCGGCTCCACCGGTCGACACGGCTCCGCGATCCAACACGTCCATACCTTCGCCACCCCCATGAAAGCCACCATTTGCAGCGACATTTTCAGCGACGCGTTCGTAGGAACGTTCCCTTGATCGACGACAATGAAGATCCATCGCGCAACAACAGGGAGTATAGCCACCGCTACACCCCCGCACCATCACCTATCAGTCAGCACGATGAGGGCCGGAAATCGCTGATGCAGCCAGGGATTCGCTGGTCAGAGACCTATTGCGGCGCCGGTCAGGCATACCGCCGAAGCAGCCGGCCGAACTGGCACCGTCCGGTGGAATCCACATTGACCAAAAATACGATCTTGACGGCGGCACGGGTTGTTCGTGGTGTGCGAATGACGGGCGAAGGCGAACAACCGGGGTATGTCTACGCTTACATTCCCATGTGTCCGATCCGGTGTAATCGTCCGATCACGAGCCGGCGGCCGGCCACTCCGCGGCACCCGGCGGTCAGCCGGTCGGCGATCGCCGACGGACGAGCAGCACGGCCAGAATGACGAGCCCGACGAGCAGCACGCCGGATCCGACCAGCAGGGGAAGGACCAGACCCGACCCATCCCCCTGCGCGCTGTCCAACCGCTCGCGCTCGGCGGCGTTCTGCCGGTACGCCTGCGCGAGCAGGTTGGCGGGTGCCGCGCTGGCGGCCTTCTCCAACTGGGTGACAGCGACTGACAGGTCGCCGCCGAAGTACGCGTCCAGCCCGCTGCGGTAGATCTTGTCGGTGTCGCCGAGCGTGTTGGCGACTCCGGCCTCGTCGAGAAGTGCGCCGATCGTCGACGCCGGCACCACCGCCCGGTTCGCCTTGTCCGGTAGCGCCTGGTCCTGGTCGACCACACCCGCTACCCGGCCGCTGGGATCGAGGGCGATACCACCGTGCGACACGGTCCCGAGGTCTCCGCTGATCCGGTACATCGAGACCGAGCCGAGCCGGCTCGTGCCGGTGACCGTCACCTTCTTCGACTGGGGACGGTAGACAGCGTTGCGGAAGACGGTGTCGGTGGTTCGGAAGCCGAGGATGAACAGCGAGGCGTCCTGGTCGAGGCTCGCCGACCGGTTGAGTTCCACCGCCGGCAGATTCTCCTGGCCAAGCTTGATCAATGCAGTGCTGCCACTCTCCGCGGGCAGGGCCCGAACGACCTCGGCCCGGATGGCCGGCTCCTTCGACACGTTGCCCTTGGCGTTGTTGAGCTGCCCGTACACCTCACTGACCGGCTTGGTGCCCGGTTCGGCGCCGGTGAACCGCACCTTGGGCAGGTTGGTCCGGATGTAGTTGGCGACCTCCTCACTGGGAAGCTTCTTCTCCTGCACGAGCACCCGGGCGAGCGCGTCGACGGCGATCCACCGGGCGTGATCCTCGTCCGGCGCGACGCAGGAGCCGCTGGTGACGGCGTGGCCGCTCGAACTCACCAGGAAGCCGCTGCATCGGCGGATGAAGCTGACGGGGGTGGGGCGTACCAGGGCATTCGTCGTGGCGTCGCGGACATAACCGGTGAAGATCGCCTCGACGAAGACCAGCGACGGCGCGGCCACCGCGAGGGCGTGCTCCTCCGGGCTGTAGAGGGCGGCCTGCGCCCACGGCTTCAGCCCCGGCTCGACCGGTTCGGCGGTGGGGGCCGCAGTGGCGACGATCGTCGGCAGAGGGTCCGGATCGGCCTGGTCGTTGCCGGCGATGGCCCAGACGCCGACGCCGCTGCCCACGGCCGCCACCAGCACGAGCGCGGCCACCCCCGCCCAGAGTCCGGTACGTCGCCGCGGCGGCTCCGACGGCTTGATCCGCCGGACCGGGGCGTTGAACGGGTCGTAGGACGGCGGGTCCGAAGGAGCGGCGGACACCGGTGCGGGTGAGTGGGGTGCGTCGACAGCGGGCTGCGGGGTCGGCGCGGGCTGCACGGTGGGCAGCGGGCCGGCGTGCAGCGCCCAGGGTGCGAACGATCCGCCGGACGTCGGCTGCGGAGCGCCGGAGACGGGCTGCGGTGGCGCGGAGACCTGATGTGGAGCGCCGGAGACCGACTGCGGTGGTGCGGAGACCTGCTGCGGCACCCCGGACACCGACTGCGGCGGCCCGGAAACCTGCTGCGGCACCCCGGAGACCGGCTCCGTGCCGCCCTGATCGTCCGTCGGTACCAGCTGGTACTCCTGCCCCAACGCGCGGAACAGCTTCTCGGCGCCCGGGCCAACCTCTGCTGGATAGGCCACCCACGGCTCCGCCGCGGAGAAGTCGGCGTACGCGAAGGCCTGGCCGCCCGGCGTCTGGGACATGGCGTCGGCGGTACCGGCGAAGCTCTCCCGCCAGCCCGGTGTGTTCGCGGCCGCAGCGTCCAGCACCGCCACCGTCACGAACCGGCCCTGCCCGTCGATCGCGGCCCAGGCCTTGCCCACGGGGCAGGTGCCCAACAAGTGGGTGAACCGGTACGGGCCAACCGACTGCATGCGCACTCCTCTGCTCGACCGCCGTGCGGATCCTACAGAGGGGACGCTCACGAGTCCGTCCGCCGGTCGGCCGACCGACAGCCACCGAGAGGATGCGGCGGCACGGCGGGGTTGCTCTCTGAAAGTTTTCATGCATAGAGTCACGGTGTGAATGAAGGAGCTGTCGCCGCGCCCACCGAGCGGGTGCTCGATCTGTTCCACGGGGTGCGCCTCACCCCCACCCAGCGCCGGATCGCGCACTGTCTGGTGCAGCACGCGCCGGCCGCGGCGTACCTCTCGGCCGCCGAGGTGGCCGAGCTCGCCGGGGTCAGCCAGCCCTCGGTCACCCGGTTCGCGGTCGCGCTCGGCCACGACGGCTACCCCGCGCTGCGCCGCCGGCTCCGCGAGCTGACCGCCGGCGCGCTCGGGGGTCCGACCGACGCCGGCAACGAACTCCAGCAGGCGGTCCGCGCCGAGATCGGCAACCTGGACCGGCTGACCGACCAGCTCGCCGACCGGGACCGGATCGCCGAGACGGGCCGGCAGCTCGCCGCCAGCCGCCCGCTGCCGGTGCTCGGCCTGCGCGCCGCCGCGCCGCTGGCCGCGTACTTCGCCTACTTCGCCGCCAAGGTGCACCCCGACGTCCGGGTGCTCGACGACGGCGGCAGCCTGCTCACCGACCGCCTGGAGCAGGCGGCCGAGGCCGGCGCCTCGGCGGTACTGGCCTTCGTACTGCCCCGCTACCCCCGGGAGACCCTGGACGCGCTGCGCGACGCACGCGCCGCCGGGTTGACCGTGGTGGCGATCACCGACTCGCCGGTCAGCCCGGCCACCGAACACGCCGACGTGGTGCTGCCCGCCGCGGTCGGCGCCCAACTCGTCTTCGACCTGCACACCGCCCCGATGACCCTGGCCATGGTGCTGCTCCAGGCGATCTGCGACGCCGCCCCCGCCGACACCCAGCGCCGGCTGGAAGCGTTCGAGGCGTCCGCCGCCCGCCGACAGCTGTTCCTCGGCTGAGAGGAGAACCGAGATGTCCCAACCGGTCCGCGCCGCCCGCGGCGTCGAGCGCACTGCCCGCGGCTGGCCGCAGGAGGCCGCGCTGCGGATGCTGATGAACAACCTGGACCCGGAGGTCGCCGAGCGCCCCGAGGACCTGGTGGTCTACGGCGGCACCGGCAAGGCGGCCCGCGACTGGCCGTCCTACCACGCGCTGGTACGTACCCTCACCGATCTGCGTGACGACGAGACGATGCTGGTGCAGTCCGGTCGACCGGTCGGGGTCATGCGCACCCACGAGTGGGCGCCGCGGGTGCTGCTGGCCAACTCCAACCTGGTCGGCGACTGGGCCACCTGGCCGGAGTTCCGCCGCCTCGAGCAGCTCGGCCTGACCATGTACGGGCAGATGACCGCCGGCTCCTGGATCTACATCGGCACCCAGGGCATCCTCCAGGGCACCTACGAGACCTTCGCCGCGGTCGCGGCCAAGCGGTTCGGCGGCACACTGGCCGGGACGCTGACGCTCACCGCCGGCTGCGGCGGAATGGGCGGGGCACAGCCGCTCGCGGTCACCATGAACGGCGGCGTCTGTCTGATCGTCGACGTGGACCGCAGCCGGCTGGACCGGCGGGTGCACGACCGCTACCTCGACGAGGTCGCCGACTCCCTGGACGACGCGGTCGAGCGCGCGCTGGCGGCCAAGCGGGACCGCCGGGCACTGAGCGTCGGCGTGGTCGGCAACGCCGCCGCCGTCTTCCCGGAGCTGCTGCGCCGGGGCGTCGCCATCGACATCGTCACCGACCAGACCAGCGCGCACGATCCGCTGTCGTACCTGCCCGAGGGGGTCGAGCTGGCCGACGCCCGGGACTACGCGGCGGCCAAGCCGGCTGAGTTCACCGACCGGTCCCGGGCGTCGATGGCGAAGCACGTCGAGGCGATGGTCGGCTTCCTCGACGCCGGCGCGGAGGTCTTCGACTACGGCAACTCGATCCGGGGCGAGGCACAGCTGGGCGGCTTTGAGCGCGCCTTCGACTTCCCCGGCTTCGTGCCGGCCTACATCCGGCCGCTGTTCTGCGAGGGCAAGGGCCCGTTCCGGTGGGCGGCGCTCTCCGGCGACCCGGCCGACATCGCCGCCACCGACCGGGCGATCCTGGAGCTCTTCCCGGAGAACGAGTCGCTCGCCCGGTGGATCCGGCTGGCCGGGGAGCGGGTCGCGTTCCAGGGCCTGCCGGCCCGGATCTGCTGGCTGGGCTACGGCGAGCGGGACAAGGCCGGCGTACGGTTCAACGAGATGGTCGCCTCCGGCGAGCTCTCCGCCCCGGTGGTGATCGGCCGGGACCACCTGGACACCGGCAGCGTGGCCAGCCCCTACCGGGAGACCGAGGCGATGGCCGACGGCTCCGACGCGATCGCCGACTGGCCGTTGCTCAACGCGCTGGTCAACACGGCCAGCGGCGCGTCCTGGGTCTCCATCCACCACGGCGGTGGGGTGGGCATGGGCCGGTCGATCCACGCCGGCCAGGTCTGCGTCGCCGACGGCAGCGCGCTCGCCGGTCAGAAGATCGAGCGGGTGCTGACCAACGACCCGGCGATGGGCGTGATCCGGCACGTGGACGCCGGCTACGACACCGCCCGCGAGGTGGCCGAGCGGACCGGCGTGCGGGTGCCGATGGCCGAGGGAAGCGCGTGAGCGCGAGGAGTGCAGCGCAGCGGAGCCCCGCCACCGCGAACAAGAGGAGTACCGCGTGAGCGACCTCGCCGCCCGGTTCCGGGCGCTCTGGGACGAGATCGCGCCGATCGGGCGGGACGCCGGCAGCGGCGGCTACCTGCGCTACGCGCTGACCGAGCCGGAGCTGCGACTGCGGGCCTGGTACCGGGAGCAGGCCGACCGGCGCGGGCTGCCGGTCACCGAGGACGGCAACGGCAACCTCCTCGCCTGGTGGGGCGAGGCGGACGCCGGGAACGCGGTGCTGACCGGCAGCCACTTCGACTCGGTGCCGCACGGCGGCGCGTACGACGGTCCGCTCGGTATCGTCAGCGCGTTCCTCGCCCTGGACGAGCTGCGCGCCGCGGGCGTCACCCCGGCCCGGCCGGTGGTCGTCGGCGCGTTCGTCGAGGAGGAGGGGGCCCGGTTCGGCGTACCGTGCCTGGGTTCCCGGCTGCTCACCGGCGCACTGCCGGCGCAGCGGGCGGCGGCGCTGCGGGACGCCGACGGGGTCAGCTTCGCCGACGCGTTGGGCCACCCGCCGGCGGGCGCCCGACCGGAGCTGCTCGGCCGGTTCTCCTCCTTCGTGGAGCTGCACGTCGAGCAGGGCCGCGCGCTGGCCGACACCTCAGCGCCGGTGGCGGTGGCCAGTGCCATCTGGCCGCACGGGCGTTGGCGCTTCGACTTCACCGGCGAGGGCAACCACGCCGGCACCACCCGGATGGCCGACCGCCGCGACCCGATGCTGACGTACGCGTTCACCGTGCTGGCGGCGAACAAGGAGGCCCGGCTGCGCGGCGCGCACGCCACTGTGGGCCGGGTGTCGGTGGAGCCGAACGCCACCAACGCGATCCCGTCGAAGGTGACCGGCTGGCTGGACGCCCGCGCGGCCGAGCCGGAGACGCTGGCCGGCCTGGTCGAGGCGGTGCACGGCAAGGCCGTCGAGCGGGCCCGGCGCGACGGCACCGAGATGACGGTGACCGAGGAGTCCGCCACCCCGCTGGTCGCCTTCGACGGCGGGCTGGCCGACCGGCTGGCCCGGCTGCTCGACGCGCCGGTGCTGCCGACCGGAGCCGGACACGACGCCGGCGTCCTCGCCGCGCACCTGCCGACCGCCATGCTCTTCGTCCGCAATCCGACCGGTGTGTCGCACTCCCCGGCCGAGTCGGCGAGCGACGATGACTGCGCCGCCGGGGTGACCGCGCTGGCCCGGGTGCTGGCGGAGCTGGCATGTTGACGGCCGTCGCCGCGGCCCGCCCGGCACCGGCGGGCGGCGGCGGATCGCCGCGTTCGCGCTGTTTCGAGAGGGGGCCCGCGGAATGACCGCGACCCGCTGGCTGGCCGAGTACGCCTGGCTGCCCGACCACGACGAGCCGACGGCCGACGTGCTGATCGAGGCGACGGACGGCCGGTTCACCGCGGTGACGCCGCTGACCGGCGGCGACTCACCGACCGCCGGGGTCGACGTGCTGACCGACGCGGTACGGCTGCCCGGGCTGACCCTGCCCGGGCTGGCCAACGCGCACTCGCACGCGTTCCACCGGGCGCTGCGCGGGCGTACCCACGGCGGCCGGGGTGACTTCTGGACCTGGCGCGACCAGATGTACGCGGTGGCCGACCGCCTCGATCCCGACACCTACCTGGCCCTGGCCCGGGCCGCCTACGCCGAGATGGCGCTGGCCGGGGTGACCTGTGTGGGCGAGTTCCACTACCTGCACCACGGGCCCGGCGGGACGCGCTACGACGACCCGAACGCGATGAGCGCCGCGCTGGTCGAGGCGGCCGCCCAGGCCGGCATCCGGCTCACAGTGCTCGACGCCTGCTACCTGACCGCCTCGGTGGACGGCGACCCGCTGGTCGGGCCGCAGCTGCGCTTCGGCGACTCCGACGCGGTGCGGTGGGCCGAACGGGCGGCCGCGTTCTCCCCGACCGGCGGGCACGTCCGGGTCGGCGCGGCGGTGCACTCGGTGCGCGCCGTCCCCGCCGAGCAGCTGAGCACGGTGGCGCGCTGGGCCCGCGAGCGCGACGCGCCACTGCACGTGCACCTCTCCGAGCAGCCCGCGGAGAACGACGCCTGCCGGGCGGCGCACGGCTGCACGCCCACCCGGCTGCTGGCCGACCACGAGGTGCTCGGCCCGGCCACCACCGCCGTGCACGCCACCCATCCGACCAGCGGCGACCTGACGCTGCTCGGGGAGAGCCGCACCGGTGTCTGCCTCTGCCCCACCACGGAGCGGGACCTGGCGGACGGGATCGGCCCGGCGCGGCGGATGGCCGACGTCGGCATCCCGCTCAGCCTGGGCAGCGACAGCCATGCGGTGATCGACCTCTTCGAGGAGGCCCGAGCGGTGGAGCTGGACGAGCGGCTGCGCACCCGCCGGCGCGGCCACTTCACCGGCTTCGACCTGCTGCGCGCGGCGTCCGCCGCCGGGCACGCCGCGCTCGGCTGGACCGACGCCGGCCGGCTCTCGGTCGGCGACCGGGCCGACCTGGTCACGGTACGGCCGGACAGTGCCCGGACCGCCGGGGTGCCGCCGGTCGGGGTGTTCTTCGCGGCCACCGCCGCCGATGTCACGCACGTCGTGGTCGACGGGCGGACGGTGGTGGCCGAGGGGCGACACGTGGCCGTCGACGTACCGGCCGAACTGCGGGCGGCCATCACGGCGGTGACGTCGTGACCACGGACCTCTTCCCCCAGCGGCCGGCCCGGCCGGGCGACCCGGTGCGCCCGGCGGGCCGGAACACCGGCAGCCTGCTGGTCGACAACATCGGCGAGGTGGTCACCAACTCCGACGGCGGCACGGGCGGCCCGTTGGGCATCCGCCGGCACGCCGCCCTGCTCGTCGAGGACGGGCAGGTGGCCTGGATCGGGCCGGCCCGGGACGCCCCGGCCGCCGACCGGCGGATCGACGCCGACGGCGCGGCGGTGCTGCCCGGGTTCGTGGACAGCCACGCCCACCTGGTCTTCGCCGGCGACCGGGCCGCCGAGTTCGCCGCCCGGATGGCCGGACAGCCGTACACCGGCGGCGGCATCCGGACCACGGTCGGCGCCACCCGCGCGGCCACCGACGACGAGCTACGGGCCAACGTTCGGCGGTTGCGCGACGAGGCGCTGCGGCAGGGCACCACCACCATCGAGATCAAGAGCGGGTACGGCCTCACCGTCGCCGACGAGGCCCGCTCGCTGCGGATCGCCGCCGAGTTCAGCGAGGACACCACGTTCCTCGGCGCGCACGTCGTCCCGGCGGAGTACGCCGACCGCCCCGACGACTACGTCGGCATGGTGTGCGGGCCGATGCTGGCCGCCGCCGCCCCGCACGCGCGCTGGATCGACGTCTTCTGCGAGCGGGGCGCCTTCGACGTCGACCACGCCCGGGCCATCCTCGCCTGCGGGCAGGCCGTCGGGCTCGGCGTCCGGGTGCACGCCAACCAGCTCGGCCCCGGCCCGGGCGTTCAGCTCGGCGTGGAGCTGGGCGCGGCGAGCGTGGACCACTGCACCCACCTCAGCGACGCCGACGTCGACGCGCTCGCCTCGACCACGGTCGACTGCATGTGCGCCGACGGGCGGCACACGTCCACCGTGGCCACCCTGCTGCCCGGCGCCGAGTTCTCCACCCGCTCGCCCTACCCGGACGCGCGTCGCCTGCTCGACGCCGGCGTCACCGTGGCCCTGGCCACCGACTGCAACCCCGGCTCGTCGTACACCTCGTCGATGGCGTTCTGCGTCGCCCTCGCCGTCCGCGAGATGCGGATGACCCCGGCGGAGGCCGTCTGGGCCGCCACCGCGGGCGGCGCCCGGGCGCTGCGCCGCGACGACGTCGGGGTGCTGCGCCCCGGCGCCCGGGCCGACCTGATCGTCCTCGACGCCCCGTCCCACCTGCACCTGGCCTACCGGCCCGGGGTTCCACTGATCCGCCAGGTCCTGCAAAACGGAGTACCGCAATGTCGATCGTGACCATTCAGCCCACCGGGGTCTCCCCCGCCGACGTGCTCGCCGTGGCCCGCGGCACCGCCAAGGTCGTGATCGACCCGGCCGCGACGGACGCCATGGCGACCAGCCGGGCGATCGTGGACGGCATCGAAGCCGCCGGCCGCCCCGTCTACGGCGTCTCCACCGGTTTCGGAGCGCTCGCCAACACCTTCGTCGCGCCGGAGCGGCGGGCCGAACTCCAGCACGCGCTGATCCGCTCGCACGCCGCCGGCGTGGGCGCGCCGATGCCGCGCGAGGTGGTCCGGGCGATGATGCTGCTGCGGGTGCGCTCGCTCGCGCTGGGCCGGTCCGGCGTCCGACCGCTGGTCGCCGAGGCCCTGGTCGACCTGCTCAACCACGAGATCACCCCGTGGGTGCCGGAGCACGGCTCGCTCGGCGCCTCCGGCGACCTGGCGCCGCTGGCGCACTGCGCGCTGGTGCTGCTCGGGGAGGGCTGGGTGCTCGGCCCGGCGGGTGAGCGGATCGACGCGGCCGACGCGCTGCGCGGGGCCGGGCTGAAGCCGATCGAGCTGGCCGCCAAGGAGGGCCTGGCGCTGATCAACGGCACCGACGGCATGCTGGGCATGCTGCTGCTCGCCCTGAACGACGCCGCCCACCTGTTCGCCATGGCCGACGTGACCGCCGCGCTGGCGATCGAGGCGATGCTCGGCTCCGAGCGGCCGTTCCTGCCCGAGCTGCACGCCATCCGGCCGCACCCGGGCCAGGCGGCTTCGGCGGCGAACATCCACCGGCTGCTGCAGGACTCCCGGGTGATGGACTCGCACCGGGACGACCTGGCGCACGCGGTGCAGGACGCGTACTCGATGCGCTGCGCCCCGCAGGTGGCCGGCGCGGCCCGGGACACCCTGGAGTTCGCCCGTACGGTGGCGGCCCGCGAGCTGGTCTCGGTGGTGGACAACCCGGTGGTGCTGCCGGACGGCCGGGTCGAGTCGACCGGGAACTTCCACGGCGCGCCGCTCGGTTTCGCCGCCGACTTCCTGGCCATCGCCGCCGCCGAGGTCGGGGCGATCGCCGAACGGCGGGTCGACCGGCTGCTGGACGTCACCCGCAGCCGGGACCTGCCGGCGTTCCTCTCGCCCGACGCCGGCGTCAACTCCGGGCTGATGATCGCCCAGTACACCGCAGCCGGGATCGTCGCGGAGAACCGCCGGCTGGCCGCGCCCGCCTCGGTGGACTCGCTGCCCACCAGCGGGATGCAGGAGGACCACGTCTCGATGGGCTGGGCGGCGACCAAGAAGCTGCGTACGGTGCTGGACAACCTGGCCAGCGTGCTCGCGGTGGAGCTGCTGGCCGGGGTACGCGGCCTGCAGCTGCGCGCGCCACTGGTCCCGTCGCCGGCCGGACAGGCCGCGGTCGCCGCCCTCGGCGGCATCGCCGGTGACCCGGGGCCGGACACCTTCCTCGCCCCGGTGATGGCCGCCGCCCGCGACGTGCTCGCCGGCCCCGACCTGCGCGCTGCCATCGAACGCGAGATCGGTCCGCTGGCCTGACCGGCGGCCGAGCCGGCACAGGGGTGGGGCTCGCTCCACCCCTGTGCCCACGCGGGCTCAACCTCCGGTGACCGTCCGGCGGATCTCGGCCCAGGACGGCAGCTGGGCGCCCGCCACGACATTCCGCTTCACCCGGGACCAGAACAGGACCAGAAGTATCGCCTCGGACAGCACCGTCGCCCAGGCGGCTCCGGCCACGCCGAACATCGGGATCGCGGTGGCCAGCGCGGCCAGGTAGACGAGTGCTCCCAGCCCCTGATAGAGCACCTTCTGCCGCACCAGGCCGCCGCTCATCAGCAGCGATTCGACACTGGCGGAGCCGAAGCGGAGTGGGATCGCGAGCGCGAGAATCGCCATCACCGGGACGGACGGGCGGTACTCGGCGCCGAAGATCAAGGGAATGGCGTAGCGGCCTGCGACGGCGACGACGAGGCCGACCAGCAGCCCGAGACCGATCATCCCGACCGTGCCGGCACGATAGGCGATGAGGACCGCGCCGCGGTTGGAGCGGGACCACCGGTGCAGCTTCGCCAGGAAGTACTGCTGGTAGACGATGCGGGGCAGGAGATAGATCGCGGTCAGCAGGGTCATCGGCACGGCGAGCACGGCAGCGGCCTCCGGGCTCAGAAACTCGGCGGAGGTGACGATGCCCAGTTGCATGCCCAGTTGATAGAAGAGGCTGCCCAGCAGGAACAGGCTGGTTCCGCTGACCAGGTGGCTCATCCGGGGAGCGCGCGCCGGGCGACCGAGCACCTGCGTGTGGCCCTCCAACGTCGCCCGGGCGTACCAGAACGGTGCGATCACCAGGACGCTGATGACCACCGTGACGGCGGCCACGAAGGCGTAGCCCAGCGCCACCATGAGCGCCGACAGCCCGAAGAAGCCGGTCACCAGGGCCACCAGGAGCCGGCCGACCTGCGGCGCCAGTTGCAGCGCCGCGAGCTGCCCGTAGGCGCCCTGAAGCTGGAGGGCCGACCCGGACAGCGCCATGGCGACGAGCGACAGGATGATCGGGGCGAGCCCGATGCGTAGGCCGGCGGTGACGGAGTCGTCCCGGTCGAGCAGACCCCACCCGACGAGCGCCAGGACCAGCAGGCCGGACGTGACGACCACCAGCACGATCGAGGGCCGCACCCAGCGGAACGCCCTCGGTCCCTCGCGTCCGAACCGCTGCAACCAGAACTCGGCGACCCCGAAGATGGCCAACGGCCCGGCCAGCGTCACCAGCGAGATGACTGACATGAAGGCGCCGAAGTCCGCCTTGGGCAGGCTACGGGCGAGCAGCACCTGGGTGAGGAACGCGATGAGGGTGACGCCGGCTTGGCTGATCCCGAGCATTCCCAGCTGACGGAGCCGGCGTGCCATGCCGCCGCCGGACCGGCTGGACGTCGACGTACCGGTCCGCAGCTCCACCATCATCTGGTCGCTCTGGCCGAGACGTGCGACCTCAACATCTCCAGCTCGGCCTCCGTGCGACTCATCCAGGCCTCGCGGGCCGCCGCGATCCGCCCGGCTGCGGCAGGGTCGTCTCCGATCGCCTTGCGGACGCCGGCGGCGAGGGCCTCGGGCTCGTTGGCGACGAGCGTAGCGAAGCTTCCGAACAGGGCCTCGGTGGTGCGGGTGTGCGACAGGACCAGCGGTCGGCCCGCGCTCAGCGCCTCGCACGCGCCGCTGGGCTGCGTGGCGTCCCGGTCGGTCAACACGACGACCGCACGCGCGGCGGCGAGCGCCGCCTCGTAGTCGGGGAGGTCGAGGAAGCCCAGGGTGGTGAAGTTGGGCAGCCGCTCGGCGCGCTCGCGAAGCGGCGGGGGCAGCCGGTGCAGTGGTGCGGTGGTCACGAAGTTGACCTCGGGCAGGGCCTCGATCGCGTCGATGAGGACGTCCATCGGCTCGTCGGGGGCGACGGTGGCCACGACGAACACCCAGTCGCGCGGTGCCGCCGGCGGGATCTCCCGGAGCGGGTCATGCACGACGAGTGTGCGCAGGCCCGGGAAGGCCGCGCGGGCGATGACGTCGGCCTCCTGGGTGTGCGTCAGGACCAGTTTCGCCCCGCGCAGCACCGTTTCGGTGCTCGGAACCCGGCGCCACCACGACTGGAACTGCCCGTTGTGCGCGTCGACCACGTAGGGAACCCGACCGAGGTAGGGCGCCAGGGCCGCCAGGTGGGGCTGCGCCTGCGCCACCACGAACGATGGTCGCCGGGACCGGAGCAGCTTGAGGTCGTTCCAGGTGTGGGCGAGGTAGTCGAAGGGGCGGAGCGCCTTCGGCGTCGCCTTGGCCGGGCGCCATGCCAATTCGGCGCCCAACGCCTGCGCGAGTACGTCCGACCGACGCTGATAACGCTTCCACGAAATGAAGAGGGGGGCGCTCATTCGCGATCACCACTAGTGTCCGTTGCCAGCGCGACCGGCGCGTTCACCCGGGGATAGAACGCGATGATCAGCATCAGGGAGAGGAAGAACATCCACATGAAGTACGAATAGGAGGTCGGCTTCTGCGTCAGCGCCGAGATGACTGTCACGGCGTAGAGGACCGAGAGCATCCAGCGCGCCTCGACCGCGATGGCACGCCTCGTCACCCGCCAGAGGTTGATGAAGATAATCGTCATCAGGATGACCCCGAGCAGCCCCCAGACCACGAAGATCCGTAACGGGTCGCTGTGCGTGTTCCACGGTTCGTAGGCCAGCCCGATGAGCCAGATATCCAGCGGGGCGTCCCCCCACACCTCCGCCAACTTGAACCAGATCTGCCCGCGGCCGTGCAGGAACTCGTCGTTCGTCGGATTCAGCGAGCCGATCTGGGTGGCGAGAAAGACCGCGCGGTCGAAAAGATAGGCGCCCCAACGGACAGCGGCGAGGACCACCAGCACGACGAGAGCGACAGCGCCCCACACGGCGGTGCGGAATCGCAGGTTGGAAACCTGACGGATCAGTTCGGGAAGCCGGCGCAGCTCGAACGCCACGATCACGAAAGCCACGCAGACGATGGTTATCCGGTGGGTGCTCACGACCGCGGTGGCGGTCAGGAACGCGACGGCGGCATAGCGGGCCAGCGGGCTGATCCGCAGCCGGTCACCGGCGGCATAGAGAATGAACACCGCGAAGATCAGGAGCCGCCCGAGCGACGCCGGGTGGAAGTAGCCACCCGAGGCACGCCCGACCTTGCCGCTCATCAGGTTGAAGAAGTAGGTGTACGGCACGACGCCGACGACCTGCAGCCAGGCGATCACGGAGTGCACGACGGCGCCGGCGACCACGAGCAGCAGGACCCAGCGCAGCCGGTCGAGCGAGAACCAGCCCGGCCTGACGAACATGACCGCCAACAACACGATCGGCGCGAACCCGACCGCGAGCTGGGCGGCCTGCGTGATGATCCCGCTCTTCGGCGCGATGTACGGCCCGAAGATCTCCCGCACGTTGGCCGTGGTGAAGACCTGGAAGAACTCTTCCCGGGCCGGCAGGGCGATCAGGCCGATAACGGAGAACAGGCCGAGGAGAACCAGCGCGACGATCGCGGGCGTCAGATTGCTCAGGAACCTTCTCGACGCCACGGTCACGGCGACGAAGGCGCCCACCATGAGAACCGCGCCAATCACCGTCGCCACCATGCCGGAATCCACGGTGTCGGCCGCGACCTTCGCACCGAAGACGTCGAAGAATGGCTTCACGCCAACCATCACCAGGGCGAGCACCGTCATTATCCGGGCGGCTGCCCAGAGAAAGCGTGTGATCGGGGTGTCGCCTGAAGAATTGTGCGCGGTGTCGGCGGAGAGCGGCAGGCTCCTGCCCATCAGACGACGGCCACCGTCCACAGTCTGGGTCGCCACCGGCTTCTGAGGCATTATGTCCATTTCATGATCCTCTCCGCCCTACCTCTCGGGGCACTATACGCGAGGACCATGACCACCAGAGGTCGCCTCTGTCGCCCTGAAACCCGGCGACGAGCACCGCCGTCTCGCGGCATTTTCCCCGCTTTCGACCGCATCTCGGTCGGCCGCGGCAGGACGCGCGTCGGCAACCGCGAGGACCGATCGCCGCCATTAGGCGGAGAACTGCCATAACTGTCGACCACGCCGGCACGTTCAATGGCACCGGCACCGAGCCTCAAGCGGTAATCTGCGCCGTCCCGCACGTACCGGCGGCGTTCTCGGGACGGAACGTGGCCGGAGCGCCGGGAAGCCTCGGCGCGACGGTCACCGCGCCCGCTCCCCGTCCGCACCGGGCTCGCTGTCACCGCGCGGTGCTTGCTGCGATGCGGTCGACGAGGTGAGTGCCGAGCGTGCGGGCGTAGGTCGCGGTGATGTGGTGCGTGTCGCGATAGACGATGACGTTGCCGATCACCAAAGGACACTCGGTCGTGGTGCAGAACAGGTCGATCAGGTCGACCACCTGCACCTTGTCGCCGGCCCGACGTGCGGCAGCCTCGAGGGCGTCCCCGGTGCCGAGCGCCGTCCGACGCTCGACGGAGCACCGGGTCGGATCCCCGCCGTTCGCCGCGTCGTCGACGAGACAGCCGAGATCCTCCTCGCCGAGCGTCGGGTTGTCCGCCACCACGACGATCCTGGTCCCCCGCGCGAGCACCGGGCGCCACGCCTCGACGTACCTGCGCGTCTGGCCGTCGGCCGTGCGGCGGTCGGCGCTCGCGCTGCGCCGCCCGCTGATGATGACCAGGTCGTACTTCGGGCCGGCACCAAGCCGCTGCATCATCGCCTGCCGTCGCGCGTAGCACGGGTCGGCCTGGTCGACGGTGTCCACCCTCGCCCAGATGCAGCCCCGGGCGACATAGGTGTCGAGCGCCCAGTTCCGGGCCTCGAGGTGACCCTCGATGGCCGGGATGAGCATCGCCGCGTGCGAGTCCCCCACGATCGCGACCTTTGTCGCATCGGGCCGCTGGGAGCCGATCCGGCACGAACTGAGCTCGGCACCCGGCTTCTGGTCGTAGCACCGGTACGCGGAGCCGGTGTCCTTGGTGAGCATCGAGACCTCGGGGAACACCTCCCGGCCCAGGGCGCCCCGCGCGCAGCCGTTCGCGGCGATCATCGCACCCGCCCCGAGGCACGGCGCTCCCTCGGCCAACAACTGTTCGAGGCGCGAATCGCTCGCCTGGCTGCTCTGCTCCAGCAGCCGGTTTCCGACCACGACGACGGACATCACCATCGCCATCGACATCGCCGCGGCCGCGTACTGCGGCCACAGCCGGCGCCGACCGGCGAACACACCGAACCGCACCGGATCCTCGACGAGGCGCTTGGTCAGCGCCGCCAGGACCACCACGCCGGCGATGACGACGAGCTTCACCGGCCAGGTCATCTTGTCGCCCGTCGCCAGCGCGAAGATCGCGATCGGCGGCCAGTGCCAGAGGTAGACGGAGTACGACCAGTCACCGAATTTCTGCACCGGCGCCAGCTTCATCAGCCCGAGCGGAGACCACCGCGGGCCGGGAGCGCCGGCCCAGATGGCGCAGAGCGCACCGACCACCGGCAGCGCCGCCGCGTAGCCCGGGAAGGGGGTTCCGCCGTGCAGCACGAACGCGGCCACGCCGATCAGGAGCAGCCCCAGCCAGGAGACCGCCGCCCGGGTGCGCTCGCCGGCGGACCGGCCGAGCCCGGGCAACGTCGCGAGCAGCGCTCCGGCCCCGAACTCCCATGCCCGGGTGGGGGTGACGAAGTAGGCGGCCGCGCCGTTCGTGAGCGTCGCGTAGACGGAGTAGGCGAAGGACGCCGCGACGATGACGGCGAGCGTGGCCCGGATCGCGTCGGTCGGATCCGTCCGCCGGAGTCGGCCCGCGACCGCGATCGCGACCACGATCAACAGCGGCCAGACCAGATAGAACTGCTCCTCCACCGAGAGCGACCAGTAGTGCTGCACCGGCGACTGGACGTTCTCCGCGGCGAGGTAGTCCACAGCGTCGTGCGCCAGCTGCCAGTTCTCGACGTAGATGGTCGCTGCCGCGATCTCACGCAGGATCTGCGGCCAGTAGAGCTGCGGCACCCAGATGAAGACGGCCGCCCCGGTGGCGACGAGCACGAGCAGCGAGGCGGGCAGCAGACGCCGGATGCGGCGGGCCCAGAAGGAGCCGAGGCGGACCGACCCTGTCTTCTGCACCTCCCGTACCAGGTGCGCGGTGATGAGGAAGCCACTGATCACGAAGAAGACGTCGACACCGACGTAACCGCCCGGAATCCGGTGTGGCCAGAAATGAAACAGCAGCACCAGGAGCACGGCAAGCGCCCGCAGAGCCTGGATCTCCGGCCGCAGCACGCCGCGATCGGTCAGCTTCGAATCACGCACTGTGCCTCGCCACGGCGGTAGGGGTAAGGGTGGCGCTCGGCGGCCACGCCGCCACAGAGTGGCGGCGTCGGCGAGGCTATACGGCCGGCACCCCTTTTCTCTATCCGGTACGGCGCCGGCCACGACGAAGCGGAGTCGGACCAACCGATGCCGGGCCGGCCGCGATCGGCGGCCGGGCGGCATCAGGCGAGGTCAGAGCGGATGCCTTCAGCCGCCGTTCGGCGGGAGCACCTTGGCGACCAGCTTGGCCAGCTCGCGCAGCGCCTTGCCGCGGTGGCTGATCGCGTCCTTCTCCTGCGGGGTCAGCTCGGCGTTGGTCCGGGTCTGCCCGTCGCCCAGGAAGATCGGGTCGTAGCCGAAGCCGCCGTCGCCGCGCGGGGCACGCAGGAGCTGGCCGGACTGCCGGCCGTCCACCAGGTGCTCTTTGCCGCCGGGCAGCACCAGGGCGACCGTGCAGACGAACGAGGCGCCCCGGTTCTCGTCCGGCACGTCGGCGATCTGGTCCAGCACCAGCTGGAAGTTGGCCTGGTCGTCGCCGTGCCGGCCGGCCCACCGGGCGCTGAACACACCGGGCATGCCGTTCAGCGCGTCGACGGCCAGCCCGGAGTCGTCGGCGATGGTGGGCAGGCCGGTCCGGCGGAACCCTTCCCGCGCCTTGATCAGCGCGTTCTCGCCGAAGGTCAGGCCGGTCTCCGGCAGCTCCGGGTACTCCTCGACGTCGTCGAGGCCGACCAGGGCGATCCGGTGCGCGCCGAGCGCGCCGTCGAGGATCCGCTGGAGTTCCACCAGCTTCTTACGGTTACGGGTGGCGAGCAGCACCTTGTTCATGAGAGCGCCTTCCGCTGGGCTTCGGCCAGTTCCGCGCAGCCCGCCACGCCGAGGTCGAGCAGCGCGTCGAGCTGGTCGCGGGCGAAGACGCCCGCCTCTCCGGTGCCCTGCACCTCGACGAACTCGCCGGTGCCGGTGCAGACCACGTTCATGTCGACCTCGGCGGCCACGTCCTCGTCGTAGCAGAGGTCCAGGCGTGCCTCGCCGGCGATGACGCCGACGCTCACCGCGGCCACCGACCGGTGCATCACCGACGCCGGCTTGCCGGCGAGCGCCTTACGCTGCGCCAGCCAGGTCACCGCGTCGTGCAGCGCCACGTACGCCCCGGTGATCGCCGCGGTCCGGGTGCCGCCGTCGGCCTGGAGCACGTCGCAGTCGAGCACGACCGAGTTCTCGCCGAGCGCCTTCAGGTCGACGCAGGCGCGCAGGCTCCGGCCGATCAGCCGGGAGATCTCATGGGTACGCCCACCGACGCGCCCCTTGACGCTCTCCCGGTCGGAGCGGGTGTTGGTGGCCCGGGGCAGCATCGCGTACTCGGCGGTGACCCAGCCGAGACCGGAGCCCTTGCGCCAGCGGGGCACCCCCTCGGTCACGCTCGCCGTGCAGAGCACCCGGGTCGCGCCGAACTCGACGAGCACGGAGCCCTCGGGATGGGTGCTCCAACCTCTGGTCAACGTCACCGGTCGGAGTTGGTCGGGCCGTCGCCCGTCGGGTCGCGCCATGCCTGCACCCTATGCGGTGCGGTGATCCAACCACGCCGCGGTGTCCCGACCTGCCCGATCGGTCAGGCCGGAGCGGTGGGCCGGACCGGCTGCGCGTCGTGCACCCGCAGGAATCCGGCGACCGCCGCCGGCCAGCCGAACTCCTCGGCGCGCGCCCGCGCAGCCCGGCGCCGCTGCGCCTCCGGGCGGGCCGTCAACCGGGTCACCGCCGCGGCGATGGCGTCCGGCGAGCCGTACGCGGCCAGTCCGGCCGGGCCGACCACCTCGGGCAGCGCGCTGGCGGCGTTGACCACCACCGGGGTGCCGCTGGCCAACGCCTCCAGCCCGGCCAGGCCGAAGGTCTCCACCGGTCCGGGCGCGAGGACCACGTCCGCGCTGGCCAGCAGCCCGGCTACGGTGAGCCGATCGGGCAGGAACCCGGTGAAGTGCACCGGCAGCCCGGCCGCCCGGCGGACCAGCGCCGATCGCATCGGGCCGTCGCCGGCCATCACCAGCACCGCCGGCACGCCCGCGCGGCGCAGCGCGGCGAGCGCGTCGACGGCCAGTTCGGGGCGCTTCTCCGCCGACAACCGGGCGCAGTGCACCAGCAGCAGCTCCGCGGGGTCGGCGTACCGCGCACGCAGGCCGGGGTCGACCCGGTCCGGTCCGAAGGTGTCCAGGTCGACGCCGAGCGGCACCTGCTCCACATTGCCCGCCCCGATCCGGGTGAACTCCTCCGCCGCCCACTGCGTGGTGCAGACGATCCGGTCGTACGACCGGGCGGTGCGCCGGTTGAGCCGGTCGGCGATCGGCCGGCGCAACCCGTCCGGCACGCCCCACTGCCCGAGCAGGCCGGTCAGCGACTCGTGCGAGACCATCACCGCGGGCACCGCGTGCGCCCGCGCCCAGCTCCCGGTCCAGCGCAGGGTGAACCGGTCGGAGACCTCCAGCCGATCGGGTGCCAGCTCGGCCAGCAGCCGGCTCAGCCGACGCCGGCCGGTCAGCAGCCGGTAACCACCGCTGCCGGGCAGCTCCGGGCCGGCGAGGGTGACCACCCGCCCCCACGGGTGCCGCTCGTCGCCATCCCGCCTGCCGGGCACGACCAGCACCGGCTCGTGCCCGGCGGCGAGGTAGCCCTCGCCGAGGTGGCGCAGCGCCGTCCGCAGGCCGCCGGAGCGGGCGGTCACGAAGTTGGCCAGCCGGACGATCCGCAGCCCGCCGGCGGGGACGCGCCCGGTCATGAGGCGGCGGGCAGGTCGACGGCCGCCCGACCGAAGCGGACCGCCTGGTAGTGCCCGATCAGCTCGTCGCCCACCGCGGCCCAGCTACGGCGGCGCACCGCGGCCCGAGCGGCCAGTCCGTACCCGCGACGGCGTGCCTCGTCCGCGCCGAGCTCACCGACCGCGGCGGCCAGCGCGTCGCCGTCCTCCGGCGGGACCAGCAGCCCGGTCACCCCGGACTCCACCAGATCCAGCGGTCCGCCGGCGGCGGGCGCGACCACCGGCACCCCGCTGGCCAGCGCTTCCTGCACGGTCTGCCCGAAGGTCTCGTGCGGGCCGGTGTGCACGAAGACGTCCAGGCTGGCGTAGAGCCGGGCCAAATCCTCGCCGTGCTGCACGCCGAGGAAGGTGACCTCGGGCAGCGCCCGGGCCAGCTGCCGACGGGCCGGACCGTCTCCGGCCACCACGACCCGTACGCCGGGCAGCCGGGAGACCGCCGCCAGCAGGTCGACCCGCTTCTCCGGGGCGAGCCGGCCGACGTAGCCGACCAGCAGCTCGCCACCGGGTGCGAGGCGGGCCCGCAGTTCGGCTGAGCGCTTCGCGGGCTGGAAGCGTTCCGCGTCCACTCCGCGCCCCCACAGCCAGATCCGCTGCACCCCGTTGGCGATCAGGTCGGCGGCGGCCCGGGTGGACGGGGCGAGGGTGCGCCCGGCCGAGTTGTGGATCTCGCGCAGCCGTCGCCAGGCGGCCGCCTCGCCCCAGCCGACCCGGTACGCGCGGGCGTACGACGCCACATCGGTCTGGTAGACGGCCACCGTCGGCAGGCCGTGCCGCGCGGCGAGCGTGGCGGCCCGGCCGCCGAGGATGAACGGACTGGCCAGGTGAACCACGTCCGGCGCGTGCGCCAGCAGCGCCCCGGCGAGCCGGGTGGTGGTCGGCACGCCCAGCCGGAAACCCTGGTAACGGGGCAGCGGCACACTCGGGATCCGCACCACCGGGTACGGGTACGCGCCGGTGTCGTTCCGGGCGGCGCCCGGCGGGGCCGGGGCGATGACCAACGGCTGGTGGCCGCAGGCGACCAGGTGCTCGGCGGTCCGGACGACGGAGTGCGCAACGCCGTTCACGTCCGGCGGGAACGACTCGGTCACGATGGCGATCCGCATGCCCACACCGTGCGGGTTTCACGGGTGCGCCAGACGACCGGCCGCTGACCGGCCGGCGAACAATGCGGCAAGAGCGGTCGCGGCGGCGCACCGGCCGCCGGGTCAGTCAGACGTCGTAGCTGGCGCCGGGCCGGACGACCTCGAGCGGGCCGGCGTACGCGGCGGCGGCCGACTCGACGGTGTGCGCCTCGCTGCCCCAGGCGGCCACCAGGTGGGTGAGCAGCAGCCGGCGTGCGCCCGCCTTGGTCGCCGCCTCGCCGGCCTCCCGACCGGTCAGGTGCAGATCCGGCGGGTTCTCCACGCCGTCGAGGTAGCTCGCCTCGCAGAGGAAGGCGTCGGCGTCCTGGGCGAGGCGCAGCAGCGCGTCGCAGGGCGCGGTGTCGGACGAGTAGCAGAGCACCCGTCCCTCGTGCTCCAGCCGCACCCCGTACGTCTCGATCGGGTGGTTGACCCGGTCGACGGTGACGGTGAACGGCCCGATCGGGAAGGTGCCGGGCTGCAAGCCGTAGAACTGGAAGACGTCGTCCATCGTCCCGTCGTCGCCGTAGGCGGCGCTGAGCCGGTCCGGCGCGCCGGACGGGGCGTACACGGGCAGGGCCGGGTAGGGGCCGTCGGGGGCGTACCGGCGGACCACCACGTACGACACGGCGTCGAGGATGTGGTCGCAGTGCAGGTGGCTGAGGAGGATCGCGTCCGGGGCGTGCAGCCCCGCGTAGCGCTGCAGGCTGGACAGCGAGCCGGGGCCGAAGTCGACGAGCAGCCGGAAACCGTCCGCTTCGACCAGGTAGGCCGAGCAGGGGGACTCCGGTCCGGGAAAACTTCCCGCACAGCCCAGGACGGTCAGTCGCATCGAGTGGTCTCGCTACCACGCTGCGTAGTCGCCACGCCGGCCGCTGCTCGGCTCATGATCTTTACCGACGCGTACGCCACGCTGCGCAGCCTACGCCGGAGCACGGGGACGCAAGAATCATCCGCTGGAAGTTGTCACCAAGGTGACACCGGCTGGCGGGACCACCGGACCGCCACCACCGGGCGGGCGCCCGACACCGGCGCGACCGTTGCGGAGCGTGAGGAGCATCTGGATGCCAGCGCCCGTCGGTGGGACAGCCGAGCCGCCGGGACCTGCCGCGGACCGGCCGGCGCCAAGGCAGCCGGAACGAGGCGGGGCCGCCGACGCTCGTCGGCGGCCCCGGCCCGTCGGACGGTGGTCGGGCTCAGGCCCAGAGCTGCCCGTCGAGGGCGTTTTCGGCATCGGCCAGCGTGCCGCCGTACGCCCCGGTGGAGAGGTACTTCCAGCCGCCGTCGGCGACCACGAAGGCCACGTCGGCGCCGCGGCCCTCGCGCACCGCCTCGTGCGCCACCGCCAGCGCGGCGTGCAGGATCGCACCGGTGGAGAAGCCGGCGAAGATCCCCTCCACCTCGACCAGCTGCCGGGTGCGCAGCACCGCGTCCCGGGTGCCCACGGAGAACCGCCGGGACAGCACCGTGGCGTCGTAGAGCTCCGGTACGTAGCCCTCGTCGATGTTGCGCAGGCCGTAGACCAGCTCGCCGTAGCGCGGCTCCGCCGCGACGATCTGGATGCCGTCGACCTTCTCCCGCAGGTAGCGGCCGGTGCCCATCAGCGTGCCGGTGGTGCCCAGACCGGCCACGAAGTGGGTGATGCTGGGCAGGTCGTGCAGCAGCTCCGGGCCGGTGGTCTCGTAGTGCGCCCGGGCGTTGGCCTCGTTGCCGTACTGGAAGAGCATCACCCAGTCGGGATGCTCGGCCGCGATCTGCTTGGCCGTGGCGACCGCCTGGTTGGAGCCACCGGCCGCCGCCGAGAAGATGATCTCCGCGCCGTACATCCGGAGCAGCTGGACCCGCTCGGTCGAGACGTTCTCCGGCATCACACAGACCAGCCGGTAGCCGCGAAGCTTCGCCACCATGGCCAGCGAGATGCCGGTGTTGCCGCTGGTCGGCTCGAGAATGGTGTCGCCCGGCCGGAGCCGGCCGGCCTCCTCGGCCGCCCGGACCATGAACAGCGCCGCCCGGTCCTTGATGCTGCCGGTCGGGTTCCGGTCCTCCAGCTTGGCCCAGAGCCGCACCGGCGGCGCCTGATCGGGCACCGTCGGCGAAAGCCGGGGCAGGCCGACCAGGGGTGTGCCGCCGGAGGCGTCGAGCAGACTGTCGTACCGCGCCATGGCGGCCGCCTCAGCGGCCGGTGACGGCCCGACGGCCCGGGGCCGCCGGCGCGGACACGACCGCCGCGCTGTGCTGCGCGATCGCCGCGGCGGCGGCACTGTGCTGCGCGATCGCCGCGGCGGCGGCACTGTGCTGCGCGATCGCCGCAGCGGCGGCGAAGCCGAACGCGCCGCCGGCGACCGCCGGCAGGATGGTGACGCTGTCACCGTCGTTGAGCTTGGCGTCCAGCGAACCCAGGAACCGGACGTCCTCGTCGTTGACGTAGACGTTGACGAACCGGTGCAGCGCTCCGGCCTCGGTGACCAGGCGGCCCTTCAGGCCGCCGTGCCGCGAGTCCAGGTCGGTGAGCAGGTCGCTCAGGGTGTCGCCGGCGCCCTCGACGACCTTCGCGCCGCCGGTGTAGCTGCGCAGGATGGTGGGGATGCGAACCTCGATGGCCATGATGTCGTGCTCCTCTTCGGGTGTGCCTCGGTGACGGGACGTGGACGGGTGTTACGCGCCGCGGGGGATCAGCGGTCGGAACACTCGTAGTCGACCGTCGCCGGGCTCTGCCCGAACATGTAGGACTGGACGGCGTGCGGGTCCACCCCGGCCTCCACGATCCGGACCGGCTCCTCGGTCACCACACCGTCGACGATCCGGAACGAGCGGATCTCCTCGGTGTCCGGCTCCCGGGTGGAGACCAGCACGTAGTGCGCGCCCGGCTCACCGGCGAAGGAGACGTCCGTGCGGGACGGGTAGGCCTCGGTCGCGGTGTGCGAGTGGTAGATGACGACGGGCTCCTCGTCCCGGTCGTCCATCTCGCGCCACACTCGCAGTTGCTCCATCGAGTCGAACTCGTAGAAGGTCATCGAGCGGGCCGCGTTGTCCATCGGGATGTGCCGGGTCGGGCTGTCGCTGCCGGCGGCGCCGGCGACGACGCCGCACGCCTCGTCGGGGTGGTCCCGACGCGCGTGGGCCACGATCGCGTCGACGATCGACCGGTCGATGCTCAGCACGCTGCCCAGCCTAACGCCTGGCGGCCGGGGGCCCGAAGTGGTGGCGGTCACGCCCCGTCGATCAGGGCGTTGAGCAGGGACTCCTGCAGATAGCCGAGGTATGCATATACCGACAGTTGGAACACCCGGCTGGAGGTCGGGTCCTCGGCGACCGCGTCGTCCAGCTCCTCGCCGAGGTCCGTTCCGTCCTTGATCTCCAACCGCACGCCCATCGCGAGCCGGGCGTCGTTCAACGCGCGCAGCCACGCCTCGGCCGCCTCGGCGTCCAGCCGCACCTCGCCGCCGGCCTCGTCGGGCAACGCGGCCAGGATGGCGCCGGCCTGGTCGATCTTCGCGGTCTTGAGGTCGCCCTCGGTGTAGCGGCGGAACTCGGCGGCACCGGTCGGGTCGTCCGGGTAGACCTCGGGGAAGAGCCGGCCGACCACCGGGTCGGAGTGGTCGAAGCCGTCGGTGAGCAGACCGACCACCTCACCGGCGACCTTGCGCAGCACCCGCACCTCGTCGACCGCGAAGCTGGCGACGTAGCGCCCACTCTGCCTGCGGAACATGCTCACGAGCGGTCCACCGTCGCCCACAGCCCGTACGCGTGCAGCTGCGACGCGTCGTGCTCCATCCGCTCCCGGGCGCCCGTGGAGACCACGGCGCGGCCCTTGTGGTGCACATCCAACATCAGCTCCTCGGCCTTCTCCCGGCTGTAGCCGAAGAGCTTCTGGAAGACCCAGGTCACGTACGTCATCAGGTTGACCGGGTCGTCCCACACGATCGTCACCCACGGCCGGTCCGAGGCCGGCACCTCTTCGGTGGCCGGCGTCTCGACCGGTGCAACCTGCGGAGCCGCCATGCCCCCCATCGTGCCACCGGTCTCCCGGAACCGAGGAACCGGAACGCCGGCCGGGCGCGGATCGCCGTCGGGGGGCGGCCCGGACCCGCCGGGACCGCGCCCGAGGGGTGGGCGGGCGGGCCCGGCGGGCCGGACGTCTCGGGCGCCCTCAGGCGAGCAGGATGCCGTGGTCAACCGCATCGGAGAGCACCGCGCCCAGGGAGAGACGGATCACCTCGAACCGCCGGGAGATCTCCCGGGCCAGCTCCAGCTCGACCTCCCGCAGCGCCCGCTGGGCCCAGGCCCGCGCGCCGTTCGGATCGTTGTTGCCCGGGCTGCGCCAGTGCTGCCAGCAGCCGCCGGAGAGGGCGACGGCGACCGGCGGAAGCACCTCGGCGCGGGCGGGGCTCGGATAGCCGGCCACCGCGTCGATCGCGCCGTCGCCGGAGAGCCCGGCCACCCCGGCGGTGCTGGTGACCAGCAGCACCCGGTCGAGATCCCGGCCGGCGCGGTCGCGCTCCTCGGTCAGCCCCCAGCTCATCGCGTGGGTGACCCGCTGGTGCACGCCCTCGGGCAGCGGGCCGCCGATGACCCGGGCGGTGATCTCCTCGATGATCCCCCGGACCGCGTGGTCGCACTGAGCGGTGGCGAGCAGCGACAGCGCCTCCATCTCGCGGTCGAGCAGCTCGGGCAGCCCGGCGCAGCCGACCCCGAAGACGATCTCCTGGACCACCCGCAGGTGCGTGTTCGCGAGTTCCAGCGCGAGGTGCTGGCGGATCCGCTGGGTGCAGGAGCGGGTCCGCCTGTCGAGCCGCTCGGACCAGTCACCCGGGTCGGCGGCGACGCTCACCCGGAGGTGCCCGCCCGTCGGCAGCGGCGGGTCGGAGCTGGCTCGGCGCAGACCCTCGTCGGCGGCCCAGCCGACCAGCGCCCGGCGCAGGTCGGCCACGGCCGCGGGGTGGTGCGGCGCGAACCAGCGGGCATCGGCGAGGGCGGGGACCGCGGAGAGCAGCGCCGCCCGGTGCGCCTCGACGGTCACGGCGACCGGATCCACGGCGGGGCCGGGTGAGGGGGACCCGGCCCCGGACGGCGGGACGGACGCCCCCGCGTCCTCCGTCGTCGCCGTGCTGTCTGGCCCGGCCCAGCCGGTCGAGCCCGGGGTGACCGCGAAGAAGACCGTGACCGAGGTGCGGGCGACCTCGGCGAGCAGGTTGAGTTCCGCCGCGGTGAACGCCTGGTCGGCGGCGATCACGAAGAGCAGCGACCCGGCCCGACCGGCCGCCTCGATCAGCACCCGGGCGCCGGCGACGCCGAAGGTCCCGGTGTCCAGCGTGTCGACCAGGGTGAAGTGCCGCAGCAGCGGATCGGGCAGGCCGATCTCGACCCGGCGCGGCGGGCGGGCCAGCGCGGGACCGGCCGCCGTGCGGTCCGCACCGTAGGCGTGCGGCTGGCGATAGCCCGGCACGTACGCCGCGCGGGAGGGCTTCGCGGCGTGCCGGGCCACCAGCCAGCTGCCGTCCGGCACGGCGAGCAGAGCGGGGTCGAGATCGAGCAGGGTGGCGAGCACGGCGCGTCGGCCGGCGCCGGCGGGACCGACGGCGAGCACGCCGAGCGGCTCCTCGGGGCCGGGTTCGGTCACCCCGAGCCGGGTGGGCAGGGGCGCGCAGCGCGGCGGGTCGGCGGAGCCCGGCACGTCGTCAGGCATTTCGACCGAGGGGAGAGGACCCGGCTTCATCAGGGCGACCTCCCGTGGCAGGCGGACCGGCAGCGGCCGGCCGCGTGGATTGTCCGGCGAGTCAACCCGGATGCCGGAAGACTACGAGCGACCCGGGGTCCGGGCGGAACACTTCGGGTACTCACGAGTAATCGCGAGATTACTCAACTTCGGTGCGTGACGGTATGCACGCGGACCGATTTCGATGGATATGCTGCCCGGATGAGTCGGTGGAAATTCGTCGGCCGAACGGATGAGCTCAACCGTCTCCTGTCGGCGGTGACCGGCACCGAGGGTCGAGGGCTCTTCTACAGCGGCAACGCGGGCATCGGCAAGAGTCGACTGCTGCGCGAGGGCGTGGCTGCGCTGCCCACCGACCGCTACGCGATCTGGTCCATCGCCGCCAGCGCCACCACGGCGGCGCTACCGTTCGGCGGGCTGGTCCAGGTGCTCCCCGCGGAGCAGCCGCAGGGCCTGTCGCCGGCCGGCATCCTGCGCTGGGCGCTGGACGTGCTCCAGCAGCAGGCGGCCGGGCGGCGCATCGTGCTCGCCATCGACGACGCCCACCTGCTCGACCCGCCGTCGGCCGCGCTCGTACACCTGGTGGCCCGCGCCGAGAACGCCACCGTGATCGGCACGCTGCGCAACGGCGAGCAGATCCCGCTGCCGATCCGGGCACTCTGGACCGACGACCTGGTGGAGAACGCCGAGCTGAGCCCGATGGCGCCGGCGGAGACCGCCGGGCTGCTCGCCGCGATCCTCGGCGGCCCGGTCGACGCCGGCTCCGCCGACCGGCTGGGCCGGCTCTCCGCCGGCAACCCGCTGCTGCTGCGCGAGCTGGTGCACGCCGCCTCCGGCAGCGAGGAGCTGACCCGCACGTACGGGATCTGGAAGTGGACCGGGCGGCTGGAGCTGGCACCGAACCTGACCGATCTGATCGACATCCGGATCGGCCAGCTCACCCCCGGCGTCCGGGCGGTCGTCGAGCTGGTCGCGTTCGGTGAACCGCTCGGCCTGCAACTACTCAACCAGGCCGTCGACCCGACCGATGTGGAGGTCGCCGAGGAGCGTGGCCTGATCTCGGTGATCCAGCACGACCGGCGGACCAACGTCCGGCTCGCGCACCCGCTCTACGGCGAGGTGATGCGCCGCCGCTGCCCGGTCAGCCGCACCCGCCGGTTGCAGGCCCACCTCGCCGAGTTGCTGGAGCGGGTGGGCAAGCGACGCCGCGACGACCTGCTCCGGGTGGCGGTGTGGCGGCTCGACTCGGGCACCGCCCAGGACGCCGCGCTCCTGCTCGACGCGGCCGTGCAGGCGTTCAGCCGCTACGACGTACCGCTGGCGACCCGGCTGGCCCGCGCGGCGCTCGAAGCTGGCGGCGGGTTCGACGCGGCCGAGCTGCTGGCCACCATCCTGATGTTCGCCGACCGGCCGGAGGAGGCGATCGAGGTGCTCGACGCGGTCTCCCCCGGCTCGGCCGACAGTCACCGGCTGAGCCGCTGGCTGACCGTGCGCGGGATGGTCACCTACTGGGGGCTGAGCCAGGAGTCCACGGTGGAGGAGATCGCGGCGCGGGCCGGCGACCTCGCCGACTCGGCCGACCAGGCCCGGGTCCGCGCGTTTGAGGCGATCATGCGGCTGCACCGGCTGGACACCGCCACGGCGCTGCGGCTCAGCCAGGGCGTGCTGGACCGCCCGGCGGCCAGCATCGCCGCGCGCGAGCTGGCCCGGTGCACGATCGCCTACCTGCAGGCCGCACAGGGGCAGCTGCGCCGCAGCGGCACCGCGGTCAACCAGGTGCACTCCGAGGCGGCCCGGTGGCGAGCCGACATGCCCTACCTCCAGCTCGCCCTGGAGCTGGCCCGGGGCACCCGGCTCACCCTCGCCGGCGACCTGGCCGGCATCGACGCGATCGTGGCCGACGAGTTCGCCGACCTCGCCGGCGCCGGGGACTTCCGGCTCGGCACCGGCTACCTGGCCATCCTTCAGGCGTACGCGGCCCGGCTGCGCGGTCAGAGCGATGCCGCGCTGCGGACCAGCCTCGGCGCGTGCGCGGTGCTCGCCACCAGCCGGGTCTACGCCGGGCTGGCCCAGGCCGAGCGCGCCCAGGCGGCCGCGCTGCGGGGCGACGCGACCCAGGCCGCCGAGGCGATGGCCGAGGCCGACCGCACCCAGGCCCCCGGCATGGCGGTGCTCTATCCGTGGCTCGAGCAGGCCCGCGGTGCGGCGCTCGCCGCGGCCGGCGACCTGCCGGGGGCGGTGAAGCAGCTGACCGAACTGGTCGACCGGCTGCGCGCCGACGACTTCGCCGGCCACGAGGTGCACGTCCTGCACGACCTGGTACGCCTCGACCAGGCGGCCGCGCCGGTCGGGCCCACCTGCTCCGACGGCAGCCGGCGCAGCGTCGCTCAGCGCCTCTCCGAACTCTCCGAACGGGTCGACGGGGTGCTGCCGCCGCTGTTGGCCCGACACGCCCGGGCCGCGGTCGCCGGCTCGGCGGCCGACCTGCTCACGGTCGCCGACGACTTCGCCGCGCTGGATCTCAACCTCTACGCCGCCGAGGCGACCGCCACCGCGCTGCACGTGCTACGCCGGGAGCGGCCCGCCGCCGCCAACGAGGCCCGGGAACGCCTAGCGGCGTTGTTGAACCGCTGCGACGTGATCCGCACTCCGGCGCTGCGCGCCGGGGCGCCGGTGCTGACCGAGCGGGAGTGGCAGGTGGCCCGGCTCGCCGCCGAGGGGGCGACCAGCAAGGCCATCGCCGACCGGCTCTACCTTTCGGCGCGCACCGTGGAGAACCACCTTCAGCGGATCTACGCCAAGCTCGGCGTCACCAGTCGCGCCGAACTGCGGGCCGCGCTGCGGGCGATCCCGGGCCACGAGGGCGGGGACGCGAGCTGAACTTTAGGCTGGGACGGTGAGCACCCTTCGCCCCGCACTGCTGACCGACCACTACGAGCTGACCATGATCAGCGCGGCGCTGCGCGACGGCACCGCCGACCGCCGCTGCGTCTTCGAGGTCTTCAGCCGTCGGCTGCCGACCGGTCGCCGCTACGGCGTGGTCGCCGGCACCGGGCGACTGATCGAGCTGATCCGGGACTTCCGGTTCGACGCCGCCGACGTCGACCACCTGCTGCGCACCGGCGTGGTCGACGACCAGGCCGCGGCCTGGCTGCGGAACTACCGCTTCACCGGCGACATCGACGGGTACGCCGAGGGCGAGCTCTTCTTCCCCAACTCGCCGATCCTCACCGTCTGCGGCGGCTTCGCCGAGTGCGTGGTGCTGGAGACGCTGGTGCTCTCCGTCCTCAACCACGACAGCGCCGTCGCGGCTGCCGCCGCCCGGATGGTGACCGCCGCCCGCGGTCGCACCCTGATCGAGATGGGCTCCCGCCGGGCGCACGAGGGGGCCGCGGTGGCCGCCGCCCGGGCCGCCTACCTGGCCGGCTTCCGGTTCACCTCCAACCTCGAGGCCGGCCGCCGCTACGGCATTCCCACCGCCGGCACCGCGGCGCACGCGTTCACCCTGCTGCACGACGACGAGCGGGCCGCGTTCGCCTCGCAGGTCGCCACCCTGGGCAAGGACACCACGCTGCTGGTCGACACGTACGACATCAGCCAGGGCATCCGCAACGCGATCGCGGTCGCCGGCACCGACCTGCGGGCGGTCCGGATCGACTCCGGCGACCTCGCGGTGATCGCCCAGCAGTCCCGGGAGCTGCTCGACTCGCTCGGCGCCACCGAGACGAAGATCATCGTCTCGGGTGACCTGGACGAGTACGCCATCGCCGCCCTCGCCGCCGAACCGGTGGACATGTACGGCGCGGGCACCGCGGTGGTCACCGGCTCCGGTGCGCCCACCGTCGGGCTGGTCTACAAGCTGGTCGAGGTCGACGGCCGAGCGGTGGTGAAGCGCTCGGAGCACAAGGCGACCATCGGTGGCCGCAAGGTCGCGGTCCGGCGGCACAAGCCGACCGGTACGGCCACCGAGGAGGTCATCGTCCCGCAGGGCGTACCGGACCGGCAGCCCAACGACCGGCTGCTCCAGCGCTCGTTCGTGGCCGGCGGTGAACCGGTCGACCTGCCCACGCTGGACGAGTCGCGGGAGCACCTGCGGGAGTGCCTGATCTCCATCCCGTGGGAGGGGCTGAAGCTCTCCGCGGGCGATCCGGCCATCCCGGTCACCGTGGTGCCCGCACAGTGAAGGTTGCCCGGTCCCGGGCCGAGGCGTCAGGAAGGGAGCAGCGGTGAGCAACGCGTTGATCATCGTGGACGTGCAGAACGACTTCTGTGAGGGTGGCTCGCTGGCCGTCGGCGGCGGGGCCGGCGTGGCAGCCGGCGTCACCCGGCTGCTCGCGGCCGAACCGGGCCGCTGGGAGCACGTGGTCGCGACGAAGGACTACCACGTCGATCCGGGGGCGCACTTCGCCGAGCGGCCGGACTTCGTCGACTCCTGGCCGCGGCACTGCGTGGTCGGCACCCCCGGCTCGGAGTTCCACCCCGATCTGGACACCGGGCGGGTCGAGGAGATCTTCCACAAGGGCGAGCACGCGGCCGCGTACTCCGGTTTCGAGGGGCACGCCGCCGACGGCGAGTGCCTGGCCGACTGGCTGCGCCGGCACGGCGTCGACCGGGTCGAGCTGGTCGGCATCGCCACCGATCACTGCGTCCGGGCCACCGCGCTGGACGCCGCACGGGAGGGCTTCGCCACCACCGTGCTGCTCGACCTGACCGCCGGCGTCGCCCCGGACACCACCGACCTGGCGCTACGGGCGCTGGAGGGCGCCGGGGTCTCCCTGCAGGGTGAGCCTGTGATCAAGAACGCATGACCCGGTAATTGGTTGGCGGCTGTCGTACCCAGCGTCGAGGATGGCGCCGGAGGTATGGACCGTCGTGAACCTTGAGCCTTACCGGCAGACGCTCGCCCTGCCCGGTCTCCGTTCGCTGCTGCTGGTGGCGGTGCTCGCGCGCATCCCGCTCACCGCGACCGGGGTGACGATGACCCTCCACGTGCTCGACCTCGGCCGCGGCTACGCCGCCGCCGGGCTGGTCGGCGCCGCGATCACCGTCGGCGCGGCGATCGGCGGCCCGCTGCTCGGTCGGCAGATCGACCGCCGAGGTCTACGGCCGGTGCTGGTGCTCACCGCGATCGTCGAGGCGGTCTACTGGGCCACCGCGCCCTCGCTGCCCTACCTCCTGCTGCTGCCGGCCGCCTTCGTCGCCGGTTCGCTCGCCCTGCCGATCTTCTCGGTCGTCCGCCAGTCCATCGCCGCGCTGGTGCCCGAGGAGCAACGCCGACCGGCGTACGCGCTCGACTCGATGTCGGTGGAGCTGTCGTTCATGGTCGGCCCGGCGCTGGCCGTGGCGCTGGCCACCGCCATCTCGGCGCAGACCACCCTCTACCTGGTCGGCGCCGGCATCGTCGCCGCCGGGGTGGCGTTCTGGCTGCTCAACCCGCCCACCGGCAGCGAACAGCAGCCGGGGACGCCACACCGACGGGTGCCCCGGCGGGAATGGGTGACGCCCCGGTTGCTGGCCGTGCTGGCGGTCAGCCTCGCCGCCACGCTGGTGCTCGGCGGCACCGACGTGGCGGTCGTCGCCGTGCTCCGCGAGGGCGGCGAGGTCGGCTGGACCGGCGCCGTCCTCGCCATGTGGGCGGTCGCCTCGCTGGTCGGCGGCTTCGCCTACGGAGCCGTGCATCGCTCTTTCTCCCCGCTGGCGCTGATGGCCGCGCTGAGCCTCTGCACCATCCCGGTCGGGCTGGGCGGGTCACACTGGTGGCTGCTCTGCCTCGCCCTGATCCCGGCCGGCGCGCTCTGCGCCCCGACCATCGCGGCGACCTCCGACGCGGTCAGCCGCCTCGCCCCGGCCGAGGTACGTGGCGAGGCGATGGGCCTGCACGGCTCGGCGGTCACCGTCGGCATCGCGGTCGGCGCCCCGCTCGCCGGCGCGGTGATCGACGCCTCCGCGCCGGCCTGGGGGTTCGCCGTGACCGGCATCATCGGCGCGCTGGTCGCCCTCGCGGTGCTCCCCATCGAACTGCGCCGCCGCCGCGCCGCCGCCGCCCCCGTACCCGCCGAACCCGAACTCGCCCCCACCACCACCCACTGACCCGGCTCCCACCGCAGCGACCTCACCAGGCCCCGGCAGTCCCCTGTGCGCCTGCGGCATGCGCGACCGTCAGGACCGACACGGCCAGCAGACGAGGGCCCGACAGGCGCGCCCGGCAGCCGCGGTACGGCCATGGGGCGGGCCGCCTCGACAGCGGACACGCCCGGGCAGGTGCCCTCGGCGGGCGGTGATCACTACCTCGCGAGGCGTGCCCGGCGGGCGCGCCGGACAGAGCGTCCTGCACAACGGCCAACTGCCACACGATCGACTCGGGGTCATTGAAGTCGGGGTGTCTGGCCCGACCGGACACCCCGACATCCCAGAAGCCGAGTCGATCAGCCCAGCCGACCGACCTGATCGACACCAGGTCGCCGACATGGCGGCATCCGGCACGCCGGGACACCGCCATGTCGGGGACATGGAGTCGATCAACCTCCCGACGGCCGGCCTGATCGACACCAGATCGGCGATATGGCGGCATCCGGCACGCCGGGACACCACCATGTCGGGGACATGGAGTCGATCAACCTCCGAGGGCGAGCCGGGCGCCCCGCCGGCTCGGCGACCAGGCCGACCCAGCGACCAGGCGGGCTCGGCGACCAGACCGGCCCGGCGACCAGACCGGCTCGGCGACCAGGCAGGGGCGGCGACCAGGCAGGGGCGGGAATGGCGACGGGCGCCGCCTCCCGGGAAGGGAGGGCGGCGCCCGTCGGACGTGGTGCTGGGTTTCAGCGGTCGATGTTGCTGGCGGTGTCCTCGGCGTACCGGGCGCCGCCGTCCGACTCGCTGGTCAGCGGCTTGGAGCCGCCCTCCGGCGGGCCGGCCAGGCTCTGGTGGCCGGCGGCCAGCTCCGGGAACTTCAGGTCGAACGCCGGCCGCTCGGAGCGGATCCGCGGCATCCGGTCGAAGTTGCGCAGCGGCGGCGGGCAGCTGGTCGCCCACTCCAGCGAGTTGCCGTGGCCCCACGGGTCGTCGACCTCGACCACCGGGCCGGTCTTGTACGACTTCCAGCAGTTGTAGATGAACGGCAGCGTGGAGATACCGGTGATGAACGCGCCGATCGTGGAGATCATGTTCAGCGTGGTGAAGCCGTCGCTGGGCAGGTAGTCGGCGTAGCGGCGGGGCATGCCCTCGTTACCGAGCCAGTGCTGCACCAGGAAGGTGGTGTGGAAGCCGATCATGGTCAGCCAGAAGTGCACCTTGCCGAGCCGCTCGTCGAGCATCCGGCCGAACATCTTCGGGAACCAGAAGTAGATGCCGGCGAAGACGGCGAACACGATGGTGCCGAAGAGCACGTAGTGGAAGTGCGCCACCACGAAGTACGAGTCGGAGACGTGGAAGTCGATCGGCGGGCTGGCGAGCAGCACACCGGTGAGACCACCGAAGAGGAAGGTCACCAGGAAGCCGACCGACCAGAGCATCGGGGTCTCGAAGCTGACCTGGCCGCGCCACATGGTGCCGATCCAGTTGAAGAACTTCATACCGGTGGGCACGGCGATCAGGAAGCTCAGGAAGCTGAAGAACGGCAGCAGCACCTGGCCGGTGGCGAACATGTGGTGCGCCCAGACGCTCATCGACAGCGCGGCGATGGCGAGGGTCGCGGCCACCAGACCCTTGTAGCCGAAGATCGGCTTGCGGGAGAAGACCGGGATGATCTCGCTGATGATGCCGAAGAACGGCAGCGCGACGATGTAGACCTCGGGGTGCCCGAAGAACCAGAACAGGTGCTGCCAGAGCATCGGCCCACCGGTCGCCGGGTCGTACACGTGGGCGCCGAGGATGCGGTCGGCGGCGAGCGCGAAGAGCGCGGCGGCCAGCAGCGGGAAGACCAGGATCACCAGGAGGCTGGTGACCAGGATGTTCCAGGTGAAGATCGGCATCCGGAACATGGTCATGCCGGGGGCCCGCAGGGTGAGGACCGTGGTGATCATGTTGACGGCGCCGAGGATGGTGCCCAGACCGGAGATGGCCAGACCCATGATCCACATGTTGGCGCCGACGCCCGGGGAGTGCTCCACGCTGCTCAGCGGGGCGTACGCGAACCAGCCGAAGTCGGCCGCGCCGCCCGGGGTGAGGAAGCCGGCGGTCGCGATGGTGCCGCCGAACAGGTAGAGCCAGTAGGCGAAGCTGTTCAGCCGCGGGAACGACACGTCGGGCGCGCCGATCTGGATCGGCACGATGTAGTTCGCGAAGGCGAACACGATCGGCGTCGCGAAGAACAGCAGCATGATCGTGCCGTGCATGGTGAAGAGCTGGTTGTACTGCTCGGGCGACAGGAACTGCAGCCCCGGCTGGGCCAGCTCGGCCCGCATGATCAGGGCCATCAGGCCACCGATCATGAAGAACGCGAACGCGGTGACCATGTACATGATCCCGATCTGCTTCGCGTCCGTGGTCCGCAGCAGCCGCGCGATGGCCGACCCCTTGACCGGCTCTCGGACCGGCCAGGGCCGGGTCACGACCGGCTTGGGTGCGACGGTGGTCACGAGTGGCCTCCGGTTCTCGGTTGTCCCGCTCGGCACGCGCTGATTTCTGCGGGCCGTCATCCGCAAGGAGGATAGTCCCCGGCAGGTGGCCCCCCGGCGTGGGGTGGCCAGCTACGATCATCGGCCCCCGACGCCGAGGGTCAGAGCGGGCCGAGCAGTAGCCGGTAGTGCTCGCCGAAGATCCGGCCGCCACGTCCGCGCAGCAACGGGTCGCGCAGCGCCGGCGGGACGTCCCGGGTCCGGTTGCGGTCGCGGGTCCGGTCGCGCACCCATCGGGTACGCGGGCGACGGCGACTCTCGTACGCGACCAGGGCCGCCTCGACGCTGCCGGCCGCCCTCAGCGATTCGGCCAGCACCACGGCGTCCTCCAGGGCCATCGCCGCGCCCTGGGAGAGGGTAGGCGCGGTCGCGTGCGCGGCGTCGCCGACCAGCAGCACCCGTCCCCGGTACCAACGGCCCAGCTCCACCTCGTCGGTGACTCCGACGTGCACCCACTCCAGCGCGTCCAGCACCTCCGGCACCGGGCCGCCGTACGAGCCGAAGAGCTCGCGCAATCGGCCCACCGGGTCGGCGGGCCGCTCGGTGCCGGCCTCGTCGGCATAGCAGTGCAGCCGCCCGGCCCCGATCGGCACGATCAGGAAGCCGGCGCGCTGGCCGAGCAGCGCGGTCCACTCGGTGACGGTCGGGCCGTCGCGCAGCACGGTGCGGTAGACCACCTGCCCGGCGGGTCGGGGCGGGCCGCCGAGCGCGGCGAGCGCGCGGACCGAGGAGCGCGGCCCGTCGGCGCCGATGACCAGGTCGTACTCGGCGGCGGTGCCGTCGACGAAGGTCACCTGGACGCCGGCGGGCAGCAGGTCGAGGGTGCGTACCTCGGCACCGTGGCGGACGGCGCCGCCGGCCCCGGTGAGCAGGACCCGGTGCAGTTCGGCCCGGGGCAGGGCCCGGCACTCGCCGACCCCGGCCCAGAGGGCGTCCAGGTCGACCTCGCAGAGCGGGGCGCCGTCGGCGTCGAGGAAGCGCTGCCGGTGCACGACGTGGCCGAGCGGGCGGACCGGGCCGTCGAGGTCCAGCCGCCGCAGCGCCCGGGCGGCGTTGCCGGGCAGGTAGAGGCCGGTCTCGTGGGACTCGCCCGGCGGGAGCTTCTCGGTGACGTCCGGACGGAAGCCCGCCATGCGCAGCGCCCGGGCCACGGCCAGACCGGCGATGCCCGCGCCGACGACGAGGATGCGCAGGGGAGAGCCACCCATGGTTGCGGTACGCCTCCGGAGGGGTTCGGCACGCGTCGGATGCAAGACATTACTCGGCGCAATCGGCGCACACCAGGGCTGATCGGCCCGCGGGAGCGCGCGCATCGGGGGCGGGGCGCCGGTCGGCCGGCGGCCGGAAGCTGTCACCTGGGCGGTTCACCGCTGTCACTCAGGCGGGGCACCCCACCGAAGGCACCGCACGGGAAACCTCATATCCCGGCTGGTTTCCTCCGACCGGTTGCGCGTTTGTTTCACAGATGTAAATGTGTCATCGAGCGTGGGAGCGCTCCCGCATTCGTTCACCCATCCGGCGCCCGGGCAGCGCCACACGCTAGGAGCAGCATGAAACGTCGACTTCGGGCCCTCGTGGCCGCCGGCCTGCTGGTCAGCGGCTCCATCGTCGCCGTGGCCCTGGGCGGAAACGCCTCCGCCGACACCCAGATCTGCGAACAGTACGGCTCGACCGTCATCGGCAACCGCTACGTGGTGCAGAACAACCGCTGGGGCACCACCGCCCAGCAGTGCATCAACGTCACCAGCACCGGCTTCGAGATCACCACCCAGAACGGCAGCAACCCGACCAACGGCGCCCCGACCGCGTACCCGTCGGTCTTCCTCGGCTGCCACTACACCAACTGCTCCCCCGGCACGAACCTGCCGATCCAGGTGAGCCAGATCAGCAGCGCGACCAGCAGCATCAGCTACCGGTACGTCAGCGGCGCCGTCTACAACGCCTCGTACGACATCTGGCTGGACCCCAGTCCGAAGACCGACGGGGTGAACCAGATGGAGATCATGATCTGGCTCAACCGGCAGGGCCCGATCCAGCCCATCGGCTCACCGGTCGGCACCGCCAACCTGGCCGGCCGGAGCTGGGAGGTCTGGCGGGGGAGCAACGGCTCCAACAACGTCATCTCCTACGTCGCGCCGTCCCCGATCACCAGCCTCGACTTCAGCGTGCTCGAATTCATCGCCGACGTCCGCAGCCGGGGCGCGATCACCAACTCCTGGTACCTGACCAGCATCCAGGCCGGCTTCGAGCCGTGGCAGGGCGGTGCCGGGCTCGCGGTGACCTCGTTCGCCGCCGCGGTGAACGGCGGCGGCACCCCGCCACCCACCACGCCCCCGCCGACCACCCCGCCGCCGGGCGGCGCCGGCTGCGCGGTGACGTACACGCCCAACTCCTGGAACAACGGCTTCACCGCCGACGTACGGATCACCAACACCGGGTCCAGCGCGGTCAACGGCTGGACGCTCACCTACCAACTGCCCGCCGGGCAGCAGGTCACCAGCGCCTGGAACGCGACGGTGAGCCAGAGCGGCTCCACGGTGACCGCGCGGAACCTGAGCTGGAACGGCGCCATCGCCCCCGGCGGCAGCGCCAGCTTCGGCTACCAGGGGACGCTGAGCGGCGCGTACTCCTCGCCGACCAGCTTCGCCCTCAACGGCGCCGCCTGTACCCGGACCTGACCCCCACCGGCGGCGGGGCGGCTGCGTGGCAGAGCACGCAGCCGTCCCGCCGCCGCTTCGGGCGCTGCGCGGCCCTCGTCGCTCAGACCCGGGTGAGGCGGACGGCGTCGGCGATGACCAGGCCGCCGGCCGAGCTCCACCGGCTGACCGCCACCCGGTTCGCGTCGCCGGCCGGGAGCGCGAACGTGCCGAGGATGCGCCACTGCCCGCCGGTCGCCCGCTGGTCGACGGTGATCGTCCGGTTGCCGGTGCTGGTGGCGACGATGTACGGCGTCGAGCTGTTGTAGCCGGAGTTCGCCGGCCACCAGGCGTCGACCCGGTAGTTGCCGGCCGCCGGGACGTTGAACCGGTACCAGGCGGCGTCGCTGGCGGCGACGGGGTCGGCGTAGCGGTAGTCGGCGCCGTAGCGCTGCCCGGAGTACGACGAGACGCCCCAGCTCGCGCTGGCGGTGAACCGGCCGGCGGTGGTGTTGTCCACGATGGACGACCAGGCGGTGCCGCCGCCGGACATCTTGGCGGCCACGTCGGCCCGCATCACGTCCAGGTCGATGAAGGACGGGTCGATCTTGCCGGTGGTGCTGGTCTCCCGGTGGCCCCGGGCGTAGCTGCTGTCCTTGCCGAGCCGGGTGAGCACGGCGGCGGTCGCCGCGATCGACGCGTTGTACTGCGCCGCGGTCATCTCCTGGTTGACCCCGTTGTAGTCGATCTCCCACCCGATCATCAGGGTGTTGCCGTCGCCGGCCGGGATCGGGCCGCTGCCGCGGCTGGCGCCGGCGTGGTTGCAGCGGCCGGCGGAGATGACGTGGAAGACGCCGTGGTAGTCGACCAGCGCCTGGCAGAGCGGGCCGGGCAGGTCGGACCGGCCGTTGATGCAGATGTTCAGCGCCGGGTGCGGATTGGTGGCGCTGGAGGTGGAGGCGGTGTGGTGCCAGAGCACCCCGATCGGGTTGAAGTCGCCGGGGCGCATCCGGTTGAGCCAGTCGCCCTCGACGACGACCTGGACGCCGGCCGCCCGGAGCACGTCCACCAGCCAGGGAACGGTGGCCATCACGAGCCCCCGAGCAGGTCGGCCAGGCACTCGGGCTTCGGCGCGGCGGCCGCCGGGGCGGGTCGGACGGCGACGGCGGTCAGCGCGGCGGCCACCAGGGCCGGAATGCCGAGCAGACCCCGGCGCCGCAGACGGACGGATCGGGACGTGGCCATGGCGCTCCTTCAGCGGGCGGAGGGATCACGACACATCGACGTACGTGATGGCGGGGACGCTACATCCTCACGTACGTCGATGTCGATACCCTTCACCGCCGACCCCCCGACTGAAGGAAATTGGCAGCGGGCCCGGCCTCAGGAGCCGCCGAGCGCGTCGATGTCGCGCATCTCCTCGGCGGTCAGCGAGAAGCCGAAGACGTCGGCGTTGGCCCGGATCCGCTCCGGGGTCACGCTCTTCGGGATCACCACGATCTCGTGGTCGATGTGCCAGCGGAGCACCACCTGGGCCGGCGAGACGTTGTGCGCGGCGGCGATCCGCGCCAGCACCGGGTCGGACAGCTCGCTGGTCTTGAACGGGCTGTACCCCTCCAGCACGATGCCGCGATCCCGGTGCTCGGCGTGCCGCTGCCGGTCGTACAGGAAGGGGCTCCACCGGATCTGGTTG
Source organism: Micromonospora sp. NPDC093243 (assembly GCF_044753725.1). Classification (NCBI taxonomy): domain Bacteria; kingdom Bacillati; phylum Actinomycetota; class Actinomycetes; order Micromonosporales; family Micromonosporaceae; genus Micromonospora; species Micromonospora sp. NPDC093243. The sequence goes on along the minus strand of NZ_JBIVNT010000003.1, from coordinate 231,380 downwards.
ACGGCCGGATTCTCCTCGGTGGCCTGGATCAGCTCGTCCATCTGCGCGGTGCTGTAGTTGCTGACCCCGACCGCGCGGGTCAGGTCCTCGTCCCGGGCGGCCAGCATCTCCCGCCACATGGGGATGCTGTCCGCGGGCGAGGACGGCGGCCAGTGGATCAGCCAGAGGTCCACGTGGTCGGTGCCGAGGGCGCTCAGGCTCGCCTCCAGCGTTTCCCGCTCGCGGCCCGCCCGGTCCGGCGGCAGCTTCGTGGTGATGAAGATGTCCTCCCGGCGCAGGCCGCTCTCCTGCACCGCCCGGCCGACCTCCTTCTCGTTGCCGTACATCGTGGCGGTGTCGATGTGCCGGTAGCCGGCGTCGAGCGCCGCGAGCACGGAGTCGTATCCGGCCTTGCCGGTGGCCTGCCAGGTGCCGAATCCGAGCAGGGGCATCCGCACCTCACCGGGGAGCGGGACGGTGGGCTGGTCATCGTGGTCCATGACGACCGTTCTACTCCTCCTCACCCCGCCGTGCGGCCGAACCGGACCCCGCGCCGACCCGACCAGGCAACCCGGACCCCGCGCTCCGCAGCGGCGCGGCCCGGGTTGCCGGAGAATGCGGGGTGTGGCGGACCGCCTGGAGGAGTACCGACGCCGGCGCGACGCGGCCCGGACGCCGGAGCCGGTGCCGCGCGAGACGCCACGTCGCCGGCAGGCCGAGGGCGGCAGGGCCCGGTTCGTGATCCAGCAGCACCACGCCCGGAGCCTGCACTGGGACCTGCGGCTGGAGCGCGACGGGGTGCTGGCGTCCTGGGCGGTGCCGCGCGGCCTGCCCCGGGATCAGGGCCGCAACCACCTCGCGGTGCACACCGAGGACCACCCGATGGAGTACCTCACCTTCCACGGCGAGATCCCGGCCGGCGAGTACGGCGGCGGCACGATGACCGTCCACGACCGGGGCACCTACCGCACCGAGAAGTGGCGCGACGACGAGGTCATCGTGGTGCTCGACGGGGAGCGGACCGCCGGGCGCTACGTCCTCTTCGCGACCGGCGGCAAGAACGGCCGGGACTGGATGATCCGGCGGACCGACCCGCCACCCGAGGGCTGGACGAGCATGCCCGAGCTGGTCCGTCCGATGCGCCCCACGCCGGCCGGCCGACTGCCCCGCGATGAGCAGCAGTGGGGGTACGAGCTGCGCTGGGACGGCGTCCGGGCGCTGGCGTACGTGTCGGGCGGGCGGTTGCGGCTGCTCTCCGAGACCGACGAGGACGTCACCGGGGGCGTACGGCTGGCTGCGGGAGCTGGCCGAGGAGCTGGCACCCACCGAGGTGGTGCTGGACGGCGTGCTGGTCCGGATCGACGACTCCGGCCGGATCCGGCCGGCCAGGCCGAACGCCCGCGGCCGGGTGCCCGCCGGCGCCCAGTACCTGCTCTTCGACCTGCTCTGGCTGGAGGGGGTGAGCTGCGTCGACCTGCCGTACACCCAGCGCCGGGAGCTGCTCGACGGCCTGGCGCTGACCGGCCCGCACTGGCAGACTCCGCCGTGGTTCCCCGGCACCGGCGCCGAGGCCCTGCGCACCGGCCGGGAGCAGGGGCTGCCCGGCGTGGTGGCGAAACGGCTGGACTCGGCCTACGAGCCGGGCCGGCGGAGCCGGCGCTGGTTGAGCATCGACGCGGCCTGACGGCGAGGAGCGACGTGTACCTGACCCACCTGGAGTGCCCGCGCTGCGGCAAGGAGCACCCGGCCGACCGGCCACAGAACCTCTGCGACTGCGGCTCCCCCGTGCTGGCCCGCTACGACCTGGCCGCGGTGGCCCAGGCGGTCACGCCGGAGCGGTTCACCCTGCGCCCGGCGGATCTGTGGCGCTACCGGGAACTGCTGCCGGTGGCCGACCCCCGGCACGTCACGAGCCTGGGCGAGGGCTGGACGCCGCTGCTGCGCACCCCGAACTACGGCGCCGAGATCGGCATCGCGGAGCTGATCGTCAAGGACGAGGGGCTCATCCCGACCGGCTCGTTCAAGGCCCGGGGCGCCGCGGTGGGCATCAGCCGGGCCCGCGAGCTGGGCGTCGAGCGCATCGCCATGCCGACCAACGGCAACGCCGGGGCGGCCTGGGCGACGTACGCCGCGCGGGCCGGCATGGGCGCCACCATCGTCATGCCGCTGGACGCGCCGAGCATCTGCCGGCGCGAGTGCGTGGCCGCCGGCGCCGACCTGCGTCTGGTCGACGGGCTGATCAGCGACGCCGGCCGGCGGGTGGCCGAGCTGATCGCCGGCTCCGGCGGCGCGATCTTCGACGCGGGCACGCTGCGCGAGCCTTACCGGCTCGAGGGCAAGAAGACCATGGGGTACGAGATCGTCGAGCAGCTCGGCTGGCAGGTCCCCGACGTGATCATCTATCCGACCGGCGGCGGCGTCGGCCTGATCGGCATCCACAAGGCGCTGCAGGAGCTGCGCGAGCTCGGCTGGATCGAGGAGAAGCTGCCCCGGCTGGTGGCGGTGCAGTCCACCGGCTGCGCGCCGATCGTCCGGGCGTTCGCGGCCGGAGACGATCGGGCCGAGCCGTGGACGGACGCGCACACCGTCGCGTTCGGCATCACCGTGCCGGCCCCGCTCGGCGACGAGCTGATCCTGGCCGCGCTGCGCGCCAGCGCCGGCACCGCGGTGGCGGTGACCGACGAGGAGATCCTCACCGACCTGCGCGACTTCGCCGCCCGGGAAGGGCTGCTGCTCTGCCCCGAGGGGGCGGCCTGCCTGACCGCGGCCCGGCAGCTGCGGGCCGGCGGCTGGATCCGGGCCGGGGAGCGCGTGGTGGTGCTCAACACCGGCGCCGGGCTGAAGTACCCGGAGACGGTCGACGTTTCCGGGGTCCCGGTGCTGGCCTGAGGTGGACCGCCGCCGGCGCTGCCTGCGTGGTGGGTCAGAACTGCGTCGGGTCCGTGATCCGCCAGGCCGCGTTGATCAGGCCGATGTGCGACAGCGCCTGCGGAAAGTTCCCCAGGTGCAGCCGACCGGCCGGGTCGATCTGCTCGCTGAACAGCCCGAGGTCGTTGGCGTGCCCGACGACCTGCTCGAACAGCGCCTCGGCGCGCTGCTGTTCGCCGGTCAGCACCAGGCACTCCACCAGCCAGAACGAGCAGAGCACGAAGCCGGCGGGGTCGTGGCTGAACCGCCGGACCAGACCCCCGTCGGTGCCCAGTTCGCGCTCGACGACGGCGATGGTGGCGCGCATCCGGGGGTCGGTGGCCGGCAGGAAGTGCACCACCGGCAGGAAGAGCGCCGAGGCGTCCAGCTCGGTGGAGCCGAACGAGGCGGTGAACGCGCCGATCTCGTCGTTCCAGCCCTCGCGCAGCACGGTCGCGCGGATCTCGTCCCGGACCGCCGCCCAGCGCCGCGGGTCGGCCCGGTCGCCGAGCCGGTCCGCCAGACCCACCGCCCGGTCCATGGCCACCCAGCAGAGCACCTTCGACGACACGAAGTGCCGCTCGACCGCCCGGGCCTCCCACATGCCCCGGTCGGGGAGCTGCCAGGTGCACGCCACCTGCTCGGTCAGCCCGAGCACCATCTCCCGCAACTCCTCGTCGAAGGTCTGCCCGAGGTAGTCGCGCAGCCGCCAGACCGATGAGATGATCTCGCCGGGCACGTCGAGCTGCCGCTGCTTCCAGGCCTCGTTGCCGATGCGGACGGGCTGACTGCCGGCGTAGCCGTCGAGGTGCGGGCAGTAGTGCTCGCTGATGTCCCGCTCCCCCTGCAGCCCGAAGAGCACCGGCACCGGCTGGTCGCCGATCCGGCCGATCGAGCGGGTGACCCAGGCGAAGAGGCGGGACGCCTCGTGCGGGCAGGCCGCCACCCAGAGCGCGCGCATCGTCATGGAGAAGTCGCGCAGCCAGGAGTAGCGGTAGTCGTAGTTGAGCTGGCCGCCGAGCTGTTCGGGCAGCGAGGTGGTGAGCGCCGCGGCCACGGCGCCGCTGCGGCCGTACGTCAGGCCGGTCAGGGCCGTCGAGCTGGCCCGGACCAGTTCCGGGTACCGGCCCGAGTAGGGGTGCACCTCCCGGAAGGCCTCCCAGGCCTGGATCGTCTCGTTGAGCCCGGCCACCGGGTCGACCCGAGCCGGCGGGTCTCCGTAGGCCGGCGCGTACGCCAGGTCGAAGCCGATCGTCTGCCCGGCCGCGACTTCGAACTCGTGGTGGACCCGGTCCCGGTCGGCCCGCAACGGCAGCCCACCGGCGCGCAGCACCAGCACCGCCGGGCCCGCGGCGGCGAGCACCCCGCCGTCCGGCTGCTCGTGCACGTACGGGCTGAGCAGGCCGTGCTCCGGGCGTGGTGCGAAATCCAGCGCCATCCGGACCCGCCCGGTCAGCCCCTCGACCACCCGCAGCAGCACCGCGGGCGACTCCATGCCGAGGTCGTGCCCGCGGGCGCCGGCCGCCGCGGCCAGCGCGTCGGTGACCGCCACGCTCCCTTCCGGGGTGTAGTGCACGGTGCGCAGCACCAGGGTGTCCGGGCTGTAGGCCCGCTCCACCCGGTGCCCGGACCCGCCGACGCCCACCGGGGCCAGCCGGTAGTGGCCGGCGCCGGGATCGAGGAGCCGGGCGAAGACGGACGGGCTGTCGAACCGGTCCGGGCACCACCAGTCGACGGAGCCGTCCAGCCCGACCAGCGCGCCGGAGCGGCAGTCGGAGAGGAATCCGTAGTCGGAGATGGCGGGCTGCTCCATCCGCGGCGGGTACCCCGATCGAATCAGATCAGACCGCCGCGACAGCCGGCCGGATCAGCTCGGGGGCTCGTCCTCGCCCGCGGCCTCCGCGGCGTCCGCCTCCTGCTTGGTCTTGTGCACCGCCTGGTCGGCGTGCTCCGGCGGGCCGTAGACGGTGTAGAGCACCAGCGGGTTGGGGCCGGTGTTGACGAAGTTGTGCTTGGTGCCGGCGGGCACCACGACCAGGTCGCCCTGGACGACCTCCCGCTTCTCCCTGGCGACGCGGGCCTCGCCGGTGCCGCTGACGAAGGTGAGGATCTGGTCGATTCCCTCGTGCACCTCCTCGCCGATCTCGCCGCCCGGTGGGATCGTCATGATCACCAGCTGGGTGTGTTCCCCGGTCCACAGCACCCGCCGGAAGTCCGGGCTCTTCTCGGCGACGGTCGCGATCGTGAAATGCTCCATGCCGCGCTCATACCCGTTCCGGCGGCGCGCCACGCCGGGACTCGCAGATGGTGGAATTCGCCACTCGGCGGAGGTTTGGATCCGTACCGGCCGGGGATCGACAAGGCTGACGGGCACTTAGCCGGTCGAGCCAGGTCCCCGCTGGCGTACCGCCGAACGGCTGCGACGGTGGGAGACGGCCAGAGCGCGGCGACGTTCCGACCCAGGTCGGGCGGCGCCGTGCGCTCGTCTGCGGAGCCGTTTTCAGGCCAGCACCGCGAGGTGGAACCCGCGGTCGGCGGCGGTGCCGTCGCTGGCGAAGGTCTCCACGAAGACGCCGTTCGGGATGCCCGTCCGGCCGGCCACCGAGATCTCCCCCGCCGGCGCGACGCCGGCGCTGCCGGGTAGGCCGAGCGTGCCGACGTACCCGGCGGCCGACACGTCCTGGTCGAAGATCACTTGATACATGCCGGCGGAGAGGCGGTTGGCGGTCGCGACGCCGAGCCCGCGGATCAGGGCGCCGTTGGCGTTGACCACGGCGAAGAGCACCCGCGCGGTCGCCGGCAGGCCGACGGGGGTGCAGGTGGGGAGTTCGTCATCGGCACGAACGACATCGCCCTCCTCCGGTGTGGGTTGGGCCATCGACCCCCGCCGGGATCTCGAGCTGGGCATGCGCGGTCCTCCCTGCTGGCCGGCCGGGCCGGGCAGCGATGAGGCAGTTGTGGGGCAAAGTGGGATCAGCGACGATCGCACCCTTTGTCATCGAAAGTAGAGCGGAAATCCGCGCGGCAACCAGTCGCAGCACTGTCCGATCATGGACACTTGTCGATACCGCGAAGTGACTTCATATCGCCTGACCTGCTGCGGAGTCAGTCGTCCGGCACCGACACCGGCTCACCACCGAGGCAGCGCACCTGCAGCTCGTGCTTTCCGGCGCCCCCCTCGAAGCGCACCTCGACGTCGTCGTCCGGCCCCCGGTCGACGTCACGCACCCGGAAGCCCTGCGCCGGTGCCCAGGAGACCAGACGTACGCCCTCGGGGGTGCACTCGGCGACGGCGGTGCCACCCGGGGTGGCAAAGCTGCGCCGGGCGCCCGTACCGGTCGACGGCGGGGCGGACGACGACGGGGCGGTGGCCGGCGGCACGCTCGCCGTCGGCCCGGCGGTCGACGCCGACGGCAACGGATCGGCGGAGAGCGCGCGGGCCACCTCCTCCTCGCTGCGCACTCCACCCGGCGTCCCGGTGATGCTCTCCCCCACCAGTCGGATCGCCGCCAACCCGATCAGGGTGGCGACGGCGGCGGTGGCCAGCCACCCGGCGGCGACGAGAAGCGAACGGCGGGACATCCTCCGAGTGTCCCCGACCGGAGGTTGGCGCCGGCACAGCACGACGCTAAAGGACGGTTAACGCACCGCCGGATCGACGCCGACAGCGGTTAGCCTGCGAGCTGTGGCCCGCCTGCTGCTCATCGAGGACGACCTGACCATCCGCACGCCGCTGATCCGGGCGCTACGCGAACGTGGGCACGCGGTGGCCGCCGCCTCGACCGCGATGGCCGGGCTGCGCGACGCGCTCGACGACCGCCCCGACCTGGTCGTACTCGACCTGGGGCTGCCCGACCTGGACGGTCGCGAGCTGCTGCGGATGCTGCGCGCGGTCAGCTCGGTGCCGGTCATCGTGGCCACCGCCCGGGACGACGAGACCGAGATCGTCCGGGTGCTCGACGCCGGCGCCGACGACTACGTGGTCAAGCCGTTCACCGCGGCCCAGCTCGACGCCCGGGCCCGCGCGGTGCTCCGACGTGGGCCGTCGAGCGCCGGGACGTCCGACCCGGCGCTCGTCGTCGGCGGGTTGCGCGTCGACCCCCGGTCCCGGCAGGTCACCCTCGACGGGGCGCCGATCGAGCTGACCCCGCGCGAGTTCGACCTGCTGCACCACCTCGCCGGCCGCCCCGGGCAGGTGATCACCAAACGGGAGCTGCTCACCGAGGTCTGGCAGATCCCCTACGGCGGCGCCGACAAGACCGTCGACGTGCACCTGTCATGGTTGCGCCGCAAGCTGGGCGAGAGCGCGCAGGAGCCGCGCTACCTGCACACCGTGCGCGGCGTCGGGGTGCGGCTGGAACCGCCGGCGGTCGCCGGATGAGGGCCCGGCTGGCGCTGCTGGTCGCCGCGGTCAGCGTGCTGATCCTGATCGCGTTCCTGGTGCCGCTGGCTCTGCTGGTGCGGACCGTCGCCGAGGACCGGGCCACCGTGCGGGCCACCGCCGACGCGCAGAGCCTCGTCCCGGTGGTGGGCACCGCCGACCCGGCCACCATCCGGCTCACCGTCGAGCAGCTCGCCGCCGACTCCGGACGACCGGTGAGCGTCTACCTGCCCGACGGTGCCGTGCTCGGCGCGCCGGTGCCCCGTACCGCGGCGGTGGCGTTGGCCGCCCGTGGCCAGAGCCTGACCGGGGAGTCCGCGGCGGGCCGGGAGGTGGTCATCGCCGTACAGGGCCGGGCGGACGGCACCGGGGTGATCCGGGTCGAGGTGCCCCGGGCCGAGCTGACCGCGGGAGTGACCCGGGCCTGGCTGGTGCTCGCCCTGCTCGGGGTGCTGCTGGTGCTGATCGGGCTGCTGGTCGCGGACCGGTTGGCGCGCACCCTGGTCCGGCCGATCGGCGCGCTCTCCGCGGTGTCGCACCGGCTCGCCAACGCCGAACTGGACGCCCGGGTCACCCCGTCCGGGCCCGCCGAGCTGCGCGAGGTCGCCGGCGCGCTGAACCATCTGGCCAGCCGGATCCAGGTGCTGCTGGTGCAGGAGCGCGAGCAGGTCGCGGACCTGTCCCACCGGCTGCGTACCCCGTTGACCGCGCTGCGGCTGGAGGCGGAGTCGCTGCGCGACCCGGACGACGCCGCCCGGCTCACCGCCGCGGTGGACGGCGTGGAACGGGCGGTCACCGGCCTGATCCAGCAGGCCCGCTGGCGGCGGTCGCCGGGGGCCGGGCCGGCCGGTTCGGACGCGGCCGGCATCGTCGGCGAGCGGGTGCAGTTCTGGTCGGTGCTCGCCGAGGACACCGGCCGAGCGGTGATCCTCGACCTGGCACCCGGCCCACTCCCGGTCGGCGTGCCCGCCGACGAGCTGGCGGCGGCGGTGGACGCCCTGCTCGGCAACGTCTTCGCGCACACCCCGGACGGCACCCCGTTCACCGTCCGGCTGGTCCGCGACGGCGGGCAGGTGGTGCTGACCGTGGCCGACCGGGGGCCGGGCATGCCGGCCGACGCGGTCCGTCGGGGTGCCAGCGCGGCCGGTTCGACCGGCCTCGGGCTGGACATCGCCCGGCGGGCGGCGCAGGCCTCCGGCGGACTGTTGGAGCTGGCCACCGCCCCGGGCGGCGGGGCGGAGGTCCGCCTCCGGCTCGGCCCGCCGGCGGCTTAACCGGGCCTTAGCATCCGCACAGCGCGGTGCTATCCGGGCGAAACCGATCCTCGTAACTGACAACCGAGGAAAGGTGGAGACATGAAGCGCAGCGCGATGATCCTGACCACGGCCGGAGCGGCCGTGCTCGCGGTGGCGGGGGTGGCGCTCGGCGTCAGCGCCGCCGACGGGCAGCGCGCCCAGGGCACCACCCTGGCCGCCGCCACGACCGCGCCGGGCACGCCGGACGACAGCACCGCCAGCGCTACGCCGGACGACAGCACCGCCAGCGCTACGCCGGACGACAGTGCCACCAGCGGCGCACCGGGCAGCCCGAGCGGCGCCCCGACGAACAGCGCCACCCCGGGGCAGAGCAGTGCTCCGGCGACCGGCGACCGGGTGGACCAGCAGCGGGCCGGCGAGATCGCGCTGGCCCGGGCCGGTGGCGGACGCATCGTCGAGGTCGAGGCCGAGCAGGAGCACGGCCGTCCGGTGTGGAGCGTGGAGATCGTGGCCGGTGGCACCGAGCACGACATCGACGTGGACCGGGACAGCGGTGCGGTACTCCGGGCCGAGCAGGAGTCGGCGGACGACGACGCTGACGACGACGACAAGCATGACGATGACGATGACGATGACGACAGCGACGACGACGATCACGGCGACGACGACTGAGCTTCCGCCAGCCGGCTTGATCTCCGGTTCCGCGTCGATGCTCCGGCCCACCGCCCTCAGCCGGCGGCGGGCCGGAGCCGTCTGGCGGGTCGACGGTGCGGCACAGACGCCCGCCGGGTGACGGCGGGCGCCGGGTCGGTCAGCGGTTCAGCCAGGTGAGCAGGTCGGGCGGGGCCAGCGCGGCGGCCCGGTCCTGGTAGCGGGCCCGGCCGGCCGCGTCGAGCAGCTCTCGCCCCTGCCCGGACCGCCCGGCCCGGAAGAACGCCTTACGGTCCTTGAGCACCCCGGCCGGGTCGGGGGCGAGCCGCTCGGCCCGCTCCCGCATCCGGGTGAAGGTGGCCGCCTCGACCAGCTCCGGCCAACGCTCGTCGGGCACGGTGAGACCGCACCGGTCGGCGAGCCGGCGCATCTGCGCGTCCAGGTCGCTCAGGAGGTCGGCGTAGTGCACCAGCACCACGTTCGGCTCGTGCCGCCGGCCCCAGGCGTCGCGCAGGTGCCACATCACCCCCGGCAGCGAGTCCAGCTCCGCGCGGGGATCGACCTCCTGGTCCACCCAACGGCTCAACCACTGCTCGACGGGGGCCGGCGGCTTCGGCGGCTGGGTCGGCGTCGGCTGCCCGGTGAGCTCGCGCATCCGGGCCCGGTCCAGGTTGCGGGCCTGGTGGTAGAGGGAGACGGCCATGTCGAGCGGGTGCCGGGCCACCACCACGTAGGTCACCCGGGGATCGATCGGTACCCCGTCCAGCGGGGTGTGGGTCTTGATGAAGCGCCGGTGCGGCTGGGCGGCGAGCCGTCGGAAGACCTCCTCGCGCGGCTCGACCAGCCAGTCCAGCCACGGTGAGAGCACCGGCAGCGGCGCGGGCAGCTCCGGGGTGCCGAGCACCAGCAGCGCGCAGATCATCTGCATCCAGGTGGTGCCGCTCTTGGACCGGGTGCTGATCACGATGTCCCCGTCGCGGAACGGGAAGCCGAGCCACCGGGCGCTGTCCTCGTCGGACGACCGGTAGCGGTGCGGGGTCTCGGGCATCCGGCGATCGTAGTGGCGGGGCCGCCGGGCGTCCGGTCATTTACCGGCCCGATCGGCCCTGTGAGGTATGGGAATGCCTGGCTACATTGAACTATGGTGCCCGCCCACGGGGGCCGGGCGGCGGAACCGGTCTACCGCCCCATCCTCGCCACCCGGCGGGGCGAGCTGGAGGCGTTGAGTCACCTCGACGCCACCGCCGCCGCGCTGATCGCCCCGATCCTCGACGTCGACCTGGCCGACCGGTCCACATCGGAGGCGCTCACCCGGCTGCCGGACGGTCTGCTACCGGCCGTCGACATCACCGCGCTGCCCGACACGTCGCAGCACGAACTGGTCCGCTGGGGCGTACCGCTGGTGCCGGTGATCGGGCTGGCGGAGAGCGACCGCCGGCTGGTCGCGCACGGTGCCGCGGCCCGGGCGTACGCGCAACGATCGGTGATCCGGCTACGCGCGGGCCGTGACCGCACCGGCCCGGACGCGACGACCTCGGCGGTGGAGCGGATCTGGCGGTTCACCCGGCTCGTGCCGGAGCAGTGCGACCTGCTGGTGGACGCGGGCGACGTGTGCTGCCCGGCGGATGTCCGGCTCGCCGAGCCGCGGGTGCGTCGGCTGCTGGACTGGGCCCGGCGGCACTCTTGGCGCTCGGTGACGGTGGCGGCCGGCGGCCTGCCGCCGACCCTCTCCCGGCTGCCCACCGACGAGCCGGTCCGGCTGAGCCGGTGGGACTGGCTGCTCTGGCAGCGCCTCGCCGATTCCGGCGTGGGCTACGGCGACTACGGCGTCGGCTCGGCGCTGCCCGGCGCCGGGCAGCCGGGCGACCGGCTGCCCACCATGTGCTACACCGCCGACGGTGCCTGGTGGATCTACCGCTGGTCACGACGGGGCGGGCGGGGTGACGACCGGTTCGCGGACCTGTGCCGCACGCTGGTCGGCGCGCCGCACTGGCCGGCCGCCGGAGCGTCGTTCTCCTGGGGCGACCACGAGATCCTCCGCCGCGCGCGCCGAGGGGCCGGCGCCGGCTCGACCAGCAGCTGGACGGCGTGGAGCACCTCGCACCATATGGCCCAGGTGCTGGCCGGGCTACGACCTCCGAGCCGGGACGGCGGGACTGCGCCCTGGCCGGCCGGGCCGGAGGCGGCGGGCCGTGGCCGACCGCCCCGGGCGCAGCGCGGCGGCGAGCCCCGCCGGGCCGGCTGAGTGGCTACTGCCGCTCGGTGAAGCCGAACTGGATGATGCCGTCGTCGTCGACGGTCGCGTCGACGGATGCGTCGCCGAGGATCTCGGCGGCGTCGGCGTCCAGGAAGATCCGGGCACCCTCGGTGTCCACCACGTGGTCGCCCTGGATCGGCTCGGCGACCAGTTCGACGGTGAGCGAGCCCGCCTCGGCGTCGGCGGCGATGCGCACCCCGCCGTCCTCGGCGACGTCCTGCTGATTGGCCAGGTCACGAATGACCAGGACGGCGTTGTCGGTCATGGTGAGCATGGTGGAACTCCTCGTGGATTCTCTCGGATCGCGGTCGGAACGGCGCAGACCGGGATGTCGGCCCGCGTCCGGGGCACACGTGGGAGGCGATCGCGGGGCGACCCAGTCGCCACCACCGCATCGGGGCAGGTGAAGGGCCCCTCAGCACCTACGTTGCCCGCTGCCGGGCGATCCGTCAAATAGAGCGCGGTCAGTCGAGAGCGGTGGCCGGCGTGAGCAGCGCGCGGATCTCGCGGACCGCGGCGCGGCCGGCCCGGTTGGCGCCGATCGTGCTCGCGGAGGGGCCGTACCCGATCAGGTGAATCCGCTCGTCGGCCACCACCCGGGTCCCGTCCATGGTGATCCCGCCGCCCGGGGCGCGCAGTTTCAGCGGCGCGAGGTGGTCGAGCGCGGCGCGGAATCCGGTGCACCAGAGGATCACGTCGGCGGCGACGAAACGGCCGTCGGCCCAGGCGACCCCGTCGGGCGTGATCCGGTCGAACATGGGTAACCGCGTCAACACACCCTGCTCGCGCAGGCGCCGGACCTCGGGGGTGACCGGCAGTCCGGTGACCCCGACCACGCTGGTCGGCGGGCGGCCGGTCCGGACCCGCGCGTCGACCAGTGCGACGGCAGCCCGACCGTGCTCCGAGGTGAACTCGATCTCCCGGAAGTCGGGGGGACGCCGGGTGACCCAGGTGGTGCCGGCGGCGACCGCGGAGACCTCGCCGAGCAGTTGGACGGCGGAGGTGCCGGCGCCGACCACCACGACCCGCTGGCCGGCGAACTCCGCCGGCCCCCGGTAGTCGGCGGTGTGCAACTGCCGACCCCGGAACGACGAGCGGCCGGGATAGTGCGGCCAGAACGGCCGGCTCCAGGTGCCGGTCGCGTTGATCAGGGCCCGGGCGCTCCACCGCCCCCGGTCGGTGTGCAGGTCCAGCCGCCCGTCCGGCTGCGGGTGCACCGCCTGGACGCGGACCGGGCGGCGCACCGCTAGCCCGAACTCCCGCTCGTACGCCTCGAAGTAGTCGCTCACCACCTGGGCCGCCTGTTGGTCCGGCGCGGCGGCGGGGAAGGGCATCGCGGGCAGGTCGTGGAAGCCGTGCACCCGCTCGACGGTGAGGGTGGGCCAGCGGTGCCGCCATGCTCCGCCCGGGCCGTCGTCGGCGTCCAGGATCACGAAGCCGGTGCCGGGGGCGAAGCCGGCGCGACGCAGGTGGTACCCGGCGGAGAGGCCGGCCTGACCGGCGCCGATCACCACCACGTCGACCGAGCGGGTTTCCACGCCGGGTACAACAGCGATGGGTCCGCCGCTGTGCCCGCGCACGCCGTCGCCCCGCTCACAGTTGCATGGACCTACCATTTCGCACTGGTAAGCCCGATTAGTCCATACGCTGAGCCTCATGAAGGACGTGCACCGTTACTTCGCCGAGCTCATCGGCACCCTGCTGCTGGTCTTCTTCGGTGTGGGAAGCGCGATCGCCGCCCGGATCGAGGGCGGGGTGGTGGTGGTCGCGCTCGCCTTCGGCTTCGTCATGCTGGCCCTGGTCTACACGATCGGGCCACTCTCGGGCAGCCACGTCAACCCGGCGGTGACGCTCGGCGTACTGCTCTCCGGCAGGATCTCGCTGATCGGCGCGGTCGCCTACTGGATCGCGCAGTTCGTCGGGGCAACCATCGCCGCGTTCATCCTCTGGGCGCTGACCCGGTGGGGCGACGTGGCGGACCAGACCGGCGCGTTGGGCAGCAACGGGTACGGCGGGCACATCAACCGGGGTGGCGCGGCGGTGCTCGAGATCGTGCTGACCTTCCTGTTCGTGCTGGTCGTGCTGGTGGCGGGCACCCGCGCCGACCAGGCGGCCATCTCCGGCGTCGCGATCGGCCTGGCGCTCGCCGTGACCCAGCTGGTCGGCGTCACCCTCGACGGCGCCTCGGTCAACCCGGCCCGGTCCTTCGGCCCGGCCCTCTTCGAGGGCGGCGTCGCCCTGCGGCAGCTCTGGGTGTTCATCGTCTTCCCGCTGCTCGGTGGGGCGCTGGCCGCGCTGGCGGCACCGCTGATCCTCCGGCCGGACGGGCGCTACTGGGGCGGCTCCGACCAGAACGCGGACCGGGGACCCGGACCGGTCTGACACCCGCCCACCCTCGACGCTGCGCAGGGGCCGACCGACGCGGACCGGTCGACGGGAACCGGATGGCCGCGTGTCGGGTCTGACTCGTGGGACCTGGGACCACGGGCTGGGCGGAGGCGTGATGGTGGGACGACATGGCTGGTCGAGGCTGTTGCCGGCAGCGGCGCTGGGGCTGCTGCTCACCGGCTGCACGGGTGTTTCGGTGGCCGACGCGCCGACCGAGGGAAAGGGGTCGTACCAGGTCTGGGGCCTGAACGAGGCGTCCAGCGACCTCGACGGCGACAACCCGACGGTAGTCCTCAACGGCGATCTCGAGCGGGACAGCAAGGCGTTCTTCACCGTGGACGGCCGGTGGGATGCCGACGGGTTCGTGCTCGACGACGCCGCCGCCGAGCAGGTGCGCGCACTCGCCGACCACCTGCCCGAGCGGACCGGCGATCCCGCCTGCGAACGGCTGGTGCTGGTCGACGACGGTCTGGTCGACCGGGCGGTGGCCGTACTGACACCGGTCAGCGGCGAACTGGAGGGTCCGGTGGTCGCGACCCGGCTCGCCGACTGACACTCCGGCGGCAATAACTTTCGGCCTGGGCCCTTCTCTGGCGATTATCTCCATGACAGCATCGACGCATGCATCGACGTCTCTTCCCCCGGACGCTGGCGCTGGTGGCGCTGGTCGCCGCGGCGGCGACCGCCGGCGCGCCCGGCGCAACCGCCGAGGCTCCGGCACCCGCGGTGACCCGCCTCAACGCGACCATCGACGCGATCCTCGCCGACTCCCGGCTGGCCGGAGCGCAGGCCTCGGTGGTCGTGGTCGACACCAGCACCGGCGAGACCCTCTACGACCGCAACGGCGACCGCCGGCTGGTGCCCGCCTCCAACACGAAGCTGCTCACCTCGACCGCGGCCATGGCGCTGCTCGGGCCGGGGCACCGCTTCACCACCGACGTGAGCACCAACGGCAAACGCGCGGGCGGGCTGCTCTCCGGCAACCTCTACCTGCGTGGCGGCGGCGACCCGACGATGCTGGCCACCGACTACGACGCGCTCGCCGCCCAGATCGCGGCCAAGGGCGTGCGGGTGGTCGCCGGCAACCTCGTCGCCGACGACACCCGCTACGACCGGACCCGGCTCGGGCCGGACTGGACCTGGGACGACGAGCCCTACTACTACGCCGCGCAGGTCTCCGCGCTGACGGTCGCGCCGGACACCGACTACGACGCGGGCACCGTGATCGTCCACGCCGCGCCCGGCAAGGCCGCCGGCGCCCGGCCGGTGATCACCACCACCCCGCCGACCGGCTATCTGCGCATCGACAACCGGGCCGAGACGGTGACCGACGGGGAGACGTCGGTCTCCTTCGAGCGCGAGCACGGCGGCAACACCATCGTGGTCACCGGCCAGATCGCGGTGGGGGACGAGCCGGCCAGCGACTGGGTCACGGTCTGGGAGCCGACCGGCTACGCCGCCGACGTCTTCCGGGCGGCGCTGCACCGGCACGGCGTACGGGTGCTCGGTCGCACGGTGCTCGGCCAGCCCACCCCGGGCGGGGCGACCCCGGTGGCCCGGCACGACTCGATGCCGCTGGCCGAGCTGCTGGTGCCGTTCCTCAAGCTCTCCAACAACGGGCACGCCGAGGTGCTGACCAAGGAGATCGGCCGGGTGCTCGCCGGCTCGGGCACCTGGTCGGCCGGGCTCACCGAGATCAGCGAGTACGTCGCGGGCGCCGGCATGGACACCGGCACGCTACGCCAGCGGGACGGCTCCGGACTGTCCCGTCGCAACCTCGTACCGGCCGGCGAGTTCGTGGACCTGCTCGCCGCGGTCCGGGCCGAGCCCTGGTTCGACACCTGGTACGCGGCGCTGCCGATCGCCGGAGAGGCCGAGCGCTTCGTCGGTGGCACGCTGCGCAGCCGGATGCGGGGCACCGCGGCGGCCGGAAACGTGCACGCCAAGACGGGGAGCCTCACCGGCGTCTCCAGCCTCTCCGGCTACGCCACCGACGCCGACGGCCGGCTGCTGGCCTTCTCCGTCGTGTTGAACAACTACCTCGCCTCGACCGTGAAGCCGCTGGAGGACCAGATCGCCATCGCGCTCGCCGGCCACAGCGAGCAGGGTGCCAGCGCCGCGCGGGTGGCGCCACCGGCGGCGCCCGACATGCCGCGCGCGCCGGAAGGAGTGGAGTGCTCCTGGGTCAAGCCGATCGCCTGCTGACCGGCCGGTCCGGTCCCCGGCCCCGGCGTCTCGCGAGGGCCGGGGGCCGCCGGTCAGGCGCCCGCGCGGGTGGGCACCGGTGCCGTCGGGTCGCCGCGTTCGATGAGCGCGGCGATCTCCGCGTCCCGCAGGCCGCGCAGGGCCAGCACCCGGGCTCCCCAGCGGTGCAGCCGGCACGGGTGCGGGCTGGCATCGTTGCGGCAGACCGTCCCGCCGGACCAGCTGCGGGGTGCGTGCACCACCACCGCCCGCACCGCGAACTGGGCGTCCTCACCGGTCACGTAGGGCGGCAGTGGAATCTCCCGGAGCACGTCGCCGACGGGCTCCGCCGCACGGGTCGGGGTGAGGGTAGGGGCGCGGTGGGCGGTGCTGCTGCTCATCTGCGGGGCCTCCACACAGGACGGTCAGACCGGGACAGCAGAAAGGTACGTCCGCGTCGACGCGCGGTGACGGACAAACTGTCCCGTCGATCTCAGCCGGCCACCTGTGCGCGCAGCCGGGCCGCGGTCCGCGTCGGGTCGTAGTCGGGCCCGACCCCGGACACGATGATCGCCGAGCCCTCGATGTGCCGGGTCCGCAGCGGCAGGATCTCCTGGTACGCCGGCGAGGCGTACCAGGCGCGGGCCGCCTCCACGTCGGGGAACTCGACGATCACGACGGTCCCGGGCCACTCACCCTCGAGAACCTCCACCTCGGCGCCGTGCACCCGGAACCGGCCACCGAACGGGTCCAGGGTGGCCTGGATCCGCTCGATGTAGGTGAGCACGTCCTCGTTGGTGTTCGGGGTACGCAGGTGGGCGAGCGCGAACGCGGGCATGAGGGTCCTCCCAGTCGGTGCGGCCCGGCCGGCGAGGCCGGGCCGATGGGAGAAGTCTGCGCGGCACGCGCCGGGCCGTCGATTACCTGCGGGGTAAGGAGACCGCGCGGGTGCGGGTCAGTCGCGTTCCAGCACCACCACCGGGATCTCCCGGTCGGTCTTGGTCTGGTAGTCGTCGTACGCCGGCCAGATCGCCGCCATCGTCGTCCACATCCGCGGCTTCTCCTCCGGCGTGGCGGTGCGCGCCCGGGCGGTGAACGTCTCCGCGCCGACCTGCACCTCCACCACCGGATCCGCCAGCAGGTTGCGGTACCAGGCCGGGTGTTCCGGCGCACCGCCCTGCGAGGCGACGACCAGGTAGTCCTCGCCGTTCCGCCCGTAGATGAGGGCGGTGCGACGCGGCTTGCCGCTGCGCCGACCCCGGGTCGTCAGCAGCAGCGTGAACACCCCGGGCCGCCACTCGTGGCCGTCCGCCCCGCCGGTCTGCACGTAGCGGTGGATGTGGTCGGCAACCCAGCTCGTCGGGCTGTCCACGACCTGCTCGCTGGAGGTCATCGCCGAGGTCCCTTCTGATCGACCAGATTCATCGCGCCCACGCTACCCCCGCCCGCACTTGCCGGCCGGACGAACGACCGCCGCCGACCACCGCCGAGAACGGCCGGACGTGTCGCTGGTCAGCGCAGGGCGACCGCCTGGACCCCGACGTTGCCGCAGTCGCCGGTGAAGACCTTCTCGGTGCTCCAGTTGATCAGCAGCCGGGCTCCCCGGGGAGCCCGGAACCTCAGCGTGAACTCGGCGCTGCGGCTGGTGTGTGGATCCTCCATCCGCAGCGTGGTGGTCGGGCCCCCCGTCGAGAGCCGAGCCTCCAACCGGCCTCGGGCCATCCAGAGGCCGACGTAGAGCCGCACCGTTCGCAGCTCGCCGCTGCCGGCGACGGCCAGCGCGAAACCGTTGCCCGCCCCGCAGGTGTAGACGCCGTTCGGGGTGCCGCTGGCCGCCCGCACCGCGGCGCCGTCCCGCCAGCTGAACACCTCCTGGTTGCCGTCCCAGCCGCCGCGGGCGCCGCGGCCACCCTCGTCCGCGATCTCTCCGGAGCCGTTCCGCTTGCGGACCGTCGAGTCACCGCCGCGCAGCCCCCAGTGCACCCAGTCCCGGGGCCCGGCGGCGGTCAGGTCGACCTCGGCCGGGATGTCGCCCTGCCTGACGGTAAGCAGCGCCGGCGCGGGCGTGGGAGTGGTGACCGACGGGGTGGGCGCGACGCTCGGCGGTCGCTGACGGGGCCGCAGCCCGGGGCTGGCCGGCCCGGTGTCGCTCCCGTTCGCCTCGACCGCAGGGAAGCCGGTCGGCCGGCCCACCCCGGCCGGCACCCCGCCGTGCGGGCCCGACTCGGGCTCCGGACCGGACCCGACGTACGCGATCAGGGCGGTGAGGCTGGCCAGCGCGGCGAGCCCGGCGACCGCCCATCGACGCTGGCGGACCGGGGCCAGCCACCAGCGCAGCGCCGGATGGGCCGCGAACGAGGCCCGCGACCGGTGCCGCGCCGGTGTGGTGGTTGCACGATGGCCGGCTCCCCGACCGGACGCACCCGTGCCCGTCCGGGTGAAGTCCTCCTCCGCCACCGGTCCTCCGCTCCGCACCGGACGATTCGGCCCGGTGGCGCGCGGCCGTGCCGCGGCACAGTCGTGCCGCGCCCGGTTCGTCGGATCCACCAGAACCGGACGGTCGCGGCGCCCAGTCTGTTACGGCAAGGTAGCGGACATCGATCGGAAGCGGAATCTCGGTACACCTCTTACGGACCGCGGGCCGGGACATGGCGGGCGGCCGTGACGACCGCCCGGAGGATCAGCGCCGCTCGCGGCGTCGCAGCCCCCGACCCGGGTGCCAGCTCTCGATCACCAGGTGGTCGGGCGGGTCACCCACGCGGGTCAACACCACCTCGGTCAGCTCGATCCGGAACCGGTGCGACCCGTCGTCCGCCGGGTTCTCCTCGTGGGCGATGCCGCTGATCTTCGCGTCGCCGCCCCAGGAGGTCGGGTCGTCGGCCGGAGTGTCCTCGGTCGGGCAGTGCAGCGCCACCCGCGGGTCGCGGCGCAGGTCCGTCGCCTTGCGAGCCCCGGTCATGCTGCCCAGGCGCAGGTGATCCGCGCCGAAGTCGAACTCGGTGCCGCTGATCCGCGGCGCGCCGTCGCGGCGCAAGGTCGCCATCGTGCCGTGCTTGCGGACCGCGAAGCGGGCCCGCACCCGGTCGGCGAACTCGGGCTGCTCCTCGATCAGATCTGACCACCACACCATGTGGCCACCATGGCAGCCATACCTGACAGCCGCCGTCGACTTTCGTCAGCGGATCTCGAAGCCGAGCGCCCGGGCGATCATCATGGCCTGCTCCGGGTCGACGACCGCGCCGGCCCGCTCGACGACCAGCGGATCGAGCGCGCTCAGGTCGCTGCCGCGCAGGTCGGCCCCGCTCAGTCGGGCGCTGTGCAGTTGCGCGCCGGAGAGGTCGACGCCGGTCACCGTGGCCCCGGTGAGGTTGGTCCCGTTCAGGTCGACCTCGCGCATCCGTACGTCGGTGAGCCGGACGCCGCGCAGGTCGGCGCCGGGCAGCGCGGCGAAGGACCAGTCGCCGCCGGCGACCGTCAGCGGACGCAGATCGCACTGGCTGAACGTGCTGCCGACGAGCTTGCAGCCGGTGAACTCGGCCTCGAAGAAGTTGCACCGCTTGAAGACGCAGCGGGTGAAGGCGGAGTCGACGTGTCGGGAGGCGTTGAAGAGCACGTTGCCGAAGGTGCAGCCGGTGAAGACCGCGCCCCGGCTCACCGCCTCGGTCAGGTCCACGTGGAAGAACTCACAGCCCACGAAGTGCCGATCGGTCAGCTCCTCGCCGTACCAGTCCTCGTGGCGGAAGGTGGTGTCCTCGGTCAGCTCCGGCATCCGGCCAGGCTAGTGGGCGTCGCCGACACGATGGCCCTTCCGGTAGCGGCGAACCGGCGAGTAGGTTCGGCGACGTGAGTGTGGCGCGGAGCATCGACCCGGACCAGATCGGCTTCGACCCGGCGCGGCTGGCGCGGATCGACGAGCACTTCGGCAGGTACGTCGACGACGGCCGGCTCGCCGGCTGGCAGGCGGTGGTCACCCGGCGCGGTGAGGTGGTGCACTCCACGACGCACGGGCTGCGGGACGTCGAGGCCGGCGTCGCGGTGGAGCCGGACACCCTCTGGCGGATCTACTCGATGACCAAGCCGATCACCTCGGTCGCGGCGATGATGCTGTGGGAGGAGGGCCGCTTCGAGCTGACCGACGAGATCAGCCGCTGGCTGCCCGAGTTCGCCGACCTGCGGGTCTACGCCAAGGGCTCGACGCTCAAGCCGTACACCGTGCCGGCGGTCGAGCCGATCCGGGTCTGGCACCTGCTCACCCACACCTCCGGCCTGACCTACGGCTTCATGCAGACCTCGGTGGTCGACGGCCTCTACCGGGCCGCCGGTTACGACCTCTACCCACCGGCGGACGTCGACCTGGCCACCGCCTCCCGGGCGTTCGGCGAGCTGCCGCTGCTCTTCCAGCCCGGCACCGCCTGGGGCTACTCGGTCGCCACCGACGTGCTGGGCCGGCTGATCGAGGTCGTCTCCGGGCAGAGCCTGGACGCCTTCTTCGCCGACCGGATCTTCCGGCCGCTCGGCATGACCGACACCCACTGGTGGGTCGAGGGTGACGCCGCGGACCGGCTCGCGGCCCTCTACGCGCCCGATCCGCGCACCGGCCGCGCGTTCCGTTACGACAAGCTGGGCGCGCTGGCGTACGAGAAGCCGGTCCTGCACTCCGGCGGCGGTGGCCTGATCTCCAGCGCCGCCGACTACCACCGGTTCACCCAGCTGCTGCTGCGCGGCGGCGAGCTGGACGGGGTGCGGCTGCTCGGGCCGCGCACCGTGCGCTTCATGACCCGTAACCACCTGCCCGGCGGGCAGGACCTGGGCACCCTCTCCACCGGCGGTTTCGCCGAGACCACCCTCGACGGGATCGGTTTCGGGCTGGGCTTCGCGGTGGTCGACGACCCGATCCCCAGCCGGGTGCCGAGCAGCGTCGGCGAGTACTACTGGGGCGGGGTGGCGAGCACCGCGTTCTGGGTCGATCCGGCGGAGGAGATCACCGCGCTCTTCTTCACCCAGCTCATGCCGTCCAGCACCTACCCGATCCGACCGCAGCTGCGCCAGCTCGTCTACTCCGCGCTGGTCGACTGACCGCCCGGTTCTTCGGGTAACGGCACACGCCGGCCGGGCCGGTCAATAGCCTGAGGGCGGGGCTACGTCCGGCGGGAGGCGATCATGAGCAACATCGTCGTGTTCGGCGCGGGTGGCACCGCGGGATCCCGGGTCGCCGCCGAGGCGATCGACCGGGGGCATCGGGTGACCGGGGCGGTGCGCCGCCCGGAGGCCACCTCGTACCTGCCGACCGGTGTCCAGGTGGTCACCGGGGACGCCACCAGCGAGCGGAGCGTACGCGAGCTGGCCCCGGCGGCGGACGTCTTCGTGGTGGCGATCGGCGGGGGCGACCGGGAGCTGTGGCGCGACGCGGCCGAGACGCTGGTCGGCACGCTGCGTGAGATGCCCGATCCGCCGCGGATCATCCACCTCGGCGGTGGGTCGACCCTGCTCACCCCGAAGGGGACGCCCTACCTCGACGAGCCGGACTTCCCGGCCGAGTACCGCGCCTCGGCCCAGGGGCAGGCCGACGCCCTCGACTACTACCGCACCTGCGCGGACGGGGTCACCTGGACGTACGTCTCCCCACCGCCGCTGGAGTTCCATCCGGGCGAGCGGACCGGGCAGTACCGCACCGGCACCGACCAGCCGGTCACCGACGACCAGGGCCGCTCGGTGCTCACCTACGAGGACCTCGCGGTCGCGATCGTCGACGAGATCGAGAACCCGCGACACGAGAACACCCGCTTCACCGCCGCGTACTGACGGCGGAGGCTAGGCGAGGCGGGCCGGGAAGCCGCCGGTGGCGATCGGCCCCCAGCTGTCGATGGTGACCCGGATCAGCGACTTGCCCTGCCGGAGCATCGCCGCGCGGTACTCGTCCCAGTCCGGGTGCTCGCCGGAGATGCAGCGGAAGTACTCGACCAACGGTTCGAGCGCCTCCGGCAGGTCGAGCACCTCGGCGGTGCCGTCGATCTGCACCCAGGGCCCGTTCCAGTCGTCGGAGAGCACGCAGGCCGACACCCGCGGGTCGCGGCGGATGTTGGCCACCTTGGCCCGCTCGGGATAGGTGGAGACCACCAGCCGGCCGGCGGTGTCGACCCCGGCGGCGACCGGCGACGACTGCGGTCGCCCGTCCGCCCGGGTGGTCATCAGGAGCACCTTGTGCCGGGGCCGGAGGAACTCGACCAGGGCGTCCCGGTCGACCTTCGTGTTTGTCGCGATGCTGGGGGCCACGGATCGTTTCTACCAGGGCATCCGGCCGGGCCGCGGCGCGGTGCCCCGGGTCAGCGGGGATGGTGGGCGCGACGGTCGACGGCGGACTGGGCGGGCACCCGGGGCCGGCCGGTCGGGCGCCAGGCACGGCCGTTGGCGTAGATCACCCGGAAGCCGAGGTACGACGCGAGCGGCGCCCAGTGCGCCGAGCCCATCCGCAGTTCGGCCGCGTTGTGCCGATGCCCATTGGCGAGCACGTCGAGCAGCACGGTTTCGAAGGCAGCCGATTCAACCCAGTCGACTTCGCGGGTGAAACCGCAGATCAGGGCCGCTCCGGTGATGTCCAGGAATTCACGCAGCGCGGCGTCGGAGGCGCGCAGCACCGAACAGCTGCCGAAGTAGAGCCGTCGCCCCTCGCAGCGGCCCGCCATCAGTTCGGCGACGTCGGCGAGTTCGACCGAGTGCCAGTCGGTGAGGCGGAGCCGGCTCGGTTCGCCGTGCATGGCGAAGAAGCCGACCCGGTGGTCGGCGTACTGCTTGAGCAGCCAGCGGTCCAGGAAGTAGAAGAGCTCGTCGCGGGTGGCCGCGTCCTTGTGGATGAACCGGATCTTGCCGAGCCGTTCGAGCAGTTCGAGCGTGGGCAGCACGGAGCCGCGTTCGTTCAGGTCGCGGTGCCACTGCCCCTCGACGCAGAAGACGCCTCCCCGGGCCACGTCCACCTCCGCCAGTCCATCAACCGGCGCTGACGTTACCGGGTGGCCGAGGCGGGAGAACATCACCCTCGGTGGGGCACGGCGCGACGTTCGGTGCGGTTTTGCGCTTTTCTGCCGCCGTACGGCGGGAATGGCTGTTTCGCAAATCAGCCGAATTCACAGTCACTACCCAGGAACCGCGAATCATGAGGACGATTCTCGTTAATCGCCACCAACCCGAACGATGAGTGTCAGGGTGGAAATCACGGGACGCGAGGTCGATGTCCCGAAGCCCACCCCAATCGCTCTCCTATCGGGAGGACTTCTGTGCGCGTAAACACCCTGAAGCGGGCTGCCGTCGCCTTCGCCCTGGCTCTGCCGGGCGCCGCGATCGCCACGGTGGTCGCCGCGCCAGCAGCCCACGCCGACGGCTGCTACACCTGGAATCGCAACCTCTACCAGGGGCGTTCCGGCAGCGACGTCCGGCAATTGCAGATCCGGATCGCCGGCTGGGCCGGCTACCGCGACATCGTGGAGAACGACGGCATCTTCGGACCGAAGACCGCCGCCGCGGTCCGGCGCTTCCAGCAGGCGTACGGCCTGCGGGCGGACGGCGTCGCGGGCCCACAGACCTACGGCAAGCTCTACGAGCTGCAGGACAACGACTGCACGCCACGGCACTTCAGCTTCACCGAGCTGGACGACGGCTGCGGGCGCAGCGGCTGGAGCGGCGGCCCGCGCCCGGCCGCCGAGACCCGGGAGAACGCGCTGCGCAACATGTGGAAGCTGGAGGCGCTGCGGCGCAGCCTCGGCGACAAGCCGCTCAACATCAGCAGCGGCTTCCGCAGCCAGACCTGCAACAACCGGGTGGGCGGCGCGTCGGACAGCCAGCACCTCTACGGCAACGCCGCCGACGTGACCTCGCGCAACTCGTCGCTCTGCCAGGTCGCCCGCGAGGCGCGCAACCACGGCTTCAGCGGCATCTACGGGCCGGGCTACCCGGACCACGACGACCACGTGCACGTGGACTCGCGCCGGGAGAACAACAGGGACAACAGCTCCAACACGACGAGCTGGTCGGCACCGGACTGCGGGGTCCGCTGAGCGGTCACCGGTACCGACGCCGGCCCGGCGCGGGTGGGGAACCCCGCGTCGGGCCGGCGTCGTCCTGCCCCGGTAAGGCTGGCGGCCGTACCTCCGCTCAGCTCGCCCGGGGCCAGCGCGGCGCGGGGGCGGGGGGAACCACCGGCCGGCCGGTGCCCGCGGCGTGCACCACCGGGCGTACGCCCGGCGGCACCGCCCGGGCGGGCTGACCGGTGGCGGTGAACGGGAAGGGCACGTGCACGAACGGGTTGCCGTGCCGGATCAGCGCCTCGATCTGGCGGTCGTTGAGCCCGTGCGCGCTCAGCACCCGCCGGCCCCAGCGGTGCAGGCGGCACGGATATGTGGCCCCGTCGTTGCGGCACAGCGGCCCGGTCGGCCACTCCTCCGCGGTGTGCACGACCACCGCCCGGACCGCGAGCCGGACGTCCTCGGGGGTCAGCGGCGCCGGCACCGGCACCTCACCCAGTACCTGATCGATGGGATCCGTCGACTGCTCACCAACTCGCACGGCAGACCTCCCGCAACTCGGCAGCGGCGCGGCGGGCCCGCCGCACCACATCCTCGGGCAGTGGTACGGCCGCCGCCGACCGAAAGTTCAATGCGGGTACGCGGCGAGCAGGTCCTCCGGCAGCAACCCTTGAACGCCTTCGGTGACCACACCACTGCGCGAGACCGCGACCAGCGCCAAGTCCTCGTCCGCACCCGGTAGCCGGGACCGGTGCTGAAGCAGCCGGCCCAGGTCATGGACGTCGAAGGGCCGGTTCTCCAACCATTTGACCGACCCCACGAAGGTGAGTCGGTTGGCGATCGGCCCCCGATCGGCACCGACGAGATCAATTTCCGGGTCGTTGGTCCGGGTCCAGTAGCCGCCGACCTCGCTCGTGCCCGCTGGCAGGTGGCCCGGCGGCAGCCGGCGCAAAGCCTCGCGCACGACCGGCTCGATCGCACGTCCTCGCCAGGTCGTCCACGCCGAATTGATCCGACCCAGGGTCAGGTCGCCTCGTCCTCGCTCGATCTCGGACAAATAGGGCCCGAGGAACGACAGCCAGAAACGAAGGTACGGGTCGGCGACGCTGTACCGGGTCTCCCGGGACGGTCTGGTGGACAGGGGCAGCCCGACCTCGACCATCCGCTTGTCGGTCAGCAGTCGCAACGCTCTCGTGAGTGACGCCTGCGGTAGGTCGCCGGCTGCCCGGGCAATCAGCGAGAAGGTCCGTTCGCCGGACCCGATCGACCGCAGCACCAACCCGGCCTGGGATTGCACCGGGAACTCGGCCGCCAACGCCCGCTCGCCGCTGACGATCAACGCCGAGGTCGGGTCCGTCACCGCATCGGCGAGATAGTCCCGCAGCGTCGCGCCCGCGGGCCATTCGTCGAGAATCAGGGGCAGGCCTCCGGAGACCAGGTAGGCGTCGAACGCCTCGGCAGCCGGAAGTGCGAGCATCTGCGCGACCTCCGCCGGGCCCAGCGGCGGGATGACCATCTCGCTGGCGCGCTGGTGGAACGGGCGGCCGTAATCGTTCAACGCCTCCATCATGGCGAGGTCCGAGCCCACACAGATCAGAAGGACCGGCCGCCGGGACAACTCCCGGTCGAACACCTTCTGCAGCGTGCCCTCGAAGCCGGGGTCGCTGGCGATCAGATATGGCATCTCGTCCAGCACGACCACGCTGGGGCCGTCGGTGGGCAGCGCGGCGGCGAGCAGCGTGAGCGCGGCGTCCCAGGTACGTGGAACCTGCGCCTGAAACAGATGCGCGCCAGGGAGCGTCGAGCCGGCCGCCGCCTCGACGAACAACCCGAGTTCCGCGCCGACAGTGGGCTGCGCCGAGGCGGTGAAGTACAGGTGTGGGAGCTCGGCACGCTCGACGAACTCTTCGACCAGGCGTGACTTGCCCACTCGACGGCGTCCGCGCATGAGCAGGGCACGGCCCGGACGACCTGCCCGGCCACCGCCGCGCACCCGGCGCAGCATGCCGTCGAGCTGCGCCAACTCCCGTTGACGCCCCACGAACCCGTCCATGCAGCTACCCCTGATACTTCCAAAAATGGAACACTCAAGAATGAGTGTAACCCTCAGCTGTGTTAATCAGGGGCGTAGACGCGGCGGCGGAACAGTCAGACCAGGCCGGCGTCGTGCACCAGTAGAGCCACCTGCACCCGGTTGTTGAGGTCGAGCCGGGTCAGCAGCCGGGAGACGTACGCCTTGACGGTCGCCACGCTCATGTACAGCTCGGCGGCGATCTCCGCGTTGGTCCGGCCCTGGCCGAGCGCCACCGCGACCTCCCGCTCGCGCTCGCTCAGCCCGGCCAGCCGGCGCAGCGCCCGGTCCCGGCGTGGATCTGGCCCGGCGGCAGTGGGCGCGGCACCGGTGACGTGCGCGATCAGGGTACGGGTGACCACCGGCGAGAGGGTCGCCTCGCCCGCGGCCACCCGGCGCACCGCCTGCACGATCTCGGCCGGCGGGGTGTCCTTGAGCAGGAAGCCCGCCGCGCCGGCGCGCAACGCCCGCAGCACCTGCTCGTCGGCGTGGAAGGTGGTCAGCACCAGCACCTCGGGGGGCTGCGGCAGCGCGCGGAGCGTCTCGGTCGCGGCCAGGCCGTCCAGCCTCGGCATCCGGATGTCCATCAGCACCACGTCCGGTCGGGTGGCGGCGACCGCGGCCGGTACCTCGCTGCCGTCGGCGGCCTCCCCCACCACCCGCAGGTCCGGCACCCCGCCGAGGATCATGGACAGCCCGGCCCGGACCAGCGGGTCGTCGTCGACGATCAGCACCCGCACCGGCTCGCCGCCCGGCGCGGGCTCGCTCGGCGCCCCGCCGCCGGAACCCGCCGGGCCGGCCGCGAACGACTCCGAGCCGGCCACCCCCGGCCCGGTCACGCCGGCCACGGCAGCCAGGCGGCGAGCCGGAAGTCGCCCCGGTCGTCGCGCCCGTGCTCGAGCCGGCCGCCGGCCAGGGTGACCCGCTCGGTGATGCCGACCAGCCCGGTGCCGGCGCCCGGCAGCTCGGGGGCGTTCACCCCGCCCACCGGCCACCGGTTGCGGATCTCCACGGTGAGCCCGTCACTCGGCCCGCCGGCCAGGTTGACCGTCACCACCGCGCCGGGGGCGTGCTTGCGCGCGTTGGTCAGCCCCTCCTGCACGATCCGGTAAGCGCTGCGCCCGACCGCGGCCGGCACCGACCCCCGCGCGGCCACCAGGTCGCTCGCGTTGACCCGGACCCCGGCGGCCCGGGACTCCTCGATCAACGCCGGCAGGTCACCCAGGGTGGGCTGCGGGCGCTGCGGATCCTCCTCGTCGGCGGTCTCCGCGCGCAGCACCCCGATCACCTCGCGCAGGTCCTGCAACGCCGCGTGCGCGCTCCCCCTGATCACCCCGGCGGCCTTCGCCACCTCCTCGGCCGGCGCGTCCGGGCGGAACTCCAGTGCGCCGGCGTGCAGGCTGAGCAGGGAGATCCGGTGCGCCAGCACGTCGTGCATCTCCCGGGCGATCCGGGTGCGCTCCAACTGGCGGGCCTGCGCCACGCGCAACTGCTGCTCCGTCTCGGCCCGCTCGGCGCGCTCACGCAGCGACACCACCAACTGCCGGCGGGCCCGGACGAACATCCCCCAGGCCAGCACCGTCCCGGCGATCACCACGCCCCACACCGTGACCGCCCAGTACGACATGTCCGGATCCGGGCGCAGGTAGCCGAAGGCGAAGTTGGTGACGAGCCCGGCCGCGGTGATCGCCAACGCGACCGCCGTGCGCCGGTGCACCACCACCGTGAAGTAGAGGATCAGCAGCGGTATCGCCGCGCCGAGCGAGAACGCGGTCAGCGGCAGGCTGGCCACCGCCAGCCCGAGCGGCCAGCGCCGGCGGAACCAGAGCAGCCCGCAGCAGACCAGCCCGAGCAGCGCGTCCGCCACGATCATCCAGCCGTATGGCAGCCGGGTGGCGAGCGTCGGGTGCGGGGTGAGGGCGTCCGCCGTGCTGTACAGGACCCAGCTGAGGCAGAGCAGGAAGGCGAGGCTGTCCACGATCCAGTCGCGGGTGGTGCGCCGCGGGTGGGCCCGGGACCGGGCGGTCGGCACGACGAGCGCCCCGGGCAGCAGCCACGGGTGTTCCGGCACGACGGCGCTGGTCACCCGCCCATGCTAGGCACCGGCGCCGCCCGGCGACCAGCGACCAAAGTCGAGATCCAGGCGTCGACCAAGGTCGCCGTGGTCACCGACCGCCGGCCGCAGCGGACGGCCGGCCGGCGCGGGCACGCTCGACGGCATGATCAGCGTGGAGCATCTGAGCAAACGGTACGGCCGGCACTCGGCCGTCGACGACGTGTCGTTCCGCTGTGAGCCGGGCACCGTGACCGGATTCCTCGGGCCGAACGGTGCCGGCAAGTCCACCACCCTGCGGATGATCTGCGGGCTCACCCCACCCACCGCCGGCGGGGCCACCGTCGACGGGCGGCCCTACCGGCAGTTGGCCAACCCCGGGCGGGAGGTGGGCGTGCTGCTGGACGCCTCGGCCCAGCACGCCGGGCGCACCGGCCGGGAGGCGCTGGCCGTGGCGGCGTACACGATGGGGGTGGACCGGCGGGAGGTCGGCGCGAAGCTCGAGCAGGTCGGGCTGGACGCGGCGGCGGCGAAGCGGCGGGTCCGGGCGTACTCGCTGGGCATGCGGCAGCGCCTCGGTCTGGCGCTGGCGCTGCTGGGCGACCCGCGGGTGCTGATCCTCGACGAGCCGGCCAACGGGCTGGACCCGGAGGGGATCTTCTGGATGCGCGGTCTGCTGCGCGACTTCGCCGACCGGGGCGGCACCGTGCTGCTCTCCTCCCACCTGCTGCGCGAGGTGGAGGCGGTCGCGGACCGGCTGGTGGTCATCGGGGGCGGCCGGATCGTGGCCCAGGGCGACAAGACCGAACTGCTCGCCGGCGGCGGCACGATGGTGCGCGCCCGGGACGTCGGGGCGCTGCGCCGGGCCCTGGACGCCGCCGGCCTCGCCGCCACCGACGCCGCGGACGGGCTCGTGGTCCGCGCCGACGGCGAGGCCGTCGGGCAGGCCGCCGTGGACGCCGGGGTGGCGTTGACCGAGCTGCGCCCGGCCAGCGGCGGGCTGGAGCAGCTCTTCCTCACCCTCACCGCCGCCGAGTCGACCAGGGAGGCCGACAAGTGACCACCACGACCGCACCCACCGCCAGCGCCGTCGCTCCGCAGCGCCGTCCCGGCCTACGACGACCGTCCCTGCTCCGGTTGACCGGGGTGGAGCTGCGCAAGCTCACCGACACTCGGGCCGGGCTCTGGCTGCTGATCACCATCGGGCTCACCACCGCCGCCATCGTGGTCCTGCAACTCATCTACGCGAACGAGGCGGACCACACGTTCGTGAACTTCTTCGTGCCGTCGATGCTGCCGGTGGGGGTGCTGCTGCCCGTGCTGGGCATCCTCTCCATCACCAGCGAGTGGTCGCAGCGCACCGCGCTCAGCACGTACGCCCTGGTGCCGCGCCGGGAGCGGGTGGTCGCGGCGAAGCTGGCCGCGGTCGTGGTGGCGGCGCTCGCCTCGGTGCTGGCCAGCCTGGCGGTGGCGGCCGCCGGCACGCTGGTCGCCGGCGCCATCGGCGACGGTGGCGGCTGGCGGTTCGACGAGTCGTTGCTGCTGAACGCCGTGATCTTCCAGGTGGCCAACGTGCTGATGGGCGCCGGTTTCGGGCTGCTGCTGCTCAACACCCCGCTCGCCGTGGTCAGTTACCTGCTGCTGCCCACCGTGTGGTCGATCCTCGGCGAGCTGGTTCCGGGGCTGCGCGGGCCGGCCGGCTGGCTGGACACCGGCCGGACCATGGAGCCGCTGTTCACCGGAGAGCTGACCGCCGGGCAGTGGGGCCGGCTGGCGGTGTCGTTGCTGGTCTGGCTGGCCGTGCCGGTGCTCGCCGGGCTGGTCCGCACGCTGCGCCGCGAGGTGGCCTGACCATGCTCGGCGCCCCTGGATCGCGCAGCACCGTCACCGGCGGGGCGGCCGAGCTGGCCGTCATGTGGGGTGGGTTCCCGCTGCTCGGCGCGGGAGCGGGCTGGTTGCTCGCCGCGGCGGCCGGCTGGATCGCCGAGCTGCCGTGGGCGCCGGCGCAGGGGCTGTTCGAGGCGCTGTCCCGGCTGCCGCAGCCGCAGGTGACGATCGGCGCCGCGGCGCTGGGCGCGCTCGCCGGTGGGCTGCTGGCAACGGCCGGCACCGCCGAACGGCTCACCGTCACGGTGGAGACCGAGCGGGTCGGGCTGCGTCGCGACGGCCGGCGGCAGGACGTGGGGCGGCGCGAGGTCCGGGTCGTCTTCGCCGACGACCGGGACCTGGTGCTGCTCGACGCCGACGGCGGCGAGCTGGTCCGGGAGCGCACGGAGCTGGACCGGGGCCGGCTGCGGTCGGCATTTCGCGCGCACGGTTGGCCGTGGGCGGACGAGGACCCGCACCGGGCGGCGTACCGGCTGTGGGTGGCCGGGTTGCCCGGGCTGCCGGTGGGGGCCGACGCGCTGCTGCGGGCCCGGCAGGACGCCCTGACCCGGGACCGCAAGGGCGACGTACGGGAGATTCGCCGGGAGCTGGGTCGGATCGGGGTGGTGGTGCGCGACGAGGAGCACCGGCAGTACTGGCGGCTGACCGGGCGGGCCGTCCTCCCCCCAGCGGAGCCGGCCCCGACCGAACCGGAAATCGATCACCGGTAGCTCGCACGCCGGGCGTGCGTCAGGTCGGACGGACCGTTGGCCGGGGGCGAGCACTCGATGAGCCAGATACCTCAGAGTCATATTTATGCCGCTGAGGTGTCTGGTCCGTACCGGCCAGCACCGACGCCACCGCCATGGCCGGTGAACTCGCTCAGCTGACGGGCTGGGTCGGTTGGGCCGCCGCGGCGGGACCGGCGGTCAGCGCCGGCGGCCAGGCGAGCAGCAGCCCCATCCCGAGCCCGGCGAGCAGCCCGGCCAGGGAGATCAGGATGTCGGAGTCGGCGGCGTGGATCGGGCTGTTGCCGGCGAGCGCGGTGAACGGCGCGGCGACCCGCAGGATCATCATGACGATGGCGACGACGAGCAGCATCGCCGTGGGGCCGATCAGCGCCGCGATCGCGGCCAGCGCGTGCCGACCCCAGTCCGGACGGCCGCCGGGCCACTCCCAGGCCAGCAGGGTCACCCCGGTGAGCAGCACGGCGCCGAGGGCCACCTCGGGCAGCAGCCGCGGACCGGGCGGGACGGCGCGGACCAACCCGAGGACGAGCAGCGTGGCCGCGCCCAGCCCGGCGGCCAGCCAGCCCCGGGCCCGGGTCCCACCCGGCGCGGCCGCCAGCGCACATCCGATGGCCAGCGCGGCCAGCAGCGCCGCGGTGGCGAGGGCCGCCGGATGCAGCTCCGGCTCGCGGTCGGTCGGCGACTCGATGCCGGCGGCCACCATGGTGGACACTGCGGCCACGCAGGCCGCGACGGTCAACGCCCGCCGGCGCGCCAGGTCGGCGGGGTTGCCGACGGCACCGGGCCTACCGCGCTCCACGAGTGCCAGCAGGGTCGCGAGCACGGCGAGCAGGGCACAGCCGCCGGCGGCGAGCACCACAGCGGGCACGGCGCCGGTCGGATCGGCCCGGTCCAGCGCCACGTCGGCGGCGACCCAGACACCGCCGAGCAGCACGGCCGGCGCGCTCCACCGGCGGTCGCCCCGCCCGGCGAGCACCAGGCCCAGGACCACCCCGAGGATCGCGACGAAACGCAGGTCGCGAGCCCAGTAGGTGTTGTTGCCCGGAAGCGTCTCCGACCAGGGTCCGATCGGCTCGGTGAGCGGTTGCAGCACGGTCAGGTTGACCGCCCAGAGCACGGCGGCGGCTGCGGCGAGGAGCAGCCCGGCCGGGCGCGCGGATCGCATCCGCGCACGCTAACCCGCCGCCGGCCAGCTCGCGACCCCACGGGCGGGACGGGCCTCGATCACTGGCCGGCCTCGGTGACCGGCGGGCGGCGCAGCAGTCGCCAGGTCGGCGCGACGCTCGCCGCCAGCGCGAGCAGCAGGCACAGACCGATGACGCCACCGACCACCGGCCACGGCACGACGAGCTGCACCGGCGCTCCCACCTGCTCGGCGAGGCCGGCACGGATGCTCAGCAGACCGGTGAACGCCACCGCCCCGCCGAGCGCCGCGCCGATCAGCACCACCAAGGCCGACTCCGCAGCGACCAGCCGGAGGACCTGCCGCCGGGTCGCCCCGGCCAGCCGGACCAGCCGCAGGTCGGCGGCCCGCCCGGCCGCGGCCATCAGCAGCGTGTTGGCCACCGCGATGCCCCCGTAACCGGCCGACACCCCGATCAGCAGCAGGGTGGCGAGCCAGACCAGCCGATCCTCCGCCTGGTCGGCCTCGGCGGCCCAGGTGGCCACGTCGACCACCCGCGCCCCGGCCGGCGGGTCGAGCGGTTCGGCCAGGTAGACCGCGGACGTCAGCGCCGACGAGTCGTGTGCCCGTACGGCGGCGCGGGGCAGGAGCAGGTCACCGGGGAGCGAGTCGTCGATCACCACCGCGACGACGCGCAGCGCCACCCGCTCGCCGTCGGCGAAGACCACCGGGTACGGCTCGGTGGGCAACCCGGATGACGACGCCGCCGAGGCGGTGATCACCACCGTGTCGTCGCCGCGCAGCTCTCCCAGCGATCCGGCGAGGACGGTGAGCGCCCGGTTCGCCGCGGTGAACGCCGCCGGGTCGACGCCGAGGGCGGTGAGCGGCCGGATCGGCGTCGGCGCGGCGTCGTCGGTGACGAAGACCGTGGTCGGCAGCACGGCCGCTCCCGGCGTCGCCGCGACCGCCTCGTCGCTGAGCCCGGGCGCCCGGTCCGGGAGGGCCACCCAGCCGGCGTTGACGACGCTCAGCCGGCCCGCCGCGTAGACCGCCGTGGAGGTCTGCACCAGACCCGACACCAGCACCGCGAAGGCGACGGTGAGCAGCACCGGCGCGGCGGTCGACGCGGTCCGCCGGGTCGCGGTCATCGCCCCCGCCCGGACCAGCAGCCCGATCGCGCCGCCGCGCCGCCGTCGCACCGGTGGGGTGAGCAGCCGGACCACCGGGCCGACGATCATCGGGGCGAGCACGGTGGCCCCGGTGACCAGGGCCATCACCGCGTACAGGGCGAAGTTCGCGCCGTCCTGCGCGGAGTCGGCGGTGGCGGTGGCGAGGCCGAGCGCCACACCGGCGGCGACCAGGAGCGCACCGGTGACAGCGCGCGGCCGGCCGATCGGCCGCTGCTCCGCCGCCGCCTCGCGCAGCGCCTCCAGCGGCCGCACCCGCGCCGCCCGCCGAGCCGCCGTCCCAACGGCCAGCAGCGCGACCAGCGGCCCGGCCGCGAGCGAGGCCGCGACCGGCCAGAGGGTGTACCGGACGCGGAAGGTCGCCGGCTCGAAGCCGGCGTCGATCAGCAGCCGGCCCAGGACGGGCGCGAGCGCCGCTCCGAGCAGCAGGCCGGCGACCGCCCCGGCGGCGCCGACCGCGAGGGCGTGGCCGTACACCATGCGGCGTACCTGGCGGGGGGTGGCGCCGACGGCGCGCAGCAGCGCCAGCTCCCGGCGGCGCTGCCCCACCACGTAGGCGAAGGTGGCGGCCACCACGAAGACGGTGACGAAGCCGGCGAGGGCGGCGGTGGCGGTGAGCACCTGCAGGCCGATCCAGCGGGTACGGGCGTCCGCGCGGGGTTCCAGCGCGCCGCGCTCGGCGCCGGTGAGTACCCGAGCGGCGTCGCCGACGACACCGCGGGCGGCGTCGGCGACCCGGTCCGGGTCGGCGTCCGGGGCCAGCAGCAGGCCGATGGCGTGCACCCCCGGCGCGAGAGTCGCGGCGACCTCGTCCGCGACGTGCACGCCGGGCGCGTCGACCAGGCCGGTGACCGTGTACGGCTGGGTTCCGGTCGCGGTCAGCAGCGTGACCGCAGCGCCGGGGCGCAGGCCGAGCGCGGCGTCCACGACCACCTCGCCGGCGCGTCGGGGCGGCTCGCCGGCGGTCAACCGCAGACCGCCGAGGCGGGCGCTGGCCCAGCCGTGCCCCTGGTGAGCGTCCTGCCGCTGGCCGTCGGCGGCTGGCGGCCGGCCGTCGACGAGCGGCTGGGCGTAGAAGCTCCGGTCCGGCACGGCCGCCTCCACGCCGGTCAGGCCGGCCAGCCGGCCGGTGAGTTCCGTCGCCACGGCCGAGGACCAGGGCCGGGTGGGCGGGAACGGATCCGCCGGGCTGTGCGCCGGAGGGCTCTGCACGAGCACGGCCGCGCGGGCCAGCCGGTCCGGCACCTGAGGCCGGCCGGACGCCAGGAGCAGGGTGCTCGCCGCGACGAGCGCCACCCCGACGGCGACGGCCACGAACGCGCCAGCCGATCGCCGGGCGGTCAGCACGACAGCTCCGGCGTCGCGTCCGCGATCCGGGCGGCCACGGTGGCGGCGGTGAGCGGGCCGGTCAGCTCGTCGGCGAGGCGGCCGTCGGCGAGCAGCAGGATCCGGTCGGCGTACGCGGCCGCGGTGGGGTCGTGGGTCACCATCACCACGGTCTGCCCGTGCTCGTCGACCAGCCCGCGCAGCAGCCGCAGCACCTGCCGGGACGCGGCGCTGTCCAGCGCGCCGGTGGGTTCGTCGGCGAAGAGCACCGCCGGTCGGGTGATCAGTGCCCGGGCGATGGCGACCCGCTGCTGCTCGCCGCCGGAGAGTTCGCCGGGCCGGTGCCCGGCACGGTCGGCGAGCCCGACGGCGGCGAGCGCGGCGGTGACGTCACGGGCCGCCGGTCGCCGGCCGGCCAGGCGCAGCGGCAGCTCGACGTTCTGCGCCGCGGTCAGCGTGGAGATCAGGTTGAACGCCTGGAACACGAAGCCGATCCGGTCGCGGCGCAGCCGGGTCAGCTCGTCCTCGCCCAACTGGTCCAGCCGGACACCGTCGACGGTGACGGTCCCCTCGGTTGGGCGGTCCAACCCGGCGGCGCAGTGCAGCAGGGTCGACTTGCCGGAGCCGGACGGGCCCATCACCGCCGTGAACGTGCCGCCCGCGAAACCGGTCGTCACGCCGTCGAGCGCGGTCACCCGGCGCAGGCCCGAGCCGTACGCGACCCGTAGGCCGGTCAGCGTCACCGTCTGTGTCGTCATGCCCGTCACGGTGCCGTGGCCGGTGGTTGCGGCGCGTCGTGCCGGGGCCGGCACTTTCCGCTCCGCTTCGTGAGGTAGCCGGACGCCCCGCGGCGGGGAGGCGTCATCCCCGGGGATGACCTTCTTCCGGTCGACGCGGCCGGCCCGGTTCACGGCTACCGTCTGACGGGTGAGCGCTCACCTGTTGACCCGGCGGCTGCGGCCGGTGGATCTGTACCTGGTGGACGGTGCGCTGGCCGTGGTGGTCGGCGCGGCGCTCTGCGCGTACGCGGCGCTGGAGTCGCCACTGCACGGGGGTGTCCGGGAGCCGGTCTGGGTGTCGGTGCTCGTCGGGCTGGTCATCGGGCTGCCGGTGGCGCTCCGGCGGCGGTGGCCGGTCGCGGTGTCGGTGGCGGTGAGCCTGACCGCCGCCACCGCGATCGCCACCGGCGTGATCCCGAACTTCGCGGCCGCCGCGCCCGCCGTCGCCATCGGCCTGGCGTTCTACACGTTGGCCGTCGCCACGCCCGCCTGGCGGTCGCTGCCCTGCGCGGCGGCGGGTCTCGTGGTGGTGAGCGTCGCGTTGGCGCTGACCGACGACGACCTGTGGACCCGCAGCGGCGCGATGGTCTACGGCGCGGTGATGATCGCACCGGCCTGGTTGCTGGGTTGGTCGATCCGGGAGCGGCGGGCCCTCGCCGCCCGGCAGAGCGAGCATCTGGTGCGCCAGGCCGCCACCGAGGAGCGGCTGCGGGTCGCCCGGGAGCTGCACGACGTGGTGGCCCACACGATGAGCCTGATCGTGGTGAAGGCGGCGGTGGCCAACCACGTCGCCGAGTCCGATCCGGCGGAGGCGCGGGACGCGCTGCGGGTCATCGAGGCGACCGGCCGGACGGCGCTGACCGACGTCCGCCGGGTGCTCGGCGCGCTGCGCGAGGGCACCGCGTATGCTCCGGCGCCCGGCCTGGACGCGCTGCCGGGGCTGGCCGACCAGGCCGCGATCGGCGGCGTGGCGGTACGCGTCGACGTCCGGCACGACGCACCGGACGTGGCGGTGCCCGAGTCGGTGGGGCTGGCGGCGTACCGGATCGTGCAGGAGGCGCTGACCAACGTGGTGAAGCACGCCGCACCCGCCGCCTGCCAGGCCACGGTCACCGTGGCGCCGGACGAGGTACGCGTCGAGGTGACCGACGACGGCCGGCGCCCGGTCCGGATGGCCGGGGAGGGCCACGGGCTGACCGGGATGCGCGAGCGGGTGGCGCTGCACGGCGGGGAGTTCTCGGCCGGCCCGCGTTCCGCCGGGGGTTTCGTGGTGACCGCCCGCCTGCCCTACCGGGCCGTCGCCGCATGATCCGGGTGCTCATCGCCGACGACCAGGCGCTGCTGCGCGGCAGCTTCCGGGTGCTGGTCGACCTGGCCCCCGGTCTCAGCACGGTCGCCGAGGCCGGGACGGGCGCGGAGGCGGTCGCGCTGGCCGCCCGGCACCGCCCGGACGTGGTGCTGATGGACGTCCGGATGCCCGAGATGGACGGCATCGAGGCCACCCGGCGGATCTGCGCCGACCCGGCGACGGCGGGGGTCCGGGTGCTCATCCTGACCACGTTCGACCTCGACGAGTACGTCTACGGCGCGCTGCGCGCCGGAGCGAGCGGGTTCCTGCTCAAGGACACCCCGCCGGCGGAGCTGCTGACCGGCATCCGGGTCGTCGCGGCGGGCGAAGGGCTGCTCGCGCCGACGGTGACCCGGCGGCTGATCGACGAGTTCGCCCGCCGGCCCGAGCCGGCCCGGCCGCTGCCGCGCCGGCTCGACGGGGTCACCGAACGGGAGCGGGAGGTGCTGACACTGATCGCCCGGGGGCTGTCCAACACGGAGCTGGCCGCGCACCTGCACCTCAGTCTCGCCACCGTCAAGACGCACGTCGGGCGGCTGCTGACCAAGCTGGCGGCCCGCGACCGGGCGCAGCTGGTGATCGTGGCCTACGAGACCGGCCTGGTCGGCCCGGCCGTACCCGGGCCACGCGGGGAGTTCCCGCCAGCCGATCGACCCGGGCCGATCGGCGATCGCAGGTCGGGCTGAACGGCCGCCGGAGCGCGGCGGCCCACCGGCCCGACCGGGCGGCTCTAGGCTGGCCTCGACGGACGAGGAGGACGCCATGACCCGGTACGTCGCCCTGTTGCGCGGGGTCAACGTCGGCACCACCCGGATCGCGATGGCCGACCTGCGCCGGCTTGTGGAGGCGCTCGGGCACGCCGACGTCCGGACGTATCTGCAGAGCGGCAACGTGGTCTTCGGCAGTGGTGGGCGCGACGCCGGGCGGCTGGCCGGCGGCATCGAGAAGGCGATAACCGACGAGCTGGGGCTGACCGTGCCGGTGCTGGTGCGCAGCGCCGCGGAGCTGGCCGCGAGCGTCGAGGGCAACCCGTACGCCGATCGGGAGGACGATCCGACGAAGCTGCTGGTGGTCTTCCTCGGCGCCGCCCCGAAACGCTCCACCGTGGACGTGCTCACCGTGCCCGGCGGTGAGAACGTCGACTTCACCGTGACCGGGCGGGAGGTCTACCTGCACTTTCCCGAGGGCGGCTACGGCCGGTCCAGGTTCACCAACGCGTACCTGGAGAAGAAGCTGGGCGTGGTGGCCACCACCCGGAACTGGAAGTCGGTGCGGGCGCTGGCCGACCTGGCCGCCGGCTGACCCGGCGGGTGGTCGCGCGCGCCGCGACCACCCGTCGGCCGCCGGTCAGAAGTGGTACGCGGTCCGGTACTCGGGCACCAGCACCCGGCTGCGCGGGGACGACGCGCGCACGGCCGCGATCAGCTGGTCGAGGCGGGTGCGGTCGGCCGGCGCCACGGTCGGTGGGTTGCGCAGCTCGGTCTCGAAGTTGTCGAAGTGCACCGGCACCACGACCTTCGGGTGGTCCAGCGCCGCCATCAGCCGCGCCACGTAGTCGGCGGTCACCGTGGTGCTGTTCAGCGCCACCATGGCCACGTCCGGGGCGAGCCCGGCGAGGTTGCGGGCGACGAAGTCGCTGGCGCCCATGAAGAAGACCGACGGGCCGCCGGACACCCGGACCAGGTAGTTGAGCGTGTCGCCCTCGGGCAGTTGCGCGATGGTCTCCGGCTTGGCCGGCGGGTTCACCCGTACGCCGGGGAAGGCCACCGCGTACGAGGCGTTGCGGCTGTGCAGCGAGGCGACCACCTCGACGGTGTAGTCGCCGAAGTCCAGCACCTCGCCGCCCTTGACCGCGCTGAGCTGGCCGGACGGCACCCCGTAGGCGAGCCCCAGGTGGTAGGCGGTGAGCGTGCCGAACACCCGGGCCCCGGTCCGGCCGGCGATGTACGGCACGTCCATGAAGTGGTCCCAGTGCGTGTGCGTGACCAGCACCGTCTCGGCCCGGTCGACGTGCGCGTCGACCACGTCGGTCCGGACGGTCAGCTTGGTCTCGGTGTTGAAGGCGCCGGTGAAGAGCCCGGTGTCGATCCGGCTGAGGAACGGGTCGACCAGGACGGTCCGGTCGCCGATGTCGAGGCGCCAGCCGGCGGTGCCCCACCAGCGGAAACTGACTCGGCCTGCGCGCCGGCCGGTGGGCGCCGCGGCGGCCGGTGCGGCGGCCTGCGCCGGGGCGGCGGTGAGCGCGGTCGAGGCGAGCCCGCCGGCGGAGACCAGGGCGGTGGAGGCGGCTGCGTCGCGGAGGAAGCGACGGCGGTCGAGAGTGGGCATGCGGATCTGCTCCCCGTGTGCTGGGCGATCGGTCGGCACCGAGCCAACCAACGCCACCCCGGCCACGTCCAAGATTCATCAGCCGCACCGTCGATATGCCGACGCATATCGGACCTGCTCAGCCCCGGTGCCCGAGCCGGGTCAGCCGGGAAAGATTGACTCGCCGCGCAGCGCCTCGACCGCGACCCGGGCGGCCTCCCCCATGGCCAGGTCCACCTCGATGCGGCGGGTGGCGAGCTCGTCGGTGCGGGCGAAGACCGCGATCGCGTACCGGCCACCGTCGGGGTACTCGGCCACTCCCGCCTCCAGGTGCAGCCCGGGCAGCGTGCCGGTCTTGCCGGCCACCCGCACCCCCGGCGGGAAGCCGGCGGCCAGCCGGGTCCAGAAGAGCTGGCGGGCCATCCAGCCGCGGACCATGGCGCAGGCCGGGGCGGTGCCGGCCTCGTCCCGCCAGATCAGGCCGAGCAGCCGGGTGATCTCCCGGGCGGTGCTGGAGGTGGTCCGCTGCGGGTCGAAGACCGGCATGGCGCGGATCCGCTCGGCGGGCAGGGTCGGAAAGATCCGCGCG
The DNA here is from genome assembly GCF_044753725.1 of Micromonospora sp. NPDC093243. NCBI lineage: Bacteria > Bacillati > Actinomycetota > Actinomycetes > Micromonosporales > Micromonosporaceae > Micromonospora > Micromonospora sp. NPDC093243. The sequence continues at coordinate 191,964 of NZ_JBIVNT010000003.1, read as the reverse complement.
AACTCCGCCTCGGTGCGCGCCCCCACGTCGGTGAGCATCATCTCGACCAGCTCCCGGGGCCCGCCGACGATCCGGGTACGGGCCAGCCCCAGCTCGGCGGCGAGCATCGGCAGCAGGTCCGCGCCGACCCGCCGCAGCAGCAGGTCGGCGGCGGTGTTGTCGCTGACCGACATGGCGAAGTAGGCCAGGTCGCGCAGGGACACCTCGGCGTCGTCGGCGCAGCCGGCCAGTCCCCAGCCGCCGAGCCGGTCCACGGCGGTGACCAGCACCCGCTCCGTGGGGTCCAGCTGACCGGCGTCGACCTGCCGGGCGAACTCCAGCACCAGCAGGATCTTGAAGATCGAGGCGATCACCACCTGCTCGTCCGCCCGCAGCGCGACCTCCCGTCCGCCGCCGGCCGGCCGGGCGGCGCCCGCCGCCGGCACCTGATCGCCCGCGCCGGCCGCGTCGATGTCCACCACATGCAGGCTGGCGGTCACCCCCGCCCGGCCGAAGATGTCCTCGATCAGCTCTCCCACTGCCACCCCGGCACGGTATCCACCCGCCGACCCAACGCCAGTGCCGGGCACGGCGTAGGGTCCGCCCAGTGGACCTGCTCCGGCACCTGCGGCACTTCGTGGTGGTCGCCCACGAGCTGCACTTCGGGCGGGCCGCCGAGCAGCTCGGCATGGCCCAGCCGCCGCTGAGCCAGTCCGTGCAGCGGCTGGAACGGGAGCTGGCGGTGGAGCTCTTCGACCGGTCCCGCCGGCAGGTCCGGCTGACCACCGCCGGTGAGCTGCTGCTCGGCGAGGCCGAGGAGCTGCTCGCCGCCGAGGGACGACTGCGCAACCTGATGCACCAGGTACGCGCCGGAGCGCTCGGCGTACTACGGGCCGGGGTGCCGCCGGAGACGCCGGCGGTGACGCTGCGCGCGCTGCTGGATCGGCTCACCGACCGGGCGCCCGGGCTGGACGTGGAGCTGCACGAGCTGACCAGCGGCGAGCAGCTGCGGATGCTCGCCGAGCGGCGGCTCGACGTGGGACTGGTGCACCACCCGGCGGCGACGGACGGGCTGCGCTTCGGCGCGCCCGTCGACGTACCGCTGGGGGTGCTGGTGCCGCGGTCCTCGCCGCTGGCCCGGGCACGGGAGGTGGAGCTGGCGGCGCTGGCCGGCCTCGACCTGGTCACCGCGCCGCGGGCCACCGCGCCCGGCTGGCACGACCACCTGCTCGCGGTCTGCGCCGAGCACGGCTTCCGGCCGGGGCGGGTCCGACCGGCGCGCAACCCGGAGTTCCTCTTCGGGCTGGTGCTGGCCGGCGGCGGGGTGGCGGTCGAGCCGGCGACCACCGCCCGGCGGGAACCCCGCATCGCCTGGCGACCGATCGCCGGCACGCCGCTGGTCAAGCGCACCTCGGCGGCCTGGCCGGAGCGCTCGGCGCACCCGGCGGCGGCGATGTTCGGCCAGCTCGCCGCCGAGGTGCTCGCCGAGACCGAGCCGGCGTCGTCCGGCCCGCCGGTGGCACCCGCGCGGCGGCCGTGGCCGGTGCTCTTCGACGAGGCGGGTTGACGGGTGGTTCGGATCAGGTGGTTCGGATCACCCGCGACGAGTCCGTGAGCCGGCGGCCGGGCGGGGTATGGGGTAGCGGACGGCAGGTCCTCCCGGCTCGGGCGCGCACGCGCCCTCCCGGCCCGGACGCCCGACGACGGACGAAGGAGCCGAAGTGGCGAACACCATTCCCCGCATCAGCCTGAACGACGGCAACACCATCCCGCAGCTGGGCTTCGGGGTCTTCCAGATCGAGCCGAGAGACACCGCGGAGGCGGTGGGCCGAGCGCTGGAGATCGGCTACCGGCACATCGACACCGCGCAGATGTACGGCAACGAGGCGGAGGTCGGCCAGGCGATCCGCGGCTCGGGGCTGGACCGGGGCGAGGTCTTCGTGACCAGCAAGCTGAGCAACGCGTTCCACCGGCCGGACGACGCCCGCAAGGCGTTCGAGTCGACCCTGTCGACGCTGAAGATGGACTACATCGACCTGTTCCTGATCCACTGGCCGCTGCCCACCCTCTACGACGGCGACTTCGTCTCGACGTGGCAGACGCTGGAGGAGTTCCAGCGCGACGGCCGCGCCCGCTCGATCGGGGTGTCGAACTTCCAGGCGGCACACCTGGAGCGGCTGATCACCGAGGCCCGGGTGGTGCCGGCGGTGAACCAGGTGGAGGTGCACCCGTACTTCGGCAACGAGGAGGTGCGGGCCTACGGCCGGAAGCACAACATCATCACCGAGGCCTGGTCGCCGATCGCGCAGGGCAATGTGCTCAACGACCCGACGGTCGCGGACATCGCCGAGCTGATCGGCCGGACCCCGGCCCAGGTGGTGCTCCGCTGGCACATCCAGCGTGGCGACGTCATCTTCCCGAAGTCGACCACCCCGGAGCGGATCGAGGAGAACTTCCGGATCTTCGACTTCGAGCTGGACGACGCCGCGATGGAGCGGATCACCTCGCTCGACCGGGGCGCGGCCGGACGGCAGGGCGGCGACCCGGACACCTTCGACTACCTGCCGGCCTGAGGTGCCGCGGCCGGCGGCGGAGGTCGGCCGCCGCGTGACGTAACGCGGCGGGCGGTGCTGGCGCAGACAGAAGGGGGCCCGACCCGAACGGGCCCCCTTCTCGCGTACGAAAGGAACCTCCCGCCGCGATGCTGCTCCGCCGTGCTCCGCTGGTCCTGCTGTCGTTGCTCCTGCTCAGCCCCGCGGCGTGCGGCCCGAGTCAGGCCGCCGAGACGCCCCGCTGGTCCGCGCCGACCTCGGCGTCACCGACCCCGCCGCCGCCCCGCCCGGCACCGACCTCCACCGCCGAGGCACGTACCCGGGTGACCGAGGCCATGCTCGACCTGGACGCGACGTTCCACCCCGAGACGGCCGCCTACACCGACGAGAACACCGACGCGTGGAAGCTGATCTCGCTGTGCCGGGACGGCCTGCCGTCGGATCGCAAGCGCACCGCCTACCGGGAGCGGGTCTGGGACGGCGACACGGTGTGGATCCGGCAGTACGTGGTCGGCTACCTGAAGGTGCCGGGCCGCAAGCTCGCCGACGAGCTGCGCTCGGTGCTGAAGACGTGCAAGCAGTACGAGGTGCCGAACGACGGGCGCACCTCGACGATCGTGCGGCCGTCCCCGCCGCCGGTGCCGAACGGTCCGGACGTGATCACGTTCTGCGAGCGGCTGAAGGGCGAGTCGACCCGACACCAGTGCACGCTCTTCATGACCCGCGGCAACTTCGTGCTGGAGGTGGACGCCTCGGCGGCGGACGGCGACCTCGCCGCCGGCGCCGCGCTGCTGACGAAGATCGCCCCGCTCGCCACGGCGGCCCTCGAGAAGATCGCCTGAGCATCGCCATGGGGCGGGGACGGGCAACCCGCCGCATCCCCGCCCCTCCCCCCGGTTCGGCGCCCCCCGGTCAGATCCGGCCGACGGAGTCCTGGTTCTGCAGGACCAGCCACCGGCCATGCTGGTAGGTGAAGCTGACCCCGATCAGCAACGGCACCCGGGTGCGGCTCGCCGGCACCGCGTAGACGGAGTCGAAGAGCACGAACCCGGTGCGGCAGCCCACCACGGTCCGCTTGGCGACGCTGAACGACTGGGTCCAGGAGTCGTCGGCGAAGAACCCGCGCAGCCAGTCCACGGTGGCCCGCTTGCCGTCCAGGACCTCCCCGTCGGAGGCGAAGACGGAGGTGACATCGGGGTGCAGCAGCGCGGCGAAGCCGTCCAGGTCGCGCCGGGCGGTGGTGTCCACGTACGCCCGGACCGCGCGGTCGAAGGCCCGTTCGCAGCCGCGGTACGCGTCGTCGCCGTGCCCGGCGGACGCGTCGTCGCCGGCGGTCGGGCCGGGGGTGGCGGCCGAGACGGCCGCGGGGGCAGCGGCCAGCAGGCCGGCCGCGAGCCCGAGCAGGGCGACGGTACGGCCGAGCCGGCCGGGGAGGAAGGCGGGTGAACGCATCGGTTGCTCCTTGGCTACGAGTGGGTCTGCGAGGAGCAGCCAAACCGGCCCACGGTGCGTCCGGGTAGTGATTCGACCGGGTTCGAATGCCGACAGTCCATCGACGCGGCTGCTTGTACGATCCGCGCTGTGATGGTCGCGCATCTGGACGGCCCGAGCCTCGCCCGACTCCGGCTGGCGATCTCGCCGGCGGCGGAGGTGGCGTCCTGGCTGCAGGCCGCGCTGTCCCGGTTCGGGCATCCGGTGCACGGCGATCCGGGCCCGCCCGCCCGCGCCGCGCTGCGGCACCCCGACGTGGCCCTGGTCGCGGAGCTGGTGACACCACCCGGTCGGGGCGGTTACACGCCGGACCTGCTCACCCCGAAGCCGCCGCTGGGCCCGCCCGACGCCGTGTTCGACCAGCAGTTGGCGGCCGCCGCGGCGACCCCGGCCGGCGAGGTGGCCGTGCAGGTGGCGGCCCGGTTCCCCGACGGTGGGCTGCCGACGAGCGTCCGGGCGGCCCTGGACGAGGGCGTTCTCGCCCGACGGGTCGCCGACGGGCTGCGGTACTTCTGGCAGGCCGCGCTGGCCGAGCAGTGGCCGGTGCTGCGGGCCACGCTGGAGGCGGAGCTGGCCCGGCAGGCCACCACCATGGCGAGCACCGGGGTGGGCAGCGTGCTGAACAACCTGCATCCGAGGGTGGGCTGGACCGGCCGGTCGCTGACCATCGACAGCTCGTACCGGATCACCACGGCGCTGGCCGGCGCGGAGCTGGTGCTCGCGCCGTCTGCGTTGGCCTGGCCGCGGCTCTCGACGCAGCTCTGCGACGCCGGCAACGCGGTGCTGGTCTATCCGGTCGGCGCCGGGCCGGTGGACCAGTGCCGGCCGGGTCGGCTCGGTGATCTGGTCGGCGCGAGCCGGGCGGCGATCCTGGCCGACCTCGACGTGCCGAGGTCCACCCGGGAGCTGAGCGAGCGGCGCCGGCTGGCCCCGGCCACCGTCTCCTACCACCTGGGGGTGCTGCTCCGCTCCGGCCTGGTGCTGCGCAACCGGGACCGGCACACCGTGCTCTACCGGCGCTCCGCCCACGGTGAAGGGCTGGTGGGTCAGGAACCGACGCGCTCGGCGAGCCCGCGGAACGCCGCCTGGGTGGGCGAGCCGGGCTCCGGGACGTAGACGATGAGCCGCTGGTCGGTCTCCGGGACGTGCAGCACTCGGCACTCGAACTCCAGCGGCCCGAGGTCGGGGTGCGGCACCCGCTTGACGATCGGCCGGCGCTCCTGCACGTCGTGCTCTGCCCAGAGCTGGGCGAACCGCGGCGAGGTGCCGAGCAGCTCGGTGACCAGTTGCTGGATGGTCCGGTCGCCGGGGTAGCGGCCGTACGCGGCGCGCAGGTCGGCGACCGAGCTGCGGACGAACCTCACGGTCTCCGGATCATCCCAGTGCCCGTCGTCGGCGGACCTGCGGAACGTCCAGCGGATCATGTTGCGGTCCGACGCGGGCACCGCCGAGAGATCCCCGACGAAGTACGAGGCCAGCCGGTTCCAGGCCAGCACCTCGTAGCTGGCGTCGACCAGGTATGCCGGCGTCTCGGTCATCGCGTCGATCAGGTGCCGCAGCCCAGGGGGCACCTCGCGGCTGGGCCCGGCGGTCGGTGGCGGGCTCTCCCCGGCCACCCGGAACAGGTACTCGCGCTCGTCCCGGCTGAGCAGCAGGGCCCGGGCCAGCGCGGCGAGCACCTGCCGGGACGGGTGTGGGCCGCGGCCCTGCTCCAGCCGGATGTAGTAGTCGATCGACATGCCGGCGAGCTGGGCCACCTCCTGGCGGCGCAGGCCGGGCGTGCGGCGGCGTATCCCGTCGGGGAGGCCGACCTCGGCGGGGCGCAGCCGGGCGCGGCGGCTGCGCAGGAACGCCGCCAGTTCCTCGCGGCGCAGGCCGGTGCTGGTCATGCGCCCCAGCTTGCCCCAACCGGCGGCGCGCCGGGTGGTACCGCCGGTACCAGCCTCGGCCGGCCTCTCCCGCGGCCCGGGGGCGGGCGGGCAGCGTCGAGCGCATGACGAAGATGATCGCCCTGATCACCGGGGCCAACAAGGGAATCGGACTCGCCACCGCCCGGCAGCTCGGGGGCCTCGGGATGACCGTGCTGGTGGGCGCCCGCGACGCCGAGCGGGGGCAGGCGGCGCAGCGGGAGTTGCGGGCCGGCGGGGCGGACGCCCGCTTCGTGCCGCTGGACGTCACCGACGCCGCCTCGGTGGCCGTCGCCGCGAAGCTCGTCGAGGAGGAGTACGGCCGCCTCGACGTGCTGGTCAACAATGCCGGGATCGTGCTCGGCGACGGCGCGCGGGCGCTGCCCAGCGAGACCACCCTCGCGACGCTGCGCCGGGTGTACGAGACGAACGTCTTCGGGGCGGTCGCCGTGACCAACGCGCTGCTGCCGCTGCTGCGCCGGGCGCCCGCGGCCCGGATCGTGAACGTCTCCAGCGAGGTCGGCTCGATCACCACCATGACCGACCCGAAGAGCTTCCTCGCCCCGCTGACCTCGGTGCCGTACCCGTCGTCGAAGACGGCGCTGAACATGGTCACCGCGATGTACGCCAAGGAACTGCGGGACACCCCGATCAAGGTGAACGCGGCGAACCCGGGCTACTGCGCCACCGACCTGAACGGCAACAGCGGCTTCCGGAGCCCGGATCAGGGCGCCGAGGTGAGTGTGCACCTGGCGACGCTGCCCGCGGACGGTCCGAGCGGGCAGCTCTGGGGCCACCTCGCCGACGGCGACGGCGGGTACGGCGTGCTGCCCTGGTGAGGGGCTGACGTCGAGCGTCCTGGCCCCGCCCGGCGGCGATGGCCGGGAAAGACCGTGCTGTGGCATCATAGTGATGCAAGCTCACTATGAGGGCAGGTAACGGTGTCGGATCGGGAGCGCTGGACCGCCGCGCTGGACCGGGTGCTGGAACTGGTCGTGGTGCTGGGCGACGACATGAGCCGAGGGCTGGCCCGGGACGGGCTCACCGAGTCCCGGGCCACCCTGCTCTGGACGCTGCGCCGCACCGGCCCGGTGCCGCAGCGGGAGCTGGCCGAGGCGCTCGGCGTCAGCGCCCGGACCATCACCGGCCTGGTCGACGGCCTGGTCGCGTCGGGTTTCGTCACCCGCGAGCCGCACCCCACCGACCGGCGGGCCTTCCTGGTGACCTTCACCCCGCACGGCCTGAGCACCGTCGAGGGGCTGGAACAGGGTCAACGGGAGTTCGCCGAGTTGCTCTTCGGGCAGATGCCCGCCGAGCGGCTGGACGCCTTCGTCGCCGGCCTGGACGAGATTCTCGGCCGGCTACGCGAGCAGGGCCTCTCCCCCGAACTACGCGAGGAGGACCGATGAGCACGGTGCTGCGGCTGCTCCGGATGAGCGTCCGTTACGAGATCGCGCTGTGGCGCAGCCTCTACCGGTGGATCTTCCGCCGGCCGGAGCGGCTGGCGCCCGGCGACGAGACGTTCGGCTACAGCGGCGCCGTGATGACCCTGTTGTGGATCTTCATCATCGTCTCGGCGATCGAGATCCCGATCCTGGAGCTGATCCTGCCCTGGGAGCTCGTCTCGAACATCGCGCTGGGCCTCGGCATCTACGGCCTCTTCTGGATGTTCGGCCTGATGGCCAGCCTCCGGGTGCGCCCGCACGTGGTCGGCGAGGCGGGCATCCGGATTCGCAACGGCATCAGCCTCGATCACACGATCCCGTGGTCCGCGGTGGAGGCGGTCCGGGTGCACCGCCGATCGATGCTCCCCGAGGGCCAGACCCAGGTGGAGCCGAACGCCACCGGCGTCACGCTGATGCTCGGCCTGGGCAGCCAGACCAGCATCGACGTACTGCTGCGCGAGCCGATCGAGGTGCCGGTCCGCAAGGCCCGCGGCGCGGCCGTCACCGAGCTGCGCTTCCACGCCGACGACCCGGAGGCGCTGGTCGCGGCGGCCCGGGCGCGGCTGGCCGCGTACCGGCCCGTCGCCGGGTGACCGGTGGATGGGCCGGCTCGGGCCGGCCCCACCCTCACGCCCCGACGGTAGCGGCGGCGGAGCGGCGCAGCAGCAGGAGGCAGCCGGCGGCCGACGCCGCCGCCTGCGCCAGCACCCAGTTCCAGCCGAGCGCCTCCGGGGCGTGCACCGTGGCCAGGCCGATCGACACCGGCAGGGTCAGCACCGCCACGACGTCCACCCCGTTGGCCAGCCAGAGCAGCATCCCGCTCGGAAACCCGCCCAGCGGGGTGTCGACGAAGACGCTGCCGATACTGGCGGCGCTCATCTTGGCGCGATAGAGGGCGGCGACGGCGGCCGACGGGCCGGCCGCGACGCCGAGCGCCCACCAGGGGCCGGCCAGCCCGCCAGCGGCCTGCAACACGCCCAGGGCGAGCAGCAGCCAGAGCACGGCGATCCCGGTGGGGACCACCAGCCGCTGCGCGCGGACCTGCAGGGTGGTGAGCCCGAGCAGCCGCAGCACCGCCGGGTTCGACGCGTCGGCGTGCGTCGACTCGCCGGTGAGGCTGGCAGCGGCCAGCACGCCGATCAGCAGCACAGCGATCAGCAGCCAGGTCGGCCCGTCGGCGAGGACGGTCGGCGCCAGCGCGGTGCCGACCAGCCACGCGAGCCGCCCCGGCTTACGTCTGACGTGCAGCAGGTCCTGGGCCACCAACGGCGGCACCCGGCGACCGCGCAGCAGCCGGGAGGCGCGGATGCCGGTCCGGCCCCGCCAGTACCGGCGGGCGCTCTGCTCGCTCAGGAACGACGGTTCGACCGCGTGGACGGCGTCGGCGTAGGAACCGGTCGTCGCGGAGGCCTCGACAACCCGGTGGGTCGGCCAGCCGTCCAGTCGCCACCACGCCCACCCGACGGCGGCGACGGCGAGCGCCAGCGCCACGCCCGCCAGCGACAGCCCGATCGACGCGGCCGGCGGGCCCACCGGCAGGGCGTACCCGTCAGCCAGTTGCACGCCGGCAGCGGCGGCGACGAGCGCGGCGCCGATGCCAGCGGCGACCAGGTCGAGGATCCCGCCGGTGCGCGGGTGGCGCTGGCCGTGCATTGCGAGCAGCGCCACCAGGAGGGCGGCGACGACACCACCGGCGAGACCGGCGAGGATCGCGCTCGCCGTCGCCGTGCCTTCGGTGACTCGGCCGGCGAGCGCGAGCCCGACCATGCCGCCGACGGCGGTCGCGGCGACGGCGGTCAGCAGCAGCGCCGGGGTCAGCAGCGTCCGCCGGGGCACCGGCGCGGGCAGCAGCCAGGTGGCGTCCCCTCGGCTGACCACCACCGGGCCGAGCTGGCGCAGCACGCCGAAGAACGCCAGCAGCACCAGGGCCGCACCGACCGGCGCCAGGACCGAGGGCCGGCCGGTGCCGGTCGGCCAGACCACGCCGACCAGCGGCTTCCAGACCAGCGCCACGGCCATGCCGATCGCGAGCAGCACGCAGTAGACGCTGGACGGGTCGACCCGGCCGACGGCGGCGATCCGCATGCGCCGGACCCGGCGACGGATGTCGGCGGGTGCGGCCGGCGCGGCGGCCGGCACCCGGGTCATGGTCACCGGCTCAGCCGTCCCGCCGGCGCGACGGCCGGCACCTGGATCATGGTCACCGGCTCAGCCCTCCGGCCGGGTCAGGAGGACTTCGGTCGCCCCGACGCTGCGCCAGAACTGCTCGTCGTGGCTCGCGATCAGCAGGGTCCCGCCGGCCGCCAGGTAGCCCCGCAGGTGCGCGGCGAGGGCCCGCTTGACGGCGGTGTCCAGGCGTTGTTCCGGTTCGTCGAGCACCAGGAGCCGGCTGGGGCGGACGAAGGTCGCCGCCAGCAGGAAGCGCTGCCGCTGGCCGGACGAGAGGGTGAGCGGAAGGCTGTCGGCCAGGCCGGTGATGCCGAGCAGGGCGGAGATCTCGTCGATCTGCCCGTCGCCCGGGTCTCCGCCGTTGGCCACCCGCACCAGGTCCAGGTGCTCCCGCACGGTCAGACCGTGGTACCAGGACGGCGACTCGACGGTGGTCGCCACCTGGCGCCAGAACGCCACGCCCCGGCCGGGTGTCTCGCCGAAGACGACCACCGTGCCGCCGGAGGGCTCCTGCAGGCCGGTGACACAGCGCAGGAGGGTGGACTTGCCCACCCCGTTCTCCCCGGTCAGGGCGAGCGCGGCGCCGGCGGGCACCCGCAGGTCCAGCGAGTCGAGGACGGTGGTCGACCCGTAGGTGACGGTCAGGCCGGTGATCTCGACGGCGGTGTCGGTCTCGATGTCGACGCTCATCGCGCGGCGCCCCGGGCGTGGCGACGGCCGGTGGTGCTCTCCAGGTGCCGCATTGCTCAGATGCTACTGCGCCGCGCACGCCGCCCCGGTTTCGTCGCGGGCGTGATCGCGGCCCAGCGGCGCGCCGCCCTCTTGTCGTCGCGCGCCTGGTCGCCACCCCTGGGCGTGCCTCAGCCGCCGGCCGCCAGATCGAAGCACCAGTCGTTGGCGCGCATCAGCTGGCCCGGCGGGTACTCGAAGTCCGTCTCGCCGAGCAGCGTGAAGCCGGCCTTGCGGCAGACCGCGTTCGACGGCGGGTTGTCGACCGACGGATAGGCGTGCGCCCAGCGGTGGGTCCGCCGGGCGCGGGCGACGTCCAGCGCCGCGCGCACCGCCGCCGTGGCCAGCCCCCGCCCCTGGTACGCGGGCAGCACCGCCCAGCCCAGCTCGTAGACCTGCTCGCCGCGCCACTCCCGCTCCCAGTAGCCGACGCTGCCCACGCTCGCCCCGTCCGCCAGCACCAGCGTGTACATGCAGCCCTGCCCGGTGCCGCCGAAGCGCACGTAGCGCTCGTGCCGGGCGAGCACCTGCTCGTCGGTCTCCGGCCCGCCGGTGTGCGCGCGGATCTCCGGCGCGTTGAGCTGCCGCAACAGCTCAAGATCACCCTCGCCCCACGGCACGATCCGCACCCCCACCATGCCCACTCCCCTTCATCCACCGACCCCCACCCAACCCCACGCCCCCGACAACACCGTCGAGCCTCCCCGTTGATCATGAAGTTATTGCCATCCGTAGCGGCGTGTCAGCGCAACAACTTCATGATCAACGCAGGTGTCGCCGGGGTTCTCGGTCCGCTAGATCGGAACTAGCGGGGGGCTGGCGGGTTCTCGCGCCTCAGGGATGAGACCGAGACGCCGGAGGGGGAACCATGACGCCGCTGCGGCTCGCCGTGATCATCGGCAGCACCCGTGAGGGCCGGATGGGAGACAGGGTCGCCGGCTGGTTCGTCGACCAGACCACCGGCCGGGACGACCTCGCGGTGACCGTCGTCGACCTGGCCGACTACGACTTTCCGGCCAGCTACCCGGCCGAGCCGACCGACGCCGTGCGGTCGTTCGTCCGGGAGGTGCGCCGGGCGGATGCGTTCGCCGTGGTCACCCCCGAGTACAACCACAGCTTCCCGGCCTCGTTGAAACAAGCGATCGACTTTGCGTACGACGAGTGGCAGGCCAAACCGGTCGGCTTCGTCGCGTACGGCTGCCGCTCCACCGGCCTGCACGCGGTGGACCAGCTCCGCACGGTCTTCACCGCGCTGCACGCGACAACGGTGCGCGACGTCGTCGGCGTCGACCTGCTCTGTGGCGAGCCGACGCCGCTGCACGCCGACCAGCACCGCCAGAACGCGCGCGTCCTGCTCGACCAGCTCTGCTGGTGGGGCCTGGCGTTGCGCGAGGGCCGCGCGGCGCGCCCGTACGTCTCCTGAATTCCCTGGAAGGAAGGCAACGATCATGAGTAAGCGCACGACCGGCCTGGCCATCGAGGCCGAGGGCCTGACCCGGTCGTTCGGGGAGACCCGAGCGCTGGCCGGAATGGATCTCCAGGTGCCCGCCGGCACCGTCTACGGCCTGCTCGGCCCGAACGGGGCTGGCAAGACCACCGCGGTACGGGTGCTGGCCACGCTGCTGCGCCCGGACGGCGGTCGGGCCCGGGTGTTCGGGCACGACGTGCTCACCCAGGCCGACGCGGTCCGGGCCCGGGTCAGCCTCACCGGCCAGTACGCCTCGGTGGACGAGGACCTGACCGGCGTCGAGAACCTGGTGCTGCTCGGCCGCCTGCTCGGGCTGCGTAAGACCGCCGCCCGGGAACGGGCCGACCAACTGCTCGCCGCGTTCGGCCTGACCGAGGCGGGTGACCGGCAGGTGAAGAAGTACTCGGGCGGCATGCGCCGGCGCATCGACATCGCCGCGAGCATCCTGAACACGCCCGACCTGCTCTTCCTCGACGAGCCGACGACCGGTCTCGACCCGCGCAGCCGCAACCAGGTGTGGGAGATCGTGCGCGCGGTGGTGGCCCACGGCACCACGGTGCTGCTGACCACGCAGTACCTGGACGAGGCCGACCAGCTCGCCGGCCGGATCGCGGTGGTCGACCACGGCCGGGTGATCGCGGAGGGCACCCCGGGCGAGCTGAAGTCGTCGGTCGGCTCCGGCACCGTCCACCTGCGACTGCGGGACGCGGGTCAGCGGCCCGAGGCGGAGAAGGTGCTGCACACGGCGCTCGGCGTACCGGTGCAGCTGGAACCGGATCCGGTCGCGCTGACCGCGCGGGTCGGCGGCGAGGGCAGTGGCCTGGCCGCCAGCGAGCAGGCCGCCCGGGCACTGGCCGACCTGGCCCGCGCCGGCATCCTCGTCGACGACTTCTCCCTCGGCCAGCCCAGCCTGGACGAGGTCTTCCTGGCCCTGACCGACCACCCCGCCACGCCGGCCGACGAGCGGGACGAGCAGCTGGAGGCAGCCCGATGAGCGACGTCACGACCACGACCGGGCGGGCGCCGTCCGTCTACGTACCCTCCAGCGAGGCGCTGTCGACGGTCCTCGCGCCCGGTGCCCGACCGCCGAGGCCGAGCGCCCTGGCCGCGTCGCTGACCTTCGGCTGGCGGGCCATGCTGAAGATCAAGCACGTACCCGAGCAGCTCTTCGACGTGACCGCGTTCCCGATCATCATGGTGCTGATGTTCACCTACCTGTTCGGAGGCGCGCTCGCCGACAGCCCGCAGGACTACCTGCAGTTCTTCCTGCCCGGCATCATGGTGACCAGCGTCGTGATGATCACCATGTACACCGGGATCGGGCTGAACACCGACATCGAGAAGGGCATCTTCGACCGCTTCCGGACGTTGCCGGTCTGGCGGCCGGCCGCCCTGGTCGGCATGATCTTCGGCGACGTGCTGCGCTACATCCTGGCCGCGCTGGTCATCCTCGGCGTGGGTCTGGTGCTCGGTTTCCGGCCGGACGGCGGCGTGCTCGGCGTGACCGTCGGGATCGGCCTACTGGTGATCTTCTCGTTCGCGTTCTCCTGGGTCTGGACGTTCTTCGGCCTGATCCTGCGCAGCGAGAAGTCGGTGATGGGGGTGAGCATGATGGTGCTCTTCCCGCTGACCTTCCTCAGCAACGTCTTCGTCGAGCCGAGCACCATGCCCGGCTGGCTCCAGGCGTTCGTGAAGGCCAACCCGATCACCCACCTGGTGGCGTCGGTACGCGCGGCGATGGCCGGCTCGTCGGATGCGACGAACATGATGTGGCTGCTGCTGTGGAGCGCCGGGTTCCTGGTCGTCTTCGGCACGCTCACCATGTACCGCTACAACCGACGCTGACCCATCCCTGACCGACGGGCGCCGCCACCGAACGTGGCGGCGCCCGCTCGGCGTCCCCGGGCCGCCCGCACCGCGGCGTAGCCGCCCAGCCGCCCTCGCCTCGCCCTGGCCGGCCGCCGTCGTCTTTCGGCCGTCGTCGTCTCGCGGGGCCGTCGTCGCTTGCGGCCGTCGTCGTCTTGCGGCCGTCGTCGCCCGCGGTGGCTCGCCGCCGGGTCCCGCCATGTCGGCGACCTGGCGGTATCCGATGTACCGGAACACCGCCACATCGGCGACGTGGAGTCGATCAACCCGGTCGCGGGCGGGCTGGCGTGTGGCCGTGCATTGGCCGCGCCCCGTACTTCGGGGCGAACAGCTCCCCGCCGGTCCCCGGCCGCCGCCGCCGGGGGCGCGCAACGGTCAGAGCCGCCAGGGCAGGGGTTCGGGCGGGAGGTAGCGGCAGGCGCCGCCGGTGGAGACGGTCTCGCGCAGGTGGGCGGCGAGCGCCGGGTGCCGGTCGTCGAGCTTGCGCAGCGTGTCCCGGATCCGGGCGGTCACCGTCTTGCGGGCGCGTTCGGCCTCGTCACCGAGTCGGCGGGTCCGACCGGCCAACCCGGCCGCGGCGCGCAACTCGGCGAGCAGCGCCTCCCGCTCGGCGTCCAGGGCGGCCACCCTGGCGTCGTCACCGCGCCCGGCGGCCCGGTCGATCTCGTCGTCCAGCCGGTCCAGGTGCCGCCGGTAGCGAGCCTTCGCCTCGTCGTCCAGCACCGGGTCGCCACCCATCCGGCGGGCGGCCACCAGCTCCGGCCCGGCGGCCGGGTCGAGCAGCTCCACGGCCGGGACGTCACTGCCCGGCCGGCTGAGTAGCAGGTGCAGGTCGTGCAGGCCCTTGGCGTCGGGCAGGTGCACGACCATCCCGGCGTATCCGAGCTGCCAAACGGGGCCGTCCCGGCGGAACTCGTAGCGCGAAACCGACGGTGCGACGGGCACGCCGTCCGGCTCGACGGTTGCCCCCGCCCGGGCCGCCGCCCTCGCCCCGACCGGATAGGTGCCGGTCGCAGCCGCCGCCGCGCTCGCCTCGACCGGATACGTGCTGGCCGCCGCTTCCGCTGCGGCGCTCGCCTCGACCGGATACGTGCTGGCCGCCGCTTCCGCTGCGGCGCTCGCCCCGACGGGATACCCGCCGGGAACTGCCGCAGCCGGCTCGAAGCGACGGCCAGTTCCGGCGGACCCGCCGTCCTGGTGCCGGCTGATGGCCATCGCCGGCAGCTCCTCGTCCACCGGCAGGCCGTCGGAGACCACAGCCGCCGGACTCGGCGGGGATCCCGCCACCGCGCCGACCGGCCGCGACCCGGCACCCGTCACTTGGCGGCTCGACGCTGATCCGATGGCGGAGGCGTCCAGGGCGGTGGGATCGGGCAGCCGCTCCACCACAAACCGCATGCCGAGCATGGCTGCCTCACGCCCGGTGGCATCGCAGAGCGCCCGCACCGTCTCCGCGTCGCCCGCCTGATTGCGGCGGGCCAACGCATCGGCCAGGCCGGTGCGGGCGATGACCGACCAGGGGCGGGCGCCCATCCGATCGGCCGCGTCGCGGGCCGCCCGGAACCCCGCGACAGCGTCGTCCCAGCGCTCCTGCGCGGCGTCGAGCACCGCCAGCCAGTGGTCGACCGGGCCGCCGATGTCACAGCCGAAGAGCCCCACCATCCACTGCCCCCGGTGCGGGGCCAGGGCCGCCCGCGCCTCGGCGCAGCGCCGCGGGTCACCCGACGCCGCGGCGGCCTGCGCCCGCAGGCGCAGCCACAACGGCGACACCGGCCGGGCGTACGTGATGCCGGCGGCCTCGATGTCGGCGGTGATGCGGACGGCCGTCGCGTGGTCGCCACGCTCCGCCGCCGTGATCGCGCGGGCCAGATCGAGGTGGGGGTAGGTGTTCTTGTCCAGCCCGTCGAGAAGGTCGTCGATCTCCTCGAACCGGCCCTCAAGCACCAGCCGGGCCCAGCGCAGGTGGTGGACCATGAAGGCGAAGTCGGTCGGTGGCGCCTCGCCGATCTCGTCGAGGGCGGTGAACTGCTCGTCGGCCCCGGCGAAGTCGCCCCGGAAACCGGCGATGATGCCGCCGTCGATGGCCGCCGCCATCCGGTTGCGGGCCACGTCGCCGGCTCGTCCTTGGCGGACGAAGGCGGTGAGCTCCTCGGCGTATCGCGGGTCGCCAAGTTCGAGCAGCGCGACCCAACGCAGCGAGGTCGCCCACAGCACGGTCTCCTGATCACCGCTACGGCGGGCGACCTCCCGGATCTCGGCGGTCAGCGCGGCCCGGTCGGCGGCCGTGCCCAGCCCCCAGGTGGTGTCGTGTCGGGCCCAGAGGCTGAAGGTCAGCGCCTCGTCGTCCTGGCCGCGGCGGGCCAGCGTCTCGGTCGCGGTGATCAGATCGGTGACGAGCGTGCTGACCGGCAACGCGGCGTCGGGCTCGCCGATCAGCCGCCGGTACGCCTCGCGCAGCAGCTCCTCCGCTTGCGAGATGCGCCCGCCGCCTACGTGTCGGTGCCGCTGTACGGTGAGCGCGACCCGGGCCAGCACCACGGGATCCTCGACCGTGCGGGCGAGCGCCGCCGCCTCGCCGAGAAGCTTCCTGGCCTCGTCGGACGCCCCGCAGTGCACGAGCCACTGCGCCAGCTCCACCATGATCTTCACCTGGTGCGCCCGGTCCTGGACGACCTCCAGCGCCCGCCGGAAGTGCACCACCGACTCGTCGGCGGCCAGCCGCCCACCCGCGTAGCGCGCCGCGGCGACCAGCAGGTCGGTGGCCCGGGACGGGTCGAGGGCCGCGCCCGCGAGGTAGGCGTGCCGGGCCAGATCAGCGGGGATCAGCCGCTCGCCCAGATCGGTGGAAGCGTCGACCGCCCGCACCACGGCGGCGTGCCGGGCCCGCCGCTCGTCGTCGGCGAGGCCGTCGTAGAGCGTCTCCCGTACCAGGTCATGGGCGAAGGCGAACCGGCCGCCACCGCGGGCCACCACGAGTCGGGCGGTGACCGCCCTGTCGAGGAACCGGTCGACCTGGGCCACCGGCGCCGAGGCGGACGCGGCGAGGACCTGACGGTGGAACTCGCGCCCCAGCACGGCGGCGACGGTCAGCGCCTCGACCACCGGCGCGGGAAGCTGGGCGAGACGGCGGCGCACCGCCTCGCGTACCCCTGGGGCTATCGTGCCGGCCGCGCCGTCGGCCCGCCACAGCCGCGCGGTCTGCTCGACGAAGAACGGGTTGCCACCGGTACGGCGGTGCACCTCGTCGACCAGCCCGGCGTCCGGCTCCCGGCCCGCCGTACGCGTCATCAGCGCGCCGACCTCGTCGCGGGACAGCCCGGTCAGGGTGACCGTGGTCGCCTTGGCCAGCAGCGGCATGAGCAGCGGGCGCAGCGGATGGTCGCCCGCTTCGACCTCGGCGTCGCGGTACGTGCCGATCAGCAGCAGCCGTTCGAACCAGGTGTGCTGGGCGGCGAACTCCAGCAGCCGCAACGAGGCCGGGTCGGCCCAGTGCAGGTCGTCGAGGACCACCACGACCGGACGGTGCTGGGAGACCGCGACCAGCGCGGTTGTCACCGCGTCGTAGAGGGCGAACGTCTCCTGATCGGCGTCGCCGGCCACGTCGCCACCGGCCGGGCCGGCCACCTCGGTCGGGCCGGTTAGCTGGGTCGGGCCGGACACCCCGGTCGGGCTCGTCAGCTCGGTCGGGGCGCCGGTCGGCTCGCCCAGCAGCGCCGCGAGCGCGGGCTTGGCGGCCTGCCGCGCCACCGCCCAGTCGTCGGCGGAGCGCCGCAGGCCGCGCAGCACCTGCACCCACGGCCAGTAGCCGGGGGCGGACTCCGAATCCCAGCAGGCCGCCCCGAGCACCAGCGCGCCCCGCTCGCGGGCCTCCCGTGCGGCCGCCGTGACCAACGTCGTCTTGCCGATGCCCGGCTCGCCGGTAATCAGGACGAGACCGCCGTGGCTGGTGGTCGCCCGGTCTAGCTCGGCGCGCAGCAACCCCGCGGGGTGATCCCGCCCGATGATCGCTTCGCCGGCCCGCGCCTCCATGACCTCCCGACGGTAACGGACGCCCCCGACAACGGGGTGACGCTCGGTGTCGGCAAGGTTGCGACCGCGTGCCGTCAGGCCGGCTGATCCACTCCAGTTCGCCGACATCGCGGTATCCGCGCCGGCCGGACACCCCCATATCCCCGACCTGGAGTGGATCACCCAGCGCCCGACCAGGAGGGCGCCGGCTCGCTCGGCTTACGGCCGCATCGCCTTGCCATCGAGGTCGTGGTGGCTCCACCAGTCCGGCCGGTGCCTGCGGAGCACCCCGTCGTTACGGGTCAACAGCAGCCAATTGCTGTTCAATGTCAGCGCTGCGTCCTCGCTGCGGTCGCTCAGGACCGCGGCCACGGCCTTCAGCATGTTCGGCACTCCCTTCTCGGCCATCGTGTCCTTGCCCATGTGAAAGGTGATGTCGACAAATCGATCCGGCTCCCACGACCAGACTTCACCGCCGTCGCTCTCCGCCTCGTAGTAGCCGTGGTCACCGGGGACGATGCTTACGCCGTATCCGTTCTCGTCGTAGAGATCGGCGCTCATCAGCCGATTGCCGGCTGGCGAAAGCGTCTCGGTGGCACCTGGCGCGGCCAACTCCGACAGCCGCTCCAGCGGGATGTCTCCCGCAAGCGCCAACTGGTAGTCGATGGACAACTTCGGCCCCTCCTCAGTCCCGCCGCACGATCTGCACGATTCTCCCGTCCCGGGTGACCGCTACCAACTCTTTGAGGTCCGGTACCGGCCAATCATCAAACTGTTGCTGCAGTGCCTTCAGCTCTCCGCGCCAGTCGTGCAAGTTGATTACCACCCGCTGCGACTGCGAGCTGGTGACCTTTTTGAGGACCGCGCTCCCTATCGCGCGAGGGGAGGCCGGCGGGGTGGGCGAGTAACAGTCGAATACGTAGCCCTCGATCAGGTAGTCGGGCAACGTCTTGGGGTCACCGCTGTCTCCGGTCGTTCTTCGTGCACCGGCGATCTCCTCCTGCGTCGGATTCTGGTGTACCTGGTAGCCCTTGTGCGCCACCGCATCGGCGCACTGGTTCTCTAACTCCAGCGAGCGCCGCGTGGCATCGTCGTCTGCCGGACGTATCCGGGTCCGCCGTCCGGTGGGGGTGCCGCCTGGAACGCCTGTGGGCTTTCGCGTCCATTGCGCGCCCAGTACGTCGATGCCGTCCCTGGCAGGCACGACGAGGGCCTGATCGAGGAGAGGGCTGGTCGGTGGGGGGCCGCCAGCCCCGGTCAGTTTCCCGCCGACCCCAGCCGCCGCGCCTCGGCGATCGCCGCTTCGACGGTCTGTTCGGCGGTGGCGGCTCGCTGCGTCATCAGGGCCAGGACCTGTTTGATGCTCTCCAGCGACTGGAGTATCGGTCCGGGCTGCCCGCCCTGCAGGAGCGCGGCGGCGAGCTGCTTGGCCGCGTCGACCTGGGCGATGGTCGCGGCGGACGCCTCGCGGGCGCCGATGATGCCCTGCCGGACGGGGGCCAGTGCGCCGATGGTGTCCTGCGGAGTGGCTTCACGCGGGACGCTCGCGGTGCCCTTGGTGGCCTCGTCGACCGCGACGGCGAGGGCGGTCAAGCCGCCCCGGATGTCGCCGATCGCGCTGCGTACCCGGGCCATGCCGGCCGCCACGGCGGCGAAGCCGGCGCCGGCGGCCCGCAGCGCCACCTCCTGGGCCTGGTTGTCGGCGGCGGCGGTCAGTCCCTGCGCCCGCTCGACGCCGGCGGTCAGCGCGTGGAGTTCACCGGCGATCTTCTCGACCTGCGACACGTGACCTGACCACCTCAATCGACGACGGTGGAGCTGCTGGGCCTTGAAACTACCGGGCCGTCTACCCGGGCGGCGACCCCACCGGCCCTGGACCCGGCGACCCCACCGGCCCTGGATCGGGCGTCCACCAGGGC
Organism: Micromonospora sp. NPDC093243; assembly: GCF_044753725.1. NCBI lineage: Bacteria > Bacillati > Actinomycetota > Actinomycetes > Micromonosporales > Micromonosporaceae > Micromonospora > Micromonospora sp. NPDC093243. The sequence goes on along the minus strand of NZ_JBIVNT010000003.1, from coordinate 172,431 downwards.
GGGCGCCGGAAGGATGGCCGCTGGGCGTCCGGGCTGAAGCGTTGAGCGGCCCGAGGATCAGGGTTGGACGCGGTGCCGACGCAGGTGGGTGATCATCGACTGGTTCGCCTCCCAGCCGTCGGGGAACTTGACCGGCACGTCGAGGTGCATCGGTTCGGTCGACGGGTGGGCGTCGAGCAGCTCGCCGATGCCGTCCCGTGCCACCACGATGCAGGCGTGCCGGTGGCGGGAGGTGAGCACGCAGAGCCGCCCGGACTCCAGGTGGAACGCGGTGGCGTCCCGCCGCCCCGAGAGTGGGTGCAGCACGATGGTGACGTCGTACTCGCGGCCCTGGAGCCGGTTGGCGGTGTCGACGGTGATGCCCGCGCCGGCCGGGCCGAGCTGCGCGCGGATGGCGGCGACCTGGTCGCGGTGCGCGGCGCCGATCGCGATCCGGTCCGCGGTGACCGGCGCACCCTGTGGCGTCTGCTCGGAGACGGCGACCGGGCCTCGTTCCACGAGCCGCACCGCGAGCGCCGCGCAGGCCGCGACGGCTTCCAAATCGGTACGCAGGGTCTGCCGCGCCGGCAGCTCGTAGAGACCCCACCCGGACGCCGCGGCCAACTCGATCGCGTGGTCGACGCGGTCACCGGGCCCGGGCCTGGTCAACGACAGGGTCCGCTCGTCGGGGCCGGTGCCGGCGCGGAAGCCGGTGAACGGATAGAACGCCGCCGCCACCAGGGGCGCGGCGGTTGCCGGCAGCCGCCAGGACACCGGCAGCCGGTGGACGGGCAGCTCCGGGTTGTGTCGCAGCAGGACCGCCACGGCCGACTGCGTCGGATCCCAGGCCAGGCCCGTCCAGCGCGCGGTCTCGACGGTGGAGAAGGGGTCGAGCTGCCCGGGGTCGCCGACGAAGAGGGCCCGTTGGAACCTGCCGGCCACGCGCAGCAGGGCGTCCGAGCGCATCTGGTACGCCTCGTCGACGATCGCCCACGGCCAGGAGCCGTCGGTGACGGTGGCCCACTTGGCGGCCGTACCGATGATGACGGCCGGGCTGTCGAGGTCGGTGACCTTCGCGCCGACCCGGACCGTGTCGTGGCCCTTGACCCGCTCCGAGGGCTGGTAGTCGGTGGCGGAGAACCGACCGATCCGCAGCTCGGGGGCCTTGCGCGCCAGCCGGTCGATGAGGTCGTCGACCTGCTCGTTGGTCTGCGCGATGACGATCAGCGGTTCGCCGGCGGCGGCCAGCTCGACGGCGGCGCGTACCACCAGGGTCGACTTGCCGGCCCCGGGCGGCGAGTCGACGACCACGCCGCGGTGCTCGCCGGTGCGCAGGTCGGCCAGCACGCCCGCGATGACCCGGTCGGCCTCGACCGCGGGCGGCAACTCCAGCCCAGCCAGCACAGCTCTCACCCCTGCACGCCGTTTCCGGAAGAGTATCGGCCGGGGCAGGGCCGGCCGTGTTCGGTCCCTGCCGACGACAGAGGCGGTGGCCGTCGAATGCTCGACGGCCACCGCCTCTACGGGTGGTGCGGGTTCAGCCGGTCATCGCGTGACCCGGTCCGGCGTCGGCCTGTCGCCCGGCGCGTACGGCGACCGCGGGGTTTCGCCGGCGAAGCCCTGGACGGCGGCTCCGCTGGCGGTTCCCGGGTAGCGCCAGAAGGTGCCGACGACGTCGGCGACGACGGCGGTGGTGCCCAGGTGGTTGTAGACGTTGAACTGGTTGGTCGGGCCGAGCTGGGTGATGGCGGCGTTGGCGACGATCTGACCGGCCGTGGCGTTCACGTTGCTGACGTCCGGCTGGTTGATGCCGCTGATGCCGTTCGGCCACAGCTTCAGGAACGTGTTGGCGGTGGGCGTCACCGCGGTGACGTTGAGCGCCAACGCGTGGGTGCCGCCGGTCAGCAGCGCACCGGGCGTGGTGACGGTGCCGGTCCGTCCGGCGCCGAGGCTGCTGGGCAGCCCCTGCCCCTTGCGGCTGTCCACGATCCGGGTCGGCGTCTTCGGGTTGAAGCGCAGACCGTCGGCGAGGCTGCTGTCGTCGAGGAAACCGACGATGTCGACGATCACGTGGGTGTCCTTCAGCGTGTAGACGCCGAAGGTCGGAAACTCGGATCCCCACGGGCAGTCGTAGCAGTGCCGGACGGGCACGATCGCCAGGTTCGGGGTGACCGATCCGCCGGTGTAGTTGACGGTCGAGGTCTTCGGTTCCGGCCACTCGCCGTTCCAGGCGGTCAGGAATCCGTTGGACGACGGCGACACCGCGGTGATGTTGAGGACGACGGCCTTCATGCGCCAGTTGGCGTCGGTGCCGTAGTTCACCGCGACCCGCACCTGGTTCTCGGCCGGCAGCTTGGTGCCCCAGTCGCTACGGCTGTCGAACACCCGCAGCGGCGGTACCGGCTGCAACTGCCCACCCAGCTGACCCGTGTTGATCAGCGGCGTGTTGTCGCTGGCGTAGTAGCCCAGCACGTCGACGATGACGTGGGTGTAGCCGGAGAGATTGTTGATGGCGACCTTGCCGCCCGCGCCGACGGCGACCGTCACCGAGTTCGACCGGATCCAGCCCCGCTGGAAGTTCAGCGACGACGCCGTCGGCTTCGCCTGACCGGCCGGGTAGACCGTCAGGAAGCTCGACGCCGTCGGCTCGGTGACGGTCACGTTCAGCACGACCGCGCCCACACCACTCGACGGGACCCCACCACGCCCGGTCACCTGCAGGTTGACCGTGCCATTGGTGCCCACCTTCGCCTTCGGGGCGCCGGTGCCGGTGCGCGTGTCCATGATCCGCGCAGGGGTCAGCGGGTAGTAGGTACCCCTCGCGCCCACCACGCCGTTGAGGGTCAACGGCACGGTACGTGGGTTGGTGAGGCTGTTGTTCGGCAGTTGCAGGGTGGCGCTGCGGGCGCCCTTGCCGCCGGCCTTCGCCGAGACGTCCACCCGGCAGGTCTGGTTCTTGGCCAGCGTGACGCCCTTGCAGGTGTCCGCCTTGACGGTGAACGACGAGGCGTCCGTGCCGCCGATCGTGGCGGCGCCGAAGGTGATCGCCGTGTCACCCGTGCCGGTCACGGTCACCGACTGCGTCGAGCCCGTCTCGGCGATGTACTGGTCGCCGAACGCCAGGGACGCCGGGGTGACGTTGACCGTACGCGGGTCGAGCCCGTTGACGCCGAGCTGCACCAGCCGCTCGCCGAGGACGGTGTTGTCGGGCAGCCGGAGGAACGTCCAGTCGCCGCCCAGCTTGGTCGGCTTCGCGCTCACCGTGACGGTGCACGTCTCACCGGCCGCGCGGGTCGTGCCCGAGCAGGTGTCGGCCGTGATCGAGTAGCCGCCCGAGGTGTCGAACGAGGCCGTGCCGTACTCCACCGGGTCGGAGCCCATCGACCGTACGGTGATCGTCTTGCTCGCCGCCGGGCCTCCGACGACCCGGTCGCCGAAGTTGTGCGACATCGTGTCGGTGCCGGCGGCGACGAAGCCGACGTTCGAGTTCCATCGGATCTCGCCGAACAGGTCGTGCCGGTTGGTGCCGCACGAGATCACGTAGAAGGCCGCGAAACCGGTGAGCGCGCCGGTTCCGGCGTCCCGGGTGGCATCCTGGACGGAGAGGTAGCCCGGCACCTCGTCGCAGGTGGCGCCGTTGTGCGCGACGTCGACGAAGGCGAAGTCCGGGGCGTGCTCCACACCCGTCAGCTCGTACGTGGTCCCAACGGTCCACGACTCGCCGCTCGGTGGGGCCAACCGGAACGTCCAGGAGTCGCCAGCCTGGTCCGCGCGGAAGGCCAGGCCGTCACCGGCACTCGGAGTGACCGCGAAGGTGGCGCCCCCAGCCTGGTCGTAGACCCGGGAGCCCTGGTGCCACCAGGAGAGCGGGTTTCCGTCGACGGACAGCGCGGTGTAGGGAGCAGCCGGCGCGGGAGCGGCACTGGCCGGGGTGGCCACCGCCGTCACCGCTGCCAGCAGGGTTATGGTGCCGATGACGACACCACGAAGGTAACGCAACGAGACCCCCGTCTTGTTGGTTGAAGGCATGATCGCCAGCGGGACAGTAGGTTCTCCATCCGTCGACCGGCAAGATCACCTCTGGAGAACTGTCCGAAGGGCCGCCAGAGTCGGACGGTCGTCGCACGGATCGTCGGCGGGCTCGGGACCACCGGTCTCGCTGGAACCGCGGGCCGTCAGAGTCCGGCGGTCTTCAGGTAGTCGGCGAGACGGCCGTCGGCGACCAGCATGGCGCGGCCCCGGGCGGCCAGCCGCTGCCGCCAGGTGGCCAGGGAGTCGGCCAGCGGACCGGGACCGTCGGCGGCGCGGACCTGCCGCATGACGGTGGCGATGTGGTCCAGCAGGTAGCCACCGCGGCGCAGCAGGTGGGCCAGGTCGGCGTCGCGGACGTCGTCGGTGTCGTAGAGGCGTTGCCGGCTGGCCCGGTCGCGGGCCGGGGCGAGGATGCCGGCCCGTTCCCACTTGCGCAGCGTCGCCGGGGTGACGCCGAGCCGGTGGGCGAGGGCGCCCACCGTCAGCGGCCGGGCGGTCCGCTCGCCGGCCGGTGCGGTGGCCAGCACGCCGACGGTCGCCTCGACGGCGTCGAGGGTCTCCCGATCCCGCAGCAGCTGCGCATGGCCGTGGTCGACGGCGCCCAGGGCCGCGTCGAGGTCACCCCGGGTCGCGGCACGCATGATCTCGGCGGCGGTCGCATAGCCGTACGCCGGCACGAGCGCGAGGTACGCCCGCAGCGCCACCGCGTGCAGGTCGGTGTAGGTGCGGTAGCCGCTCGCGGTGCGCTCGGCGGCTGGGATCACGCCGTCGCGCTCGTAGTTGCGTACGGCCTGGGTGGAGATCCCGTGCTCACGCGCCAGGTCGACCGGACGGTGTCGCGGGTTTTGAGGGTTCAGTCGATCCTCCAAGCCTGCGACTGCGAGAAAGCCTAAAAAGGTGGTTCAACGATACGGTGAAGGTCATGGCTTCTTCACCCGTACCCCCTGCTTCGCCCGCCGGCCCCGGCCCGAGCGCCGACGAAATCGCCCAGCGGATCGCCGCCCTGCCCGAGGTGGCCGTGCTGCTGGCCGACGAGGCGTCGGGCGCCCCGGAACCGGCGTGGGGCTGGCGGTTCTTCTTCGTCGGGCCGGACCGGCGGCTGCCGTTCGCCACCCTCGGCGAGCACGACATGGCCGGCTTCGACGACGACTCGCGGCTCGACCGGCCTGGGGTCTTCCGGCTCAACCTGGACCTGGGGCGGCCGGAGTTCGAGCGGCTCTTCGGCTACCCGCCGGCCGCGTCCGCCGAGCACCGCTCGGCGATCGACTTCACCACTGTGGACGAGGTGCTGCCCCACCCGGTCTACGCCACGGCCGGCTGGGCGTGCGTGCTCAACCCGGGCCCGCGGAGCCTGGCCGAGGTGGATCGGCTGCTCGCGTACGCGCACGGCCGGGCGCTGGAGCGGCACCGCCGTGCGGTCGAGCGCCGGGACCGGCCTTCCTGACCGGTCCCGGCGCGCGGTTCCGGGCCGCGCTGTTCGTGGCGTCGTCGGTCATCGCGGCGAGCGCGGGGGCAGATGATCAAAAGGCACAGGCGGTTCACGTCGAGCATCTCCCCCGTTCACCCCCGCATGATCGGCTGGCCGGGAAGCTTTCCGCTGGTCCGGCCCCCTGTCGGTCCGGCTCGACCCGCCGAGCACCGACTCGGGTACCGCACCACGAAAGGAGCGACGATGAGGTCATCGAAGCTCGTACGCCCGAGTCTGGCGCTGCTGCTCGCCGCGGGGCTGAGCACGCTCGCGGCGCCGACCGGCGTCGCCCAGGCCGCGCCCGTATCGTCCGCGTCCACAGCGGACGCCCCGTTCACCGTCACCTCGACCGAGCAGCTCGCTCCCGGCCTGACGTACGGCTCGTTCCAGGTGAACACCGCGCGCGGCGTCACCGTCGGTTACCTACTCACCGCCGACCTGCGCAAGAACAAGGTCTCCCTGGACCTGCTGCACCCCGACGCGGTCGCGCAGCGGCAGGTCGTCTCGGCGATGACGAATGCCCAGGGCGCCGTCGCCGGCGTCAACGGGGACTTCTTCAACATCAGTGAAACCCACGCGGGGGTCGCGCCGACCAACTCGGCGTCGGGGCCGGAGATCGCCGACGGCGAGGCGCTGAAGTTCGCCGTGCCGAACGCGCAGCGCTTCGGCCCGGGGCTCGCCCCCGGCACCTCGACCCGGGACGTCTTCGGGGTGGGCGTGAACGGCAAGGCGCGCGTCGACACCCTGAGCCTGACCGGCGAGGTACGCAGCGACAAGGGCACGATCACCCTCGGCGGCCTCAACCAGTACGCGCTCCCCGTCGGCGGCGTCGGCGTGTTCACCTCCGACTGGGGCACCGCCTCCCGGGTCCGGTCGACCTGCGGCAGCGACACCAGCCGCAACGACCCGTGCAGCACCCACACCTACGAGGTGACCGTGCGCGACGGCGTGGTGACCTCGGTGAGCCAGACGCCCGGCGCGGGCGCGATCCCCAGCGACACCCAGGTGCTGGTCGGCCGCGAGGCCGGTGCGGACGCCCTCGACGACCTCGTCGTCGGCGACCGGGTGAAGGTGGACGAGAAGCTCGTCTCCGTCGGCAAGCCGAAGCTGACCTTCGCGGTCGGCGGCGCCCCGATCCTGCGCAACGGCCAGCCGCTGGTCGGCCTGGACACCAAGACCGCCGCCGTGCGCAGCGCGGCCGGTGTCAGCGCCGACGGCCAGACGGTCTACCTCGTCGCGCTGGCCGGCCGCGCCCCCGCCAGCGCGGGCTTCACGATCGCCGAGCTGGCCGACCTGATGCGCTCGCTCGGCGCGGACGCCGCGGTGAACCTGGACGGCGGCGGCTCGACCACGGTCGCCGTCCGGGAGCCGGGCCAGGCGGCGGCCACCGCCCGCAACAACCCCTCCGACGGTACGGAGCGCGCGGTCGCCAACGGCATCGGCATCTTCGTCGGCCGCCACTGACTGACCCATCGGTAAAGAAAGCGCCCCGCCTCGGAGCGGGGCGCTTCTCTTTACGTGCGTTGCCCAGCCGGATGCCCGGTTTCCGCGACCTGGCGGTCCGGCTGCTCGATGACTAGCCGTCGGCTGGCCGGGTACGCGCTGGCCATGGGTAGCCAGAAGCCGAACAAGCATGATCCCGGTGGCGAATCGGCGCGCGGACGGCGGCATCCCGGCAGCGGGGCCCGCGGCCGGCAGGGCTCGGAGGTCGAGCGCTCGCCGGAGCGCCGGCACCTGCGGGCCGCGACCGGCACCTCCGGCAGCGAACGTGACCACGGCCGCGCCAAGGTCGAGGGCAGCGAGCGGGTGCAACGCCAAGGCGGCTGACCACGATCGTGGTACGCCGCGTCATGACTGTCAGCGGCACCCGCGCTCGCCGCGCGGGTGCCGCATCGTCCCGGGAGGTGACGTCGCGGTGGCGAAGTTCCTGCTGAAGTCGACCTACACCGTCGACGGGGTGAAGGGCCTGGCCGTCGACGGCGGCTCGAAGCGCGTCGAGGTGGTGCGCGCGATCGTCGAGAACGCCGGCGGGCGGGTGGAGTCGATGTACTTCGGGTTCGGCGGCCACGACACGTACGTGGTCTGCGACCTGCCGGACCACAAGACCGCGGCCGGCCTGGCCATCGCCATCCGCGCGGCCGGCGGCGTCGACACGCGGGTCGAGCCGCTGCTGACCGCCGAGGAAGTCGACATGGCGACCGAGCAGCAGGCCGGCTACCAACCGCCGGGCAGGTGAGCGCCTGACCGCCGCCGGCGGCTGCGTTGGGTCGCGGTGTCAGCGGGCGTCGGTGACCACGTGTGAGCAGGCGACGCAGGCCGAGCGTCGCGGCGGCCTGCCCGTCAGTCGGCCCGGTTGGCCGCTCCCACTCCGGGCAGCGGCCAACGGTCGTGGAAGACCGCCATCTCCACCCGGTCCGGCTCGATGCCCCTGCCGTACGCCTGCCCCGCCGCCCAGCGCAGGTAGGTGAGCCACTCCTCGGACATCCACGCGGACGAGCGGCGCACACCCGCCTCGCCGGGTAGCCGGCGCGCCACGACGCTGTCGAGAATGAGCGGCTGCGGGCCGCCCGCGCCGCGCCGGTAGCCGGCGAAGTAGAGCAGCTTCGTGAAGAAGGCCGGCCCGAGCCGGGGTAGGCGTGACTCCTTCGGGTCACGCAGGCGCTGGTACGCGGCCTGCAGGCCGTCCTCGTTCAGGGTGGGAGCCTGCAGCCCGTCGAGCGCGTGCGCGAGCCGCGTGCCGTCCGGATCGCCTTCCAGGGAGCGGGCGGTGCGCCACGGGCCGTACCCGATGGGGCCGTAACCCCACATCAGCGCGGCGGCCAGCAGCTGCCGCGCGCTCGCGTCGCCGGCGCGCCACGCCTCGGCGACCGTGAACACGTCCCGCCGCCACACGACCCCCGTCTCCGGAAACCCCGTCGGCCACGCGTTCGGTGGCAGCACGTCGCGCCATCGGCCGAGATGGACGGTCACGGGCCGGGCTCACCGGCCAGCGCGGAAGCGTTCGACTCGGTCACGGATTCCTCCTCCTGTCCGTCGACCGGCATCTCCGTCGAGATCGGAGCCGGCTGGCCGGACGCTATCGACGGGAGTGACGGCCCGCGGACCGGCAACGGCATATCGCGGTATCCACCGAGCCATGTCAACTAGGGTTGACGCTACTTGGGGTGTCAATGTAGGTTGACAGACATGACGACCGGAAGGAGTCCGGCGATGACCACGACCACCACCCTCCTCGCCGCCGCCACACCCCCCGCCCCTCGACCCGACCGGACGAGGAAACTCCTCCTTTGCGGGATCGTCGCCGGCCCGCTCTTCGTCCTGACGTTCCTGATCGACGGCGCCACCCGCGAGGGCTACGACCCGCTGCGGCACCCGGTCAGCTCCCTCGCGCTCGGAGAGCACGGCTGGACCCAGACGGTCAACTTCCTCGTGTGCGGCCTGCTCACCCTGGCCTTCGCCATCGGCGTGCGGCGAGCTGTGCGGCAGGGCCGGGCGGCGACGTGGGGGCCGCTGCTCATCGGCGTCTGGGCGGTCGGGCTGCTCGTCGCCGGGGCGTTCACCACCGACCCGGTCAGCGGCTATCCCGCCGGCACCCCGGACGCGCCGACCGCGTACACCACCAGCGGCGCCCTGCACGACGGGGCCGCACTGGTCGCGTTCCCGGCGTTGATCGTCGCGTTCTTCGTCTTCACCCGCAGGTTCGCCGGGCAGCGCCGGCGCGGGTGGGCGATCTATTCGGCCCTCACCGGCCTCACCTTCCTGGCCGGTTTCATCCTCGCCAGCGCCGGCTTCTCCCAGACCGCCGGCCTGGTCGACCTCGCCGGGCTCTACCAGCGGATCACCATTGTCATCGGCCTGCTCTGGCTGACCCTGCTCGCCGTCCACCTGCGTAGCCACCTGTCCAGTACCGCCGCGCGCGGCTCCGCGCGACGCTGACGCGGCTCTCGGCGGAGCGACACGCCGTTTCTCCACCGACGAGCACAGGACTGCGCGGACGCTCGTCGAGGGGGATCCGACCGAGCCGCCGTAGCCATTGGCTCTACGCCGGTCCAAACGACTGGTGCGGCCGGCCGCAGTGGCCAGCCGCACCAGTCGTCGAGCACCGTCCACGCCGCTGCCGCAGCGCCGTCGGTGGCGGCGCTCAGTTCCCGCTGCGGTACCGGCCCGGCACGTAGACGAGCGCGTCGCCGACGGCCCGCTCGGCCCCGCTCGGGTGGCTGACCAGCGCGCCCTCGGCGGCCATCGCGGTCGAGCCGCCACCGTCGAGGTTGATGGCGTCGGACAGGCCGAGCGCCTGGGCGACGGCGGCCGTCTCGTCCAGGGTGGTGCCGACGCTGGTGGTCTGCCGGCCGTCGATGGTGGCGAGCACGATCTTGCCGTCCCGCGTGGTGCCGGCGACGGTGCGCGGGTTGCGGGCGAAGAAGCTGTCACCGGGGGCGCCGTCGGGCACGACGATCTGCCCGTCCGCCGTCAACGGGTACCGCCCGTTCACGCCGAACAGCCCGGGCCGCAGCGGAAGCTTGCGGCCCTGCCGGTCGGTGAGCGTCGAGTCCCGGTCCACGCAGCCGCGTCCGGCCACGTCGAGCAGGGCGACGACGTCGCGCCCGGTCGCCTGCAGCGAGGTCTGGCCGGCGGCCAGGGCGGTGCCGCGGGTGGTCGCGGTGCGCACCACGCAGCCGAGCCGGTTGAGTACGACCTCCACGCCCGCGCCCGACGGGGTGGCCGAGGCGAACTCGGGGGTGAACTGCACGACGTCGCCCGGCTCGGTGCACCGGGTCTGGTCGGCGAGGGCGGCGCAGCCGGCGGGGACCACCGGCGGGTGGTTGATGTACTCCAGCGGCAGGATGGCGTCGGTCAGCCGGTTCCGGACGCTGCCCGACCAGCTGAGCTTCCCGGTCAGCGCCCGGTTGGTGTTGGCGTCGACCACGAAGTTGACCTCGGCCGGGTCGGTGGTCGGCTCGCTGAGCAGCTTCCCACCGAAGATCCCCAGCCCCACCGGGTCGCCCGGGTACTGCTGGCTGGCGGTGAAGGTGAAGAACGAGGCGTTGACGCCGGCCAGCGCGCCTGCGGAGCGTACGAGTTCGGTGGTCTTCTCGACCTGGCTGAGGTTCGGGCCGTACGTCGCCTTCAGGTGGCCCCGCGCGCGGCGCGGGTCGATGGTGAGCACGTTGACCACCCACGGGCCCCGGGTGGTCGTGTTGATCTGGTCGGCCGGCGCCGGCTCGGTGCCCCGCACGATGCGGGTCAGCGTGACGCCGGCGGCCAGGGTGCTGCCGGTGCGTACCTCGGTCAGGTCGGCGTCGCCGATCGGCAGGGTGCCGGCGGCGGCCTCGGCGCGGGCCCCGGGCACGACACCGAGCGCGACGGCGGCCAGCGCGACGGCGGTGAGCGCCCCGGCGCGGCGGAAGCCGGACAGGCCAGAGTGGGAAACAGTCATGCCCCGACCCTGGCGACGCTGGGGAACGGCATACCCGACTCCAGCTGACACTTCGGCGAATTGTGCTGCAAGAAGGGGGATCCGGGGCGGGCTCGGAGAAGTTGAGGAAAAAGATTCCCGCGCGCGGCAACATTTGCCGGCCCCCGCTCCGTTCTACCCGCGTGAAAGCCGAGGACGAGGAAGGCTTCCGGGAGTTCGTCGCCGCCCAGCTGCCGGTACTGCGGAAACTGGCGTACGTCACCTGCGGTGACTGGCACACGGCGGAGGACGCGGCGGCGACCGCTCTGGCCAAGCTGTACCCGCGATGGCCGCGGCTGGAGCGACCCGACCTGTACGCGAAGACGATGGTGGTCCGCGCCGCCATCGACGAGAAACGCCGGCCGTGGCGGCGGGAGCGCTCAGCGGGTGACGCGCTGCCCGAGCCGACGCAGCGCGACCCGACGACGGCGGTCGACGAACGGCTGCGGGTCAGGGCCGCCCTGCGGGAGATCCCGCCCCGGCAGCGCGCCGCCGTGGTCTGCCGGCACTACCTCGGCATGAGCCTTGAGGAGACGGCCAGCGTGCTCGGTTGGCACATCGGCACCGCCAAGAGCCAGACCTCCCGCGGCCTCGCCCGGCTGCGCGAGGTCCTGGCCCACGACCAGATCGACCTTGACCACACCATCGATCCAGAAAGGGAGATAACCAGTGCGCGCAGATGAACTGGTGGAGAAGGTGACCTCCGACGCGCCGTCGCCGCGGTACACGGTCGACGACATCGTGACCGCCGGACGGAAGGTGCAGCGGCGGCGCCGGGCAGGGTGGACGGTGGCCTCCGCCGCGTTCGCCGTCACCGGCGTGGTCGCGGCGGTCAGCATCGGCCTGCCCGACACCACGGTGCGCCCGAGCGCCGGGGAGCAGGCCGCCGCCGGCACGTCCCTGGCGACGGCGTCGCCGCTCACCCCGGCCGCCGGCTGGGAGTTCCCGGACGACCCGTTCCAGTACGTCTTCCAACGGTTCGACGCGGGCAAGCTGCACGTGAAGGACCCGATCGTCGTGTCGAGCGCCTACCAGATCGCCCCGCTGCACATGGACGGCCTGGTCACCAACGATCGCGCCGTCGACCCGAAGGATGTCGTCGAGCCTCAGGATGGCGCCGGCCCCAAGGGCATCTCGACGCCCGGGGACGACGCGCGGCAGCTCTACGCCTACCTGACCGTCTACCGCCCGGGCGCGTTCGACGCGGAGAAGTTCACCGGAAACCGGGTCACCGTCGACGGGCACCAGGCGATCGAGCAGGAGGGGCCGAACTACGGCGCGAACCTGCGCCGGGCGTTCGCCTGGGAGTACACCGACAACGCCTGGGCGGTGGCGGACAGCTTCGCCGAGCCGTCCGACCTTGACGCCGCCGACCTGCGTGCCCTGGTGGCCGGGCTGCGGCCCAGCGTCCCCGCGCCGGCCCGGGTGCCGTTCACCGTCGGCTACCTGCCCGCCGGCTACCACGCCGCCGAACTCGGCCAGCACGCCTACGCCGGCCTGAACGGCATCGCCGCGGCCGGCGACGGCAACTACGGCGGCGCCATCTTCGCCGCCCCGGCCCTGCCCAGCACCGGGCTCACCGAGCCGTACGGCGGCCCCGAGGGCGAGGACCCGCCCGGCAGCTTCCAGATCTTCGTCAGCCCCAACGCCAACTCGAACCAGGCGCTGAAGGACGGCGAGAAGCCGCCGGCCGAGCCGAAGTGCGGTAACGGCTTCTGCAACGCCTGGAGCCCGGACGGCAGGACCACCATCCAGGTGGACAGCGACGGCCGGCTCTCCGACGCGGAGATGACCAGGATCCTGAAGGGCATCACGCTCGCCGACGTCACCGACGAGCGCACCTGGCCGCAAGCCGCCACCGCCCTGCGGGCCGGCTGACCTGGCCGTACTGTCCTACTCCCCCTCCCCTGGGCCGGGCCCGGCGATTTCGCCGGGCCCGGCCCGCCGCCATTGACGGGGCAGTGAGTGCGGTGGATCATGCGGCGAGATGATTGCCAAAGGCAACCATTAGCAGTACGAACGTGGATGGAATCCCGGTGGCTCGCGACGCAGACCCCGTCCACCGGACTCAACAGACTTAAGGGGGGCCAATGGCACGCAGCCGGATCGCCGGTGCCGCAGCCATCTCACTCGTCCTACCGCTCCTGAGTGTCCTGCCCGCGACCGCCGCGGCGGCCGCTCCCGCCCAGCCGGCCGCGACGAACGGCCGACCCAGCGACGACACCCGCGAGCTGACCCGCAAGGACTTCACCCTCGACGGCCGCAAGGTCGAGACGCCGGCCCGCTACCAGCCGCGCGCCCAGGCGCGTTTCAAGGCCCAGGCAGCGGAGACGCCGGCGGTCGGCACCGTCCGGCAGTGGCTCGGGCTCGACGACACCCAGGGCAGCTACTACCGCAAGGACTACACGCTGCGGGGAGTCGGCGACAACATCGAGGTGTGGGTCGCCAACGACCTCGGGTTCCCGGCGAACGACTGCCGCAACCAGGTGGCCTCCTCGACGCAGATCACCGACGCGCAGGTGCAGAACTTCGTGCACGAGTTCGACACCAACATGTACCCGAAGGAGACGGCCGCGTTCAGCCGTCCGCCGGACCGCGACGGCACCAACACCCTGATCGGCCCGGACGCCGACGGCAACGGCGGGGTCTACACCGGCGGCGGCAACAAGACCGTCACCCTGATCGACAACGTCCGCGACGACAACTACTTCCAGTTCCCGGCCGCGCCGACCTACATCGCCGGCTTCTTCTCGGCGCAGCTCAACGAGCTGTTCGACCGCAACGTGATGACCATCGACGCGTTCGACTGGCTGCACCGCACCGGGGCGAACCCGCCGAACGAGCCGACCGACGACCTGTGCACCAGCCGCCCGGCCCGCCCGTTCAGCTACGAGGGCACCTTCGCCCACGAGTGGCAGCACCTGGCGCACTACTACACCGACCCGTTCGAGGGAACCTGGCTCAACGAAGGTCTCTCCGACTTCGCCCAGACGCTGACCGGCTACGTCGACACCACGGCGACCGTCTTCGACCGGGGCGCCGACGGTCACCTCTACTGCTACCAGGGCTTCGGCACCGTGCAGACGCCGTACAACGCCAACCCGCGCGACTGCGGCGGCCCGGAGAACTCACTGAACCTCTGGGACGAGAGCCCCAACGCGAACGCGGTGCTCGCCGACTACGGCAACGCGTACTCGTTCATCCAGTTCCTCTACGACCGGTACGGCACGGACATCGTCCACCGCCTGCACAACGACGGTGACCTGCAGGGCCTGGCCAGCCTGGGCGCGGCGTTGAAGGCCGAGGGCGCCAAGGACATGTACCAGGTCATCCACGACTACCAGACGATGACACTGGTCGACAAGATCGTCGGGGACAACCGGCACGGCATCGTGCTCGGCGTACCGAAGAGCCGGGTGACCACCAAGAGCCTGCGCTCCACGGTCAACCTGGCCAACCCGGCCGCCAACGCCACCCCGGGCGCGGCGCCGAACGGCGCCGACTACGTGCCGCTGCAGAAGGCCGACGGACAGCTGCTGCGCGGCCGTGACCTGCGCTCGCTGTCGTTCCAGGGCGGCAAGACCCTGCCGGCGCTGCCGCTGGCCTGGACCGTGGTGAACAACGACCCGGACCGCGCGGGCAACCCGGTCCTGTTCTCCGGCAACGACAACAACACCGACGCGGGCGCCGTCACCACGCTCACCGTGCCGACGACCGACCCGACGCTGCGCTTCGTCGCCAAGTACGGCGCGGAACTCGGCTTCGACTACGGCTACGTCACCGTGTCCACCGACGGCGGCGCCACCTACACCGCCATCCCGGGTGACAAGACCACCGACGGCCCGCTCGGCCCTGCGGTCAACGGCACCACCAACGGGTTCGAGGCGCACAGCTACGACCTGTCCGCGTACGCCGGCAAGTCCGTCCTGCTCGGCTTCCGCTACGTCAGCGACGGCGGCGTCAACGAGGGCGGCTGGCTCATCGACGACATCACCGTCGGCGGCACCACGATCAGCGACGGCAGCAGCCTCACCCCGTTCGACTCGCCCACCGAGATCAAGCCAGTCAGCGTCCACAACTGGAACGTGCGCCTGATCGGCCTCGACGAGAAGCACTCGCTCGCCTGGCAGTTCGAGTTCGACGGCAAGTCGAGCGTGACCCTCAACCGGGCGCAGCTGGCCCTGCTGAGCGTCTTCCCGAAGGTCGTCGCCGTGGTCGCCTACGACGAGCCGACCGAGCAGGTCAGCCAGTACGCGCCGTACACCCTGAAGGTCAACGGGGTGGCCCAGCCGGGCGGCACCTCCTGACCTGAGCCGATATGACCGCCAGGGCACCTGTCACCGCACCGGGGGGCAGGTGCCCTGGCCCTTTTCCTGCCAGCGGACCTCGCGCCGGCCCAGTCAGCCGGCGATGTCCTCAACCGTCGCCGCATTGTCCGGCTTGCGTCCGCGAGTCGTTATCCGCGCGGTGAGTGTGACGCGGTGCGACGGCTGAACGCCGTACCAACGGAATGCCGATTATGGTGCCAGCTCGCAGCCTCCGGGACGATCGCCACCGCGTCCGTATGGAGCGAACGCGATGCGCAGCCCGTCAGCCCTGGATCCAGCGGACCCGGATCTCCAAGATGTTCGTCGGCCTGGTCCGGGAGTTGGTGCCATCCACCAGGGCGAGCTTGTCCGGGTCGAAAGTACCGACCCACATACCCAACGTCAGGTCGCAGAGGTATTGGTCTAGTCCGATGGCCGCATGTCGTACGTCCCCGTGGCGCACCGTGAACGTCCGCTGGCCGCTGTGGCAGCGCTCCGTGCAGACAGCGTGCAGCAACTTCCCCGGCACTACGAGCACCTCGCCTGACTTCGGGACCAACCAGTAGGCGGCGGTGGGATTGACGGCGAGCAAGTCACGCAGTTGTCTCGCCTCAATCCGCCAACTGTCGAACTGTCCGCTTGGACGGGTGAAGAGGTTGCTCTTCTTTACCTGAACAACATCACCGAACCGGATGTGCAGCTCACCACCGACGCTGGCGGTAACCACGATCCCGAGGTCCGCACCGATTCGCCGTTCCTCGGCTTTCGGTACTGTCCGCTGCGCTAGGGCGATGGACGGTTGGTGGGTGCCGCCGCCCAGAGCCGTCAGGGTGTGGGAGAGTTCACCTAGGTGACGTTCGAGCAGCCCCAACAGCCGTTGCGTGAGCCCTTCCTCCTCGGCGGCTCCTTGCGTGTCGACCACCGCGGCGAAGTCCCGGAGGGCAGCCTTTGTGCCACCTCGTACCAGGTCCTCCAGATCCGTATCACCGAGCCAGGTGGCTGCCGGCCCGGCCAAGGGTCGCGGAAAGACGTCCCGCCGACGGTCCACTTGCGACGCGAGGACATTCACTGCCCGTATCTCGGTGTCCTCGTGGCCGCCGTCGAGGCGCGCCTGAATTCCGCAGGCGCGGAGACCGACACGGGGCAGGGGACTTGCGGCCGCCTCGGCGAGCGCGGCCACGACGCGCGGATGATCCTCCACGAGCCAGGTGGTGATAACGATGTCACGATCGCCGATCTCCGGTCCGACAAGGAGTAGCCAAGGCAGAAACCGCGCCCAGCTCTCGGCGTTGTCGCGGGCGAAGCGTTCGATCCTTCGGAGCACGCCGTCGCGCTCGACCCGCGGGTCATGGCCTAGGTGCGCAAGAAGCGTCAGGTTCCGCCACAGGTCGATCTCGGCCTGCGCGGAGGGCGCCTGTGCGGCGAAGTCGTAGTGGCGGGTAACTCCGGCGGGGTGTCGGGATTTTTGTCCGAGCTGACGCAGCGTCTCTTGGGCAGCCCGGATGCCGATGGAGATCCGGGCCGCCGTCAGCCGCTCCAAGGCGAGCTGGCGGGCAGGCTCATCGCGTTCGAGGAGCGCCTCGATCGTGTATGGCGGGCCACTGGCAGCCAGGATCTTGGAGGATGCGCACTCCCGTAGAAGCCACTGGTCGACCTCCGTGGCGTGGGCACCGACCAGGTGCGTGAACATCGATCTATCCGGTGTGTGTGGAGTCCAGCGGTGGCCGGCGACGACCGGGCAGCGGGGACTGCACTCCTCCGAGTCCGACACGAACCAAGCCTAGGGCAAGGTCCTACGACCTCATGTGCCTACTTCGGTCCGGCTCGGCAGTCAGAAGGGTTTACCCTCGTCGCAGGACGAGCGTGACGGGGCTCGGGCTATACGCAGCTAACTTCCCTACTGGTCTGTGGCATTGGGTCGTCCACCTTGCACGAGCCCTTTCAAACCCCGACCGCGCTTTTCGACACCATTCCGTTCGGCTTATAGCCGCCATGCGGGGCCCGGAGTGAGGTCTGGGCCACTGGCTCCGGCGGGGGCCACTGATCAAGCATGGTGGCGACGAAGTGTTGCGGCTTCACGCATGGCCGAGTCCGCAAAGTACTGCACGTGTCTCAACACTTGGGCAGGTGGTTGGCGCAGGTTGAGAGGGCGGTAGCCGACGGTAATGCCGGAGTTGCGGACGCGCCACGTCGTAGGCGGCTCGCTACCTTCGGCGTAGATGATCCATCCGATGCGGAGATTCAGCGCAGTGCAGTAGGCGAGCATCTGGTACACGTCGGGGTTGGTGGGCTTTCCCGCACCCGGTTCGATTTTGTACTTGGCGTCGAACACCGCCGCAGGTTGCCCGTTGATGACGTGTAGGACGTCGGGCTCAATTCGGATGGCTCGCCCTTCATCGAGGGTGTCCTTGCCCGGGGTTTCGGTGTTGCCGGGGTAGGACGACAGGGCCTCGCGCAACGCGGCCCCGATGAACGCTTCGAAGACCTTTTCCATGTTGACCACGAACGCTGCGATCGTGTGGGAGCCGGCGCCCGGGTCGGCGGAGCAGTATTGCAGGATCAGCTCGCTGAGGTGGAGCGCCGGTGCGTACCGGGCGTTGAGCCGGCTGTTGTGCCACCTGGGCGGCGGGGTGCCTGGTGGCAGCACGGTCACGCCGGCCAGGCGTGCGTCCAGCTCGGCCAGGTCGATCTGGTCGGCGGGCCTGAGCCGCGGCACGGCGAGCATTCGCCGTACGGCGGTGCGCAAGATTTGGTTCTCTGGGATGTCGGAGCCGTAGTCGTCGTACTGCACCTCGATGGGCAGCGGTATGCCGGGGCGGCCGGCGAGATGGTCGCCGAACCGGACCCGTCCGCGGACGAGGGGCAGGGCGTCGTCGACGGTGGCGTATCCGCGCAGCGGCCCCGAGGCGAGCGCCCGACGGGTTTGGCGGATCAGCGACGTAGCCAGCGCGGGCCACAGGCCTGCCGTCGGGATGCCGGCCACGTCTTCGGGGCGGAATCCCGGGTGGGTCGCATAGCCGAGGAAGAAGAGCATGTTGGCAACACCGACTTTTGGCATTACCTCGATCTCGATGTTTCCGATCCGGATCGCACCAACCTTGCGGCCAGCCTTGATTTTCCATTGACCACCGGCCGCGCGGCGCACCCTCACGAGGTCGGCAGCGCGTAGTGCGGCCACTTGGTTGTCGTCCAGCGCCATTACCACCTCTGTAGTCCCCACCTCCGTGAGGACGACTGGTTCCGGGGCGCCGATTGAGTTCACGCCTCGCCCGCGGCCGCGTTGGCAACGTCCGGCACCGGCAAGGTGTATCCGGCGTTGCTGCCGTCACCACCTTGCGCACCGTTAGGCACTCCGGCGCTCGTGATCAGTCGGATGGCTGGGAGGCCGAACTTGCTGCGGACGGCTGCGCGTGACAGGCGCCCCGCGTAGTGCTCCTCGAGTAGAGGCAGCAGGTCATGGTCCCAGACACGGCCAAGTCCGTCGTCGTGGTCTGCGCCTGGTCGCATCAAGTAGGACGGGCCGATCTTGAAGTCGTGGTCCGCGTCCCCAATCGCCTCGTTAAGGGCACGCAGCAGCGCCGGGCGTGCATCATCGGCCTTGCCCTGCTTCTTCAGCCACTCGTCCAGCACCGATCTGACTGGTTCGTCGTCGGGATGCAGTTCGACGAACGCGAAGCGGCGCCGGATGGCCGCATCAACCAGGGCGATCGACCGGTCGGCGGTGTTCATGGTGCCGATGAGCAAGACGTTGGGCGGCAGGTTGAATGCCTCCGCCGGCGAGTATTGGAGGCGGACGGTGGCCTGCCGGTATTCCAGGAGGAAGTACAGTTCCCCGAAGACCTTGGCTAGATTTGCCCGGTTGATCTCGTCGATGATCAGGACGTATGGCTTGGCCGGGTCCGCCTTGGCTGCCGCGGCAATCTCTCGCAGTGGTCCGGGGACTTTAGCGAAGCCCACGGCTCCACCGTCTCTGCCCTCGACTGGCCGGAATCCCTCGAAGAAGTCTTCGTAGGCGTAGGAGGGATGGAACTGAACCAGGCGAACGGCTTCCCGGTCAGCGATGTGTCTGGCGATGGCTTGGGCGATGAACGTTTTGCCGGTGCCGGGTGGGCCGAAGAGCACCACCTGGGAGCGCTCGTGCCACAGATCCAGCAGGTCCTGCAACCAACGTCGAGGCAGGTGCAGGCGATCAGCGAGTTCGTCGGTGGCGGCCGCCAGCGGAGGCACCTGCCCCAGCTCCGGTCCACGCCTATCATCGTCCACGCCCGGGTCTGCAGGCTCGACCACCTTCTCGATCAGCCCGGTGAGTACTTCCAGGGCGCCAGTCAGATCGACGACGGTGCCCTGTTGATCCAGTTCGGCGGGCAGCGGTGCTGGAAGGGTGTCCACCGTGAGGGCGTCGATCGCCAACCACTGCACCGGCCTGCGCAGCCAAACCCCGTCGCCATCCGAGAAATATTCCGGGTCACCATCGATCACTCCGAGGTGGAGCCGGTCGCTCACCACCGTCGCCACGATGTCCTCGACGTTCATCAACGACAGGAAAGCGTGGTACTCCGTGGCGAGCACCAGCCGAGCGGCGTAATCCAGATGCCCGAAACCAGCATCCACGGCAGCCCGGACATCGGGCCGCTCGGCGCTCGCCGGCACCTCGCCAAGATGCGTGGCTGCGAGCCAGACCGCCCGGTCGTGTCTCCAGGCGTCGAGCGTGTCGTCGGCTCCCCTCGGCCGGACGAGCCAGGCACGCCGCCCCTGCGGGGGCGACTTCCATTGGCTGGCGAACGGCGGTCGATAGAAATCAACCCGCTCCCCGCCGACCTGCTCCTGCACCCGGACGGTGATCTGGAACAGGTCGCGATTGAGGTCAGTCGTGGGCCCCACGTCGGCGCTTGGGGCGAACGCGTCGCGAATTGCCCGCTTGTGGTCGACGTTGACGATCGGCAGGAAGTGCGTCGGAAACCCGAGGTAGAGCAGTGTCTCCCGAAGCGACGCCATCAGCTTCTTCGCGTACACGACCTCCTGCCACACCCAGGGATCAACCAGCGCCGAGGCTCGCCGATTATCGGAAAGCGCCCACCATCCCAGGAGGAACTCGATGGCGTCGGCGAGCCACTTCCACAGCATCGTGTGTGCCCCGATGCCGCCATTCCACGTGTACTGCCGGAAAGCGGCCAGGACCGCCTCTGGCACCGTCGCGGGCGTACGCATCCACGCCAGCACGGACTCGACGCGCCTCTGCTTCATTGCCGCGGTCAGGTTGCGTAGCGGTAGCGCCTGCAGCGTTAGCAGTTCCACAGCTAACAGCTTTGCCCCATCGGACGCGCCGTCAAGTTGCCGTTGCAGCTTGACCATGAACGGGTCGGAGCCGTCGTCGGGGCGCTCGTTGTAGACGCGGAACAGCTCAGCCGCAGCCGCCTGCGTCCACACCGACCTGCCGGGAAGGAACAATGATCCGGCCTCACCAAGCCCTACGTCGATGAACTCGCGGCCAACAGACCGCACCATGTCGTCGGCACGCGAAGGAATGATCGCCTTGTCATCCACACCCGACCTCGTCTCGATCATGAGCGGCTACCCAGCCCGCGGCCAACGGCCGTCTAATCACGTCCGAAGTAACCTACCGACGCAGCTACGCCGCACCACAGACCCGAACGGACCAAAATGCGCGCAAGCTGTGTTTGCAGCTGGGTCCGACCATCGTGGTGCTGCCGGCATTGGTGGTATGGCGGCGAGTTCTTGGCTGGCAGGCGCCTGGGCTGGGTGGGCGGGGGTAGAGCAGGTCGACTGAATCGCTGACTTCTACCCGTGACCTTCCACAAATGCGTTTTGCCTCACATCAAGTCATTGAAGTGGAGGTTAGAACGCCAGTTCGTGGCAGCCAGGCCGCCGCTACCTCGGCCTCGACATCTCGCCAAATCCCGCCTCACCCTCATCACCACTGACACGAAGGAGACCATCGACACCAACGACCTACCAGCCCTCAGCGCCTAACAACAATGAAGAATCACGCTCAACCGCAAACACCGAGTCCGCCACAGCGCCTCGATGGCCGCCCGAGTTCAGGTCCGCCACCACTGTGGCGATCACTCGCTCCACTTCCATGGCGGGCGTTACGTCCAGCCCAGCAACCATCATCCTCACTTCCCCACAAGGCGTATCGGGAACATTACCGGCATCTCTTCTTCCGGCGGGACCCCTCGCGATCGCCCGTCTAGGTGTGCCCGCCTAGCCTCTCTGCCGTGTCAACAACCTGTCGAGTGGATACCGCCGCCGGGTAGCCAGCTGCGGCAGTGACGGTTTTGCGCAGGTGGAGGCCCAGAGGCCGAAATATCTGGAGCAAGCGCGATGGCCGCCCAGTAGCGCAGGTGCCAGGGCAACCCCTGCAGCGACATGAAGCCCTGCTGTCGGCGACCCGACAGACGGATTTGGCCGGGCTTTCGAGGTCCGCAACTTATCGGCGGCGCCAGCTACGTTGCCAGGGTGACGGATCTTGCGCGAGGCATCTACGACCATCTGATCACCCGGAAGCTGGCCGAACAGCTTCAGCGCCTCGACCCCGCCCTGGTCGATCGCACGAAGCTCGACCCCGCCGACACCCACGAGGCGCTCGCCCGCCACATCGCCGCCCTAGCCCGTCGCGTCCTGCAAGCCGTACCGAACGGTGACGACAAGCTTGCCCGCCAGGTCGGGTTGGCCAACTGCATCGCCGACAACATCGCCGCGCTCATCCCGACCACGGACGGTATACAGGACCAAATCGCCGATGCCAAGCACCTGCTGTCCGCCGTCGCCGGCCCGCCGATCGCACCCGCGCAGCCCGTCTTCCCGGCGCGCCCCACCACCCCGCTCTCCATCGGTGCCCTCCTGGTGAACGGCAAGCACCAGCCGCGGATCGGCCACGAGGTCACCCACGAGATGGCGTCCGCCGACCAGGTCGACCTGCTTTGTGCGTTCATCAAGTGGCACGGCCTGCGCATCGTTGAGCCGGCAATCCGAGACCTGATCGCCCGTGGCTGTCGCCTTCGCGTGATCACCACGACGTACATGGGCGCGACCGATCAGCGGGCCCTCGACCGGCTCGCCGAGCTGGGCGCTGACATCAAGGTGTCCTACGAGACCAGGACCACCCGACTGCACGCTAAGGCATGGTTGTTCCGCCGCAACAACGGCACCAGCACCGCCTACGTTGGCTCATCTAACCTGTCGAGGACCGCGCTGGTCGATGGCGTTGAGTGGAACGTCCGCATCTCGAACATGGAGCAGCCGTACGTCATCGACACCTTCACGGCAACCTTCGAGGACTACTGGAACTATCCGGCGTTCGAGGACTACGACCCGGCCCGTGATGCAGAACGACTCCGGCACGCCCTCGGCGGGGAGCGCCCGGGTGAGGGGCCGACGGAGATCTCGAACCTGGATGTGCGGCCGTACGGCTATCAGGCAGAGATCCTGGCCGACTTGGACGCCGAGCGAAAGGTGCACGGGCGGCACCGCAACCTCGTGGTGATGGCCACCGGCACCGGCAAGACCGTGGTCGCCGCCCTGGACTACCGGCGGCTGCACCGCGCAGGCACGGTCGACTCGCTGCTCTTCGTCGCTCATCAGGAGCAGATCCTGCGGCAGAGTCTGTCGACGTTCCGGCAGGTGATGGGGGATGGCAGCTTCGGGGAGACGCTGGTGGGTGGCCGAGAGCCGCAGCAGTGGAAGCACGTCTTCGCCTCAATCCAGTCGCTGCACCGTCGGGAGATCGACCCCGAGGCGTACGACATGGTGATCGTGGACGAGTTCCATCACGCGGAGGCGCCGACGTACGCCCGGTTGTTGGAGCGACTACGGCCCCGCGTACTGCTGGGGCTGACCGCGACTCCCGACCGGGCCGACGGCGGCGATGTGCGCCGGTGGTTCGACGGCCGCGCTGCTGTGGAGCTGCATCTGTGGGAAGCGTTGGAGCGGCAGTTGCTGGCGCCGTTCCAGTACTTCGGGCTGCACGACGACGTGGACCTGTCGCAGCTGCGGTGGAAGCGCGGGCAGGGGTACGACCCGACGGAGCTGGACATTCTCTACACCGGCAATGATGCGCGGGCGCGGGCGGTGCTGCGGGCGGCTCGGGACCTGGTCGACGTGTCGCGGATGCGAGCGTTGGGCTTCTGCGTGAGCATCGGGCACGCCGAGTTCATGGCGGACTGGTTCACTCGGCACGGCGTACCGTCGGCGGCGGCGACCTCCCGGGTCGACCCCGCCGGCCGGCAAGCCCTCATCAAAGACTTCAAGACCGGCGCGCTACGGGTGCTCTTCACGGTGGACCTGTTCAACGAGGGTGTCGACCTGCCGATGGTCGACACGATCCTGATGCTGCGGCCCACCGAGAGCGCAACCATCTTCCTCCAGCAGCTCGGCCGTGGGCTGCGTCTGGACGACGACAAGGCCTGCCTGACCGTGCTCGACTTCATCGGCGGGCAGCACGCCAATTTCCGCTTCGACCTGCGGTGGCGGGCGCTGACCGGGGTGAGCCGACGGGCGATCAAGGAAGCCGTCGAGCAGGACTTCCCGATGCTGCCGAGCGGCTGCCACGTCCAGTTGGACCGGGTGGCCAAGGAGGTTGTGCTCGCCAACCTGAAGTCGGCGCTGCCGACGTCGAAGCCGGGCCTGGTCGCCGAGTTGCGGCAGCTCGGCGACCTCAATCTCGCAGAGTACCTGCGGGAGACCGGCCTAGAGGTCGAGGACGTGTACCGATCGGCGAGCGTCGGCGGGTGGACCGGGCTGCGGCGGCTCGCCGGCCTGGACCCCTCGACGCCCGGGCCGGACGACCGCGAGCTGAGCCGGGCCATCGGGCGGATGCTGCACCTTGACGACCTCGACCGGTTGAACCTGCTGGCCCGAGTCGCGGCGGGTGAGCGGCCGGACGCCGGGCGGCTGTGGGATATGCTGCACTTCGACCTGTGGGGGCCGAACGCGCCGTTGACCTCCCGGAACGAACGGCTGGCCCGGCTCTGGGCCGACCCGGCGCGTTGCGCCGAGCTGCGGCAGGTGGCCGAGGTGCTGCGCGATCGCATCCACCGGGTCACCGAGGCCGTGGGGCAGAAGGACGTGCCGTTGCAGGTCCACGCCCGGTACAGCCGCAACGAGGCGTGCGCGGCGTTCGGGATGCCGAACCCCGGGTCGCTGCGCGAGGGCGTGAAGTGGCTGCCGGACGCCCGGGCCGACCTGTTCTTCGTCACCCTGGTCAAGTCCGAGACGCATTACTCCCCCACCACGATGTACGCCGACCGGGCCATCACCGACACGCTCTTCCAGTGGGAGTCGCAAAGCACCACGTCGGCTGCCTCGGCGACTGGGCAGCGCTACATCCACCACGCGGAACGCGAGTCGACGGTGCACCTGTTCATCCGGGAGACCAAGGTCGCCGACCGTGACCTGGGTGCACCGGCCTACCTCTATGCCGGCCCCATGACGTACGAGTCGCACACCGGCGACCGCCCGATGCGCATCCTGTGGCGGATGCAGCACGCGCTACCCGCCGACATGTACGCCGCCGCCCGGGCTATCGCCGCCTGAGCGCGGTGCAGGAGATATGGGCCTGCTGACCTCGCTACGCCTGCGCCGACAGAACGGTCGTCGAGCAACGCACAAGGCCCGGGATCGGTCGTCAGCGCGAACGCTGGACGGTCGGCGGCTGAGCTGTCAGCCGGGGTTCCACATCCTCCGGCAGCTCAGCGCCGCAGAGCGCGCAGATAAAGTCGTCGTCGCGGACGACATTGCGCTCGCCGCAGGCAAGGCAGCGCCGGAAGACGACCGCCGCGGTGAAGCCTTCCGGGCGGCTGACACCCGCCCGATCGAGGGCGACCGCCACCGCCGCCCATGAGCTGGGATCGGGGCAGTAGCCGGTGGACTGGTTGCTCACCTCGGTCACGACCCAGCCGTCCCGCTCGCCGGCGAAGGCGATCTCCCCCGCGCCGAGGACCGCCCCACCGCCGGCGCAGGCGACATGCTCGCTGCGTCTCGGCGCGAGCCGCAGCGTGCCGCCGGGGTCGATGACGTAGGTGAACGGCTCGTCGCGGTCGCGCGGATCTGCGGCCGCCAGGTAGGCGTCGAGATCGGCCGATGATCGGATGGGCGCGCCCTCGGGGGAGTCGCCGACCGACGCTCGCACGTCCGTCGGGCCGACGTACCGGTATCGACGCCCCGTCGCCACCACGGCACCGAGCGTACGCCCGTGCGGCCGCCGCCGCCGAAGACCACGCTGGACCGGCGGCCTCGACCGGTTAACCCGGCTGGTCGGCGGTACGGGCGTGCCGCCCGCTGGTCGGCCGCTCGTCGCCGTGGCCGGGCCACCACGCCTTGTGCCCGATCAGCGCGGTCAGGGCGGGGACGAAGAACATCGACATGACGAACGCCGACAGTACGATGCCGATCGCCACCGCGAAGCCCATCTGCTGCAGGAACGAGATGGGCGCGAGCAGCAGCACCGCGAACGTCCCGGCCAGGATCAGTCCTGCTGCCGCGACCGTCGGGCCGGCGTGTTCCACGCCGATGGCGGCGGCCTTGCGTGGCTCGTTGCCTTCCCGCGCTTCCTCGCGTAGTCGGGCGATCATCAGGATGTTGTAGTCGGTCCCGATCGCCACCACGAAGAGGTAGAGGATGATCGGCAGCTGGAAGGTGACGCCGGGCTCGCCCTGCAGCCCTTGGAACAGGTAGACCGTGGCGCCCAACGTGGCGGCGAAGTTGAGCAGCACCGCGATCACCAGGTAGATCGGCGCGACCAGGCTGCGCAGCAGCAGCGCGAGGATGAGCGCGATCAGGCCGGCCGCGACCGGCAGGATCACCGACAGGTCGCGGTTGTTCGCCGAGTTGATGTCCGCGAAGATCGCGGTGGTCCCGCCGACCAGCGCCCGGGTGCCGGGCGGGGCCGCCGCGTGCACGGCACCGCGCAGGTCCTCGCGGACGAGGTTGATCGCCTCGTTGGAGACCGGGTTCTCGTTGAGCAGCAGGTTGACCCGGGCCACACTCGGGTCGGTGCTGCGCTCCGGGGGCTGCGCCTGGCCCACACCCGGGGCTTTCGCCACGGCCGCCGCGAAGTCGTTGACCTGTTGCTCGGTCAGCGGCGACCCGTTGCTGGTGGTCAGGTAGACCTCGGTGGGGGCGAGCGCACCGGCGGCGAACCCGCGCTGCAGGTCCTGCGCGGCCTTCGCCGACTCGGTGTCCTGCGGGAAGCCGGCGCTGAAGTCGTAGTCGGACTTGTAGAACAGCGCGCCCGCAGCGAGCGCGACCAGCAGGACGCCGGAGGCCGCCGCGACGAGTGCCGGCCGGCGTCCGACGGCGGTGCCGAGACGGTGGGACAGGGTGGCCTTGGGCGTACGCTGCCACGCCTTCGACGGCCAGAAGACGTACCGGCCGAGCAGCGAGACGACCGCTGGGATGAGGGTGAGCGAGGTGACCAGCATGACGGCGACCGCGATGGCGAGCGCCGGGCCGAGCGAGCCGAAGAAGCCGAGGGAGGCGAGGAGCAGCACGAGGAACGCGACGATGACCGCTCCGGCGGCCGACGTGATGACCTCACCGACCCGCTGGACGGAGACGACCATCGCGGTGCGCTTGTCGTCACCGGCGCGCAGCCGCTCCCGGTAGCGGAAGAGCAGGAACAGGATGTAGTCGGTGCCGATGCCGAACAGCACGATCAGCAGGATCGTCTGCAGATCCTGACTGACGCTGAGATCGAAGGCCTTTCCGGCGGCAGCGACGAGACCCGTCGTGATGCTCAGGACGACGCCGACGACCACCACGGGCAGCAGCGCGGCGATGGGGCTGCGGAAGATGATCAGGATCAGGCCGATGATCAGGATGATCGTCGCGATGCCGACCACGGCGAAGGCGTTGTTGAAGGTGTCCTCGTTGTCGACGAAGCTCGCCACGTCGCCGGCCACGCCCGCGGTCAATCCACTGTTCGCCAGCTCCGGGCCGATGTCTGCCCGCAGATCGCGTACGGCGTCGAGCAGCGCCGGGTCGTCGGGGGTGGGGGCATCGAGCCCGACGTTGATGATCTGCACCGACTTGTCCGGCGCCACCGCGGGCGGACCGGTCAGGTAGCCGGACGTGTGCGGGATGTTCCTGGCCTTGAGCGACTGGGCGAGCTGGCCCACCCTCGCCTCGTCCGCCGGCGTGAGCTTCTGCCCGTCGACGCGCTTGACCACGATGATCGCCGTCGCGGTGGCCTGCTGCGGGAATGCCTTCTGCCCGAGCTCGGTGGCCTGCACGGACTCGTAGGAGCGGGGCAGGAAGCTCTCCTGATCGGCGGAGGTGATGTCGCTCAGCGAGGGCGTGGTGGCGATGATGGCGGCTGCCGCGACCACCCACCCGGCGATCACCCACCACGCTTTGCCCACAACGAATCTGCCCAGCCGCTCGAACATGGTTTCCCCCGTGTGTTCGGCACCACCGACGTCTGGGGCCTGGAGCGCCCAGGGCACCCGCCCGTCACTCTGCCGGCAGTCTTCGCTACTCGTTGTGCAGAGTACCTGCGCCTGGCACTCCTTTTCGGATGCTTGGGCTCCGGCGGCGGCGCGAGTTTCAGCTGTTCAGGTACGCGAGCACCGCGAGCACCCGTCGGTTGTCGTCATCGGACGGCGGCATGCCGAGCTTGCTGAAGATGTTGTTGATGTGCTTGCTGACGGCCTTCTCGGTGACGAACAGCCGCCCTGCGATCGCCGCGTTCGACCGCCCTTCGGCCATCAGCCCCAGCACCTCCCGCTCCCGGGCGGTGAGGTCCCGCAGTTGCTGCGTACCCGAGTTGCGGGCCAGCAGCTGGGACACCACCTCGGGGTCCATCACCATGCCGCCGTCGGCGACCCGGCGTAGCGCGTCGATGAACTGGCCGACGTTCGACACCCGGTCCTTGAGCAGGTAGCCGACTCCCCCGCTGCGGTCGGCGAGCAGTTCCCGCGCGTACAGCTGCTCGACGTGTTGAGACAGCACGAGGATCGGCAGCCCGGGCATCTGCACCCGGGCCGCGAGCGCGGCCTGCAGTCCCTCGTCGGTGAAGGTGGGTGGCAGGCGTACGTCGACGACGGCGATGTCGGGGCGGTGGCGGGTGAGCGCCGGCAGCACGGACGGCCCGTCGGCGACGGCCTCGACCACCCGGTGCCCGTACGCGTCGAGGATGTGCGTCAGCCCGTCCCGGAGGAGGGCGAGGTCCTCCGCGATGACAACTCGCACGGCAGCTCCATGGTCACGACGGTGGGTCCGCCGGGCGGACTCTGCACGGTCATCGTGCCATCGAAGGCTGCCAGACGGCGTCGTACGCCCGCGAGGCCGGTGCCCGCGTCCAGCGTGGCCCCGCCACGGCCGTCGTCGCCGACCACCATCGTCAGGACACCGTCATGGTGGGAGAGCTGGATCCAGGCGCGCGCCGCGCCGCTGTGTTTGGCGATGTTGGTCAGCGCCTCGGCCACGGCGAAGTAGGACGCGGATTCGACCGCCGCGGGTGGGCCGCCGCCGGGTAGCCGCACGTCGACGTCCACGGGTAGCGGTGCGGTCAGCGCGAGGGCTTCCACCGCACCGGGAAGGCCGCGTTCGGCGAGCACCGGCGGGTAGATGCCGCGCACGAGGTTGCGCAGGTCGGCGAGGGCGTGGCCGCTGGTCTCCTGCGCCTCGCTGAGCAGTCGCGCCGCCCGTGCCGGGTCGTCGGCCATGAGCTTCTCGGCCAGGCCGATGCTCATCGACAGCGCGACCAGCCGGGCCTGCGCTCCGTCGTGCAGGTCGCGTTCGATGCGCCGCAGCTCGGCGGCCTGGGAGTCGACGGTGTCGGCGCGGGTGGTGGCGAGGTGGCGGACCCGCAGGGCCAGCTCCTGTGCCCGGGTGGGGGCGAGGAAGAAGCCGGCGAATCGGAAGTGCAACCACACCAGCCAGTGCGCGACGGCCAGCCCGCCGGCGAGGAGCAGCCAGCCCTGCGGCGCGGCCAGCCATGCCTTCGCGAAGTTGTCCATCGGCCAGAACACGCCGTAGCCGTACCAGTCGATGGTCAGGTAGAGCACCAGCGGCACGAACAGGGCGCCCTCCAGCCCGTAGGCGGGCAGCACGAACGCGGCCAGGCAGACGCCGCCGGTGATGGTGCCGGGGATCAGCCAGGCGAAGTCTCGCCAGGTCGCCGGGTCCGAGACCACCCACCGGAACCGCTGCCAGGTGCCGAGCCGTGCGCCGGCGGGCACCGGCGGGTACGGCGAGGCGATCGGCACGCCGGCCCAGCGGCTCAGCCGGCGTTGCGCCGTCAGCGACAGCCGTACGAGCACGGTCACCGCCGGGAAGAGCGCAAACCCGATGCCGAGCGCGGGGATGAGCGCGAGGGAGACCACCGACAGCGCGAACAGCGCCACGTTGGTGGTCAGGCTCAGCAGGGCCACGGCCAGGCCCTGCCCGGCGGCGAGGGCGCCGGGCCGGATCTGCTGCCAGATCGTCGAACGTACGGAGCGGTCCACGGCGTCATTCTCCGCCCGGGACGCCACGGAATTCGGTGGTGCTACCACCACCTGTCTTCGGGACGTGCCACCCCTGCCTTCGGGCCGCTCCGGCCGAAGGATCGATGGCATGACCAGGCAAAAGGAAACCGCGCGCCACCGGCTGGCGGGGCTGCCGTCCGGCCGTCGCAGCAAGTACATGATGCTCGTCTTCTGGCTCGTGCTCGTCGCGGCGGCCGGGCCGCTGGCGATCAAGCTGACCGAGGTGCAGGACAACGACAGCCTCGGTGCGCTGCCGGCCAGCGCCGAGGCCAGCCGGGCGGTGCAGCGGGCGGAGGAGGCGTTCCCCGACTCGCAGGAGCCCCTGGCCGTGGCCGTCTACGCCCGTGACGGCGGGCTCACCGAAGCCGACCGGGCCAAGGTGGACGGCGACCTGGCGACGTTCATCCCGTACGCCGCTGGCGGTCAGGTGTCCCCGCCGGTGCCCAGCGACGACGGGCAGGCGCTGCTGCTCTCCTTCCCCGTCTCCGGGGACGCCGACCAGCGCGCCGACGCCGTAACCGCCATCAAGGACCGCCTGACCGCGGACGTACCGGATGGGTTGCGGACCGCGCTCACCGGTCCGGCCGGCGGGGAGGACGACGTCTTCGACGCGTTCGCCGGCATGGACACCGCGCTGCTGCTGGCGACCGCGGGCACCGTCGCGTTGCTGCTGCTCATCACGTACCGCAGTCCGGTGCTGTGGTTGATCCCGTTGATCACGGTGGCGCTGGCCAACCAGCTCGCCAGCGCGGTGGTGTACCTGCTGGCCCGGTACGCCAACCTGGCCGTGGACTTCCAGAGCCAGAGCATCCTGACCGTGCTGGTCTTCGGCGTCGGCGTGGACTACGCCCTGCTGCTCATCGCCCGCTACCGGGAGGAGCTGCGCCGGCACGCCGACCGGCACGCGGCGATGGCCGTGGCGCTGCGCCGGTCGATCGGCGCGATCGCCGCGTCGGCGGCGACCGTCGCGCTCGGCCTGCTGTGCCTGCTCGCCGCGCAGCTGCCGTCCACCCGGGGGCTCGGTCCGGTCGGCGCGGTCGGCATCGTCGCGGCGCTGCTGGCCATGACCACGCTGCTGCCGGCGGTGCTGGTCATCTTCGGGCGGTGGCTGTTCTGGCCGTTCGTTCCCCGGTACTCGCCCGACGCGGTCGCGCTCGACGTGGCGGCCGAGCACGGGCTGTGGCGCCGCATCGCCGGGTTCGTGGGCCGGCGGCCGCGCGCGATCTGGCTGGGTACCGCGGCGGTGCTGGTCGCCCTGAGCTTCGGCATGGTCAACCTCAGCATCGGCATGCCGCACGACGAGTCGTTCACCAAGGAGGTCGGCTCCGTCACCGGCCAGCGGATGATCGAGGCGCACTACCCTCGGGGATCGGTCGCGCCCGCCGAGATCCTGGCCGCCGCCGGCCCGGCCGAGCAGGTGGTGGCCGCCGCCCGTACCGTGCCGGGGGTCGCCGAGGTGGGCGAGCCGGAACGCTCGCCGGACGGCCAGTGGGTACGCATCGCGGCGGTGCTGGCGGACACGCCGGACAGCGACGTGGCGCTGGACACGGTCGAGCGGCTCCGCGCGGCGGTACACGCCGTGCCGGGTGCGCAGGCGCTGGTCGGCGGGGACACCGCGTACCTGATCGACGAGGAGCGGACAGTCGACCGGGACAACCGGGTCGTGGTGCCGCTGGTGCTGGCGGTCGTCCTCGTCATCCTGGTGCTGCTGCTGCGGGCGCTAGTCGCGCCGCTGCTGTTGCTGGCCAGCGTGGTCCTGTCCTACGCCGCCGCGCTGGGGGCGGCCGGGCTGATCCTCGACGCGATGGGCTACCCGAACCTGTTCGTCGGGATTCCGCTGCAGACGTTCCTGTTCCTCGTCGCGCTCGGCGTCGACTACACGATCTTCCTCAGCACCCGCGCCCGGGAGGAGGCCGCGCAGCTCGGGCACCGCAACGGCGTGCTGCACGCGCTGACCGTGACCGGCGGGGTGATCACCAGCGCGGGCGTGGTGCTGGCCGCCACGTTCGGCGCGCTGAGCGTGCTGCCGCTGGTGCCGTCCGTGCAGACGGCTGTGATCATCGGGGTCGGCGTGCTGCTCGACACGTTCCTCGTCCGCACCCTGCTCGTCCCGGCGCTGGCGCTGCACCTCGGCCGGCGTACCTGGTGGCCGAGCCGCCTGGCCCGGACCGCACGCCGGCCGGTCGCGGCCCCGCCGTCAGAGCGGGCGCCGGCAGCGTCGTAGAACCGCGAGGAGTGACGATCACCGGCGCCGGCCGTGCCACCGGGGCACGGCCGGCGCCGGCTGTCGGCGGGTCGAAGCCCGATGCCCTTGACCAGCGCAAACGTCGAGGATCGACATTGACACGGCGGCCGCCAGGGCATCACAGTGGATAGTGAGCGGATCCACCCGAGCCACCGCGAGGAAGCTGTGGGCCCCTATCTGAAAGCGATCTGGTCGGCGGTGGCCAGCGGCATCATTGCCTTCCTGTCGTCCCTGTTGACCGCGCTGCAGGGCGAGAACAGCGGTTGGGACACGATCACGGCCGGGCAGTGGGTCACTGCCGTGCTGGCGTTCGTAGTCGCGGCGAGTGGTACCGGAGCGGTCACCTACCGGGTGCCGAACCGGTCGCGCTCTCGGCCCGTCACCAACACGACGCCACTGGCCGACCCGCCGCGCACCGCCTGACCAGGACAGCACGGACCACGCCACCGCCGCGACCCGCCGGATGACCGCGGCGCGCAGGGAATCGTCGTTTTCTCACCGGTGAGTTCCGGCCGCTTGACGCAAACCCCGCGCGGTTCCGCCGGGCTTCCGAGCCCGGGAGCCGGCTGTGCACACCAGGCCCGGGCCACAGGCGCTGGCCGAGCCGGGGTCCCGGTCGCCGCCCCAGCGCCTCGGCGCGCGCACCATCGAATCGCCCTAGCCGCTACGACGTCCGCAGGCCGCCTACGGCAAGGGTCACGGCGTGCTCGACGATGTTGATGCCGCTGCTCTCGTCCGTGTTCCCGCTGGTGAGCACGGCGACCAGCCAGTCGTGGCCGGGCTCCACGATCCGGCCGATGCTGTTGGTGACCCACAGCCCGTCGTCGCGGGAATCGCCCATCCAGCCGTTCTTCACGTACACGCCGCTGGCCTGCGCCGATGCCCCGGCCGGCACGCCCCAGTCCTGATCGTCCTGGACCTGGCTCATCAGGTTCAGCACGTAGCCACGACTGGTGGCGTTGAGCGGGCCGCTGGCGTTGGTCAGCGTCTGCAGGAGGCGAATCTGGTCGTTGGCGGTGGTGGTCGTGGTACCCCAGGAGCCGCCGTCGGCAGGGATGGTCTCGGTCAGCCCGAGCGTGCGGTTGGCGGCGGCCAGCCCGGAGGCGCCGCCGATCTCTTTCCAGAGACTTGTCGCGGCGTTGTTGTCACTCTTGGTGATCATGTCGAAGGCGAGGTTTTGTTCCTTCGCGGTGAGACCCTGTGCCGTCTGCCGCTCGAGCAGCAGGGCGGCGAGGATGTCCACCTTGACGATGCTGGCCGTGTGGAACCCGGCGTCCGCGTTCACCGACAGGTGCGCGCCGGTCGTGCGGTCCAGCACGGCGACGGCGCTCCGGTCGCCCTGACCCTTGAGGTAGGCCTGGACCGAGGCGGCGACCGCGGCGCTTGCGTCGCCCAGATCGACCTTCCCGGGCCGCGGCTCGGCCGGCGGTGTCGGAACCGCTGGCGTCGGATCGGACGGTGAGGCCGTCGGTGACGGCTCGCTCGGTGCGGCGGTGGTGGTGTTGGAGTGGCCGGCGCGGACACCGACCAACACGGAGAGGGCGCAGCAGAGGGCGACGGCCAGCGCCACCGCGAGGTAGCGGGCAACCCTCCGGCCTCGCGGCGCGACGTCGTCCATGCGGGCAAATATCCAGGTCACCCTCGTAGCAGCCTGGACGCCACCTGTGAAAGTCCTGGGTGTGAGGGCTGTCACCCCGTCCGGAACCGGACCCCAGGCGAGAATCGGGGCCGGTCCGATCGGACCGGCCCCGCTCACGTGGCGGACCTCTTGATCAGCGGCGCTCGACCACCTTCAGGGTGAAGTCGTCGTACGACGGCGCGTACTTCTTGTCACCGCCGTAGACCGCCCGGACCTGGTGGGTGCCGGGCCTGGGCAGCCGGTCGACCTCGCAGGTGGCGACGCCCTTCTTCACCTTGGCCTCGCACAGCACGTCCTCACCGATGAGGAACTGCACGGGACCGGTCGCCGAGCTGGGCTTG
Organism: Micromonospora sp. NPDC093243; assembly: GCF_044753725.1. Classification (NCBI taxonomy): domain Bacteria; kingdom Bacillati; phylum Actinomycetota; class Actinomycetes; order Micromonosporales; family Micromonosporaceae; genus Micromonospora; species Micromonospora sp. NPDC093243. The sequence goes on along the minus strand of NZ_JBIVNT010000003.1, from coordinate 138,476 downwards.
ACCGTGGCGGTCAGCTTCAGGGTCTTGCGCCAGGTCGCCGTCACGTCGTCGGCGCGGACCGACGTCGGGATGCGTACCTCGGTGGGGGTCTTCGTCACGGTGACCACGCGGCTGGCGACCGCCTGGTTGCCGTTGGTGTCGGAGACCAGGTAGGTGAGCGCGTAGCTGGCCGGGGTGTTGGTGTCGACCGTGCCGACCACCTGGATCCGGTCGGTGATGTTGCCGTTGGTGTTGTCCACCGCGGTGACCCCGGCGAGCGGGTCGAAGGGCTCGCCCTGCTTGACGGTGGTCGAGACCGGGACGGTCAGCACCGGCGGGGTGACGTCCGTGCCGGCCGCGGTGGCGATGAAGACGCCGCCGAACTGGTCCGCCGAGCCGACCTGCTCACCGTCGCCGGTGCTGCTGGTGCTGGTCCAGGCGTAGAGCTCGCCCTCGGCGAGGCCCTTCCACTCGACGCTGGCCGGCCAGCCCGACTTCGCGGTGGCCGTGCCGATCACCGTGTCGGTGGGGGTGACGACGACCAGGCTGTCCGTGCCGAAGCTGGTGGTCCGGCTGGACAGGTCGATCGGCAGCACCATGTTGTCCTCGGCGCCGTTGTAGCGCTTGCGGTCGTCGTACTCGGTGGCGCCGAAGTTGTTCAGCATCGGCGAGTAGGTGTCGATGCTCATCTCGGACCGGTCGACGTCGATCTGCAGCAGCCGCAGGAAGCTGGCGCCGAACTGGAGCAGGTCGTCCTTCTTGTGGTCGACGGTGCCGTCGCCGTTGAGGTCGAGGTTGCCTGCGGCGTCGACCTTCTCCGGCCACAGCTCGCCCGCGGTCATCTTGTAGAACTGGTAGTCCGCGAGCAGCTCGACCACGTCGTGGGCCACCGTCACGCCGACCCCGGTCTTGAGGTTGGTGCCGACGCCGTGCTCGTGGCCGGCGAGGACCAGGAACACGTTCGGGTTGGACTGGACGATGCTCGAGAAGGCCCGGGAGCCGTCGGTGGAGAAGTTGGCGCCGCGGCCGTCCGGCGTCGTGGACGGGGCCAGGTAGGCGTGGGTCAGCAGGATGCCGTTGCGGTCGTGGTAGCGCTGGAACACCGAGCTGGCCCAGTCGGCCTCGGCCTGCGTGACGCCGTAGGACAGGCCCACCGCCACGAAGTCCAGCCCGCCGGCGGAGAAGAGGACGTAGTTGTTCTGGTTGTCCTTGCCCCGGGTGACCGTATTGCCCGCCGCGTCGGTGGTCTCGTCCCACGCGTGGTAGGAGGCCTTGGACACGGCCGGCCACTTCTGCGAGCCGTCGTAGTAGCGATCCGGGCCGTAGTACTGGTTGAAGCGCGACGTCGGGCCGGTCTCGTTGCCGCCCTGGTTGTCGTGGTTGCCCGCGACGACCTGGTTGACCAGGCCGGCGTCGTCCAGCGTCCGCTGCGCTTGCGAGGTGAACTGGAACTCGCGGGTCACCTGCTCGTCCAGGCCCGGGTAGAGCAGGTTGCCGTTCGAGTCCTTGGCGAGCGGGTTGGAGTGGTCGTTCTCGATGACGTCACCGGTGTGCGCGGTGTAGGCGATCTTCTTGCCGCCGGCGTTTTGGGCGAGCCACTGGGTGGTGTCCTGGTAGGACTTCTGCCAGAGCGCCCGCTCCTCCATGGTCATCTTGTCGGTCGGCTCGTCGACGCCGTCGAAGTCGTCGTACGTGCCGCCGGCCGCGCCCTCGGCGAGGTACTGGGTGTCGGTGAAGTGGGCCAGCGAGAAGTCGTACTTCGACGGGTCGTCGAAGTGGTCCCGGTTGGCCGGGTCGTTGGCGGTGCCGTCGCGCGGCGCGAGGTCGTCGGCGAACGGGTCCTCGCCGACCACCAGGACGTGGACGGTGCCGTTGTCGACCAGCTCGGGCCGGACGGCGGCCTTCAGCGTGGTGTCGCCTTCTGCCTGGCCGCGCGCGGTGGCGAGTTCGGTCCACGACCCCGTGGTGGTGTTCCAGGCGTGCAGGGAGACCGCCCGCTCGGGGTCGACCACGCCGCTCCACAGGATCTGGCGACGCTCGGCCGACGCCGGCACCTGCACGTCGTAGCGCTGGAACGGGATGTTGCCCGTGGACGGGCTGTTCGCCAGGTTGCCGTCGGGGCGCGGGCTGGCGCCGATCTGGCCGCCCTCGATGTACGAGAATTCCAGCGTGGACGGCATCACCGGGACGACGCCCTGGAAGCCGCCCACCGGCACGCTCGGAGTGGCCTGCTTGAACGTGGTGGTGACGTCGCCGCCGTCCGGGTTGTGGGCGATCGCCGAGAGGGTGACCCGGCCCTTGCCCTGGCCGATGTCGGTGCCGCCGCCGGTCGGGATGGCGTCGGAGGTGAAGGTGACCGTCTTGCCGACGGCCCTGCCGAACACGTCGGTCGCCGAGATCGCCAGGGTGTGGGTGCCGGACTTCAGGCCGGCGCCGATCTCCTGGCCGACCTGCACGGGCTGGCCGTCGAGCAGGTAGCGCCAGCCGGTGGCGTTGCCCTGGTTGGCGACGCTCACCTGCAGCTCGGTCGGGCGGCTGAGGTGGGCGCCCTCGGCCGGTACGGTCGCGGTGACCGCGACGCCCGCGTCCCGCACGTCGCCGAGCGCGGCGACGTTGAGGGCCTGCACCTCGTCCAGGGTGAGTACCCGGGAGAAGATGCGGGCGTTGCGCACCGTGGCCGGCGCCCAGAACTGGTTGACCGCGTCGGCGCCCACGTAGAAGGAGTTGCGGGCGGCGCCACCCGGCAGCCCGAGCGGTGCGGGCGCGGCGACCGAGGCGGCCAGGATGCCGTCGACGTACAGGCGGGCGGTGGCGCCGTCCCAGGTGCCGACGGCGTGGTACCAGCGGCCGGAGGAGATCGGGACCTGGGCGTTGCGGTAGGCGCCGTTGGCGTACACGGCGAAGGTCAGCTTGTCGCCGTAGACGACGATCGAGTAGCCGCCGGTCTCCTTCTCGGAGCAGACCGAGTGCTCGCCGGAGTTGGGCAGGGTGCCGTTCTCCTTGAAGGTGCACTCGATGGAGACCTGGTTGCCGATCTTCGCCCACTGCGCGTCGCCCATCGCGTAGGCGTACGCGTCGTTGGCGCCGTCGAAGGAGGCGACCGGCACCTTCACCGCGGCGTCCTGGGCGATCACCGGCTCGCCGACGGTGGTGACGGCGAGGTTCTGCGCGTCGTCCTTCGGGGTGCTGTCGTCGAAGTCCACGTCGAGGACGTCGGCGACCGGCACCGGCGGCTTGAGCCCGTACGCCGACGCCAGCTCGGCCGCCTGGGCGGCGTCCAGCGGTCGGCTCCAGACCTTGCTGCCGGCGAAGGAGGCCGGCGGGGCGACCTGGCCGATGCCGGTGGGGGCCGCGTCGGCGCCGATGACGAACCGGCGGGCGGTCGCGGCCGGCAGCGTGAGCGCGCCGGTGGCGGCGGTGGAGCCGGCCAGCTGACCGTTGAGGTAGAGGCGCAGTGCCTGCCCGTCCCAGACGGAGACGGCGTGGTACCAGCGGTTGCCGGTGATCGGGGTCAGCACCGACTTGTAGCCGCCGCCGATGTGCGCCATCGTGCCGAGGTTGCCGGCGTTGACGTAGACCGAGAAGCCGCCGCCCTCCTTGTCGGAGCAGAGGTCCTTCTCGCCGCTCACCGGCATGGTGGTGTCGACCCGGAAGACGCACTCGATGGCGAAGCCGGCGGAGAAGCGGCTCCACTGGTCGGCGAAGTCGAAGGAGACCGCGTCGTCGACGCCGTCCACCTTGAGGATGTCGTGACCGATCGCCGGTTCGGCGGCGTAGCCGGGGGTCCCCCAGGTGGTGGGGGCGAGGCCCTGGGCCCGGTCGGTGGCGGTGCCGCCGGTGAACGCGACATCGAGCACGTCCGCGGCCGGAACAGCCACGGCCACCGGGTTGACGCTGCCCAGGGTCGGCGCGTCCTGGGCGGGCAGCAGCAGCGCGCCGCCGGCCACCACGAGCCCGAGGGTGGTCGCGCCGAGGCGGCGCCATCCTCGGGCGATCGGATGGAGTCGTGTCCTCACGACATCTCCTTCTGGTTGGGGGTTCTTCTGGTGTGGGGTGGTCGGTGGTCGGGGATCCGCGACAGCGGGTCAGGTCCCGGGCAGGCCGGCGACGGCGGCGGCGGAGATGCCGACGCCGATGAGGGTGATTCCGCAGGCGGCCAGCACGGGGGCCACCCGCGCGGCCAGCCGTACGAGGGCGCCGGACGAGGCGGCGCGGGCCACGAGGGAGCGGCCGGTCAGGGCCAGCAGTCCGACGGTGAAGAGCACGGCGGCGAGCCCGAGGCCGAAGCAGACCACGAGAAGCAGGGCGAACCCGGCCCGGCCGGCGAAGATGCCGGTCACCAGCACGAGGAAGGCCGCCGGGGACGGCGTCAGACCGCCGGACACCCCCAGCAGGAGCAGACCCGGCCGGGAGGTGTGGCCGTGGTCGTGGGTGTGGCCGTGGGTGTGGCCGTGGGTGTGGCTGTGACCGTGGTCGTGGTCGTGCGGGTGGTGGTGGCCGTGTCGACGCAGGTGGCGTCGCAGCAGCCAGAGCCCGACGGCGACGACGGTCAGGCCGGCCACCAGTTGCAGTCCGGTGGTCAGGCGCTCGAGGCTGACCAGGTCGGAGAGGGAGAAGAAGGTCCAGGCCACCGCGACGACCAGCACCGAGACGGTGTGCATCGCGGCCACCGAGAATCCCAGCCAGGCGGCGTCGCGGACCCGGCCGCGCGAGCCGATCAGGTACGCCGCCGCGAGGCTCTTGCCGTGCCCGGGCGCGAGCCCGTGCGCGGCCCCGGCCAGGAAGGCGATCACCAGCGCCACCGGCACGAAACCCGGCGACTGCACGATCTCGATCAGCTGATCGCCGATCCTGGCGGCCCCGAAGAGATCACCGTTGAGCAGGCGGGCAATGGGGTCGCCGACGAGTGCGGTGGCGTCCACGGTTCAGGCCGCTCGTCGGCGTCGGCGGTAGAAGAAGATCCCGGCCGCGGCGGCGGCCAGCATGACGCCCCCGATGACCAGGAGTTGCCGGGCGCTGCGGTCCGACGACACCGCGGCGACCGTCCGGGTCGACGCGGCACGGGAACCGGGGTCCGGGCCGGCGGTGATGCTCCAGTCGGCCGACTCGTGTGTGGCGTCGTACACCGCCTTCTGCCCGTCGGGGCCTCTGGCGAGCGTCCGGTAGGCCTCATGCAGGTCGGTGAGCATCCGCGAGGTCACGGTCACTCGGCTCACCGGCGCGGGGCAGGTGAACAGCACCTCGGCGCCGTCGGCCGCCAGGTCGCCGGCGACGCTGACCTCGCCCGCGCAGGACCGCCCGTCCTGGGTCGCGGTGATCCGCTCGGTCAGGTACCGGGCGAACTCGGGCGCCTTGGCCATCGCCTCGGCGTCGGAGTCCTCGTAGCTGACCGCGCCGTCCAGCATCACCCGGTCCTTCGGGAGCACGCCGAGGTCGATGCCGAGCAGGGTCAGGTCGTCGGTTCCGCCGACCAGCCAGCGGACCCGCACGGCGTGCTCGCCCTGGCCCGCGACCTCAATCTGCTGTGGAGCGCCGAAGGGGTGCGCCGAGGCCGGATCCGGCACGAGCACCCCGATCAGGGCCAGCGCGAGCACGCCCCAGGAGCAACGCCGGACGCGGCGCGGGGCACGGCGTGGGGAGGACACGGTGGACTCGCAATTCGCTCGGGGACCAGGCGCGATCCCCGTGATCGTTTCGGCTCCAGGTGACCGGCGAGGTCACGGAAACTGAGCGAACGTTGACGTCGAGATTGCCGGACCTCGAAGAGTGGGTGCGCGGTGAGTCCGAAGACGAGGGTGCGGACCGTCGCGTCCGCACCCTCGTCACCCGTGTCCGCCGAGGAGCCGTTAGGCCGTCGCGCAGATGGCGTACGCGGTGTTCGACCAGTTGCCGGCGAACGCGTCCTCCTCGTACGCGCCGGCGGTGGCCGAGGTGGGCGCGATGGCCGGGCCGCCGTTGGGTCGGAAGTCGTCCACGACCGCCTCACCGGTGACGCCGTTCAGCTCGTACCCGGCGCCGGTCAGCACCTTCCCGGCGGGGCAGGTCGCGGTGACGCTGCGGAAGTCGGTGGAGTTGCTGACGCTGGTCACCGAGGTGCGGACCAGTCCGGCGAGCGGGTTTGCGCAGATCGCGTACGCCGTGGCGGACCAGTTGCCGGCGAAGGCGTCCGCCTCGTACGCCCCGACGGTGACGGCGCTCGGCGCGGCGGCCACACCGCCGTTGGGCCGGAAGTCGTCCACGACCGCCTCACCGGTGACGCCGTTGAGTTCGTAGCCCGTGCCGGTCAGCACCTTCCCGACCGGGCAGGTCGCGGTGACACTGCGGAAGTCGGCGGAGCTGCTGACGCTGGTCACGGCGACCCGCACCAGGCCGGCCACCGGGTTGGCGCAGACCGCGTACGCGGTGACGGACCAGTTGCCGGCGAAGACCTCGGCCTCGTACGCCCCGACGGTGACGGCGGTCGGGGCGGTGGCCGGGCCGCCGTTTGGTCGGAAGTCGTCGACGACCGCTTCGCCGGTCGCCCCGTTGAGTTCGTAGCCGGCGCCGGTCAACACCTTGCCGACCGGGCAGGTCGCGGTGACGCTGCGGAAGTCGGTGGAGTTGCTGACGCTGGTCACGGCGACCCGGACCAGGCCGGGGACGGCGGCCGACGCCGGGGCGGCGGGGGCGACCACGACTGCGCCGGTGACGGCGAGGCCGACCGTGAGGCTGAGCGCGCGGGGACCGAACCGGCGGGAGGCGTTTCGAGCTGACATGTGTGCTCTCCTGTCTGCCGCGCCGCAGCGTGATCGGATGACCGCTGCGGCGCTTCGTCGTTGACGCGCTCACGCTAGGTAGTCAAGCGACCAGGCATTATCTCCAAACCGACTACGTCAGGTAATCGACTGACGCCGTCGGAGTCGGCGGACCCTTGCGATGCCGTGCCATGCTCTGCGCGGCGGTCCCCAGCAGATTCGAGGTGTGGGCGTGGAGCTTCGGAAGAGTCGACGCCTGCTGGTGCTCGGCCTCGTGTTCCTGGCCTTCGGCGCCGGTGTGCTGCTCTGCGGCGCGGCCGGCGCATCGCCCCCGTCCGTCGGGGCGTGGATCCTGGGCGGTCTCCTGCTGGTCATCGGTGGCGCACTGGTCGTCAGCGAGTTCAAGCCGTTCACGTTCCAGATCGGAGCCGATGGGCTGACGCTGCGGACGGCCGGGCTCAACCGGTTGGTGCCGTGGGCCGAGATCGACGCGATCATCCTCGATCAGCCGGTGCCGACGGTGGGCGGCAGCAGGTCGAAGTCCCCGAACCTGCTGCTGGTGCCGGCCGACGGGTCGGCGATCGACCGTCCCCTCGACGGGCGGAGCGCGGTCGACGGCCGGGCCGGTCTGGTCCTGCTCGACCTCGACGACGTCCGGCAGCAGACGGACGAGGTGGCCGCGACCCTCGCCCACTTCGGCGGCGACCGCTTCACCGATGCCCGGCAGCTGCGCCGGCAGCGGTTCGAGGCGCCGGACTTCGCTATGGGGTTACGGGGATATGACCCGGGCCCGGTGGATGCCCTGATCCGGCGCGGCCAGGACGCGCTGATGTCGGAGAGCGTGATTCAGCGGTACCAGGTCAAGGCGGAGTTCGAGCGGGCGCGCGCCGGGCTGATCATCGCGATGCGCGGATATGACGTCCGGCAGGTCGACGCGTTCCTGGACGAGCTGTCAGCCGCGCTGGCCCGCTGGGGTGATGAGGGCGCGGAGCCTGAGCAGGCACTTTCCTAGCCGGGCCGCACGGGGAGCCGACCGGCGCGGCCGGCTCCCCGTCGTACGTCGGCTCAGGCCGGGCCCTCGTTGACCCGGCGGACGTCGACCTCGACGTCGATGCCGTCGGCGATGAAGAGGTCGGCGAACCGCTTGCCCCACTCCACCGCCTCTTCCTTCGACCGCACCTCCATCAGCGCGAACCCGGCGATGAGTTCCTTGGTCTCGGTGAACGGGCCGTCGATGATGGTGGTCTTGCCCTTCTCGGCGGTGATCCGGGCCGACTCCTTGCTGCTCTTCTCCAGCCCCTCGCCCGAGAGCAGCACACCGGCCTGGATCGCCTCCCCCATGAAGGCGCCCAGCCGCTCCAGGAACTGCGGGCTGGGGTCGAAGGCGCCGGGCTGGTTCTCGTCGAGCTTGTGCATGAGCATGTAGCGCATCTCAGGGTTCCTTCCAGGAAGTTTGCTGTCTCTCACTGACGCGTCGGGCGGGTCGGCCGGGATCCGACATCCGCTCTCAAGATTTTTTCTGGCCGCAGTCGGCGGCCCGGTCGAGCAGCAGTGCCCGCACCCGCGCGTTGTCGACGAGCGACGCCGCGCGCTCGAACTCCTGCCGGGCCTCGTCGTGCCGGCCCAGCTTGGCGAGCAGGTCGCCGAGCACGCTGGGCAGCAGGTGATATTGCGCGAGCGCCGGCTCGTCGGCCAGCGCCCGGGCCGCCGCCAGACCGGCGGCGGGCCCTTCGGCCTGGGCGATCGCGACGGCCCGGTTCAGCTCCACGACCGGCGAGGGCACGAGCCGGGCCAGCTCCGCGTAGAGCGCGGCGATCCGCGCCCAGTCGGTCTCCTCGGGGGTACGCGCCCGCGCGTGGCACGCGGCGATCTCGGCCTGCACGGCGTAAGGGCCGGGGTGGTCGGTGCGGGCCCGGTCGAGCGCGGCGAGCCCGCGGCGGATGAGTAACTGGTCCCAGCGGCGGCGGTCCTGGTCGTTGAGCAGGATGGGCTCGCCGTCGGGGGCGGTGCGGGCGTGGGTGCGGGAGGCCTGGATCTCCAGCAGCGCGGCCAGGCCGTGCACCTCGGGCTCGCCGTGCATCAGCGCCTGCAACTGCCGGGCCAGGCGCAGCGCCTCCTGACACAGGGCGGGGCGCATCAGGTCGTCGCCGGCGGTGGCCGCGTACCCCTCGTTGAAGATCAGGTAGACGACCTCCAGCACCGAGTCGAGGCGTTCGGCGCGGTCGGCGGGCCCGGGGACCTCGAACGGCACCCGGGCGGCGGCGAGGGTCTGCTTGGCACGGGTGATCCGCTGGCCGACGGTGGGTTCGGTAGTGAGGAAGGCGCGGGCGATCTCGCCGGTGGTCAAGCCGCCGATCAGCCGCAGGGTGAGCGCGGCCCGCGCGATCGGGGAGAGCACCGGGTGGCAGGCGACGAAGATCAACCGGAGCAGGTCGTCCTCGATGCGGTCCTCGACGGCGGCGTCGAAGTCGGGGTTCACCTGCTCGTCGAGGTCGCGGCCGAGCTCGGCGAGCGTACGCTCGCGGGTCTGCCGGCGGCGCAGCGCGTCGATGGCCCGCCGCTTGCCCACGGTCGTCAGCCAGGCGCCGGGGTTGGCCGGTACGCCGTCGCGCGGCCACTGTTCGAGGGCGGCGACCAGCGCGTCCTGGGCCAACTCCTCGGCCAGGCCGACGTCGCGCACGATCCCGGCGATGCCTGCGACGACCCGCCCGGCCTCCATCCGCCACACCGTCTCGACGGTGCGCCGTACCTCTGACTCCCCCACCGGCACATGACAGCATCCCCGGTCCGGCGTTCGCCACCGACCCCCGGTGAATTCGCAGTTCAGAGGTGGCACAGCCCCGTCAGGGACCGGTTCCCGGTCGGTCAGGGTTTGCGGCCGACGCCGCCGTAGCCGTCGACGTCGGCGGGGGTGCCCTGCCCGGGCCGCCAGTGCGTGAACGGCACCAGGCCGGGTTCGACCAGCTCCAGGCCGTCGAAGAAGCGGGCGATCCGCTCGGGGCTGCGCAGGTGGTAGGGCACCGCGCCGCTCTCGTTGTACTGCCGGTGGGACTCGACGACCGCCTCGCTGGTGTCGGTGCCGTCGGAGAGCGCCAGGTAGCTGCCCGAGGGGACCGCGGCGAGCAGCTCCCGGATGACGTCGGCCACCTCGTCGTCGTCGGCGATGTGCCCCATCACGCCGAAGAGCAGGACCGCGACGGGCTGGGTGAAGTCGAGGTGCTCGGCGGCCTGGCGCAGAACCGCGTCGGGGTCGCGCAGGTCGGAGTGCAGGTATCGGGTCAGGCCCTCGGGCGTGCCGGCCAGCAGCGCGCGAGCGTGGGCGAGCACCATCGGGTCGTTGTCGACGTAGACGACGCGGCTGTCCGGTCGGACCCGCTGGGCCACCTCGTGGGTGTTGTCGGCGGTGGGCAGGCCCGTGCCGATGTCGAGGAACTGCCGGATGCCGGCCTCGCCGGCGAGGAAGCCGACGGCGCGGGAGAGGAACGCCCGCGACTCGCGAGCGGTCTCGATCATCGCGGGGAAGATCGCGCGTACCTGCTCGCCGGCAGCCCGGTCGGCCTCGAAGTTGTCCTTCCCGCCCAGCCAGTAGTTCCAGATCCGGGCCGAGTGCGGCACGCTCGCGTCGATCTTCGGCATCTGCTCGGTCACGGAGAACGGGGCGTTGTCTGCCACGATGCTGCCTTCCGGATCGTCACTGTGCACAGGGGACAGACCATGCTCGCACGGTCCCGTCGATCACGGGTGCCGCGTCAGGGGCTCAGGCGGCATCCACCGCGCGCCTCCTATGGCGCTTACCCGACATTCGGGAAACTCGATCAACTACACGTAGGGTCATGAGATCGACCACTACCGTAGTGGGGACGCGGCGGATGGGAGCGTGAGGACGGGTTGTTGCGCATCAGCGTGCTCGGCCCCGTCCGGGTGCAGGTCGACGACCGGCCGGTGCGGCTCGGCCCGAAACTGGTGGAGCTGCTGGCGATCCTGCTCGTCGAGCCAGGTACGGCGGTGCCGGCCTCGCGGGTGGTCGAGCTGATGTGGGCCGACTCGCCTCCGCCGGGCGCCCGCACGACGTTGCGCAGTCACGTGTCGCACCTGCGCCGCGCGCTGCGGGTCGGAACGGCGGCGGACGAGCCGGCGGTGGCGACGGTCGGCGCCGGGGCGGCGTCGGCGTACCGGCTCACGCTGGCGCCGGACGTGGTCGACGCGCACCGCTTCGTGCGGTGGTGTGCGGAGGGCCGGGGACTCGTCTCGGCCGGCGAGCCGGACCTGGTCGAGCGGGGGGTCGCCCGGCTCGCGGAAGCGTTGGCTCTGTGGCGTGGTCCTGCCTTCGCCGACGTGGCCGACCGGCCGTTCGTGCTGCCGGCGGTCGCCCAACTCGAGGCGGAGCGTCGGGCGGCACGCCGCGGCCACGCGGAGGGGCTGACCGCGCTCGGGCGGCACGCCGAGGCGATCGCGCAGCTGTCGGGCGCGGTGGTCGACGACCCGTACGACGAGGGGATCCGGCGGCTGCTCGCGGTGGCGCTCTACGCCGAGCAGCGGGTGGACGAGGCGGCCGAGGTGTGCCGGGAGGGCCTGAACCTGCTCCGGGAACGCGGGTTGGACGCGCCGGAGTTGCAGGCCCTGCAGCGCGACATCCTGCGCCGCCAGGTGCCACTGCCGCGGCTGCCGGCGGAGCACGCCAAGCCGCCACGGCCCTCGTTGCTGCCGCCGGATCCGCCACAGTTCGTCGGCCGGGTGGACGAACTCGACGCGGCCCGCCAGCTTCTGCTCGCCCGGGAGCAGAGCTGTCCCACCGTGCTGGTCAGCGGGCTGGCCGGGGTCGGCAAGACGCTCTTCGCGGTGCGCCTGGCCCACGAGGTACGGGAGGAGTTCCCCGACGGGCAGCTCTACGTCGACATGCGCGGCTACGACCCGGTCGCGGCGCCGCTCACCGCGAGCCAGGCGTTGCGCGGTTTCCTCGACGCGCTGGCGGTCACGCCCGAGAAGATGCCGGCGACCCTGGCGGCACAGACCGGCCTGTACCGCGCTCTGCTGGCCGGCCGGCGAATCCTCGTGCTGGTCGACAACATCCGTGACGTGGCGCAGGTCCGCCCGCTGCTGCCGGGCGCGCCGGGCTGCGCCGCCATCGTGGTGAGCCGCAACCAGTTGCCCGATCTGGTGGTCGCCGAGGGTGCCCGGCCGCTGCGGTTGGGTCTGCTCAGCGGCGGTGAGTCCAGTGAGTTGATCGCGCGCCGGGTCGGGGCGGCCCGGTTGGCGGGCGAGCCGGCGGCGGTCGGGCAGATCATCGAGTCGTGCGGCCGGCTGCCGCTGGCGTTGGCCATCGTGGCCGCCCGCGCGGCCACCCACCCCGAGTTCAGCCTCGACGCGCTCGCCGGGGAGTTGCGGGCCGGCGCCGGCCGGCTCGACGCGTTCGCGGTGGGCGACACCGACGTACGGGCGGTCTTCTCGTGGTCGTACCGCGGGCTCACCCCGACGGCGGCCCGGCTGTTCCGGTTGCTCGCGGCGCATCCCGGCCCGGACGTCACCGTCGCCGCCGCGGCCAGTCTGGCCGCCCTGCCCGTCGACGAGGTACGGCCGGGGGTACGGGAGTTGGCCGCGGCGCACCTGGTCGTCGAGCACGTGCCCGGCCGGTTCGCGCTGCACGATCTGCTGCGCGCCTACGGCAACGAGCTGGCCGGCGCCGACGAGGTGGGAACCGCGCTGCCACGGGCGCTCGACCACTACCTGCACACCGCGCTCGCCGCCGACCGCCTGCTCTGGCCGCATCGCGATCCGCCGGACCCGCCGGTGGCCGCGCCGGGCGCGCAACCGGAGGCGTTCGGGGACCGGCCGGCGGCGCTGGCCTGGTTCACCGCCGAGCACCGGGTGCTGCTCGCCGCGTTGGATCGGGCCGCGCAGGCCGGCTTCGACGAGCGGGTCTGGCAGCTCGCCTGGGCCACCGCGAACTTCTTCGCCCGCCGGGGGCACTGGCTCGACTGGGCGTACGTCGGGGAAATGGCGGTGACCGCGGCGCGGCGGCAGGATGACCGCGCGGCGGAGGCGGAGGCGCACCGGATCCTGGGCGGTGCCCGGGTGCGCCTGCGGCAGTTCGACGCCGCGCAGGACGACTACCGGCAGGCGTTGGGCCTCTTCTACGACCTCGGTGACCTGGTCGGGCAGGGCTTCACCTACCGCAGCCTCGGCTGGTTGTCCGAGCAGCAGGGCGACGTCCGCGCGGCGCTGCGGCACGACCTGCGGGCGCTGGAGCTGTTCCGGCGCGCCGGTCACGAGCGCGGGGTCGCCAACACCCACAACTCGGTGGGCTGGTGTAACGCGCTGCTCGGCGAGCACGAGCAGGCCATCGAACACTGCCGTCGGGCGCTGGCCCTGCTCGAGCGGCTCGGCGACCCGGTCGGCACGGCGGGCACCTGGGACAGCCTCGGCTACGCGTACCGGCACGTCGACCTTCACCAGGCCCTCTCGTGCTATCAGGAGGCCCTCGGCCTCTATCGAAAACTCGGCGACCGGATGAACGAGGCGGTCACCCTGCGCCACCTCGGCGAAACCCAACACGCCGCCGGTGACCTCCCGGCGGCCCGCGAATGTTGGCAGCAGGCGCTGGACATCTTCGTCGACCTCGACCACCCGGACGCCGAACAGGTCCGGGAACAGCTACGCCAGGCGTCCGAACCGTCGACGCCCGGCTGATGCCGGCCACACCCCGGTGGCGGGGTGTGGCCGGCCTGGCCGCTAGTCGAGGTCGTCGGTGTCCGGGGCGTCAGCCGCGGCGTTGGCGGGCGGCGTCCACGGCAGGCACGTGCTGTAGTGCGAGTCGAAGCGCTGCTGGAACGGCACGTTCAGCGGGTGGTTGCGCAGCGCCAGGATGTTCTCGTCGTTCTGCCGCAGCGCACGGTAGGTCAGGTTGTGGCTGCCCACGTAGAGCGTGGACTGGGCGCCACGGCGCACGATCATGAACTTCTCGTGCATGGGTACGCCGCCGGCCGCGGTGTAGCCGCACAGGTGCACCGGCATCGCCCGGGCGAGGTCCACCAGTGCCCGCATCGGGGCGCCCGCGTCGTGCGGCCGGCCCGAGGTGGCGCCGGTGACGATCCTGACCTGACAGCCCCGACTCCGGGCGGCCTTCAATTCGGTCACCACCGCGGCACGCTGGATCCGGAAGTTGGCCAGGTCGATGCGGGTCCCGCCGGAGCAGTTCGTCGCCTTCAGCAGGCTGACGACCGGGTCGTTGCTGGCGCCGCCCGGCTTACGCCCGGCCGCCTCCCGGCGGGGGAAGGTGTAGACGCGGTGGTCGCCGACGGCCGTCGTGCTGCCCAGGTTGGGGTTGTTGCGCCCCGAGTTGCCATAGCGCATCAGGGCGTTGAAGTAGCTCAGGTAGGCCGAGTAGAGGCCCGCGTTGCTGATGGTGATGGCGTTCTCGTACGCGCGGTAGTAATCCAGATTGGCCGACGCGACGTAGAGGACGTTGCGGGCCGTGCCACCGCCGACCAGTTGCACGCTGGAGATGGTCATGAACTTGTTGTGCATCAGGGGCGGGTTGGTCAGCGGCGTCGCACCGGTGCGGCTGGTCGCGCAACCGCGGGTCGACTGCTTGTCGGGTCGCCGCTCGCCGCACTCCACCAGCGTGATGGCCGGGATCGCCTTCAGCGCGTTGTAGTGGGCGGTGCCGACCTGGCTGCCGTTGATGACGATCCGCACCCGAACGCCCCGCTCGGCGGCACCGCGCAGGGCAGTGACGATCTCCGGGCGGTTGAAGAAGTAGAGGGTGAGCGAGAGCGTCGCCCCGGTCGGCGCGGCGTTGATCAGCCGGGCCACGTGTGCCACGACTCCGCCGTGCATGTCGGCGTCGGTCTTGTTGTTGAACCAGGCGTAGTTGCGGACCTCTGAGGCGGCGATGGGCACCACCGCCGCGGCGGCGGCCGGTGCGGCAGCCTCGGTGCTGGCCGCGCTGGCCGGGGTCACCGCCATCGACAGCGACGTCACCGCGACGGCCGCCACGGCGAGGCCGCGCAGCAGCGGTGTCCTTCTCCTTCGGGCGGTGCTGTTTCCTGCCGTTCTCCCCAGCGACTCGTACTGCATCGGACAGTCCTTCCCCGTGCTCCTGGCCGGCGGCTGGCCCCCGTCAGCGTGTGGTGCCGCCACCGGTGCTCCTGATCGGGCATCGGCGCGGGCCGCACAAGCCAGCCGTCGGTCGGTGGGTGGTCGGGCGAGGTGCGTTGCGGTGCACCTTCCCGGGCTGACGTCGACGCTGCCAGGTGGCGGTGGAAGCGCTGTGGAAGGAGAGTGCAGGGACCGGTCGGCCGGCGGTCACTCGATGCGCAGCTCGAAGTGCACGGTCCGGCCGGTCCTGCGCCGGGCGAGCCGGTGCGTCAGCGCCACCAGCACCCCGTGCAGCAGCGGGTACTTGCGGCGCAGCGCCCGCCGCGCGGTGGCGTACTCGTCACCGATCAGTTGGCGGGCGGTGGCCCGCACGGCCGGGCCGGTGGGCGTGCCGCGCCCGGTGGCGGCGGCCACGGTGACGGCGGGGTTCCGCTGGATCCGCCGGGTCTTCCAGGCCCGCTGGTAGCTGCGCACGTAGGCACGTTCGCCGCGGACGGCGATGCTGACCGGGGTGGCGACCGGGGTGCCGTCGCGGCGGAACGTGGTGAGCGCGATGGTCTTCTGCCGGCTGAACGGCGCCCACTGCGGCGAGCTGCCCGGCTCCACCGGGCCGAGGATCCAGCCCAGCTCGCGCCACCGCTCGACCAGGGCCACGGCGGCGAGCACCGACGAGACTCCGATGATCACCGTCTGCCCGGTGGCGCCGCCGAGGTTCCGGTCGGCGACGTGCACCACCGTGTGCGCGATGCTGCCGACCAGATATCCGGCCAGGGCCACGGTGAACCCGTCGGCCCAGATGATGGCCAGCAGCAGGGTCACCCCGATGCCGAGCTGAAACGCGCCGATGTCGTGCACGAAGTGCCGGTGCGGTGGGAAGTTGACGGCCGAGGCGAACGCGGACGGTGCGAGCAGCGCGACCACTCCGACCGCGACGGCGAGCAGGCCGAGCAGGCCGATGACGGCCCGGATCGTATGTCTCATGCCAGCGAGACGCCGCAGCCTGCGGCGGTGTGACCCGGGTCGTTCCACGTCACACCCGGCCTTCGTCCGCGACCCGGCCGGCGACAGCGTCGGGGCCGGCTGCCACGCTCCGGCGTGGGCGGCGGTTAGGTTACGTGGATGGAGCAGCGGATCAGTCTGGTCACCCTCGGCGTCGCCGACCTGCCGCGCGCCCGGGCCTTCTACGAACGGTTGGGCTGGCGCGGCCAGGAGGTCGAGGAGACCGTCTTCTTCCAGGCCGGCGGCCTGGCCCTGGTGCTGTGGGGGCGCGACAAGCTGGCCGCCGACGCCGGCATCGACGACCCGGGAGGCGGCGGCTTCGGCGGGATGACGTTGGCGCAGAACGTCCGGTCCCGCGGCGAGGTCGACGAACTGTTGGCGGCGGCGGGCGCGGCGGGGGCCGAGGTGACCCGGCCGGCCACGGAAACGTTCTACGGCGGTTACGCGGGCTGCTTCGCCGACCCGGACGGCCACGTCTGGGAGATCGCCTGGAACCCCGCCATCCCGCTCGGCGCGGATGGCAGCCTCACCCTCCCCGACTTCGGAACCACCGACTGACCGGCGCGGCAACGGGCCGGCACGGCACCAGCGCGGCCGGGAATCCTCAGCCGTCGGTGGGTGGGCAGAGGAGCCGGTCCAGCAGCGGGAGCTTGAGCGGGTCCAGGCAGAGGGTGAGCAGTTGGGCATCCGGCGACGGCGGCGGTGTCGTCGGCGCGGGCGCCGTGGTCGGTGGCGGGCTGCTCGGGGCGGGGGCCGTGGTCGTCGGTGCCCCGGTGGGGGCCGGCGGAGCCACCACGGTAGGCGGTGCCGGTGCGGTGGGCGGCACTGGTGCGGCGCTCGGCCCGGCGGGGGCGCCGGGGCGGGACGCCGCGCCGGGCGGCGGGGCCACCGGCGCAGCGGTCGGCTCCGACCCTGCCGGTCCGGCCGGCGCGTCGGCGGTGATCGGCGGCGCGAGCGGTCCGGTTCCCGGCGGGGGCGTGGCCGGGACGGGCCAGCCGGGCTGGGGCACCAGGTCCGGGATGAGGGCGCCGATTCCCGCCGGTGCGTCGGTGTTCACGGCGACGTCGCCCGCCCCGATCCGGTACGTCGGGCCGTCCTGCTCCGAGCCGTACGCGCCGGCGCTCAGCGTGGCGAAGGCCAGCGCGGCGACGGCGGCTGCGGTCGCACGTCGCTCGGGTCGTAGCGCGCTCAGCGGCGCCTGGTGCGGTTGAGCCGGTGGTGGCGGTGCGGGTTGGTTGCGCTGGTGGGCCGCGGTGAGCGTGTCGAGTTCCGCGGTGACGTCGGCGCGTTTGCCGTCGGCGGCGGCGACCGCGAGGGTGAGGTAGAAGCGGGTGTTCGCCGCGGTGTTCGCCGGCACCAGCAGCCCGGCGAGCCGGCCCGGGTCGGCGGTGTGCAGCAGGGTCAGTGGCACGTCGGGGTGGTGGGCGGGGCCGGTCAGGTCCGCGTACCGCCATTCGCGCCGGCGTTCGCGGCCGGCGAAGGCGACGCGGTGGTTGGTGACCACGGCGATGCCGGCGTCGACGACCCGCAGGCCTCGGGGCAGCGCCCGGCCGGTCGTGCCGGGGGGCCCGACGCTCAGCGCCGGCGCGGGCAGTCCGGGTACGTGCCGGGCGACGGCCTCGACCAGCTCGGCGGTGGGCAGGACCCGATAGATGAGTTCGTCGTCGTCGAGCGTCACCGGCAGCCCGGTGCGGGGCTGGGTGCAGCCGAGGAAGCTCTCGGCCTCGATCCGCTGCCGGGTCAGCTCGTCGGCGCGGCGGCGCCACTGGTCGACGTCGGCGAGGTGGGCGCGCCGGCGTCGCTCGTTCTCGCGGTCCGCCCACGCGATCCGCCAGCCGGGGCCGGCCGTGGCCAGGGCAACTGTGCCGGGTGATGTGGTGGTCACACGCGGTACAACAGCTCGCGTTCGTGACAGGACACGCGCGAGGGATCGATGCTTCCCTTTGTTCCCGATAAGAGAGAATTGGCCTGCGCCAATCTGTCCCGATCCGCCCGGACCGCGGCTAGGAGATCACCCGCTGCGGGTACGCCTCGACCTCCCGCGCCCACTGCTCGGCGGCCACGGCCAGGGCGTCGGTCGAGAGGGTCAGCGGCAGTCGGTACACCGCGCTCAGCGGCCGGCGCATCCACGGCGGCAGCGACTCGTAGGAGAACTCGACCGTCAACTCCACCCGCCGACGCCGGATGACCCGGGTGCGGAACGCCAGGTTCGGCTCGGTGAAGCGCAGCACCGCCGGCAGCATCGACGGGTCTGCCGCCAGATCGGCCTGCAACCGCAGCCAGTCGGCCAGCATCCCGGCCTCGGCGGTGGTCAGGCAGGGATCGCAGCGGGACCAGGCCTGCCCGTCGGCGGTACGGGCATCCGCCTCGATCAGCAACCAGTCATCCCAGTCCGCCGCCTCGTCGGGATCGACCGGCGGCTCGACGCCCGGCTGGTAACCGACCGGCCGGATCCGCAGCCGTGCGCCATCGTCGGAGCGCATCTCCATACAACTATCATCTCGGACAAAAGGCATTAACCGGGCAGGAACCAGGCGCACTGTGAGTCTGATCATGGACCACGGCCCGAGCCGACGCGCCACCGG
Source organism: Micromonospora sp. NPDC093243 (assembly GCF_044753725.1). Taxonomy (NCBI): domain Bacteria; kingdom Bacillati; phylum Actinomycetota; class Actinomycetes; order Micromonosporales; family Micromonosporaceae; genus Micromonospora; species Micromonospora sp. NPDC093243. The sequence continues at coordinate 120,082 of NZ_JBIVNT010000003.1, read as the reverse complement.
GTAACCGCGACCCCCCGGTCGGCCCCGAGACGCTCGGGGTGGCGGATCCGGGTGGGCTGCGGGGAGACCCCGATGGCAGGCCGCCGGCCGACTGCCAGGCTGGAGAAATGATCGCCACCGATGCCCGGGCCGCCGGGCCGAGCCTTCCCGCGGTACGGATGGTCGCCGTCGCCGCCCCGGCGCTGCTCCTGCTCTACGGCATCTGCCGGCTCGTCGACGGCCTCGACGGCGACCACGGGCCGGGCTGGGCCTGGAACATCGGCCACAGCCTCTTCTTCGTCTCGATCGCCCTCTTCGCCGCCCTCGCGGTGCAGCTGCGGCGGATGCTGCTGGCCAGCACGCCCCGCCGGCGGGCGCTCACCGACGCGGCAACGGCGGCGACGCTGCTCGGCGCGGCGGCCTTCCTCTGGGTGATCCTCGGTGACCTCTTCGCCGGGTTCGCCGACGCGGCGCCGCTGCCGGATCCGCTCTTCCTGATCGGGCCGCTGCTGTTCCAACTCGGCCTGCTGACGCTGCTGGTCCAGGCCGCCACCGCCCGGCCGCGCCGGCTGCCGCGCTGGTCTCCACCCCTGGTCCTGCTCGGCTTCGTCGCGCTCGCCGTCAACCTCGACCTGCTGCCGGTCGGCGGCGCGCTCATCCTCGCCGGCCTGCTCCCGCTACGACCCGACACCGCGCGGTGAGGTCGGGCAACGACTGCCGGCACCACCACCTCGCGGTGCGGACCGACGACGACAGCCCGCACCGCCAGCCCGCGGTGCGGGCCGGCAACGACAGCCGGTGGCGGGTGGAGAAGGTCAGGTCCAGACGGTGCGGCGCACGCCCCGGTGCTCGGCGCAGGCGTCCCGGCGGCCACCGGTCAGGCTGAGCACGCCGTCGCGGCACTGCACCAGGTAGCCCCGGCCGGCCCAGAACTCCTGGGCGCAGTCGAAGTGGTCGCAGATCTCGACGGCCGGCTTACGGATCCGGTTACCGCCGCAGAAGTCGTACCCCATCGGGTTGGCCGGGGCCCCGCAGCGCTGCTCGGCGCTCGGCGTCGGCGACGGCGTGGTGGTCCGCTTCGGCTTCGGCTTCGGCTTGGCCGGTGCGGGCGTCGGGGCCGCCGGATGGATCAGCGCCGGGACGCCGCTCGGGCTGGACGCGGGGGTGGCCGCGGCGGCCCGCTCGCCGGCCGGGTCGGACGGGCCGGATTCGATCAGCGCGGCGGGCACCAGCAGCGCGACGGCCGCGGCGACCGCGACGGTACGCCGACCGCCGGGCACCCGCGCCGAGATCCGAGCCTGCCCCGGGGTGGCGACCGCCGGCCGGAACGGCTTCAGCTGGGCGTGTTCGGCGATCAGGTCGTCGAGCTGGGCGAGCACCGCGCCGCGCTGCTCGATCGCGTCGGCGAACGCCAGGGTCAGCATGAACCGGAAGTCGGCCGCCGCGTCGGCGGGCAGCAGCAGCCCGGAGGTGCGACGCCGGTCCAGCACCTGGATCAGGGTGACCGGCGCGGCCGGGTCGTGGGCCAGCCCGGTCATCTTCCCGTACGCCCAGTCGCGCCGGCCGCGCCCGCCGAGCAGGACCAGGCGGCGGCTGGTGATCACGGCCATTCCGGCGTCGGTGACCCGGACCCCGTCCGGGCGGCGCGGGCGCAGCGGCGCGGCCTCCGGATGGACGGTCAGGTCCGGCGCGGGCAGCACGGCGGTGTGCCGCACCTCGACCAGTTGCGCGGCGGGCAGCACCCAGAGCACCGCCTCGTCCGGGGCGAGCTCCAGCGGGAGGCCGGCGCCGGCGGCCGGGGAGCCCTGGAAGTCGGCGGCGCGGGCGCGTAGCCGACGCAGGTCGTCGTCGCGCCGCCGCCAGGCGCTCTCGGCGCTGCGGAACGTCCGGTGTCGGCGCTCGTTCTGCCGGTGCGCCCACCGGTACCGCCATGTGGAACCCGTCGAATCAGTCCTTGCCACGCCGACTCCTTCGCCGCGCAGGCCACCAACCGGGGTGTCACTCGGGTTAACTCCGGCGGCGACCGGCGGGGAGACGCTGTCCGGGGGCGAACCACCCGAACAGTGGAGCAATTTGGACGATTGGGGGGTACTGGTGCGTCGATTCAGCTTCCGGCAGCGGCCGGGCCCGCAGCGAGCCCGGCCGCTCGAGGGCCGGCGGTTCAGTGCCGGCGGCCCTCGCCCACCCGGTAGGTGCGCAGGTTCGGGTCGGCCTTGATCTGCGATTCGGTGTACTTGATGGTGTCCCAGCCCTTGCCGGAGTAGAGCGCGGTCTGGTCGGCGTACCAGGGGGAGTTCGGGTTGGTGGACTGGGAGTAGGTCAGGATCTGTCGCCCGGACGGCCCGTGCGGGCCCAGCTCGACGGCCATCACGAAGGACGAGCCGTGCACCACCTTCGGGTAGCCGATGCCGGGCACCAGGTTGTTGACGATCATGTTGAAGACGCCGGCCTCGGCGCGTCCGCCATGGATCGGGATGCGCCTGTCGCCGCGCGGTTCGGTCTGCACGTCGCCGAGCCGGGCGTCGAGCGGGACGCCGGCGAGGCGCTGCACGGCGTCGGCGAGCGCGGTGCGGACCCTCGGGTCGGCGCTGGCGAGCCGGCGCGGGGTGCGCACCGGGTCGGTCACCGCGAAGGTGTCGGCGAAGCGCAGCCCGCCGGCCAGGACGAACTCGGTGAACAGGTGCGCGCCGCGGCTGTCCAGGTCGACGTGCAGGTCCCAGCGGGCCAGCGCGGCGCAGGCGGCGCGCAGGTCGACGGTCGCGCCGTTGGTGGCGGTGCCGGTGGGCTGCGCGGTGCAGAGCGCGACCAGGTCGTCGCGGACCAGTTCGCCGCCGTACGCCCGGTTGCCGAACACGGTCTGCCACAGCCGGTCGGCGGTGAACCCGCGCCCGGTCAGCCCGTCGGTACCGGCCAGGCGCTGCTGCACCTGGTCGAGGCCGAGCCGGGTACGCAGGCTGCGCGGGGTCCGTTCGTCGCCGATGATCCGCGAGTAGCCCTCCAGCGGGGCCTGGGGGTTGGCCAGCCAGTAGCTGTCGTTGGAGTTGGTGACGTAGTCGCCGCGGATGGCCACCGGCAGGTTCGCCGGGCCGAGGATGCCCGGCACCGCGGCGTCCGGGTCGGCGCCGAGCGCGCAGGCCGACCGGGAGCCGTCCAGGACGGCCTGGCCGCTGCTGGCGTAGAGCGGCTGGAACGCGGCGGGGATGCAGGCGGCGGCGAGCGCGTCGGTCACCCGGGGCACCACCGAGTGGTCGGCGTAGAGCGCCTCGCCGCGGGAGTCGGCGGCGATCACGTTGACCCAGGGCAGGAACTGGTAGCGGTCGAGCACCCGCTTCAACTCGCGCACCGTCCCGGCGCGACCCATCTGCAGCCAGCCGTCGAAGGCCCGGTTGTTGGTGGCGTTGACGTCGGTGATGGCGTACGCGCTGCCGGCGGTCCAGTCGAAGGTGCCGGGCACCACCACGACCGGCCCGAAGTGGGTGTCGTGGAAGGTCCGGCTGACCGGCACGGTGCCGCCGTTCGGGCCGGGCACCTGGACGGTGACCGTGCGGGTGGTCATCTTCCGTGCCTTGCCGTCGACGTAGTACGAGGTGGGGTCGCCGGGCACCAGCGCGAGGCGGTGCCAGACGAACCGGCGGGCGGTGGAGACGGTGTGGCTCCAGGCGAGGGTGCGGTTGTGCCCGATCTCGACGATCGGGTCGCCGATCAGCGCGGCGCCCTCCACGTCGTAGCGGCCGGGCACCTTGAGGTGCATCCGGTAGAAGCGCTCCGCGCCGTCCCAAGGGAAGTGCGGGTTGGCCAGCACCATCCCGCCCCGGTTGGCGGTCGCCGCCTCGCCCAGCCCGTACGCGTTGCTGCCCACCCCGGCGGGGGCGCCGTCGGAGGCGGCGAGCACCGCGGCGGCGCCGGGCGCGTCCTGCGCGGCGGCCGGGCCGGTGGCGGTGGGCGGGGCGGCGGCGACGATCCCGTCGAGCACCGCCCGCGAGCCGGCCCGGACCATGCTGGCCCAGGTGGTACGCCAGATGTCCAGTTCGGTCAGCGGGCGGACCCACGGCTTGGCCCGGCACGCCGGGTCGGTGAGCTTCGCCGCGCCGGTGCGGCGCAGGTAGGAGTTGTAGCCGGCGACGAAGCCGCGGATCTGGTCGCGGACGTCGTCGGAAGGGGAGTGCACGCCGTCGCGGCGGCCGTCGAGCAGCCGCTGCACCGTCCGGTCGTCGATGGCCTTGCGGAAGAACAGGTCGCTGCGCACGTTCGCGTCGGTCGGACCGGTGGCGCCGAAGTAGCGGGACCGCTCGGCGTTGACCGTCACCACCTTCTCGGCGATGACGCAGAGGTTGTCCTCGGCCTGCACATATCCGACGCCGAAGCCGAGGCTGGCGAAGTTCGTGGCGGTGATGTGCGGAACACCGTAGGACGCTCGGCGGATCTCGGCCGAGTAGCCGCGGTCGCGCTGGTGCGCGCCGGCCGGGGCCGCACCGAGCCCGGCCACGACCAGCCCCAGGGCGGTCACCGCCGCGCCGAGGCGTGCTGATGCTTTCACCGCGTCCTCCCCCCGTCGCGTCCCCCGGACGCCGTCGACCGAGGGACATTCACGTTGATCGGCATTCTCGTCGCCGTCACGGCGCCCCGTACACCCCTGTTGCGCCGACCGTCCTGCCCGTTGCGGTCAACGGCCGGCGGGCGGCGTGGCGCGGCGGATCCGGGCGGCCGCCATCGCCCACGCCTGCGCCTCGTCGACCAGGCAGCCGGCGAGCAGCTCGCGGCCCCGGGCGCGGACCGCGAGGGCGTCGGGGTGGCCCGGCAGCCACTGCTCGGCGTCCCCGATGGTCAACTCGGCCCGCCGGCCGGGCAGCGGCGTCGCTCCGGGTGGCAGGCCGCCGAGCCGGTCGAGGTGCCCGGCGGAGAGGATCTGGTACCACATGGCGTCGGGGACGAGCGCATCCGCGAGCATCTCCACCCCGGGCCGCCGGGTCACCGGTTTCCCGTCGCTCGCAAGCCGCTGCGACCACTGTGGCGTGGCCACCCGACGGCTGTCCGGCTCGGCGTCCACTCCGCCCCAGACCAGAAATCCGCTGCACGCGTGCAGCTTGTCGCGCAGCCGGTGCATCGGCCCGGCCAGCTCGCCGGCGTCGGCAGGGCCGGCGCGGTCCGGCGTGACGGTGAACGCCGCCGCCGGCAGCACGTCGTGGTAGCCGCCGACGGTCGCGGCCACCAGCCGGTCGGTGAGGTCGCCGGCGAGCAGAGTCATCGTGATCGCCGTCGGTAGGGTGCCCAGTACGGCGGCGGTGGCCGAGCCGGCCCCCTCGGCGATGAGCGGAACCCGCACGCCGAGCACGACGGCGCTCAGCTCGTCCGTGGGTCCGCGCTCGGCGTGCAACCAGTCGAGCGCCACGCCCAGCAGGGGCGGGGGCAGCTGGCACGGGGCGTCGCCGAACGGCGCACCGAGCGGCCCGCGCAGGTAGGCCCGGGCGGACAGGCCGAACTCCTCGATGTCGTGGCTCGGGCCGCGTCGGGCCACCGAGATCAGCGCGTCCCGCACGCCGGCGTCGCGCAGTTGCCGGGCCAGCAGCTCCGGTATGGCGAGGACATGCTCCGCGGGCAGTGGGCCGAGGTCGACCACGAGAAGCTGCGCGCCGGGCAGGGCGATCGGTGACGAGACGAAGGCCGGGCCCACCGGCTCCCCGCCGGCTCCCGTCGCTTCGAGCCGGAGCAGGGCCTGCCGGAGCGCGGCCATCGCGACGGGGACACCGGCGTCGTCCGAACGGACTTCGATCGTCAGGCTGTGCTGCTCGCGCAGAGTTTCATCGATATCCAGCACTACGACGACCGCCATGTGTCCCCCAGTGGTGGCGCAGCCGCGACTCCGCGGCAGCCCCATTCCTGAACTGCGCTTCGCACGTCGACCGGGAATGGGGAGATGACTATTTACCTACGTCTATTGACAGCGGAAGGGATCCGTCGGGGAGCATATTGTCGTCGCAGTTTCCCGGGGTCCCTGCCAGGCACGCTGCGCTCCAAACTGCCCAACTGTCTCAATAGCGCGAATACGCGTAACATGAAATAGCGCGTTCCACATTCCGCGATGTAACAATCTCGGGGAGATCGGCGCTATTTGCGAATCCAACGACCGTCGCCGTATTTTCGCTCAACCCTTCGGCAACCACCGAGGCCCGTGATCGCCGTACGGGGAGCCGGCTGTCTCGGTAACGTCACCCGCAGCCGGGTGGCGGCCCGCCGGTCCGGCGCGAGGGGGTGAGCGTCGTGGCCGGCTCGGGCGAATCCCGGGGCGTGGTGATCGGCGTCGACATCGGCACCACCAGCACCAAGGCGGTCGCCTACGACACGCGGGGCCGCCAGCTCGCCACCCACTCCGTCGGCTATCCCCTCGACGAGCCGCAACCCGGGTACGCCGAGCAGGACCCGCAGCGGATCCTCGACGCGGTGCTGGAGTCGATTCGGGTGACCGTCGCCGAGCTGGACCGCTCGGTCGCCGGGCTCTCGTTCGGCAGCGCGATGCACAGCCTGATCGGCCTCGACGCCGACGGCAACCCGATCACCCCGTCGATCACCTGGGCCGACTCCCGTTCCAGCCGGCAGGCCGAGCGGCTGCGCGCCGTACCGTCCGGACTGGCCCTGCACCGACGCACGGGCACGCCGGTGCACCCGATGGCCCCGCTGCCGAAGCTGCTCTGGTTCGCCGAGCAGGAACCGAAGCTCTTCGAACGGGTCTCGCACTGGGTGGGCATCAAGGACTGGGTGCTCCTGCGGCTCTGCGAGGTGCTGGTCACCGACCACTCGCTCGCGTCGGCCACCGGCCTGATGGACATCCAGCAGCTGGAGTGGGACACCGAGGCGCTGGCCGTCGCCGGCATCACCGAGGAGCAGTTGCCGCAGCTCGTGTCCACCACCACCGTGCTGTCCGGCCTCACCGCCGAGGCCGCCGCGGCCACCGGCCTGCCCGAGGGCATCCCGGTGGTGGTCGGCGCCGGCGACGGCCCGCTGGCCAACCTCGGGCTCGGCGCGGTGCATCCCGGCATGGTGGCCTGCTCGATCGGCACCAGCGGTGCGATGCGGGTGATGGTCGAGCGCCCCAACGTGGACCCGCTCGGCGGGGTGTTCTGCTACGCGCTGACCGAGGACCGTTGGGTGGTCGGTGGCGCGATCAACAACGGCGGCATCGTGCTGCACTGGGCCGGCGAGGCGCTCGCCCCGGAACTCGGCGCGCACGCCGAGCCGGAGCTGCTGGCGCTGGCCGCCCGCGCTCCGGTCGGCTCGGGCGGGCTGATCATGCTGCCGTACCTGCTGAGCGAGCGCGCGCCGCACTGGAGCGCGCTGCCCCGCGGCGCGTACGTGGGGTTGACCCACGGGCACCGCCGCGAGCACCTGATCCGGGCCGCGCTGGAGGGGGTCTGCCAGCAGCTGGCGGTGGTGCTCGCCTCGGTCCGCTCCGCCGGCAACGAGGTCCGGGAGATCCGGGCCAGCGGCGGGTTCGCCCGCAGCGGACTGTGGCGGCAGATGCTCGCCGACGTGCTCGGCGTACCGGTGAGCTTCCCGGGCGGCCACGAGGGCTCCAGCTTCGGCGCCGCGGTGCTCGGCATGCAGGCCCTCGGCCTGATCACCTCCATCGACGTGGCCGACGACCTGGTCCACATCGAGGAGACCATCCGACCCGATCCGGCCGCCGCCGCCACCTACGCCACGCTCCTGCCCCTCTTCGCCGAGCTGTACGACGCGCTGGTGCCCACCTTCACCTCACTACGCCGCCTGGCCCCGAACCTCCCCCCAGAACCCACGCCGACCCCACCCCCCATGTAACGGACCGCCGATGCCCACGCCCCCCAAGGCTCACGTCGATCATGCAGTTGTGGTGCTTCACCAAAGGCGCGAACACCCGCACAATGCCCACCACAAGTCCATGATCGACGGGCGCGGCACCGGGGGCTACGGGGCCGAGACGGCGGAGATCAGGTAACGGTGGACCTCGGCGCCGAGGATCGCCACGGTCTGCTCCTCGGCCGGGCCCGCGCCACGGAAGGCCAGTAGCTGCTCCTCGGATTCCCAACGCTCGTAGACGTTGATCCGCCCCGGCTCGACCGGGTCGGGGCTGATCGCGAAGTCGACGCAGCCGGGCGCGGAGCGGGCCTGGCGCACGGTGTCCAGGCAGCTGGCCAGGTAGGCGTCCCGCCCGGCGGAGTCGACGTAGAGACTGCCGGCGACGATGAGCACTGTGGACCTCCGGTGATGTCGATGACTCCGGCGATGATCCCGCGTGCCGGCGGTTCCGCGCCGCCGCCGCACCCGGACGGGTGACGCCTTCGTCGGAGGCAGCACCCGCCCCGCCCACTTCTTATCGTACAAACGTGAAGAAAACCGACAAGAAGCCCTCATCTTCCCGACGCCCGGCGCGCCGCGTACCCCCGATCAAGCTGGCCGCCGCGGGCGTCGCGCTCGCGCTGCTGGCCGCCGGGCCGGCGGCGGCCGACGGCGGCGGACCCGAGCCCGCCGCGCCGCGACCGGCGGCCAGCACCCTCGCCTGGCTGGCCTTCCCCGGCGGGGTCTTCTCCGTCGACAGCGAGACGCGCACCGTGCGCTACCGGGCCTGCGACGGCGACACCGGCCGGGTCGCCGACCCGGAGATGCGCGTCGACGGCCGGCTGGCCAGCGGCGAGGTCACCGTCGACGGTACGACCTACGCCTACGACGTACCGCTGGTCGGCCGCACCCGGGGCATCGTCGAGGTGACCCGGCCCGACGCCGAGCCGCAGGGGCTGGTCGGCGACGTGGTCACCGAGCCGCAGCCGCCCACCGACCCGATCGCCGGCCGCCGGCTGCTCCCCCTCGCCGGGCAGCTCCAGCAGGTCGTGGACGCTTCCACCGCCAACCCGGCCGGGGCGACCGTCCGCGACCTCTCCGGCCGGTACGGCGACCAGCAGATCGCGGTGAACGGCACGCTCCGCCCGAAGGCGGCCAGCGTGATCAAGCTGTGGATCCTCGTCGAGCTGCTGCGCCGGGTGGACTGCGGCCAGGTGTCGCTGGACGACGGTGTGCTGGTCGCCCCCGCCGACGTGGTCGACGGCACCGGCGAGCTGCAGTACGAGGACTTCCCGCAGGTGGTCACCCTGTACCGGCTCGCCCAATACATGATCAAGTACAGCGACAACACGGCGGCGAACGTGCTGATCGACTACCTGGGCGGTTTCGCCCCGGTCAACGCGCTGATCGACTCGATGAACCAGCGGGAGACCGTGCTGGCCCGCAAGATGCTCGACACCGAGGCCGCCATGCGCGGCGAGGAGAACTACACCAGCCCGGACGACGTGGTGGCGCTGCTCGGCGCGGTCTGGGACGCGCAGATCCTCAGCCCGGACACCCGCGACCTGATGATCGGCTTCATGGCCGAGCAGACCCTGAACACCAAGATCCCGGCGGCGCTGCCGCCCGGTGTGCCGGTGGCCCACAAGACCGGCGACCTGCCGGACGCCTCGCACGACGTCGGCTACTACCTGATTCCCGGCTCGCAGGTCGCGGTCGCCTTCCTCACCTCCGGCCCGATGGCCAGCGGCGACGAGACCGTCCGCCGGCTGGCCCGCACCGTCTACGACTATCTGGTCGAGCCGGTCGAGGAGTGACGCGGAACGGGCCGCGCCCTGCGCCGGGGCGCGGCCCGTGTCGGTTCCGCCCGGGACCCGTCAGGCGCGGCTGATCGCGTTGGCGTGGATCGCCTCGTGCAGGTACGCCGCCAGCCCGGGCGCCTGGTTCTCGTAGTGCGCGGTGAACCGCTCGTCGGCCAGGTACATGTCGGCCAGACCGGTGTGGACCTCGTACGAACACTCGTAGAACCAGCGGCCGATGATCTGCCGGTGCTCCTCGGCCAACTCCATCGCCGCCGGGCTGTCCGCCGGCGCGCCGGTGGACATCAGCGCGACGATCCGCCGTCCCCAGTCCTCGCTCTCCTCCTTGATCCGCAGCCAGTCCTCCTTGCCGTAGCGCGACACCCGCCGGTTCGACTCCCGGTACGCGTCGCTGCCGCCCCACCGCTGCTCCGCCTCCTCGGCGTGCGCGTCCGGGTCGAAGTCCCCGAAGACCTCGAACCGCTCCTCCGGGGTAAGCCGGATGTTCATCTTGCTCGCCTCCATCGCGAACTCGATCGCCGTGACCATCTCCTGCAACCGCTTGATCCGGACCGTCAGCAGCTCGTGCTGGCGGCGCAGGTGCGCCGCCGGGTCGGCCGCCGGCTCGTCGAGGATCGCGGCGATCTCTTCCAACGGGAACCCCAGCTCCCGGTAGTAGCGGATGAGCTGCAACCGCTCCAGGTCCGCGTCGTCGTAGCGGCGGTAGCCGGCCGCCGTGCGCCCGCTCGGCGAGAGCAACCCGATCTCGTCGTAGTGGTGCAGCGCCCGTACCGTCACGCCGGCGACCTTCGCCACCTGGCCCACCGTGTACGCCATGGCTTCCCTCCCTTCCGGAAACCAGGCTCCCGCCTGCCGTTACGTGAGGGTCAAGGCCGATTCTGGCCCACCGCGGCGGCCCGATCCGGCCGTCCGTACAGGTAGCCCTGCCCGCGCGGGCAGCCGATCGCGGCGACCGCCGCGTGCTGCCGCTCGGTCTCCACCCCCTCGGCCACCACCGACAGGTCGAACGCGCCGGCGAGCCGGGTCACCATCTCGACCGTGGCGTACGCCCGGTCGTCGCCCGAGTCGAGCCGGGCCACGAACGAGCGGTCGATCTTCAGCTCGGTGGCCGGGATGCGGTGCAGGTAGCTCAGCGACGAGTAGCCGGTGCCGAAGTCGTCGATGGCGATCCGGATGCCCAGCTCGCGCAGCTGGCGCAGCCGGTCCAGCACCGCCTCGCTGCCCTCGATCAACGCCGACTCGGTCAGCTCCAGGGTGAGCGCCCGGGGGGCCAGCCCGGCGGCGGCGGTGGCCGCGGTGACCGTGGCGATCAGATCCGGTCGGCGCAGGTGCGCGGCCGCGATGTTCACCGCCACGGTGGCCTGCGGCGCCCGGTCCCGCCAGGTCGCCGCGGCCCGGCACGCCTCGTGGATCACCCAACGGTCGATCGGCAGGATCAGCCCGGTCTCCTCGGCCAGCGGCAGGAACCGGGCCGGGGGCAGCACCCCGAGCCGGGGGTGCCGCCAGCGCACCAGCGCCTCCGCGCTGCGCACCGCACCGCCGGACAGGTCGACGATCGGCTGGTACTCCAGGTGCAGCTGCTCCTCGTCCACCGCCCGGCGCAGGTCGGCGATCAGCTCCGCCCGGGACACCGCCGACTCCCGCAGCGCCGGCGTGCAGGTCCGGTACGCGGACTTCCCGGCCGCCTTGGCCGCGTACATGGCGATGTCGGCGTCGCGCAGCAGGTCAGTGTGCGACGCGTGCTGCGGCCCGTACTCGGCGATGCCGATGCTCGCCGACGGGTGAACCCCGACGTCCTCCTCCCCGTCGGAGGGTTGCAGCGCGTCCAGCAGCCGCTCGGCCAACCGCTCCGGCGGCACCGGCCGCTCGCGGTCCACCAGCACCGCGAACTCGTCGCCGCCGAGCCGGGCGATGGTGCCGTCGCCGTCGACTGCGGCCTGCATCCGGGCCGCCAGCCCGGTGAGCAGGGTGTCACCGGTGGCGTGCCCGAACCGGTCGTTGACCTGTTTGAACCCGTCCAGGTCGAGCAGCAGCACGGCCACCGGCCCGTCGTCGCGCAGCGCCCGACGCAGCCGCCGGTTGAACATCAGCCGGTTCGGCAGCCCGGTGAGCTGGTCGGTGTACGCGAGCCGGCGCAGCCGGGCCGCCAGCCACAGGTTCTCGTTGGCGGCCAACCCCTGCCGTAGCGCGAGCGCGGCGAGCAGCGTCATCATGACCACGAAGATCAGCTTCGGGGTCTGCCCGGACGGCTGGCGGGCCAGCATCACGGCCACGATCGCCCCGCCGACCGGCAGGTACGGCAGCGCCACCCGCCACCACGGCTGCAACGGCGGTTCGGCCGTCTCCTCGGCGTCCGGGCACTCCTGGGGCGGCGGATACCGGGTGGCGGCGGCGATCAGCAGGTAACTGATCGGCCAGCAGATGTCGATCGGATGACCGGAGAAGTAGTCGCCGCGCGCGGCGAGCGACACGTAGGCGGCGTCGGCGAGCGCCCGGGTGGCGAGGCTGGCCGCGATGATGCTCATCGGCCGCCACAGCGGCCGGGCCGGGCCGGCCACCGCCACCAGGATGGTCAGCTGCATCAGGTCGAGCATCGGGTAGAGCAGCCCGAGGGTGCGGACCGGATCGGCCAGGTCGGCCGCGGCGACGTTGCGGAACACCACCACCCAGCCGATCGGCACCAGCGCCAACCCGACGATCACCCCGTCCAGCAGGGTGCGGGCCCGGCCGACCGCGGTGCGTGGGGCGGAGAGCGAACAGAGCAGCGCGGCGGTGCCGGTGAGGATGCCGGCGGTGAAGACCGCGCCGATCAGCGGGGTATGCGGCAGCTCGTCACCGACGAGCCGCTGCACCGTCCAGAGTGCCCGGCCAAGCGCGGCCAGCGCCATGGTGGCGGCGAGCAGGACCCAGAACCGGCGCAGCGCGGCCGGGTGCCGGTGGGCGACGCCCAGACAGACGACCGCCGCCCAGCCGGCCACCAGCAGCGCACCGAGGTCGCTGACCAGGGCGGCGCCGGGCAGCGCCGCCACCAGCCAGACCGCCTCGAGCAGCACGACACCGGCCGCGGCGAGCAGGCCGAGGCGACCGAACCGCGTCGGTACGACGGTCGTCGCCAATGCCGAGCTGGTTGAGGCGGCCTGCTTCACGTCCTGCGGCGGCACGGTCGCTCCGGCTCCCTCTCGTGCGGGCACCTCGACGGACGGACCGGTCCCCGGCAAACCTGGAGAGCCTAGCCAGCGCCCGGGTGCCCTCGCCAGGGCCGACCGGCGCGTTCCGGGCGCTCCGGGCGGTCGCGTCCCCGACACTGCGGCCCCGCGCTCGGCCCTACCGGCCCCCGGCTGTCCCCTGCGGACGGTCCCGGCTGGAGCGCGGGCCCTGCACAACCCGGCCGGCCTCGACGGGTCAATCGCGCTCCTGTCGAACTGCCCCATATATGGAGCAGCGTGGTCCCCGCCCATGCTCCGGCACCCGGTGTGGCCCATTTGTGGGGCAGCTCGACAGCGAGCGCGAAGCGCGATCGCTGCCCACCACGGACCCTCCCCGGCCTGGCTGTAGCCCACCTGGCCGGCGGGCCAACCGGCCCTGCGGTCAGGCCCACTCCTCGCCCGGGTCACCCCCAGCCGCAGTGGGAGCGGAGGCCGAGCCGGGTGCGCCGGGGGCCGGCGGATCGCGGTGGGTCCAGGGGGTCTCCTCCGGGGCCGGGAAGGCGCCGGCCGGCATGAAGGCGTCGGAGAGGGTGGTGTAGCAGAGCCGTTCACCCACCTCGGGCACGCTGCCCGGTGGTGCGGTCAGCCCACGCCCCATCCCGCCGGAGAGCTCCAGCACCACCTCGGTCTTGCCGTCCGCCGCCGGGGTCAGGAAGACCACCCGGGCCTTCTGACCGGGCCGGGCCGGCGAGTACAGCGTCGCGCCGACCGGCACCAGCACCGGTTCGGTGGTGACCAGCTGGATCCGGGGACGCAACACCGGCCGTTTGCCGCTGTCGTCGACCCGCTTCGGGTCGGCCAGCGTCACCTCGCCGACGAACGCCTCACCGGTCAGCCGGTGCTCGGCCATCACCAGCGGGTCGTCGTAGGCGCGCTGCACGGTGTAAGCGGTCAGTGCCCGCTCCAGCCGGTGCAGCCGCACCGCCGCCGCCACCGCCCCGTCCCGGCGGGGTTGCGGGCCACCACCGGCATCGACGTGCTCCGCGTGCGCGGTGAACGCGTCCCGGTCGCCGGCCCACCGACCCTCGACCCGGGCGCCGGGTGGCAGGCCGCGCAGCAGTCCGATGCCGCGCCACATCAGCTCCCAGGTGGGCGCGAGCTGCTCGCGCAGCAGCCCTTCCAGCGTCGCGTACGCCTCGGCGCGGGCGGCCGGGTCGTCGTCGGCGTCGGCGTACGCGCCGATGGCCGGGGCGAGCCGCTGGTTGTCGAAGTCGGGGTCGGTGACCGGCCCGGCCGGCGGGCAGACCGACGGGTCCTCGGCGCGGGCCGCCGCCTCGGCGCCGGTGAGCCCGGGCGGCGGGTCGACCCAGCCGAGCAGCGCCGGGAGGTGCAGGTCCTCCACCGCGCTCTGCCCGGTCGCCCAGTGCAGGGTCAGCGCGTCGGTCATCGCCAGCAGCGCCGACGAGCCGGGATGCTCGGCCCGCTCGGCGAAGAAGGTCAGCCAGCGCCCGAGCAGCGGCACCGACGGGTGCACCGGGTACTCCCCGTCCGCCCGACGGAACCGGGTGGAGCGGCCGAGCAGCCGCAGGAAGTTGATCCCGGCCGGGTTCGGCACCAGCAGCTGCGGCGCATCGACGTAGCGGTACCGGACGTCCCGTCCCCGGTCGACCGGCACGGCCTCGCTGACCGCGCGATGCCCGTCCAGGTACGGAAGCACGGTCGCGGCCAACTCGGCGGCGAACCGGAAGCGCTGGTCCCGGTTACGGGGCTGCGGCACGATCAGCAGTCGGGCCTCGTCGGGCGCCGCTCCGACCAGCGCGGCGAGCGGAGCGTTCGCCTCGCCGGCCATGGCCAGCGGTACCAGCACCAGCGGCCGCTCGTGCAGGTGCAGATGCCGCACGGTGGCCACCGGCTGGGCCACCCCGGCGGCGAGCGCCTGCGCCTTCGCCAGCGCGCGCAGCGTACTCATGACGGAACGCCGAGGGCGTCGGCGCGCAACCGGGCGGCGGCCCGCAGCAGCGCGGCGGCCTCGGCCTGCTCCGGCTCGGGGGCGCGCTCGCCGGCAGCCAGCGCCAGCACCTCCGCCACGGTCGCGAGCCCGCCGAGCGACTCGCGGACCGGGCGGCCCAGCGCCCCGGTGTGGCCGCGCGCCTCGTGCCGGCAGAAGTACGCCAGCTCGCAGGTGGCGAGGCACTCCGGCGCGTAGCGAGCCGGCACCGTCGACAGCGCGGTCGTCAGGGTCGCCGGGTCGGCGGTCGGGTCGGCGCTGAAACCCTCGGGCACCGCGTCCAGCAGGTCGTCGATCCGGGCCATCCGGTCGAGCTGGCGGCGTAGCACCAGCAGCTGCTTGCGCACGTCGAGCAGGCTGGCCACCGGCCGGAAGGTGAAGTCCTGCGGGCAGATGAGCACCACGTCGTGCGACACCAACTCCGGGTCGTGCCCGGCGGAGGCGAGCAGCTCGCGCAGCGCCAACACGTAGACGGCGGACTGGATCGCGGCGGCGGCGACCTTCGCCGGGTCGGCCTGCCCGTCGACCACCGGGAACGACTTGATCTCCACGATGTGGAACCGGCCGGCGAGCCGGGCGGCGACCAGGTCCGGTTCGAGGTTCACCCGTCGACCGGCGACGTCCAAGCCGAGCAGCGGATGGTCGAAGAGCGCGGCGACGTCCTCACCGTCCGGCGCGGCCGAGTCGTCGCCGCTCGCGGTCGACGCGGCGGCGGCCAGCAGCGCGGCGGAGCGCTGTTGACGGGCAGCGGTGCCGTCGTCGGTGTCGACGCCGAGGTCCGTCCAGCTCGACGTCGCCGGCACCGCCACCGACAGCCGCTCGGCGACCAGGCGCAGCAGCTCGGCGCCGCCGTCGGCCTTGACCTGCGCCTCGAAGGCGTTGCCCCGGGTGATGGCGAACCGGGACTGCCCGAACCGCGCGGGGAAGCCGATTCGCTCGGCCAGCTTCGGCTTGTCCACCCCCGCGCCGTCGAGCACCGCCCGGCGGGTGCAGCCCGGGTTGCCGGTCAACGCGGCGATCGTCCGGGCGTTGTGTCGCCGGGGCGGCACGCCGCCCCGGATCGCGGCCAGACGCTGCTCGCTGCTCGTCATGATCCGCCAGGATATGCCGGCCCCGCACCCGTCCGGCGCGGCCCACGCGGGATGGCCCTCACAACTCCCGCATTCTGCGCCACCACCAGCCCCGGCCGCGTTCCCACTCCGTCGGCGGCCAGGCGGCGGGCAGGGTACGGCGTTCGTACTCCCGGTCGAGGCGGTCGACGACGCGGCCGAGGTCGGCGCGCGGCGCAGCGGGAAGCAGCCGCAACACCTCCGCGAGAGTGTCCCGGTGATCCTCGGGTTCGATGCCGGGGTCCAGGCCCTGCGGACCGTTGAGGTAACGGCCTGACTGGCGCAGCACCGACGCGTACCCGGCGAGGGCGTTCGCGGTCGCGTTCAGGTACAGGTGGCCGCGGCTTTCTTCGAGCCGGCGCACGGCGACGCGGGTGCGGGCGGCGACGCCTCGGATCCGGCGGGCAGGGCGGTCTCGGCGCGGCTGCCAACGTTCGGCCCGAAGGGCCTTCGGACGCCTACGCGGCATCGCCCTTTCGACTGTCGATCATGGTGGCGATCATGCCATCGCCGTGCGGCGGTTGTCGACGCCGAGCCGAGGCCCGGTCAGTGGCGCCCGACGGTGGCCGGCACCGGGGTGGGCGCGGCGCGGCGGACCAGGACGGCGACGAGCACGGCGGCAGCCAGGGCCACGCCCGCCATGCTCCAGAGCACGGTCCGCAGGCCGCTGGTGAAACCGGGATCGGCGAGCCGGCCGGCCGTGGTGCTGGCCAGGACCGCCCCGACCACCGCGATGGCGACCGTCTCGCTGGCCAACCGGGCGGTGTTGATCATTCCGGCGCCGGTCGCCGCCCGGCTCGCCGCCACGCTGGAGATGGCCAACTGGTCCAGCAGCCCGATGGAGAGCCCGACCCCGACGCCGATGGTGAGAAGCGGACCGGCCAACGCGGCGACGTGCACGTGCGGGCCGAGCACGGTGGCCCAGGCCGCGCCGACCGCCACCACGGCCACCGACACGACGATCACCAGCGCGGCCGGCACCAGCCGGGTCAGCACCCCGGTCAGCATGGGCAGCGCCAGGGTGGGCGCGGTCAGCAGGATCAGCGTCGCGCCGGCCGTGCCGGGCGTCAGCCCGACCACCGTGGTCAGGTACGACGGCAGGTAGACCAGCAACGGCACCAGCACCGCCACGATGGTGGCCGCCGCCAGGCAGATGCCGAGGAAGCGGGGGCTGGCCAGCAGGGCGAGGTCGAACATCGGATCGGCGCGGCGGCGCTCCACCCGGGCGAAGACCACGAGCAGCGCGAGCGCGGCGGCGAACGCGACGATGATCCGCGGGTCGTGCCAGCCGAACTCGGGGCCCTGCACGAAGCCGAAGATCAGCAACAGCAGCGCGGCGGTGAACGAGACCGTGCCCGGCCAGTCGATCCGGCCACTGTGCGGGGCGCGGGATTCGGGCAGCAGCGGCACCAGGGCGAGCACCACCAGCGCGGCGACGGCCGGCGCGGCGAAGACCGCCCGCCAGCCGAGGGTGTCGATGAGCAGTCCGGCGATGGACGGGCCGAAGGCCAGGCCGACCCCGATCGTCGTACCGAAGAGACTGAACGCGCGGGCCCGGGCCGGGCCGTGGAACATGCCGGCGAGCAGCGCCGAGGCGCTGGTCGCCGCGGCGGCCGCGCCGACACCGGCCAGGGCGCGGAGGGCGTCGAGCAGCAGGATGTCGCCGGCCACCGCGCCGAGCAGCCCGGAGCCGGCGAAGATCGCCACGCCGGTGGCGAAGACCCGGCGCCGGCCGAGCAGGTCGGCGAGGGCACCGGCGGCGAGCATGAAGCTGGCGAAGGTGGCGTTGTAGCCGTTGACCACCCACTGGACCCCGGCCAGGCCGGCGTCGAGGTCCCGGCCGATGTCCGGCAGCGCGACCGAGGCGCCGGTCAGCGACAGCGGCAGCAACAACGTGGACAGCAGGACGGCGACCAGCACGACGGCCGGGTGGTTGCGCACGATTCTCCCCGTTCGGACGGCCATCCCAGCGTAGGTGCCGCCGGTCGAGGCCGGGTCCGACCCGGGTCGAAGATCACATGACCGGCGGCGTCACCGGCCGGCCGAGCGGTTCCAGGGCGAGCGGGGCAGCCCGGTGCCGGCGAGGGGTCGGCGCTGCCGCCGACGTCGGGGGCGGCGCCCCGGGGTGCACGGCGGACGGACGGCGGTGTGCACCGGGATGGGATCGGCCGGTCCCCGACCGATCAGCCAGCACAGGAAGCGGGTCATCGCCGGTTCAGCCGACCGGGAGGCGCTGCGCCTCGGCCTTGCTGATCTCGTACTGGGCGCCGCAGTACGTGCACTGCTGGGCGTAGCGGGTGCGGACCGGGATCAGCGGGATGAAGAAGAGGGTGAACTTGGTGGACCGGCGGGTGATCACCTGCGCGGCCTGGTTGCCGCAGTTGCGGCAGACCTCGCTGACCACGCCGGACCGGTCGACCTTGGTGCGGAGCCCGAAGATGAAGAACATTGCCGGGCAGTACCCAGCGGGACACCGTTCATCACCACAGATCCTTCGCGCGGTGCGGCGGCACGGGCCCGGCACGGCAGAACGCCCGACCCGTCATGCGGGTCGGGCGTTCAGTCCTTCGACTGCCGCTGGATCACTTCTCGTCGCGGTGCTCGTCGCTCTTGTCGTCGGCCTTGTCCTCGCCCTTGTCGTGGCCCTTGTCCGACTCCCGGTCCTCACCCTCGTCGGAGCCCCACTCGTCGCCCTTGTCAGAGCCCCACTCGTCGCCCTTGTCCGAGCCCGAGTCGTCGCCCTTGTCCGAGCCCCACTCGTCGCCCTTGTCCGAGCCCGAGTCGTCGCCCTTGTCCGAGCCCCGGCCCTCGTCGCTCTCGTCCCAGGCCCGGTAGTCGCTGGCGTCCCAGTTCCGGTCCTCGTCCTTGTTCTCCCGGCCCTCGTCGTTCTCCCGGCCTTCGTCCTTCTTCTCGCGGTCCTCGTGCTTCTTCCGGTCCTCGTCGGTCTTGATCTGGCCCCGGATCTCGCCGTTCGGGTAC
This sequence comes from Micromonospora sp. NPDC093243, assembly GCF_044753725.1. Lineage (NCBI taxonomy): Bacteria > Bacillati > Actinomycetota > Actinomycetes > Micromonosporales > Micromonosporaceae > Micromonospora > Micromonospora sp. NPDC093243. Next base: position 101,232 of record NZ_JBIVNT010000003.1, on the reverse strand, counting down.
TTCTTGGTGTGCACGTTGACGTACGTGACGCCGGCCTCGATCGCGTCGACGAGCTCGTCGAACTCGCCGGGCTCGATGCCCTGGTCGGCGGGGCCGACGACGTCATCGGGCTTGATGGTCCCCTTGATCGTGGCCGGAGCCTCGGGGCAGGACTGGACGTCCTTCGACGGGCCGCCCTTCCCGTCCTTGATGTTCGAGCACAGGAAGACCGCGATCCCGCCGCTCTGGTGCCGCCCACCGAAGTGGATGTGCGCCTGCTGGACGTCCTTCAGGTCGTCGTAGCTCAGCCGGTACGTGATCTCCTTGTGCCGCTCGTCGATCTTCGCCTCGAACCGGCCGTTCCCCGGCGTGGAGATCGTGAGCGGGTCCTCCTGGTAGCCGCTGAGCTTCGCCCGGACGGCCAGCTGCCTCTCCCGCTCCTTCCCATCCCGCGAGTCGCGCCAGTCCCGCGAATCACCGGAGTCGCGCGAGTCGCCCGAGTCCCACGAGCCGTGCGATTCGCGCTTGTCGCCCGAATCGTCCCGCCCGTCGCCCATGGCCGCGCTTCCCACGGCGGTGGCCGCTACCGCCGCGCCGGCCGCCACAGCCACAGCCCAAAGTCGAGTACGTCGGATCATCACTGTTGCTCCCTCCTAGAAGGGCCTGAGCCCGGGTTTCGGCGGAGGCACTTGACCACCCGTCGGGGCGCAGGCACGCGAGGGCGCCGCGCGCCGGGGAACTTGGTCGTCCGGCACTCGTATCGATTGGCACCCTATGGTGAAATTGTCCCATGTTCACCCGGTACCTGAGCTGTCTTCCCTGATCCGACCGTCAGGCAAGTTCGGGAGTCCTTGATCGGAATGATCGACTCTGTGCCCGTCGGGTGGTTCGGCAGAGGGCTACGACGAAGCGCCTGACCGCTCGTCAGCGATCAGGCGCTTCGTGTCCGGTGGCGGTGCCGCGAGGTCCCGAGACCCGCGGTCGGTTCGGTCCCGGTCAGCCGGCAGCGGTGGCCGTCTCGGGCTGCGCGCCCGGCATCTCGACCGAGAGCCAGATCGACTGCCAGTCCTGCATCTCGTGGTAGCGGCGCAGCTCCGCGAGGCCGGCCACCGACCCGGCCCAGGCCCCGTACGGCGGGTTCGACTCGTCGAAGCCGCTCTGTACGAAGGTGAGCTTGGTCTTCCCGTCCGACTCGGCCAGCTCCCAGGTGGTCACGCCGGTCGGCCCCCAGTCGACGGACATCTTCCGGCCCGGGTCGAGGTCGACGACCTTGGCCGCGTAGCCGGCTTCGAAGCCGCCCATGGCGTAGCGGCCGCCGACCCAGGGCTCGATCCCGATCGGGTAGCCGAACCAGGCGCTGGCCTGCTCGGAGTCGGTCAGCGACTGGTAGACCTTGGCCACCGGCGCGTTGATGACCATCTCGCCGCGCAGCTCGGCGGAGGTGAAGTCGGTCTTCGGCATCAGCGGCTGCCCCTCGACGTGCGCGGCGAGGTTGGCGATCGCGAGGCTCCAGAAGGTCTGCAGCACGCCCCGGATGGTGCTGCCGCTGATCGCCTCTTCGAAGTTGAAGTGGCTCTGGTCCAGCGTGACCACGGTCGAGTCGCCGTCGGCCCGCAGGCTGAGCTCGGTGGTGGTCTCCACCCCGTCCAGCAGCCAGGCGAAGCGCAGCGTGTCGTTGTCGACGTGCAGCAGCCGCTGGTGGGGCGCCTCCCCCTCCGGCGTGTAGCGCCCCCAGAACTCGTACCGCCTCGGCAGCTCGACCTCGGCGTGCTCGGCCAGCCACACGCGCAGCTCGGCGGCGTCGGTGATGGCCCGGCGGACGGCCTCGATCGGAGCGGCGAGGCGGGCGTGCATCTTCAACGATTCACTCACGGTCTTTCCCCTTCGGGTAGCAGGCCACGGCGAGCTTGAAGGCGTCTCCCTCGGCGCCGCCGTAGCGGGTGAACAGGTCCTGCAGAGCGGTCTGCAGGTCGTGCAGGAACTGCTGGCGTTGCTCCGCCGGCACCCGGATCTCACCGGACACCCCGACCGAGGGCAGCTCGGGCGCGGCCCGGTCGAGCGTGGCGATGTCGGCCTGGACCTCCTCCATCAGGTCGAGCAGGTAGCCCAGGCTCAGCTCGTCGCGGGCACGGCGCAGCCCGATCCGCCCGACCAGGCGGGGCGAGAGCCAGTAGGACCGGGCCGCGGCCTGGTAGATGCCCTCGGTGATGCCGCGGACCTTGCGCTCGGCGACGAGGTCGACGAGACCGGCCGCGACCAGTTGCTTGACGTGGTAGTAGACGCGTTGCGGTGTCTGCTCCAGCCGAGCCGCCACCTCGGTGCAGGTGCGCGGCTCGGCCAGTTGCCGCAGCACCTCCACGCGCTGCGGCTTGAGCAGGGCTTCGGCCTGCTCAATCTGCTCCAGGTACAGGACGTCTCTCATGGCAAAATCAGTTTGTACGTACAAAACTTCTTTGTCAATGGGTTCGACGAAAGCCGCGCCGGATCGGCGCGGCTTTCGTCGGCTCAGCTCGGGATCAGGGCAGCCAGTCCGGGCGCAGCGGATAGTCGTTCTGGCCGTCCGGGCCGTTGCGGGTGGCCAGCACCTGGTGCAGCTGGATGCCGTTGCGCTCGAACGCCAACCGCGACCCGGCCATGTAGAGACCCCACACCTTGGCGGTGCCCGCGCCCACCTCGTTGACGCAGAAGTCCCAGTTCTCCACCAGGTTGCGGCCCCAACCCGCCAGCGTCAGCGCGTAGTGCTGGCGCAGGTTCTCCTCGTGGTGCACCTCCAGCCCCACGTCGTGCAGCTCGCTGATCAACCGACCCGGGCCGGCCAGTTCGCCGTCCGGGAAGACGTACCGGTCGATGAACGCGCCGGAGCGGTGCGGCGCCCGGTTGTCCGCGCGGGTGATGCAGTGGTTGAGCAGCCGACCGCCCGGGCGCAGCCGGTCGCGCAACGCACCGAAGTAGGCCGGGTAGTTGCGCACCCCGATGTGCTCGGTCAAGCCGATCGAGGAGATCACGTCGAACTGCTCTCGCGGGGCGTCCCGGTAGTCCAGGTGGCGCACCTCGGCCAGCTCGGTCAGCCCCTCCCGCTCGATCGCCGCCTGCGCCCACTCGGCCTGCGCCTTCGACAGCGTCACCCCGAGCGCCTTCACGCCGTACTCCCGGGCCGCGTGCCGGACCATGCCGCCCCAGCCGCAGCCCACGTCGAGCAGCCGCATCCCGGGCTTGAGCGCCAGCTTGCCGGCGACCAGGTCGTACTTCGACGCCTGGGCCTGCTCCAGCGTGTCGTCGGGAGAGCGGAAGACCGCACAGGTGTACGTCATGGACGGGCCGAGCACCTTCTCGTAGAAGGCGTTCGAGACGTCGTAGTGGTGCGAGATGGCGGAGCTGTCCCGGGTCCGGGAGTGCCGCATCCCGTTCATCACCCGCTTCCAGCGCGGCTGCGCCTCCTGCGGCGGGGCCGGCGGCGGCCGCAGCCGCTCCCAGCCCAGCCCGCGTACCAGGTTCAGCGCGTCGGCCAGCGGCGGCAGGCGCAACTTCATGTCGTCCTTGAGCACCCGCAGCGCCTCGTACGGGTCGCCCGGATGCACCCCCTCCAGGGCCAGGTCCCCGCTGACGTAGGCGCGGGCCATGCCCAGGTCACCCGGGGCGGTGAGCAGGTAGGACAGCCCCCGCTCGGTACGGATGGACAGGGTCAGCCCGGCGTCGGCCGGGCCGACGGCGCTGCCGTCGTAGCCGGTGACCCGCATCGGCAGGTCACCGATCGTCACCGTGCGGACCACGTCCGCCACGGTCGGACCGGGCCGCCGGCCCCCCGGCGGCGGTGTTCCGGGGGCGCTCGCCGCCCCCTGGTCTCGGTCGGTCAGGCTCATGCTCGTGCTACCGCCTTTTCGTACAGTCCGGTGAACCGGTGCTCCGGGTCGTAGCGGTCCCGGACGGCGCGCCACGTCGGCCCGCCGTAGAGCCGGTCGAAGGATTCCCGGTCGTAGTACGCGTCGGAGTAGAGCGACTTGTGCCCGCCCAGCTCCGACACCGCGCGCTCGATGGACCGGTTGACGTCGCCGTCGGCGGCGCCCTCGGCCATCGGCACACTCCCCCAGAAACCGATGTTGACGTAGTCCTGCCCGGGCCGCAGCGGATATAGCGGCCAGGGCCGGGCAGAGCCGGGACCCGCCGGCTCGCGCAGTCGCAGTGGACAGAGCCAGACCGGGGTCATCCCGACGTTGCCTGCGAACCAACGCAGGAAGTCGGCCGTCCGCTCCAGTGGGATCTCCACGTCCTGCACCACCCGCTCGCGGGTGGGCTGGCCGCGCAGTCGGTCGATCCGGGCCGCGACACCGTACTGGTGTTCCATCCGGACCAGCCGGTGGTAGACGTCGCTGCGTCGCAGCCGCGCGGGCCAGAGCCGGCGCACCACCGGGTGCTGCACCCCGAACGCCGAGGAGCACCAGAACCAGTCGGTGTCCCAGCGCCAGAGATAGTCGTACGTGGTCAGCGCGTCGCGGGTGCGCCGGCGCAGCGACCGGTAGTAGATGTCCTGGCCGGTGTAGTCGCTGGGCGCCCCCTCCGCCTGATCGGTGAAGGTGCCCAGCACCAGGTACGCCTCGCCGGGGCTGAACATCACGCCGTCCAGCACGTCCACCGGCACTCCGGCCCAGGCCCGGGTGGCGGTCACCTCGGCGATCGCGTCGGTCAGCTCCTCCAGCCGGCTGAACCGGATGTTGCGCAGCGCCACGTAACGGCGGACCGGCTGGAGTTCGATGCGCAGCCGGGTGGCGTAGCCGAGGCTGCCCAGCGAGTTGGGGAAGGCCGCGTAGAGCTCGGCGTGCTCGCCGTCGGGGCGGGCGGTGACGATCTCGCCCGACCCGGTGAGCACGTCCAGCTCGGTGACCGACTCGTGCGGCAGGCCGTTGCGGAACGAGGTGGACTCGATGCCCAGCCCGGTGACCGCGCCGCCCAGCGTGATGGTGCGCAGCTGCGGCACCACCAGCGGCATCAGCCCGTGGGGCAGGGTCGCGTCGACCAGGTTTTCGTAGGTGCACATGCCCTGCACGTCGGCGGTCCGGGCGGCCGGGTCGACGCCGAGGACGCCGGTCAGACCGCTGACGTCGAGACCGGGGGTGTGCACCGCGGCACGGGGGCGGAACAGGTTGGAGGTGCGTTTGGCGAGGCGGACGGTCTCCCCGGGCGGCACCGCCGCGTACGACCTTCGCAGCAGGTCCACCGCACTGTCGTGATCGACCGGTTGATGATCCACACGGACGGCGCACATGTGATCACTGTACGCGCCTTGTTGCCTGCGGCATCGGTTGTCCACGTTGACCTTTTCACACTTCCGGCCAGCTCCCGCCGGGTTACCGTGCACCTCATGCCGACCCCAGCGCTCGCCGCGCTCGACGCCACCGGGCTGCCCTACCGGGTGATCCGGCACGGGCCGGTGACCAGCCTCAGCGAGGCCGCGGCGGTGCGTGGCGTGGCGGTGCCCGACGTGGTGAAGAGCATCGTCGTGCGACGCGGTCCGGACGACCACCTCTTCGTGCTCACCCCTGGCGGCCGGGTCATCTCCTGGCCGAAGCTGCGCGCGCTGCTCGGCGTGAGCCGCCTCTCGATGCCCGACGCGGCCACCGCCAAGGACGTCACCGGCTACGAACGCGGCACCATCACCCCGTTCGGCGCCACCACCGCCTGGCCCGTGGTCGCCGACGAGCGGCTGCGCGGACGGACCATCACGCTCGGCGCGGGCGAGCACGGCCTCTCCGTGGCGGTCGACGCCGACGCCGCGTTGGCGGCCCTGCACGCCACCGTCGCCGACGTCACCGACCCGGAACCGACCCGCTGATCGCGGTCGACGCGGCCCGCACGGCGACCAGCGTGGCCTCGGGAGGCCGCCGGAGCAGGGCGACTGGCCCGGCGGCACCGGCGTGGGCCAGGATGACCCCATGTCTCTCCCGGGTGACCGCTCCGAGGCGTCCGGCACCGTCTACGGCGGTCGCCAGCCGGCGCGTTCCCTCCTGCCCCGGGACCCGCTGCTGCGGGTGGCCCTCGCCGTCGGGCTGGTCGGCGTACTCCTCGGGGTGGTCTTCGCCACCGGCGTGTTCGGTGGCGGCGACGGGCCGGCGACACCCGCGGCGGTCAGTTCACCCGTCACCGACCCGGCTGCCTCTCCGGCCGTGAGCGAGCCGGCGCCGAGCACCCCGGCCGCACCCTCCCCGACCCCGGCGGCCACCACACCGGCCGGGCCGCCCACCGGGCCGAGGGTGCTCCGGACGGTCACCTCCGGGCTCTGCCTCGGCCTCGACGGCGACGGCGAGAAGGCCGAGGCGAAGCTCGCCGCCTGCTCGGGCGGGCCGGAGCAGCAGTGGGTCGTCAACCCGATCACGGCGGACGCGGTGACGCTGACCAACGCGGCGTACGGCCAGTGCCTCGACGTCGAGGGCGGCAGCGCCGACGACGGGTCGAAGTTGCAGCAGTTCCCCTGCCACGGTGAGGTCAACCAGCAGTGGCGGCTGACCCCGACCGGGGCCGGGCCGGTGCTGCTGGTCGCCGTGCACAGCGGCAAGTGCGGCCAGGTCGAGGACGACGGCGACGAGGCCGGCGACGCCGTCAGGCAGGAGCCCTGCGACGGCGCCGCCCGGCAGCAGTGGACGCTCAGCTGACGGCTCAGCCCCGGTAGCTCCACACCCGCCGGCCCACCGGCGCGGCGGTGACCAGCACGGGCGCGGGTTCGGCACCGGCCCGGCGGCGGCGCAGCAGCAGGGACAGCCCGGCCGCGCCGATCGACAGCGCCCCGGCGACGTACCAGGCCAGCGCGTAGTCGCCGAGCCGGTCCCGGACCAGTCCGGCGCCGGTGGCGGCGATCGCCGCGCCGAGCTGGTGGGAGGCGAACACCCAGCCGAACACCACGGCCCCGGAGCTGCCGAAGTACTCACGGCAGAGCGCCACGGTCGGCGGCACGGTGGCCACCCAGTCCAGCCCGTAGAAGATGATGAAGACGAGCATGCTCGGCTCGGCGCTGTTGGCGAAGAGGCTCGGCAGCACCAGCAGCGACGCGCCGCGCAGCCCGTAGTAGGCCCCGAGCAGCAGTCGGCTGTCCACCCGGTCGGTCAGCCAGCCGGACGCGATGGTGCCGACGATGTCGAAGAGCCCGACCAGGGCCAGCAGACCGGCCGCGGTGGTCTCCGCCATCCCGTGGTCGTGGGCGGCGGGCACGAAGTGCGTGCCGACCAGCCCGTTGGTGGTCGCGCCGCAGATCGCGAAGCCGCCGGCGAGCAGCCAGAACGGCCGGGTCCGCGCCGCCTGGGCCAGCGCGCCGACCGCACGGGCGGCCGCCCCGCCGGCCGGCGCCGGGGCCGGGGTGACCTCGGTCGCGCCGTAGGCGGGCAGGCCCAGATCCGCCGGATGCTCGCGCAGCAGCCAGACCACCAGCGGTACGACCGCCAGCGCGGCCACGGCCACGACGAGCGCCGCCGCCCGCCAGCCGTGGTCGCGCACCAGCACGGCGAGCAGCGGCAGGAAGACCAGCTGCCCGGCCGCGCCGCCGGCGGTGAGCACGCCGGTGACCAGCCCCCGGCGCCGGACGAACCAGCGCCCGGTGACGGTCGCCACGAAGGCCAGCGCCATCGAGCCGGTGCCCAGCCCGACGAGCACACCCCAGCAGAGGATGAGCTGCCAGCTGGCGGTCATGAACACGGTCAGCCCGCTGCCCGCCGCCACCAGCAGCAGCGCGACGGCGACCACCCGCCGGATGCCGAACCGGTCCATCAGCGCCGCGGCGAACGGCGCGGTCAGCCCGTAGAGCAGCAGGTTGACCGAGACGGCGGCGGAGATGGTGGCCAGCGGCCAGCGGAACTCGGCGTGCAGTGGGTGCAGCAGCACGGACGGGGTGGCGCGGAACCCGGCCGCGCCGACCAGCGCGACGAAGGCGACGGCGGCGACGAGCCAGGCGGGGTGCAGACGACGTTCTCGGGTCACGGTACGAGTCTCGGCACCGCCGGGCACCACGACGAGTGGCCGGGGAGCCATCATGCGCAATAATCGGGCCATGACCACTTCGCCGCCGCACCGGATCGCCGTGCTCGCCCTCGACGACGTCGTCGGCCTCGACCTCGGCACTCCCTCGCAGGTCTTCAGCACCGCCCGCTCCGCCGACGGCGCGTCGATGTACCAGGTCGACGTCTGCACCCCGGGCGGTCGGCCGGTCCGCAGCACCGCCGGCTACCAGGTGACCCCCGAGCACGGGCTGGAGTTGATCGAGACGGCGGACACCGTGATCGTCCCCGGCATCCACTCCGGGGCGCCGCTCACCGATGGGACGCTGGACGAGGAGGTCACCGCCGCCCTGCGTGCCGCGTACGAGCGGGGCGCCCGGATCATGTCGATCTGCACCAGCGCCTTCGTGCTCGCCGCCGCCGGCCTGCTCGACGGGCGGCGGGCCACCACCCACTGGGCGTACGCCGACCGGTTCCGCCGGCTGCACCCCGACGTCGACCTCGACCCGGACGTGCTCTTCATCGACGACGACCGGGTGCTCACCTCGGCCGGGGTGGCCGCCGGGATCGACCTCTGCCTGCACGTGATCCGCACCGACCACGGCACCGAGGTGGCCAACCGGGCGGCCCGGCGCTGCGTGGTGCCCCCGTGGCGGGAGGGCGGCCAGGCCCAGTACATCGAGCACCCGGTGCCGAAGGTCGCCGACAGCAGCACCGCCACTGCCCGGGAGTGGGCCCGGCAGCGGCTGCACGAGCCGGTCAGCCTGCGCGACCTGGCCGAGCAGTCCCGGATGAGCGTGCGCACCTTCACCAGACGGTTCCGCTCGGAGACCGGCCTCAGCCCGGCGCAGTGGCTGCTCCAGCAGCGCACCGACCACGCCCGGCTCCTGCTGGAGACCACCGACCTGAGCATCGACCAGGTGGCCCGCCGCTGCGGCTTCGGCACCGCGGCGGCACTGCGCCAGCAGCTGCACCTGCGGATCGGAGTGGCCCCCTCGGCCTACCGCCGGGCCTTCCGCCGGCAACCGGCGCCGGCCGAACCGGCGCCCATCTGAGGCCCGTCCCGTCGGTCAGCCGGCGCGCAGCATCCGGAGCTGGGCCAGGTGCTTGGGCAGGTGTACGTGGGCGTGCAGGTCCAGGGTGCGGCCCCAGGGCAGCGGCTGGTCGACGTTCAGGTCGAAGCCCTCGCGCAGGTGGGTCTCCACCGGCGTCTCCGCGGCCAGACCGAGCCGATCGGTGAGCGTGCAGAGCTTCTGGCTGGTCGCCCGGACGAGCGTGGCCAGCCCGTCCAGTCCGCCGCACTCGGCGACCAGCGCGTCCACCTGTGGGCGGTGGATGGTCTCCAGGTCGTAGTACGCGAACGGCGACCCGGCCAGCACCGCCTCGGTCGCCTCGGTCATCAGCTCGTCGTTCGCGGCAAGGTGCGCCACGATCTGCTCGGCGCTCAACTGTCCCTCCGGCGGCGGCCCGAAGCCCCCCGCGTCGATCTCCAGGAGCAACGCGTCATACGCCCGCCGCAGCCCTCCGCTCTCCATCACCCCAGTCAACCCCGCCCCGCCCCGTCGATCATGCAGGTGTGGTGCCCGGTTCACCCGGACGGGCGGCTTTCGTCCCCCACCACAACTGCATGATCGACGGGGGTCAGCGGCGGCCGTGCCTCGCGCGGAGGTAGTCGGAGACCACGTACTCGCCGAGGTCGTCGGGGTCGGGGGTGAACATCCGGCCCTTGGAGCGGCGGGCCACGGCGTCGACGAAGCGGCGCAGGCCGGCGTCGTCGCCGAGCATGAAGAGGTTCAGCGTCGCCCCGTAGCGGGCCAGCCGGTCCACCTCGCGGATGGTCGCCTCGATCGTCTCCGGCAGCGGCGGCCAGTGGAACAGCGGTTCACCGTCGTCCGGGTCCAGGTGGGCGGTCGGCTCCCCGTCGGTGACCACCAGCACCACCGGCTCGGCGTCCGGGTGCCGGCGCAGGTGCCGACCGGCCAGCCGCAGCGCGTGCTGGAGGTTCGTGCCCTGCTCGAAGTCCGGGTCGACGGCGGCCAGCTCCTGCTGGGTCAACGGCATCGCCTGCCGGCCGAACCCGACGATCTGCAACGCGTCCTGCGGGAACCGGGTCGCCATCAGGTGCGACAGGGCCAACGCCGTCTGCTTCATCGGCCCCCACCGCCCCTGCGAGATCATCGAGTACGACAGGTCGACGCAGAGCACCACCGCCGCCGAGGCCCGCCGCTCGGTCTCCACCACCTCGAAGTCGTCGACCGCGAGCTGCATCGGCACCTGCGGCCCGGCCCGGCGCACCGCCCGGGTCAGCGTCCGGACCACGTCCAGCGGCTGCTCGTCGCCGTACTCCCAGGGCCGGGAGCCGCCGCTCACCTCGCCGGCGGCACCCGCCGAGCGCAGGTCGTGCTGGCCGCGCGGTCCGGCGGTGAGATCGGCGAAGACCCGTCGCAGCGCGGTCCCGCCGAGGCGGCGCAGCGCCTTCGGGCTCAACGTCAGGCCCTCGGCGTCCCGGCTCACCCAGCCCTGCCGACGCAGCTCCCGCTCCAGCTCCCGCAACCGGCGTACGTCGTCCGCGGCGTCCCGGCCCAGCGTGCGGGCCACCGCCTCCACGTCGACGTCGTCCAGGGTCGCCCCCGGGTGCTCCTGGTCCAGCTGGTCCAGCAGGTCGTCCAAGTCGGCGATCTCGTCGAGCGCGCCGGCCGCCTCGCCGTAGCCGAGCGGCTGCTCGCCCCGCACCCGCTCGCCCCGCCCCCAGCGCAGGTCGGGCCGGAGCGCCCGCAGATGCCCGTCGAGCGCGGACAACTCGCCGGCCAGCCGGTCACCCAGCGACTGCTGCATCAGCCCGGCCAGCTCCTCGCGCTGCCGGTCCGACAGCGAGCGCATCAGCCGCTCGCCGGCCGCGGCCCGGCGGGCCAGCACGTCGACCAGCTCGTCGACGTCCTTCGGCTGCTCCGGGAAGAACTCCCCGTGCCGGCGCATGAACTCGGCGAACGCGTCGGTGGTGTCCTCCGCGCGGGCGTGCCGGGCCAGCAGGTCGTTCAGGTCGCCCATCATCTCGCCCAGCCGCTGCTGCGCCGCCGGATCGGCGGAGGCCCGCACCGCGTCGCGCAGCCCGGCGAAGCGCTGGCCCAGCACGTCGTCGCGGAGCCCGTCGAGGATCTGCTGGTACGACCGGCGGGCGTCCTCGCTGGCCCACTCGTAGCCGGACAGCTCCTGCACCGCCCGCGCGGTGGAGCGGGGCAGGTTGTTCAGCACCGACTCGGCGAACCGCGCGGCGTCGTCGTCTCGATCGCGCAGCTCGTCGCGCTCGGCCGCCAGCGCCTGGTCGAGCAGGGCCCGCGACCGGGTTACCGCCCCGTCCAGGTCGCCCCGGCGCAGCGCCTCCCGACGCAGCCGCCGGGCCCGGGCGGCCAGCTCGTCCAGCCCGGCGCGCCCCTGCGGGCCCCGGCGCAGCAGGTCACGCAGCGCCTCGCGCAGGCTGCCGCCGGCCAGCACCTCCGCGCCGACCGAATCCACCGCCGCGCGTACGTCGTACGGGGGCGCCAGCGGGTCCGGCCCGCCGCGCCACTGCCCGTACCGGAACCGGTTGCCGGCCATGCTCAGCCCCGGCCGCCGTAGACGGTACGACCGGAGTCGGTGACGTCCTTGCCGAGCCGGCGGGTCAGGTGCAGCCCCTCCAGCACGAACTCCACCCCGGCCGCGGCCTCCTCGGGGATCGGCGCGTCGCCCATCCCGAGCCGGTCCAGCACCTTCGCCAGCCCGGGCACGGTGCCCACCTGGCGCAGCAGCTCCGCCGAGCTGACCAGCTCACCGGTCTCGACCACGGTGCCCTCGGCGACCAGCTCGGTGAAGCCGGAGAGGTCCAGCCCGGCCAGCCGGGCCCGGAACGTCTCGGCGGTGGCGGTGCGCAGCAGGTGCGCCAGGATCTCGACCTCCCGCCCCTCCTCGCCGCTCTCGAACTCGACCTTGCCGCGAAGGGTGGAGGTCACCGACACCGCGTCGCCCACCCGGGCCACCGGCGCTTCGGGCCGTACCGTCGCGTCGCCGGCACCGGACGCGGAGCCGGCGGCGAGCAGGCCGGCGCGGCGCAGCGCGGCCCCGGCCACCGTCTCGGCCGCGGCGATCGCGAACCGGGCGGAGACCCCGGAGCGCGGGTCCACCGACGGCGACTCGCGCACCGCCCGGGCGAACCGGGCGAGCACCTCCAGCACGTGCTCCGGCACCTCGGCGACCAGGTCGGCCTCCTGCCGGATCAGGGCCAGCTCCAGGTCCAGGTCGACCGGGTAGTGGGTGCGGATCTCCGCGCCGAACCGGTCCTTGAGCGGGGTGATGATCCGGCCCCGGTTGGTGTAGTCGTCGGGGTTGGCGCTGGCCACCAGGAGCAGGTCCAGCGGCAGTCGCAGCTGGTAGCCGCGGACCTGGATGTCCCGCTCCTCCAGCACGTTGAGCAGCGCGACCTGGATCCGCTCGGCCAGGTCGGGCAGCTCGTTGACGGCGAAGATGCCCCGGTTGGTGCGCGGCACCAACCCGAAGTGAATCGTCTCCGGGTCGCCGAGGGTCCGCCCCTGGGCGATCCGGATCGGGTCGACGTCGCCGATCAGGTCACCGACGCTGGTGTCCGGCGTGGCCAGCTTCTCGCCGTACCGCATCGACCGGTGCAGCCAGCCGACCGGCAGGTCGTCGCCGGCCTCGGCGACCTGGGCCCGGGAGGCCGGGGTGAGCGGGTGCAACGGGTGCTCGTTGAGCACCGAGCCGGCGATGACCGGGGTCCACTCGTCCAGCAGCGCGGCCAGCGAGCGGATCAACCGGGTCTTGCCCTGGCCCCGCTCGCCGAGCAGCACCACGTCGTGCCCGGCGAGCAGCGCACGCTCGACCTCGGGCAGGACGGTGTCGTCGTAGCCGACGATGCCGGGGAAGCGGTCGGCGCCGGCCCGCATCCGGGCCAACAGGTTGTCGCGGAGTTCCTGCTTGACGGTGCGGTAGCGGTGGCCGGCCGCCCGCAGCTCGCCGAGCGTGCGGGGCAGGTCGGCCGGTGGAACCGGGATTACCGGGTTGGGCGCAGTCACCCGACCACGCTAGCGCGGTCCGGGCGGGGGTGCCCCTGCGTTGAGGGGCACCCCCGCTCCCACCCTCAGCCCCGGCCACAACGCGTGCAGCCACCGCGCCGACGCAGGTGGTACGCGTAGGTGGCCGCGCCGAGGGCCACCGGCCAGACCGGCCAGAGCAGCATCGGGGCGCTGGCCGCGGTGAATCCCTCGCCGGCCATCTCCCAGAACTCCGGGTTGCCGACCAGCCCCACGGTTGCCGCGGCGACCGCCACCGCGACCACGCTGGCCGGGATGACCGCCAGGCGCACCGGCACCGGACGCCCGGCCAGCCCCACCATCCAGCGCGGGAACCGCTCGCCCCAGCGCTGGACCAACCCGAGGGTGAGCAGCGCGCCGACGGTGGCGAAGGCGCCCAGCCCGAGACCGGCCCAGACCAGGCCGGTCTCCTGCATCTCGGTGAGGAAGTCCCGGGAGATGCCGAGCGGGATGCCGACGGCCCAGGCGAACCGGGTCAGCGCGTACGCGAAGGGGATGGCAGCGGCGATGCCGGCGGCCCACCGACCCCAGCGGGCGGCGGCGGCCGGGGTGGCCCAGGCCCGCTCGGCGTCGCCTCGTCCGCAGGCCAGGCAGGCGTCGGCGGTACGGCGCAGCCAGACCAGCACCGCGCCGGCCAGCAGCAGCCCGCCGAGCACGGCGGCGAACCGGGCGAGGAGCGGCCAGGTGAAGATCTCGGCGTAGTCGACCGGCGGCCAGCCGAACGGTGCACCGAGGATCAGCATCGGCGCGTAGCCGAGCATGGTCAGCACCTGGGCGTCCGGCACGACCACGGCGAGGACGAGCGCGACCGCCCCGGTGTAGCCGGCGAGCAGCGTCCGCAGCGGGCGGGACGGGCGGACCGCCGGGCGGCTCATCGCCAGCGCGGCGACCGCCGCGGTGAGCAGCAACCCGGCGAAGAGCGGCGCGCCCAGCCCGACCGGGATCAGCCGCAGCAGGTTGAGGTCGCTGTCCGGGTCGTTCGCGCCGAACGGATAGCCGGCGCCGGTGAGCGCGGCGACGAGGGCGAGGACGCCCCAGAGGCCGAGCCAGCCGGCGGCCAGCGGGGCGAGTCGGTCGGGCCAGCGGATGGCCGGGCGAGGTGGCGCATCGGTGATCGTCATGCTCTCAGCCTCGGCCGGCGCGCCCCGGAAACCCTCCCGTGAGCCGGGGAACCCGCTCCCCCGCCGAGGGGAGCCGTCGGCATCGGCGACGCGCCGGGCGGATGCCGAGGTCAGCCGGCCGGGGTGACGAAGCCCGACTCGTACGCGGCGATCACCGCCTGCGTGCGGTCGCGTACCCCCAGCTTGGCCAGCACGTTGCCGACGTGCGTCTTGACCGTCTCCACCCCGACCACCAGCTGCGCGGCGATCTCCGGGTTGGAGAGCCCGGCCGTCATCAGCCGGAGCACCTCGGCCTCCCGCTCGGTCAGCCGGGCCGTCCGCAGCCGGTCGCCGCCCCGACCCCCGTACGCCCCGACCAGCCGGCGGATCGCCGCCGGGAAGAGCAGCGACTCGCCCGCGGCGACCACCCGTACCGCCTCGACCACCTCGGCCGGCCTGGCCCGCTTCAGCAGGAAGCCGCTCGCCCCGGCGCGCAGCGCGTCGTAGACGTACTCGTCGTTGGCGAAGGTGGTGACCACCAGCACCCGGGGCGGGTCGGCGGACGCGGCCAGCAGCCGCCGGGTGGCCTGGATCCCGTCGATCCCGGGCATCCGCACGTCCATCAGCACCACCGCCGGGCGGTGCCGGGCGACCAACGGCAGCACCTCGGCGCCGTCCGCGGCCTCCGCGAGCACCCGCAGGTCGGGCTGGGCGTCGATGATCGCCCGCAGCCCGACCCGGACCAGCTCGTCGTCGTCGACGACCAGTACGCCGATCGTCACCGCGGCCCCCGGTAGGGCAGCCGTACCCGGATCCGCCACCGGTCGCCCTCCGCCCCCGCGCTCAGCTGGCCACCGAGCAGCAGCACCCGCTCCCGCACTCCGTCCAGGCCCCGGCCGCCCCGCCCCGGATCGGGCCGGCGCTGGCCCGGGACCAGTTCGTTGACCAGTTCCAGCTCAAGCTCGTCCGGCCCGGCGTCGAGCCGGAGCGTCACGGGCCCCCGGCCGTGCCGGGCGGCGTTGGTCAGCGCCTCCTGGACGATCCGGTAGCCCTCCCGGGAGACCACCGCGGGCAGGACGGCCAGGTCACCGACCCGACGCGCCCGCACGGGCAGGCCGGCGGCGCGGGTGTCGGCGACCAGCCGGTCCAGGTCGGCGAGGCTGCGCTGCGGCGTCGCGGCACCCGAGGCGCCGTCGGATTCGCGGAGCAGCCCGAGGACCTCGTCGAGTTCGTCCATCGCGGTCCGGCCGGTCTCCTCGATCGCGGCCAGCGCCCGGCGGACGAACTCCGGGTCGCTGTCCAGCACCGCCCGGGCCGCCCCGGCCTGCAGGGTGGCCACCGTGAGCGCGTGGCCGACGGAGTCGTGCAGCTCCCGGGCCAGCCGGTTGCGCTCGGCCAACCGGGTCGCCCGGGCCTCGAGCGCGGCGATCCGCTCGGCCGGCGCCGGCCCGAGCAGCACCGGCGCCATCGACGCGGCCAGCGCGCCGAGCCCCGCGACGGCGTACCCGAGGCCGGCCAGCAGCAGCACCCCGGTCAGCGTCAACCAGCCGGTGTCCTGCCCGTCCAGCGGACCGAACCGCGCCTCGCTGGTCAGCTCGGTGCCGACGCCGAACTGCTGGGCGATGAACGCCAACGCCATCGGCACCGCGCTGAGCAGCGCGAGCATCAGCAGCCCACCGACCGTCAGGTGGGTGGCGATCCAGAGCGCGGCGCGCAGCCGGGTCTCCCGGTCGCTGCGGTGCCCGGGGGCCGGATCGGGCAGCTCGACGCCGAGCAGCGCCCGGGCGGCGGCGATCTCCAACGCCCGGCTGCCGTCCAGCAGCAGCGGTACGACCGCGATCAGCACGGCCACCACGAGCAGGCCGACCGACAGCAGCCGGGGCACCGCCGGGCCGGTGAAGAGCTGCCAGAAGGCCACCGCCAGCAGCACGTACGGCAGCACGAGCACGCCGCCCAGCAGCAGGAAGACGCCGCGCCGCCAGGTGCTGGCGGCGACCAGCGGAGCCACTGCCGCTCGGGGGTTCACCGGCTCATTCTGCCGCCGGCACGCCCGCGACCGACTCCCCCGTGCCGGGGATATCTCAGCGGTGCTCGCGCACGTACCGCTGCGGATCCTTGTCCTGGAAGGCCAGGTCACGACCGTTCTTGTGCTCGCCGTAGAAGGTCAGCCAGCGATGGCCCAGCTCGGCTCGCAGCTCGGCCCCGGCGTGCCGGCGGAAGTCCGGCAACGCCTCGTCCTCCTCCTCGGCGAGGTGCTCGCTGTTCTCCCGGCGGGCCCGCCAGACGGCCGCCCACCACTCGTCGGAGCCGACCGGGTGCAGCTTGGCCTCGGCGATCGCGTCGCGGATCTTGTTGTGGTCCCCGACCGCGTCGGCGGTCTCGGCCTCGCCGTCGTCGCCGTGACGCACCAGGTGCGGGTAGAGGATGCTCTCCTCGGCCTCGGCGTGGATGTCCAGGTGCAGGGCGAGCGCCTCCCAGATCGCCAGCAGCTCCTGCTCGTCCTGCGCGTCGTCCAGTCGGGCGAAGCCACGCCGGAACGCGGCATGGTCGTCCATGATCATCGCGGTGATGTCGTCCATCGTGGTCAGTCCCCCGCTCGGGTATTCGGCGTCAGGGTCAACTGCCCACCGGCGGACTTGGTCACGCCAGCCGGCACCTCGGGCCACCCGACCGGGGCGACTAGGCTCATGATCATGACCTACCTCGCCGCGGACGACCGCTACGACACCATGACCTACCGGCGCAGCGGGCGCAGTGGCCTGCGGCTGCCCGCCATCTCCCTCGGCCTGTGGCACAACTTCGGCCCGGACCGCCCCTTCGAGCGGCAGCGGGACATCGTCCGCCGCGCGTTCGACCTCGGGGTCACCCACTTCGACCTGGCCAACAACTACGGCCCGCCGCCCGGTGCCGCCGAGGAGAACTTCGGCCGGCTGCTCGCCAGCGACCTGAAGCCCTACCGGGACGAGCTGGTCATCTCCAGCAAGGCCGGCTACCTGATGTGGCCCGGCCCGTACGGCGAGTGGGGCTCGCGCAAGAACCTGATCTCCTCGCTGGACCAGTCGCTGCACCGGATGGGCCTGGAGTACGTCGACATCTTCTACTCCCACCGGTTCGACCCGGACACCCCCCTGGAGGAGACGATGGGCGCGCTGGACGCCATCGTCCGCTCCGGCAAGGCGCTCTACGTCGGCGTCTCCAACTACAACTCCGAGCAGACCGCGCGAGCCGCCGCGATCCTGCGTGAGCTGGGCACCCCGCTGCTGATCAACCAGCCGGCCTACTCGATGTTCAACCGGTGGACGGAGACCGACGGCCTGCTGGACACCCTGGAGCAGGTCGGTACCGGCTGCATCGCGTACAGCCCGCTGGCGCAGGGACTGCTGACCGACCGCTACCTGGGCGGCATCCCGGCCGACTCCCGGGTGCGGACCAGCGTCTTCCTCAACGAGAGCGACCTCAGCGAGGAGCGGATGGCGACCATCCGCGGGCTCGCCGCGATCGCTGGGCAGCGCGGCCAGTCGCTGGCCCAGCTCGCGCTCGCCTGGGCGCTGCGCGACCCGCGGATGACCAGCCTGATCATCGGGGCGAGCAGCGTGCCGCAGTTGGAGACCAACATCGCCGCGCTGGACAGCCTCGACTTCACCGCCGAGGAACTGGCCGAGATCGACCGGCTGCTCGGCTGAGATCGACCGGCTGCTGAGCCTCACCAGATCCGGCGCTGCCCGGCCCGGTGGTTGCGTACCTCGGACCGCCGGCCGGGCGGCGGCCCACCGGCCCGGCGCAGCCGCCGGCCGGCCACCAGCAGGACGAGGATGATCACGACTGCCGCGCCGGCCAGCACCGGCCAGCGCCCGCCGAGATCGGTCACCGACGCGACCGGGACGCCCGGCTCGGCGGCCACCGCCGCCACCGGGTCTTCGGTGGCCGTCGGGGCGGTACCCGCGGCGGCCGGCGAGCCGGCCGGCCGGGCAGCTCGGGTGGGCTTGGCCCCGGCGCCGGTCGCCGCCGGGCGGAAGACCACGTCGGAGCACGAGTAGTAGGTGTCCGGCGTGTTCGAGTTCTGCCAGATGGTGTAGATCAGGTGCCGGCCGCTGCGCCCGGTCGGAAGCCGCCCCGCCAGCTGGTAGGCGCCCGCCCGTACCGGCGGATCGGTCACCGTCAGAAACGGGCGCGCATCCAGGTCGTCCCAGGTCAGCCGGGTGCGCGGGTCGTAGCCGGGCCGGGTGACGTAGAGCCGGAACGTGCCCCGGTGCGGGATGGTGGTCCGGTAGCGGAAGCCGAAGCGGGCACCGGGGGTCAGCTCGGTCGCCGGCCAGTCGGTGCGGGCCAGGTCCAACCCCCGGTACGCCGACAGACCGCCGCTGCACAGCTCCCCGTCCGGGATCCGCTCCCGGTCCCGGCCGTCGACCGCGGCCACCCGGACGTTGTCCCACTCCCGTACCGCCGCGCCGGCCGCGACCGCCGCACGGCAGGCCGCCTCCGCCGCGTGCCGGCCCTCCGGACCGCAGGCCGCGGCCCGGCTGATCGGGTTGGTCGGCGCACCGTGCGCGGCGGCGGGCACGGCGTTGAACGGTACGGTCGCCGCGGCGACCAGCACGGCGGCGAGCATTCGGGACACGGGCATGACGTCGACCTCCCGCAGTGGTACGGGCGGGAGCACCGAATCGTTCGATCCACCCCGAGGCCGGCCGTCCGGTCACCCGTCACCGGGTAGCACCGGAACGGCCCCCCACCCCGAGGGACCAGGGGAATCGCGGCCGAGGCCCTGGCGTTTGAATCCATGGAACCGAACAAGGCCCCCAGACCCGAGGAGGGTCAGAGATGAAGGTACGCAGCTCCCTGCGGTCGCTGAAGCAGAAGCCGGGTTCGGTGGTGGTCCGCCGCCGCGGCCGGGTCGTCGTGGTGAACCGCGCCAACCCGCAGTGGAAGAGCCGCCAGGGCTGACATCTGACGTCACATACATTCGGCGCCGTCGCGGTTGCGACGGCGCCGAACTCTGTTCCAGGGCCGGCCAGTGCCTCGGCGCTCGGTCGGCCCCGACACGCGAAGACGCCGCTGGCCGGCACCCGTCTCCGGGTGCCGGCCAGCGGTTCAGATCGTGCTGTGTCAGCTGTTCCAGTACTGGGCGACCAGGTCAGCGGCCTGCTGCTCCCACTGGGCGTAGGCGTCCGGGTAAGCCGACACCTGCACCGTCTGCGCGGCCTCGGTCAGCGGCATGTCCTGCCACCCGTCGACCTGCTTCAGACCCTTCTGGAACGCCATCGTCGAGTACTCAGGATCCGTGATCTGCTCCGGCGTACCCCAACCCGAGGACGGGCGCTGCTGGAACAGACCCAGCGAGTCATGGTCGTTCATGTCGCCGAGGTGGCCCAGGTTCTCCAGCTTCGACTCCTGCAGGCTGGTGGCGATCGAGATGACCGCGGCCCGCTCGTCCAGACCCGACTTCTTCGTCGCCGCGATGATCGCCTTCACATTCGCGACCTGCTCGTCGTTCAGGTCGATGTGCGACTGCTCGCCCTGCACACCGTGCGGGATCAGCTTGCCGGTGTCCACACCCGGCTTGTCGACCTGCAACACCGCAACAGGCTTGCCGTCGACCGGCTGCGCGTTGTGCGCCGCGATCGGACCACCGATCACACCACCGGCGAAAGCCAGACCAGCAAGACCGATAACACTCTTACGCATGATCGTGTTCATCAGGAAAGCTCCAATTCGGGGGTAGACACCCACACCACCGACGGGGGCCGGCGTTTCACGCGCGGATGTAAAGCACCTCGACAGGGCGCTCATGAACCAAAGGGGAAAAGTCTTCCGGCCGGGCCACACCAGCAGGGCGACTCATCGGCCATCCGGCGTGCGAGGCGGGGGGCCTCACGGTGCCGGGTCCAGATGTAACGACCGGGGGCCCGCCATCATTCCGGGGGGCCGGGCCACCGGCCGGGACCAGATGTAACGACCGACAGCCCGCCATCATTCCGGGGGGCCGGGCCCGCGCCGCCGACCGGCTGACGGGGCTGCTACCTCGGCCGTCGCGGATATTCAACGACGCCCGGCCACCCATCATTCCGGCCCCCCGATGCCCCCGGTCACATCCCGAACCGCCCATCCGGCGCGAACCGGCCGACACGGGCGGACCGGCTCGGCCATGAATCGGACGATCGACGCGTTCGTCGGATGTCGCGAGATGCGGACGGCGAGGACATTCGGACATCCCACCGCCCGAGTGGATCAAAGGTGCGTCGCTCGGGTGGATCAGCGGCGCGAGGTTGGTCGTCCTCCTTGGGCCACCGCGCGGAATCGCCCACACTCACAGGTACGGCTCGGCGACGCGCCGCTTCGCCTTCCGCGACTCCCGCTTCGGAGGAACGATCGATGAAACCGGACACCATCGTCCTGATCCACGGCTTCTGGGTGACACCACGCAGCTGGGAGTACTGGAAGGCGCACTACGAGCGGCAGGGCTACCGGGTGCTCACGCCCGCGTATCCCGGCTACGAGGTCGAGGTCGAGGCGCTCAACGCCGACCCGACCCCGATCGAGAAGGTGACCGTACCGGAGATCATCGCGCACCTGGAGTCGGTGATCCGCGACCTGCCCACCGCGCCCATCCTGATCGGGCACTCCGCCGGCGGAGCGTTCACCCAGCTCCTGCTCGACCACGGCTTCGGCGCCGCCGGGGTGGCGCTGAACTCGGCGCCCACCGAGGGCGTCAAGGTGGCGCCTCCGTCGCAGCTGAAGTCGACGTTTCCGGTGCTGCGCAACCCGGCCAACCGGCACAAGGCGATCGGCTTCACGCACGACGAGTGGCACTACGCCTTCACCAACACCTTCAGCGAGCAGGAGTCGCACGCCCTCTACGAGCGCTACCACATCCCGGCCTCCGCCTCGATCCTCTGGGGCAGCCTGCTCGCCAACGTCCAGCCCGGCCACCAGGACGTCTGGGTCGACTACCACAACGACAACCGGGCTCCGCTGCTCTTCGTCTCCGGCGGCGAGGACCACCTCATGCCACCCAGCGTGCAGCGCTCCAACGCCAAGCACTACAAGTCGAACACCCTGACAGAGGTCAAGGAGTACCCGGGCTACGCCCACCTGCTCACCGCCCAGCCCGGCTGGGAACAGATCGCCGACGAGGTGCTCGCCTGGGCCGTCCAGAACGCCCGGTAGCGGCGTGGCCGACGTCCGGTTCACCCACATCGGCGGCCCGACCACGCTGATCGAGGTCGCCGGGCTGCGGCTGCTCACCGATCCCACCTTCGACCCGCCCGGCCGGAGGTACAGCTTCGGCTGGGGTTCGGCCTCCCGCAAGACGACCGGGCCGGCGCTGACCGCAGCCGACCTGCCGCCGATCGACGCCGTGCTGCTCACCCACGACCAGCACGGCGACAACCTCGACGCCGCCGGCCGGGCGCTGCTGCCGGCCGCCGGCGTCGTGCTGACCACCCCGTCGGCGGCGGGTCGGCTCGGCGGCAACGCCGTCGGGCTCGCCGCCTGGCAGACCGCCACGGTCGGGTCCGGCGACCAGCGGATCGTGGTCACCGCGACGCCGGCCCGGCACGGCCCGCCGCTGAGCCGGGCGATCACCGGGGAGGTCACCGGCTTCGCGCTGCACCGGCCCGACCGGGCGGACGGCGCCCTCTGGATCTCCGGCGACACGGTGCTCCACGACGGCGTACGCCAGGTCGCCGAGCGGATGAGCGTCGCCACCGCGGTGCTGCATCTCGGCGCGGTCCGGTTCGGCATCACCGGGCCGGTCCGGTACACGATGAACGCCCCCGAGGCGGTCGAGCTGTGCCGGCTGCTCCGCCCGAGGACGGTGCTGCCGGTGCACTACGAGGGCTGGGGGCACTTCCGCGAGGGCCGGGAGGTCGTCGAGCGGGCCTTCGCGGCGGCGCCTGCCGACGTCCGTTCGGCGCTGCGCTGGCTGCCCATCGGCACCCGGGTGACGCTGCCCGACACCGGCTGACCGGCTACCAGGGAAGGACGCCGGCGGCGTGGGCCAATCGGCTGGAAGCCCGAATCCATTGATCGTCGCGCTGTTACGGTCGGTCCAGGCGCTCTTTGGTCTGTCGACAACCGAGGGATCTTGGCCGTGTTTGACGGATTTGAAGAATTCGACATCCCGACCTCGGGTGCGGTGATCCACGGACGTCGCGGCGGAAGCGGCCCGCCCGTACTCCTCCTGCACGGCATTCCGGAGACCCACCTCATGTGGCATCGGGTGGCGCCCTCGCTCGCCGAGCACTACACCGTCATCGCCACGGACCTTCGCGGCTACGGCGACAGCGGCAAGCCACCGAGCACCGCCGACCACGAGCCGTACAGCATGCGTGCGACCGCCCACGATCAGGTCGAGGTCATGCGGGAGCTGGGCTACGACCGGTTCCGGCTGGTCGGGCACGACCGCGGCGCGCGCTGCGCCTACCGGCTCGCGTTGGACGAGCCGGACGCGGTCACCCGGCTGGCCGTCATGGATGTCATCCCTACCGGCGACGCCTACTCGCGGGCGGAGATGAAGTTCAGCCTCGGTTACTGGGTCTGGTCGTTCCTGGCCGCACCGGAACCGGTGCCGGAGCAGTTCATCGGCGCGGCGCCGGCCGTCCTCGTCGACTACATGCTCGACAGCTGGCCGGTGGTGAAGGACGCCTTCCCACCCGAGGTACGCGCCGAGTACGTCCGGACGTTCCGTGATCCCGACACCGTCCACGCGATCTGCGAGGAGTACCGCGCCGCCGCGACGCTCGACTACCAGCGGGACGAGGCGGACCGGGGCAACCGGAAGATCGCCTGCCCGGTGCTGTTCCTCTGGGGCGAGCAGGGTTCGGTCGCGAAGCTCTACGAGGATCCGCTCGCGATCTGGCGGGGCTGGGCTGACGACGTCCGCGGCGGCCCGCTCCCGGTCGGGCACTTCATACCCGAGGAGGCACCCGAGGAGACCACCCGCCAACTGCTCGAGTTCCTGAAGTAGCGCTGGTGCCCTAGCCGTGGCCCGGCGGTGGTTGCGGTTCCGGGGAGCCTCACCCTCGTACGAGGGCGGTGACCACACGCCGGCGGCGTTCGGTGGAGTGCGCAAGCCCGACCGGGTCGTCGCGTTCAGCGATGCCGTCTTCGCGATCGCGGTGACGCTGCTCGTCCTGGAGATCCGCCCGCCGGAGGACTTCCGGCACCTGCTGCGTTCCCTGACGGAACTCTGGCCGTCCTACCTCGCGTACGTGATCACCTTTCTGCTGATCGGTCAGATCTGGGTCAACCATCACGTGATGTTCGACCAGATACGGTCGGTCGATCGGCTGGTGCTGCTGGTCAACACGTTGCTGCTGATGGACATCGCCTTCCTGCCGTTCGCCGCGTCGGTCCTCTCCGACGCCTTCCACAGCGGCGGCGGGCAACGCAGCGCGGTGGTGTTCTACGGCCTCGTGCTGGAGGTGGCCCCGATCATGTTCAACATCATCTGGCGGCACGTCCGGCACGTACCCTCGCTCCTCGGCGCTGTCGACGACGCCAGCGTGCGGTCGATCACCCGGCGCTTCCGGCTGGCCCTGTTCTGGATCGGGGCCGGGACCGTGCTCGGCGGGTTGGTGCCGCTGCTCGGGGTGGCGGTGATCGCGGCCTTCGTCCCGTACTACTGGCTGCCGATTCGAGGCGAGACGGCGGGGCGCCGAGACCGGTAGGGCGCACGGTTGCTGCGGGCGGGTCTCGCTATTGCTGCGGCACGTCTGCGGGAGAGCCGACCGCCAGGTTGCGTTCGAAGATGTAGTAGACGGGGACGACGCCGATGATGGCCAGTGCCACCGGCGGGCTGAAGAAGGCGACGGCGATCGCGGCCAGATACATGATCGACGCTGTCCCGAATCGCAGCCGCGCCTTCCAACGGGCCCGCTCCGGCACCGGTTGCTGGAGCCGCCCCGGCCGCAAGGTCCATTCGAAGATCCCGGCGAAGCTGAGCCCCATCCCCAGGAAGGCAGTCGCATAGAGAATCACCGCCACCCGGGCGTCCTGCCCGCCCAGCGCGAGGTACTCGGCCACCGTCGCCGTGTCTACCGGGATGAGGACGACGAACAGCAGCAGGACGAGGTTGAGCAGGGCCAGGGTCCGGTCGACGACGGCCAGGTTCCCGATGAGGGCGTGATGGTTGAGCCAGATGAGTCCGATCGTGGCGAAACTGATCAGGTAGGCGACGAACGCGGGCCAGTGGTCACCGACCTGACGCAGGAGTGGGCCATGACCCGGGCCGGCCACCGCCAGGTTCAGCGCGAGAAGCGTGATCGCGACCGCGAAGACCGCATCACTGAATACCTCCAGCCGAGTTCGGCTCACTACCCGGTTCTACCGCACACCCGGACCTGCCGTGGGCATTCACCCCGCCACCTGCCGCCGGGCGCGGCCGCCGCCACGCCGCCCCGGTCGGTAGCTCGGCTCCCGGGTTGGCTGCTCCGGACGCCCGAAACGACGAAGGGCGTCCGTCATGTCTGACGAACGCCCTGGTCGCGAAGGGTGGAGCCGAGGGGACTCGAACCCCTGACCCCCACACTGCCAGTGTGGTGCGCTACCAGCTGCGCCACGGCCCCTTGCTGTCGTCCCGGTCGCCCGGGCACTGGGAAACTATACACACGGCCGCCGGCGTGGTCATCTCGCGGGGTCCCCGGCGGGGCGACCCGCGGGCCGGCGGGGCGGAGCGCGACGGCCGGGTCAGTTGAGCGCCACGTCCGGCGGGAAGTGGGCCACCGCGGCCATCATCCCGCCCTGGCGGCGGAGCACCATCGGCCAGAGATCGTCCGGCCGGTCGACGAAGGCGTCGCCGGGCAGCGCGTCGAGCACGAACCAGGAGCCGTCCTCGATCTCCTGCTCCAGCTGCCCCGCGCCCCAGCCGGAGTAACCCGCGAAGACCCGGATGCCGCCGACGTTCTCCCGCAGCCGCTCCGGGTCGACCGAGAGGTCGATCGTGCCGACCGCGCCGGAGACCTGGTGGAACCCCTTGACCCGCTTCACCGGCTGGCGCATCCGGGCCAGGCAGATGGCCGAGTCGGGCTGGACCGGGCCGCCCTCGAAGAGCACCGCCGGGTGGCGGGCCAGGTCACTCCAGTCGCCGAGGACGTCGGCCACCGGCACCTCCGTCGCCCGGTTGAGCACCACGCCGAGCGCGCCGCCGGGCTCGTGGGCCACCAGCAGCACGACCGTACGGTCGAAGTTCGGGTCCTTCAGCGCCGGAGTCGCGACCACCAGCCGCCCGGTCATCGACTCCATCGCCCGCCCGCCGATCGCCTGGCCCTCTCCCTGCATGTCACACACCCGTCAGCCGCGCGCCGCAAACGCGGGACTCGCTGTCCTGCGGGCCGGCCGGCATCCGCGCTGTCAACGCCATGCCTGGCACCATAGCTTGCGCCACGGGCCGTGGCTAAGGTCTGACCGGCGGGTGATCGGGCGGCGAAGAGGGAGTGTTGATGGGTCCTACGGCCGAACTCGCGGTGATCGGCGGCTCCGGTCTCTACGCGCTGCTCGACGACGCGACCGAGCACCAGGTGCAGACCCCGTACGGACCACCGTCGGACGTGGTGACCATCGCCGAGGTGAGCGGCCGACGAGTGGCCTTCCTGCCCCGGCACGGCCGCGATCACCGGTACCCGCCGCACCTGATCCCGTACCGGGCCAACCTCTGGGCCCTGCGCTCGCTCGGGGTACGCCAGGTGCTCGCCCCGTGCGCGGTCGGCGGGCTCCGCCCCGACCTCGGCCCGGGCACCTTCGTGGTGCCGGATCAGCTCGTCGACCGCACCAGTGGCCGGCCGCAGACCTACTACGACAGGGGCGCGGTGCACGTTCCCTTCGCCGACCCGTACTGCCCTCGGGGCCGGCACACGCTGCTGGCCGCCGCGGCCGGCCGGGACGTCGCGGCGGTCGACGGCGGCACGGTCGTGGTGGTCGAGGGTCCGCGCTTCTCCACCCGCGCCGAGTCCCGCTGGTACGCCTCGATCGGTGGCACGGTCGTGAACATGACCGGTCACCCGGAGGCGGTGCTCGCCCGGGAGTTGGCGCTCTGCTACTCGGCCATCGCGCTCGTCACCGACCTCGACGCCGGGTTGGCAGTCGGCGAGACGGTGACCCAGGGGGAGGTGTTCCGGTTCTTCGGCGAGAACACCGACCGGCTGCGCGGGGTGCTGCTGGACGCGATCGCCGCGCTTCCGGCCGAACGGGACTGCGCGTGCGGCCGGGCGCTGGACGGCATCACGTTGCCCTTCTCGCTGCCCTGACCGCCGCCGGCGACCAGGCCGTTCCCGAGCGGTGGCCGGGAGCGGCGAAACGCCCGAACCGCCCGGCTTGTCCCGATAGATTCGGACGGGTCGGGGTGCGCCGAACTGTCTCCGGCGAGCCGAGCACGCGCGGCGACACGGAGGCGGGTGGCGATGGCAACGGTCCGGGAGACGACGTACGACCTGCTCCGCAGCCTCGGCATGACCACCGTCTTCGGCAACCCGGGCTCCACCGAGGAGCCCTTCCTGCAGGACTTCCCGGCCGACTTCCACTACGTGCTCGCGCTGCAGGAGGCGTCCGCGGTGGGCATCGCCGACGGGTACGCCCAGGCCACCGGCCGCCCCGCGCACGTCAACCTGCACACAGCTCCGGGCGCCGGCAACGGCATGGGCAACCTGGTGACGGCCTGGCACAACAAGACCCCGCTGATCGTGACCGCCGGTCAGCAGACCCGGGAGATGCTGCTGCTCGAACCCCGGCTGACCAACCGCCGGGCGGCCGAGCTGACCCAGCCCTACGTGAAATGGGCCTACGAGCCGGTCCGGGCGCAGGACATCCCCGGCGCGCTGCTGCGGGCGTACGCGACCGCGGTGCAGCCACCGACCGGGCCGGTCTTCCTCTCGCTCCCGCTGGACGACTGGGCGCAGCCCGCCGATCCGCCCCCGCCGCCGCGCTCGCTGGCGACCCGCTACGCGCCCGACCCCGAACAGCTGCGCCGCTTCGCCGACGTGCTGGCCGCCAGCCGCGCCCCGGCGCTGGTGTTCGGCGCGGCGGTCGACCGGGCCGGCGGTTGGCCCGGCGCGATCGCGCTGGCCGAGCGGCTGGCCGCCCCGGTGTGGTCGGCCCCCGCGCCGGAGCGGACCGGCTTTCCCGAGGACCATCCGCACTTCCGCGGGGTGCTGCCGTACGCGATCGGCCCGCTCGCCGACACACTGCGCGGGCACGACACCGTGCTGGTGGTCGGCGCGCCGGTCTTCCGTTACTACCCGTACGTGCCGGGCGACTACCTGCCCGACGGTGCCCGGCTGCTGCACGTCACCGACGACCCGGACGAGGCGGCGCGCGCGCCGGTCGGGGACACCCTGCTCACCGACCCCGCGCTGGGCCTGGCCGCGCTGGCCGACCTGCTGCCGGCGACGGACCGGACCCCGCCGGACGCGCGACCCGACCCCGCGCCACCCGAGGTCACCACGCCGCTGAGCCCGGAGGCGCTCTTCGCCGCGCTGGCCCGACACTGGCCGGCGGACGGGGTGCTGGTCACGGAGACCCCGTCGAACCTGCCGGCGCTGCGGCGCCAGCTGCGGATCACCCGGCCGGCGTCGTACTTCACCATGGCCAGCGGCGGTCTCGGGTACGGCCTGCCGGCGGCGGTCGGGGTGGCCCTGGCGGAGCGGGACACCGGTCGGGGCCGGCCGGTGGTCGCGGTGATCGGCGACGGCTCGTTCCACTACTCGGTGCAGGCACTGTGGACCGCGGCCCGGCTGCGGCTGCCGCTGGTCGTCGTGGTGCCGGTCAACCAGCAGTACGCGATCCTCAAGGCGTTCGCCGAACTCAAGGAGACGCCCGGAGTGCCCGGTCTGGACCTGCCCGGCCTGGACATCACCTCGGTCGCACACGGGTACGGCTGCGCCACCGAGGTGGTGGAGACTCCCGACCAGCTCGGCGCGGCGCTCACCGCCGGCCTGCGGGCGGACGGGCCGACCGTGCTGCCGGTCCCGATCACCACCGACCCGCCCCGGATCCTCTGATCCTGGCCTGCCCGCCGTTGCGGCCGCCGACTCCCGGCGTCCCCACTGTTGCAGCGGTCTACCCCCGGCCGCCCAAGCCGGTGGCGGTCAGCGTGGGCCCAGCGGCAGCGGAGCCCCGGTGATCACATCCAGGACCGGTCGGGCTCCCAGCGGGGCCTTCAGCGTGACGGCGACCGGCGCCAGCTTCAGCTGCTCGGTGCAGACCCCACTGGCGCGACTCACCCCGCCGCCGACCACCACCACGTCGTCGCGTTCCTGCACCAGCGCGGTGATCCCGGTGTCGCAGGCGCCCACCCCGACGCGGTAGCTGAGCCGGGTGCCGTCCACCGCCTGGAGGTCCTGGCCGCCGACCACCTCCGGCGGGGCGGGTCGGGCCGGCGCGCTCGGCTCCGGCGCGGGGGCGACCGCCTGCGGTGCGACCGCGATGCGGGCCACCGGGCTGGTCAGCTCCTCGACGGTGAACAGCCACGCCGGCACCTGCGCCTCGCCCCGGCTGGTCCGCACCGGCGCGGTGCCGAGTCGCACCGCGGTGACCGTCAACGGGGTGCAGGTGTTCTGCACCGGACCGGTCGCCCAGCCGTCCGGTCCAGGCTCGATGGTCGGCCCGCCCTTCTCCGTGGGTGGCCGCTGCGGTCGCCCCTCGCACACCGGCGGGTCGCCCTGGTCCAGCTGCCGGTACGCCTCGACCGCGCTCAGCAGCGGGACGGTCAGCGTCCCGTCGGGGAAGCGGATGGTCCCGTCGGCCGGCCGGGTGCCGGGCAGCGCGAACTGCTCGCGGTACCAGCCGGCCTGGAACGCCGTCTCGGTGTCCGGGGTGAACCCCGGGTCGCCGGTCAGCACGGTCGGGCCCTGCAGCGGCACGTACCCCTTGGTCCACGTCGGACCGGGGTGCCAGGCTTCGGCGACCTCGACGGCCCGCTGGTGGAATGCCTCCCAGCGGTGGTCCGAGGAGGCGTCCGGCCCGACGGGAGGCGTTTCGGCTCCGGTGCCGGCCGGCGCGCACCCGGCGGCCAGCACCAGCAGGGGAAGACCCAGCAGGGCGAGTGGTCGACGCATGCCGGTACGACGTCCGGCCCGCCCGGCCGGTTCCCCCGTCGCCGGTCAGGTCTCGCCGCCGAGATCGGTCTGGTACGCCTGCCAGAGCAGGTCAGCGCCGTGCTGGCGGTGCCGGGACAGCACCCGGACGAGGTGCCCGGCGAGGTCGCGCAGTTCGGCCGCCGGGGCGGTGGGCAGCTCGGCGGCGTGCTGGAGGGCACCGAGCGCCGCGGCGACGGCCAGGTGCTCCCGGGCCAGCAGGCGCACCCCGCGGTCGAGCCGGGGAGCTTGCGCGAGCAGCTCGGCGTAGAGGCCGGTGGGCCCCTCGGTCATCGCGACATGCTCGGCGAACCCGCGACGGACCGGGGCCAGGCGGAGCATCATCCACTCCCGCCAGCGTGGCTCCTCCGGGGCGACGGCCAGCGCCCGGGTGAGGGCGTTCAGGTCGCCGAGGAGGGACGCCGGGGTCGGGCGGGCCGCCGGCGGCAGCACCCCGATGACGGCGGACGGTTGCTGAATCGGTTGGGTGACCATGGGCACCTCCCGCACAGCGGCTTGACCAGGTACCCGATGGTGAGCCCGGCCGATGCCGACTGTCCAGTCCCCCCGGGTGCCTCATCCGCCCCGTTCGCACCACCGTTCCCGCAGGTCACGGCAGTCGCACCGGTGGCGCCGGGGGTACCGACGACTGTGCGCCCCGGTCCGGTGGACCGAGGCGCACAGTCAGGTGGTGGAGGTGCCGGGAATCGAACCCGGGTCCTTCGCCGGTTTGTCAGGGCTTCTCCGAGCGCAGCTCGCTATGCCTCTACTCGGCCCCACCGCTCACGCGAGCAAGTTGGTGTGACGGGCCCAGTCGCTGATTGATCTCGCCGCACGGACCCCGCGACCGGGTCCGATTGGCCAGCCTCCTAGCTGATGCCGGCTAACTGGGACGAAGGCGTTCCCAGGCCGACAGACTCACTACTCGCCTCAGGCGGCGAGAGCGAAGTCAGCGCGATCGTTCTTGGCGCTTATAAGTTTCCGACGACCGATTCTCGAGACGACGTCGGCTTCCTCGGCTCGCTTCCCCTGTCGCTGCGTACGAAGTCGAAACCAGTCACCCCCTCGACAGGCCGCCGGATGTGGCGGCACTGACAAGCCTAACGCCTGCCGCAACGGGTTTCATCCCGAGCCCCGGGTCGGCGTGGCGACCCGGACAGACGGGATGAATCAGTCGTCCATCCCCTTGCCGCGCCGGCCGGACACCCGGGCGATCTCCCGGTCCGCGTCCCGCTTGGCGAGGTCCTGCCGCTTGTCGTACGCCTTCTTGCCCTTGGCCAGGGCGATCTCCACCTTCGCCCAGCCGTCGGCGAAGTAGACCTGCAACGGCACCAACGTGTGGCCACCCTCGCGGGTCTTGCCGATCAGCCGGTCGATCTCCATGCGGTTGAGCAGCAGCTTGCGGGTACGCCGGGGCTCGTGGTTGGTCCAGGTGCCCTGGGTGTACTCCGGGATGTGCATGCCGTGCAGGTAGAGCTCGCCGTTGCGCTCCTGCGCGAAGGCGTCCACCAGCGAGGCGCGCCCGGCGCGCAGCGACTTGACCTCGGTGCCGGTCAGCGCCATGCCTGCCTCGTAGGTGTCGAGGATGGCGTAGTCGTGCCGCGCCTTGCGGTTGGAGGCGACCACCTTTCGTCCCTTTTCCCGTGGCATCGGCGCCACCTCCCTTCCTGGAATGCCGGCGACCGGGACGGCCCGGCCGCAGAGCGGAGATCATGCTACCCGAATGACAAGGGCCCTCCCGCGCCAATTATTCCTGGCGCGGGAGGGCCCTGACGACGACGCCGGGACGACCCGTATGGCGACTAGACCCGCAGGTAGAAGCGGAGGGTGACCCAGGCGGTGATGGCGGTGACCACGCTGCCGACCACGGCGATCAGCGGGAACATCAGGAAGATGTCCGACCAGGAGATCGGGGTGATCAGACCCTCGAGAGCCGACAGCGAGCCGCCGCCGATGACGTACTTGCCGACGACCAGCCAGCCCAGGGCGAGGATCGAGCCGAACAGACCGGCGACCACCGCCTCCAGCACGAACGGTGCCTGGATGAACCAGTTGGACGCGCCGACGAGTTTCATGACCGCGACCTCACGCCGCTTGCTGTATGCGGCCACCTGAATGGTGTTCGCGACCAGCAGCAGCGCCGCGGCGGCCATGACCACCGCGATGAAGAGCGCGAAGTTCTGGATCGAGGTGAGCACGCCGAAGACCTTGTCCAGCAGCTTGCTCTGGTCGACGATCTCGTCGACGCCCTCGGTGTCCTTGTACTGGTCGTAGATGTTCTTGTACTGCTCCGGGTTCACCAGCGTCAGCCGGAACGACTCCGGCAACTGGTCCGGCTTGACCGCGTTCACCAGGTCCGGCGCGTCCGAGTACATCTGCTGGAAGCGCTCGTAGGCCTGGTCCTTGTTGACGTAGTCAACTTCCTTGACCAGGGGGTCGCTCTTCAGCCGGCCGTCGAGGTCGGTGCGCTGCTGCTCGGTCACCTCCTGGGTCAGGAAGATCGAGACCTCGACGTTCTCGTAGTAGAGGTCCTTCATGTCCCCGACCTTCTGGTAGAGAAGGCCGCTGGCGCCCAGCATGAACAGCGACACGGTCATCGTAATGATCATGGCGATGGTCATGGTGACGTTGCGCCACAGTCCGACCAGTACCTCGGACAGGACGTATTTCACGCGCATCGGGAATTCCTCCGGGTCTCCGGCATGAGGTGTTCGTCGTCGTCAGGCGGCGGGGGTGACGGGTCGGGTCACCCGTAGACGCCGCGGGCCTGGTCGCGCACGATGCGGCCGCTCTCGATCTCCACGACGCGGCGGCGCATCTGGTTGACGATGTTGGAGTCGTGCGTGACCATCACGACGGTCGTGCCGGTGCGGTTGATCCGGTCCAGCAGACGCATGATCTCGATCGAGGTGTCCGGGTCCAGGTTTCCCGTCGGCTCGTCGGCGAGCAGGATCAACGGACGGTTCACGAAGGCCCGGGCGACGGCCACCCGCTGCTGCTCACCACCGGAGAGCTCGTGCGGGTAGCGGTGCTCCTTGCCACCGAGCCCGACCAGTTCCAGCACCTCGGGCACGACCCGGCGGGCCACGGCCTTGGTCTTGCCGATGACCTCGAGGGCGAACGCCACGTTCTCGTACGCGGTGCGGTTGGGAAGCAGCCGGAAGTCCTGGAACACGCAGCCGATGGAGCGCCGGAAGTGTGGTCGCTTCCAGGACCGCATCGACGTGACGTCCTTGCCGTTCACCACGACGCGGCCCTTGTTGGGGCTGACCTCGTGCAGCAGCATCTTGATGATGGTGGACTTGCCGGAGCCGGATGGCCCGATGAAGAAGACGAACTCGCCCTTCTCAATTGAGACGGACACGTTGTCGAGCGAAGGCCGGGACGCCTTCGGGTACGTCTTCGTCACTTGCTCAAGCTGAATCACGGGTGGTGAGTCTACGCGGTGTAACCGGAGAGCCAAGCCCCACGCCCCGCCCATGCGAGTCGCGTCATCGATTTAGTGGGTTGTGTGGAGATCGATGACGCGTTCCGCCCGCATGCCGTCACGCACTGTCGCCGGCAAGCTCCCGCTGCTTGCGCCAACGGATCCCGGCCTCGATGAAGCTGTCCAGATCGCCGTCGAAGACCGCGCTCGGATTGCCGGTCTCCTGCTCGGTTCGGAGATCCTTCACCATCTGATACGGGTGCAGGACGTACGAGCGCATCTGGTCCCCCCACGAGCCGGCCGCGTCGGTCTTCAGGCCCTGCATCTTGGCCTGCTCCTCCTGGCGCTTGCGCTCCAGCAGTCGGGCCTGCAGCACCCGCAGCGCGGACGCCTTGTTCTGCAGCTGCGACTTCTCGTTCTGGCAGGTCACCACGATGCCGGTCGGGATGTGGGTGATCCGAACCGCCGAGTCGGTGGTGTTGACGCTCTGTCCACCCGGGCCGGAGGAACGGTAGACGTCGATCCGCATCTCGTTCTCGGGGATGTCGATGTGGTCGGTCTGCTCCACCACCGGCAGCACCTCGACACCGGCGAAGCTGGTCTGCCGACGCCCCTGGTTGTCGAACGGGCTGATCCGGACCAGCCGGTGGGTGCCCGACTCGACACTGAGCGTGCCGAAGGCGTACGGGACCTTGACCGTGAAGGTGGCCGACTTGAGCCCGGCCTCCTCGGCGTACGAGGTCTCGTAGACCTCGGTCGGGTAGCCGTGCCGCTCGGCCCAACGCAGGTACATCCGGAGCAGCATCTCGGCGAAGTCCGCCGCGTCCACCCCGCCGGCGCCGGCCCGGATGGCGACCAGCGCCTCCCGGGAGTCGTACTCGCCGGAGAGCAGGGTGCGGACCTCCATCTCCTGGATGGCCTTGGTCAGCCCGGTGATCTCGCTCTCCACCTCGCCGAGCACGCTCGGGTCGGACTCCGCCTCGGCCAGCTCCAGCAGCACCCGGGCGTCGTCGAGCCGGGCGCGGAGGCTGCCCAGCCTGCCGATCTCGCCGTTGACGTACGACAGCTGGGAGGTCACGTGCTGGGCCTTGGCCTGGTCGTCCCAGAGATCGGGGGCGGAGGCCTCCTGCTCCAGCCGGGCCTTGTCGTCGCGCAGCCGGTCAAGGTCGAGCACGGCCTCGATGTTGCGCAGGGTGGCGTCGAGTTCCTTGAGCTGTTCGGCGTAATCGGCAGCGGTCACGACAGACAAGCGTACTGTGCCGCGCGCGGAGCAGCGCGTTCCCCTTGGCGAACCCGCCGGGAGGTCACCCGACGGGGGCGGTCTTCAGCCAGGACAGCGCCGCCTTGTGGTAGGCGACGGCGAACTCCAGGGCGGTCGCGTCGTACGTCTCGCCCTCCTTCTTGGCGTTCTTGACCTGCTCACGGACCTGCGCCAGCGCCTCGGTGTGGTATTCGTTCGCCGACGCGTAGAGGTTCTTGAGCTGGTTGGCCGAGTGCAGGTTGCCGAAGGCCATCCGCAACGCGATCGGGTTGCGGATCGTGTCCCGGCCGGGGTTTTCGGCCAGCCACTTGGAGAATGTCCGTTTCCCGGACGCGGTGATCGCGTACGGCTGGCTCAGCCGCGGGCCGGGCTTGCCCATCCGGACCATCCCCCGCTCGGCCAGCACCGGCAACTCGCGGTAGACCTGGCTGCGGGTCATCGACCAGTACGGCGCCAGCCGGCGCTCGGCGGCGGCCATCAGCTGGCCGCCTGTCATCGGGCCCTCGTGGAGCAGCCCGAGCAGGGCCGCCGCCGTGGGGTTGACTCCGGAATCCGCCATGGGCATTACGCTGCCACTTTGCCGTCGCGGCGTCCAGGATTTGGCGGTTTGCCACCCGACAGGACTTCCAATGTGCACTGTCGGCGGGCGACAGTCCGTTGAGGACTATCGATGCCTCCCGGTGGGGCCGGTCCGGGCCGCCGGCGACGCGGGTCGCGTCACCGGCGGCCGGGGACCGCTCAGCCCATGTGCGGGTAGGTGTGGTCGGTCGGCGGGACGAAGGTCTCCTTGATCGTCCGAGGGGACGTCCAGCGGACCAGGTTGTGCCAGGAGCCGGCCTTGTCGTTGGTGCCGCTGGCCCGGGCGCCGCCGAACGGCTGCTGCCCGACCACCGCGCCGGTCGGCTTGTCGTTGATGTAGAAGTTCCCGGCCGCGTACCGCATCTTCTCGGCGACCGCGTCGACGACCTGGCGGTCGGTCGCGAAGATCGACCCGGTCAGCGCGTACGGTGCGATCGACTCGGCCTGGGCCACCACCTCGTCGAAGCGGCCGTCCTCGAAGACGTGCACGCCGAGGATCGGCCCGAAGTATTCGGTGGTGAAGGTCTCGTGCGCGGCGTCGCTGCACTCGAAGAGCGTCGGCCGGACGAACCAGCCGACCGAGTCGTCGGCGGTGCCGCCGGCCAGGATCCGGCAGGTGTCGTCACCGGAGATCAACTCCAGCGCCGCGGTGTGCCGGGAGAACGCCTTGTCGTCGATCACCGCGCCGCCGAAGTTGCGGAAGTCGGTGACGTCGCCGTAGGTCAGCGAGTCGGTGGTCGCCGCCAGCCGGTCGCGCAGGCCGCCCTCCCAGAGCGAGCGCGGCACGTACGCCCGGGAGGCCGCCGAGCACTTCTGGCCCTGGTACTCGTAGGCGCCCCGGATCAGCGCGGTGTGCAGCGCGTCCACGTCGGCGCTGGTGTGCGCGACCACGAAGTCCTTGCCGCCGGTCTCGCCGACCAGCCGGGGGTAGCCGCGGTAGCGGGCGATGTTCTCGCCGACGGTCCGCCACAGGTGCTGGAAGACCTTGGTGGAGCCGGTGAAGTGGATGCCGGCCAGATCGGCGTCGGCGAGCACGACGTCGGAGACCTCCTCGCCGCGCCCGGTGACCATGTTGATCACGCCGGGCGGGAGGCCGGCCGCCTCGAAGAGCCGCATGGTGAAGTGCGCGGCGAACTGCTGGGTCGGGCCCGGCTTCCAGACCACGGTGTTGCCCATCAGGGCCGGCGCCGAGGGCAGGTTGCCGGCGATCGCGGTGAAGTTGAACGGGGTGACCGCGTAGACGAAGCCCTCCAGCGGGCGGTGGTCGAAGCGGTTCCACACCCCCGGCGACGACATCGGCTGCTCGGCGAGGAGGTTCCGGGCGAAGTGCACGTTGAACCGAAGGAAGTCGATCAGCTCGCAGGCCGCGTCGATCTCCGCCTGCACCGCAGTCTTGGACTGGCCGAGCATGGTGGCGGCGTTCAGGGTGTCGCGCCACGGGCCGGCGAGCAGCTCGGCCGCGCGCAGGAAGATCGCGGCCCGCTCCTCGAAGGGCAGCGCCCGCCACATCGGCGCCGCGTCCTTGGCCGCCTTGACCGCCGCCCGGGCGTCGTCGTGGGTGGCGTGCGCGGTGACGCCCAACACGTGGGCGTGCTTGTGCGGCTGCACCACGTTGATTGACTCGCCACCGGCCATCCGCTGCTCGCCGGCGATGGTCATCGGCAGGTCGATCCGCTCGGCGGCCAGCTCGGTCAGCCGCCGCTGGAGCCGCTCCCGGTCGGCACCGCCCGGCTCATAGGTGCGGACCGGCTCGTTGCGCGGCTCGGGTACGGAGAACACGGCGTCCATGACAGGCTCCTGGCGATCTCGACAGCGGTGGCGGAACCGGACCCGCGGGCACCGGCCGGACGGCCGGAAGCCGCACACCACCCCGGGTTGACCGGCGACGACGGCGGGACCTGCGCCGATTCTCCCACGCGCCGGTGACCGCCCCGCCTCCCCCGCCGCCCGGGGCCGACGCCCGGTGTGCAGGGGCCCGGGTGGTGGGTTCCGAAGGTGGGAACGCGGGGCGGTTAGGCTGGATGACCGGTGACCTGCCGACCCGTGAAGGGAAGACGATGACCAAGCAGCCCGGCGGCTCGACGGCCGCGGAGCCGGACCAGCCCACGGTCGGCGACACCGCACCGACCACGGTCGGCGAGGTCGCCCCGGCGGTGGTCGCGGCCCGGACCGCGGACGAGGCTGCCGTCGACGACCCCGCCCCGGCAGGCGACGAGACGACGGACGACGACCGGGCTGCGGAGGTGGACGACCAGGCCACCGGCGACGACCATGCCGCCGCTGACGATCAGGCCGCCGCCGTCGACGACCGGTTCGCCGATGACGAGGGCGCGGACGACGCCGCCACGGAGCCGGTCGACGGGTCGGTGCTCGCCCCCGCCGCCGGGGTGCTGGCGCTGCTCGCGCTGGGCTGGTTGGCCGCGATGCTCTGGTCGACCCGGGAGGCGATCCTCTCCGCGGCGGCCGGCATCACCGCGATCAGCCTCTCCGCCTTCGCGCTGCCCGGAGTCATCTCGGCCGCCCTGGTCGCCGGGGCCGCCGGCGCGCTCGCCGCCGGGAACCTGCTCGCCCGCCGGGGCCACGACCAGACGACCGTGCGCTTCGTCGGGGCGATCGGCGCCGGCATGGTGGTCGGCCTCGCCGCCGCGCTGGCGGTGAACCTCACCTACGCCGACAACTCGACCACCAACGTCATCGCCGGCACCGCCGCCGCCGCGGCGATCGTCGGCAGCGCGGTGGCCGGCGCCCGTACCGCGCCGGTGGTCGGCGCGGTGGTGGCCTCGGCGCTCGGCACGCTGGTCTTCGTGGTCGCGTTCAGCCGCGCCCGGGACGCCCTCTTCGACCTCTACGGCGCCGGAGACACCCAGGAGTCGCTGGTCAACGCGGCCAAGTGGGTGTCCCGCACCGAGTCCCTGCTGGCCGGGCTGGTGGCCGGGCTGCTGGCCTTCGGATACCTGACCTGGGCCCGGCGCAGGGCCGACCGGCGCGGCGCTGCGCTGGCCCCGCGTTGGCCGGCGTACCTGCTGGCCGGGGCGGGGCCGGGCCTGCTCCTGCTGCTGGCCGAGGTGATCATCCGGATCGGCGGGCGCTCGCTGCTCGACCTGGCCGGCGCGCTGAGCGAAGCGGACTCGGTCGCCCAGACCACCCTCGGCACCTCCCGGGTGGACAACGGCATCTGGGTGCTCTTCGTCGGGGCGCTCACCGCGCTCATCGCCTTCGGCCGGACGCTCGGCCCGTCGCCGGCCGACGCCGAGCCGGACGAGGAGACCCTGGAGCCGGAGGCGGCCCGCTGACCGACCGCCCTCAGGAGCCGGCGCGGAGCAGCACGTCGAGTTCGGTCACGTCGTACCACTCCAGCTCGTGGTCCTCGGCGCTGTCGACGGTGAACTGGGCGTCCGGGTCCCCGGCGAGCGCCTCGGTCACCACCTCCGCCGCCGCGGCGACGTCCTCGACCGCGTCGGCGCCGTCCACGTGGATCGCCGCGACGGCGCCCACCGGCACCGGGCCGTTCAGCCCGACGATGCTGGACCCCAACTCGCCGTCGGAGCGGCCGACCACGGCCGCCGGCAGATCGGCGGAGACCACCACCCGGCGACGGGGCGCGGCGGAATCGACCCGGAGCAGCTGCAACGCGTCCTGCGCGGCGCGGGTGAAGGCGACGTACTCCAACTCCTCCTCGTCGCCCTCGGCGTACCACTCGCGCAACGCCGGGGTGACCGCGTGCGCCTCGGCAGCGGTGAGCCCGTGTTCGCGCAGCCGGGCCAGCATCGGCACGGTCGCCGGCACGTACACCCGGACAAGCTCGTCGGTCACCGGTCTTCTCCCCGCTCAGGTCCTCCGCCGGCGGCAGCCGGCCCGGGCGCCGATCATGCCGTACGCCGTGACCGTCATACACCTCGCATCCGGTCGGTGGAAGTTCCCCGCCGGTGTGTCCCGCCAGGATGGCGTCGTCAGCCGCAGCCGGATGCTGGGCCAGGTCGGCAGTCGGTGGCAAACTGAGGCAAGCGACGCCAATCGAGGGAGTTTCCGTGGAGCCCAGGTTCCTGCTGCTGTCCGACGTGGCCGTCGAGCTGAACGTGTCGGATTCGCAGGTCTACCACATGGTGCGCAGCGGCGAGCTTCCCGCGATCAAGATCGGCGGGCGGGGTCAGTGGCGTGTGGAGCGAGCCCGGCTGGAGGAGTACATCCAGCAGAAGTACGACGAGACGGCCGAATGGGTACGGGGTAATCCGCTGACCGACCGCGACTCCGAGTAGCCCGCCGCACTCGTAGAGGCATTGACCGAGGGCTCTGCCATGCCCGAGAATGGAGCCAGTCGAAGGCAAACGAAGGCAAACGCAAGATCGGGGAGCAGCCGATGAGCGACATCCGCCGTCCCGGGCCATCCCGGCCCCCGATCCGGCTCCGTCCCGCGCCCCCGCTCGACCCGCCCTACGCCGACGAGGGCGACGGCTGGTCGCCGCCGACCCACGGCCAGCTCGCCCTCGACCTCTTCGCACCGGCGCGGCCCGATGCCGGCCGCCCGCCGGCCCGCCGGGCCGCGCTCCGACCGGTGCCCGCCGGCCCCGGCCGACACTCCGCCGCACCGCTGCCGCCCGGGGCGCTGGTGACCGCCACTCCGGAGGCGACCCGAGCCGCCCACCGCTTCGTCGGCACCTGCCTGGAG
This sequence comes from Micromonospora sp. NPDC093243, assembly GCF_044753725.1. NCBI lineage: Bacteria > Bacillati > Actinomycetota > Actinomycetes > Micromonosporales > Micromonosporaceae > Micromonospora > Micromonospora sp. NPDC093243. Next base: position 62,095 of record NZ_JBIVNT010000003.1, on the reverse strand, counting down.
GTGCTCAACGGCTACCGGCCCCCGGGGCAGCTGCGTTCCCTGCTCGACCCGGCCCGGGCGCACGACCTGCTGACCGAGCTGGCGAACGCCGCCAGCCGCACCGGCCCGGCCCGGCGAAGGTCGACCCGCCCGACGGTCCGGCTGCGCCGGCTACGCGCCGGTGAGCCCCGCGACGGTGCGGTCGAGGTGGCCGCGGTGCTCACCGGCCCGGTCGGGCGCACGTGGGCGATGGCGCTGCGCCTGGAACACCGCCGCGGCCGCTGGCTCTGCACCGCGCTGCACGTCCTGTGAAGGCCCGCCCCGACGGCGCCCGAGGCCAGGGCCGAGGCGGGGCCGGGGCGCAGAATGCGCCCGGGGCGCCCACCTGACATTCGTCGGTGGGCGCCCCGGGTTTCCAACGGGTGTGGCCGACGCCGGATGGCGTCGGCGCGGTGATCAGGCGCCGCCGTTGGGCGCGCCGTGGCACCGCTTGTACTTGCGGCCGGAGCCGCACGGGCAGGGCGCGTTACGGGACGGGCCGTTGCTGGCCTCCGCCTGACCGGTCGCCGCGCGGCGGGCCGTGTTGCCCGCGACGGCCGGACCGCGCACGCCGGTAGCGGGGCGCTGCGGAGCGGTCGGGGCGGTCGTCCCCGGCCCGCCCGGAGCGGCCTTCGCCGGCCGGCCGACGCCGAGCGCCGGCGCCTGCTGCTCGGCCTGCTCGACGGCGACCGAACCGCCGCCCGCCTCACCGTCGATGGTGGGCGCGGAGTATTGCAGAGGCTGCTGCTGCGGGGCCCGGTTGAGGCCCTTCGCCCGCAGCTCCACCGGCTTGTCCAGCAGAGCGACCTCTTCGGCCTCCGGCTCCGGCTCCGCGACCTGGACCTCCAGGTTGTAGAGGAAGCCGACCGTCTCCTCCTTGATGCCGTCCATCATGGTGGCGAACATGTCGAAGCCCTCACGCTGGTATTCCACCACCGGGTCGCGCTGGGCGTAGGCCCGGAGGCTGATGCCCTCCTGGAGGTAGTCCATCTCGTAGAGGTGCTCGCGCCACTTCCGGTCGATGACCTGGAGCAGCACCATCCGCTCGAGCTGCCGGACGCCCTCCTCGCCGAGTTCCGCCTCGCGCCGGTCGTACGCGGCGTGCGCGTCCTCCTTCAGCCGGGAGATCAGGAAGTCGGCGTCCATGCCGGTGCGCGACCCGCCGGCCTCCTCCTCCAGCTCCTCGATGGTGATCCCCACCGGGTAGAGCTGCTTGAGGCTGGACCAGAGCTGCTCGAGGTCCCAGTCCTCGCCGTAGCCCTCGGAGGTGGCGCCCTGCACGTACGCCTCGACCACGTCGTCGATCATGTTGCGGACCTGGTCGGAGAGGTTCTCGCCGTTGAGCACGCGGAGCCGCTCGGCGTAGATCACCTGGCGCTGCTTGTTGAGCACCTCGTCGTACTTCAGCACGTTCTTGCGGATCTCGGCGTTCTGGCCCTCGATCTGGGCCTGGGCGCTCTTGATCTGGCGGGTGACCATCTTCGACTCGATGGGCACGTCCTCCGGGATGTTGAAGCGCTCCATCACCGCCTCGACCGCGCCGGCCCGGAAGCGCCGCATCAGCTCGTCCTGCAGCGAGAGGTAGAACCGGGACTCGCCGGGGTCACCCTGGCGGCCGGAGCGGCCGCGCAGCTGATTGTCGATCCGGCGCGACTCGTGCCGCTCGGTGCCCAGCACGTAGAGGCCGCCGGCGGCGGCCACCTCCTCGGCCTCGGCGTCGCAGGCCTGCTTCCAGGTGGGCAGGACCTCCTCCATCGCCTTGGCGTACTCCTCCTCGTTCTCCAGCGGGTCGAGGCCACGCTGACGCAGCTCGTTGGCCGCGAGGAACTCGGGGTTGCCGCCGAGCAGGATGTCGGTGCCCCGGCCGGCCATGTTGGTGGCCACGGTGACCGCGCCCTTACGGCCGGCCTGGGCGACGATCTCCGCCTCGCGGGCGTGGAACTTCGCGTTCAGCACCGAGTGCGGGATGCCGCGGCGGCGCAGCAACTGGGAGAGGATCTCGGAGTTCTCCACCGAGACGGTGCCGACCAGTACCGGCTGGCCCAGCTGGTGCCGCTCGGCGATGTCCTCCACCACGGCGTTGAACTTGGCCTTCTCGGTCTTGTAGATCACGTCCGGCCGGTCCTCACGGACCATCGGCCGGTGGGTCGGGATGGTCACCACGCCGACCTTGTAGACCTTGTTGAACTCGCTCGCCTCGGTCTGGGCGGTACCGGTCATCCCGGAGAGCTTCTCGTAGAGGCGGAAGTAGTTCTGGAGGGTGATGGTGGCCAGGGTCTGGTTCTCCTGCTTGATCTCCACCCCCTCCTTGGCCTCGATCGCCTGGTGCATGCCCTCGTTGTAGCGGCGCCCGTGCAGGATGCGGCCGGTGAACTCGTCGACGATCAGGACCTCACCGTCGCTGACGATGTAGTCCTTGTCGCGCTTGTAGAGCTCCTTGGCCTTGATCGCGTTGTTCAGGTAGCCGACCAGGGGCGTGTTCACCGACTCGTAGAGGTTGTCGATGCCCAGCCGGTCCTCGACCTTGGCCACGCCCCGCTCGGTGACCGCGATGGTCCGCTTGGCGTAGTCGACCTCGTAGTCGCCCTCGCCGTCCTTGCCCGCCTGCAACCGCGCCACCACACCGGCGAACTCGCCGTACCAGCGGGCCGAGTGCTCGGCCGGGCCGGAGATGATCAGCGGGGTGCGGGCCTCGTCGATCAGGATCGAGTCGACCTCGTCGACCACGGCGAAGTTGTGGCCCCGCTGGACCAGCTCCTCCTTCGACCAGGCCATGTTGTCGCGCAGGTAGTCGAAGCCGAACTCGTTGTTGGTGCCGTAGGTGATGTCGCACTCGTAGGCGGCCTTGTGCTCGGTGGCCGGCCGGTTCGGCAGCACGACGCCGACGCTGAGGCCGAGGAACTCGTGCACCCGGCCCATCCAGGCGGCGTCGCGCTGGGCGAGGTAGTCGTTGACGGTGATCACGTGCACGCCCTTGCCGGAGAGCGCGTTGAGGTAGACCGGCATGACCGAGGTCAGGGTCTTGCCCTCACCGGTCTTCATCTCGGCGATGTTGCCGAAGTGCAGCGCCGCGCCGCCCATCACCTGGACGTCGTACGGGCGCTGGCCGAGCACGCGGGCGGCCGCCTCCCGGCAGACCGCGAACGCCTCCGGCAGCAGGTCGTCGAGGGTCTCCCCGTCGGCCAGCCGCTCCTTGAACTGCTCGGTCATGCCGCTCAGCTCGTCGTCGGTGAGGTTGACGTAGTCGTCCTCGATCGAGCTCACGGCGTTGGCGACGGCCTTGAGCCGGCGCACCATCCGGCCCTCGCCCGCGTTAAGGACCTTTTCCAGAATCGACACGGATCAACGCTCCCCTAGACAGTCTCGAACCATCGTAGGCGCTACATCGGGGCGATGGTCACTGGTGGCGGTGGACCGGACCCCGGAAAGCGACATATCGCACGCCCCGCGCGGAGACCGGCGGATATCCGGTTACGCCGTGGGCGAACGATCCGGCACGATGCTGCCGTGGAGCCCGTGGAGATCACCGAAGACGGCCTGTTGCTGCGCCCGTGGCGCGCCACCGACGCCGAGGCGGTGCACCGTGCGTGCCAGGATCCGGACATCCAGCGCTGGACCACCGTACCCCGGCCGTACCTGCCGGAACACGCCAGCACGTTCGTCACCGAGGTCAGCGGTCAGGACTGGGCGAACGGCACCGGAGCCCCGTTCGCGGTCTGCGACGCGGCCACCGGGGAGGTGCTCGGCTCCTGCGGCCTGGTCACGATCGACACCCGCCTCGGCTCCGCGGAGATCGGCTACTGGACGGCGCCCTGGGCGCGTGGCCGCGGTGTGACCGTGCGGGCCGCCCGGGCGGTCGCCCGCTGGGCGTTCGACACGCTCAAGCTGCGGCGGCTGATCTGGCAGGCGGAGGTGGGCAATCACGCGTCCCGGCTGGTCGCGCTCCGGACCGGGTTCCGGATCGAGGGTCGGCTCCGGCTCGCCGATCCCGCCCCCGAGGGCAGCGCCGACGGCTGGATCGGCTCGCTGTTCCCCGGCGAGGTGCCCGCGGTCGGCACGGCCGGCCCGGCCGCCGCCGGCACCGTCCAGGCCCGGCGGGCCGCCGTCTTCGGCCGGCCGCAGCCCACCCTCTTCGCCACCGCCGGCGCCACCGAGCTGCGGATCCGGCCGATGGAGGAGCGCGACCTGGACGCCGTCGTCGAGACCTGCCGGGACCCCGACAGCATCCGCTGGACCACCGTGCCCGACCCCTACGAGCGGTCGGACGCCGAAGGCTTCCTCGACTTCGTCCGGAACGGCTGGGCCGCGGGCACCAATGCCTGCTTCGTCTTCGCCGACGCCGACGACCGGTACGCCGGCTCGATCGACCTGCGGCTCTCCCCCAGCGACCCGCTCCTCGCCGACGTCGGCTTCATGACCGCTCCGGCCGCCCGCGGCCAGGGCTTCATGCCGGCCGCGCTGGCCGCGCTCTGCGCCTGGGGCTTCACCACGCTCGGCCTGGCCCGGATCGAGTGGCGGGCCAACGTGGGCAACACCGCCTCACGGCGGGCCGCCGAGAAGGCCGGGTTCACCTTCGAGGGCACCGCCCGGGCCGGGGTCCTCCACCGCGGCGAGCGGACGGACGCCTGGGTCGGCGCCCTGCTCGCCGAGGACCTGACGTGACGCCGGAGGTCATCGAGGCTGACGGGGTCCGGCTGCGGCCGTTCCGCCTCGACGACATCGCCGACGTGGTCGCCGGCTGCGCCGACCCGCTGAGCCAGCGTTTCGTCACCGCCCTGCCGGCGCCGTACACCGAGGCGGACGCCCGGTGGTGGATCGCCGAGGGCGCCCCGGCGGTCCGGTCCGGCGGCGGGGCGGCGTACGCCATCGCCGACCCGGCCACCGACCGGCTGCTCGGCGCGGTGGGTCTGAGTCGGCCGGCGTCGTATCTCGGCACCGTCGAGATCGGCTACTGGCTGACGCCCTCGGCGCGCGGGCGCGGGGTGGCCACCGCGGCCGCCCGGGCGCTCAGCGAACACGCCTTCGACGCCGGGTGGGCCCGGCTGGAACTGTTCACCCACCCGGAGAACGCCGCCAGTCAGCGGGTGGCCCTGGCCGCCGGCTTCCGTTACGAGGGGCTACGCCGGGGCGCCGGCCAGACGCGCGGCGGCGGTCGGCACGACCTGCTGACCTGGGTACGCCTCGCCGACGACCCGTCCGGACCGGCCCCGCGGCCGCTGCCCGACCTGCCGCAGGGGCGGCTGACCGACGGTGTGGTGACCCTGCGGCGGTTGGCCCCGGCGGACGCGGACGTGATGTTCCGGCTGCACACCCGGCCGGAGGTGGTCGCGAACCAGGCTCCGCCGGTGCCGCCGGAGCGGGCCGCGATCGACCGCCGGTGCCTGCTGTCGGAGAGCCAGTGGCTCACCGGTGAGCTGGCCCGGATGCTGATCCTCGACGCGGCGAGCGGTGCGCCGGCCGGCAGTTGCGGGCTCTCGGTGAGCGACCCGCACGCCGGTGAGGGCACGATCGGCTACGCGCTGCTGCCGGAGTGGCGCGGCCAGGGGTACGCCACCCGGACCGTCCGACTCCTCGCCGGCTGGGGCTTCGGACCGGCGGGCCTGGCCCGGCTCGCCGCCGCCACCGTGCCGGAGAACGTCGCCTCGCAGCGGGTGCTGGAGAACGTCGGCTTCCGCCGGGAGGGTCTGCTCCGCGGCCGACTGCCCGGCCTCGACGACACCCGGCTCGACGACCTCGTCTTCGGCCTGCTGCCGGCGGAGTTCCACTGACGGGTCGGGGAGCCGCGGTGGTGACCACCGCGGCTCTCCGGGTCGACCCGACCGGCGCTCAGGTGGCCAGCGAGATGATTCCGTAGTCGTAGGCGTGCCGACGGTAGACCACGCTGGGACGGCCGGACTCCTTGTCCTGGAACAGGTAGAAGTCGTGGCCGACGAGTTCCATCTGGAACAGGGCGTCGTCGATGGTCATCGGCTCGGCGGGGTGCACCTTCTCCCGCGCGATGTGCCAGGGCTGGTCGTCGTGCTCCTCCTCGACCCGCTCCGCGACCGCGGTGGCGGTGGCGGTGGTGGCACGACCGTCGTCGCTGAGCGCGCCCAGTGGGTCGCTGCCGAGGTCGGCGACCGGCAGGCCGGCGGTGGCGGCGGCGACGGAGAGCGGGGCGTGCCGGCCCCGGTGGACCCGGCGCCGGTCGGCCGCACGGCGCAGCCGGGTGTCGAGCTTGGCGATGGCGGCGTCGAGCGCGCTGTAGAAGTCGTTCGTGCAGGCCTCGGCCCGGATCACCGGGCCACGGGAAACGCAGGTGATCTCCACCCGCTGGCAATGATCGGCCTGGCGCGGATTGCGCTCGTGGAACAGCTCGACATCGACTCGAATAAGTTTGTGATCGTAGCGTTCAATCTTGGCGAGTTTCTCGGCTACGTGCACCCGGTAATGGTCCGGCACTTCGACATTTCGGCCCTTGACCACGATGTCCACGTGACCTCCCTTGTTCGGACGTCTTCGATCCGGTCGACCCGGCCGTTCGCCCGGGGGGAGACCCCCGCTCGGCGTCGACCGGTCAGTGCGGCTACGCCTCCTTTCCCCGCCGGGAGCGGGTGGGAAGACCTCCTACCCCCGACAGGAAAACGCTAACTCCTGTTCCCCCGGCAGTCACCCCTGGTTGCCGGAACGGCCAGGATTTTCACAGCTCATTACACCTACGGGTGAAACGGAAACACGAACGGTTACGGCTGTTGCCGTTTCTCGGTCGCCGCGAGCACCGCGGCGACCGTGGGTGAACCGATGGTCGCGCGCAGCGTGCGGGCTACCGCGGCGAGGGTGACCCCGGTGGTGACGATGTCGTCGAGCAGCACCAGCGCCGCCGCGTCCGCAGTGCGCCGTTCGGCCCACCGGGCCGGCCGGGGCCGGAACGCCGCCTCGGCGGCGGCCGCGCGACCGGCGCTGTCCAGCGTCACCGAGTCCGGCCGGGGCAGCGCCCGCAGCGGCCGGAGCACCCGCACCGGCCAACCGGCCCGGCGCAGCCGGTCGGCGCAGACCCGGGCCAGCCGGTCCAGGTGGTCGCCGTAGCGGGCTCGGGCCGCCGCCGCGGTGTCCGGCACCGGGACCAGCGCCACCGGCCGGACCGGGCCGACGGCGCCGGCGACGACCTCGGCGAGCAACGCGCCCAGCGGCCGGGCCAGCCCGTGCCGGCCGTGCTCCTTGTACGCGAGAAGCGCCTCGCGCAGCGGTCCGGCGTACGGGCCGAGGGCGAAGCAGGGTGGCAGTCCGGGCGGGGCGGGAGTGGGGCGGACCGGGTGCGGGCTCAGCGCGTCGAGCACCGCCACGCACTCGGGGCAGACCCCGTGCCGCAGCCCGGGGCGGCGCTGCCGGCAGCCGGCGCAGTCGGCGGGCAGCACCAGGTCGCCGAGGTCGGTCCAGAGCCCGCCGAGGCCGCGCACGGTGTCAGTAGAGGAAGAAGGGGGCGGACGGGTTGCCGGGGCGGACGCCGGTCGGCGGCGGCGCGACGTCGAGCACCTGCTCGGGCTGGATCCGGTCGAGCGGGTTGCTCCGGTAGGCCACCCCGTTCGCCTCGTACATGAAGGCCCCGGCCGGCACCTGGACGCTCGGGTTGGTCGGGTAGGCGGACAGGTGCGTCACCTTGGCGCCCACCTCGTTGGTCAGTGGGGTCTGCAGGGCGCCGTCCACGGTGATCTCGTTGATCGCCGACCGGCCGCCCGAGCCGGCCACGAAGAGCCGGTCCTCACCGCCCCAGTCCACCGCCGAGAGCCCGGTCAGCGAGGTGACCACCCGTCGGGGCGGCCCGACCGCCACCGCGCCGCCGTCGAGGTTGACCGCCGCCACGTAGAGCGCGCCCCCGGCGATCAGGGCGATCCGCTGGCCGTCCAGCGAGGCGGCGACCGCGGTCACCTCACCGGCCGGCAGGTTGAGCACCACCTGGTTCAGCTGCCCGCTCAGGTTGAACCGGTAGAGCTTGCCGTCGGCCACCACCAGCCCCTGGGGTTGCTGCGGGTCGGCGGCCCGCAGCCAGACCGGCCGGCCGAACGCGCCGTGGTCCGGGCTCTTGGCGAAGAGGGTCACCGGGTTGGCGCCGGCGCCGACGGCCAACCGCTGACGCCCGGACGCCTTCACCACCAGCGCGGCGAGGACCTCCTCGCCGGCCCGGGCGAATCCGGCCGACACCACGTTGCGGTTCTCCTCGGGCTTCACCGGCACGGGACCACTGGGCTCACCGGTGAAGTCGAGCGGGCGGACCGACCCCTCGTACACGCCGAAACGTTGCGGGCCCTGCCTGAGCGGGTAGAGCAGATTCGACCGCCGCCGCTCGGCGAGGTCCGCGGTCGCCGCCGGATTGTTGCGGATCTTCAGCTCCAGCTGACCGTCCAGCTCCGGCAGCGACCAGGCGAGCTGGGTGACGAGCTGGTCGACCCTCGCCCGGTCGTCGCTGGACATGTCCAGGTTGACCTCCCAGCGGCCGTTCCCGCCGGTGGCGTTGTTGATCATCTCGGTCCGGTCGGGCAGGCCCACCACGCCCGGCCGCAGCCAGTCGGACGGACCGCCGACCAGCCACTTCACCACCTCGTTGAGCCGCCGCTCGGCCGGCACGGCCAGCGGCAGGTAGCGCTGGTCGGGCACCAGCTGGGTCCGCGCCGTGTTCCAGAAGTAGATCGACTCGCCCTGGTAGTAGTCCCGCAGCGCGGTGTCGCTGAGCAGCAGCACGTTCGGCGGGTCGAGGACGAAGAGACCGCCGCCGTCGTCGCCCGGGCCGGCCGGGGACGCGCTGCGCAACTTGAACTCGTACTGCGTCTCGGTGGAGACGGGCGGGACCAGGACGCCGTCGGTGCGGAGCAGACCCAGCTGCTGCACGGCGATCCGCACCGTGGTGGTGCCGTCGCTGTTTCCGGTGAAGACCGGCCGGTCCACCGGCCGGACCACGGTCAACGCGACCTCGCTGCCCTGCTTCTCCTGCAGCTTGCCCTTGGCCTCCGGAGCGATGAACTGCTTGACCCGGTAGTACGCCCGGTCCGGCTCGCCGGCCGCGGCGGCGAGGAAATTGCCGACGAACTTCTCGGCGTCCGCGCCGCTCGACGCCCGGCTCGGCGGCTCGCTGGGCCGGCCGTTGACCGAGCCGGACTCGGCCGCCGGCTCCCGCCGCTCATCGATTTGCACGTCGGAGCGCTCCGGGATGCCGCACCCGGTGAACCCGGCGACCGCCAGGGCACCGCAGAGCGCCCCGGCCATGAACCGTCGCCTCACGAACGCACCTCCGCCCGAGTGGTCTGCGCGTCGACGGCCGGCGCCGGGGTGATGGCCAGTGCGCCGTCCGAGCCCGGGCCGATCGCCAACGGGCCGCCGTCGCGCGGGCCGCCGAACGGCAGCCGGGCGTCCTCGGGCACCAGGCGCAGCGGCGAGGTGGTCAGCCGGTCCCCGGCGCGGGCCGGCAGGGTGAGCCGGAACTGGGCGCCCTGCCCGGGCGCGCCCCACGCCTCCAGCCAGCCGCCGTGCAGCCTGGCGTCCTCCAGGCTGATCGACAGACCCAGCCCGGTGCCGCCAGTCTGCCGGGCCCGGGACGGGTCCGCCCGCCAGAACCGGTTGAAGACCAGCTTCTCCTCGCCCGGCTTGAGCCCCACGCCGTGGTCCCGGACGGTGATCGCCACGGCGGCCTCGTCAATGCCCAGCGTGATCAGCACCGGCCGGCCCTCGCCGTGCTCCACCGCGTTGCCGACCAGGTTGCGCAGCACCCGCTCGACGCGACGCGGATCCACCTCGGCGATCACCTCGGTGCCGGGCAGGTCCAGCTCGATCGGCACGCCGACCCGCTCGGCCAGGCCGGCCAGCCGCTCCGCCACCCGGTGCACGACCGGCACAAGGTCGGTCGGCTCGGAGTCGAGCATGGCGAAGCCCGCGTCGAACCGGCTGATCTCCAGCAGGTCGGTGAGCAACTCCTCGAACCGGTCCAGCTCGGCCTGGAGCAGCTCGGCGCTGCGCGACACCGCCGGATCGAACTCGCCGCGCTCGGCGAAGATCAGGTCGGCCGCCATCCGGACCGTGGTGAGCGGGGTACGCAGCTCGTGCGAGACGTCCGAGGTGAACCGGCGTTGCAGCCGGGACATCTCCTCCAGGCGCATGATCTGCCGCTGGAGGTTGGTCGCCATCTGGTTGAACGAGGCGGCGAGCAGCGCGAGGTCGTCCTCCCCGTTGACCACCATCCGCTGGTCGAGCAGGCCCGCGGAGAGCCGCTGGGCCGTCCGGGCGGCCACCCGGACCGGGTTGACCACCAGCCGGGTGACCAGGGCCGCGAGCAGCCCGAGCAGCACCACCAGGGCCGCACCGGTGGCCACCACGGTGGCTCGCGCGTCGGCGGCGGTGGCGTCCTGGCGGGCCAGCGGCACGAGGTAGTAGAGCTCGATCTGGCCGAACCGGGTCGGCACCGGCGAGCCGTACACCAGGTATTTGGTCCGCTCGCCGGTGAGCCGGCCGGTGCCGATCTGGCTGGCCACGTTGCCGTTGGCGACCGCGGCCCGCAGCTCCCGGCTGATCAGCGGCTGGACGTTGGCCACCGGGGCCGTCCGGGTCTGGATGAGCCCCGGGAAGCCGTCCGCGGTGATCGCGACCACCACCCCGCTGGTCTGCTGTGGGTCACCGCCGGCCAGGTAGTTGACCGTGCCCTCGATGGTCTCCTGGAGCTGGGCCTCCTGCGGCTGGCCGTAGAGGTAGACCTGTTTGGCCGTGTAGTCCGCGCCGCTGTTGAGCCGGAGCCGAACGTCGGTCTTGGCGTTCTCCAGCAGAATTCCGGTGATCTTGTCAGCGATCAGATAGGCGAACCCGCCGACCAGGAGGCTCGACGCGACCAGGGTGATCGTGACCACCCGGACCTGGAGCGAGCGCCGCCAGGTCTGGTGCCCGCCGGCGATCAGCCGGGCGACCCGCCCGACCAGCGCACGCCACAGCTCCCCGCCGACGCCTCGCCGGCGGGGAATCGCTGTCTCGGGGTGCGGGAGCGGGGAGGAGGCCACAGTGTGACCAGGCTATCCGGTACCCGCCTTGTAGCCCACGCCCCGCACGGTGAGGATGATTTCCGGCCGCTCGGGATCCGGCTCGATCTTGGCCCGGAGCCGCTGCACGTGCACGTTGACCAGCCGGGTGTCGGCCGCGTGCCGATATCCCCAGACCTGTTCGAGCAGCACCTCGCGGGTGAAGACCTGACGCGGCTTGCGGGCGAGCGCGACCAACAGGTCGAACTCCAGCGGCGTCAGCTTCACCTCCTCGCCGTTGCGGCTGACCGTGTGCGCGGGGACGTCGATGCTGATCTGGTTGCCGGGTGGCCCGATGGTCAGCATCTCCGGCGCCACGTCCTCGCCCCGGCGCAGCCGGGCCCGCATCCGGGCCACCAGCTCCTTGGGCTTGAACGGCTTGACCACGTAGTCGTCGGCGCCGGACTCCAGCCCGAGCACCACATCGACGGTGTCGCTCTTGGCGGTCAGCATCACGATCGGCACACCGGACTCGGTCCGGATCGCCCGCGCCACGTCGATACCGCTCATTCCGGGCAGCATCAGGTCAAGCAGCACGATGTCGGGCCGACTGTCGCGGAACGCGGCCAGCGCCCGTTCCCCGTCAGCGACGAATGAGGGCAGGAAGCCCTCACTGCGCAGCACGATGCCGAGCATCTCCGCGAGCGCGGGGTCGTCGTCGACCACCAGTACCCGGGCTCTCATGGGATTAATATTCCATCCCCATTCAGTTCGGTGGGACCGGCGTCACCCGGCACAGTATCGCCGCCGGCAAGCTTGCCACAGAGATCCGCGCCGCCGGGACCGCGCGCCGGCACCGACCTGCGGACCACCGGATCGAACCGGGCGTGTAACCATGATCCCTGCGTGCGCCGCCGCGCGCCACCGTCGCTCGTCCCCCAGGAGTACGCGTGCCCGACGCCGGCCCGATCGCCGTGCTTCCGCGCCGCCCGCTCACCGTGGGCGAGCTGCTGGACTCGGCGGTCCTGCTGCTGCGCGAACAGGCCCGGATACTGGTGCCGTTCGCCGCCGTGCTCGCCGTCGGCGAACAACTCCTGCTGCTGCCCCTGCGGCTCGCAGCCGGCGCCGGCCCGCCGATCTGGTGGTTCGCCAGCGGGCACTTCGCCTCGTACTGGCTCCTGCTGGCCGTCGGCGCGGCGACCGAGGCCGTGATCATCACGCTGCTCGGCAACCCGGCCGCCCGGGCCGCCGGAGCGGCACTGCTCGGCAGCGCCGCCCGTCCCCGCGAGGTGCTCCGGCCCGCCGGCGCCCGGTGGGGGTCCACGCTGCTGCTCGCGCCGGTGGTCGGCGCGCTGATGCTCACCGCCGCGCTGTTCGGGCCGGCCTGGCTCGTCGGGTTCGCCCTGCTCGGCGGGCTCGTGCCCGCGCTCGTCGTCGACCGCGTCTCGGCGCCACGCGCCCTGCCCCGGGCGGCGGCTCTGGCCGTACGCGGCGGGGCCCGGGCCGGGCTGATCCGACTGCTCGGCTATCTCGGCTGGTGGGTGCTCCGGGTCGGCCTGGCGACCGGCGCACTGCTCGGGCTGAACCGGCTCGACCTGTTCGACGCCGGCTGGGCGGTGCCGGTCGCCCTGCTGGTCTGGGCCGGCGTGAACAGCGTCGCCTACCCGGCGCTGGCCTGCCTCGACGCGGTGCTGCACCTGGAGACCCGGATGCGCACCGAAGGCCTGGACATCCTGCTCTCCCGAGCGCCGGCCGGCACGCCGGAGCCGGTCCTGCGGGCGGCCGGCCGATGAGCTTCAGCCGGTGGTGGACCGAGACCACGGCGGCGCTCGGTGATCACGTGCCGCTGCCGCTGGTGGCGTTGCTGCTGGTCGTCGCCGCGGCGCTGGCCGCGCTGGCCTGGCACACCTTTCCGGCCTGGGTACCCCGCCGGCTGCCCCGGATCCGCCTGCCCCGGCTGCGCCTGCCCCGACTGCGCCGGCCCCGGCTCCCCCGCTTCCGACGCCGGCGACGCCCCGCACGCAAGGCCGCCCCCGCGACCGAGCCGACTGCGCTCGCGCCGCTGCCGCCGGACACTCCGGGCCCCGCACACCTCTCGCTGGCCGACCGGCTCGCCGCGGAGGGGCGCTACGCCGAGGCGGTCCGGGAGCGGCTGCGCGACATGATCGGCGAGCTGGTCAGCCGACAGGTGGTGCCCCGGCAGCCCGGGCTCACCGTGCTCGAGGTCGGCGCGACCGCGGCGCGGAACCGGCCGCCCACCGGCCCGCCGGTCGCGGCCGCCGGTGCGATCTTCGCCGAGCTCTGGTACGCCCAGCGGCCCGCCTCGGCCGAGCACGACCGGCGGATGCGGGAACTCGCCGCCGACCTGCACCGGGCGCTCGTCGAGCCGCCCAGCACCGGTGCCGCGCCGGGCGGCGTACCCGGACCGGGCGGCGTAACCGGAGCGGACGGCGTACCCGGAGCGGCCGGCGGCCCGGTTACCGTCCCCGGGCAGCACGGCGGCGGAACCGACGCCCTCGGCAACGCCGGCGGGCCGGCCGCCCGGTCCGAGCCGGCCGGCGCCCGGGAGGACCGACCGTGACCGCCACACCGCAGACCGCCGCCCGACCGGCCACCGCGGACTCCGCCGCGCCGCGCCCCACGCCGGCCCGTCCACGGCGTCGCTGGTACCGGATCGCCGTGCCGTTCGGGCTGGTCGCCGCGCTGATCGCCACCAGCCTGATCACCCGGGCGGTGGACCGGCCCGACCCCGACGACCCGGGCTACCTCTCCCCGGTGGAGACCAGCGGGCACGGTGGCAGCCGGCTGGCCGACGCACTGCGCCAGCGCGGAGTCACGGTGCAGCGGGAGACCGATCTCGTGCCCGCGCTGCTGGCCACCCGCGCCGGTCCCGCCACCCTGTTCGTGCCCGCCCCCGACCTGCTGCACCCGGACACTCTGGGCGGGCTGAGCACGCTGCCCACCGGCACCCGGCTGGTGCTGGTGGACCCGTCCCGACGGGTGCTGGCCGGCGCCGCCGTGCCGCTGCACCGGACCGACCGGCGCTGGACCACCAAGCTGGTCGGTCCGGAGACCGCCGGACGAGCCTGCCCGCTGACCGAGCTGGGCGCGGTGCGCCAGGCCGCGGCAGCACGCCAGCGGTACGCGTCCGACGGCGACGTCGACCTCTGCTTCGCGGCCGGGCTGGCCCGGCTGCCCGGTGCCGCCGAAACCGTGGTGGTGGGCGCCGACGACCCGTTCCGCAACGACCGGATCGACGAGCCCGACAACCGGGAACTGGCCACCGCCCTGCTCGGGGTGCGCGGCCGGGTGCTCTGGCTGGATCTGGACGGTCCCGCCCCACCCCCGCCGGGCGCCCCCGGCACCGCGGGTCAGCCGAGCGAGACGTCCGAACCCGGCGACTCCCCCGGCGAGGAGCCGGGCAGCGGCACCCCCAACCCCCGGCCCGGCGCACCGGGCAGCGGCTCCGACGACTCGTCGAGCGGAGGCGAACAAAGCGGCGAGAACTCGGCCGGCAGCGCAGACCAGAACCCGCCGAACCCGCTCTGGGCCGCCTTCCCGCTGTGGTTCTGGGCCCTGCTCGCGCAGCTCGCGCTGGCGCTGCTGCTCGCCGTGCTCTGGCGGGCCCGCCGACTCGGAGCGCCGGCACCGGAACCGCTGCCGGTGACCGTACGGGCCGCCGAGACGGTTCTCGGCCGGGCCCGGCTCTACCGTCGGGCCGGCGCGCGCGGACCGGCGGCCCGGACGCTGCGGGCCGCCACCCTGACCCGCCTGCTGCCCCGGCTGAACCTGCCGGTGGACACACCGTCGGACCGGGTGGCCGCGGCCGTCGCCGCCCGCACCGGCGACGGCCCGGGCGAGACCGAGGAGCTGCTGTACGGCGCCGACCCGGACACCGACCGGCAGCTGCTGGACCTGGCCCGGTCGCTGGACCGGATCGTCCGGACCGTCGTCGACTTTCCGCCCGACCGGGCGCACCCCGCCGAACCGCCACGACCCGACCCGACCGAAGGAGGACCCCGGTGACCCGACCCGCCGGAACCACCGAGCTGCCGCACATCGGCCCCGACGACGCGCGTGCCGCCCTGCACCGGCTGCGGGCCGAGGTCGGCAAGGCGGTCGTCGGCCAGGACGCGGTGGTCACCGGGTTGGTGATCGCCCTGCTCTGCCGGGGGCACGTGCTGCTGGAGGGCGTACCGGGGGTGGCCAAGACGCTGCTGATCCGTACCGTGGCCACCGCGCTGGACCTGGACTCGAAGCGGGTGCAGTTCACCCCCGACCTGATGCCCGGCGACGTCACCGGCTCGCTGATCTTCGACCCGCACACCGCCGCGTTCACCTTCCGCGAGGGCCCGGTCTTCACCAACATCCTCCTCGCCGACGAGATCAACCGGACCCCGCCGAAGACCCAGTCGGCGCTGCTGGAAGTGATGGAGGAGCGACAGGTGTCGGTGGAGGGCGGACGGCGCCCGCTGCCCGACCCGTTCATCGTGGCCGCCACCCAGAACCCGATCGAGTACGAGGGCACCTACCCACTGCCCGAGGCGCAGCTCGACCGGTTCCTGCTCAAGCTCACCGTGCCGCTGCCCAGCCGGGAGGAGGAGTTGGGGGTGCTCCGCGCCCACCACGCCGGCTTCGACCCGCGCAACCTGGCCGCAGCCGGCGTACGGCCGGTGGCGACCGCGGCCGATCTGGCCGCGGCCCGGGCGGCGGTCGGCGGGGTGCACGTCGCCGAGCCGCTCCTCGGCTACCTCGTGGACCTCTGCCGGGCCACCCGCAGCACCCCCGCCCTGGAGCTGGGCGCCTCGCCGCGTGGCGCCACCGCGCTGCTGAACACCGCCAAGGCGTGGGCCTGGCTGGCCGGGCGGGACCACGTGGTTCCCGACGACGTCAAGGCGGTGGCCCGGCCCGCCCTGCGGCACCGGCTCCGGCTGCGGCCGGAGGTGGAGCTGGAGGGCGTCGCGGTCGACGCGGTACTGGACACGGTGCTCGCCACCGTGCCGACGCCGCGATGACGTGGCGGGCGGCGGTGCTGCTGGCGGTCGGGGCGCTGACCCTGCCGCTCTGGCCGTCGCCGTTCGCCGGGGTGCTGCTGATGACCGGCGGCGTGCTGCTGCTGGTGGGGGTGGACCGGCTGCTGGCGGTCCCGCCGGCGGAGCTGACCGCGCAGCGCGAGGGCGAGCGGGTGGTCCGCCTCGGCGGCACCGCGACGGTCACCCTCCAAATCGACAACCCCTCCCCGCGTACGCTGCGCGCCCAGGTGCGCGACGCCTGGGTGCCGTCGGCCGGCGCCCGCCCGGACATCCCGCCGCACCGGATCGTCACGGTGCCCCCGGGCGGCACGCTGCTGCTGCCCAGCCGGCTCACCCCGACCCGGCGCGGTGACCGGGCGGCCGCCGCGCTGACCGTCCGCTCGTTCGGCCCGCTGCGGTTGGCGTTCCGCCAGCGCGCCGGCCGGCCCGCCACGCCACCGTGGACCCTGCGGGTGCTGCCCCGGTTCGACTCCCGACGGCATCTGCCGGAGAAGCTGGCCCGGCTGCGGGTGATCGACGGCACCCAGGTCAGCCGGGGACGCGGCCAGGGCACCGAGTTCGACACCCTGCGCGAGTACGTGGTCGGCGACGACGTGCGGTCGATCGACTGGCGTGCCAGCGCCCGGCAGGCGGACGTGCTGGTGCGTACCTGGCGGCCGGAGCGGGACCGGCGGCTGGTCTGCGTGCTCGACACCGGCCGCACGTCGGCGATCCGGGTCGGCGACGAGCCCCGACTGGACACCGCCATCGACGCGGCCCTGCTGCTCACCGCGCTCGCCGCCCGGGCCGGCGACCGGGTCGACCTGCTGGCCGCGGACACCGCGGTCCGGGCCACGGTCACCGGCACCGGCCGACCGGCGCTGCTTCCCCGGCTGGTGCACGCGCTCGCCCCGCTCCAGCCGGCGCTGGTCGAGACGGATTTCGAGCTGATCGCCGGTGAGGTGCTCCGCCGGCAGCGCCAGCGCAGCCTGGTGGTGCTCTTCACCGCGCTGGAGGCGGGCGCGCTCGGCGAGGGGCTGCTGCCGGTGCTGCCCCGGCTGGCCGCCCGGCACCGGGTGCTGATCGCGGCGACCCACGACCCGGTGCTGTCGGCGTTGACCGCCGGCACGCCGACCCGACCGGAGGACGCCTACGCCGCGGCGGCCGGCTGGCGGGCGCTGGCCGAGCGGGACCGCGTCCGCAGCGCCCTGGCCCGGCACGGCGTCACGGTGGTCGACGCCCCGGCCGGCGCCCTGGCCACCACCCTCGCCGACACCTACCTACGCCTCAAGGCCCTCGGCCAACTCTGAACCACCAACGCCCACCAGCCCCCACCGGCGCCGGGCGCCCGGCGCCCTCCGGTTGATCATGAAGTTATTGCCCGCCGCCTCGGCGTGTCGCGGCAACAACTTCATGATCAACCAGGTTCGGCTGATCAACGGGGTGGGGTGCGGGGGTGGCGGTGGCGCGGTGGCCGAGGATGAGGACGTAGGCGAGGAAGGCGAGCCAGACGGCGGCGCCGCAGGCCACCCGGAGCGCGATCGGCACCGGCGCCGGGGTGATGAACGCCTCGACGAACGCGGAGACCGCGAAGAGCCCGACCAGGCCCACGGCGACCAGGATCGCGGAGCGCCCGGCCCGGGCCACCGCCTGGCCCCGGCTCAGCTCGACCGGCGGCGCGATCCAGGCCCAGGCCGTCCGCAACCCCACCCCGGCGGCCACGAACACCCCGGTCAACTCCAGCAGGCCATGCGGGGTGATCAGGCCGAAGAAGACATCCGCCCGGCCGTAGGAGACCATCACCCCGCCGACCACGCCGATGTTCAGCGCGTTTTCCCAGAGCAGGTAGAAGACCGGCACGATCAGCACCCCGGACGCCAGGCACTGGGCGGCGATCCAGGCGTTGTGTGTCCAGAGGTGGAAGGCGAAGGTCGGTGCGGAGAACTCGGTGTAGTAACCGGCGAACCCGGAGTCGACCAGCTCCGCCGCAGCCTGCTCGCCGATGAACGCGCCGGCGGTGTCCGGGTTGTTCGCGACGAACCAGATCAGGAAGAAGCTGAGCAGGCTGAAGCCGGTCGCCACCCCGCACCACCAGGGCCAGGCACGGTAGACCGCGCCGGGGAAGCCGACCAGCACGAAGCGGGTGACCGCCGCCCAGGAGGGGCGGGACCGGCCGGTGAGCCGGGCCCGGGCCCGCAGCACCAGCTGGGAGAGCTGATTGACCAGCGCCGGATCGGGTGACCGGCTGCGCAGCGCGGAGAGCTGAGTGGTCGCGCGCTGGTAGAGCACAACCAGCTCGTCGACGTCGGCGGCGTCCAGATGGCGACGCTTGCACAGCTCTTCCAGCCGCCGCCACTGGCCACCGTGCTCCGCGACGTACGCGTCGAGATCCACGCCCCACCCCCGTCCCGGCGATCATAGTGTTCACTGTCGGGGTGAGCGCGCAACCACCATCGCCCGCCGGCACCCGGGCAGCCGCCCGAACGGTCGCCGAAAGCGACGCCGGGCTGGTCAGCGGCGAGGCCGTCGAGCTGGACATCCGGGCCGCCCGACTCGGTTCCCGGGTGCTCGCCCTACTGGTCGACGTGCTGTGCCAGCTGGCTCTCGCGCTGGTGCTGGCCATGCTGGCGGGGCTCGTCTTCGCGGCCCTGCCGATCGAGCTGGTCGACGCCGCGATCACCGGTGCGACCGGCACGATCGCGCTGATCCTGGTGCTGGTCGGCTACCCGGTGCTCTTCGAGCGGTTCGCCGGCGGGCGCACCCCGGGCAAGTTCGCGGTCGGCCTGCGGGTGGTCAGCGCCGACGGCGGCCCGGTCGAGCTGCGGCAGTCACTGACCCGGGCCCTGGTGGGGGTCGCCGTCGAGTGGCCCGGCCTGGTGCTGCCACTGCTCAGCTGGGTGGCCGGAGTGACGGTGATGCTGACCGACCGGCGCGGCCGTCGGCTCGGCGACCTGGTGGCCGGCACGCTGGTCATCCACACCCGCACCGCAGCCGTGTGGCGGCCGGTCCCGACCGCCGTACCGCCGCTGGTCAGCTGGGCGTACACGCTGGACCTGACCCGGCTCGACGACGAACTGGCGCTCGCCGCCCGGCACTATCTGGCCCGGGTGCACCAGCTCGTCGAGCCGGACCGGACCCGGCTGGCCCGGGGCCTCTGGACCGAGGTGGCCGCGGTGACCACCCCGCCCCCGCCGCTGGCCGCGTCGGAGACCGTCTACCTGGCCGCGGTCCTCGGCGAGCGGCACCGCCGGGCGATGCATCGGATGCGCCGCACCCGGGCGGCGACCGCGGCGCTCTGGCCGGAGCTGATGCCCACCCCGCCGGCCGAGCCGATCCGCCCGGCCGCGCCTGAGGTCGCCGCGCCGGCCGCGAAGCCACCGGCGCCACCGGCCCAGGCCGGCCCGCCGCTGCTGCGGCCGTCGACCACCTCCGCGCCGCCGACCCAGGCCGGCCCCGCAGTGGTACGCCCCGCGAGCGCGACCGCCGAGCGACCCGGCAGCTGAGCTACGGGTTCGCGGCCCCGCCCCATTTCCGGTGCAGGTCGACAGCGTCCAGCCACCCCACCGCAGCGGGGGCAGGGCTCAGGCGAAGAGCGTCCGCCCCCAGTGGTCGCCGCCGTCCCGGACCCCGGGCGGGCAGGCGAAGAGGCCGCTGGAGACGTGCCGCAGGTACTCGTTCAGCACGTCGTGCCGGGCGAGCTGGGTCTGGATCGGAATGAACTGCTTGCGCGGGTCGCGCTGGTAGGCGATGAAGAAGAGCCCGGCGTCCAGCCGGCCCAGGCCGTCCGAGCCGTCCACGAAGTTGTAGCCACGGCGCAGCAGGTGCGCGCCGTTGTTCCGGCTGGGGTGCGCCAGCGTGACATGCGCGTGCTCGGCGATCCGCGGCTGGCCGTCCTCGCCCTTCGCGGCGAAGTCCGGCTCCTCGAACTCGTCCCGCTGCCCGAGCGGCGCGCCACTGCCCTTGGCCCGGCCGATGATCTCCTCCTGCTCGGCCAGCGAGGTCCGGTCCCAGGTCTCGACCAACATCCGGATCTTGCGGGTGACCAGGTACGACCCACCGGTCATCCACTCCGGCCCGTCGCCCGCCGGCACCCAGAGCTGGTCGGCGAGCAGGTCGCCGTCCTCGGCCTTGAGGTTGGCGGTGCCGTCCTTGAAACCGAAGAGGTTGCGCGGGGTGGCCTGGTCACGGGACGTGGACGAGGTCCGACCGAAGCCGAGCTGTGACCAACGCACGCTCACCACGCCCATGCCGATCCGGGCCAGGTTGCGGATCGCGTGCACCGCCACCTGCGGGTCGTTGGCGCACGCCTGAACGCAGAGGTCGCCGCCGGAGATTTGCGGCTGCAACGCGTCACCGGGGAACCGGGGCAGGTCGGCCAGGGCGGCGGGGCGCCGGTCGGCGATGCCGAACCGGTCCCGGCCCTGGGCGTCCCGGAAGAGCGTCGGCCCGAAGCCGATGGTCAACGTGAGCTGCGACGGCGGCAGGCCCAGCGCCTCACCGGTGTCGTCCGGTGGCGCCTCCGGAATGCCGCCGACCGCGCCGAGCACGCCGGCGTCCCGGCCGGCGGTCATCCGGGCGGCGGCCGCCGTCCACTCCTGGAGCAGCTCGACCAGGCGGGCCCGGTCCTTGGTGATGACGTCGAACGAGACGAAGTGCAGCCGGTCCTGGGCCGGCGTGACGATTCCGGCCTGGTGTTCGCCGTGGAACGGCACCGCGCCCGCGGCGTGGTCGCTGGCCGCGGCGTGCTCCGCCGGGCCACGGGTCAGCGCGCCAGCGCCGACCGCGACTCCGGCGACACCGGCCACCCCGGCGCCGGCGAGCGTGATCGCTCGGCGCCGGGAGACCCTGCTTCCGCTCATCGACTCCCCCTGTCCACGGTCACCGGGCGACGACCGCGGCGACCTTGCTGATCGGCTCGGCGAGCGCGTTGATGCCGTCGGAGAGCTCCTTGAGCTCGGTCTTGCTCAACGCGGTGTGCAGCTTCCAGCCGTCGCCGGCCCGGTGCTTGCCGAGCAGCGCCTCGACGTTGGCGAACTCGGTGTCGAGCTGCTTGACCAGGTCGGGCGAGCGCTGCTCCAGCGCGGGCCGGAGGGCGGAGATGGCCGCCTTCGAGCCCTCGAGGTTGGCGCTGAAGTCCCAGAGGTCGGTGTGCGAGTAGCGGTCCTCCTCACCGGTGATCTTGCCGGTGGCCACCTCGTCGAGCAGTTCCTTGGCGCCGTTGGCGAGCTGGAGCGGGGAGAGCTTCTCGGCGTTGGCCTTGCTCACGATCTCCTTGACGTCGACCAGCAGCCGGTCGGCGATCGGGCCGTCCTTGCTGATGTCGCCGGTGGTCCAGAGGTCCTTCTCGATCCGGTGGAAGCCGGTGAACTCCATCCCCTCCTCGATGACCTCCTCGCGGCCATCGATCTTGGGGTCGAGGTCACCGAAGATCTCGGCGACCGGCTCGATCCGCTCCCAGTAGGTCCGGGCGACCGGGAAGAGCTCCTTGGCCTTCGCCACGTCCCCGCCCTTGACCGCGCCGACGAACTCCTCGGTCTTCTCCAGCAGGGCGGCCGTCTGGCTCTTGACGTAGCGCTGGTAGCTCTCGGTGGCGCCGGCGAGCGCGGCGTCCTCGGTCAACGGCGCGGCCGATCCGCTGACCTTCAACGCGCCCCGGATGCCCTTGCCACTCATCCCGGGCTTGCAGGCCGTCTCGTACGTGCCGGCGGGCAGCTCGACGTGCAGCTCACGGCTGAGCCCGGGGGCGATGTTCTCCACCTCGCCCATGACCCGGTCGCCGCTCGCGTAGACGTAGAACTCGGTCACCTTGCCGCCGGAGTTCGTGATCTTGAAGGTGGCCGTCCCGGCGTTCAGGTCGGTGTCGCCGACGTCGCAGGCGGTGTCACTGGCCTTGACCACGATCGGGCCACCGGCCGCGGCCGGGCCTCCCTCGTCGCTGTCGGAGCACGCGGCGACGCCGGCCGAGGCCAGCACGCCGACGGCGGCCAGCGCCAGGAAACGGGTGGTACGCATCTGTTGAGTTCTCCTCGTCAGGTCAGGCACGGTGCGGCGCGGACGCCGGCTCGTCGATGTCGGCCTCGGTCCGGGTGCCCGTCTCGGGCGCGGCCTCGCTGTCGGCGCCGACCTGCGGCGCGGCCTTGCTGTGGGCGCCCGCCTGCGCCGCGGCGTGGCTGTCGGTGCTCGCCTGCGGCGCGGCGTGGCTGCCGGCGCCCGCCTGCGGCACGGGCTTGGGGGCGGTCGCCGTCGCCCGGCGGGCCGGGCGCAGGAAGAGCACCAGGACCGGCACCGCGTAGGCGACCCAGGCGATCGTCTCGAGCACCGTGGGCGCGGCGGTGATGTTGAACATCCCGGCCAGCAGGGCCGCGTACCAGGTGCTGGGGTCGAGCAGGGTAGTGATGTCGAAGGCCAGGTTGTTCAGGCCGGGCAGGACGCCGGCCTCCTGGAAGTCGTGCACGCCGTACTTGAGGATGCCGGCGGCGACCAGGATCAGCAACGCGCCGGTCCAGGTGAAGAAGCGGGACAGGTTGATCCTCAGGGCGCTGGCGTAGAGCAGTCCGCCGATCACCACGGCGGTGGCGATGCCGCCGATCAGCGCGAGCAGCGGTCCGGTGTCGCCGGCCGCGCCCTGGGCCGCCGAGTAGAAGATGAGCGCCGTCTCCAGCCCCTCCCGGATCACCGCGAGGAAGGCCATCCCGGCCACCGCGAGGGAGCCGACCGCGAGCGCCTCGCTCAGCTTGCCGCGCAGCTCGCCGGCGATGGACCGGGCCGCTCGGCGCATCCAGAAGATCATCCAGGTGACGAACACGACGGCCGCGACGGAGGTCACCGCCTCGAACAGCTCGCGGTCCTCGGAGCGGGCCAGCAGCGTGGTGGAGGTGTACTCGATCAGCCAGCCGAAGAGCACCGAGAGCGCCACCGCCAGGCCCACGCCGGCCCACACCTGGGGCAGCCGGTCCCGGCGCTGCGACTTCACCAGGAACGCGACCAGGATGCTGACCACCAGGGTCGCTTCCAGGCCCTCGCGCAGGCCGATCAGATAGGTGGCGAACATCGGAGCTCCGGGTCGTTAGGTACGCCTCAGCTAACTTAGGGCAGCCACACCTTCCTCCTGATCAGAGGGGCTCGTCAAGTTGTTCATGACCAGCACCACCCGTCCGCGCGACCACTGACGACGGCCGCTCACGGAGACCGCTCAAGTGGCCGCTCGCGGGCGGGCGGCGAGCCGGTGGACTGTGGCAGGATCCGGCACGGCCCCTACCGCAGACAGGACGACCGTGCCCGACGATCTGTTCACCCCCACCATCGCGCCGGCCGACTATCAGACGAAACGCAAGCCGTGGCGCCCGCAGTCGCTGCTGGTGCCGGCGATCCTCGGCGGCCCGACCGCGGTCACCGTGCTCGCGCTCCTCAACGGCGCCCGGCTCGGCCTTACCCGCCGGGCGGTACTGACCGTGCTCGGCGCCGGCCTGGCCGCGCTGATCGCCCGGATCGTGGTCACCGTGACACTGCTCCCCGACGCCAACGCCCGGCCGGCCCGGCTGGTCGGGTCGCTCGCCGGCGCGCTGGTCTGGCTGGCCGTCTCGGCCACCCAGAAGACCCGGTTCCGGGCGTACGAGCTGCGCGGCGGCGAACCGGCGTCGCTCTGGCTGCCCGGCATCGCCGCGATCCTGCTCCTCGGCTTCGTCGAGGGCGCGCTGGTCCTGCTGGTCGATCGCGGATGACCGCACCCGACCTGGCGCTCTCCCGGGCCGCCCACCTGCTCGAGGTGAACCGGGCCGACGCCGCCCTGGAGGAACTCGCCCGGCTCCCCGCCGACGTCGCAATCGGCGCGCCCGCCTTCCGGCTGCGCGCCGCCGCCCTCACCGACCTCGACCGGTGGGACGACGTGGTGGCCACCGCCCGGCAGGGGCTGGCCGAGCTCGGGCCGGACCCCGAGCTGCTCGGCCGCCTCGGCCTGGCACTGCGGCACCGCGGCGAGTACGCCCCGGCCGAACAGGCGCTGCTCGACGGGCTGGCCATCGCCCCCGAGAGCCCCTGGCTGCTCTGCCAGTACGCCGACCTCTGCACGGCGGTGGGCCAGACCGACAAGGCGGAACAGCTGCTCGCCCGGGCCGCCGCGCTCGCCCCGGAGTCGCCGGCGGTGTTCGCGTCCCGCTTCCAGTTGGCGTACACCCGGGGCGACGACCGGGCGACGGAGCAGATCGCCCGGGAGTTCCTCGGTGTCTGGCCGGAGCACCCGGCGGCGCTCGCGCTGCACGGGCTGGCCGCCGCCCAACGCGGCCGGATGGATGCCGCGCACCGGTCCTTCGGGCAGGCGGTGGCGCATGATCCGGCGGACGCCGACGCCGCCAACGCCGCCTGGGAAGCCCGGGTGCTGGCCCACCCGCTGCTGCTGCCGCTGCGCCCGCTGCACCGGTGGGGGATGTTGCGCACCTGGCTGGTCGCGGTGACAGTGATGGTCGGGCTCAACCTGGCCGGGCTGGATCTGCTCGCCGGGTTGGCCGGTCTGCTCTGGATCGCCTACTGCGTCTACTCGTGGACCGCCCCCGCCCTGGTCCGCCGGCTGGTACGTGGACGGTGGCGGTCGTGAAGGGCTTCGGGCCGTGGCTGGCGGTCCTCGCGGTGATCCTCCTGCTGAGCGCGCTGCGGCTGCGGGCGTTGGCGACCGCGGTGTCGGTGGCCTGGCTCGCCTGGTGCGTCTGGACCTGGATCCGCCCCCGGCGCCGCTCCGGCCCGCACTGATCGGCCGGATACGACGAACGGGCCGACCGCACCCGCGGCCGGCCCGTTCGGACGTCGATCAGTAGCGGTAGTGCTCGGGCTTGAAGGGGCCCTCCACCGAGACGCCAAGGTAGTCGGCCTGCTCCTTGGAGAGCGTGCTCAGCTTGGCGCCGAGCGCGTCGAGGTGCAGACGGGCGACCTTCTCGTCCAGCGCCTTCGGCAGCACGTAGACGCCGATCGGGTAGTCCTCGGTCTTGGTGAAGAGCTCGATCTGGGCGATCGTCTGGTTCGAGAACGAGTTCGACATGACGAAGCTCGGGTGCCCGGTGGCGTTGCCCAGGTTCAGCAGCCGGCCCTCGGAGAGCACGATGATCGCGTGGCCGTCGTCGAAGCGCCAGAGGTCGACCTGCGGCTTGATGTTCTCCCGCGTGACGTCCGAGCGCTTGGCCAGGCCGGCCATGTCGATCTCGTTGTCGAAGTGGCCGATGTTGCCGACGATGGCCTGGTGCTTCATCCGGGCCATGTGCTCGTTGGTGATGACGTCGTAGCAGCCGGTCGCGGTGATGAAGATGTCGGCCTGCTCGACGACGTCGTCCAGGGTGGCGACCTGGTAGCCGTCCATCGCGGCCTGGAGCGCGCAGATCGGGTCGACCTCGGTCACCACGACCCGGGCGCCCTGGCCGCGCAGCGACTCGGCGCAGCCCTTGCCCACGTCGCCGTAGCCGAGCACGACGGCCATCTTGCCGCCGATCAGCACGTCGGTGGCCCGGTTGATGCCGTCGATCAGCGAGTGCCGGCAGCCGTACTTGTTGTCGAACTTGCTCTTGGTCACCGCGTCGTTGACGTTGATGGCCGGGAAGAGCAGCGTGCCGGCGCGGTGCATCTCGTAGAGGCGGTGCACCCCGGTGGTGGTCTCCTCGGTGACGCCCTTGATGGTGGACGCGACCCGGGTCCAGCGCTGCCCGTCCTCGGCGAGCGTGCGGTGCAGCAGGCCCAGGATGACCGCGTACTCCTCGGAGTCGGCGGACTCGACCGGCGGCACGACGCCCGCCTTCTCGAACTCGACGCCCTTGTGGACCAGCAGGGTCGCGTCACCGCCGTCGTCGAGGATCATGTTCGGGCCCTGGCCGTCCGGCCAGGTGAGCACCTGCTCGGTGCACCACCAGTACTCCTCGAGCGTCTCGCCCTTCCAGGCGTAGACCGGGACACCGGCGGGCGCGTCGGGCGTGCCCTCCGCACCGACCACGATCGCTGCGGCGGCGTGGTCCTGGGTGGAGAAGATGTTGCAGGACGCCCACCGGACCTGCGCGCCGAGCGCGACCAGGGTCTCGATGAGGACGGCCGTCTGGATGGTCATGTGCAGCGAACCGGTGATCCGGGCGCCGGCCAGCGGCTGGGCGTCGGCGAACTCACGGCGGATCGCCATCAGGCCGGGCATCTCGTGCTCGGCGAGCCGGATCTCCTTGCGGCCGAACTCGGCGAGCGACAGATCCGCCACCTTGTAGTCGCCCTCGGCGACGGTGCTCGGCCGGGCCTCGGACGGCGTCCCGCTGGACACCGGGAGGGTGCTGGTCATGAAAGCTCCTGTCGGACGATGTGCTGCGCGACCCTCCACCTTACGCGCGCCGGGCGGCGGTGGCCCGGCCGGTCGTCGACGCGGGGACCGGTGGCGGACAGCGCACGGGGCGGTCGGTTGTGAACGGTCTCCCGCCCACCACCCGGCCGCCCCGTGCATCCCCCCGGTTTGGTTCCCCGCACGTTCTCGGACCGTCGTCGCGATAACGCTGCGTACTCATAGAGTCACACTGCGCGAGCTACTCGTCAAGCCATTTCGGGAAAGTCGGACTTGCCGCTACGGCGGCGGCCGTTGCGTCGGCGTTCAGTGCAGGCCGGAGGAGGCGACGTACGCCTCACCGGATCCACTGATCCGCACCGGACCTCCCGACGCGCCACCGATCGCCGCCTGGCCCGAGGCGAGCGTCAACGCGCCCGACCCGTCGTCCACCGTCACCGAGCCGCTCGCGCAGAGCACCACCCGGGGACCGGCCACCGTCAGCTCCGCCGCCGGCACCTCGGTGCCCACCGTGACCCGGTGCAGCGCGAAGTCGTCCACCGGCACCGGCCAGCAGTCCACCCCGGGGCTCACCCGATGCGCCGTACTCACCGGCTCGTCGAGCACCTCGAAGCGCAGCACCCGCAGCAGCTCGTCGACGTCCACCCGCTTCGGCGTCAGGCCGCCGCGCAGCACGTTGTCACTGGCCGCCATGATCTCCACGCCGGTGCCGCGCAGGTAGGCGTGCAGATTGCCGGCCGGCATCCAGATCGCCTCACCGGGCTCCAGCCGCACGTGGTTGAGCAGGAGCGCGACCAGCACTCCCGGATCGGCCGGATAGCTGGCGGCCAGCTCGCGGGCCAACGCCGCGTCCGGCCCGTCGGCCGGCGCCGCGACCACCGCCGCCACCAGCCCGGCCCGCTCGTGCTGCGGCCAGGTCAACAGCGTGCGTACCGCCGTGCGCAGCCCCGCCGTGCCGGAGCGCAGCGCGGCCACGACCGGCTCCAACGCCGGTACGCCGAACGCGGCGAGCGCCGCCGCCGACGCCGCCGGGTCGCGGAAACCGCAGAGCGCCTCGAAGTCCGAGAGCGCGACCAGCAGCTCCGGCTTGGGGTACGGGTCGACGTAGTTGCGCTCCCCGGCCGGGCGCGCCAGGTCGGCGGCGTGCCCGGCCCGGGCCTGCTTGGCGTCCGGGTGGGCCTGCAAACTCAGCGCCGCGTCGGCGGCGAGCACCTTGAGCAGGAACGGCAGCCGGGTGCCGAACCGGTTGACGGCCCGGTCGCCGAGCCAGAGTTCCGGCTCGGCGGCCAGCACGTCGGTCAGGCTCACCCGAGCGCCCGCGCGCTCGATCGAGGCTGGGGCGCCCGGGTGCGCGCCGAGCCAGAGTTCCGCCTCGGGCCCGTCGCTCGGCACCGGACGCCCCTGCAGGGCGGCGATGGCGGAGCGGGAACCCCAGGCGTAGTCCCGGATCGGTCCGTGTAGCAGTTCCACCTGTCAGCTCCCGGGCCGTCCGGCCGCCTCGTCCGACGCGTCCTGCGGTGCGGCGGCCGACGAGGCGGACCCGTTGCCCTCGCGGGCGGCGTCGGCACGGTAGATGTCCGGCTCCAGGTAGATGACCCGGGCGGTCGGCACCGCGGCGCGGATCCGCGCCTCGACGGCGTCGATGCCGGCCGCCAACTCCTCGGCGGTCTCGCACTGCGGCACGCCGATCTTCGCGGCGACCATCAGCTCCTCCGGCCCGAGGTAGAGCGTCTTCATGTGGATGATCCGCTCGACCTCGGGGCCGTCGGTCACGGCCCGTTCGATGGCGGCCAGGTCGTGCGCCTCCGCGCCCTCGCCGAGCAGCAGGCTCTTGGTCTCGACGGCGAGCACCGCGGCGATGGTCACCAGCAGCACGCCGATCATCGCGGTGCCGGCCGCGTCCCACTCACCGTTGCCGGTGACCAGCGTCATGCTGACGCCGAAGAGGGCGAAGACCAGACCGACCAGCGCGCCGAAGTCCTCCAGCAGCACCACCGGCAGCTCCGGGGCCTTGGCCCGGCGGATGAACCTCACCCAGGATTGACTGCCCCGGACGAGGTTGGACTCCTTGATGGCCGTCCGGAAGGAGAACGACTCCATGACGATGGCCACCACCAGCACGGTCACCGGCACCCACTGCCAGGATTCGATCCCGTGCGGGTCGTGCCACTTGTGGTACGCCTCGTAGAGCGCGAACAGTCCACCGACGCTGAACAGCACGATGGAGACGATGAACGCGTAGATGTAGCGCTCCCGGCCGTAGCCGAACGGGTGCTGCGGGGTGGCCTCCCGCTTGGCCCGCTTGCCGCCGAGCAGCAGCAGCGCCTGGTTGCCCGAGTCGGCGACCGAGTGGATCGCCTCGGCCAGCATCGACGAGGAGCTGGTCAGCAGGAACGCGACGAACTTGGTGATGGCGATGCCGACGTTGGCCAGCAGGGCGGCGACGATCGCCTTGCTTCCGCCGCTGGCGCTCACGCCACCGCTCCGCTTCGCTGCACGGCGGCGCGAGACGCCGCGCTGCTGAGCCGGCCGGTTCGCTCACTGCGTTCGCTCACGCCACCGCTCCGCATCGCCGTGCGGCGCGGCCCGCGTCCAGCGCTCCGTGCCGCTCACTGCGTTCGTTCACTGGTTCGACAGCTCCTTCATCTCGGTGATGGCCGGTACCGCCATCGGGTCCAGCCCGTGGGCCAGGGCGAGGTAGATCGAGGCGAAGTCCGGGACGGCGATCAGCGAGGCGAGCCGCTCCAGCGCGGAGCCGCCTTCGGCGGTCACCACGTCGCACCGCACCCCACGCCGCTCGGCCAGCGTCTGCACCGCCTCCGCGCGGCGTTCCTCGACCGCCAGGGGCTCGTCGGTGTCGTCCTCCGCGTTCAGTCCGCCGTCGCGCAACAGCACCAGCCGTAGCCGGGTCGCGTCGCTGGTGTCCTCGTCGGGGTCGGAGAAGATGTCCCGCTCCCCCTCGACCAGGCCGCCGAAGACGCCGTCGAGCAGCCCCACCCGCCCCCGGCCGGCCTCGCCCAGAGCCCCGGTCACCACCGGGTAGCGGGCGTTGGCCGAGAGGGTGTCGCCGAACCGGCGGGCCGCGACCGTTGCCAGCGGCGACGAGCCCCAGACGATCGGGATGGATCCGGACAGGCCGAGGGCGAGCGACTTGGCCGGGTTGACGAAGGACTCCGCGGTGGGCCGGCTCCGGTCGGCGTCCGCGTCCAGCCGGGCCGCTGTCTCGGCGAGGTCCGCCTCGTTGACCTTGACCAGCCCGAGCGAACGGGCGGCGAGCAGCACCGGGACGGTGAGCGCCCAGAGGCTGGCCCGGGCCGGCGCGCGCCGGGGCACCGGGATGAACGGGGCGCGGGCCCGCTCGGCAACCGACTGCAGCTGCGAGTCGGGCGCGCCGACCGCGACCAGTCGGGCGCCCCGCCGGTGGGCCGCCTCGGCGGCGCCCAACGCCTCGGGGCTGCGACCGGAGGCGCTCACCGCGATGACCACGTCGGCGGCGCCGACCCAGCCGGGCACGCCGGCGCTGCGGTGCGCGATGACCGGCACCGGGCAGCGGGGTCCGGCGACCGTGGCGAGCACGTCCCCGGTGCGTCCGGCGGTGCCGATACCGGCGATCACCACGGCCCGGGGCCGCCCGTCGTCGGCGAGCACCCCGAGGTTCGCCTCGGCGGCCAGTGCCGCCGACTCGCGCACCTGCGCGCCGGCCGAGGCGGTGTGCCGCAGCATGCCGCCCGGGTCGCGCTCGGCCAGCGCGGCGGCGTCGTCGAGCAGGGCCTCGTCGGCGTTGCGGTTACCGCTGACCCCGGCCGTACCGTCGATCACGGCTGCTGCCCCGGACCGCCGCGCGCCTCGTCCAGCAGCAGCACCGGCACGTCGTCGCGGACCTCGAAGATCCGGCCGCACTCCGTGCAGGTCAGCGTCTGCGCCGCTGCGTCGTAGTCGAGCGGTGCGTGGTGCGTGTCCGGACAGGCCAGTATCTCGAGCAACTGCGGATCCAGGGCCACGGCGCGGCTCCTTCCACGTGTGCGGCTTCAGCCGTCGGCGGTGCCGGCGGCGCAGGCGATCTTATCGGCGAACCCGGTCGAGCACCTCGTCGCGGAGAGAGATCATCCGCGCTTGGGTGGGCGCCTCGACGTTGAGTCGCAGCAGCGGCTCGGTGTTGGAGGCACGCAGGTTGAACCACGCGCCGTCCGGGAAGCGAAGGGTGAGCCCGTCCATCTCGTCGGCCTCGGCGTCCGGGTAGGCGGCGCGTACGTCGCGCACCGTGCCGGCCTGGTCGGCGACCGTCGAGTTGATCTCGCCGGAGGCGACGTAACGCTCGTACTCGCCGGCCAGCACCGAGAGCGGCAGCGACTGCTCGCCGAGCGCGGCGAGGGTGTGCATGGCGGCGAGCATGCCGGTGTCGGCGAACCAGAAGTCCCGGAAGTAGTAGTGCGCCGAGTGTTCGCCACCGAAGATCGCGTTGGTGCGGGCCATCTCCGCCTTGATGAAGGAGTGCCCCACCCGGGCGACCACCGGCTCTCCGCCGTGCTCGCGGATGATCTCCGGGACGGCGCTGGAGGTGATCAGGCCGTGGATGACGGTGGAACCGGGGTGCTTGGCCAGCTCCCGGGCGGCGACCAGGGCGGTGATCGCCGACGGCGAGACCGGCTCACCCCGCTCGTCCACCACGAAGCAGCGATCGGCGTCGCCGTCGAAGGCCAGCCCGATCTCCGCGCCGTGCTCGACCACCGCCCGCTGGAGGTCGACCAGGTTCGCCGGGTCCAGCGGGTTGGCTTCGTGGTTGGGGAAGCTGCCGTCCAGCTCGAAGTAGAGCGGCACGATCTCCAGCGGCAACGGCGCGAGCGCGGCGTCGCCGAGCACGCTCGGCACCGTGAAGCCGCCCATCCCGTTGCCGGCGTCGACCACCACCCGCAGCGGCCGGATACCCGAGAGGTCGACCAACTTACGCAGGTACGCCGCGTAGTCGGGAAGCATGTCCCGGCGCTCGACCGGGCGGTGCGGCTCGCCGGCAGGGCGGGACTCGCCCTTGTCGAGCAGCGCCTGGGCCCGGTCGCGGATCTCCGCGAGCCCGCTGTCCTGCCCGATCGGCCGGGCGCCGGACCGGCACATCTTGATGCCGTTGTACTGCGCCGGGTTGTGGCTGGCGGTGAACATCGCCCCAGGCAGGTTGAGCGTGCCGGAGGCGAAGTAGAGCAGGTCGGTGGAGGCGAGGCCGATCTCGATGACCGAGCGCCCCTCGGCGCGGACGCCGGCGGCGAACGCGGCGGCCAGCCCGGGCGAGGTGGCCCGCATGTCGTAGCCGATGACGACGGCGTCGCCGGGCTCGTCGGTGGCGTTGAGCAGCTGGGTGAAGGCGGCTCCGAGGGCTTCGGCGGCCCGCTCGTCCCACTGGTCCGGCACCGTCCCTCGGACGTCGTACGCCTTCACAACCTGGGACAGATCAGACACCGGTTCTACTCCTTGGGTGCAGGTCGGCAAGCACCCTGAGCGTATCGGAGCGCACCGGCTACGCCTCGCTCAGCCGGGGAGCCGGGGCATGAAGACCGTGTGGTCGCCCCCCTCGGCCGGCGGCGGCGGGCCGCCCGGAAGCCCGGGCGCCGGCGGCGCCGAACTCGGGGCAGCCGGCGACCCGGTCGGCGCGGCGGGGCCGGGCTGGGCGGGGAGCCGGGCGCCCGGCTGCCCGGGCAGCGCACGGGTCGGGTCCGGCGGACCGGCCGGCGGGGCGCCGTAGACCCCACCGTCCGGCGCTGCGGCCGGCGGGGCACCGTAGACGCCGCCGCTCGACCGCGGGGATGGCGCGCCGTACGTCCCGCCGGGGACGGGCGGCTGGCCGTACACCTGGCTGGGCCTGCCGGGCGCGGCCGAGGGGCCACCGGCGGAGCGGTAGGTGGTGCCACCCGGGTTGCCCGGCAACGGCATCCCCGGTTCGTCGACCGAGGCCTTGTCCGCCCGGGACCGCCGGACCAGGAAGACGATCAACAACGCCCCGACGGCGACCAGGGCGATGCCGAAGAACATCACCGGGGAGAGGCCGCCGGACTCCTCGGCGGCGGTGGTGTCGGGGCCGCCGGTCGGTTCGGCGAGCGCGGCCGGGGTGGTGCCGGCGTCGGCAGCCGCCACGGTGGCCACCGGGCTCGGCGTGGGCGACGGCTTCTTCGACGGGGTCGGGGAGGCGCTGGCGCGCTTGTTGACCACCCGGGACGAGGCGGCGCCTCGGCCGAGCTCCCGTCCGGTCGCGGTGGTCGCCTCGCCGATCACGGTGAGCCGACCATCCGGTGCGCCGGCCGCGAAGCCGACCCGGTACCGGACGGTGATGCCCTTGCCCTTGCAGAGGGTCGGCTTCGCCGGCGAGGTCTGCTGCGTGGTCACCGCGCCGTCGCCGCCGCCCAGGGGCACCGGGAACCAGCGTCCGCCGTAGTTGACCTGCACCGTGACCTGGTTCGCGGCGAGGCCGGAGAGGCGCAGCCCGAGCGAGGTACGCAGCATCACGCAGCCGTCGGTGCGCTTGCGCACCTCCACATTCACGCCCTGCGCGGAGCCGCCGGCGTTGAAGCTGCTGGCGGAACGCACCCGCACCGAGTCCTCGTCGGCCTGCGCCGGAGACGCGCCGAGCGCGACCAGGCCGCCCAGCAATGCGCAGACCGCCGCGAACCGCGCCGCGTGCCGACGTACCGCCATGACCACCTCGCCGTCTCTCCACCCCGGGGTGGGGTCCGCCGGTCAGGCTACTACCGCCCCACCTGGCCCACTGGTCATAGAGCGCCCCGGATGTGCGCCGCATTACCCTCCTGGCGGCCCGTCCACTCCGGCTTCCGTCCGGTCCCGGCCGGCGGCTTCCCGCCCGCCGGCCTCTCGCGTGGCGGCCTCCTGGGTGGCGGCAGCACGCCGGGCTTCCTGCGTGACGGCGTCCCGGGTGGAGGCTGCCTGCCCGGCGGCGAGGGCGTCGCGGCACAACCGGTCGGCGGCGCGGGTGGTCTCCGGCAACCGGTAGCGGGGCGTCAACGCGAGCACCTGGTCGGTGGCGTTCGCCAGGCTCATCCGGTGTCCGACGCTGACGAAGACCGGCTTCACCCCGGCGCGTGTGCGCAACACCCGACCCACCACCTCGTCGCCGTCGCGCAGCGGCGACCAGGCACCCCGCTCGGCCGCCGGCGGTGTCCACGAACCGATCAGCGGCGTCTTCCCGACCCCGATCGCCGGCAGGCCGGTGACCACGCCCAGGTGGCAGGCGAGCCCGAACCGGCGCGGATGGGCCAGCCCGTGCCCGTCGCAGACCAGCAGGTCGGGACGGGTGGTCAGCCCGTCCAGCGCGGCGAGCAGCGCGGGCAGCTCACGGAAGGCGAAGAGCCCCGGGACGTACCCGAAGGCGGGCCGCCCGACGCTCACCGCCTCGTCGACGACGTCGAGCGTGCGGGCGTCGAGCACGGTCACGGCCGCGGCCAGGAGGTCACCGCTCTCGGCGTACGCGACATCCAGCCCGGCCACCGTCGCGGGCGCGGTCGGACCGGGCCCCACCAGATCGACCCGGCCCCGCAACTCCTCCTGTACGGCGATCGCCTCCGCCACGGTGCGCGGCCCGCCGCGACCCGCCGTCACGGTTGCCCGGCTCGCCTCCGGCGGTTGGCTCTGCGGGTGGTTCATCGAGGCCGGCTCCCGCCGGGTCGATGGGTGGCCGGAATCGCCGCGTCGCAGGTCACGATGGTCTACCGGAGTCCTACTGGCCGATCCGGCCGTCGATCAGCTCGCGGAGCAGATCGGCGTGGCCGTTGTGCCGGGCGTACTCCTCGATCATGTGGACCAGCAGCTCGCGCAGCGAGATCTCGTTGCCGTGGCGCGTACGCCCCCGAGCGCCGAGGTCGGCCGTCTCGTCTACCAGCCGCTCGGCGAACTCCACCTCCGTCCGCCAGTTCCGCCACGCCTCGTCGACCACGTCGGGGTCCGCCACCGCGCCGTTGAAGTCGGCGTCCGGGTCGCTCTCGGTTGAGTAGATCTTCGGCGCCTCCTCGCCGGCCATCACCCGGCGGAACCAGCCACGTTCCACCTCGGCCATGTGCCGGACCAGCCCGAGCAGCGACAGCGTCGACGGAGGCACGGCCCGCCGGGCCAACGCCTCGGCGTCCAGGTCGGCGCACTTCAACTGCAACGTGAGCCGCTGGTCGCGGAGATACCCGACGAGAATCGTCCGCTCGTCGTCAAAGCCGCCCTCGGAGCGTGGGTCCTCGTCGGGGTGCACGAACATGTTCGACCAGGCGAAGCCCGGGGCGGAGGCACCGTCTCCAGGCTTGTCGTTGGCGTTGTCAGCGGGCGAATCAGCCATACCAGCGACCCTTGTCGAGAAGGGAATGGGGCGGCAACCAGTTTAGGTGGGCGGAAGCATCACGACGGGCCGTTGCTACCGGCCGCCGCTCGCCCTCTGGTGGCCGGCGCCGCCTGCCAGCATGGCGCGGAATGCCGCTTCATCCGGCAGCGCCGTCTGGCCGGTGATATCGCGGACGAACCCTTGGACGACCTGACGCTCCACTGACTGGTATCGGTCGGCATTCCGGTAGTCGTCGAGAAATCGAGTGACCAGACCCGGATCGTAGACCCAGGAGCGCCCGCGATGGTTCCACAGGATCGCGCCCCCACTGCGCACGTCCATCACGAAGATGCCGCGCGGACTCTCTTCGGCACTCTCGGGGCAGATCAGGTAATAGGCCAGCCCCATCGACTATGCCACCAACCCGGGGTCGGCTCCCGGATCTCCCGCATGCTGAAGCTGCTCCTCAAAGATGACGAACGTCTTTCGCCGGATTCCGCGGATCAAGGCAATCTCCTGCACCGTCAAGTCACGTCGTTCGCGTTCGGCCGCCTCCTCGATCGCCTTGATTGTTTCGTAGAGAGCGAAGACCGGACCTTCGCCGGAGAGGTAGCGGGAACGGTAGGCCTCCACCTCCTGCACGAACTCTTCAACCCGACGACGGAAGATCTCGCCGCCGACCGCGAACACAATCTCGTGGAAGAGCTCGTTCTCTTCCAGCCAGCCGCCGGTGTCTATCGATATCCGCCAGACGCGCGCCCCACCATCAGGGGTGGCAACGATTTTGACCGGGGATTCGTAATAGCGGTAGTAGGAAGGCAGCACCAGGCCGGGCATTCCCGTCATCAACCGTTCTCCTCGTACGTCGCCAGCAACGCTCGCCAGAAGAGCTCCTGCTCCTTACGCAGAATTCCCGCTACGATCGCCCGCTCCTCAGGAGTCAGTGGTCGGCCCTCAGCGCGTGCGAGAGATTCTAGATCACGTCGCACTTCGAACAGGGAGTGCTCCCAGACGGCTACCTCGTCAAGACTCGCCAGGTGCAACCGGAATTCGGCGAGATGGCCGTTCCGCATCTTGAGGATGAGTTGCACGTCCCGGTAGCCGCTGTCCTGGGGCTCAACGAACCGATCCTCGAACCCCACTATTGCGAGATCGGGGTGATCGCGTACCCGGGCGAGTGCCGCGTAGAGAGGGTCGAGGGATCGGAACTCGACCTTCGCCGCAGCGAGGTCGCGCAGCCACGAGGCATCGCCCTTGTACTTGTTCACCTTGTCCTCGGCCCGTCGCCGGTCCTTGGGCTGCTTCCGCCAACCAGGCTGGCCGACCTGCACCCCGTCGACATGAGCGAGCGCGATAGCGAGCTGATTCAGGTCCACCTGCGCGGCAGCGGCGTCACGGTACAGGGCGTCGAGATAGCGCTTGCGGTAGGAGGCGTCGGTCCGACGATCATGGGCAAATCCCTGCTGGGATACCCCATCGGGCTTGACGGCGACGCTGCGGCTGATGCGCCGTTGCTCCTCAGTGAGCGGGGTCGGTCGGGGCGGGCGTGGAGCCTCCGCCGCCACCGTCTCGGCGCCGCGTACCGCGATGTCGTCGAGCACCTCACCGAGCGCGTCCACCGCCTGCTGGTGGCTGCTGAGGTGGTACAGCGTCAGCGGACGGGCGGTCAACGAGCTGAGCAGCTCGGGCGTTGCCAGGATCATGCGCGCCAGGTCGGGCCGTTCCACCACCTGCCGGACGAGTTTCTCGGCGAGCTGTGGCTCCTCTGTAGGCGGCCTCTGCTGGGACTCGTCCAACATCCCCCGTACCCGGGGATCGGCGAAGAAAGTGGCCAGGTCCCGCGCCGCGAGTTCGTCAAGCTGCGGTACGAGTCGCCGTAACGTCGGCGCGTCCAGCACGGCAGCCAGTTCGTTCGGGGCCACCCCAGCGGCGAAGGCCGCGTCGAGGTCTGGGCTGCCGGCCAGGATCGCTCCGACCGGCACGTCCCCCGCTCCTGCGGCCGATCCTGGGCCGGCGATCAGGTGCATGCGGTTGAGGTACGGATCGCCGTACCCTTCGTGCTCGGTGGCGGGTGGGTATTCGGGCAGGTCGGGGCGGACGCTGAACCGACCCCGGCGGAGGCCGGACATCGGCATCGGGCGGCCGTCCGGGCCGAGCACGAGGATGTCGACGTCCACCACGTTGTACGGGTACGGGGCGCCGGTGTGCCGGTAGATCGGCTGTGACGCGATCCGGCCGGTCTGCGGGTCGAGATAGAGGACGCTGCCGTTCTGGTTGACGGCGACCCAGATGTGCGAACCGCCGCCCTCCCAGGTGTTGACCACGAAGGCGTAGCTGCCGTGCCCGCCCAACAGCAGTTGGTCGTGCAGGTTGCGGTAGCCGCGGTCGACGGCGTGCCGCCGCTGGGCCGGCGGAGCGTCGGCGCCGGGCTCGCAGAGCCGCTGGAACCGTCCCCCGGTGACGTCCTCGATCCGTCGGGTTCCGTGCTGCTCGCCGTTGAGCGGCCGGGTGATGTCGCCGGCGGCGTAGGCGTCGAAGGTCCGTGGCGCGGCCACCCGGGGACGGCCGTGCATCCAGGTGTCGAAGAGCGACAGCGTGCAGTCGACGCAGTTGATGCCCCGGGTCGGATCGGCGGCCGGACCGCCGTCGTTCATCAGCCGGAACCAACCGCCCCGGCGCGGATCCGCCGTCCGGGTGACCCGACCGTCGGGCTCGCGGGGCATCCGCCGCTCGACGTCGGTCTGGTGCAGCTTCAACGGCGGGCGTAGTCCGCCCGGCCGCCCGTAGGAACGGCTCCGGTCGACCGGTGGCGGATGGTCGTCTCCCGTCAGCGCCGAACGGTCGACCGTCTCGACCGCACCGGGCGCGAGGTCGCCGACGTCGTCGTTGATCTCGCGGAAGTCCGGCTCGCCGACGCCGATCACGGCCGGCGCGGCGGCGCCGGCCAGCGCCGCCTTGGCGAGGTCCAACTGCTGGTGACGTCGGCGTTCCCGGCGACGTCCCTCCTGGAAGAGTCGCTCCGCGACGGCGTTGCGGGCGGCGCGCGCCATGGCGCGTCCCTGGCCGATCAGCCACCGGGCCTCGTCGTAGCTGCGGTCGGCGGCCACCCGCAGCTCCGCGGCCCGGTCCCGGCGGAGTTTCGCCTCGTAGTTCGTCCGCTGGTGCTCGAAGTGGCCCCGGTAGCGGCGTCGCTCGAAGGCGTCCCGGTCGGCCGCCCAGACAGCGGCGTACCACTCGGGGCTCCTCGGTCGCAGTCCTTCGGTGCTCACAAGTCCAGGTGCCACCGCCATGACCGGCGACACCGGCGACACCGGCGAAGCCAACGGAACCGGCGGGGCAGGCGGAACCGGACGGAGCGGCTGCGGGGACGGCGCAGGTGCGGTAGCCGCCGTGTCCGCCGTCGGACGTCCCGGCGGCAACCGATCCACCCTGTCGGTGGCGGCCGGCGGGGCGATCGAGGATGCCCAGGGCGGCGGTGTGGTCGGTGTGCCGGTGCTGACCGCCGCCGGGAAGCCCGGGGTGGGCACGGTTGACAGAGCTGGCGCTGGATTCGGTGTCGGCGCGGTCACCGGCATCGGTACGGCAGCGGGCGCTGCGGCCACCGGCGTGCTGACTGCTGGCGCGCCGGCCAACGGTTCCACGGACACCATGCCACCGGCGGGCACCGGACCGGGAACGGAGACCGGGCCACCGGCAGCGGCCGGACCGGGGACGGACGCCGCGTCACCGGCGGCGAGCCCGGATTCGGGTGCCGCAACGCCGGCGGTGACCGGCGTGGACCCGGACAGCGTGACGTCGGCGGAGGCCGGTGCCGGGCGGCCTGTGCTGTCGATCGAGTTCGCGGCGGGCGGGCCGAGCGTCGAGGGCTCCGCGGGGCCTGTCGAGGCCGGGCGGGCCAGTTCTGGATCCGCCGGCAGGGCCGCGCCGGCCAGCACACCGCCCGAGCCCGCGCTGGCCAGCAGCTCGGGGTGGCCCGTCGCGTCCGGCCCCGGAGCCTCGACCGCCGGGCGGGACAGAGGTAAATCCAGGTCGGACAGACCGACCGGCGGCACCGGCTGAGCGGCCGGTCCCGGCGTGAGGTCGGCCGAGGTCAGCGCGGTGTCCCCCAGCGCGGAGAGTTGACCGTCGAGTCGGGCCCGGAGGGCGGTGTCGGCCTGCGCGGTCGCCGAGCCGGCCCCACCGGAGACGGCGGCCCGGGCCGCGTCCTCCAGCGAGGTCAGGCCCTGCCCGGTCGCCAGCCCGGCGGCGTTCTCGGCGATCACCTCGCCGACCATCTCCCGGCCCAGATGCTCGCCGGCCCGCGCGGGCCACCCGCTCGCGTGCCGGCCGAGCCCCGCGAGCGGCGCGGCCGCCCCGCCGGCGAGCCCGCCGACCGCGGACGCGCCGAGGTCGGTCAGGTCCAGACCGTGCCGGCGGCCGGTGGAGTTCTGGTACGCCTGGGTGGCGAGGCTGACCCCGGCCTCCTCACCCGCCTCGGTCAGCCCGCCGACAGCCGCTCGCCGGGCGAGTCCGCGTACGCCCGCCTCGGTCACCTGTTTGGCCGCCCGCTCGCCGGCCTCGCGGAGCCCGTGCTGAAGGGATTTGCGGGCGAGTTGCGCGGTGAGCCGCTTGAAGATCTGCTGCACGATCAAGCGGCTGGCGGTGATCGCGGCGCCGGCGGCGGGTGAGGCCGCGCCGGCGGTCAGCGCCGCGGCGACGGCCACCGACAGCAGTTCGACGACCAGGATGCCCAGCTCGATCCAGACCTCAAGTTTGGCGCCCTCGATGTCGCAGCCGCACTCCTCGACGAGCCGACCCAGATCGGTGCTCACCGCCAGCAGGATGGGCAGCGGCGCCTCGTCGCCCTCGGCCACCCGCCGCCAGGCCGCATCGAAGGCCTCCGCCACCGCGCCGATGCCGCCGTAGCCGCTGCGCACCTCGGCGGCGGCGGCCGTCGCGTCGGCCTGTGGGCCGGCCAGCGCGGCGGCCACCGCGTACCACTGGTCGGCGAGGTCCCAGACGGCGCGCTCGTTCCCCTCGGGCCACTCGACGCCGACCACCCAGTCGAGCGCCTCGTACATCCAGCCGGGCAGGTCCCAGGGTGAGTAGTCCAGCGGGTGCGGGACCGGGCTGGGCAGCAGGCTCATCGGGGCCTCCGCCGGTCAGCGCGGGTGGCGCCGCGGGTCGGCGATCCGGTCGAGCCGCCCGCCGGCGGCGACGTCGGCCTCCAGGTTGGCGTCGACCGAACGCACCACGTCTGCGCCGAGGCCGGTGAGGCACCGGCCGACGCCGCCCCAGACCCGCAGCACGGTTTCCTCCGCTCCCCGGTAGGCCCGCTCGAACGCCGCCCCGATGTCGTCCCGGCCCCACGGCCGCTGCCCACTCGCCGCCGCGATCCCGCCGCCGACCTGTGCGCGCCGCGCGGTCACCGCCTCGCCGGCGAGGGAGAGGTCGGCACCCCCGCGTCGGGCCCGGCCGGGGTCGAGCCAGAGCTGCCCGTCGGTCACGTCGGTCACCTGCCCTGGCCGAGGCTGGTGTCGGCCCGGCTCAGCAGCGCGTTGAAGTCACCGGTGCGGAGGAACTCCATCGAGCCCGAGCCGGCGGGTAGGTAGCCGGCCACCAGATCCTGGGTGGCGGTCGCCACGGCGGCGTTCGCCCGCCGTACGGTCTCGGTGATCGTCCGGCTCAGCGCTGCGGCGTCCCGGTCCCCGTAGACGGCGGGATGCAGCTCCACCGCGATCAGCTCGCCGCGGGGCCCGACGGTCGCGCTCACCCGGCCGTCGGCTGAGCGTTCGGTCACCCGAAGCTCGGCGAGCCGGCCCCGCAGTTCGTCCAAACCGGATCTGAGCTGCTGGTACTGCCCGTACACCTCGTCGAACCGCGCCCGGAGGCGCTGATTCCCTTCCCGGTCAAGGCTTTCCGCCACGCCGCCCTCCCCGTCACCGTGTGTAGGGCGAACCATACCGGGCGCCACGAAATCCGTGGGGTCCGGTAGTTTCGATGCGTGATCGACCGTGAACAGGCCGAGCAACTCGCCGCTGTCTGGGCCCGTCGCGATTCGCAACGCCTGGGCTACGAGTGCACCCCGATCGTCGCCGAGTTCGACCTCGGCTTCGTCATCTCGTCCACAGTGTCCGGTCGGGCGCGGACGCTGCCGGGAGACCTGCCGACGACGGTGGTCGACCGGGAGACCGGCGAGGTGACCACCTGGCCGCGGGTGCCGCCCGCCGTGGTCGAGGAGATGTACCGGCGCACCCGCCCGACCGGGCCGACCCCGCCGCGTACCGTCGATCCGGCCAGCCAGGTGCTCCGGGAGATCCGCCGGCTGCCGACCCCGGCCGCCACCGCGCACCTGAACGTCGCCGGCCGGCTGTTCCGGGCCCAGGGCGCGAAGGGTGACGTGCGGCTGCGGCACCATCCCCTGGTCCGCCGCTATCTGGACGAGCTTCCCCCGGGTCACCTGACCCGCGGTGGGGACCGGCACGCCGAGCTGATCGTGGTCTCCGACGTGCTGCACGAGTACGACCACCGCCGCGCCGCCGAGGGCATCGCGCCGATGGGCATGGGCGACGCCGAGACGCTGCTCGGTGCGGCCCGCTTCGAGGTGTTCCGGGTTCGTGAGCCGGGCGACCCCGCCGGCGGCGCGGCCGAGCGCCCCTGCGACTCGTGCCTGAACTTCCTGGTCTTCTTCAACGTCTTCTCCTGGGCGGAGTTGGCGTTCACCACCGTGTGGCGGCCCGAGTCGCGTCCGCCGCACCACCCCGGGCGTTTTCCCGCCGAGGTGGGCGACGCGCTGATGGACGCGGGCTGGGAGGACAGCATCTTCAACGCGGCGCTGGCGACCGGCGCGATCGGGGAGACCTGCGAGATCGTCGGCCGGCAGCACCAGCACGAGGCGTTTCCCACCGCCGTACGGGCGATCACCACCTTCCCGGCGCTGGCGAGCCGCCGGCGCGGGCCGGGCGAGCAGGTCTGGATCAACCGGTTCACCACCAACCCGCTGCACGGCGCGCACAGCGCCGACGTCCTGGCCGACTTCGGCGCCGTGCTGGGTGTGCGGCTCTTCCCGTTCGGCTCCGAGCACGGCGACAGCATCTTCGCCGTCGACGAGCGGGGCCGGGTCTTCGCGCTGGACCAGGCCGGCGAGTGGTTCCTGGGCGCGGACGTCGACGAGGCGCTGACCACCCTGCTGCTCGGCCGCGCGCCGGCCCGGGTCCGCGACGACGGCACCTGGTGACCGACGCCGCAGGCCCCGCCATGGACGCCGATCGGCGGCCGGCGCAGGCCAGCCGCCAGCGGCCGGCACGGAGCAACGCCGGCGGTCAGGCTGGGCTAGAGGCGCAGGCCGGTGAGGACCATGACGCGGGGCTCGGTGTAGTCGTCCATGGCGCTGCGCAGGCCCTCGCGCCCGACGCCGCTGCCCTTCACTCCGCCGTACGGCATCTGGTCGGCCCGGTAGGACGGGACGTCCCCGACGATCACCCCGCCCACCTCGAGCACCCGACCGGCGAGGAACGCGGTCTGGATGTCGTGGGTGAAGACGCCCGCCTGCAACCCGTACGCCGAGTCGTTGACCGCGGCGAACGCGGCCTGGTCGTCGGTGACCCGGGAGACCACCAGCACCGGCCCGAAGACCTCCTCGGCGACGACCTTGGCGTCGGTCGGCACTCCGGTGAGCACGGTGGGCGGGTACGTCGCGCCGTCGCGCCGGCCACCGACCTCGATGGTCGCGCCGGCCGCCGCGGCCTCGTCCACCCAGGCCTCGACCCGGCGCGCGGCGTCCTCCGAGACCAGCGGCCCCACGTCGGTGCGCTCGTCGGTCGGGTCGCCGGTGCGCAGCTCCTGCACCGCGGCGACCAGCCGTGGCAGGAAACCGTCGTAGATCCATTCGTGCACGTAGACCCGCTGCACAGCGATGCACGACTGCCCGGCCTGGTAGTTCGCGAAGGTGGCGATCCGCTGCGCGGCGAAGGTCAGGTCCTCGTCCGAGGTCCAGTCCGCGCAGATCACCGCGGCCGCGTTGCCGCCCAGTTCCAGGGTGACGTGCTTCTCGGGCACCGAACGGCGGATCGCCGCGCCGACCGGGCCGGAGCCGGTGAACGAGACCACCGGCAGCCGCGGGTCGGTGACCAGCTCGGCGGCGCGCTCATTGGGCAGCGGCAGCACCGAGAACATCCCCGGCGGCAGGTCGGTCTCGGCGAGCAGCTCGCCCAGGAGCAGCGCGGAGAGCGGGGTGGCCGGCGCGGGCTTGACGATGATCGGCGCACCGACCGCGATCGCCGGGGCCACCTTGTGCGCCACCAGGTTGAGCGGGAAGTTGAACGGCGCGATCCCCAGCACGGGGCCACGGGGCGCCCGGCGGACCAGCGCGATCCGTCCGCCCGCGGCCGGATCGGTGTCGAGGCGTTGCAGTTCGCCGGAGAACCGCCGGGCCTCCTCCGCTGCCCAGCGGAACGTGGAGATGGCCCGTCCGACCTCGGCGCGGGCCCACTTCAGCGGTTTGCCGTTCTCGGCGGTGATCAGCGCGGCGACTTCCTCGGCCCGCTCGGCGAGCCGCCGCGACACGTGGTCCAGGGCCGCCGCGCGGGCGTGCGCGGGCAGGGCCGCGGCCTCCGCGGCCACCTCGGCCGCCGCCGCGACGGCGGTCTCGACCTGGTCGGGCGTGGCCAGGGTGGTACGCCCCACCACCCGGCCGTCGTACGGATGGTGGACGGTCAGGTCGCCCTCACCGTGAACGGGGCGACCGGCGACGTAGCAGGCTCTCGGCTCCACGTGCGCAGCGTAGACGACGCCGTCGGCTCACGGAAACAGTCGCCCAAGGCCTTGTCTGCCGCGAATTCAGTAGCGAAGATGGCAGTCAGATTGCGATAACCTCCGCTGACCTCATCCTCGGCCACCCCTCGGAGACTCCTCATGAGTGACCAGCAGCAGCTGCGCAACTTCGTCAACGGCCAGTACGTCGACCCGGTGGACGGCGGGTACGCCGACCTGGTCGACCCGTGCACCGGTGAGGTCTTCGCGCAGGCACCGGTCTCCGGCGCCGCCGACGTGGACGCGGCGATGAAGGCCGCCGCCGGCGCCTTCGAGGGCTGGCGGGACGCCACCCCGGCCGAGCGGCAGAAGGCGCTGCTCAAGCTCGCCGACGCGGTCGAGGCCCGGGCCGCCGACCTGGTCGACGCGGAGGTCCGCAACACCGGCAAGCCGCGTCAGTTGACGGCCGAGGAGGAACTGCCGCCGTCGGTGGACCAGTTCCGCTTCTTCGCCGGGGCGGCCCGGATGCTGGAGGGCCGGTCGGCCGGCGAGTACATGGCCGGGCACACCTCGTACGTGCGGCGCGAGCCGATCGGGGTCTGCGCCCAGGTCACGCCCTGGAACTACCCGCTGATGATGGCGGTCTGGAAGATCGCCCCGGCCCTCGCAGCCGGCAACACGGTGGTGCTCAAGCCGTCGGACACCACGCCGGTGTCGACGCTGCTGCTGGCCGAGATCGCCGCGGAGTTCTTCCCGCCGGGCGTGTTCAACGTGGTCTGCGGCGACCGGGACACCGGCCGTACCCTCGTCTCCCACCCCACCCCGCAGCTGGTGTCGATCACCGGCTCGACCCGGGCCGGCATGGAGGTGGCCTCCGCCGCCGCCCCCGATTTGAAGCGCACCCACCTGGAGCTGGGCGGCAAGGCCCCGGTGGTGATCTTCGACGACGCGGACCTGGCGGCGGCGGCCGAGGCGATCGCGGTCGGCGGCTACTTCAACGCCGGGCAGGACTGCACCGCGGCGACCCGGGTCCTGGCCGGCCCCGGCATCCACGACGACTTCGTGGCGGCGCTGGCCGAGCAGGCCCGCAACACGAAGACCGGCGCACCGGACGACGCCGACGTGCTCTACGGCCCGCTGAACAACGCCAACCAGTTGAGCCGGGTCAGCGGCTTCGTGGACCGGCTCCCCGACCACGCCGCGATCCAGGCCGGCGGCTCCCGGGTGGGCGAGCGCGGCTACTTCTACTCCCCGACCGTCGTCTCCGGCCTGCGGCAGCAGGACGAGATCATCCAGGACGAGGTCTTCGGGCCGGTCATCACCGTGCAGCGCTTCTCCGACGAGGACGAGGCGGTGCGCTGGGCGAACGGCGTGGACTACGGCCTGTCGGCGTCGGTCTGGACCAGGGACCACGGCCGGGCGATGCGGATGACCCGCCGGCTCGACTTCGGCTGCGTCTGGGTCAACACGCACATCCCGTTCGTCTCCGAGATGCCGCACGGCGGCTTCAAGCACTCCGGCCACGGCAAGGACCTCTCGGTCTACAGCCTGGAGGACTACACCCGGATCAAGCACGTCATGCACAACAT
Organism: Micromonospora sp. NPDC093243; assembly: GCF_044753725.1. Taxonomy (NCBI): domain Bacteria; kingdom Bacillati; phylum Actinomycetota; class Actinomycetes; order Micromonosporales; family Micromonosporaceae; genus Micromonospora; species Micromonospora sp. NPDC093243. Next base: position 17,183 of record NZ_JBIVNT010000003.1, on the reverse strand, counting down.
CGAGGGCTGACACTCATGACGACATCGGACGAGTTGCACAAACGGCGTGGGAGCGCGGTGGCCCGGGGGGTCGGCAGCGTCATTCCGTCCTACGTGGACTCCGCGGCCGGCGGCACGATCACCGACGTCGACGGGCGGGAGTGGATCGACTTCGCCGCCGGCATCGCGGTCGCCAACGTCGGCAACTCGGCCCCGAAGGTGGTCGAGGCGGTGCGGGCGCAGGTGGAGCGTTTCACCCACACCTGCTTCATGGTCGCGCCGTACGAGTCGTACGTGGCGGTCTGCGAACAGCTCAACGCGCTGACCCCGGGCGGGTTCGAGAAGCGGTCGGCCCTGTTCAACTCGGGTGCCGAGGCGGTGGAGAACGCCGTGAAGATCGCTCGGCACGCCACCGGGCGGCCGGCCGTGGTGGTCTTCGACCACGCGTACCACGGCCGGACCAACCTGACCATGGCGTTGACCGCGAAGAACATGCCCTACAAGCACCGGTTCGGGCCGTTCGCCGGAGAGATCTACCGGGTGCCGATGTCGTACCCGCTGCGCGACGGCGGGCTGGACGGCGCGACGGCCGCGGCCCGGGCGATCGAGCTGGTCGAGAAGCAGGTCGGCGCGGAGAACGTGGCCGCGCTGCTGATCGAGCCGATCCAGGGCGAGGGCGGCTTCGTCGTACCGGCGCCGGGGTTTCTGCCCGCGCTCCGCGAGTGGGCGACGGCCGCCGGGGTGGTCTTCGTCGCCGACGAGATCCAGACCGGGTTCTGCCGCACCGGCGACTGGTTCGCCTGCCAGCACGAGGGGGTCGAGCCCGACCTGATCACCCTGGCCAAGGGGATCGCCGGCGGGCTGCCGCTGGCCGCGGTGACCGGCCGCGCCGAGCTGATGGACGCGGTGCACGTCGGCGGCCTCGGCGGCACGTACGGCGGCAACCCCATCGCCTGCGCCGCCGCGCTGGCCAGCATCGAGACCATGCACGAGCTGGACCTGACGGCCGCGGCCCGGCGGATCGAGTCGGTGCTGGCCCCTCGGCTGCGGGCCATCGCCGAGCGGGACGCGCGGGTCGCCGAGGTACGCGGCCGCGGCGCGATGCTCGCCGTGGAGCTCGTGCAGCCGGGCACCCTCACCCCGGATCCGGCCGCCACCGCGGCGGTGTCGGCGGCCTGTCACGCCGCCGGGCTGCTCACCCTCACCTGCGGCACGTACGGCAACGTGCTGCGCTTCCTGCCCCCGTTGGTGATCTCCGACGCCGAGCTGACCCGGGGTCTGGACATCCTCGACGCCGCTTTCGGCTGAGCCGGCAGCAGGGGCCCGCATCCGGGCCCCTGCTTCCCGCCTCCGTCAGCGCAGCACCTCGACGGTGTTGCGGCGGACCAGGTTCTTGCCCGGCTCCCGGATCTGCTCCATCGCGGCGTCGTTGAGCAGCACGCAGCTGCCCGACGGGCCCGTCACCGTCACCGTGGTCGCCTTGTTGTTGTCCAGGTTGGTCACCCGCAGCCGGGTGCCCGCCGGGAAGCGGTCGCTGGTCGCCGCCGGCGCCGCCCCGCTCTCGGCGAAGAAGGTGATCGCCCCCGAGCAGGCCGAGCGGGGGGCCGGACCGGGCGCGCCGGGCGAGGCCGCACCGGGTCGGACCGAGCCGTCCGGCTGCGCCGGGGCGGGCTGGGCGGCGGCGTCGTCCACCCGCTCCACCACGTTGCGGCGGATGACGTTCTTGCCCGGTTCGCGGACCAGCTCCATCGCGGCGGCGTTGAGCAGCACGCAGCTGCCCGACGGGCCGGTCACCGTCACCGTGGCCGCCTTGTTGTTGTCCAGATTGGTCACCCGCAGCCGGGTGCCCACCGGAAACCGGTCGCTGGTCGCCGCCGGCGCCCCGCCCTCAGCCGAGAACGTCACCGACCCCTGGCACACCGAGGCCCGTGCCGGTGCGGTGTCCGCGAACCCGAGGCCGGTGCCCACCGCCACGGCCGCCACGGCGGCCACCGCCACACCAGCCGCCAGCACGTGCTTGCGCTGCACCTTCACCGTTGTCTCCCGTCGTCCGGTGGTGTCCTACGACGCCTGGTACGGATGGGGAGCGCCGAATCGTTCACCGCCGGCCGGAACCGTGATCCCAACGTTGGGTCAGATCGGCCCGTAGCGGGTGTGCGGCGCGCCGGTGAGCAGCGCCCAGTACTCGTCGTCCGCCACCAGCACCCGCACGCTTCCGCTCCCGTGGTTCCGTCGTCGTCCGGCACACCGTCTCAGGCAGGAGTTAAGGGTTCTGTAAGCGCCCGCCGCAGCCATCCTCCACGCCACCGCCCCGGGGACAAATGCCCGCAAGCCACCCCGGGGGCGGTGGCGGCCCTGCCGCGTCGTCCGACCGCCTGCGTCCCCGCGACCACGCGCGTTTGGCGTTGGGGGGTGAGCTGCGTCACGATGGGCCGGAGGAGGTCGCCCATGGCCGACCCGTGGCTCGCCCTGGAATTCGGCGTCGATCCGGTGGAGCGGATCGCGCAGGTCGGCGCCGCGCACGAGGCCTTCCTCGCCGGCGGCCCGGAAGCAGCCCTCCGCACCGACCGGCGGCTGCGCGACGTGGTCGCCAACTCGTGGCGCCGCTCCGCGGGGGCGCTGCTCGACCCGGAGACCACGCCGCCGGTCGACCTGACCGACGACGTGCTGGAGAGCTACCGATCCGCCCACCCACTGGCCCGAGTGCTGCCGCTCTTCCGCGACCTGCTCGGCGGCATCGCGCAGGACGGCGCCCACCTGATGGCGGTCTGCGACGCGTACGGGCGGCTGCTCTGGGTGGAGGGGCACCCCGGGGTGCTCCGGCACGCCGAGCGGATGAACTTCGTGCCCGGCGCCCGGTGGGACGAGGCGCACGCCGGCACCAACGCCCCCGGCACCGCCCTGGCGGTCGACCACAGTGTGCAGATCTTCGCCACCGAACACTTCAGCCGGCCGGTGCAGCGCTGGACCTGCGCCGCCGCGCCGATCCACGACCCGGGCACCGGCCGGCTGCTCGGCGCGGTCGACATCACCGGCGGCGACCACCTGGCCAACCCGCAGAGCCTGGCCCTGGTGCGGGCCACCGCCCGGGCCGCCGAGGCGCAGCTCGTGGCCGACGATCCGGTCGAGCCGGGCGTGGTCACCGTCGCCGCGCTCGGCCGGGACGAGGCGGAGCTGCGCGTCGACGGGCGGCGGATCCGGCTCGGCCGACGGCACAGCGAGCTGCTGGCGCTGCTGATCGACCACCCCGAGGGGCGCACCGGCGAACAGCTCGGCCTCGACCTGTACGGCGACGACCGGCTGCACCCGGTGACCCTGCGCGCCGAGCTGTCCCGGCTGCGCCGGGTGCTCGGCCCGGAGCTGCTCGACTCCCGCCCGTACCGGCTGCGGGCAAGGGTGCGCGCCGACTTCCGTACCGTCATCGAACTGCTCGACCGGGGCGACCCGGCGGGCGCGCTCGAGGCGTACCCCGGCGCTCTGCTGCCCGGGTCGGACGCACCGGGCGTGACGCGCCTGCGCCGGTTGATCGACGGCCAGCTCCGCGCGGCCGTGCTGGCCGCCGCGGACCCGGCGCTGCTCACGACCTGGACCGCGACACCCGCCGGCGCCGACGACCTGGCCGCCTGGCAGGCGCTGGCCCGGGCGCTGCCGCCGGGCGCGCCGCGCCGGCCCCTCGCGGTGGCCCGCATCCAACAGCTCGCCGGGGAGTACGACCTGTCGCGCGCAACGTGGCTGCAACGTCGGGGAAACTAACGTCGCCGCCGTTCACCGCACCTTGACGGCGGAGGTAACCATGACGCGCTACGACGCGCCCACCCACTGGCAGTCCCGCTACGACCACTTCATCGGCGGCGAGTACGTCAAGCCGCACGGCGGACGGTACTTCGAGAACCCCACCCCGGTCACCGGGCAGACCTTCTGCGAGGTGGCCCGGGGCACCGCCGACGACGTCGAGAAGGCGCTCGACGCCGCGCACGGCGCCGCCGACGCGTGGGGCCGCACCTCGGTCGCCGAACGGTCGCTGATCCTCAACCGGATCGCCGACCGGATGCAGGAGAACCTGGAATCCCTGGCAATCGCCGAGACCTGGGAGAACGGCAAGCCGGTACGCGAGACGCTGGCCGCCGACATCCCGCTCGCCATCGACCACTTCCGCTACTTCGCCGGGGCGATCCGGGCCCAGGAGGGCTCCCTCGGCGAGTTGGACGACGACACCGTCGCCTACCACTTCCACGAACCGCTCGGCGTGGTCGGACAGATCATCCCGTGGAACTTCCCGCTGCTCATGGCGACCTGGAAGCTGGCCCCGGCCCTCGCGGCCGGCAACGCCGTCGTGCTCAAACCGGCCGAGCAGACCCCCGCGTCCATCCACTACTGGCTGTCGCTGGTGGCCGACCTGCTGCCGCCCGGCGTGGTCAACGTGGTCAACGGCTTCGGCGTCGAGGCGGGCAAGCCGCTGGCCTCCTCGCCGCGGGTGGCCAAGGTGGCGTTCACCGGCGAGACCACCACCGGGCGGCTGATCATGCAGTACGCCAGCGAGAACATCAAGCCGGTCACCCTGGAACTGGGCGGCAAGAGCCCCAACCTCTTCTTCGACGACGTCAGCGCTGCTTCCGACGACTTCCTGGACAAGGCGCTCGAGGGCTTCGCCATGTTCGCGCTCAACCAGGGTGAGGTGTGCACCTGCCCGTCCCGGGCGCTGATCCAGCAGGGCCACTACTCGGACTTCCTGGCGGCGGCCGTCGCCCGCACCGGGGCCATCAAGCAGGGGCACCCGCTGGACACCGACACGATGATCGGCGCGCAGGCGTCGAACGACCAGCTCGAGAAGATCCTGTCCTACCTGGACATCGGCCGGCAGGAGGGCGCGAAGGTGCTGACCGGCGGATCGCGTGCGGACCTGGGTGGCGACTTGTCGGGCGGATACTACGTTGAACCAACCATCTTCGAGGGCGACAACTCGATGCGGATCTTCCAGGAGGAGATCTTCGGCCCGGTGGTCTCGGTGACCTCCTTCGCCGACCTCGACGACGCCGTGAAGATCGCCAACGACACGCTCTACGGGCTCGGCGCGGGTGTCTGGACCCGGGACATGAACACCGCCTACCGCGCGGGGCGGGCGATCCAGGCCGGCCGGGTCTGGACCAACTGCTACCACGCCTACCCGGCGCACGCCGCGTTCGGCGGTTACAAGCAGTCCGGCATCGGCCGGGAGAACCACAAGATGATGCTGGAGCACTACCAGCAGACGAAGAACCTACTGGTCAGCTACTCCCCCAAGAAGCTCGGCTTCTTCTGATGGATGATCCGGTGGGCGTGACGCCGGCCGCGGCCGTGCTGCTCCGATCACTGCGGGAGCAGCACGGGCCGCTGATGTTCCACCAGTCCGGCGGCTGCTGCGACGGCAGTGCCCCGATGTGCTACCCGGCCGGCGAGTTCCGCACCGGCGGTTCCGACGTGCTGCTCGCCTCGCTGCGCATCGACGGCGTGCCGGAGCCGGTCGAGTTCTGGATGTCGACGAGCCAGTGGGAACTGTGGAAACACACCCGCCTCACCGTCGACGTCGTACCCGGCCGAGGCAGCGGCTTCTCCCTCGAAGCCCCCGAAGGCGTGAGGTTCCTGATCCGCTCCCACCTAGCCACCTAACCCCCACCCCCGCCCCCGCCCCCGCCCCCGCCCCCGCCCCCGGCGATCTTGCAGTTGTGGTGCCTGCTTGCTGGCAAATCGCACGGTTTGTGAGGCACCACAACTGCAAGATCGACCGGGCAGAGGCCGGGCAGGGGCGGGGTCAGGGGTGGAGGAGGGGGGTGATGGTGGCGAGGATCTGTTGCGGGCGTTGGTAGAGGTCCACGTCGGTGAAGTAGCGCATCCGCCATCCGTTGGCCGCGAGCCAATTCATGCGTGACCGGTCACGCCGGAGGCGGTCGCGGTCGAGGTGGGTCTGGCCGTCGTACTCGACGCCGACGCGGCGTTTCCGGTAGCCGAGATCAAGCCGGTAGAGCGGGATGCCGTTCCTGTCCCGCACCCACAGCTGGGGTTCGGGTGCCGGCAGGCCGCCATCGATCAGCAGAAGCCGCAACTGGCTCTCCTGCCGACACTCCGCACGCGGGTCGGCGAGCCGCACCAGTTGCCTGGCCTGGCATACGCCGCGCAACCGGGCATGCCGCATGACCTCAGTCAGAAGCTCCTCCGGCCGGCACGCTCCCACCCGCAGACACCGGTCCAGCAACGGCATCGCATCCATGCGGCGTACCGTCCGGGCAAGGTCGACCGCACATCGGGCAGCCGGCGCGCAGGGCACTCCGGCCAGCCGTACCGGGTCGCGCACCGGAAGCACGGCCTCGTGGGCGACGATGCCTCTGATCCTCGGTACGACCACACCGGCGGGCACGATCACGTGGACGTTCCCGCGGACAGTCCCGAAGCCGTGTAGTTGAGCGCCGGTGGAGAACCCGACGACGGCTCCTTCGGGGAGCCGCCGGAAGAGCGCCGGCAGGCGGCGGATCGGATCGACAGTCGAGCCGTAGACCCCTCTCGACAGCCGACCCAGCTGCCCGGCCTCGAGTCGTTGTCGCACCTGTTCCCGGGTGACGCCCGATCTCAGCAGATCCGAGTAGCGGTACAGCTCTGGCATGCCCCGGCACGCTGCCGCACCCCAGCACTGCGCTCGACCCCGAGCAGGCGCCCCTGTGGACAACCCACCCTCCTGTGGAAACTCCCCGCCCCCGGCCCCCGCCGTGCTACTCCCGCGCCCACCCCGCGCCCACCCCGCGCCGATCATGCAGTTGTGGTGCCTCGCAAAAGCCCCGGATCACCAACAAGCTGGCACCACAACTGCATGATCGACGGGGCGGGGGCGGGGGTGGGGGTGGGGGGTGGGGGTGGGGGTGGGGGTGGGGGTGGGGTGGGGGTTAGTCGTCGCAGCCGTAGCCGTCGTTGTCTCGGTCCAGGTCGTAGATGTCGTCGCCGATGACCTTGACGGGGCCGGTCACGTATTTGGGGCCGTTGCCACCGCCGCCGGCACAGTCGACGTCGCTTGCGATCGGGACGCAGCCGCTGTAATTGGGATCGCAGTTCGACGCGGGCTTGGTGCCTACCGCGACGACCTGGGTGACCGGCTTCTTGGTGACCACGGACTTGACCAACTTCTTGGCGGTCTGCACGCCGTCGGTCAGGGTCACCTGGTAGGTCAGCGTGCGCACCCCGTTCGCACCGTTGGTCCGGGTGACTCGCTTGCCCTCGGCCAGATTGGGGTCCTTCACCGTGCGCTGGCCGTACCTGATGGTCGCCGTCTCGGTGACGGTGCGCGTCTCCACCTTCGGGCTGGGCTGGGCGGCCGGCGGCGGCGTGGCGGACGTCGCGGAGGGCGACGGGCTGGCGGGCTCGGCCGGCAGCCCCGGGGCCTCGTTCGTCGGCTCGCCGTTCGGTGCGGCGACGATCGGCTCTCCCTGCTGGGCGGCGGCGTTACTCGACTGGCTCGGTTTCGGATCCCCGAACACGGCGGCGATGACGGTCGTCCCTCCGCAGCAGAGCAACACGAGCGACAGCGCCGCGGCGCCGACGATCGTCAGGGCGCGCTGCGCGGGACTCAGCCGGCGGAACCAGTTCGGGCGGGGCGGCACGACGAACCCGCCCGGCGTCGGGGGAAATGGTGGCGGTTGATGTGTCACGCCGCGAGTCTCGTCGTCACAGGCGTTCCGGAGATCCTCCTACCTGCCGCTTCACCTGCAACGGCCGTCGAAGATGGAGGCAGCGCGGTTAGCGATCGTCACCGAAAGTGGTTGCGGCCTCAACAACTCGCCCTCGGTCACCATCCGATCGGCCAGCGGAGACCGAGCCGATCGCGGCGGAGTCAGGACTACCGCAGGACCAGGGCGGCCAGACCGCCGGCGAGCAACAGCACGGGTACGGCGGAGAGGGTGCCCGCCGCGAGGGCGGAGCGCAGACGGGTGACCGTCAGCCGGAGCAGGACGAGGCTGACCAGCATCGCCACGAAGAGCGCCGGCGTCACGGTGTAGAGGCCGAAGAGCAGCCAGCCGTCCCGCTCCGAGGTGCACTCGTCGCCGCAGCCGGCCGGCACGGCCCCGGAGAGCAGGGCGGCCCCGCCGAAGCCGGCCGCGATGACCGCGGCGTACCAGCCGAGCGTGACCAGGATGGCCGCCCGCGCGTCGGGGCGGCGGGGTGGCGACTGCTCGGCGGTGGTCTGGCCCATCGACCGATTATCGCCCCGCCGCCCGCCGCCCGGCCGCCGACCACCGACCAGCAAGCCGGCAACCGGGCCGGCAGGGGTGCCGGTGTGGTCAGCGGCCGTCGAGCAGGGGCTGGCGGGGATCCCAGGGCGTACCACCGGCGGCGTCGCGGCGGCGGCGGGCGATCGCCGACAGCGCCTCCAGCACCACCCGATTGCCCAGGTACGCGGTGATGTCGGCGTGGTCGTACGGCGGGGCGACCTCGACCACGTCCACCCCGACCACGGGCAGTTCGTAGCAGCAGCGGCGGACCGCGTCGAGCAGTTGGCGGGAGGTGAGCCCGCCCGGCTCGGGCGTGCCGGTGCCCGGCGCCATGCCCGGGTCGACCACGTCCACGTCGACGGAGAGGAACACCCCCTCGCACTCGTCCGTGGCGATGGCGAAGGCCTCCGACAGGCAGTCGTCGAGCCCCCGGGCCACCAGCTCGGTCATCTCGTACGAGCGCATCCGCTGCTCCGCCATCCAGGACAGCGTCTCGGGGCCGGGCCAGTAGCCGCGCAGTCCGATCTGGAGGAACCGGTCGCCGCGCACCGCCCCGGATTCGATCAGCCGGCGCATCGGCTGGCCGTGCCCGTGCAGGCTGCCGAACTCGATGTCGCCGGTGTCGGCGTGCGCGTCGAAGTGCACCAGCGACACCCGGCCCAGCCCGTGCTGCCGGGCCACCCCGGTGGCGTCCGGCAGGGCGATGGAGTGGTCGCCGCCGAGCACGATCGGAATGGCGCCCGACGCGGCGACCGCGTACACCGCGGCTTCGAGGGCGCCCAGTGACCGCTCGATGTCGCCAGCGAACATCTCCACGTCGCCGGCGTCGTACACCCGCAGGTCCTGCAGGCCGTCGACGCGCAGCGCCAGCGAGGGGCGGGAGCCGTCGTGCGGCAGGTAGCAGGCCTGCCGGATGGCCGACGGCCCGAACCGGGTGCCCGGCCGGTGGGAGGTGCCGCCGTCGAAGGGCGCCCCGACGATCACCACGTCCGCGTCGGCGAACGACGCCGGCTCGTACAGGTCACACGCGGGCACCCCGAGGAAGGTCAGGTCGGGTCCGTACATGGCTCCGTAGCGACTCATCGCTCCTGCATCCCCCAGGGTGAGCCGTATCCGGTCAGGAGGTCCAGGAAGGGCCGTGGCGGCAGCGCCTCCGGGCCGAGCACGCCCGTCCCGGCCCAGTCGCCGTTGGCGAGCAGCTCCAGCGCCACCACCGGGTTGACCGCGGTCTGCCAGACCACCGCCTGGTGGCCGTACTCCTTCATCGACCACTCGTTGTCGACCACGTGGTAGAGGTAGACCCGCCGGGGGCGGCCGTCGACGCCGGTGCCGGTGACGTAGGTGCCGGCGCAGGTCTTGCCGCGCATCCTCTCGCCCAGGGTGGCCGGATCGGGCAGGCAGGCGGCCACCACGTCCCGGGGCGACACCGCGGCGCCGCCGACCCGGACCGGCGCGGTCGAGTCCAACCCCAGCTTGTGCAGCGTCTTGAGCACCTCGATGAACTCGTCGCCGAGGCCGTACTTGAAGGTGACCCGCTTCGCGTCGACCCAGCGCGGAATGAGCAGCACCTCCTCGTGCTCCACGTTGACGCACTCGACCGGGCCGATCCCGTCGGGAAACTCGAAGACCTCCGGCTCGGAGAAGGGCGCCGTGGTGTACCAGCCGCGGTCGGCCTCCCAGACCACCGGCGGGTTCAGGCACTCCTCGATGGTCGTCCAGATGGAGAAGGACGGGGCGAAGTCGTAGCCGTCGACGGTGAGGTTCGCGCCGTCGCGTACCCCGATCTCGTCGATCTCGGCGAAGAGCTCCTCGGCGGCGTACCGGGCGAAGACGTCGGAGAGCCCGGGCTCGACGCCGATGCCGCAGAGCGCCAGCCGGCCGGCCGTCGCCCACTCGTCGGCCCGCGCGAACTGCTCATCGCCGAGCTTCACGCCGGTCTCCGCGTGCGGGCGGGTGGGATGCGGGCGGGACAGCGACATCGCCATGTCCAGGTAGTCGGCCCCGGCTGCGAACGCGCCCTCGAAGATCGGCAGAACGAAGCGCGGATCGACGGCGTTGAGCACGTGGGTGATCCGGTGCTCCCGGCAGAGCGCGGCGACGGCCTCCGCCGACGAGGCGTCCACCGGGGCGGCGACGAATCGGCCGTCGTGTTCGGCGATGGCCCGGCTCGCCCGGCCCAGGTCGTAGTCCGCGACCACCATCGTTTCGAAGAAGGAGCGGCGGGCGGCGATGGATACGGCGGCGGAGCCGACGCCACCGGCGCCGACGAGCAGGATGCGCATCAGGAATCGAACCCCAAACCAAAACGATCGAGCGTACGGAGCCAGAGGTTGCGCCGCCCCTCGCGCGCGTCGGCGCGGGCGAGCGACCAGCGGGTGAGGTTGATGCCGGCCGCGCGGAACGGCTCCGGCGGGAACGGCAGTGGCGTGCTGCGCACCAGGTCGAGCCGGGTCAGCGGGGTGTCCCCGCCGGCGAGCAGGTCGAGCATCACCCGGGCGCCGAACCGGGTGGCCCCGACGCCGAGGCCGGTGTAGCCGGCCGCGTAGGCCAACTGCCCGTCGTAGGCGGTGCCGAAGAACGGGCAGAACCGGGTGCAGGTGTCGATCACCCCGCCCCACCGGTGGCTGAACTGCAGACCGTCCAGCTGCGGGAACGTGGTGAAGAAGTGGTCGGCGAGCGCGTTGAAGGTGTCCCAGCGCTGCTCCAGGGCCGGCGTGGTCCGGTTGCCGTAGTGGTAGACGGCGTCGTACCCGCCGAAGAGGATCCGTCCGTCGGTGGTGATGCGGTAGTAGTGGAACTGGTTGCCGGTGTCCGCGAGACCCTGGCGGTTCGCCCAGCCGATCGACTTCCGCTCGTCCTCGCCGAGCGGCTCGGTCATCAGCGCGTAGTCGTAGACCGGCACCAGCCAGGAGCGCAGCCGGCGCAGCAGCGGCGGGAACGCGTTCGTGGCGAGCACGACCTGCCGGGCGCGGACGTGCCCGGGTGCGGCGTCCCGGCCACCGGCGGTGCTGGCCCGTAGCGCGGCCCCGTCGCGGCGCAGCCCGGTCACCCGGGTGTGCTCGGCGATCCGCACCCCGACGCTCAGGCAGGCCCGACGCAGCCCCCAGGCGAGCTTCGCCGGGTCGAGCATGGCCACCCGGTCGCGGTCCCACATCCCGCCGAGGTACGTCGGCGAGTCGACCTCGGCGCGTACCTCGTCGGCGTCGAGCAGCCGCACGTCGTGGCCGTACCGGCGGGCCAGCTCGGCCTCCTCGGCGAGCCCGTCGAGCTGGTACGGCTCGACGGCGACCGCCAGTTCGCCGGTGCGCTCGAAGTCGCAGTCGATGCCGAACTCGGCGACGGTCGCGGCGATGGCGTCGAGGTTCTCCCGGCCGAGCCGTTCCAACTCGTCGATCTCGCCGGGGAACCGCTCGACCCCGTTGGCAAGCCCGTGGGTGAGCGAGGCGGCGCAGAACCCGCCGTTGCGTCCGGACGCCGCCCAGCCGCAGCTGCCCGCGTCGACCAGGAGCACGTCCCGACCCGGGTCGTCCCGCTTGGCCAGCAGCGCGGTCCAGAGCCCGCTGTAACCGCCGCCGACGACGAGCAGGTCGGCGGTGTGCGTGCCGTGCAGCGGCGGGAGCGGGTCGGGCCGTTCCGGGCGGTCCAGCCAGTACGGCACGGGCGCCGCGTCGGCCAGCGCCCGGCCGATGCCGGGACGGGTCATGACGGGCGCCGGCCGGTTCCGCCGCCCACCGGGCTGACCGGCAGGGCGGCCCGGCGGGTCCGCCGGCCACGCAGCGTACTGGCCAGCACCAGCAGCAGCGCGATCACGAACATCGCCGTGCCGATGACGTTGACCTGCGGCGGGATGCCCCGCTGGGCGGCCCCCCAGACGTACATCGGGAAGGTGACGGTGGTGCCGGCGTTGAAGTTCGTGATGATGAAGTCGTCGAAGCTCAACGAGAAGGCGAGCAGCGCGGCGGCCACGATGCCGGGCAGCACCAGCGGCAGGGTGATCCGCCGGAAGGTCTGCCACTCGTTGGCGTAGAGGTCCATCGCGGCCTCCTCCAGCCGGGAGTCCATCCCGGCCAGCCGCGCCTTGACGGTGACCACCACGAACGAGACGCAGAACATCACGTGCGCGATGACGATGGTCCAGAAGCCCTGCGGCACCCCGGCGGAGACGAAGAGGGCGAGCAGCGAGGTGCCCATCACCAGCTCCGGGGTGGCCATCGGCAGGAAGATCAGCACGTTGATCCCGGCCCGGCCGCGGAAGCGGTGCCGGACCAGCGCGAACGCCATCAGCGTGCCGAGCAGCGTGGCGACCACGGTGGCGATGAAGCCGATCTGCACGCTGCGCACCACCGCGTCGCACATGTCGGAGGTGGCACACGGGTTGCGCCAGTTGTCGAGGGTGAACTCGTTGAAGTCGTAGGAGAGCCGGCTCGACGGGCGGTTGAACGACAGCCCGGCCACCACCACGATCGGCAGCGACAGGTAGCCGAGCACCAGCAGCGCCAGGCCCATCACCCAACGGTCAGCCAGCCAACGGGAGAACCTCACAGCGTTCCCCTTTCGTTCATGGCTGCGGGGCTCCGCTGCGCTGCACTCCTCGCGCTCACAGGACCTCCTCCGTGCCGGCTCGGCGCAGGTAGACGAAGACCACCGCGAGGATCGCCGCCATCAGCAGGAACGACAGCGCCGCGCCCTGCGGGTAGTCGAGCCGGACCAGGAACGCCGAGTCGATGACGTTGCCGATCATGTATTCGTTCGGGGTGCCGAGCAGCTCGGCGTTGATGTAGTCACCGCTGGCCGGGATGAAGAAGAGCAGCGTTCCGGCGACCAGGCCGGGCATGGAGAGCGGCAGGGTGACCTTGCGGAACGCCCGGACCGGGCTCGCGTACAGGTCGCTCGCCGCCTCCAGCAGCCGGTAGTCCAGCCGTTCCAGGCTGGCGTAGAGCGGCAGCACCAGGAACGGCAGGAAGTTGTACGTCAGGCCGAGCACCACCGCGAACGGCGTGGCCAGCAGCCGGCCGTCCGGCCCGAGCAGGTGGATGTCGCGCAGCAGCCCGACCAGCCAGCCGTTGTCCGACAGGATCGTCTTCCAGGCCAGCGTGCGGACCAGGAAGCTGGTGAACATCGGCGCGACCACGCAGACCAGCAGCAGGTTCTTCCACCGGCCGGCCTTCTGCGCGATCGCGTACGCCAGCGGGTAGCCCATCAGCAGGGCGAGCACCAGTGCCAGCCCGGCGTAGAGGAACGACCGGGCGAACTGCGGCCAGTACGCTGTCAGCGCGTCCGGGTAGTTGCCGAACGCCCAGGTCAGCGCGTACCCGGTGGAGAGCGAGCCGGTGGGGTCGTAGAGGCTCGCGGCGGCGAGCTGGAACAGCGGCACGGCGAAGAAGACGAAGAGCCAGGCCCCGCCGGGAAGCAGCAGCAGGTACGGCAGCAACCGGTGCCGCCCGCGCCGGGCGGCCGGCGGCGGGGCCGCCGCCGGCTGCCCGGTGGTCATGTGCGCGAGGCTCATGGCGTCACACCGACCGGTTCGTCCAGTACCGGCGTGGTCCGGTCGGTCTCGCCCGGCTCCCGCGGCAGCAGGAACGCGTGCCGCGGGTCCCAGTGCGCCACCGCCTCCGCGCCGACGGCCAGCCGCGAGGTCGCGCCGCTGTTCGCGGCGAAGACCGACAGCTCACTACCCCAACCGGTGCGCAGCAGGTACTGGGTGCTGACCCCGACGTAGGAGGCGTCGGTGACCACCCCGGTGACGTGCTGGTGGCCGGCGGGGACCTGGTCGACGGAGTCGACCAGGTGCAGCTTCTCCGGGCGTACGCCCAGGTGGACCGGCCCGCGGTCGGCGCGGGCCCGGTCGGCGGGCACCGAGTAGCGGGCGCCGTGGGCGGTCACCGGCACCTCGCTGCCGGTGGTGCCGGCCGCCTCGCCGGCCAGCAGGTTGGACTGGCCGAGGAAGTTCGCCACGAACGCGGTGGCCGGGTACTCGTAGATGTCGGCCGGCGCGCCGAGCTGTTCGATCCGGCCGGCGTTCATCACCGCGACCGTGTCGGCCATCGTCATGGCCTCCTCCTGGTCGTGGGTGACGTGCACGAACGTGATGCCGACCTCGGTCTGGATCCGCTTCAGCTCGATCTGCATCTGCCGGCGCAGCTTCAGGTCGAGCGCACCGAGGGGCTCGTCCAGCAGCAGCACCTGCGGTTGATTGATCAGGGCGCGGGCCAACGCGACCCGCTGCTGCTGCCCGCCGGAGAGCTGGGCCGGCCGGCGGCTGCCGTAGTCGTCGAGCTGCACCAGCGACAGCATCCGCATGACCTCGTCGTCGACCGAGCGGATGCCGCGCCGGCGCAGCCCGAAGGCCACGTTCTCGAAGATGTTCAGGTGCGGAAAGAGCGCGTAGCTCTGGAAGACCGTGTTCACCGGCCGCTTGTACGGGCGCAGCCGGGCGATGTCCCGGTCGCCGAGCAGCACCTGCCCGCTGGTCGGCTCCTCCAGGCCGGCGATCATCCGGAGCGTGGTGGTCTTGCCGCACCCGGACGCCCCGAGCAGGGCGAAGAACGAGCCCTGCGGGATGGTGAGGCTCAGGTCGTCCACCGCGGTGAAGATGCCGAACCGTTTGGTGAGGTTGGCCAGTCGCAGGTCGCCGGCCGGAGTCTCGCGTCCCACTGTCTTCCCGCCCATCCCGTCGTCAGGCCCCGATGACCTGCTGGAACTTGCTTTCGTACTCGCGCTCCTGCTTTTCGTCCAGTGCCATGAAGACCTTGGACTTCGACAGCATCGCCTCGTCCGGGAAGATCAGCGGGTTGGCGGCCAGCTCCGGATCGATCTTCTCCATCTCGGCCTGCGCGCCCTGCACGGGGCAGATGTAGTTCACGTACGCGGCGAGCTGGGCGGCGACCGCCGGCTCGTAGTAGTAGTTCATGAGCTGCTCGGCGTTGCCCTTGTGCGTGGCCTTGTTCGGCACCAGCATGTTGTCCGACCAGAGCATCACGCCGGAGTCGGGCACCACGAACTTGACCTTCTCGTCCTCGAAGCCGAGCTGGATGACGTCGCCGGACCAGCCGACGCACGCGGCGATGTCGCCCTTGGCCAGGTCGGGCGCGTAGTCGTTGCCGGTGAACTTGCGGATCTGGCCGGAGTCGACCGCCTTCTTCAGCTTGTTGAGCGCGTCGTCGAACTGGGCCGCGGTGAAGTTCGACGGGTCGTGGCCGTTCGACTGGAGCAGCAGGCCCATCGTGTCGCGCATCTCCGACAGCGCGGTCACCTTGCCCTTGAGGTCGGGGCGGGTGAGCAGCTCGTCGACGGTCCGGATCTCCTTGGTGACCTTGCCGTTGTAGGCGAGGCCGGCCAGGCCCGACTGCCACGGGATGGCGAGCTGGTTGTCCTTGTCGAAGGAGCGGCCCTTCAGCGACGGCAGCAGGTTGGCCTCGACGTTGGGCATCTTGGACTTGTCGAGCTTCTGGATCCAGCCGAGCCGGATCATCCGGGCGGCCATCCAGTCGGTGAGGGTCATGATGTCGCGCTCGGTGGGCTGACAGCCGGCGAGCTGGTTCTGCACCTTGCCGAAGAACTCGTTGTTGTCGTTGACGTCCTCGGTGTACGTCACCTGGACGCCGCTCTTGGCGATGAACGCGTCGAGGGTGGGCCGCTTCGACTCGTCCTTCTCGTCCACGTCCATGTACTGCGGCCAGTTCGAGAAGGCGAGCTTCTTCTCGGTGCCGGAGAGGTCTTCGCTGACGCAACCGGCTTCGGTCTGCTGGGCGCCCTTGGTGCCGCAGCCGGTCAGGGCGCCGCCGACGGCGAGCATCGTGGCCGAGCCGAGGGTGCCGGTGAGCAGGCCGCGCCGGGAAAGGGGCCGGAGGGGACTACGCATGTGACGACTCCTTAAAGGGGGTCATCGTCGGCGGCGGGGACGGGGGTGACGGCGCCGGCGGGAGGGTCAGGTGCGATTGACGACTGATCCTGACATGGGGTGACCTTCCTTACAAGGGATTCCGTTGCGGGATTAGCTCTAGACGACGAAATACGCCAGACTGCGCGAGGCACTAGGCTAACCGCGCGGGAACGGACATGGGGAGCGGTCGATGACGAACCGGCAGCAGGAGAACGGCAACGGCGGGCGGCGGGTCACCGTCCGTGACGGCGCCAGCCACGCTCTGCTCGATGACGTTGCCAAGCAGATCATCGAGCAGCTCCAGGAGGACGGACGCCGGCCGTACGCCACCATCGGCAAGGCGGTCGGGCTCTCCGAGGCCGCCGTACGCCAGCGGGTCCAGCGGCTGCTCGACGCCGGGGTGATGCAGATCGTCGCGGTCACCGATCCGCTCCAGCTCGGCTTCCCCCGACAGGCGATGATCGGCCTGCGCACCGACGGCGATCTGGAGGCGGTGGCCGACCGCCTGGCCGAACTGGTGGAGGTCGACTACGTCGTCATCACCGCCGGCTCGTTCGACCTGCTCACCGAGGTGGTCTGCCGCAACGACGACCACCTGCTGGAGATCCTGCAACGGCTGCGCGCCGTCGAGGGCGTGCTCTCCACCGAGGCGTTCGTCTATCTCAAGCTCCGCAAGCAGACCTACACCTGGGGTACGGCCTGACGCTCAGCCGCTCGATCCACTCGACACTGCTTGATCCACTCGACGCCGCTTGATCCACTCGACGTCCGGGAAGTCGCGGTATCCGCACCACCCGGACGCCCCGACTTCCGTGAGCCCGAGTGGATCAGCCACGCCCCCGCACCGGCGGACGGGGGGCACCCGATTCCCCCTTTGCTCTGCTTCAGCGGGGGCAACACCCCGCGTCCGGACACCGGACGGCCGGCGTTTCCTGGGGTGAAGCAGAGCAAAGGTGGCCGAACCAGGGGTCGGTCGCCGCCACGCCCGCCCACGGGGGGGTGTCCCTATGGGTTTCGTCAAGCGGGGATCGGTGCCGTTGGGCGGGGTTGGTAGGGGATCTTGTCGCGGAGCATGGCGTATAGGACGTCGC